>NZ_JBYRER010000001.1:1524104-1683454 GCF_058349925.1 Agromyces solani
GCGATCACCGGCTACGGCCGCGCCGACAAGAAGCAGGTCGGCGCGATGGTCGCTCGCATCCTCGGGCTCGAGGCGGTGCCGAAGCCGGCGGACGCGGCCGATGCGCTCGCGCTCGCGATCTGCCATGCGTGGCGCACGGGCGGGGTCGCCGGCGAGGCGGTCCGCGAGGCCGCGCGCGGCGGCGCGGCGACGGGGGATGGCTCGGCGCTGACGCCGGCGCAGCGCGCATGGCTCGCCGCGGAGCGCTCCGCGGCCGTGTCGGGGGCGGCCCGTAGGGTGAAGGAGTGATCTCCTCTCTCCGCGGACGAGTGCTCGCCGCAGCCGGCAGCTCGGTCGTCATCGACGTGGGCGGCGTCGGCTTCCAGGTCAACACCACTCCGGCGCTCGTCCTCGCCAGCCGCGAGGGCCACGAGCTCTCGGTGCACACCTCCCTCATCGTCCGCGAAGACTCGCTGACGCTGTTCGGCTTCGGCACGCGCGACGAGCTCGACGTGTTCGAGCTGCTCATCGGCGTGACCGGCGTCGGGCCGAAGTCGGCGCTCGGCGTGCTCTCGTCGCTCTCGCCCGAGCAGGTCGCCGAGGCCGTGCATCGCGAGGACGACGCGGTGTTCCGCAAGGTGAGCGGCATCGGTCCGAAGACGGCGAAGCTCATCACGGTGTCGCTCGCGGGCAAGCTCGCGGCGCCTGCGGCTCGCCCCGCCTCGGCGCCCGTCGCCGCCGGCGGCATCGCCGACAGCGTCCTCGCGGCGCTCACGGGGCTCGGTTGGTCCGAACGGGTCGCCGCCGAAGCGCTCGACGAGACGCTTGCGGAGGCGAACGAGGTCGAGGCGGCCTCGGTGCCCACGCTCCTCCGGCTCACCCTCGCCCGGCTCGGTCCCGCCCAGCAGGCCGGGAGGGCCCGATGAGTCGTCCTGCCGACGACCTCACCGACCCCGAGCTCGCCTCGGAGGCCGAGCTCGCGTTCGAGGGTGCGCTGCGGCCGCGCAGCCTCCAGGAGTTCGTCGGGCAGACCCGCGTCCGCGGCCAGTTGCAGCTCCTGCTCACGGCGGCCGCACTGCAGCAGCGAACGCCCGACCACATCCTCCTGGCCGGCCCTCCCGGGCTCGGCAAGACGACGCTCGCGATGATCGTCGCCCATGAAGGCGGGCGACCGCTGCGCATGTCGAGCGGTCCGGCGATCCAGCACGCGGGCGACCTCGCGGCGATCCTGAGCTCGCTCGTTCCCGGCGAGGTGCTGTTCATCGACGAGATCCATCGCATGGCGCGCTCGGCCGAAGAGATGCTGTACCTCGCGATGGAGGACTTCCGCATCGACATCATGGTCGGCAAGGGGGCGGGTGCGACCTCGGTGCCGCTCGACCTCGCACCGTTCACCCTCGTCGGCGCGACGACCCGCGCCGGCCTCCTTCCGAATCCGCTGCGCGACCGGTTCGGGTTCACCGCGCACCTCGAGTTCTACGACGAAGCCGAGCTCGAACAGGTGCTCGCCCGCGCGGCGTCGATGCTCGGGCTCGACATCGATCGCGAGGCGCTGGCCGAGATCGCCGGTCGCTGCCGCGGCACGCCGCGAATCGCGAACCGACTGCTCCGACGGGTGCGCGACTACGCGCTCGTCCACTCCGGACGCGCCGACGTCGACGCGGTGCGGGCGGCGCTCGAGCTCTACGACGTCGACGCCCTCGGCCTCGACCGGCTCGACCGTGCGGTGATGCAGACGATCCTCACGCGTTTCGGCGGAGGGCCGGTCGGACTGAACACGCTCGCCGTGTCGGTCGGGGAGGAGGCCGAGACGATCGAAGCCGTCGTCGAGCCGTTCCTCGTGCGCATCGGGCTCATCACGCGCACCCCCCGGGGCCGGGTGGCGACCCCGGCGGCCTGGCGCCATTTCGGGCTCGTCGAGGCGGCCGGGGGAGCGGCAGCGGTCCTTCCGATCGATGACCTATAATCCATTGAGGCGTCACCCTCAACGCCCCTCGACTTCGTGCGCAATGCGCACCCCGGAAGGTATCTCACCCTCATGACGTTCGATCCGATCACCATCATCATGCTCGCCGTCCTGGCGGTCCTGATCTTCTTCATGTTCCGCAACTCGCGCAAGCGCCAGGCCGACGCGAGGGAGATGCAGTCGAAGGTCCAGCCCGGTGCGCAGGTGATGACGAACTTCGGCGTGTTCGGCACGATCCTCTCGATCGATGATGACGAGAACCAGGTGCTGCTCGAGACCTCGCCCGGCACGATCCTCACCGTGCACCGCCAGACGATCGCCCGGGTCGTCGAGCCGACCACCGGCTCCGACGCGACACCGGCGGCCGACGAGGGCGAGCCCGAGTTCGGCGAGCGCGTGACGGAGGCGCCGGCCGATGAGAAGCCGGCCGACTCGTCGGGCACCGACCAGCCGAACACCGACGAGACCCCCGACAACAAGTAGTCGAGCGACTCAGACTCACCCCGAGGCTCGGCCCGCGCGATGTCGCGCGGGCTCCTGCAGAGAAAGCAGAACACGTGGCTGCACCATCGAAGCGGTCATCCCGGCCGACGCCCGTCCGCAAGGCCTGGCGGTCCCTCATCTGGCTGGGCGTCATCATCGCGCTCCTGTTCGGCATCAACGCGGCCGGAGTGATGTGGGGCGGCGGCTCCTGGACGCCGAAGCTCGCGCTCGACCTCGAGGGCGGTACGCAGATCATCCTCGCGCCCAAGCTCGAGACGGGTGACACCGCTTCGCAGGAGCAGCTCGACCAGGCCGTTTCGATCATCCGCCAGCGCGTCGACGCGTCCGGCGTCGCCGAGGCCGAGATCAACACCGAGGGCCAGAACATCGTCGTTCGCATCCCCGGCGAGCTCGACGACCAGACGCGTGCCCGCATCGAGCAGTCCGCGAAGCTCGAGCTCCGCGCGGTGCTGCTCGCCGACGCCGCGACGAACCAGGCGATCAACCCGACCGAGAGTCCGTCGCCGACCGATGAGCCCGCCGAGGAGCTCGAGTCGACGCCGACCGCGGTGCCGACCGACGGCAGCGACCCCGCGTGGATCACGCCAGCACTGCAGGCCGAGTTCGACTCGTTCGACTGCTCGCAGATGGACGAGACCGACGCCAGCGTCGCCCCCGCCGACCAGCCCCTCGTCACCTGCGACGTGACGCGCACCGCCAAGTACCTGCTCGGGCCGGTGGAGGCGAGCGGCGAGAACATCGTCGACGCCACCAACGGCATGGTGACGACGCAGACCGGCGCCTCGACCGGCCAGTGGGCCGTGAACATCGTCTTCGACGACAAGGGCACCGAGGAGTTCGCCGACGTCAGCACCCGGCTCTTCGCCCTCTCGGGGCAGACGCCGCGCGACCAGTTCGCGTTCGTGCTCGACGGAGCCGTGCTCACCGCGCCCGCGATGAACGGAGCGATCACGGACGGTCGTCCGCAGATCACCGGCAGCTTCACGCAGGAGTCGTCGAAGGCGCTGGCCGACCAGCTCAAGTTCGGCGCCCTGCCGATCAGCTTCACGGTCCAGTCGTCCGACACGATCTCGGCGACGCTCGGTTCGTCGCAGCTCGAGTCGGGGCTGGTGGCCGGCCTCATCGGCCTCATCCTCGTCGTGATCTACACGCTGTTCCAGTACCGGGCGCTCGGCACGGTGACGATCGCGTCGCTCATGATCGCGGCGCTCATCACCTACCTGATGATCACGATCCTGTCCTGGCGCGAGGGCTACCGCCTTTCGCTCGCCGGCATCGCGGGCCTCATCGTCGCGATCGGCTTCACGGCCGACTCGTTCATCGTCTACTTCGAACGCGTGCGCGACGAACTCCGTGACGGGCGTCCGCTCGTCGGCGCCGTCGAGGCCGGGTGGAAGCGCGCCTTCCGCACGATCCTCGCTTCGAAGGGCGTCAACCTCCTCGCCGCGGTCGTGCTGTTCATCCTCGCGGTCGGCAGCGTCAAGGGCTTCGCCTACACCCTCGGCCTCACCACCATCATCGACGTCGTGATCGTCATCCTGTTCACGCACCCGATGCTGCAGCTGCTCGCGCAGACGAAGTTCTTCTCGAGCGGCAACCCGTGGTCGGGCCTCGACCCGAACGCGCTCGGCGCCGTGTACCGCGGTCGTGCCGAGTTCCGCAAGCCCACCGCCGTACCCGCCAAGAAGGCCGCGTCGAGCGCCAAGGAGGCGCAGCGTCGGCAGACGATCGCCGAACGCAAGGCGGCGGCCGTCGGGGCCGGCGATACCAAGAACGAGGGGGAGGAGTCCTGATGGCGAACCGTCTCACGACCTTCGGCAACGACCTCTACACCGGCAAGCGCTCGTTCAACTTCGTCGGCGGACGCAAGAAGTGGTTCGCGATCGCGGGCGTCATCGTCCTCATCTCGGTCGTCCTCCCGCTCCTGACCGGCGTGAACTTCAGCATCGAGTTCCGCGGCGGCTCCCAGTTCCAGATCTCCGGCGTCGAGAACGCGACGGCCCAACCCGCGATCGACGCGGTCGAGTCGGTCGTTCCCGAGACGACCACCAAGGTGACGATCGTCGGCGACGTCGGCGTGCGCGTGCAGACCGACCAGCTCTCGCAGGAGGAGTCGCACGACGTGACCGCCGCACTCGCGGAGGCGTACGACGTTCCCGAGTCGGAGGTGACCTCGTCGTTCATCGGCCCGAGCTGGGGCGCCGACGTCACCCGCCAGGCGATCGTCGGTCTCATCGCCTTCGTGCTCCTCGCGGCGCTCGTCATGGCGCTGTACTTCCGCACCTGGAAGATGTCGCTCGCCGCGATCCTCGCGCTCATGGCCGACCTCGTCATCACGACCGGCCTCTACGCGGCGGTGGGCTTCGAGATCAGCCCGGCGGCCATGATCGGTATCCTCACGATCCTCAGCTACTCGCTGTACGACACGGTCGTCGTGTTCGACAAGATCCGCGAGAACACCTCCGAAGACGGGCAGGAGTCGCGTCGCACGTTCGCGGAGTCGGTGAACCTCGCCGTCAACCAGACCCTCGTGCGCTCGATCAACACGAGCGTCGTGGCCGCCCTGCCGGTCGCGTCGATCCTGTTCATCGGCGCCGGAGTGCTCGGCGCCGACACCCTGCGCGACATCTCGCTCGCGCTGCTCATCGGCATCCTCGTGGGCACCTGGTCGACGGTCTTCCTCGCCGCACCGCTCTACTCGCTGCTGCGAGAGGGCGAGCCCGAGATCAAGCGCCACGACCAGAAGGTGCTCAAGGAGCGCGAGCGCGCCGGGGCGTCCGCGGCCGTGGCCGAGGCACTGCCCAGCGCATGACGTTCGCCCCCGGCGTGCACGCTCGTGCACGCCACGCCCTCCGGAACGGTGATAATTGAGTTCTGGAGGTGCGCGGGTGACGGAGACCGGGGTCAATTCGACGGCGTCGCTGCGGCGGCTCGTGCCTCGGATCTTCTCCAAGGCACAGCCTTCGGGCGCGGTCGACACGCTCATCCGCACGGTGCGCATGCACCACCCGAAGGCCGACATCGCGCTCATCGAACGCGCGTTCACGGTCGCCGACCGGGCGCACGAAGGACAGAAGCGCAAGAGCGGCGAGCCGTACATCACGCACCCGATCGCCGTCGCGCAGATCCTCGCGGACCTCGGCATCGGGTCGAAGACGGTCGCCGCGGCGCTGCTGCACGACACCGTCGAAGACACGGCGTACACGCTCGACGAGGTCCGGGCCGATTTCGGCGACGAGATCGCGATGCTCGTCGACGGCGTGACCAAGCTCGACAAGGTCAAGTACGGCGACTCGACCCAGGCCGAGACGGTGCGGAAGATGATCGTCGCGATGTCGAAGGACATCCGCGTGCTCATCATCAAGCTCGCCGACCGGCTGCACAACGCCCGCACGTGGGGCTTCGTGCCCACCGAGAAGGCGGCGCGCAAGGCGACCGAGACGCTGGAGATCTACGCGCCGCTCGCGCACCGGCTCGGTATCCAGACGATCAAGTGGGAACTCGAAGACCTCTCGTTCGCCGTGCTCTACCCCAAGCTGTACGCCGAGATCGAGAGTCTCGTGAAGCAGCGGACGCCTCAGCGCGAGGAGTTCGTGCAGAACGTCATCGACCTCATCAACGACGACCTCAAGGCGGCGAAGATCCGCGGCAAGGTCGTCGGTAGGCCGAAGCAGTACTACTCGATCTACCAGAAGATGATCGTGCGCGGTCGCGACTTCGACGAGATCTACGACCTCGTCGGCATCCGGGTGCTCGTCAACTCCGTCCGCGACTGCTACGCCGTGCTCGGTGCGATCCACGCGCGGTGGACCCCGCTGCCCGGCCGGTTCAAGGACTACATCGCGACGCCCAAGTTCAACCTCTACCAGTCGCTGCACACCACCGTGATCGGCCCGAAGGGTCGCGCCGTCGAGATCCAGATCCGCACGCACGACATGCACCAGCGCGCCGAGTACGGTGTCGCCGCCCACTGGAAGTACAAGGAGCAGACGACCGGGAAGTCCGCCGGCGGCCCCGCACTCGCGAACGAGGCCGACATGGCCTGGCTCGCGCACATCTCCGACTGGCAGGCCGAGACGGCCGACCCGGGGGAGTTCCTCGACTCGCTCCGGTTCGAGATCGGAGCGAAGGAGGTCTACGTCTTCACGCCGAAGGGCCGGGTGATCGGGCTGCCCGCGGGCGCGACGCCCGTCGACTTCGCCTACGCGGTGCACACCGAGGTCGGCCACCGCACGATGGGCGCAAAGGTCAACGGCCGCCTCGTCCCGCTCGAGAGCGAGCTCGCGAGCGGCGACGTCGTCGAGGTCTTCACCTCGAAGAACCCCGACTCCGGCCCCAGCAAGGACTGGCTCGGCTTCGTCAAGAGTCCCCGCGCCAGGAACAAGATCCGCCAGTGGTTCACGAAGGAGCGCCGCGACGAGGCGATCGAGCAGGGGCGTGACGCGATCGCCCGGGCCATGCGCAAGCAGAACCTGCCCTTGCAGAAGCTCATGAGCCAGGAGTCGTTCGCCGAAGTGGCGGCGCAGCTGCACTACGACGACGTCTCCTCCCTCTACGCCGCCGTCGGCGAGGGGCACGTCTCGACGCAGTCGGTGCTCGAGAAGGTCGTCGCGCTCGTGCGCGACATCGACGACGTGGACGAGCCCGACCTTCCGCTGCCCGCTCGCTCGAGGCCGCTGCCCCGGCACTCCGACTCGGGGGTGCTCGTGCGCGGAGCGCCCGACATCCTCGTCAAGCTCGCGCGCTGCTGCACGCCCGTGCCGGGCGACGAGATCGTCGGCTTCATCACCCGCGGTGCGGGGGTCTCGGTGCACCAGGCGAACTGCCACAACGTCCAGTCGCTCATGCGCGAGCCCGAGCGCATGATCGACGTCGAGTGGGCCCCGAGCTCGAAGAGCGTGTTCCTCGTCCAGATCCAGATCGAGGCGCTCGATCGCTCGGGCCTCCTCTCCGACGTCACGCGCGTGCTCTCGGAGCATCACGTCAACATCCTCTCGGCGAACGTCTCGACCTCGACCGATCGACTCGCCCTCAGCCGCTTCGTCTTCGAGATGGGCGACACGACGCATCTCGACCGGGTGCTGAATGCCGTGCGACGCATCGACGCCGTCTACGACGTCTACCGCGTGAGCGACGGCTGACGCGGAGCGCGCTCGATGCGGGCGCGCACCGCGGCCTCGACGCGGACCGCCGTCTCGGCGCGACCGAGGCGCTCGAGCGCGAGTCGGCGGTGCGGGAGCCGGTTCGCTCCGGTGAGCCGTTCGCGCACGGCCGCGGCGAATCCGGCTCGTTCGGCGATCATGCGAGCGAGGACGGCCTCGACCGCCTCGTCGGCGCTCGACGGATCACGCAGCAGGTCGTAGGCCGTGCGCACGAGGTTCGTGCAGGCGACCCCCGCGAAGGCCGTGATCTCGTCGTCGTCGATCGCGACCTCGCGCACGGTCGCGGCGCGGGCCGTGACGACCGCGACGCGGGCCCGGTGCGGCACGCAGAACTGCGCGATCGGCGGCGCAGAGTCCAGGGCGCCGTGCACCCAGGCGGCGGAGAATCGCTCGACGATGAGGGCGCGGGGCGCCCGGTGGGCGACGGCGGCCGCGCGCAGGCCGGGAAGGTCGGGCTCGTCGACGGGGGCCCAGGCGTCGTCGATGCGGAACAGCTCGCCGTCGATGCGGGCGGCGCACAGTTCGGCGAGCGGCAGGTCATCGGTGCCGAGCACCGCGGGGAGTCGCGCCATCACCCCATGCTGCGACATCCAGGGGCGCCGAAACGGCGAATCGGCCGTTCTGTGGAGAACGGCCGATTCGTCGATGGATGTCGCGGAGGCGTGCCGACTCAGCCGCCCACGGCCTTCAGCCACGCCTTGCGGGCCTCGAGCGCCTCGCGCGCGTCGGCGGCGGCCTTCGCGTCACCGGCGGCCTCGGCGGCGGCGAGCTCGGACTCGAGCTTCTCGATCGCCTCCTGGAGCTGCCCGAGCATGCCCTCGGAACGGGCCTTCTTCTCGGGGTCCTCGCGCTGCCAGCGCTCGTCCTCGAGCGAGCGGACGTGGTTCTCGACCTTGCGGAGCCGGTCCTCGATCGGACGGACCTGGTCGCGGGGCACCCGGCCGATCTCGTCCCACTGCCGCTGGATGCGGTTGAGCGCCGTGCGGGCGGGCTTCGGATCGGTCTCCTTCAGCAGCGTCTCCGCCTCGGTGAGGAGCACGAGCTTCTCGTCGAGGTTCGCGCGATACGCCTCGTCCTCCTTGGCGTCGATCTCGGCCTTCGCGTCGAAGAGCACGTCGCCGGCCGCCTTGAAGCGCGCCCAGAGCTGGTCGTCGAGCTTCTTTCCGGCGCGACCCGCCTGCTTCCATTCGTCGAGGAGGCTGCGATAGTCGCCGACGGCGTCGGCGCCGCGCGGTGCGAGGGCCTCGGCGCGCTCGATCAGCCGCTGCTTGCGCGTGCGCACGTCGCGGTGGGTCGCGTCGAGCTCGGCGAAGAACGCCTTGCGGTGCTGCTCGATCGTCGAGCGGGCCGCCCGGAACCGCTTCCACAGGTCGTTCGCCTCGCCCTTGGGCAGGCGCGGCCCCTCCTGCTGGTGGCGCTGCCAGCTCGCGAAGAGGGCGTCGAGCTCGGCCGACGTCTGCTTCCACTGGGTCTTCGCCGGGTCCTGCGCGGCGAGCTTCTCGGCCTGCTCCACGATCCGGGTGCGTTCGGCGATCGCCTCGCCGAGCGCCGCCTTCGCCTCGGCCTGCTGCTGCTCGGTGAGCTCCTTCGTGGTGCCCGAGAGCGCCTCGAGGCGGCGGGCGAGCGCGTCGAGGTCGCCGACCGCGTGCGCGTTCGCGACGGACTCGCCGAGCGCGGTCACGGCCTTCGCGACGTCGGCGGCGGGCGCTCCGCGGCGCACGCGCTGCTCGAGCAGGGTCACCTGGCCGGCGAGATCGGCGTACTTCCGCTCGAAGTAGGCGAGCGCCTCTTCAGCCGTGGCATCGGGGTACTGGCCGACCTCGCGTTCGCCGTCGCTCGTGCGGACGAAGACGGTGCCCGTCTCGTCGACGCGGCCCCACGGTTGCTGATCTGATTCGGTCACGGCCTCACCCTGTCGTAGGTCGGACGCCGCCCGGCGGCGGCGATGTGCGGTCAACCCATGCCGCCCATCGGCGGCGATGTGCTGTCAAGCCTATTGCACCGCCCGGAGGCGGCACCTCGATCACTCGATCGTGAAGGCGGTGATCGTCGTGGGCACGGTGGGTGCTCCGTCGGACGTGCCGCCGGCGGGCCCCGCGTCGGTGATGCCGGCACGCAGGTCGTCGAGCCCGCTCGTCACCTTGCCGACGACGGTGTACCCGCCCGCGGCGTCGGCCGGGATCGTCGAATCCTCGTAGACGATGAAGAACTGGCTGCCCTGGCTGTAGGCGTCGCCCGACTGGCGCGCCATCGCGATCGTGCCCGCGGGGTAGACCCCGTCGGCCGGCGCGTTCTCGACCGGACCGTAGCTGTAGTCGGGGCCGCCCGAGCCGTCGCCGTTCGGGTCGCCGCACTGCAGCACCCAGATCGAGTCCTTCGTGAGGCGATGGCAGCTGAGGCCGTCGTAGAAGCCGGCCTGGATGAGGCTGATCTCGCTCGAGACCGCTTGCGGCGCGGCGGCGCCGTCGAGCTCCACCCCGAGCGGGATGTCGTTGAGCGTCAGCGTGCCCGTCCAGGTGCGGCCTTCGGCGAGGTCGGGCGACGGGACGTCGCCCTGGTTCTCGCCGGCATCGGCCGACGGGGTCGGCGTCGCCGACGCCTGGGGCTCGGGGCTGCCGGGGCCGCCGTTGAAGAAGAAGAGCTGCGCGCCGACCGCGAGCGCGAGCACCACGACGAGGACGATGCCCGCGATGACGTTGTCGCGCGTACGTCGGCGCTGCTTGCCGGCGTGGACCTCCTGCCGCGCCTGGTACGTGCGCAGGCGTGCGCGTTCCTCGCGTGCCTGACGGTCGTTCGATGCCACGCCTGCTCCTTCTCGGCCGTTCGCCTGGGGTGTGGTGCTGCTGCGAGCCGACTCTACGCAAGCCCTCGGGCGTGCACCAATCGCCGCGCTGCGCGTCGGGGCAGAAGAACGGTGTCGGATGCCGCGGCTACGCTGGTCCGCATGGTGGAATCCGGCCCGGGACTGCGCGCCGGCGCGACCCCGCTCGCGGTGCGCATGCGCCCGACGAGCCTCGACGAGGTGGCGGGGCAGCGCCATCTGCTGACCCCGGGGTCGCCGCTCGTGGCCCTCGCGGGTGATCGCACCGGGGAGAGCGGGTCGGTCTCGGTCATCCTCTGGGGGCCGCCCGGCACCGGGAAGACGACCCTCGCCCAGGCGATCGCCCGGTCATCGGGCCGCAAGTTCGTCGAGCTCTCCGCGGTCACCGCGGGGGTGCGCGACGTCCGCCAGGTCATGGAGGAGGCGCAGGCCAGCCGCGATCTGTACGGCATCTCCACCGTCCTCTTCCTCGACGAGATCCACCGCTTCACGAAGGCGCAACAAGACGCGCTGCTGCCCGGTGTCGAGAACGGCTGGGTGATCCTCGTCGCCGCCACGACCGAGAACCCCTCCTTCTCGGTCATCTCGCCGTTGCTCTCGCGCTCGCTGCTCCTCACGCTCGAGCTGCTGAGCGACGACGACCTGGGCGTGCTCGTCGACCGGGCCGTCACCGACCCGCGGGGGCTCGCCGGGAAGGTCCGGCTCGACCCCGAGGCGCGATCGGCGATCGTCCGCCTCGCATCCGGCGACGCCCGACGCGCGCTGACCGCCCTCGAGGCCTCGGCGATCTCGGCGGCGGCCGAGCCCGCCCCTGCGGCGGAGGCGTCCGGCGAGGAGGGCGACGAGGATTCCGGATCGGAGGCCGGTGGCGGCGAGGCATCCGCGCCGGTCATCACCGCCGATGTCGTGGCGCGTGCCGTCGATCGCGCCCTGCTGCGCTACGACCGCAACGGCGACGAGCACTACGACGTCATCAGCGCCTTCATCAAGTCGGTGCGCGGCAGCGACGTCGACGCCGCACTGCACTACCTCGCCCGCATGATCGAGGCCGGTGAGGACCCGCGGTTCATCGCCCGTCGCATCATCGTGCTCGCCTCGGAAGACATCGGGCTGGCCGACCCTCAGGCGCTCGGGGTCGCGGTCGCGGCGGCCGACGCGGTCCAGTACATCGGCATGCCCGAGGGGCGCATCCCGCTCGCGCAGGCCGTCGTCCACCTCGCGACGGCGCCGAAGTCGAACGCGGCGTATCTCGGTATCGACAAGGCGATCGCCGATGTCCGCGCCGGCAAGGCCGGCCGTGTGCCGAAGCACCTGCGCGACGCCCACTACCCGGGCGCGAAGCGGCTCGGGCACGGCAAGGGCTACCGCTATCCGCACGACGACGCGATCGGCGTCGTGGCCCAGGAGTATCTGCCCGACACGCTGCGCGGAGCCGTGTACTACGAGCCGACCGAGCACGGCAACGAGCGCGAGGTCTCCGCGCGCCTCGCGAAGATCCGCCGGATCGTTCGCGGCGCTCGCTGAGCCCCGATCATGGCCGGAAGGTCGTGCGTGCCCGTCGTGATAGCATGGTCGCTGGCCTGAAGCCAGATCCTCGAGCGCGGCTGCGAGAGGGTCACCGGCGAGTGGGTGCGATCTGTAGCCGATCGGCCCCTGGCGAATCCCTCTGACACAGATCCGCGGTGCACGATCGCATCGCGGGTTTCACTTGAGATTCTTCCGAAAGGACATTCGTGTCGAACCGTTCCCGCAGCAAGACCCGCCTCTCCCGTGCGCTCGGCGTCGCCCTCACCCCGAAGGCCGCCCGCTACATGGAGAAGCGCCCCTACGCTCCTGGTGAGCACGGCCGCACCAAGCGCAAGGCCGACAGCGACTACGCCGTGCGTCTGCGCGAGAAGCAGCGCCTGCGCGCCCAGTACGGCATCCGCGAGAAGCAGCTCCGCATCGCCTACAACGAGGCCAAGCGCATCGACGGCCAGACCGGTGAGAACCTGGTCGAGCTGCTCGAGATGCGCCTCGACGCCCTCGTGCTCCGCGCCGGCTTCGCCCGCACCATCTCGCAGGCCCGCCAGTTCGTCGTGCACCGTCACATCCTCGTCGACGGCCAGCTCGTCGACCGCCCGTCGTTCCGCGTGAAGCCGGGCCAGCTCGTCCACGTGAAGACCCGCAGCGAGAGCACCGAGCCCTTCCAGGTCGCCGCGGCCGGCGGTCACGCCGACGTGCTCCCCAAGGTCCCGGGCTACCTCGAGGTCGAGCTCGACAAGCTCCAGGCCAAGCTCGTCCGTCGCCCGAAGCGCGCCGAGGTCCCCGTGACCTGTGACGTCCAGCTCGTCGTCGAGTACTACGCGGCTCGCTGACGCAGGCTGCACCGAACAGGGGTCGCGGGGTTTCCCGCGGCCCCTGTTCCCGTCTGCGGGCGGCGGCGTGCCCGTCCGGCCACGGACGAGGTCGACCGCTGCGCCACTAGACTGATCCGAGGCGTGCCGACCGCCATGGCGCCGGCGAGAGATCGAACAGGGAGCACCCGTGAAGAGCATTCTGTGGTTCACCGTCGGCGTCGCGGCCGGATTCGTGGTCGCGCACCAGGTCAACCAGACCAAGCAGGGCCGCGACTTCTTCGAGTCGATCGACGCGAAGGCCCGGGCGTTCGGCCACGCGATCGCCGAGGGGTACCACGCCCGCGACGCCGAGCTCCGCGCCGAGGCCGGTCCCGCCGCCGAGCGCTGAGCCACCACCCCATTCGCTTCCGGCCCGGACGATCCGGGCACGACCCCCAGAACGGAACCATGCAGACCGCCGACATCCGCCAGCGCTGGCTGGACTTCTTCGCCGACCGCGGCCACACCGTGGTGCCCTCGGCCTCGCTCGTCTCCGACGACCCGACGCTGCTCTTCACCGTCGCCGGAATGGTGCCGTTCGTGCCGTACCTGACCGGGATCGTGCCTGCGCCGTACCCGCGGGCCACGAGCGTGCAGAAGTGCATCCGCACGAACGACATCGAAGAGGTCGGCAAGACGCCGCGGCACGGCACGTTCTTCCAGATGAACGGCAACTTCTCGTTCGGCGACTACTTCAAGGAGGGCGCCATCTCGATGGCGTGGGAGCTCCTGACCACGCCCGAGGCCGATGGCGGATACGGCTTCGACCCGAACGATCTCTGGGTCACCGTCTACGAGGACGACGACGAGGCGATCGAGATCTGGAAGCGCGTCGCGGGGCTGCCCGACGAGCGCATCCAGCGGCTCGGCAAGGACACGAACTACTGGCACACCGGCCAGCCCGGCCCGGCCGGGCCGTGCTCCGAGATCTTCTTCGACCGCGGTCCCGCGTACGGCGTGGACGGGGGACCGGCGACCGACGACGACCGCTACGTCGAGATCTGGAACCTCGTGTTCATGCAGTACCTCATCGACGACGTCGTGTCGAAGACCGACTTCCGCATCGTCAAAGAGCTGCCGAAGAAGAACATCGACACCGGCATGGGCCTCGAGCGCGTGGCGTTCATCAAGCAGGGCGTCGACAACATGTACGAGATCGACCAGGTGCGGCCGGTGCTCGACAAGGCCTCCGAGCTCTCCGGCCGCCGATACGGCGCCGACCACGAGGACGACGTGCGCATGCGCGTCATCGCCGACCACATCCGCTCGGCGCTCATGCTCATGAGCGACGGCGTGAGCCCGTCGAACGAGGGCCGCGGCTACATCCTCCGTCGCCTCCTGCGCCGCAGCATCCGGGCGATGCGCCTGCTCGGCGTCGAGGGCCCGACCTTCCGCGAGCTCTTCGCGGCATCCCGCGACGCGATGAAGTCGGCGTACCCCGAGGTCGCCCGCGACTACGCCCACATCGAGCAGCTCGCGCTCGGCGAGGAGGAGACGTTCCTCCGCACCCTGTCGGCGGGCACGTCGATCCTCGACCTCGCGGTCGAGAAGACGAAGGATGCCGGTCGCGATGAGCTCGCGGGCGACACCGCCTTCCTCCTGCACGACACCTACGGGTTCCCCATCGAGCTCACCCTCGAGATGGCCGACGAGGCCGGCCTCGCGGTCGACCGCGTCGCGTTCGACGAGCTCATGACGGCGCAGCGCACGCGTGCGAAGGCCGATGCGAAGTCGAAGAAGAAGGTACTCGCCGACCTGTCGGTCTACGCCGACTTCCGGGCGAAGGGGGAGACCGTCTTCACGGGCTACACCGAGCTCGCGACCGAGTCGAGCGTGCTCGGCCTGCTCGTCGACGGCCGGCCCGTCCAGCGCGCCGTCGCGGGCCAGACGGCCGAGGTGATCCTCGCGGAGACCGCGCTCTACGCCGAGTCCGGCGGCCAGGCGCCCGATCAGGGGCGCATCGTCGGCGACGGCTTCGAGCTCGAGGTCCTCGACGTGCAGAAGCCGGTCAAGGGGCTCATCAGCCACACCGTCAAGGTGACCTCGGGCGAGGTCGGCGTGGGGGAGCGGGCGACGAGCCTCGTCGATGAGGACTACCGCCGCGGCGCGACCCAGGCGCACTCGGGCACGCACATCGTGCACGCCGCGCTGCGTCAGGTGCTCGGCCCGAACGCGCACCAGTCGGGCTCGTTCAACAAGGCCGGCTACCTGCGTCTCGACTACGGCTGGAACTCGGCGTTGTCGGCAGAGACCCGGAGCGAGATCGAGGAGATCTCGAACTCGGCGATCCGCGACAACCTGCAGGTCGTCACGCGCGAGCTTCCCCTCGACGAGGCGAAGGCGCTCGGCGCGATGGCCCTGTTCGGCGAGAAGTACGGCGACGTGGTCCGGGTGGTCGACATCGGCGGTCCGTGGTCGCGCGAACTCTGCGCGGGCACGCACGTCTCGACGAGCGCCGAGATCGGCATGATCAACATCGTCGGCGAATCGTCGGTCGGCGCGTCGAACCGCCGCGTCGAGTCGCTCGTCGGCCTCGAGGCGTTCCGCCGCTTCGCGGCCGAGCGCGCGCTCGTGACCGAGCTCACCTCGACCCTGAAGACCCGCCCCGAGCAGCTCGTCGACCGCGTCGGCGAGCTCGTGACGAGCCTCAAGGCGGCCGAGAAGCGCATCCAGGCGTTCGAGGCGAAGGCGCTGGGCGACCGCGTGCCGGCGCTCGCGGCCAAGGCCGCGCGGGTCGGCGACGTGCTGCTCGTGGCCGAGCCGGCCGGCGAGCTCGGCTCGGGCGACGAGCTGCGGTCGCTCGCGCTCTCGGTGCGTGCGCAGCTCGGCGACGTCGACGCGGTCGTCGCCCTCGCGGGCGAGGTGGGCGGCAAGCCGCTCACGATCGTCGCGACGACGCCGGGTGCGCGCGAGCACGGCGCGAACGCGGGCGCCCTCGCGAAGGCGGCCGCAGCCGCTCTCGGCGGCGGTGGCGGCGGCAAGCCCGACCTCGCCCAGGGCGGCGGCAGCGACCTCTCGGCGATCCCCGCGGCCCTCGAGGCCGTGCGCCGCGGGCTCGGCGGGTAGTCGCGCGATGCGCACCGGAGCGAGGCTCGGGATCGACGTGGGCCGCGCCCGGATTGGCGTGTCGCGCTGCGACGGCGGGGGACTGCTCGCGGTGCCCGTCGAGACCGTGGCCCGGGCGGCCGAGGGTGACGACGCCGACGTACGGCGGATCCTCGCCATCGCCGAGGAGTTCGAGGCGATCGAGCTCGTCGTCGGCAACCCGCTCTCGCTCTCCGGGCAGCCGACGCCGTCGACCGACGACGCGGTCGAGTTCGCCCGCCGACTCGCCGCCGCGAGCCCGGCCAGGCCGATTCGACTGGTCGACGAACGGCTCTCGACCGTGAGCGCGCAGCACGCGCTGCGCGCGAGCGGCAAGAAGGCGAAGCAGCAGCGTCCCATCGTCGACCAAGTCGCAGCCGTTATCATTCTGCAACACGCGATCGACGCCGAGCGGGCCTCCGGGCGCGCCCCCGGTCGCATCCTCGAAACCGACGAAGGGCCCTCACCCCTGTGACCCAGCTCCCCCCAGAGCACCCCGAGGCCGACGCCCTCACCCGCGACTGGCAGGCCCTGCTGGCCGGTCAGCAGCCGACGCAGCCGGTGCAGCCGCGGCCACCGGTACAGCCGGCTCAGTCGGCCGAGTCGCCGGCTCCGGCGGTCCCACCCGCCGCGCCGATGCCGGATCGGACGGAGGTGGGCGCGCCCGCCGAGTCGCGTCCGATGACCCGACGCGAGGCCCGTGAGGCGGAGCAGCGGCGGGCCGCCGAGATCGCGGGCACGGGCGCGCTCGAAACGGTCGCGCCCGCGACCGGGCCGGCGCAGGCCGTGGCCGCCGCCGCACCGATCGTCCCGTCGGCCCAGGCGCCGAGCGCGCCGCCGGCCGCGGCGCCTCCGGCTCCCTCGACGGGTGCACTCGATGCCGCCGACGGTCCGGCGGCGCCCTACCCCGCGCCGGTCTCGGCCGCGTCGGCGGCATCCGCACCGGCCCCGTCGATCGCCCCCGTCAGCGCCGCACCGACCGCCGACGAGGCACTCGCCCCCGATGCGCCTGCCGCCGCGTTCGCCGCCCTGCTGGGCGCTCCCGACTCCGGCGACGTGCCGGTACCTCCGCGACGCAAGCCCACTCGTGCCGAACGGCGAGCCGCGGCATCCTTCGACCATCACGAACCCGACGAGCACGAGAAGCCCCGTCGCCGCGGAGGCTGGGGCTGCCTGATCGGCCTCCTCGTGGTCGCGGGTCTCGGCGTCGGCGCCTTCTTCTTCCTGCAGGGCCCGATCAACGCCGTCATCGAGCGCTTCCAGCCCGCCGCCGACTACGAGGGCCAGGGCACGGGCGAGGTCGTCTTCATGATCCACGAGGGCGACACGGGCGAGTCGATCGCGACGAACCTCGTCGCCGAGGGCGTCGTCGCGAGCGAGGACGCCTTCCTCGAGGCGGTGGCCGAGGCCGACCCGTCGCCGATCTTCTACCCGGGTGCCTACAAGCTCGCCGAGCAGATGAGCGCGCAGGCCGCGCTCGACGCGCTCGAAGACCCGGCGAGCAAGCTCGAGAACACGTTCGTGATCCCCGAGGGCACGGCAACGGTCGACGCGTTGCCGAGAATCGCGGAGGGCACCGGCATCCCGATCGAGGACCTCGAGGCCGCCGCGGCCGAGTCGCCGCAGTCGTACGGGCTGCCCGCCGAGGCGAAGAGCCTCGAGGGCTTCCTCTTCCCCGCGACGTACACTCTCGACCCCGACGCCGACGCCCGCACCGTGCTGCAGACCCTGGTCGACCGGCAGTTCCAGGCGCTCGACGAGGCCGGCGTCGCTCCCGAGGACCGATGGAAGACCATCGTGCTCGCCGCCCTCGTGCAGCGCGAGGCGGGCCTCAAGGACGACTACTACAAGGTCGCCCGCGTCTTCCTCAACCGGCTCGACCCGTCCAAGTGGGAGAGCGGGCTGCTGCAGTCCGATGCGACCGTCGCCTACGGCACGGGCAACACGCACCTCGTCACGACGACCGACGAGGAGCGCGCCGACGCCTCGAACCCGTACAACACGTACGTGCACCCCGGGCTGCCGGTCGGCCCCATCTCGAACCCGGGCGACCTCGCGATCGACGCCGCGGTGCACCCGGCCGACGGGCCGTGGCTGTTCTTCGTGACGTGGAACCTCGACACCGGAGAGACGATCTTCTCCGAGACGGTCGACGAGCACGACGCGGCGGTCGAGAAGTGGCTCGAGTGGATGGCGGAGCACCCCGAGTATGGTTGAGCCGTCGTCCGAGCTCGCGGGTGCCGCCCGCCTCGCGGTGCTCGGCTCGCCGATCGCGCACTCGAAGAGCCCCGCGCTGCACCGGGCGGCGTACGCGCGCCTCGGGCTCGACTGGTCGTACTCGGCGGTCGAGATGACCGGCGACGGGCTGCCGGCGTTCATCGACGGGCTGGATGCCTCGTGGCGAGGGCTTTCGCTGACGATGCCGCTCAAGCAGGAGGTGCTGCCGCTGCTCGACGAGGTCGACGAACTCGTCGAGTTGACCGGCGCCGCGAACACGGTCGTGTTCGACGGCGGCCGTCGTCGGGGGTTCAACACCGACGTCGGCGGCATCGTGCGCACCCTCGGAGAGTCGGGCGTCCACGCGATCCGCACCGGCGTGCTCATCGGCGCGGGCGCGACCGCGGCATCGGCGCTCATCGCCATGGCCGAGCTCGGCGCCCGCGAGGTGCGCGTGCTCGTACGGCGGCCCGGCGCGGCCGCGACCCTCGGCGAGCTCGGGCGACGTGCCGGCGTCGTCGTCGACGAGCTCCCGCTCGCCGCGCTCGCGGATCTCCGCGGGGCCGACGCCGAACTCGTCGTTTCGACCGTTCCGGGGGGGACCGACCTCGGAGCGGTCCCGTCGGCCGGACTCGTCGAGGGAGCCGCGCTGCTCGACGTCGCCTACGACCCGTGGCCGAGCCCGCTCGGCGCGGCCTGGCTCGCCCGGTCGGGCGTCGTGGTGCACGGCCTCGGCATGCTGCTGCACCAGGCCCTGCTGCAGGTGCGGGTGTTCGTGCACGGCGATCCGTTCGCCGAGCTGGCCGACGAGCGTGACGTGCTCGCCGTCATGCGCGAATCCGTGCGCTGACGCTGTGGAAGTATAGAAGGCATGCTCCGTTGGCTCACTGCCGGAGAATCGCACGGCCCTGAGCTCGTGGCGATCCTCGAGGGTCTTCCCGCCGGCACCCCCGTCTCACTCGACCTGATCCGCGATGATCTCGCTCGCCGCAAGCTCGGCTACGGCCGGGGCGCCCGCATGAAGTTCGAGCAGGACGAACTGGCGATCTCGGGCGGCGTGCGCCACGGGCTCAGCCTCGGCAGCCCCATCGCACTGCGCGTCGGCAACACCGAGTGGCCGAAGTGGCAGGAGGTCATGAGCCCCGAGCCCATCGACCCGGCGAAGCTCGGCCGCGGTCGCGGCGCACCGCTGACCCGCCCCCGGCCCGGCCACGCCGACCTGGTCGGCATGCAGAAGTACGGCTTCGACGAGGCGCGCCCCGTGCTCGAGCGGGCGAGCGCGCGAGAGACCGCAGCTCGCGTCGCCCTCGGCGCAGTCGCGAAGTCGTTCCTCGCCGAGCTCGGGATCACGACGATCGCGCACACGCTCTCGATCGGCCCCGTACGGGTGCCGGACGATGCGGCGTTGCCGCTCCCGGCCGATCTCGCCCTGGTCGACGCCGATCCGCTGCGCTGCTTCGACGCCGGCACGAGCGCCCGCATGGTCGCCGAAGTCGACGACGCGCACAAGTCGGGCGACACGCTCGGCGGCGTCGTCGAAGTGCTCGCCTACGGCGTGCCTCCGGGGCTCGGCTCGCACGTCCACTGGGACCGCAGGCTCGACGCGCAGCTCGCGGCGGCGCTCATGGGCATCCAGGCCATCAAGGGCGTCGAGGTCGGTGACGGCTTCGAGACGACCCGCCGCCGGGGCTCGGCGGCGCACGACGAACTGCACCTCGCCGACGGCCGCATCGAGCGGGCGAGCGATCGCGCGGGTGGGACCGAGGGCGGCATGTCGACCGGCACGGTCCTGCGGGTCCGCGCGGGCATGAAGCCCATCGCGACGGTGCCGCACGCGCTGCCCACGATCGACGTCGCGACGGGCGAACCCGCCCCCGCCCACCACCAGCGGTCCGACGTCGTGGCCGTGCCCGCGGCGGGCGTCGTCGCCGAGGCGATGGTCGCACTCGTGCTCGCGAACGCCGTGCTCGAGAAGTTCGGCGGCGACTCCGTCGCGGAGACGCGCCGCAACCTCGAGTCGTACCTCGCCGCGATCCCCGAGTCGCTCCGCACCGCGGGCGCGACGGGTGCCGAGGCCGCGACCGATGCCACTCGTGTCTGAGCACCCCCGCCTCGCGCTGCCGATCGTGCTGGTCGGGCCCATGGGCTCGGGCAAGTCGCGCGTCGGCCATCGCCTCGCGAACGACGTGGGCGCGCCGTTCGTCGACACCGACGTCCGCATCACGGAGCGGTACGGTCCGATCGACGAGATCTTCGGCCGCGAGGGCGAGGAATACTTCCGCATCATCGAGCGGGAGGTCGTCGCCGAAGCGCTGCGCGAGGAGGCGGTGATCTCGCTCGGCGGCGGCGCGGTGCTCCACGCCGACACCCGCGACGACCTCGCGACGCTCCCCGTCGTGTGGCTGCAGGTCTCCCGCGAAGCGGTCGCGCCGAGGCTCGCGGGCGGCAACCGACCGCTCATCGCGGCCGGGGGCATCGACGCCTGGGTCGCCATCCTCGAAGCACGCCGGCCGCTCTACGAGGCGGTCGCCGACCTCGCCATCGACACCTCGCGCCGCTCGGTCGCCCGGATCGTCGACGACATCACCGAGCATTTCGCAACCGAGCACGGAGGAGCACGATGACGGCACGGGACGAGCGCACGACGATCCGGGTGGGCGGCGACGAGGGCTACGACGTGATCGTCGGCCGCGGCGTGCTCGACAGGATCGGCGACGCGCTCGGCTCGTCGGTGAAGAAGGTGCTCGTCGTGCACCCGGCGACGCTCGGCGCCCGCGCGGCCGAACTGCGCGAGTCGCTCTCCGACCGCTTCGAGGTCCTGCTCGCCGAGGTGCCCGACGCCGAGGCCGGCAAGCGCATCGAGGTCGCGGCGTTCTGCTGGCAGGTGCTCGGCCAGGCCGACTTCACGCGCAGCGATGCGATCATCGGGTTCGGCGGCGGCGCGATCACCGACCTCGCGGGCTTCGTCGCCGCGACCTGGCTGCGGGGCGTGCGCGTCGTCCAGGTGCCGACGACCGTGCTCGGCATGGTCGACGCGGCCGTCGGCGGCAAGACCGGCATCAACACCAACGAGGGCAAGAACCTCGTCGGCGTCTTCCACGCGCCCGCCGAGGTCGTCTGCGACCTCGACCTGCTCGACACCCTGCCGAAGAACGAGATCCTCGCCGGCTTCGCCGAGATCGTCAAGGCCGGCTTCATCCGGTACCCCGAGATCCTCGACACCATCGAGGCCGACCCCGAGCGGGCGACCGACCCGGCGACGCCCGAGTTCCGGCGGGTCATCGAGCTGTCGATCCGCATGAAGGCCGACGTCGTCTCCGAGGACTTCACCGAGCAGGGCCTGCGCGAGATCCTCAACTACGGCCACACCCTCGGGCACGCGGTCGAGCATGCCGAGCGCTACCAGTGGCGCCACGGTGCCGCGGTCGCGGTCGGCCTCGCCTTCGCCGCGGAGCTCGGCCGGCTGAGCGGCCGCCTCTCCGACGAGGTCGCCGACCGCCACAAGCGAGTGCTCGACCTCCTGAGCCTGCCGACGAGCTACCCGGCCGGCCGCTGGAACACCCTCCTCGCGACGATGCAGCGAGACAAGAAGGCGCGCGCCGGCCAGCTGCGGTTCATCGTGCTCGACGACCTCGCGAAGCCGACCGTCATGCTCGCCCCCGACCAGTCGCTGCTCTTCGCGGCGTACCAGGAGATCGCGAGCTGATCGCCCCGTCGCGATTCACGTCGATCGCATGATGCGGGGCCCCGCCGCGTGGTGCGAGGCTGTCGCCGCGCAGTGGCGCACCGAGGGGGAAGCATGAGCGCGACGACGAAGAAGACGGCCACGGGTGTGACGCTCGTCACGCTCATCCTCGTGGCGGCGGTCGCGAACCTGCCCCTGGCGGTGGCGAACGTGGCCCTGCCCGACATCGGCAAGGCGTTCGACGCCTCCCAGACCGAGCTCAACCTCGTCGCCGTCGGGTACTCGCTCGGCCTCGCCGCTTCCGTGCTCTGGCTCGGCGCGGTCGGCGACCGCTACGGCCGGAAGTCGATGCTGCTCATCGGCGTGCTGCTGTCGCTGCCGGCGTCCCTCGTCGCGGCGTTCGCGCCCACGATCGAAGTGCTCATCATCGCCCGGATCGTCGGCGGTCTCGCCGCGGGCATGGCCTATCCGACGACTCTCGCCCTCATCACCGCGTTCTGGTCGGGCCCGCAGCGCACGAAGTCGATCGCGCTGTGGTCGGCGATCGGCGGCGCGATCTCGGCGCTCGGCCCGCTCATCGCAGGCTTCCTGTTGGAGTCGTTCTCGTGGGGCTCGGTCTTCCTCGTGACGCTCCCGCTCATCGTCGTCGCCGTGCCCATGATCCTGAAGACGGTCCCCGCGCACGTGAACGAGTCGACGGAGCGCGTCGACAACCTCGGTGGCCTCCTGTCGGCCCTCATGGTCGGCGGCATCATCCTCGCGATCAACTTCGCGGCGGTTCCCGACTCGGGCACGCTCGTGCTCGGCCTCTCGATCATCGGCGGGGCAGCGCTCATCGGCTTCGTCATCCGGCAGAAGCTCGCGAAGAACCCGCTGTACGACCTCACGATCGCGGCTCGACCGATCTTCTGGGTCGCAGCCTGCGCCGGCATCATCGTCTTCGGCTCGCTCATGGGCGCCATGTTCATCGGCCAGCAGTACCTGCAGAACGTCCTCGGGTACACCACGCTCGAGTCCGGCTTCGCGATCCTGCCCGCCGCGATCTTCATGGTGCTGCTGGCGCCGCGCTCGGCGAAGCTCGTCGAGACGAGAGGCGCGAAGTTCACGCTGCTGCTGGGCTATGCGGGCGTCCTCCTCGGGTTCCTCACGATGCTGCTGCTCTGGCGCGAGGGCGCGCAGTACTGGGTGGTCGGCCTCGGCTACGCATTCGTGGGGGCGGGCGTCGGGCTCGCCGGCACCCCGGCCTCGCGATCGCTCACGGGCGCCGTACCCGTCCGCAGGGCGGGCATGGCCTCCGGCACGGCCGACCTCCAGCGCGACCTGGGCGGTGCGATCATGCAGTCGATCCTCGGTGCGCTGCTCACCGCGGGTTACGCGGCCTCCGCGACAGCTCTCATGCAGAGCTCGCCCGACGCCGACCA
Organism: Agromyces solani; assembly: GCF_058349925.1. Taxonomy (NCBI): domain Bacteria; kingdom Bacillati; phylum Actinomycetota; class Actinomycetes; order Micrococcales; family Microbacteriaceae; genus Agromyces; species Agromyces solani. The sequence continues at coordinate 1,547,322 of NZ_JBYRER010000001.1, forward strand.
GATCACGAGCTCCGTGCAGAGCCAGTTGACGAAGTCGTTCGCGAGCGCCGCCGACATCGCGCAGCAGTACCCCAAGTACTCCGACGCGATCATCCAGGGGGCGAAGCAGTCGTTCGAGCAGGGGCAGGACTGGGCCTACCTCGCGGGCATCATCGCGGTGGTGCTCGGTGCCCTGCTCGTGATGTGGAAGTTCCCGAACGCGAAGCGCGAGCGCGAGCTGCTCGCGCAGTACCACGCGGAGGACCAGGGGGAGCAGGCACCGACGGCGTGACGTCGGGGCAGATCCGGCGGCGATAGGCTGCCCGGGTGACGATGACTCGCCTCCCGAACGGACCCGCAGCATGACGGAGCGTCGCCTGCTGCTCGTGAACGGGCCGAACCTCAACCTGCTCGGCACCCGCGAGCCCGAGATCTACGGCAGCGACACGCTCGCCGACGTCGAACGACTGGTCGAGGATGCCGCGGCCGGACTCGGCTTCGACGTCCGTGCCGTGCAGAGCAATCACGAGGGCGTGCTGATCGACGCGATCCACGCCGCGCGGTCCGACTGCGCGGGCATCGTCATCAACCCGGGCGGGCTGACGCACACCTCGGTCGTGCTGCGCGACGCGCTGTCGGGTGTTGCGCTGCCCGTCGCCGAGGTGCACATCTCCGACGTCATGCAGCGCGAGTCGTTCCGGCACCATTCGTATGTCGCCGACGTCGCGATCGTGCACGTCGTCGGCGAGGGCGTTCCGGGCTACGCGACCGCGGTGCGGCGGCTCATCGCCGCCATCGAGGGCCAGGCCGACGGCTGACCGGCGGCTATCGCCGCCGGTCAGGCGCCTCGCGCGTAGTCGAGGCTCTCGGCGACGATCGCCATGACGACCTCGAGTTCGGGCTCGTCTCGCGGGCCGTAGACCATGAACTCCGTGCCGTAGTCCTCGTACTGGTGCGGCTCGGCCCAGCCGAGCGCGGTCAGCCGTGCGCCGCGCTCGGCGGGCAGGACGAGGTGGATCGAGGTGTCGGCGACGCCGTGCAGGTGCACGGGCTCCAGCCGCCCGTCGGGGAAGAGCGAGGTCTCGGGGGAGCGCGCCGTCTCGAGGTCGACGAGGAAGACCGCCCGCGACGACTTCGGCGAGACCTGGCTGTGTCCCTCGACGACGCCGTCGAGGGCGAAGACGGTCGCGACGAGCCGTCCCCACATCTCGGGCGCGGCCTGCTGCGAGAGCTGGCGCTGCGGGCCCTCGGTGGAGACGAGCGGTCGGGGGCCGGGGCGCGGTGCGTCGATCATCCCGCCAGCGTAGGGCCTGCGCGAACGGCTCCGCCCCGAGGCATCCGCGCAGCCGGCGGCCGCGCCCACCCGCGTTGGCGATGCCGGAGCCGAGCGACTAAACTCGATCGACTGAACTTCTCTGGCCGGGTCCGGCCGAGCCTCTTCGCAACCGAACACACGAACAACCGAACGGATCGTATACGCATGGCAAGCACCGCTGACATCAAGAACGGCGTCGTCCTCTCGATCGACGGGCAGCTCTGGAGCGTCATCGAGTTCCAGCACGTCAAGCCGGGCAAGGGCGGTGCGTTCGTGCGCACCAAGCTGAAGAACGTCGTCAGCGGCAAGGTCGTCGACCGCACCTACAACGCGGGCGCCAAGATCGACATCGAGAACGTCGACCGCCGCGACTTCACCTACCTCTACAACGACGGCGACGGCTTCGTGTTCATGGACGCGACCGACTACGACCAGATCACCGTGCCGGCGACGGTCGTCGGCGACGCCGCGAACTTCATGCTCGAGAACCAGGCCGTCACGATCGCCCTGAACAACGGCAACCCGCTCTACGTCGACCTGCCCGCCTCCGTCGTGCTCGAGATCACCTACACCGAGCCGGGCCTCCAGGGCGACCGCTCGACCGGCGGCACCAAGCCCGCGACGGTCGAGACCGGCTACGAGATCCAGGTTCCGCTCTTCCTCGAGACGGGCACCAAGGTCAAGGTCGACACCCGGTCGGGCGACTACCTCGGCCGCGTGAACGACTAGTGAGCGCACGTACGAAGGCGCGCAAGCGCGCGCTCGACATGCTGTACTCGGCCGACATGCGCCAGGTGCCCGTCGAGCAGATGCTCGTCGTCGAGGCGCAGAAGGCGGCGAACGAGCCCGAGCGCCAGGCGTCGTGGCTCTACGCCCGTGAGATCGTCGACGGCATCGTCGACCACCGCACCGAGATCGACGAGCTCATCGAGACGCACTCGCGCGGGTGGACGCTCGAGCGCATGCCTGCGGTCGACCGCGCCCTGCTCCGCATCGGCGTCTGGGAGATCGTGTACAACGACGAGGTGCCCGACCCGGTCGCGATCGCCGAGGCCGTCGAGGCGGCGACGGTGCTCTCGACCGACGACTCGGCCGGGTTCGTCAACGGCCTGCTCGCCGCGGTCTCGCACGCGAAGGCCTGATCCCGGCTCACGCCGGAGCGTCGCGTCGGCCACGAAGCATCCGCATCGCGTGGTCGACGACCTCTCGGCGTCCGTCGTACGCCCGGAGCGCACGTCCGACGGCCCGCGCGTTCGCACGGTAGGCCGGGTCCTGCATCAGCCGGCGGAGCACTCGTCCGACCACTCGTGACGACGGGCGCCCGGTGCGCACGTCGATGCCGGCACCCGCCCACGTGACGCGGGCGGCAGCCCCGGGTTTGTCGAGGTCGCCGCCCGCGACGACGAGCGGCACGTCGGCGGCGAGCGCGGCGAGGATGCCGCCCCAGCCGCCGTTGGTGATCATCGCGTCGCAGTGCGGCAGCAGCGCCGCGTGCGGCAGCGGGCCGGCGACGCAGGCGGCACCGGTGTACACGCGGGTCCGGTGGCCGGCCTCGACGAACGCGCCCGCGACCGCGGCCATCGGGGCGGCGTGCCCGTGGAACGGCGTCACCGCGATCATCACGTCGACCATGCCCGATTCGATCACCGTGGGCGCCGGAGCCGTGGCCCGTGAACGGGGGGAGCGCGCACGGTGCCCCGAGGAACGGCTCGGGGTTCGCCCCGAACCGGATTCAGCGGTGCTCCGGGCGACTCGCCCTGCTCGCCGCGATTCGATGGGGAACCGTCGCCCCTCGGCGTACTCCACTCATCGAATCGAAAGGCCCCGAAATGTCATCCACCACCCTCGGCACCGGACGCACCGCTCCGTCAGCCGGCCTCGACCACGTGCTCGACCGTGCCGATGCGGCCCAGGCCGTGCTGCAGCGGTTCTTCGCCCGCACCGGCGCCCCGGCCCTCCGCGTCTCGCTCGGCGTCGTGTTCGCGGTGTTCGGCGCACTCAAGTTCATCCCCGGTGCGAGCCCCGTTGACGACCTCGTCGTGCGAACGTGGAACGCACTGTCGTTCGGCATCGTGGACGGCTACGCGGCGATGGCCCTCACCGCCGCGCTCGAGGTGTTCGTCGGGCTGACGTTCATCACCGGGTGGCTCCTGCGCATCGGCCTGCTCGCGCTGGCGGCGACCTTCGTCGGCATCTTCTCGCCGCTCGTGTTCTTCGGCGGCGAGCTCTTCAGCGTCGCGGGACCGACGCTCACGGCGCAGTACATCCTGAAGGACGTCGTGCTCGTCGCGGCCGCGATGGTCGTCGCGGCCGGCGCCCTCACCCGCCCGATCCGTCGCCGGTGACCGCCCCGGCGCTACCGTCCGCCCGCATCCGACGCCGAACGGCCCCTGCCCAGCGCGGGGGCCGTTCCGTCGTCCGCCCGTTCGCCCCAGGCCGCGAGGGCCGCGGCTGCGAGGCCGAGCCCGACGAGGCTGCCGTGCGGCCAGTAGGTGAACAGCACGGTCGAGCCGATGATGATCGGCAGGAGCGCGGCGAGGAGCAACCGCTCCCACTGCGGGGCTCGGCCGCCGGTCGCGAGGGCGACGACGATGCCCCACACCCCGATCGCGAGGAGCGCGAAGATCTCGGCTCCCCACAGCGCATGCCACGGGGCATCCGCAGGGTGGTTCGCGTACGAGATGGCCGTGATCGGCGCCGCAGCCAGCACGAGCCAGCCGAGCACCCGGCCCGTCCAGCCGAGCGCCGCGAGGGTCGGGCCGGTCGCGAGCCAGACGAGCAGGAACGACAACGCCGAAGCCGCCCCGAACACGAGGTAGAAGTCGCCGGCGCCGATCGCGGTGAGCCACCCCCGCAATCCGTCGTACACCGGCAGCGCGTCGATCGCCGCCAGCCAGTCGGGGGAGTCCGCCCCCGACCACACGGCCTGCTGGGGCGGGAGGAGGATGAACGCCCAGGCCGCCGCCGCGAGGGCGGCGACCACGCACCAGGGTCTCGAGGGATGCCGTCGCATGCCCGAACCATAGCGCCCGCGACGACGCCACGGCACCCCGCCGATGCGGGTCATCCACGGACGGCACGGTAGACTGGCGCGAGTTGGCAACCTTTAAGGCCGTCCTGAGAGGCGGAGAAGGGAGTCGGTTGATGGCACGTGCCGTGCTCAGTCAGGCTGACATCCAGCGGGCGTTGACCCGTATCTCGCACGAGATCCTCGAATCCAATCGCGGAAGCGGCGATCTCGTCCTCCTCGGCATCCCGACGCGCGGCGTGATCCTCGCCCGTCGCATCGCCGAGACCATCGCCCGCATCGAGCCCGACTCGCCGTCGCCGTCGGTGCTCTCGGGCTCGCTCGACGTCACGATGTACCGCGACGACCTGGGCCGCACGCGAACGCGCACGCCGTCGCCGACCGAGCTGCCGCCCGGCGGCATCGACGGGAAGACGGTCGTGCTCGTGGACGACGTGCTCTACTCCGGGCGCACCATCCGCGCCGCGTTCGATGCGCTCGCCGATCTCGGCCGCGCGCGCGCCGTGCGCCTCGCGGTGCTCGTCGACCGCGGCCACCGCGAGTTCCCGATCCGCGCGGACTTCGTGGGCAAGAACCTGCCGAGCTCGACTCGCGAGCGCATCAACGTCCGCCTCGTCGAGATCGACGGCGACGACGCCGTCACGATCGAGGGAGGCGACGAGTGAAGCACCTGCTCGGCACGCGCGACCTGACGCGCGACGACGCGATCGCCCTCCTCGACATCGCCGAGGACATGGCCGCCGTGCAGGAGCGCGAGGTCAAGAAGCTCCCGACCCTGCGCGGCAAGACGGTCGTGAACCTCTTCTTCGAGGACTCGACCCGTACCCGCATCTCGTTCGAGGCCGCCGCGAAGCGGCTGAGCGCCGACGTCATCAACTTCAGCGCGAAGGGCTCGAGCGTCTCGAAGGGCGAGAGCCTCAAGGACACGGCGCAGACCCTCCAGGCGATGGGCGCCGACGGCGTCGTCATCCGGCACCACGCGTCGGGCGCCCCGCAGACGCTCGCGACGAGCGGCTGGATCGACGCGGGCGTCGTGAACGCCGGCGACGGCACGCACGAGCACCCGACCCAGGCGCTGCTCGACGCGTTCACGATGCGTCGGCGCATCCACGGCGCAGCCTCCCGCGGACGCGGGCTCGACGGCGTGCGCGTCGTCATCGTCGGCGACATCCTGCACTCCCGCGTCGCCCGCTCGAACGTCTGGCTGCTGGACACCCTCGGGGCCGAGGTCGAGCTCGTCGCCCCGCCGACGCTCGTGCCGGTCGCGACGGGGTCGTGGCCGGCCGCCGTCGGCTACGACCTCGACGCGGCGCTCGCGAACTCGCCCGACGTCGTCATGATGCTCCGCATCCAGGCCGAGCGCATGCACGCGGCGTTCTTCCCGAACAGTCGCGAGTACACCCGCACCTGGGGTCTCGACGACGCCAGGTTCGACGCGCTGCCGCCGACTACGATGGTGATGCACCCCGGCCCCATGAACCGCGGGCTCGAGATCTCGGCCCGTGCGGCGGACTCGCCGCGGTCGACGGTGCGAGAACAGGTCGCGAACGGAGTATCAGTGAGAATGGCCGCCCTCTATCTGCTGCTGTCGGGCGAACGGGGTGAGGCCTGATGGGCGAGCGCCACCTCATCACCGGAGCGACGCTGCCGAGCGGCGAACGCGCCGACATCCTCCTGGCCGACGGCATCATCGCCGAGGTCGGCACGATCGCGGATGCCTCGGGCGCGACGGTCCACGACGCCGACGGCCTCGTGGCACTGCCCGGTCTCGTCGACCTTCACACGCACCTGCGCGAGCCCGGCTACGAGCAGAGCGAGACGGTGCTCACCGGCACCCAGGCCGCCGCCGCGGGCGGGTTCACCGCCGTCTTCGCGATGGCGAACACGTTCCCGGTGGCCGACACCGCGGGCGTCGTCGAGCAGGAGGCGAGCCTCGGCCGTGCGGCGGGCTACGCGACCGTGCAGCCGATCGGCGCCGTGACCGTCGGCCTCAAGGGCTCCGAGCTCGCCGAGCTCGGCGCGATGGCGCGGTCGCGCGCGAACGTGCGCGTCTTCAGCGACGACGGCTTCTGCGTCTCCGACCCGCTGCTCATGCGCCGGGCGCTCGAGTACGTGAAGGCGTTCGACGGCGTCATCGCGCAGCACGCGCAGGAGCCGCGGCTCACCGAGGGCGCCCAGATGAACGAGGGCCCGCTCTCGGCCGAGCTCGGGCTCACCGGCTGGCCCGCCGTCGCCGAGGAGTCGATCATCGCGCGCGACGTGCTGCTCGCCGAGCACGTGGGCAGCCGGCTGCACGTGTGCCACGTGTCGACCGCGGGGTCGGTGGAGGTCATCCGCTGGGCGAAGGCCCGCGGAATCGACGTCACCGCCGAGGTCACGCCGCACCACCTGCTGCTCACCGACGACCTCGTCGCCGGCTACGACCCGCGGTTCAAGGTCAACCCGCCGCTGCGTCGCGCAGAGGACACGCTCGCGCTCCGCGAGGCCCTCGCCGACGGCACGATCGACATCGTCGCGACCGACCACGCCCCGCACCCAGCGGAGGCGAAGGAGAGCGAGTGGGATGCCGCGGCGAACGGCATGGTCGGACTCGAGTCGGCGCTCCCGGTCGTGCACGCGGCCATGGTCGAGACGGGGCTCATCGGCTGGGCCGACGTCGCGCGGGTGCTGTCGCACGCGCCCGCCCGTATCGGCAGGCTCCGCGGGCACGGCGAGGCGATCGCCGCGGGCGCGGCCCCCGAGCTCACGCTGTACGACCCGCAGGCGAGTGGCGTGTTCGACCTCGACCGGCTCGCCGGCCGCAGCGTGAACTCGCCCTACCTCGGGCGCACGCTGCCCGGTCGGGTGGTGGCGACGTTCCACGCGGGTTACGCCACGTATCTCGACGGCCGCGTGCGACCGGCCGAAGAGATCGCCGGGCTCGCGGCGCAGGCGACCGGGGGCGCGCATGGATAAGGCGATCGGCGCGATCGTCGCCGTCGCCGTCATCGCGGTCGTCGCCTGGCTGGTGCTGCGATCGTGGCGCCGCCGGACGCAGCGCGACGCCGCCCTGTCGGCGCACGCGCTGCCCGTCGCCCTCGGCGCCGCGGTGCTCGAGGCCGAGGTGCTGTACGTGGCCACGACCCCCGCCGGAGAGCCGCTCGAGCGGCTCGCGGTGCCCGGTCTCGCCTTCCGGGGCTCCGGCCGGGTCGAGATCGTGCCCGAGGGCGTGGTCCTCCGCATCGCCGGCGAACCGGTGAGCTTCATCCCCGCCGATCGGCTGGTCGGCGCGGCGACGGCGACGTACGCGATCGATCGCGGGGTCGAACCCGAGGGGCTCATCGCGGTGAGCTGGATCGCCGCACTCGACGACCCCGAGGCCGAGCCGCCTCGGGTCGACAGCTACCTCCGCGCCCGGTACCCGGGCGACCAGGCCCGGATCATCCGGGCCATCGAAGACATCGCCGCCGCGCCCGAGGCGCCGCGGCCGGAACACGAGAGCGAGGCCTCGGATGACTGAGACTGAGACCCCCGACAACGCGACCGAATCCGTTGCCACGACCGCCGAGCCGGCGACGCACGGCCGCACGATCGAGCCCGCCGTGCTCGTCCTCGAGGACGGCACCCGTTACGAGGGCCGTGCCTACGGCGCCCGCGGGCGCACGGTCGGCGAGGCGGTCTTCGCCACCGGCATGACGGGCTACCAGGAGACGCTGACCGACCCGTCCTACGCCGGCCAGATCGTCCTGATGACGGCGCCGCACATCGGCAACACCGGCATGAACGACGACGACGAGGAGTCGAACCGTATCTGGGTCGCGGGATTCGTCGTGCGCGACCCCTCCCGCGTGGTGTCGAACTTCCGCTCGCAGCGGAGCCTCGACGACGACCTCGTCTCCTCGGGCGTCGTCGGCATCTCGGGCATCGACACCCGAGCGCTCACGCGCCACCTGCGCTCGGCCGGCGCCATGCGCGCCGGGATCTTCTCGGGCGACGACGCCGCGCTCAGCGCGGGCGAGCAGCTCGCGGTCGTGCAGTCGGGCGCGCAGATGTCGGGCCAGAACCTGTCGGGCACGGTCTCGACCTCCGAGCCGTACACGCTGCCCGCCGAGGGCGAGCGCGCCGGCTCCGTCGCCGTCCTCGACCTCGGCGTGAAGACGTCGACCCTCCACTACCTCGCGGAGCGGGGATTCGACGTTCACGTGCTGCCCCAGACGACGACCGCCGACGCGATCCTCGCGATGCGACCCGACGCGCTGTTCTACTCGAACGGCCCCGGCGACCCGTCGGCGTCCGACCAGCACGTCGAAATCCTCCGCACCGTGCTGCGGGCCGGGGTGCCCTACTTCGGCATCTGCTTCGGCAACCAGCTGCTCGGCCGCGCGCTGGGCTTCGGCACCTACAAGCTGACGTTCGGGCACCGCGGCATCAACCAGCCCGTCCTCGACCGCGCCACGGGCCGCGTCGAGATCACCGCGCACAACCACGGCTTCGCCGTCGACGCCCCGATCGACGCGGTGAGCCAGTCGACCGAGGGCTTCGGGCGCGTCGAGGTCAGCCACGTCGGCCTCAACGACAACGTGGTCGAGGGGCTCAACTGCCTCGACATCCCCGCGTTCAGCGTGCAATACCACCCCGAGTCGGCCGCCGGCCCGCACGACGCCAACTACCTCTTCGACCGGTTCCGCGACATGGTCATCGCGAGCAAGGAGAACGGCAACTAATGCCCAAGCGCGTCGACATCAACTCCGTCCTCGTCATCGGCTCAGGGCCGATCGTCATCGGCCAGGCCGCCGAGTTCGACTACTCCGGCACCCAGGCGTGCCGCGTGCTCCGCGCTGAGGGGGTGCGGGTCATCCTCGTGAACCCGAACCCCGCGACGATCATGACCGACCCCGACTTCGCCGACGCGACGTACATCGAGCCGATCACGCCCGAGATCATCGAGCAGATCATCATCAAGGAGCGCCCCGACGCGGTGCTTCCGACCCTCGGCGGCCAGACCGCCCTCAACGCGGCGATCGCGCTGCACGACGCCGGCATCCTCGAGAAGCACGGTGTCGAGCTCATCGGCGCGAAGGTCGACGCCATCCGCAAGGGCGAGGACCGCCAGCTGTTCAAGGACCTCGTGATCGAGGCGGGCGCCGACGTCGCCCGCTCGCACGTCGCGAAGACGCTCGACGAGGCCAAGGCCTTCGCCGAGGACCTCGGCTACCCGCTCGTCGTCCGCCCGTCGTTCACGATGGGCGGACTCGGCTCGGGCTTCGCCTACACCGAGGACGACCTCGTGCGCATCGTCACGCAGGGCCTGCACGACTCGCCCACCACCGAGGTGCTCCTCGAGGAGTCGATCCTCGGCTGGAAGGAGTACGAGCTCGAGCTCATGCGCGACACCCACGACAACACGGTCGTGGTCTGCTCGATCGAGAACGTCGACCCCGTCGGCGTGCACACGGGCGACTCGATCACCGTCGCGCCGGCGCTCACGCTCACCGACCGCGAGTACCAGAAGCTCCGCGACATCGGCATCGACATCATCCGCGCCGTGGGCGTCGACACCGGCGGCTGCAACATCCAGTTCGCGGTCGACCCCGACAACGGCCGGGTCATCGTCATCGAGATGAACCCGCGCGTCTCGCGGTCCAGCGCGCTCGCATCGAAGGCGACGGGCTTCCCGATCGCGAAGATCGCGGCGAAGCTCGCGATCGGCTACCGCCTCGACGAGATCCCGAACGACATCACTCGCGTGACCCCGGCGAGCTTCGAGCCGACGCTCGACTACGTCGTCGTCAAGGTGCCGCGGTTCGCCTTCGAGAAGTTCCCCGCCGCCGACCCGACGCTCACGACGACCATGAAGTCGGTCGGCGAGGCGATGGCGATCGGCCGCAACTTCTCGACCGCCCTGCAGAAGGCGCTGCGCTCGCTCGAGAAGCGCGGCTCCTCGTTCCACTGGGGCGAGGAGGAGCGCTCGGTCGATGAGCTGCTCGAGCAGGCGAAGGTGCCGACCGACGGCCGGATCGTGCTCGTCCAGCAGGCGCTCCGCAAGGGCGCCACGATCGAGCAGGCCTTCGAGGCGACGAAGATCGACCCGTGGTTCCTGGACCAGATCGTGCTCGTCAACGAGGTCGCGGCCCACGTCGCGGCCGCCGAGGCGCTCGACCACGACACCCTGCTGCTCGCGAAGGACCACGGCTTCTCCGACGCGCAGATCGCCGAGCTCCGCGGCTTCGGCAGCGAGGCGGACGCCCGCGAGGTGCGCCACATCCTCGGCATCCGCCCGGTGTACAAGACCGTCGACACCTGCGCGGGGGAGTTCCCGGCGCTCACGCCCTACCACTACTCGAGCTACGACGTCGAGACGGAGGTCGAGCCGAGCGACCGGCGCAAGGTCGTCATCCTCGGCTCGGGCCCGAACCGCATCGGCCAGGGCGTCGAGTTCGACTACTCGTGCGTGCACGCCTCGTTCGCGCTCTCGGCCGCTGGCTTCGAGACGATCATGATCAACTGCAACCCCGAGACCGTCTCGACCGACTACGACACGAGCGACCGGCTCTACTTCGAGCCGCTCACGCTCGAGGACGTGCTCGAGGTCATCCACGCCGAGTCGCAGACGGGCGAGCTGGTCGGCGTCGTCGTGCAGCTCGGCGGCCAGACCGCGCTCGGCCTCGCGAAGGGCCTCGAAGCGGCCGGCGTGCCGATCCTCGGAACCACCCCCGAGGCGATCGACCTCGCGGAGGAGCGCGGGCTCTTCGCCGGCATCCTCGAGGGCGCCGGCCTCCTCGCCCCGCGCAACGGCACCGCCATCGACCTCGCCGGCGCGCAGCACGTCGCGGAGGGCATCGGCTACCCCGTGCTCGTCCGCCCGAGCTACGTGCTCGGCGGCCGCGGCATGGAGATCGTCTACGACTCCGCCTCGCTCGCCGACTACTTCGCGCGCATCGAGGGCCAGGGCATCGTGGGCCCGAGCCACCCGCTCCTCGTCGACCGCTTCCTCGACGACGCGATCGAGATCGACGTCGACGCGCTCTACGACGGCACCGACCTCTACATCGGCGGCGTCATGGAGCACATCGAGGAGGCCGGCATCCACTCGGGCGACTCGAGCTGCACCCTTCCGCCCGTGACCCTCGGCCGCGCCGAGGTCGACCGGGTGCGCGAGGCGACGCGCGCGATCGCCGAGGGCATCAGCGTGAAGGGCCTGCTCAACGTGCAGTTCGCGATCGGCGCAGGGGTGCTCTACGTGCTCGAGGCGAACCCGCGCGCGAGCCGTACGGTGCCGTTCGTGTCGAAGGCGCTCGGCATCCCGCTCGCGAAGGCGGCGAGTCGCATCATGGTCGGTGCGACGATCGCGGAGCTCGTCGCCGAGGGGCTGCTGCCGGCCGCCGACGGCTCGCGCATCCCGCTCGACGCCCCAGTGGCCGTCAAGGAGGCGGTGCTGCCGTTCCACCGCTTCCGCACCCGCGAGGGGATCATGGTCGACTCGGTGCTCGGCCCCGAGATGCGCTCGACCGGTGAGGTCATGGGCATCGACCGCGACTTCCCCCGCGCCTTCGCGAAGAGCCAGCTCGCCGCGTACGGCGGCATGCCCGACTCGGGCACGGTCTTCGTCTCGGTCTCCGACCGCGACAAGCGCGCCATCATCCTGCCGGTGCTGCGCCTCCAGCAGCTCGGTTACGAGATCGCCGCGACCGAGGGCACCGCCGAGGTGCTCCAGCGCAACGGCATCCGCGCGCGCGAAGTGCTGAAGTTCCACGACAAGCCCGCCGCGGACGCGATGAGCGTGGTCGAGCTCATCCACCGCGGTGAGGTCGACGTCGTCGTGAACACGCCGAGCGGGCGCAGCTCGCGCGCCGACGGCTACGAGATCCGTGCGGCGGCCGTCGCCGCGGACATCCCCCTCTTCACGACCATCGCCGAGCTGTCGGCGGCCGTCGCGTCGCTCGATGCGAAGGACGGCGGCTTCGAGGTCACGAGCCTGCAGGACTACGCCCGGAAGCGGGAGGTGACCGCGTGACCGACGTGGTCATCCCGTTCGGCGAGCGGCTCGGAGCCGTCTTCGCCGCCTACGGGCGGCTCTGCGTGGGCATCGACCCGCACGCGTCGCTGCTGTCGGCGTGGGGTTACGACGACAGCGCGGCGGGCGTGCGCGAGTTCGGGCTGCGCACGGTGGATGCCGCGGCCGGGCGCGCCGGCATCGTGAAGCCCCAGGTCGCCTTCTTCGAACGGCACGGTGCCGCGGGCTACGCCGCACTCGAGCGCGTGCTCGCGGAGGCGCGGGACGCCGGCCTCGTGGTGATCGCCGACGTCAAGCGGGGCGACATCGGCACGAGCGTCGACGCGTACGGCGAGGCGTGGCTGCGGCCCGGTTCCTCGCTCGAGGCCGACGCCATGACGATCAGCGCCTACCAGGGGCTCGGCTCGATCGAGTCCGTGATGACGGCGGCCGAGCGCTGGGGCAAGGGCCTCTTCGTGCTCGCCGCGACGTCGAACCCCGAGGCCGCCGCCATCCAGCGGGCCGTGCTGACCCAGTCGAGCCGCGAGGGCTCGACCGTCGCCGGGGCGATCGCCTCCGGGGTGACGAGCTGGAACCAGGGCCGGCCCGACGCCGCCGACCGCGAGTTCGCCTCGATCGGCCTGGTGCTCGGCGCGACCGTCGACCTGGCGGCGTCGGGCATCGACGTGCACGGCGACGCCCCGCGTCCCGGCCTTCCGGTGCTCGCACCCGGTTTCGGCCACCAGGGCGGGGAGGTGCGCGACCTGCGCGCGATCTTCGGTTCGCTGTCGGCGGGCGTCATCGTGAGCGAGTCGCGATCGCTGCTCTCGGCCGGGCCCGACGGCCTCGCCGACGCCGTCGCCCGCCGCATCGACGAGATCGGAGCCATCGATGTCTGATCGCCCCGTGACGGCGACCAACCCCCCCGAGGTCGACCGGGTCGCCGCCTCGCGAGCCGCGGTCGCGGCCCGCCGGGCGCGCGCGGGCGTCAAGGCGGACGTCGCCGCTTCGCGGCGAAGCCCGCTCGACGTGCTCCGCGTCGCGTACGAGGACCCCGAGGGCGTCGAGGGACGTCTCCGGGTGACCGAGTTCCTGACGTCGATCCCGGCGATCGGCGCGACGAAGTCGGCCCGCATCATGCAGGAGCTCGAGATCTCGACGTCGAAGCGGCTCGGCGGCCTGGGCCGCCTCCAGCGCCGACGGCTGCGCGAGTTCATCGCCGAGTGGGTCGCCGCGCACGGCGGCACGGGCGACCGGCTCGTGGTGCTCGCCGGCCCGACCGCGGTGGGCAAGGGCACCGTCGCCGGGTACATCCGCCAGCACCACCCCGAGGTTCGGCTCTCGGTGTCGGCGACCACGCGCGACCCGCGACCCGGTGAGGTCGAGGGGGAGAGCTACTACTTCGTCGACGACGCCGAGTTCGACCGCATGATCGAGGCGGGCGAACTGCTCGAGTGGGCGACGGTGCACAACGCGTACCGGTACGGCACGCCGCGGCGCCCGGTGGAGGAGGCGATCGCCGCCGGCCGGAGCGTGCTGCTCGAGATCGACATCCAGGGTGCGCGTTCGGTGCGTCGTGCGATGCCCGACGCCACGCTCGTGTTCCTGCTGCCGCCGAGCTGGGACGAACTCGTCCGTCGGCTCGTCGGACGCGGCACCGAGACGGCCGCCGAGCAGCAGCGACGGCTCGAGACCGCGAAGGTCGAGCTGGCCGCGGTGGACGAGTTCGACCACCAGGTCGTGAACCACGACGTCGGCGAGGCCGCCCAGAAGGTCGTAGACTTGATGCGACCTCGCAAGGGCCGACGCTGAGCCGTTCCGGTTCGGCCTCCCTCGCCTCGAGCTTTCGAGCGCCACGAGCGCATCCCACGATCAAGGAGTCATTCCATGGCTGAGAAGCAGTCCGGCATCATCGACCCGCCCATCGACGACCTGCTGTCGAAGGTCGACTCGAAGTACCAGCTGGTGATCTTCGCGTCGAAGCGCGCGCGTCAGATCAACGACTACTACGCCGACCTGCACGAGGGCAGCCTGTTCGACAACGTCGGCCCGCTCGTCGACTCGTCGATCGACGACAAGCCGCTCTCGGTCGCCATGCACGAGATCAACGAGGACAAGCTCCGGCTCCGCCCCCTCGGCGAGTGATCCAGAGGGCCGCATGACCCTCAACATCGTCGTCGGCATCACCGGCGGCATCGCGGCCTACAAGGCCGTCGGCGTCGTGCGGGCCCTCGTGCTCGCCGGGCACGACGTACACGTCGTGCCGACCGAGGGAGCGCTCCGCTTCGTGGGTCGTCCGACGCTCGAGGCGATCTCCCGCAACCCGGTGCACACCGACCTCTACGAGGGGGTCGCCGAGGTGCGCCACGTGGCGATCGGCCAGGCCGCCGATCTCATCGTGATCGCGCCGGCGACGGCGAACACGATCGCGAAGCTCGCCACCGGGCTCGCCGACGACCTGCTCGGCAACACGGTCCTCGCGAGCGAGGCGCCCGTCGTCATCGCCCCGGCGATGCACACCGAGATGTGGCGGCACCCGGCGACGCAGGCGAACATCGCGACGCTCGTCGCGCGCGGCGTCACGGTCGTCGGCCCCGGCGTCGGCCAGCTCACGGGCGCCGACAGCGGCCCCGGCCGCATGGAGGAGCCCGACGTGATCGTGGCCGCGGCGCTCGAGCGCGCGGCTGCTTCACCGAGCCGCGACCTCGCGGGCCGGCGCATCGTCGTGACCGCGGGCGGCACGCGCGAACCGCTCGACCCCGTCCGCTTCCTCGGCAACCGCTCGAGCGGCAAGCAGGGCGTCGCGATCGCGGAGGCGGCGCGTGCGAGGGGTGCGCAGGTGACGCTCGTCGCCGCGAACCTCGAGATCGCCGAACCCGGCGGCTGCGACATCCGCCAGGTGTCGAGCGCGCTCGAGCTGCAGGCGGCGGTGACCGACGCGGCGCGGGGCGCCGACGCGGTCGTGATGGCCGCCGCGGTCGCCGACTACCGTCCGGCGAACGTGAGCGAGTCGAAGATCAAGAAGGATGCCTCGAACGACGGCCTGACGCTCGAGCTCGTCCGCAACCCCGACATCCTCGCCGGCCTCGGCGCGACGCCGCACGACGGCACGCTGCTCGTCGGGTTCGCCGCCGAGACGGAGCCCGACGACGAGCGACTGCTCGAGCTCGGGCGGGCGAAGCGCCGCGCCAAGGGCGCCGACCTGCTGGTCGTCAACCGGGTCGGCTGGAGCGAGGGCTTCGCCGCCGACGAGAACCGGGTCGTGGTCCTCGACCGCGACGACGCGGTCGTCACACGGCTTCACGGAACGAAGGCGTCGGTGGCCGATGGCATCCTCGACGTGGTTGTCTCGAAGCTGACGAGCACCACCGAACGCACGAAAGAAGCCGACCCCGCATGAGCGCCCTCCGCCTGTTCACCTCAGAGTCCGTGACCGAGGGGCATCCCGACAAGATCTGCGACCAGGTCTCCGACTCCATCCTCGACGCCCTGCTCGCGGTCGACCCGCACAGCCGGGTCGCGGTCGAGACGCTCGTCACGACCGGGCTCGTCCACGTCGCCGGCGAGGTCACGACGTCGGGCTACGTCGAGATCCCCGCGATCGTGCGCGAGCGGGTGACCTCGATCGGCTACGACTCCTCAGACGTCTGGTTCGACGGCCGCTCGTGCGGCGTCTCGGTGTCGATCGGCGGCCAGTCGCCCGACATCGCCCAGGGCGTCGACCACGCCTTCGAGGCGCGCGAGCGCGCGAGCGACGACCTGCTCGACCGGCAGGGTGCGGGCGACCAGGGCATCATGTTCGGCTACGCGACGCGCGAGACGCCCGAGCTCATGCCGGTGCCGATCTGGCTCGCGCACCGCCTCGCCGAGCGCCTCGCGCACGTGCGCAAGGCGGGCGAGCTCGACTACCTGCGCCCCGACGGCAAGACCCAGGTGACGGTCGGCTACGACGGGCCGACGCCGAAGACGATCGAGACGGTGGTGCTCTCCACGCAGCACTCGCCCGCGGTCTCGAACGAGCAGCTCCGGGCCGAGGTCGAAGAGCTCGTCATCCGACCGGTGCTCGACACCGTCGAGCTGGCCCGCCCCGAACTGGCGGTGCTCATCAATCCGACCGGTCGTTTCGAGATCGGCGGCCCCCAGGGTGACGCCGGCCTCACGGGGCGCAAGATCATCATCGACACCTACGGCGGCGCGAGCCGGCACGGCGGCGGCGCCTTCAGCGGCAAGGACCCGTCGAAAGTCGACCGCTCGGCGGCCTACGCCATGCGCTGGGTCGCGAAGAACGCCGTCGCGGCCGGACTGGCCGAGCGGCTCGAGCTGCAGGTCGCCTACGCGATCGGCAAGGCGTCGCCCGTCGGGCTGTACGTCGAGACGTTCGGCACGGGCGTGCTGCCCGACGAGCAGATCATCGCCGCCATCCGCGAGGTGTTCGACCTGCGGCCCGCGGCGATCATCCGCGACCTCGACCTGCTCCGTCCGATCTACGCGCAGACCGCCGCCTACGGCCACTTCGGCCGCGAGCTGCCCGACTTCACGTGGGAGCGGCTCGACCGCGTCGCCGACCTCCGCACGGCCGCCGGACTCTGAGGTGACGGGCGGCCCGGTCGCCAGGGTGCTCGTCGACTCGCCGCTGCCGCAGCTCGACCAGCTCTTCGACTACCGCGTGCCCGACCGCCTCGACGAAGCCGCACGTCCCGGTACGCGGGTGCGGGTGCCGTTGCGGTCCGGCGGGCGCATCGCCGACGGATGGCTCGTCGAACGCGTCGCGGCGAGCGAGTACGAGGGGCGCCTGGCGGAGCTCGACGACGTCGTGTCGGAGGTGCCGCTCCTGACGCCCGAGGTGTGGGCGCTCGCCCGCGCCTCGGCCGATCGTGCCGCCGGCAATGCGAGCGACATCCTGC
The DNA here is from genome assembly GCF_058349925.1 of Agromyces solani. NCBI lineage: Bacteria > Bacillati > Actinomycetota > Actinomycetes > Micrococcales > Microbacteriaceae > Agromyces > Agromyces solani. The sequence continues at coordinate 1,564,520 of NZ_JBYRER010000001.1, forward strand.
GCCTGGCGATCCCGAGTCGCTACGTGCGGGTCGAGCGCGCGTGGCGTGACGCCGAGCCCGACGCCGGCGACCTGCCCGCCCCCGCCGCGGTCGACGGGTTCGAGCCCGGCGTCGTGGAGGCGGGCATCGCGGCCGGGGAGCGCATGTCGCTCGCGGCCGACCCGAGGCCCGTGCGTCTGCCCGGGGGCGAGTGGGTCGGCGCGTGGGCGGTGACGCTCGCGCAGGCGGCCGCCCTCACGCTGTCCGCCGACCGATCGAGCCTCGTCATCGTGCCCGACTACCGCGACCAGGAGCAGCTCGAGGCCGCCCTCGCGGCCGTCGTCGACCCGAAGCGCGTGCTCCGTACCGACGCCAGGCAGTCGGGCGGCGCGCGCTACCGGGCGTTTCTCGACGCGACCGGCGACGCCGCACGCATCGTCATCGGCAACCGCTCGACCGTGTACGCGCCGGCGGCACGGCTCGGACTCATCGCGATGTGGGACGACGGCGATGCCCTGCAGCACGAGCCCCTCTCGCCCGGGGTTCACCCGCGCGACGCCGCACTCATCCGCCAGGAGCAATCGGGCGCGGCGCTCGTCTTCGCCGGACACACCCGGAGCGTGGAGGTCGAGCGGCTCGTGGAGATCGGCTGGGTTCGGCAGGTGGCTCCGCATCGGCACGCGAGGCCCCGCGTCATCCTGACCGAGCAGCAGTCGAGTCCCGAGCCGGGGTCGGCACGAATCCCGTCGACCGCGTGGCGCCAGGCGCAGGAGGCGGTGCGCGAGGGACCCGTGCTCGTGCAGGTGGCGCGTCCCGGGCACACGCCGATGCTCGTGTGCGACCGCTGCCGGGAGCCGGCCCGCTGCGCCGCCTGCGGCGGCGGACTCGCCGTGCCGCGTTCGGGCGGCGCCCCGCGCTGCGGGCTCTGCGGAACGAGCGCCGCGTCGTGGCAATGCCCCGTCTGCGAGTCGACGAAGTTGCGTGCCGCGACGGTCGGCGCGAGCCGCACCGCGGATGAGCTCGGCCGCGCCTTCCCGCGCGCGAAGGTCGTGCTCTCCGACGGAGAGCGCCCGGTGCTGCGGGTGGGCGCGGAACCGGCGCTCGTGGTCGCCACGCGGGGTGCTGAGCCGATCGCCGACGGCGGCTATCGCGCGGTGCTCCTGCTCGACGGCGAGCGGATGCTGCTGCGCGAGTCCCTGCGGGTCGCAGAGGATTGCCTGCGCTGGTGGTCGAACGCCGCCGCACTCGCGGCGCCTGGAGCGCCGGTCTTCCTCGTCGGCGTCGCGGGGGCGCTCGCCCAGGCGCTCGCGGGGTGGCGCCAGCTCGAGTGGGCCGGAACCGAGCTCGCCGCGCGGCGGGCGCTCCGGTTCCCTCCCGCCGTCCGCGTCGCGAGCGTGACGGCGCCGCACGCGGGGGTCGCACGCGCGATCGACGCCGCGAAGGCGTCCGCGCCCGGTGCGGACGTGCTCGGTCCGGTGCCCGTCGACGACGAGCTGGAGCGCGCGATCCTGCGATTCGACTACGGCACCGGCTCCGCGGTCGCGAAGGCGCTCCGCGCGGAGATGATCACGGTCGCCACCGAGCGCCGCCGGCCGGTCGGGGGCCGGCCGCCGCGCCGCCCGCGGGTACTGCGGGTGCGGTTCGACGATCCCGACGTGCCGTAGGCCCGATGCGGGTCGTTCCGGTCCAGCCCGGACCGACGTCGGCGCGACCCGTCACCGACGCCGCGACGTGCCGTGGACGGCGCGCAGCACGGCCGATCCGGAAGAATGGGCTGGTGAACTCCCTGCGCCTCGTCTTCGCCGGAACGCCCGCCCCCGCCGTACCGAGCCTCGAACGCCTCGCGGCGGGCCGGCACGAGCTCGTCGGGGTCGTCACCCGGCCCGACGCTCCACTCGGGCGCAAGCGCGTGCTCACCCCGTCGCCGGTCGCGGCGGTCGCCGAGCGACTCGGGCTCCCGGTCGTGAAGGCCGCGCGGCTCGACGACGCGGCGACCGCTGAGATCGAGGCGCTGCGGCCCGACCTCGGCGTGATCGTCGCGTACGGCGGACTCGTGCGCGAGCCGCTCCTCTCGGCTCCGAGGTTCGGTTGGATCAACCTCCACTTCTCGGCCCTGCCCGCATGGCGCGGCGCGGCCCCCGTGCAGCACTCGATCATCGCGGGCGACGGCGAGCTCGCGGCATCCGTCTTCCAGCTCGTCCCGGAGCTCGACGCCGGCGACGTGTTCGCGACGCACCGTCGGCCGGCCGACGACACCCTGACCGCGGGCGCCGCGCTCGACCTGCTCGCCGAGGAGGGCGCCGAACTGCTGGCCGGCGTCGTTGACGCGATCGCGGACGGCACGGCCGTGGCGGCGCCGCAGGTGGGGGAGCCGAGCTTCGCACCGAAGCTCGCGATCGACGACGGGCGGCTCGACTGGTCGTGCGACGCCCATGAGGTCCTCGCGCGCTTTCGGGGCGTGACGCCCGAGCCGGGCGCTTGGACGACCGTCGGCGGTGAGCGGCTCAAGGTGCTCGAGGCGCGGCCGGCCGATGCCACGTCGACGGACGCCGCACTCGCCCCGGGCGAACTGCGTCCCGAACGGCGACGGGTGCTGGTCGGCACCGCCGGAGACCCGGTCGAGCTCGTGCGCGTGCAGCCGGCGGGCAAGGCCGCCATGTCCGCCGCCGACTGGGGCCGGGGGCTCGCACCCGAGGTCCGCGCACTCGGGTAGCGGGCGCATCGAGGCCGCCTCGACGCGACCGCCGCGTACAGTTGACGGGTGAACGACGAACGCCCCGCACGCAGACCCGGCCGTCGACAGGGCGGGTCCCGCGGGCCCCGCGAGCCGCGCCCGGCGAAGCAGGTCCGCGTCTCGCCGCCGCGAATCGTCGCCTTCGAGGTGCTCGAGGCGGTCCGCGACGACGAGGCGTACGCCAACCTCCTGCTGCCGAATCGCATCGAACGGTCGAAGCTCGGCGAGGCCGATGCGGCACTCGCGACCGAGCTCACGTACGGCACCCTGCGCATGCGCGGCTTCTACGACGCGGTGATCGAGATCGCCGCGGGCCGACCGGTCGAACGCATCGATCCGCCCGTGCTCGACATCCTTCGTCTCGGCGTGCACCAGTTGCTCTCCACCCGGGTCCCCACCCACGCCGCCGTCAACGAGCAGGTCGTCATCGCGAAACGGGTCGCGCCGACGGCGAGCGGGTTCGTCAACGGCGTGCTCCGCACGATCTCCCGCACGAGCGCCGACGAATGGCGCGAGGCCGTCGGGGCCGAATACGACGGCGACACGCGGACGGCCGTGCTCGCCTCGCACCCCGAATGGGTCGTTCGCGCGTTCCGCTCGGCGCTCGACGCCGAGGGACGCGCCGATGAGCTCGAGGCCCTGCTCGGCGCCGACAACGCGGCGCCCAGGGTGAACCTCGTCGCGCTCCCGGGCCTCGGCGACGAGGCGCCCGAGGATCTCGGCTCGCCGAACCGCTTCTCGCCGATCGGGTTCACCGCCGACCGACCGCTCGCGCTCGTGGCGGCCCACGAGGGCCGCGTGCGCGTGCAGGACGAAGGCTCGCAGCTCGCCGCACTCGCCCTGACCCGGGCACTGCCGGTGCGACCGGGGGAGCGCTGGCTCGACCTCTGCGCCGGTCCCGGGGGCAAGACCGCGATCCTCGCCGCCGAGGCGCTCGCCGCCGATGCGGTGCTCGCGGCGAACGAGCTCGTGCCGGCTCGGGCCGAGCTCGTGCGCCGGGCCATCGCGGGCGTGCCCCTCGACGTGCACGTGGCCGTCGGCGACGGTCGCGCGGCCGACGCGGCGACGCTGCGTGCCGACGGCGGCTTCGACCGCATCCTCCTCGATGCACCGTGCACCGGTCTCGGCGCGCTCCGCCGCCGGCCGGAGGCCCGTTGGCGCAAGCAGCCCGCCGACGTCCCCGAGCTCACGAGGCTGCAGGGCGAGCTGCTGGACCATGCGGTCGACCTGCTCGCGCCCGGCGGCATCCTCGCGTACGTCACGTGCTCCCCGCACACGGCCGAGACGCGCGGAACCCTGCGCGCGGCCCTCCAACGCCACCCCGGGATCGAGCAGCTCGACACGCGCGCGGTCGTGCAGTCGGTCGCGCGCGAGCGGATCGACCTCGCGGGCGAACCCGAGACCGTGCAGCTCTGGCCGCACCGCCACGGGACCGACGCGATGTTCATCGCGCTCGTGCGCCGCCCCGCCTGAGCGACGTCGCACCGCGGAGGCCGTGCCATCGGCCGGCCGCGGCGCGAGGCATCCCCGTCGCTGGCTAGGCTTCTGCGCATGACGACGCGCATCAACCCGAGCATCCTCGCCGCCGACTTCGCGAACATCGAGCACGAGCTCGGGCGCATCTCGACGGCCGACCTCGTGCACGTCGACGTCATGGACAACCACTTCGTGCCGAACCTCACGTTCGGGCCGCAGATGGTCGAGCGCATCCAGGCGACGAGCCCGATCCCGCTCGACGTGCACCTCATGATCGACGACCCCGACCGCTGGGCGCCCGGCTACGCGGAGCTCGGCGCGGCGAGTGTGACGTTCCATGTCGAAGCCGCGACCGACCCCGTCGCCACGGCGCGTCGGCTCCGCGAGATCGGCGCTCGTGCGGGCATCGCGCTGAAGCCCGGCACCGATGCCGAGCCGTTCCTCGAGCTGCTCCACGAGTTCGACCAGGTGCTCGTCATGACGGTCGAGCCGGGCTTCGGCGGCCAGTCGTTCATGCCCGAGACCATGCCGAAGCTGCGGCGTGTGGCGGACGCGGTGCGGGCGCGGGGGCTCGACGTGTGGCTGCAGGTCGACGGCGGCGTCACGGTCGACACGATCGGCATCGCGGCCGAGGCCGGCGCCGACACATTCGTCGCGGGATCCGCCGTCTTCAGGGGCGTGCCCGAGGAGCAGATCGCGGCGCTCCGGGCCGCTGCGGCGACGCACGCGCACTGACCCCTCGCCGCCACCGGTAGTCTTGGGGGCGTGAAGACCTTCGACGAACTCTTCGTCGAGCTGAGCGACAAGGCCCGCACCCGCCCCGAGGGTTCCGGCACCGTGCGCCAGCTCGACGCCGGCGTGCACGCCATCGGCAAGAAGATCGTCGAGGAGGCCGCCGAGGTCTGGATGGCCGCCGAGTACCAGAGCGACGCCGAGACCGCTGAGGAGATCTCGCAGCTGCTCTACCACCTGCAGGTGCTCATGCTCGCGAAGGGGCTCTCGCCGGCCGACGTGTACCGACATCTCTGATCGCGCTCCGATGCCCGATCAGTTCCGTCGACACGAAAGCCCAGACATGCTCAGAATCGCCGTGCCCAACAAGGGTTCGCTCGCAGACACCGCCGCGCAGATGCTGTGGGAGGCCGGCTACACCGGTCGCCGCGACCAGCGCGACCTCCACACCGCCGACCCGCGCAACGGGGTCGAGTTCTTCTACCTCCGCCCGCGCGACATCGCGACCTACGTCGGCTCGGGTGCGCTCGACGTCGGCATCACGGGTCGCGACCTCCTGCTCGATTCCGGGTCGGATGCCTCGGAGATCGCCCCGCTCGGATTCGGCGACTCGACGTTCCGTTTCGCCGGCCCGGCCGGCCGCTTCTCGGAGCTCGCCGACCTCGAGGGCGTCCGCGTCGCGACGAGCTACCCCGGTCTCGTGGGCGCCTTCCTCGCCGGGCAGGGGGTCACCCCGTCGAAGCTCGTGAAGCTCGACGGCGCGGTCGAGTCGGCCGTACGGCTCGGCGTGGCCGATGCCGTCGCCGACGTCGTGTCGACCGGTGCCACCCTGCGTCAGGCCGGGCTCGAGATCTTCGGCCCCGTCATCCTCGAATCCGAGGCCGTGCTCATCGGCTCGGGCGTCGAGAAGCCGGGAGCGGCGACGCTGCTCCGGCGCCTCCAGGGCGTGCTCGTCGCCCGCCAGTACGTGCTGCTCGACTACGACGTGCCGGTGGAGCACCTCGAGCAGGCGACCGCCGTCGCCCCCGGCTTCGAGTCGCCGACGGTCTCGCCGCTGCACGACCCCGACTGGGTGGCCGTGCGCGTCATGATCCCGCGCGTCGACATGAACCACGTCATGGACGAGCTGTACGCGCTCGGCGCGCGCGCGATCCTCGTGGGCGCCATCCACGCGGCGCGGTTGTGAGGGTGCGCGCATGAGCCTCGCCGTCCGCGTCATCCCGTGCCTCGACGTGGCCGCCGGCCGCGTCGTCAAGGGCGTCAACTTCCAGAACCTGCGCGATGCCGGCGACCCCGTCGAGCTCGCGGCCCGCTACGCCGAGCAGGGGGCCGACGAGCTCACGTTCCTCGATGTCACCGCGACGGTCGACGAGCGGTCGACGACGTACGAGATGGTGCAGCGGGTCGCCGAGCAGGTGTTCATCCCGCTGACCGTGGGCGGCGGCGTGCGGTCGACCGACGACGTCGCGCGGCTGCTCGGCCACGGCGCCGACAAGATCGGCGTCAACAGCGCCGCGATCGCGCGCCCGCCCCTCATCGCCGAGATCGCCGACCGATTCGGCGCGCAGGTGTGCGTGCTCTCGCTCGACGTCAAGCGCTCCGACCGGACCGAATCGGGCTTCGTCGTGACCACGCACGGCGGTCGCACCGAGACCGACCTGGACGCGCTCGAGTGGGCCCGGCGCGCGATCGAGCTGGGGGCCGGCGAGCTCCTCGTCAACTCGATCGACGCCGACGGGACGAAGCAGGGCTTCGACCTCGAGCTCACCGCGGCCATGCACGAGCTGTCGACGGTGCCGGTCATCGCCTCCGGCGGCGCGGGCCGTGTCGCCGACTTCCCGCCCGCGATCGGCGCGGGCGCCGACGCCGTGCTCGCGGCGTCCGTGTTCCACAACGGCGAGCTCACGATCGGCGAGGTGAAGGCCGCGCTCGAGGCCGACGGAAGGATCGTGCGATGAGCGGAACGCCGTCCACGGCAGCGCAGGCACTCGACCGCGCCGTCTTCAACGATCAGGGCCTCCTCCCTGCGGTCATCCAGCAGTGGGACACGGGCGAGATGCTCATGCTCGGCTGGATGGACCGCGAGGCGCTCCGGCGCACCCTGACGGAGGGGCGCGTCACCTTCTGGTCGCGCTCACGCCAGGAGTACTGGCGCAAGGGCGACACCTCCGGCCACGCGCAGTACGTGCGCTCCGCCGCGCTCGACTGCGACGCCGACACCCTGCTCGTGAAGGTCGAGCAGGTCGGCGCGGCATGCCACACCGGCACCCGGACCTGCTTCGACGGGGACCCGATCGAGGTCGTGCAGGGTCGACTGCCCGACACATCGGCGCCCGTCGACTGACGAACCGGACCGCCGACCGACGCCTGCGACGAGGAGATACGATGACCGCCACGACGACCTTCGAGGAGTTCACCGGCCTGCTCACCGGGCGCCGTGTCGTGCCCGTCGTGCGCGAGCTCTTCGCCGACGGCGAGACCCCGGTCGGCATCTATCGCAAGCTCGCCGAGGGCCGCCCCGGCACGTTCCTCCTCGAATCTGCCGAGCAGGGCGGCATCTGGTCGCGCTACTCGTTCGTCGGCGTCTCGTCGTACGGCGTCATCACCGAGCACGACGACCGCGTCGAGTGGCACGACCACGGCCTGTCGGCCGAGCGGGCGCTCGGCGAGGCATCCGACCTGCCGCCGCTCGCCGCGCTCGAGGCGCTGTTCGAGCGCTGGCGCACGGAGGACGTGCCGGGGGCGCCGCCGCTCACCGGCGGCCTCGTCGGGTTCATCGGCTGGGAGGCCGTGCGGCAGATCGAGCACCTGCCCGACCGCCCGCCCGCCGAGTCGTCCATCCCGGGGCAGGCGTTCGCGTTCGTCGCCGAGCTCGTCGTGATCGACCACCGCACCGGCACGGTGCAGCTCATCGCCTCGGCGCTGAACGACACCGGTGCCGGCGCCGACGAGCTCTGGCGCGACGCGCAGGAGCGTCTCGACCGCATGCAGCGCGGCCTCGCCGCGCCGGCCGAGGCGTGGCTGGCCGAGATCGACCTCGCACGGGCCGCGACGCCGACGCACCGCACCGCGGAGGCCGACTTCCTCGCCGCGGTCGACCGCTCGAAGGACTTCATCCGCGACGGCGACGTCTTCCAGGTCGTGATCTCGCAGCGGTTCGAGCACGAGGCGACCGCGCCCGCCCTCGACGTCTACCGGGTGCTGCGCAGCCTCAACCCGAGCCCGTACATGTACTTCCTCCACCTCGAGGACGGGGCCGGCGAGCCGTACTGGATCGTCGGGTCGTCGCCCGAGGCGCTCGTCAAGGTGCAGCACGGACGCGTCTTCACCCACCCGATCGCCGGTTCGAAGCCGCGCGGCGCCACGCCCGAAGAGGACGCCGACCTCGAGGCCGCGCTCGTGGCCGACCCGAAGGAGCAGGCCGAGCACCTCATGCTCGTCGACCTCGCCCGCAACGACCTCGCGAAGGTCTGCGCCGCGGGCACGGTCGAGGTGACCGAGTTCATGCGCGTCGAGCGGTTCAGCCACATCATGCACCTCGTGTCGTCGGTCGAGGGCGACCTCGAACCCGGAACCAACGCGATCGAGGTGTTCCGGGCGACGTTCCCGGCGGGTACGCTCTCCGGCGCCCCGAAGCCGCGCGCGCTCGAGATCATCGACGAGCTCGAGCCGGCGCAGCGCGGACTCTACGGGGGAGTGGTCGGGTACTTCGGGTTCGGCGGCGACGCCGACCTGGCGATCGCCATCCGCACGGCGACCATCTCGGGCGGCGTGGCCCGGGTGCAGGCGGGCGCGGGCCTCGTGGCCGACTCCGATCCCGCGAGCGAGTTCGAGGAGTCGCGGAACAAGGCGGCCGCCCCGCTGCGCGCCGTCGCCGTCGCCAACGCGATGCGGAGGGTCGAGCCGTGAACCGAGCCCGCATGAAGCTCCCCGCCATCATCGCCTCCATCGTCGGTTCGGGCCTCGCCCTGCTGGCCTGGAGCCAGACCTGGTTCGGCCTCGTGCTCGCGAGCGGCGCCGGCGCGCACGTGGACGCCGAGGTCATCGCGGTGCCCGGCAGCGTCGCGTCGCCGGCGCTCGCCGCGCTCGGCCTCGCCGGTCTCGCCCTGGCCGCGGCGCTCGCCCTCGCGGGTCCTGCGATCAGGGTCGTGCTCGGCGTGCTCGAGGTCGTCCTGGGCGGATGCCTCGTGCTCGCCGCCTCGCTCGCGCTGGCCGACCCCGTGGGCGCCGTCTCGGCGTCCGTCACGGAGGCGACGGGTGTCGCCGGCGACGGGCCGACCGCCGACCTCGTGGGCGCCGCCGTCGCGACGCTCTGGCCGACCGTCGCGATCGTCGGCGGCGTGCTCGTCGTGGCCGCGGGCGTGCTCGTGCTCGCCACCGGCACGCGCTGGCCGGGGTCGTCGCGGCGCTACCGCAGCGGCCTCGAGCCGGCCGATGCGGCGCACGGCGGCCGTGCTGCGTCCGAGCGCGCCATCGACGACTGGGACGAGCTCAGCCGAGGCGACGATCCGACCGACGACCCGGCCCCCACCGACGACACGACCGGCGCCGATGGCGCGACCGGCCCCGAACCGACCCGCTAGACTGGCGGGCGAACCCCCCGCACGAAGGAGCATCATGAGCATTGAGACCGCAGATCCCGGCCACGGACACTCGCCCGCGGCATGGACCGCCGTCACCATCATGCTCATCGCGTTCACGATCGGCACGGTCGCGTTCTTCTTCGACGCGCAGTGGCTCGTCTGGGCTTCGGCGGGGCTCCTGGTCGTCGGCCTCATCGTCGGCTGGGCGCTCGCCCGTGCCGGCTACGGCGTCGGCGGCTCGAAGGTCGCTGAAAAGGCGCACTAGGTGCTCGCCGAGCTGACGGCGAACGCGGTCGCCGACGCACTCGCGCGCCGCGAGACGCGGCCGCTCGCGGACGTCGAGGCCGTCGCGCTCGCGCGCCCCGCGGCCCTCGACGCGCTCGAGGCGTTGCGTCCGGCCTCGCATGTCAAGGTCATCGCGGAGATCAAGCGGTCGAGCCCGTCGCGCGGCTCGCTCGCAGCGATCGCCGACCCGGCCGCCCTCGCCCGGAGCTACGAGCTCGGCGGCGCGAGCGCGATCAGCGTGCTCACCGAGGGTCGCAAGTTCGGCGGCTCGCTCGCCGACCTCGAAGCCGTGCGCGCCGCCGTCGCGCTGCCGGTGCTGCGCAAGGACTTCATCGCCACGCCGTACCAGGTGTTCGAGGCCCGCGCCGCCGGCGCAGACCTCGTGCTGCTCATCGTCGCGGCGCTCGACGACGCGACGCTGCGCGAGCTGTTCGACCTCATCGTCGAGCTCGGCATGACGCCCCTCGTCGAGACCCATTCGGCCGACGAGCTCGAACGGGCCGCCGCGCTCGGCGCCCGGCTCATCGGCGTGAACGCCCGCGACCTCACGACGTTCGAGCTCGACCGAGACCTGTTCGGCCGGATCGCCGACCGATTCCCGACCGACGCGATCCGCGTCGCCGAGTCGGCGGTGCTCTCGCCCGCCGACGTCGCGCACTACCGCTCGTCGGGCGCCGACGTCGTGCTCGTCGGCGAGGCGCTCGTCACGGGCGACCCGATTGCCAACCTCTCAGCTTTCCTGGCGGTGTGACATGGCGCTCAGAGCGCAGACCGGTCCGTACTTCGGCGACTTCGGTGGGCGCTTCGTGCCCGAGTCCCTCGTCGCCGCCCTCGACGAGCTCGGCGAGGCCTACGACCTCGCCAAGCTCGATCCCGCGTTCGGCGCCGAGCTCGCCGAGCTCGGGCGCAGCTACACGGGGCGCCCGTCGATCATCACCGAGGTGCCGCGATTCGCGCAGCACGCGGGCGGTGCGCGAATCATCCTGAAGCGCGAGGACCTCAACCACACGGGCTCGCACAAGATCAACAACGTGCTCGGTCAGGCGCTGCTCACCAAGCGCATCGGCAAGCAGCGGGTCATCGCCGAGACCGGTGCCGGCCAGCACGGCGTCGCGACGGCGACCGCGGCCGCGCTCTTCGGGCTCGAGTGCACCATCTACATGGGCGAGGTCGACACCGAGCGACAGGCGCTGAACGTGGCGCGCATGCGCCTCCTCGGCGCCGAGGTCGTGGCGGTGAAGGCCGGTTCGCGCACGCTGAAGGATGCGATCAACGAGGCCATGCGCGACTGGGTCACGAACGTCGAGACGACCAACTACATCTTCGGCACGGTCGCGGGCCCGCACCCCTTCCCCGAGATGGTGCGTGACTTCCAGAAGATCATCGGCGAAGAGGCGCGCCAGCAGGTGATCGACCTCACCGGCTCGCTGCCGACCGCGGTCGCGGCGTGCGTCGGGGGCGGCTCGAACGCGATCGGCATCTTCCACGCGTTCCTCGACGACGAGGGCGTCGGGCTGTACGGATTCGAGGCCGGCGGCGAGGGCGTCGACACCGAGCGTCACGCAGCGACCATCACGATGGGCCGGCCCGGCGTGCTGCACGGTGCGCGCAGCTACCTCCTGCAGGACGAGGACGGCCAGACGATCGAGTCGCACTCGATCTCGGCGGGTCTCGATTACCCCGGCGTCGGCCCCGAGCACTCCTGGCTGGCCGCGATCGGGCGTGCCGAGTACCGTCCCGTCACCGATGACGCCGCCATGCAGGCGCTCCGCCTGCTCACGCGCACCGAGGGCATCATCCCCGCGATCGAGTCGTCGCACGCGCTCGCGGGCGCGCTCGAACTCGGTCGCGAACTCGGCGACGGCGCGACCATCCTCGTCAACCTCTCCGGTCGCGGCGACAAGGACATGGACACCGCGGCCCGCTACTTCGAGCTGTACGACGAGGAGGCCGCCGAATGAGCGCCCGCAACACGGTCGGCCCGGTCATCGCCCGGCGCAACGCCGAGGCATCCGGCGCCCTGATCGGGTACCTGCCGGTCGGATTCCCGACGCTCGACGAGAGCGTCGAGGCGGCGGTCGCCCTCGTCGAGAACGGGGTCGACGCGCTCGAACTCGGCCTGCCGTACTCCGACCCGGTGATGGACGGCCCGGTGATCCAGGCGGCTACCCAGCAGGCGCTCGCGAACGGTTTCCGCCTCGGGGACGGCTTCGAGGCCGTTCGGCGAATCACCGAGCGCGTCGACGCTCCCGTGCTCGTCATGACGTACTGGAATCCCGTGGTGCAGTACGGCGTCGATCGGTTCGCCGACGACCTCGCCGCCGCCGGGGGAGCGGGGCTCATCACGCCCGATCTCATCCCCGACGAGGGCGCCGACTGGATCGCCGCATCAGAGCGGACCGGGCTCGACCGGGTGTTCCTCGCCGCGCCGACCTCGAGCGACGCGCGCATCGCGAAGGTCGTCGAGGCGAGCCGCGGCTTCGTGTACGCGGTCTCGACCATGGGCATCACCGGCGCCCGCGCCGACGTCGACCGCGCGGCGCGCGGGGTCGTCGAGCGGCTGCAGGCGGCCGGTGCGCCGGCGAGCTGCGTCGGCGTCGGCATCTCGACGGCCGCGCAGGTGGCCGAGGTGCTCGAGTACGCGGAGGGGGCGATCGTGGGCTCCGCGATCGTGAAGGCCCTCGCCGACGGCGGGGTGCGGGGGGCCGGCGACCTCGCGGCCGAGCTCGCACGCGGCACCGTCGCGAGTTGAAGTACGCTGACTGAGGCCCACCCGGCCGACGTCGCTTCCGAGGAAAGGCAGCACCCCGAGTGATCGCCCCGATCAGCATCCCGAGCCCCGACTACGTCTGGCGCACCATCGAGATCCCCATGCCGTGGGGCGTCATCGCGATCCAGACGTACGCGCTGTGCATCCTCGCCGGCATCATCCTCGCGGTGATCATCACGTCGCGTCGCCTCACGAAGCGCGGGGCCGAGCCGGGCGTCGTGCTCGACGTCGCCCTCTGGGCCGTGCCGCTCGGCATCATCGGTGCTCGCCTGTACCACGTGTTCACGCATCCGGCCGACTACTTCGCCGGTCAGGAGCCGTGGAAGGTCATCGCGATCTGGGAGGGCGGCAACGCCATCTACGGGGCCCTCATCGGTGGGGCGATCGGTGTCATCATCGGCTGCCGATTCACGGGGCTCCGTTTCTGGTCGTTCGCCGACGCGCTGGCACCCGGGCTCCTCGTCGCGCAGGCCGTCGGCCGTCTCGGCAACTGGTTCAACCACGAGCTCTACGGCGCCCCGACCGACCTCCCGTGGGGCCTCGAGATCGAGTTCGACAACCCGGCCTGGCCGCAGGGCATCGCCGAGGGCACGCTGTTCCACCCGACGTTCCTCTACGAGCTCGTCTGGAACCTCCTCGGTGCGGCCGTGATCGTCATGCTCGAACGCCGGATCAACCTGCGCTGGGGCAAGGCGTTCGCGATCTACCTCATCTGGTACGGCCTCGGCCGTTCGTTCTTCGAGTCCATCCGCGTCGACCCGAGCGAGATGTTCCTCGGCATCCGCGTCAACGTCTGGACCTCGTTCGCCGCCATCGTGCTCGGCGTCGTGCTGTACCTCGTGCAGCGACGTCGCCACACCGGCGACGAGCCCAGCCCGTACGTTCCCGGACGTGAATGGAAGGGCCCTGACGCTGAGGTAGACTCAGACGAAATCGAGTCCGACTCAGACTCTCTCGACGACGGTGTCGAGGGCGAGAACGACCCCAAGGGCGAGACGGCGGCCACAAGCCCGAGCCGTACCACCTCGTAGACAGGCCGCCCCACCCCGTTCTCCTCAGCGACGCCGCACCATGCGTCGTGCATCCCCGTGTAGGGCCGATGACGTCCCCGCTTCCACCTAGTTGATGAGGACGGTCCCTGTGTCGCTCACCCCTCCCTTCTCGCGGTTCGGAACTGTTCCACCCGCCCAGGGCATGTACGACCCCGCCGCCGAGAAAGACGCGTGCGGCCTCGCGATGGTCGCCACGCTCCGCGGTACCGCGGGGCACGACATCATCACCGCGGCGCTCGACGCGCTGCGGCACCTCGAACACCGCGGCGCGGTCGGCTCCGACGCCGGCACCGGCGACGGTGCGGGCATCATCACGCAGATCCCCGACGAGTTCCTGCGGGCGGTCAGCCCGTTCCCGCTGCCCGAGGCGGGCGCCTATGCGGTCGGCAACGCGTTCCTGCCGGTCGACCCGACCACGCGCAGCCGCGTGAAGCAGCAGCTCGCCGAGCTCGCCGCGTCCGAGGGCCTCGAGGTGCTCGGCTGGCGCGAGGTCCCCGTCCGGCCCGACGAGCTCGGCACCCTCGCGCGGGCTGCGATGCCCGCGGTGCAGCAGCTCTTCGTCCGCTCGGCGGCGACCACCTCGGCGGGCGCCCGACTGGCGGGCATCGCGCTCGACCGGTTGGCGTTCCGCTTCCGCAAGCGGGCCGAACGCGAGCTCGAACTCTACTTCGCGTCGCTCTCCTGCCGCACGATGGTCTACAAGGGCATGGTCACGACCCTGCAGCTCGAGCCGTTCTACCCCGACCTCTCCGACGAGCGGTTCACGTCGAAGCTCGCGCTCGTGCACTCGCGGTACTCCACGAACACCTTCCCGTCGTGGCCGCTCGCCCAGCCGTTCCGCATGATCGCGCACAACGGCGAGATCAACACCATCCAGGGCAACCGCAACTGGATGCGCGCCCGGCAGTCGCAGCTCGAATCCGAGGTGCTCGGCGACCTCGGCCCGATCCTGCCGATCGTGACGCCCGGTGCGAGCGACTCGGCCTCGTTCGACGAGGTGGTCGAGCTGCTCACGCTCGCGGGGCGCAGCCTGCCGCACGCGATCATGATGATGGTGCCCGAGGCCTGGGAGAACCAGGCCGAGCTCAGCCCCGAACGGCGCGCCTTCTACGAGTACCACTCGATGCTGATGGAGCCGTGGGACGGCCCCGCGGCGATCGTGTTCACCGACGGCTCGCTCGTCGGCGCCACGCTCGACCGCAACGGCCTCCGCCCGGGCCGGTACGTCGTCACCGACGACGGCCTCGTCGTGCTCGCGAGCGAGATCGGCGTGCTCGACCTCGAGCAGTCGCGGATCGTCCGCAAGGGGCGACTGCAGCCGGGCCGGATGTTCCTCGTCGACACCGAGCGGGGTCGCCTCATCGAGGACGACGAGATCAAGTCCGACCTCGAGAAGGCCGCGCCGTGGGGCGAGTGGCTCGAGGACGGCCGCATCCGCCTCGCCGAACTGCCCGAGCGGGAGCACATCGTGCACCCGCCCGCCTCGGTCAACCGTCGTCAGCGCACCTTCGGCTACACCGAAGAAGAAGTGAAGATCCTGCTCACGCCGATGGCGAAGACCGGGGCGGAGCCGCTCGGCGCGATGGGGTCGGACACCCCGATCGCCGTGCTCTCGAAGCGCCCGCGGCTCCTCTTCGACTACTTCACCCAGCAGTTCGCACAGGTCACGAACCCGCCGCTCGACTCGATCCGCGAAGCCGTCGTGACGTCGCTCGGCACGCAGATCGGCCCCGAGCGCAACCTGCTGGCCGCCGGGCCCGAGCACGCCCGCCAGGTCACGCTCGACTTCCCGGTCATCGACAACGACGAGCTCGCGAAGATCGTGCACATCGACCCGATGCCGGGTCGGCGCACGACCGTCACGATCCGCGGGCTCTACCGGTTCGACGAGGGTCCCGACGCGATGCGCGACCGGCTCCGGGCGATGTGCGCCGAGGTCGACGAGGCGATCGAGGAGGGGGCGAAGTTCATCGTGCTCTCCGACCGCGACTCCAACAAGGACCTCGCACCGATCCCGTCGCTGTTGATGCTGTCGGCGGTGCACCACCACCTGATCCGGTCGGAGAACCGCATGAAGGTGGGCCTCGTGGTCGAGGCCGGCGACGTGCGCGAGGTGCACCACGTGGCGCTGCTCGTCGGCTACGGCGCCTCCGCCGTGAACCCGTACCTCGCGATGGAGACCTGCGAGGACCTCGTCCGCTCCGGCGTCATCGCCGGGGTCTCGCCCGAGCAGGCCGTCCACAACGTGATCAAGGCGCTCGGCAAGGGCGTGCTCAAGATCATGTCGAAGATGGGCGTCTCGACGATCGCCTCGTACGCCGGCGCCCAGGCCTTCGAAGCCGTCGGCCTCTCGCAGGACTTCATCGACGAGTACTTCACCGGAACCACCTCGAAGCTCGGCGGCGTGGGCATCGACGTCGTCGCGGCCGAGAACCTCGACCGCCACGCCCGGGCCTATCCTCAGGACCAGGCGGTCCGCGCGCACGAGCGGCTCGCGACGGGCGGCGAGTACCAGTGGCGCCGCGACGGGTCGCCGCACCTCTTCAACCCCGAGACGGTGTTCCGGCTGCAGCACTCGACCCGCAACCGCCGGTACGACGTGTTCCGGGAGTACACCTCGCTCGTCGACTCGCAGGCGGAGGAACTGCTGACGCTCCGCGGCATGTTCGCGTTGCGCACCGGCACGCGCCCGGCAGTGCCCATCGACGAGGTCGAGCCGGTCTCGTCCATCGTCAAGCGGTTCTCGACCGGGGCGATGAGCTATGGCTCCATCTCGAAGGAGGCGCACGAGACCCTCGCGATCGCGATGAACCGGCTCGGCGCCAAGTCGAACACCGGCGAGGGTGGCGAGGACCTCGACCGCCTGCTCGACCCCGAGCGGCGCAGCGCGATCAAGCAGGTCGCCTCCGGCCGCTTCGGCGTCACGAGCATGTACCTGACGCACGCCGACGACATCCAGATCAAGCTCGCGCAGGGCGCGAAGCCGGGCGAGGGCGGCCAGCTGCCGCCGACGAAGGTGTACCCGTGGGTCGCCCGCACGCGGCACGCGACCGCCGGAGTCGGGCTCATCTCGCCGCCTCCGCATCACGACATCTATTCGATCGAGGACCTCAAGCAGCTCATCTTCGACCTGAAGCGGGCGAACCCGAAGGCGCGCATCCACGTGAAGCTCGTCAGCCAGTCGGGCATCGGCGCGGTCGCCGCCGGCACCGCGAAGGCGCTCGCCGACGTCATCCTCGTGTCCGGTCACGACGGCGGCACGGGCGCGAGCCCGCTCAACTCGCTCAAGCATGCCGGCACGCCGTGGGAGCTCGGCCTCGCGGAGACGCAGCAGACGCTCATGCTCAACGGCATGCGCGACCGCGTCGTCGTGCAGGTCGACGGCCAGCTGAAGACCGGCCGCGACGTCGTGATCGGCGCGCTGCTGGGCGCCGAGGAGTTCGGCTTCGCGACGGCGCCGCTCGTCGTCGAGGGCTGCGTCATGATGCGGGTCTGCCACCTCGACACCTGCCCCGTGGGCGTCGCGACGCAGAACCCCGAGCTCCGCAAGCGGTTCAGCGGCAAGCCCGAGTTCGTCGTGAACTTCTTCGAGTTCATCGCCCAGGAGGTGCGCGAGTACCTCGCCGCCCTCGGGTACCGTTCGATCGACGAGATCGTCGGCCGGCGCGAGCTCCTCGACGTCGACCGCGCCGTCGACCACTGGAAGGCGTCGGGGCTCGACCTCACCCCGGTGCTCGTCGGCCCGGACTTCTCCGAGGCCGACGCGCGCCGCAACGCCCGCCCCCAGGACCACGAGCTCGACGAGCACTTCGACAACGAGCTCATCCGCCGCGCCGGCATCGTCCTCGAGGACGGCGGTTCGGTCGCGATCGAGCTGCCGATCAAGAACACCGAGCGCGCGGTCGGCACGATGCTCGGCCACGAGGTCACGTCGCGACACGGGGAGCAGGGGCTGCCGACGGGCTCGATCGACGTCACGCTCAGCGGGTCGGCCGGGCAGTCGCTCGGCGCGTTCCTGCCGGGCGGCATCACGATCCGGCTCGAGGGCGACTCGAACGACTACGTCGGCAAGGGCCTCTCGGGCGGCCGCATCGTCGTCCGGCCGGCGCCCGACAGCGGTTTCGTCGCCGAGCGCAACGTCATCGCCGGCAACGTGATCGGGTACGGCGCGACGAGCGGCAGCATGTTCATCCGCGGCATCGTCGGCGAGCGCTTCCTCGTCCGCAACTCCGGTGCTACCGCGGTCGTCGAGGGCGTGGGGGACCACGCGCTCGAGTACATGACGGGCGGGCTCGCGCTCATCCTCGGCGAGACGGGGCGCAACCTCGGCGCCGGCATGTCCGGCGGCACGGCGTACGTCCTCGACCTGCGCGAAGGCCGGGTCAACCGCGAGTCGCTCGCGGCCGGCGAGCTCGAACTCCTCCCGCTCGGCAGTGCCGACCGCGAGATCGTGCGCGACCTGCTCGAGCAGCACGTCGAAGAAACCGATTCCGCGGTCGCCGCGGCGCTCCTCGCCGAGGGCGACGACGCGTTCGACCGATTCACGAAGGTGCTGCCGCGGGACTACGCAGCAGTGCTCCGCACGCGCCAGAGCGCCGTCGACGAGGGACTCGACCCCGACGGCGACGTCGTCTGGACGCGAATCCTCGAGGTGACGAATGGCTGAGTCGGCTTCGATGATCGACACGGCAGTGCTCACGAACGACATGGAGGTGACGAATGGCTGACCCCAAGGGCTTCCTGAAGGTCACCGAGCGCGAGCTGCCCAAGCGGCGTCCCGTGCCGGTGCGCATCATGGACTGGCGAGAGGTCTACGAGCAGGGCGACCCCGCGCAACTCCGCCGGCAGGCCGGTCGCTGCATGGACTGCGGCATCCCGTTCTGCCATCAGGGCTGCCCGCTCGGCAACCTCATCCCCGAGTGGAACGACCTCATGTACCGCGGCGAGGGCCGTGCCGCCATCGAACGACTGCACGCGACGAACAACTTCCCCGAGTTCACCGGTCGGCTCTGTCCGGCGCCGTGCGAATCGGCGTGCGTGCTCGGCATCAACCAGCCCGCGGTGACCATCAAGCAGGTAGAGGTCTCGATCATCGACCAGGCCTTCGGCAACGGCTGGGTGCAGCCGCAGCCGCCCGGCCGCCTCACCGGCAAGACCGTCGCCGTCGTCGGCTCGGGTCCCGCCGGGCTCGCCGCCGCGCAGCAGCTCACGCGTGCGGGGCACACCGTCGCAGTCTTCGAGCGCGACGACCGCATCGGCGGCCTGCTGCGTTACGGGATCCCCGACTTCAAGATGGAGAAGAAGCACCTCGACGCGCGCCTCGCCCAGATGACCGCCGAGGGCACGCGATTCCGCGCGGGCATGAACATCGGCGTCGACATCACGTGGGACCAGCTCCGCGAGCGCTACGACGCCATCGTCATCGCGACGGGCGCCATGGTGCCCCGCGACCTGCCGGTCCCGGGGCGCGACCTGTCCGGCGTGCACTTCGCCATGGAGTACCTCACCCAGTCGAACCGCCACGTCGCGGGCGACGAGGTCTTCGACCAGATCTCTGCCGAGGGCAAGCACGTCGTCGTCCTCGGCGGCGGCGACACCGGTGCGGACTGCATCGGCACGGCGCACCGCCAGGGCGCGCTGTCGGTCACGAATCTCGCGATCGGCAAGCAGCCGGGGCAGGAGCGCCCCGACCACCAGCCGTGGCCCATGCACCCGACCGTCTTCGAGGTGCAGAGCGCCCACGAAGAGGGCGGCCGGCGCGAGTTCCTCGCGTCCACGGTCGAGTTCCTCGCGAACGAGGCCGGCCAGGTGCGAGCCATCCGCGTCGCCGAGACCGAGTACCTCGACGGCCGCCGAGTGCCGAAGGCGGGCACCGAGCGCGAGATCCCCGCCGACCTCGTGCTGCTCGCCCTCGGCTTCACCGGACCGGAGACCGGCGAGCTCGACGAGCAGCTCCAGCTCGCCACCACCGATCGCGGCAACATCGCGCGCGACGCGGCGTATGCGACGGCCGAGCCCGGCGTCTTCGTCGCGGGTGACGCGGGCCGCGGGCAGTCGCTCATCGTCTGGGCGATCGCGGAGGGCCGTGCTGCGGCCGCCGCCGTCGACCGGTACCTTGAGGGCGAGACCTCGCTGCCGAGTCCCATCGCGGCGACGGCCAGGGCCATCGCCGTCTGAACCACGCGCGCCGCCCGGCGCGTCGTCCGAACCACACGATCAGCGCCACGGCGCGGAACACCGGGAGTATCACCACATGAGACGAGCGAAGATCGTCGCCACCCTCGGGCCGGCGACATCGAGCTACGAGCAGATCCGGGCGATCATCGATGCGGGCGTCGACGTCGCCCGCATGAACCTCAGCCACGGCAGCTACGACGTCCACGAGGGCGTCTACCAGAACGTGCGCAAGGCCGCGGCCGACTCCGGTCGCGCGGTTGCCGTGCTCGTCGACCTGCAGGGGCCGAAGATCCGCCTCGGCAAGTTCGCCGACGGTCCCCACGAGCTCGCCGAGGGCGACATCTTCAAGATCACCACCGAAGACGTCGTCGGCACGAAGGAGCTCGTCGGCACGACGTTCAAGGGGCTCCCGCAGGACGTGAAGCCCGGTGACTTCCTGCTCATCGACGACGGCAAGGTCCGCGTCGAGGTGCTCGAGACCGATGGCACGGTCGTCACGACCAAGGTCGTCGTCGCCGGGCCCGTCTCGAACAACAAGGGCATCAACCTGCCCGGCGTGGCGGTCAACGTGCCCGCGCTCTCGGAGAAGGACGAGGCCGACCTGCGCTGGGGCCTCGAGCTCGGCGCCGACCTCATCGCCCTCTCGTTCGTGCGCAACGCCGCCGACATCACGCGCGTCCACGAGATCATGGACGAGGTCGGCCGCCGCGTGCCGGTCGTCGCGAAGGTCGAGAAGCCGCAGGCCGTCGACGCGCTCGAGGAGATCACCGAGGCGTTCGACGCGGTCATGGTCGCGCGCGGCGACCTCGGCGTCGAGCTGCCGCTCGAGGCCGTGCCGATCGTGCAGAAGCGCGCGGTCGAGATCGCCCGGCGCCTCGCGAAGCCCGTCATCGTCGCGACGCAGATGCTCGAGTCGATGATCCACAGCCCGGTGCCGACCCGCGCCGAGACGTCCGACGTCGCGAACGCCGTCCTCGACGGCGCCGACGCGGTCATGCTCTCGGGCGAGACGAGCGTGGGGGAGTACCCGGTCATCACGGTCCAGACCATGGCGCGCATCATCGAGTCGACCGAGCAGCACGGGCTCGACCGCATCGCGCCGCTCGGTACGAAGCCGCGCACCCAGTCGGGCGCCATCACGGCCGCCGCGGTGGAGGTCGCCGACTTCGTCGAGGCGAAGTACCTCTGCGTGTTCACCGAGTCGGGCGAGACGGTGCGCCGCATGACGCGACTCCGCTCGAAGATCCCGATCCTCGCGTTCACGCCCGATCCCGCGATCCGTCGTCGCATGGCGCTCAACTGGGGCGTCGAGTCGTTCGTCGTCTCGCGCGTCACCCACACGGACCAGATGGTCGGCCAGGTCGACGAGGCGCTCGCGAAGACCGGCAAGGCGGTCAACGGCGAGAAGGTCGTCATCATCTCGGGCTCGCCTCCCGGCATCCCCGGCACCACGAACGACGTGCGCGTGCACGTCGTGGGCGAGGTGCTCTAGCGGTTCCACGAAGGGCCGGCCCGCCACGGGCCGGCCCTTCGCCGTACCCGCGTGCCGTGGTCGGGATGCCTCGGGCTCGCGTCGTGGCAGAATCCGATCGTGGTCGTGAGATTCGAATGCCGGACCGTCCTCGGGATGGCGCCGTCCGAGGCGTTCGCCCGCTCGCTGGACATCGACCTGCACATGGCGTCGATGGCGCGCTCCCGAGAGCGTGCCGTCGGCGGAGTGACCTCGGGCAGGATCGGGCCCGGCGAGCAGGTGACGTGGCGCGCGTGGCATTTCGGGGTCCCGTTCCGGATGACGAGCCGCATCACGGGCTTCGACGCACCGCGATCGTTCGTCGACGAGCAGTTGCGAGGTCCGTTCCGGTCGTTCCGTCATGTGCACCGGTTCGCGCCCACGGCGGACGGTGCCGGCACCGTCATGACCGACGAGATCGAGTTCGTCGCGCCGTTCGGGCCGGTCGGGCGGGTCGCGGAGCACGTGCTCGGACCCTACCTGCGTCGCCTGATCGAGACGCGCAACGCGCACCTGGCGCGGGCCGGAGGGACGTGATCCGCGACCGTCGCACGGGTGATGGTGCCGGTGGTGGGGGTCGAACCCACACGCCCTTTCGGGCAAAGCATTTTGAGTGCTCCGCGTCTGCCATTCCGCCACACCGGCCAGAGGCCTCGCCCAGAATACCGTAGGCTTTCCTGCGTGACTGACACCGAATCAACCCAGCCGGCAGCTCCGCGCCGCGTGGTCGTGGCAGAAGATGAGTCGCTCATCCGCCTCGACATCGTCGAGATCCTGCGCGACAACGGCTACGAGGTCGTCGGCGAGGCGGGCGACGGCGAGACCGCCGTGGCGCTCGCGACCGAGCTGCGCCCCGATCTCGTCATCATGGACGTCAAGATGCCGCAGCTCGACGGCATCTCCGCGGCCGAGCGCCTCTCGAAGGGGCACATCGCCCCCGTCGTGCTGCTGACCGCCTTCAGCCAGAAGGAGCTCGTCGAGCGCGCGAGCGAGGCCGGCGCGCTGGCCTACGTCGTGAAGCCCTTCACGCCCAACGACCTGCTCCCCGCGATCGAGATCGCCCTGGCCCGGCACGCGCAGATCATCGCCCTCGAGGCCGAGGTCGGCGACCTCGTCGAGCGGTTCGAGACCCGCAAGCTCGTCGACCGGGCGAAGGGCCTGCTCAACGAGAAGATGGGCCTCTCCGAGCCCGAGGCGTTCCGCTGGATCCAGAAGGCGTCGATGGACCGCCGCCTCACGATGAAGGACGTCTCGCAGGCGATCATCGAGCAGCTCGCCCCCAAGAAGTAGGGTCTCGCGACCCCGACCGGCGGATGCCTCGACGAGCACGGTCTCGTCGAGGCATCCGCCGTTCGTCGTCGCCGGGGGCGCCCGCCCGGTGCGTGCGCCGGGCGCGTCGGGCGGTGTCGGCGGCCGCTTGTAGGCTGGTCCGGTGACGGACGCAGACAAGCCCACCCTCCTCGTCGTCGACGGCCACTCGCTGGCCTTCCGAGCCTTCTACGCCCTCCCGGTCGACAGCTTCACGACGCGCGACGGCCAGCACACGAACGCCATCCACGGCTTCCTCTCGATGCTGCTGCTGCTGCTCCAGAACGAGAAGCCGACGCACCTCGCGGTCGCGTTCGACGTGTCCCGCCACTCGTTCCGCACGCGCGAGTACGCCGAGTACAAGGGCACCCGCGGCGAGACCCCACCCGAGTTCAAGGGCCAGGTGCCGCTCCTCCAGGAGGCGTTGCAGGCGATGGGCATCCGCGTGCTCGAGAAAGAGGACTTCGAGGCCGACGACATCCTCGCGACGCTCGCCGCACGCGGGCGTGCCGACGGCTATCGGGTCCTCCTCGTCTCGGGCGATCGCGACACGATCCAGCTCGTCAACGACGACGTCACGCTGCTCTACCCGAACGCCCAGGGCGTCTCGCAGCTGAAGCGCTACGACCCCGAGGCGGTCGTCGAGCGCTACGGCATCCGGCCCGAGCAGTACCCCGACGTCGCCGCGCTCGTCGGCGAGACGAGCGACAACCTCATCGGCATCACGAAGGTGGGTGAGAAGACCGCGGTCAAGTGGCTCGGCCTGTACGGCGACCTCGACGGCATCCTCGCCCACGCCGACGAGATCAAGGGCGTCGTCGGGCAGAACCTGCGCGACGAGAAGGAGAACGCGATCCGCAATCGCAAGCTCAACCGCCTCGTCGACGACGTCGAGCTCGACCTCGCGATCCCCGAGCTCGAGGCGCGCCCGATCGACGTCGAGGCGGTCCGGCCCCTCTTCGAGCGACTCGAGTTCCGCACGCTCTTCGAGCGGCTGCGCAAGCTCGCGACGGGTGAGGCGAACGGCAACGGCAACGGCGGCGCGCCCGCCGCCGAACCCGCGCCGCTCATCGCCGCGCCCACGATGCCGACCTCGCAGCGCCCGGTCGGCGCCGACCTCGCGGCGTGGCTCGAGCGTGCCGTGGCGGCCGAGCCTGCGGGCCTGGGCCTCAGCCTCGAGGTCATCGACGGGGTCGTCGTCGGGGCCGGCGTCGCGACGACGACCGAGACCGCGCACGTCGCGTGGCAGGCGGGGTCGGCCGACGCCGCGCCGTTCGAGGCGTGGCTCGCGTCGGATTCGCCGAAGGTCATGAGCGACGCGAAGCCGCAGCTCGAAGCCCTGGCGCGAACCGGCCTCGAGTTCGACGGACTCGTGCTCGACGTCCTCGTCGCCGGCTGGCTGGTGCGCCCGAATCTCGTCGAGAAGAGCCTTCCAGATCTCGTCGACCGCTATCTCGGTGAGACGGTGCCGCAGGCCGACCCGGCCCAGCTCGTCCCCGAGGAGGGCACCGACGCCGGTGCGCCCGAGTACGCGTGGTTCGCCGTGCGGGTGGCCCCGGCGGTGCTGCGCGCACTGCCAGAGCGGTCGCGGCAGCTGCTCGCCGACATCGAGATGCCGCTCGTGCCGGTGCTCGCCGCGATGGAGCTCCGCGGCGTCACGGTCGACCACGACGAGCTCGCCGCCCTGTCGGCCGAGCTCGGAGAGCGCGCGGCCGGCCTCGCCGAGGCGGCGTACGCCGAGATCGGCCGCGAGGTGAACCTCGGTTCGCCCAAGCAGTTGCAGGAGGTGCTGTTCGACCAGCTCGGCATGCCGAAGACGCGCGCGACGAAGACCGGCTACACGACCGACGCGAACGCGCTGGCCGACCTGCAGGAGTCGAGCCCGCACCCGTTCCTCGGCTACCTGCTCGAGCACCGCGACGCGACGAAGCTCCGGCAGATCGTCGACGCGCTCGACAAGTCGATCGCCGCCGACGGCCGCATCCACACGAACTACGGCCAGATCGGCGCGGCGACCGGTCGCATGTCGTCGAACGACCCGAACCTCCAGAACATCCCGATCCGCACCGAAGACGGGCGTCGCATCCGCAAGGCCTTCCGGCACGGCGCCGACTACGTCGAGCTGCTCACGGCCGACTACTCGCAGATCGAGATGCGCATCATGGCGCACCTCTCGGGCGACCCCGGGCTCATCGAGGCCTTCAACGCCGGCGAAGACCTGCACCGATTCGTCGGCGCACGGGTCTTCGCGGTCGACCCGGCCGACGTCACGCCGCTCATGCGCACCAAGGTGAAGGCCATGTCGTACGGCCTCGCCTACGGGCTGAGCGCCTTCGGCTTGTCGAAGCAGCTCCGCATCGAGCGCGCCGAGGCGCAGCAGCTCATGCGCGAGTACTTCGAGCGCTTCGGCGCGGTGCGCGACTACCTGCGCGGCGTCGTCGAGCAGGCGAAGATCGACGGCTACACGGAGACGATCTTCGGCCGGCGCCGTCCGTTCCCCGACCTCAACAGCCCCAACCGGGTGCTCCGCGAGAACGCCGAGCGCGCGGCGCTCAACTCGCCGATCCAGGGCTCCGCCGCCGACATCATGAAGCTCGCGATGGTCGGGGTCGAGCGCGAGATCCAGGCGCAGGGGCTCGCCAGCCGCATGCTGCTCACCGTGCACGACGAGCTCATCTTCGAGGTCGCAGCCGGTGAGTCCGAGGCCCTCGAGGCCGTCGTCCGAGACAAGATGGCGAACGCGGCCGAGCTCCAGGTGCCGCTCGACGTGCAGGTCGGCCGTGGTCGGAACTGGGAGGACGCGGCCCACTAGGCGGGTCGCCCGGTCGAGGGATCCTCGACGTCGACACGGGCGGGGTGGCTGTCCTAGGTTCGAGGGATGGCATCGAGTGAGCGCACCCCGACCGACGTCGACCGCATCGCCGAAGGCTGGGTCGACACCCTCGTCGACCTCGACCCGAGCATCGGCACGTACATCGGGCGTACGAGCCACGACGACCGCCTCGCCGACTACTCGCCGGCGGGGCACGAGCAGCGCATTGCGGCGATCCGCGACACCGCGGCTGCGCTTCGCGCGGCCACGGCGGCCGACGAGGTCGACCGCATCACGGTCGCCGACCTCGGTTCGCAGCTCGAACTCGACCTCGAGCGGCACGAGGCCGGCCTCCACCTGCGCGACCTCAACGTGATCGCGAGCCCGGCGCAGGAGATCCGCGACGTGTTCGACCTCATGCCGACGGCCGACGTCGACGACTGGTCGCGCATCGCCACCCGGCTGGCTGCCGTGCCCGGCGCGCTCGACGGGTACGTCGCGACGCTCCGCGCCGGCATCGCCGCGGGTACCGTGCCAGCCGTGCGCCAGGTGCACGAGGTGGCGGCCCAGGCGCGTCGCATCGCGAAGGCCGACGGCTTCTTCGCGACGTTCGCGGCCGGTGCCAAGGCGGGGGAGTCCGACCTGCCGGCGTCGCTCCGGCGCGACCTCGAGTCGGGCGCCGGCACGGCGAGCGAGGCGTACGGCCGGCTCGCCGAGTTCCTCGAGTCCGAGCTCGCGCCCGTCGCGGCTGCGGTCGACGCCGTCGGCCGCGAGATCTACGCGCTCGAGTCGCGTCGCTTCCTCGGGGCGGTCATCGACCTCGACGAGACCTACGAGTGGGGTATCGAAGAGCTCGCGCGCATGGTCGCCGAGCAGGAATCGATCGCGAACGAGATCAAGCCCGGGGCATCCGTCGCCGAGGCCATCGCGCATCTCGACGGCGACCCGAGCCGCAAGCTGCACGGCACCGACGCGCTCCAGCGGTGGATGCAGGAGACGAGCGATCGCGCTGTCGCCGAGCTCGCGGGCACCCAGTTCGACATCCCCGCGGAGATCCGCACCCTCGAGTGCATGATCGCCCCCACGCAGGAGGGCGGCATCTACTACACGGGCCCGAGCGACGACTTCACGCGGCCCGGGCGCATGTGGTGGTCGGTGCCCGAGGGCGTCACCGAGTTCGACACCTGGCGCGAGCTCACGACCGTGTACCACGAGGGCGTTCCCGGTCACCACCTGCAGATCGGCCAGGCGGTGGTGAACCGCGGGCAGCTCAACACCTGGCGCCGCCAGCTCGCCGGCACGTCGGGCCACGCCGAGGGCTGGGCGCTCTACGCCGAGCGGCTCATGGAGGGCCTCGGCTACCTCGACGACCCGGCCGACCGCCTCGGCATGCTCGACGGACAGCGAATGCGCGCCGCCCGCGTCGTTCTCGACATCGGGGTGCACCTGGGCAAGCAGCGCCCCGACGGGCAGGGAGTCTGGACGGGCGACTACGCGTTCGAGTTCCTGGGGCGCAACGTCAACATGAACGAGGGCTTCGTGCGCTTCGAGGTGCACCGCTATCTCGGCTGGCCGGGCCAGGCCCCATCGTACAAGGTCGGCCAGCGCATCTGGGAGCAGCTGCGCGACGAGGTCGCCCGCCGGGAGGGCGCCGCCTTCGACATCCGCGAGTTCCACCGGCGGGCGCTCGGCCTCGGCGGCGTCGGGCTGGACACGCTGAAGTCGGCGCTGCTCGGCTGAGCCGGGCGGGCAGGGTGGGGCGGAAGGCCGGCGAAAGCGTGCGGTTGCCGCGAACGGAGCGGTTCCGTTAGGATGGAGCGTCACTCGTGTGACATCCCTGTCCGCATGCCCATCGCGGAAACACACAACGCTCTACCGCGCGATGGGCTCGATATTGTCCTTTACGGAGCATTCACTACATGACAACCGCAACGACCAAGGCGCCCAAGCAGGTCGCGATCAACGACATCGGATCTGCTGACGATTTCCTCGCCGCGGTCGAGAAGACTCTGAAGTTCTTCAACGACGGCGACCTCATCGAGGGCACCGTCGTGAAGATCGACCGCGACGAGGTCCTCCTCGACGTCGGCTACAAGACCGAGGGCGTCATCCCCTCGCGCGAGCTTTCCATCAAGCACGACGTCGACCCCAGCGAGGTCGTCGGCGTCGGCGACACCGTCGAGGCCCTGGTTCTCCAGAAGGAGGACAAGGAAGGCCGCCTCATCCTGTCGAAGAAGCGTGCGCAGTACGAGCGCGCGTGGGGCGACGTGGAGAAGATCAAGGAGGCCGACGGCGTCGTGACCGGTTCGGTCATCGAGGTCGTCAAGGGCGGCCTGATCGTCGACATCGGCCTCCGCGGCTTCCTCCCGGCGTCGCTCATCGAGCTCCGCCGCGTGCGCGACCTCACGCCGTACCTCGGCCAGGAGATCGAGGCGAAGATCCTCGAGCTCGACAAGAACCGCAACAACGTCGTGCTCTCGCGCCGCGCGCTCCTCGAGCAGACGCAGTCCGAGTCGCGCTCGACGTTCCTCGCGAACCTGCACCCGGGCCAGATCCGCAAGGGTGTCATCTCGTCGATCGTCAACTTCGGTGCGTTCGTCGACCTCGGCGGCGTCGACGGTCTCGTCCACGTCTCCGAGCTGTCGTGGAAGCACATCGAGCACGCCAGCGAGGTCGTCGAGGTCGGCCAGGAGGTCACCGTCGAGGTGCTCTCCGTCGAGCTCGACCGCGAGCGCGTCTCGCTGTCTCTCAAGGCGACGCAGGAGGACCCGTGGCAGGTCTTCGCCCGGACCCACGCGATCGGCCAGGTCGCACCGGGCAAGGTCACGAAGCTCGTGCCGTTCGGTGCGTTCGTCCGCGTGGCCGACGGCATCGAGGGCCTCGTGCACATCTCGGAGCTGTCGGGCAAGCACGTCGAGCTCGCCGAGCAGGTCGTGTCGGTCGGCGAAGAGGTCTTCGTCAAGGTCATCGACATCGACCTCGAGCGTCGCCGCATCTCGCTCTCGCTGAAGCAGGCGAACGAGGGCGTCGACCCCGAGGGCACCGAGTTCGACCCGGCGCTCTACGGCATGCTCACCGAGTACGACGAGCAGGGCAACTACAAGTACCCCGAGGGCTTCGACCCCGAGACCAACGAGTGGCGCGAGGGCTTCGAGGCCCAGCGCGAGAAGTGGGAGCAGGACTACGCTGCCGCTCAGGCTCGCTGGGAGGCGCACAAGAAGCAGGTCGCTGCTTCGCTCGCCGCCCAGGCTGCCGACGACTCGT
Source organism: Agromyces solani (assembly GCF_058349925.1). Lineage (NCBI taxonomy): Bacteria > Bacillati > Actinomycetota > Actinomycetes > Micrococcales > Microbacteriaceae > Agromyces > Agromyces solani. The sequence goes on from NZ_JBYRER010000001.1 coordinate 1,593,202, forward strand.
TCTCGGGCGCCGGTGCTTCGTACTCGAGCGACTCCTCGGCCGGCGGCACCCTCGCCGACGACGCTTCGCTCGCGGCGCTCCGCGAGAAGCTCTCGAGCAACAACTGATCGCACCTGCGACACGACTGAAGGCCGGTTCCCTCGGGAACCGGCCTTCGGCCGTTCCAGGGCGCCGGGATGCCTCGCCGCTGGTCTCGGAGCCCGGACCGGGAGGCTCCGGCGACGGCTCAGGGCGAAGAGACCGGATGCCTCGAGGCGGCCGCTCGCCGGGCACGCCGGCGCCGGACGACGAACACGAGTCCGACCACGAGCGCCACGATGCCGAACACGACGAGCACCGGTGCGAGCACGGCCGCGAACGCGAGCGCGAAGCTCCCGGCATCCTCGGCGGCGCTGACGGCGGGTCCGCCGAATCCGAAGGTCGTCGCATTCACGACCGGACGCGCCGCCGCCTTCACGAGGTGCACGAGGAGTGCCAGGCCGGCGCCGATCGCGACGGGAACCCAGGCGTTCGTGGTGAAGAACGATTCGGGGTCGGTCACGACGGCGGTCGTCGCGTCGATCCCGGTTCCGAACACGATCCCGCCCGCCGTGGGGCGCACCACGGTCTGCACGATGTCGTTCACGGAGTCGAGCCCCGGAACCTTGTCGGCGATGAACTCGACCGCGAGGAGCGCGACGAGCACGAGCAGCACCCACTCGTTCGAGAGCCAGGCCCAGGCCGGCGGCAGCTCGACGAGGCCGGTGAACCGGTCGAGCGCGCCGAGCACGACGAGCGGGATCCAGGCGTTGAGCCCGGCCGCGAGCGCGAGGCCCGTGCCGGTCAGCAGTTCGAGCATCCGCGTCCCATCGTCGGTCGAGTCGAGTGTCGCACGGTTAGAGTGGTCACGTGTATCTGATCGGGCTCACTGGCGGGATCGCCTCGGGGAAATCGACCGTCGCGCGCAGACTGTACGAACACGGCGCGGTGCATATCGACGCCGATGACCTCGCGCGGCGCGTCGTAGAACCGGGAACGCCCGGGCTGGCGGCGGTCGTCGCGGAGTTCGGCGAGGGCGTGCTGCGGCCCGACGGATCGCTCGACCGCGCGAAGCTCGGGGAGGTCGTCTTCAACGACGACGCCGCACGGGCGCGCCTGAACGGCATCGTGCACCCGGCCGTGCGCGAACTCTCGTCACGCCTCATCGAGCGCGCCGAGGCCGAAGACCCCGACGCCGTCGTCGTGTACGACGTGCCGCTGCTCGTCGAGGCATCCGTCGACCACCCGTTCGACCTCATCGTGGTGACGAATGCGCCGCGTCGCACCCAGGTGAAGCGCCTGGTGGAGGAGCGCGGGTTCGACCTGATGCAGGCCGAGGCGCGCGTCGACGCCCAGGTCGACAACACCCGCCGGCTCGAGATCGCCGACGTGGTCATCGACACCGACGGCTCGCTCGCCCACACGATGAGCCAGGCCGACGCACTGTGGGCGCGGATCGTCGACGAGCGTTCCGGACGTGATGTCGGAGGCCGCTCCTAGACTTGGAGCATGCAGGCCACGCGCTCAGTCCGTCCCTTCGAGGTCGTCAGCGAGTACCGTCCGAGCGGTGACCAACCGCAGGCGATCGCCGAGCTCGCCGGTCGTATCAACGCGGGCGAGACCGACGTCGTGCTGCTCGGCGCGACCGGTACGGGCAAGTCGGCGACCACCGCCTGGCTCATCGAGCAGGTGCAGCGGCCCACGCTCGTGCTCGCGCACAACAAGACGCTCGCGGCGCAGCTCGCGACCGAGTTCCGCGAACTGCTGCCGAACAACGCCGTCGAGTACTTCGTCTCGTACTACGACTACTACCAGCCCGAGGCCTACGTCCCGCAGACCGACACCTTCATCGAGAAGGACAGCTCGATCAACGCCGAGGTCGAGCGGCTCCGCCACTCGACGACGAACTCGCTGCTGAGCCGCCGCGACGTCGTGGTGGTGTCGACCGTGTCGTGCATCTACGGCCTCGGCACGCCCGAGGAGTACCTCGGGGCGATGATGCCGCTGCAGGTCGGCCAGCGGGTCGACCGCGACTGGCTCATCCGCAAGTTCGTCTCCATGCAGTACCAGCGCAACGACGTCGACTTCTCCCGAGGCAACTTCCGGGTACGCGGCGACACCATCGAGATCATCCCGATCTACGAAGAGCTCGCGATCCGCATCGAGATGTTCGGCGACGAGATCGAGGCGCTCTACAGCCTGCATCCGCTCACGGGCCAGGTGGTGGCCAAGCTCGACGCCGTGCCCGTCTTCCCCGGCTCGCACTACGTCGCCTCGACCGACGTCATGCAGCGCGCCATCGGCACCATCCGCGACGAGCTCGACGAGCGCCTCGCCGAACTGGAGCGGGAGGGCAAGCTGCTCGAGGCGCAGCGGCTGCGCATGCGCACGACGTTCGACCTCGAGATGATGGAGCAGATCGGCTTTTGCTCGGGCATCGAGAACTATTCGCGACACATCGACGGCCGAGCGCCCGGCGAGGCGCCGCACTGCCTGCTCGACTACTTCGCCGACGACTTCCTCGTGGTGATCGACGAGTCGCACGTGACGGTGCCGCAGATCGGCGCGATGTACGAGGGCGACTCGTCGCGCAAGCGCACCCTCGTCGAGCACGGGTTCCGGCTGCCGAGCGCGCTCGACAACCGCCCGCTCAAGTGGGACGAGTTCAAGGCAAGGGTGGGCCAGACGGTCTACCTGTCGGCGACCCCGGGCCGCTACGAGATGGGCATCGCCGACGGCGTCGTCGAGCAGATCATCCGCCCGACCGGCCTCGTCGACCCGCAGATCGTGGTCAAGCCGTCGAAGGGGCAGATCGACGACCTGCTGGAGGAGATCCGCAAGCGCGCCGAGCGCGATGAGCGCGTGCTCGTCACCACCCTCACGAAGAAGATGGCCGAGGAGCTGACCGACTTCCTCACCGAGGCCGGCGTCCGCGTGCGCTACCTCCACTCCGACGTCGACACGCTCCGACGCGTCGAACTGCTCACCGAACTGCGCGCGGGCGTGTACGACGTGCTCGTCGGCATCAACCTGCTGCGCGAGGGCCTCGACCTGCCCGAGGTGTCGCTCGTCGCGATCCTCGACGCCGACAAAGAGGGGTTCCTGCGGTCGTCGACCTCGCTCATCCAGACGATCGGGCGCGCAGCGCGCAACGTGTCGGGCGAGGTGCACATGTACGCCGACGTCCTCACCGACTCGATGAAGCTGGCGATCGACGAGACCACGCGCCGGCGCGACAAGCAGCTCGAGTACAACCGCGTCAACGGCATCGACCCGCAGCCGCTGCGAAAGCGCATCGCCGACATCACCGAGGTGCTCGCCCGCGAAGAGGCCGACACCGCCGCGCTCCTGGCGGGTCGCGACGGCCGCAAGAAGTCGCCGGTTCCCAACCTCCGCACCGAGGGCATCGCGGCCGAGGGCGCGAACGACCTCGAAGACCTCATCCGCGACCTCAACGACCAGATGCTCGAAGCGGCCGGCGAACTCAAGTTCGAGCTCGCAGCGCGCCTCCGCGACGAGGTGTCCGAGCTCAAGCGCGAGCTGCGGCAGATGGAGAAGGCCGGCCACCTCGGCTGAGGCGCGGCGACCGGGGGAGCGGGAGCCGCAGCATCGCCGAACATCCGCCGTGTTCGAACATGTGTTCGCCCACAGCGGACCCATCCGGGCGGCGGTGTCGGTGGTCCTCTCTAGACTCGAAGGGTGCCAGTTTCACGTCTCGATGCCCATTCGCGCCTGAGTGTCCGCGGTGCCCGCGTGCACAACCTGCACAACGTCGACGTCGAGCTCCCGCGCGATGCGATGGTCGTGTTCACGGGCCTGTCGGGCTCGGGCAAGTCCTCGCTCGCCTTCGACACGATCTTCGCCGAGGGCCAGCGACGGTACGTCGAGTCGTTGTCCGCGTACGCCCGCCAGTTCCTCGGTCAGGTCGACCGACCCGACGTCGACTTCATCGAGGGGCTGAGTCCCGCCGTCTCGATCGACCAGAAGTCGACGAACCGCAACCCCCGGTCGACGGTCGGCACGATCACCGAGATCTACGACTACATGCGCCTGCTGTGGGCGCGCATCGGGGTCCCGCACTGCCCGGTCTGCGGGGAGAAGATCCAGCGCCAGACGGTGCAGCAGATCGCTGACCGCTTGATGGAGCTGGAAGCGGGTACTCGCTTCCAGGTGCTCAGCCCGGTCGTGTCGAAGAAGAAGGGCGAGTTCGTCGACCTCTTCCGCGAGCTGGCGGCGCAGGGGTACTCACGGGCCGTCGTCGACGGCGAACTCATCCGGCTGGACGAGCCGCCCAAGCTCAAGAAGCAGGTCAAGCACGACATCTCGGTCGTCGTCGACCGGCTCGTCGCCGGTCCCGACGTGCTGGGCCGGCTCACCGATTCGCTCGAGACGGCGTTGCGGCTCACCGATGGGCTCGTGCAGGTCAACTTCGTCGACGAAGACGGGCCCGACGCCTGGCACACCTTCTCCGAGAAGCTCTCATGCCCGAACCAGCACCCGATCCAGCTGACCGAGATCGAGCCGCGCACGTTCTCGTTCAACGCGCCGTTCGGGGCGTGTCCCGAATGCTCGGGCCTCGGCACCCGCATGTCGGTCGACGAGGAACTGCTGCTCGGCGACCCCGCGCTCTCGATCGCCGACGGTGTGATCCTCCCGTGGACCTCGCAGGGGAAGAGCCTCTACAACTACTACGAGAAGCTGCTCGACGGGCTCGCGCGCGACCTCGGGTTCTCGCTCGACACCCCCTGGGCAGAGCTGCCCGACGAGGCGCGGCAGGCCGTGCTGCGCGGGCAGAACTTCGAGGTCAAGGTGCGCTGGCGCAACCGGTACGGCCGCGAGATGAGCTACACCTCGGGGTTCGAGGGCGTCGTGCCCTACATCGAGCGGCAATACCTGCAGGCCGAGACCGATGTGCAGCGGGCGCGCTGGGCCGAGTACCTCCGCGAGGTGCCGTGCCCGGTGTGCGACGGCAAGCGGCTGAAGCCCGAGGTGCTGTCGGTGCTCATCCACGACCACAGCATCGCGGACGTGGGCCTCTTGAGCCTCACCGACGCCCGCGCGTTCATGGACCGGCTCGAACTCACCGATCGCGAGCAGGCGATCGGTGCACAGGTGCTGCGCGAGATCAAGCTCCGGCTCGACTTCCTGATCCGCGTCGGGCTCAGCTATCTCGACCTCGCGCGGGCCGCAGGCACCCTGTCGGGCGGCGAGGCGCAGCGCATCCGCCTGGCGACGCAGATCGGCTCCGGGCTGACGGGCGTCCTCTACGTGCTCGACGAGCCGAGCATCGGACTGCACCAGCGCGACAACCGGCGACTCATCGACACGCTCGTGGCGCTGCGCGACCTGGGCAACACGCTCATCGTGGTCGAGCACGACGAAGACACCATTCGCACCGCCGACTGGATCGTCGACATCGGCCCGGGCGCGGGGGTCAACGGCGGCACCGTGGTGCACTCGGGCAGCTACGACGACCTGCTGAAGAACACGCGTTCCCTCACGGGCGACTACCTGTCCGGTCGCAAGGAGATCGCGATCCCCGCGCGGCGCCGGCCGATCGACCGGGAGCGCATGATCTCGGTGCAGGGCGCCGCGGCGAACAACCTCCGCGGGGTCGACGTGGAGTTCCCGCTCGGCACGTTCACGGCCGTCACCGGCGTGAGCGGCTCCGGCAAGTCGTCGCTCGTCAACGACATCCTGTACCGGGTGCTCGCGAACAAGCTCAACGGTGCCCGGAAGGTGCCGGGCAAGCACCGCCGGGTCACGGGGCTCGAACAGCTCGACAAGGTCGTGCACGTCGACCAGGCGCCGATCGGCCGCACGCCGCGGTCGAACCCCGCGACGTACACCGGCGTGTTCGATCGCATCCGCACGCTGTTCTCCGAGACGACCGAGGCGAAGGCTCGCGGCTACCTGCCCGGTCGCTTCAGCTTCAACGTCAAGGGCGGGCGCTGCGAGGCGTGCTCGGGCGACGGCACGATCAAGATCGAGATGAACTTCCTGCCCGACGTCTACGTCGCGTGCGAGGTCTGCGGCGGCAAGCGGTACAACCGCGAGACCCTGCAGGTGCACTACAAGGGCAAGAACATCGCCGAGGTGCTCGAGATGCCGATCTCCGAGGCGGCCGAGTTCTTCGAGCCGATCTCGGCCATCCACCGCTACCTCAAGACGCTCGTCGACGTCGGACTCGGCTACGTGCAGCTGGGCCAGAGCGCGACGACGCTTTCGGGCGGCGAGGCCCAGCGCGTCAAGCTCGCGACCGAGCTGCAGCGACGGTCGAACGGACGCAGCGTGTACGTGCTCGACGAGCCGACGACGGGCCTCCACTTCGAAGACGTGCAGAAGCTCCTCCGGGTGCTCGGCAAGCTCGTCGACAAGGGCAACACGGTGATCGTGATCGAGCATTCGCTCGACGTGATCAAGTCGGCCGACTGGATCATCGACCTCGGTCCCGAGGGCGGCTCGGGCGGCGGCCAGATCGTGGCGACCGGTACTCCCGAGCACGTCGCGACGGTCGCCGAGAGCCACACCGGCTACTTCCTCCGCGAGATCTTCGACGCGGCTTCCGACCGCGCCGACGTCGCCAGCTGAACCGATGGCGAGCGCCCGGCCGAGCACCGACTCCGTTCCATACCGCCCCAAGTCGGGGGAGATCCCGACCAGCCCGGGCGTCTACCGCTTCCGCGACGCCGAGCGGCGGGTGCTGTACGTCGGCAAGGCGAAGAACCTCCGCGCACGGCTCTCGAACTACTTCGCACCGCTCCGCAGCCTCCACGAGCGCACCCGGCGGATGGTCACGAGCGCGTCGTCGGTCGAGTGGACCGTCGTCGGAAGCGAGGTCGAGGCGCTGCAGCTCGAGATCACGTGGATCAACGAGTTCCACCCGCCGTTCAACGTCCGCTTCAAGGACGACAAGTCGTACCCGTACCTCGCCGTGACGATGGCCGACGAGGCGCCGCGCGCCTTCGTCACGCGGAACCGGAGGATCCGCGGCGCGCGCTACTTCGGCCCGTACCCGAAGGTGTGGGCGATCAACGAGACGCTCGAGATCCTCTTGAAGCTCTTCCCGATCCGCACGTGCAAAGACAGCGACTACCGACGGGCGATGGCGAGCGGCAAGCCGTGCTTCGCCGGGCAGATCGGTCGATGCTTCGGGCCGTGCTCGGGCCTCGTCACGATCGAGGAGCACCGCGAGAACGTCGATCGCTTCGTGGGATTCATGCAGAACCAGGATCGCCGCATCATCGGCGAGCTCACCGACCGCATGCAGGCCGCAGCCGCGGCGCAGGAGTACGAGGCGGCGGCGCGCTACCGCGACCGGCTCCAGGCGGCGAACGCCTTCTTCGAGAAGAGCGCGGTGGTGCTGGGCGACAAGGTCGACCTCGACGTCTTCGGGGTCGACCACGACGAACTCGCGGCCGCGGTGCAGCTGTTCATCGTCCGGGGCGGTCGCGTGCGCGGCGTGCACTCGTGGACGGTCGACAAGGAGCTCGACGTGCCGCTCGGCGACCTCGTGGACTCGATCGTGCAGAACGCCTACGCCGACGGGCTCACCCCGCCCGCCGAGGTCGTCGTGCCCGAGCTCCCCGACGACGCGACGGCGCTCGAAGACTGGCTCGGCGGTGAGGCGGGTCGCAAGGTGCGGCTCCGGGTCGCCCAGCGCGGCGACAAGGCTTCGCTCCTCGCCACGGCGACGCAGAACGCGCGGCAGACGCTCATGCTCTACAAGACCCGTCGTAGCGCCGACTTCACGACGCGCTCACGAGCGCTCGAAGACATCCAGGAAGCGCTCGGCATGGCCGACGCGCCGCTCCGCATCGAGTGCTACGACGTGTCGCACCTGAGCGGCACCAACATCGTGGCATCCATGGTGGTCTTCGAGGACGGCCTGCCGCGCAAAGACGAGTACCGCCGGTTCACGATCCCCCAGTCGAGCGACGACACCGACTCGATCCACCAGGTGCTCACGCGCCGGCTCGCCTATCTCGCACCGGCCGACGACGGGGCCGAGGACGTCACCGGGGGCGGCGGCTCGGGCGACGAACCCGGCACGCCCGTCGTGCCCGAGAAGCGCAAGAAGTTCGCCTACGCCCCCAACCTGCTCGTCGTCGACGGCGGCCAGCCGCAGGTCGCGGCCGCCGAGCGCGCGTTGCGCGAGTCGGGTGTGCAGGGCGTCTACCTGTGCGGCATCGCGAAGCGACTGGAGGAGATCTGGACGCCGGACGGCGACTTCCCGGTCATCCTGCCGCGCAACAGCGACGCGCTCTTCCTGTTCCAGCGGGTCCGCGACGAGGCGCACCGCTTCGCCATCACGCACCAGCGCCAGCGTCGCAAGCGCGACATCGGCACGGTGCTCGCCGACATCCCCGGCCTCGGCCCCGCCCGGGTGAAGGAGCTGCTGCGGCACTTCGGCTCGGTCGCCCGGCTGCGTGCCGCCGACGAGGCGGCGATCGCCGAGGTGAAAGGCATCGGGCCGACGCTCGCGGCCACGGTGCATGCGCAGTTGCACGCCGATTCCGCGCCCGCACCGCGCTAGGTGCGCGGCCCGAGGGCGGCCGCGGGCGGCGACGGGGGCCGGGTCGAGTCCCCGTCGCGCCGTCACCCCGCTAGGCTGGTGTGTCGGTACGAGAAGGGGGCCGGAATGGCGGCGGGGGAGCCCGAGCGGCAGGAGATGCTCATCGTCACGGGGATGTCCGGCGCCGGCCGGTCGACCGTCGGCAATGCGCTCGAAGACCTGGGCTGGTACGTCGTCGACAACCTGCCGCCGCAGATGCTGCGCCCGCTCGTCGAGCTGGTCGAGCGCGCCGGCACCTCGCTGCCGCGCATCGCCGCCGTCGTCGACATCCGCGGGCGCGACTTCTTCGCCGAACTCCAGGACATCATCCAAGCCCTCCGCACGGGCGTCAACGTCCGCGTCGTCTTCCTCGACGCGAACGACGCCGTGCTCGTGCGCCGGTTCGAGGCGGTGCGCCGGCCGCACCCGCTGCAGGGCAACGGCACCCTCCTCGACGGCATCGGCGCCGAGCGCGTGCGGCTCGCGACCCTTCGCGAGGCGAGCGACTTCGTCGTCGACACGTCCGACCTCAACATCCACCAGCTCGCGAACCTCATCACCGAGACGTTCGCCGATGCCGACCACGCGGGCCTCCGCGTCACGATGCAGAGCTTCGGATTCAAGTACGGCGCCCCGACCGATGCCGACCTCATCGCCGACGCCCGCTTCCTCCCCAATCCGTTCTGGAACCCCGAGCTCCGCCACCTCACGGGCGAAGACGCCCCGGTGCGCGATTTCGTGCTCGGCCAGCCGGGCGCGATGGAGTTCATCGACGCCTATGCCACGGCGCTCGAACCGGTGCTCGCCGGCTACCAACGAGAGAACAAGCGGCACGCGACGATCGCGATCGGTTGCACGGGCGGCAAGCACCGCTCGGTGACCATGGTCCGAGAGCTGAGCGAGCGCGTCGCGAAGATGCCCGGTGTCGTCGTGAGCGTCAAGCATCGCGACCTCGGTCGCGAATGACGCCGGGCCACGCAAGGAAGATAGGAACACCACGTGCCACTGACCGCTGATGTGAAAGAGGAGCTCGCCCGCGTCGAGGTCTCCAAGACGAGCGTGCGCGTCGCCGAGCTCGCCTCCGTGCTGCGTTTCGCCGGCGGACTCCACATCATCCAGAACCGCATCGCGATCGAGGCCGAGCTCGACTCGAAGACGGTCGCCAAGCGCGTGACGCGCGACCTCGGCGAGATCTACGGCGTTCGGCCGGATGTCTCGGTGATCTCGCCGTCGGGGGTCCGGCGCACCAACCAGTACCTCATCCGCGTGCTCGACGGCGGCGAGACCCTCGCCCGCCAGACCGGCCTCCTGGACGCGCGCCGACGTCAGGTGCGAGGCCTGCCGAACAAGCTCACGACCGGCTCCCGCGACGAGATCGCGGCCGTCTGGCGCGGGGCGTTCCTCGCGCAGGGCAGCCTGACCGATCCCGGCCGTTCGGCCGCGCTCGAAGTGACCTGCCCCGGCAACGAGACCGCGATGGCGCTCGTCGGGGCGGCAGGCCGGCTCGGCATCTCGGCCAAGGCGCGCGAGGTCCGGGGCGTGCACCGGGTGGTCATCCGTGACGGTGAGGCGATCAGCGCCATGCTCTCGGCGATGGGTGCCACCGGCACGGTGCGAAACTGGGAGGAACTGCGCCAGCGCCGCGAGGTGCGCGCCACGGCGAACCGGCTCGTCAACTTCGACGACGCGAACCTGCGTCGGTCGGCCCAGGCGGCGGTCGCGGCGTGCGCGCGCGTCGAGCGGGCGATGGAACTGCTCGGCGACGACATCCCCGAGCACCTGCGGTACGCCGGCGAGCTGCGCCTGGCCCACCGCGACGCGAGCCTCGACGAGCTCGGCCACCACGCCGACCCGCCGATGACGAAGGACGCCGTCGCCGGACGCATCCGCCGGCTGCTCGCCATGGCCGACAAGCGCGCCGCCGATCTCGGTGTCCCCGGCACCGAGGCGAGCCTGCCTGCCGACCTCGACGAGGTCTGACGGCACCGGGGCGAGGCGGTGCCGGTCGTGCCCGGCGGCCCCGACGAGCTCCGAGCCGAGGCATCCCACTGGCCGTTGCCCAGCATGACATGGCCCGGTGCGGGCCTCGGGGTCGGGCATAGACTCGGGAGAGCGGCCGTGGAGACCCGGGGGAGACGCCCGGGCGCCCGGGCGCTCTGACAAGGAGAAGCAATGGCTGACTACACCCTCCCCGATCTCGCCTACGACTACTCGGCACTCGAGCCGGCGATCAGCGGCACGATCATGGAGCTCCACCACTCGAAGCACCACCAGGCGTACGTGACCGGTGCGAACACCGCGCTCGCGCAGCTCGCCGAGGCGCGCGACTCGGGCAACCTCGCCAACGTCAACAAGCTCGAGAAGGACCTCGCGTTCAACCTCGGCGGCCACGTCAACCACTCGATCTTCTGGACGAACCTGTCGCCGAACGGCGGCGACAAGCCCACCGGCGAACTCGCCGCGGCGATCGACGACCAGTTCGGATCGTTCGACAAGTTCCAGGCCCACTTCACCGCCACGGCGCTCGGGGTCCAGGGTTCCGGCTGGGCCGTGCTCGCCTGGGACTCGCTGGGCCAGCGCCTCATCGTCGCGCAGTTCTTCGACCAGCAGGGCAACCTGCCGGCGGGCCTCGTGCCGCTGTTGATGCTCGACGTCTGGGAGCACGCCTACTACCTCGACTACAAGAACGTCCGGGCCGACTACGTCAAGGCGTTCTGGACGATCGTCGACTGGGAGAACGTCCAGCAGCGCTTCACCGCAGCTGGTGAGAAGACCTCAGGGCTGCTGCTACTGTCGTAAAACGGATGGTGTCCCCGGCGCCGTCCGGGGACACCGTCGTCCGATCCGTCCATCCGTGAAACGGCGCGCGTGCGCCTCGTCATTCAGGAGACATCCGTGTCTGTAAAGATCGGCATCAACGGCTTCGGCCGCATCGGCCGGAACTACTTCCGCGCGGCACTCGCCCAGGGCGCCGACCTCGAGATCGTCGCAGTCAATGACCTCACCGACAACAAGACCCTCGCCCATCTCCTGAAATTCGACTCCGTCACGGGGCAGCTCGACGCGACCGTCGAGTACGACGACGAGCACATCATCGTCGACGGAACCCCGATCCGCGCCTTCGCGGAGCGCGACCCCGCGAACCTGCCGTGGGGCGAGCTCGGCGTCGACATCGTCATCGAGTCCACGGGCTTCTTCACGAAGGCCGGCGATGCCCGCAAGCACCTGCAGGCGGGGGCGAAGAAGGTGCTCATCTCGGCGCCCGCCACCGACGAGGACGCGACCTTCGTCATGGGCGTGAACGAGGACACCTACGTTCCCGAGCGCCACCACATCATCTCGAACGCCTCGTGCACCACGAACTGCCTCGCGCCGCTCGCGAAGGTCTTCAACGACGCCTTCGGCATCGAGCGCGGGCTGATGACGACGGTGCACGCCTACACCGCCGACCAGAACCTGCAGGACGGCCCGCACCGCGACCTCCGTCGCGCCCGCGCCGCCGCCATCAACATCGTGCCGACCTCGACAGGCGCCGCCAAGGCGATCGGCCTCGTGCTGCCCGAGCTCGTCGGCAAGCTCGACGGCTTCGCGCTCCGCGTGCCCGTGCCGACCGGTTCGATCACCGACCTCACCGTGACGGCGTCGCGCCCGGTGACCGTCGACGAGGTCAAGGCCGCCTACAAGGCCGCCGCCGAGGGCCCACTCAAGGGCATCCTCAAGTACTCGGAGGACGAACTCGTCTCCTCCGACATCGTCTCCGACCCCCACTCGTCGATCTTCGATGCGGGCCTCGTCCGCGTGATCGGCGACCAGGTGAAGCTCTCGAGCTGGTACGACAACGAGTGGGGTTACTCCAACCGCCTCGTCGACCTGACCGAGTACGTGGCCGACCGGCTCTGAAAGCGAGAAATGTGACCCTGCGAACCATCTCCACACTCGGCGACCTCGCGGGCAAGCGCGTCGTCCTCCGCTGCGATCTCAACGTTCCACTGAACGACGGGGTCATCACGGACGACGGCCGCGTGCGCGCGTCGTTGCCGACGATCGACGCCCTGCGTTCGCAGGGCGCCCGTGTGATCGTCGTCTCCCACCTCGGCCGCCCCGACGGGGCGCCCGATCCGAAGTACAGCCTGGCGCCGGTCGCGACGCGACTGGGCGAACTGCTCGAGGCTCCGGTCGCGTTCGCGACCGACACCGTCGGCGAGGATGCCTCGGCGAAGGTCGCCTCGCTCGGCGACGGCGAGGTGCTCGTGCTCGAGAACCTGCGCTTCAACCCGGGGGAGACGTCGAAGAACGAGGCCGAGCGCACCGCCTTCGCGGGCGAGCTCGCGGCGTTCGCCGATGCCGTCGTCTCCGATGGATTCGGCGTCGTGCACCGCAAGCAGGCGAGTGTCTACGAGCTCGCCGAGCTCCGCCCGAGCGCGGCCGGCCTGCTCATCGCGGCCGAGCTCGACGTGCTCGACCAGCTCACCGAGAACCCCGAGCGCCCGTACACGGTCGTGCTCGGCGGGTCGAAGGTCTCCGACAAGCTCGGGGTCATCGCGCACCTGCTTCCGCGCGTCGACCGGCTGCTCATCGGCGGCGGCATGCTGTTCACCTTCCTCGCCGCCCAGGGCCACAAGGTGGCGTCGAGCCTGCTCGAGGCCGACCAGATCGACACGGTGAACGGCTATCTCGCCGAGGCCGCCGAACGCGGCGTCGAACTCGTGCTGCCCACCGACGTCGTCGTCGCCGCATCGTTCTCGGCCGACGCCGAGCACGTCATCACGTCGGCCGACTCCATCGAGGAGACGCCGTTCGGCGCCTCGGGTCTCGGGCTCGACATCGGCCCCGAGACAGCGGCCCGGTTCGCCGAGCTCGTGCGCGACTCGAAGACCGTCTTCTGGAACGGCCCGATGGGCGTCTTCGAGCTCGCCCCGTTCGCGGCCGGCACCCGTGCGGTCGCCGAGGCGCTCACCGAGGTCGACGGCCTCAGCGTCGTCGGCGGGGGCGACTCGGCCGCGGCCGTGCGCGCGCTCGGCTTCGACGACGAACGATTCGGACACATCTCGACGGGCGGGGGCGCGAGCCTCGAGTTCCTCGAAGGCAAGAAGCTCCCCGGACTGGAGGTCCTCGGATGGCAGTGAAGCGCACCCCGTTCATCGCGGGCAACTGGAAGATGAACCTCGACCACCTGCAGTCGATCGCCTTCGTGCAGAAGCTCGCGTGGGCGCTCGGCGACGCGAAGCACGACTTCGCCGACGCGGAGGTTGCGGTCTTCCCGCCGTTCACCGACCTGCGCAGCGTGCAGACGCTCGTCGCCGCCGACTCGCTGTCGATCGGCTACGGCGCCCAGGACCTGTCGAAGCACGACTCGGGCGCGTACACGGGCGAGATCTCCGGTGCGTTCCTCAAGCAGCTCGACTGCGCGTACGTCATCATCGGCCACTCCGAGCGGCGCACCCTCCACGGGGAGACCGACGCCGACGTGAACGCCAAGGTCATCGCGGCGCATCGCCACGGCATCGTTCCGGTGCTCTGCGTCGGTGAGACGGCCGAGGACCTCGAGGCGCACGGTGCGAGCGCCGTGCCGGTCGCGCAGCTGCGTGCGGCACTCGAGGGCGTCGACGCCTCGAAGGGGCTCGTGGTCGCCTACGAACCGGTCTGGGCGATCGGTTCGGGCCAGGCCGCAACCCCGGCCCAGGCCGAGCAGGTCGCCGCAGCCCTTCGCGGAGTGCTCGCCGAGATCGCCGGTGACGAGATCGCGGCTTCGACGCGCATCCTCTACGGCGGTTCGGTGAAGGCCGCGAACATCGCCGCGTTCCTGCGCGAGCCGAACGTCGACGGCGCGCTCGTCGGCGGCGCGAGCCTCGACATCGACGAGTTCTCGAGCATCGTGCGGTTCAAGAAGCACGTCGGCGCCTGATCTTCTCCCGAGGGCCGGTGCGCGTCACCGGCCCTCGGCGCCGCGCCCGGCTATACTCGATTGTCGGCATCGACCCCCTGCGTCGTGCCCGGAAAGGTTCACCGTGGAGATTCTCCAAGTCGTGCTCGAGGTGCTGCTCGGTCTCACGAGCCTCTTGCTGACGCTGCTCATCCTCCTGCACAAGGGTCGCGGTGGCGGTCTGTCCGACATGTTCGGCGGCGGCGTGACGTCGAGCCTCGGCGCCTCCGGCGTCGCGGAGCGCAACCTGAACCGCATCACCGTGGTGCTCGGCCTCGTGTGGATCACGTGCATCGTGGTGCTCGGGCTCATCACCAAGTACCAGACCGGCGCCTGACGAGGAGAAGAAATGGCATCAGGAAACAGCGCCATTCGCGGCTCCCGCGTCGGGGCGGGCCCCATGGGCGAGCAGGACCGCGGCTTCCACGCCGACCGCGTCGCGGTCAGCTACTGGGACGCGCAGGGCAACGAGACCGTCCGCTACTTCGCGGCGAACCTGCCCGACGAGGAGATCCCCGACGTCATCGACAGCCCGTCGACCGGTCTTCCCGCCGGTCGCGACCGCGAGAACCCGCCTGCGGTGTCGAAGCTCGAGCCGTACAAGACGCACCTCGCCTACGTGAAGGAACGCCGTACCGAAGACGAGGCGGCCGCACTGCTGGACGAGGCGCTCAACCAGCTCCGCGCGCGCCGCGGACAGCTTCCCAAGGACTGACCGCCTCCGGGCGACGAGAACGGGGCGGGCCTGATGGCCCGCCCCGCTCGTCGTATCCCGGGATGCCCCGGCGCGTCAGTACTCGCGCGCGATGAGTGCTTCGGGCACCTCGGCGGCAGCATCCTTGTCGACGAAGAAGACGGTGCGGCGCCGTCCCTTGATGCCCGCGACGGGCACCTCGTCGCGGCTCGCGCCCGCGAGGGCCAGGCCGAGTGCCGAGGCCTTGTCGGCACCCGCGAGCACCATCCAGATTCGCTGGGACGCGTTGAGCACCGGTCGGGTCAGGCTGAGTCGCTCGGGCGGCGGCTTCGGCGAGTCGCGAACGGGGATGACGGTCAGATCGGTCACCTCGATGCCCGAACGGTGCGGGAACAGCGAGGCGATGTGGCCGTCGGGACCGACGCCGAGGAACGTGATGTCGAAGACCGGGTGGGCGAGGCCCTCGGCGGCGTGATCGGCGAGCTCGGCCGCGTACTCCACCGCGGCCTCGTCGAGCGTCAGGCCCGAGTCGGACGCCGGGAACGGGTGCAGGTTGTCGTCGGGAAGGTCGAGGTCGTCGAGCAGCGCCTCGTGCGACTGGCGGTCGTTGCGGTCGGCGTCGCCGGTCGGCACCCAGCGCTCGTCGCCCCACCAGAAGTGGACGCGCGACCAGTCGATCGACATGCGTGCGGGGGAGGCGGCCACCGCCTCGAGGACCGCAGCGCCCATCGACCCCCCGGTGAGGACGACGTGGACGAGGGGCTGGGCGTCGAGCAGGTCGAGTGTCTTGGTGATGAATCGTGCCGCCACCGCGCCGGCGAGCGCCGCCTTGTCGGGGTGCACGAGCACCCGCCGTTCGTTCGTCACGCGATCTCCTCTGCGCCGTCGTCAGCGAGGAGGCGGAGCCCCTTCGCGATGACTTCACCGTACAGCTCGTCGGGGTCGAGCCGGCGGAGCTCGTCGGCGAGGCAGTCGCGAAGGCTCCGGCGCGGCAGCGCCACGTCGTGCAGCGGCTGGTCGGGCTGGCGCAGTGTGGCCACGCCGGGCACGTCGCGCACGAGCTCGATGGGGCCGCTCGGGCGGTCGAGCCGCACGCCGTGGATGCCGTGCGAGCCCTCGTCGGCGCTCGTGAGCTCGACCGAGGTCGAGCAGCCGAGCTGCAGGCGCAGCCAGGCGCCGAGCAGCGTCGTCGAGGGCGAGTCGATCGCGCCCGAGACATGCACCGCGGTGATCGGCTCGTAGGGCGGCTGGTCGAGCACGGCGGCGAGTTGCGCACGCCACAGGGTGAGGCGGGTCCACGAGAAGTCGGCGTCGCCCGGGGTGTAGCTCGCCGCGAGCGCATGCAGCGCCGCCTGCGGATCGGGTTGGGTCGAGGCATCCGTGATGCGTCGCTGCGCGATGCGGCCGAGCGGCGAGCGGCCGGGCACCTCGGGGGCCGCACCCGGCCACCAGGTCACGACCGGGGCGTCGGGCAGCAGCAGCGCCATGACGAGGCTCTCCTCGTACCGCGCGGCGTCGCCACGCGCCCGGAGGATGATGACCTCGCTCGCACCGGCGTCGCCGCCCACCCGGATCTCGGCGTCGAGTCGGGGCGCGACCGCCTCCGATGCGCTGCCGGGCGCGATGGAGACCACGATGACGCGCATGGGATGCTCGCGCGACGCGTCGTTCGCCGCCTCGATCGCCTCCTCCTCCGCGTCGGGGGTGGTCGAGATGACGAGGGTGAGCACGCGGCCGAGGGCGACGACGCCGCCGTCCTCGCGGATCTTCACGAGGGTCTTCGAGACCTGGCTGGTGGTCGTGTCGGGAAGTTCGACGATCATGGTCGCCTCCAGGTGCGTCCGTCGCGAGCGAGGAGCTCGTCGGCCGAGCTCGGGCCCCAGGTGCCGGGTCGGTACTGCTCGGGCTGACCCTGGGTCGCCCAGAACTGCTCGATCGGGTCGAGGATCTTCCAGCTGAGCTCGACCTCCTCCTGACGGGGGAAGAGGGGAGGGTCGCCGAGCAGGACGTCGAGGATCAGTCGCTCGTAGGCTTCGGGGCTCGCCTCGGTGAACGCGTGACCGTACCCGAAGTCCATCGTCACGTCGCGAACCTGCATCCCGGCGCCGGGAACCTTGGAGCCGAAGCGGATCGTCACGCCCTCGTCGGGCTGCACGCGGATCACGAGCGCGTTCTGGCCGAGCTCGGAGGTCTGGCTGTCGGCGAAGAGCTGCTGGGGCGCGCGCTTGAACACGACGGCGATCTCGGTGACCCGTCGGCCGAGGCGCTTGCCCGCCCGCAGGTAGAACGGCACGCCCGCCCAGCGGCGGGTGCCGATCGTGAGCTTCATGGCCGCGTATGTCTCGGTCGTCGACTCGGGGTTCATCCCGTCCTCGTCGAGGAACCCGACGACCTGCTCGCCGCCCTGCCAGCCGCCCGAGTACTGACCTCTGGCGGTGCCCGTCGCGAGATCGTCGGGAATTCGCACCGCGGCGAGGATCTTCTCCTTCTCGGCGCGCAGGTCGGCGGCGTCGAACGAGATCGGCTCCTCCATCGCGGTGAGCGCGAGCAGCTGCAGCAGGTGGTTCTGGATGACGTCGCGCGCCGCGCCGATGCCGTCGTAGTAGCCGGCCCGGCCGCCGACGCCGATGTCCTCGGCCATCGTGATCTGCACGTGGTCGACGTAGTTCGCGTTCCAGATCGGCTCGTACAGCTGGTTGGCGAAGCGCAGCGCGAGGATGTTCTGCACCGTCTCCTTGCCGAGGTAGTGATCGATGCGGAACACCGAGTCGGGCGGGAACACGCTCGCCACGACGTCGTTGAGCTCCCGTGCCGACGCGAGGTCGCTGCCGAACGGCTTCTCGATCACGACGCGCCGCCACTGCCCGTCGCGCTGTTCGGTGAGCCCCGAGCGCTTGAGCTGCTCGGTCACGAGCGGGAACGACTTCGGCGGGATCGACAGGTAGAACGCGTGGTTTCCCATCGTGCCGCGCTCGCGGTCGAGCGTTTCGACGACGTCGCGCAGCCGGTCGAACGCCGCGTCGTCGTCGAAGGTGCCCATGACGAAGCGGATGCCGCGCGCGAGCTGCTGCCAGACGTCCTCGCGGAATTCGGTGCGGGCGTACTGCTTCACCGAGTCGTGCACGACCTGCGCGAAGTCCTCGTCCTCCCAGTCGCGCCGGGCGAACCCCACGAGGGCGAAGCCGGGCGGCAGGAGGCCGCGGTTGGCGAGGTCGTACACGGCCGGCATCAGCTTCTTGCGCGACAGGTCGCCCGTCACGCCGAAGATGATGAGGCTCGACGGCCCCGCGATGCGGTTGAGCCGGTAGTCCTTGGGAGATCGGAGGGGATTGTGATGCGCCGAGATCTCTGCCGAAACCACGTGCGGGTCCTTTCGTTCGGTCACCCGATGGCGTCGATGAGCGGGCCGAGGTTCGCGGCCGGATCGGTGAGCGTCAACGTGAGCACGGGTCGACCGTGCTCGGCGAGCACGCTCGCGTCGCCCGAGGCCTGGGCGGCGATGAGCTGCCCGAACGTGAACGGACGCTCGGGGATCGCGAGGTCGTCGACCGGGGTCTGCGTGAGCTGCAGGAACACGCCGACCGCGGGGCCGCCCTTGTGGAACTGGCCGGTCGAGTGGAGGAACCGCGGTCCCCAGCCGAACGTGACGGGGCGGGCCGCCCGGGCGGCGATCAGGTCGCGCAGCTTCGCGACCTCGGGGTGCGCGACGCGGTCGACGTACGCCTGGATCGACACGTAGCCGTTCGCCGGCAGCTCCTCGAGCAGCACATCGATGGCCGAGACGAGGTCGCTGGCCGCGCCGATCACCTCGGGCGTACCGCGCACCTCGATGCCGTCGGTGACGAACGCCGCGGGCTCGGGCGCGGGGCGGGCGTCGAGCAGGCCGCGCGCGGCGACCTTCGCAGACTCGACGTCGGGCTGGTCGAACGGGTTGATGCCGAGCAGGCGCCCGGCGACGGCGGTCGCGTACTCCCACACGAGCAGCTGCGCGCCGAGCGTACCCGAGACCCGGATGTCGCCCGAGGCGTCGTCGGAGAAGATCTCGTCGCCGGCGTCGTCGACGAGGCGCACGACCTGCAGGTCGGGCAGCGCCTCGCGGAGCTCGGGGGCCTCGGCGTCGAGGACGACGGGCAGGATGCCGGTGCCCTCCTTGCCCGTGGACTCGGCGATGAGCTGCTCGGCCCAGTCGGCGAAGCCCACGATGTGGGTGCCGTCGGCGACGATGCCGAGCTTGTCGCGCAGCGGTGCGGTCGCGGCGATCGCCGCGCCCAGCACCAGGCCGGGGTTCTCCGCGGAGTCGATCGCGAGCGAGAGTTCGATGGTCTCGGCCTCGTCGAGGATCTCGGCGATGTCGACGCCCGCGAGGCCCGACGGCACGAGCCCGAAGGCCGTGAGCGCCGAGTAGCGTCCGCCGACGTTCGGGTCGGCGTTGAAGACGCGGTAGCCGGCCGCGCGGGCCGACTCGTCGAGCGGCGAGCCCGGGTCGGTGACCACGATGATGCGGCCGGCCGGGTCGATGCCCGCGTCGCGGAATGCCTGCTCGTAGGCGCGGCGCTGGCTGTCGGTCTCGACCGTCGAGCCCGACTTCGACGAGACGACGAGGGCGGATGCCTCGAGCCGGTCGCCGAGCGCGGCACGGACCTGCCCCGGCTCGGTGGAGTCGAGCACCGTGAGGTCGACCCGCGCGGTGCGCGTGATGACCTCGGGCGCGAGCGAGGAGCCGCCCATGCCGGCGAGCACGATGTGCCGCACGCCGGCCGCCTCGAGCTCTTCGCGAAGCGCTTCGATCTGGGGAACGAGCGGGCGCGAGATCGCGACGGCCTCGGTCCAGCCGAGGCGCTTGCCGGCCTCGTCCTCGGCCGTCGGCCCCCACAGGGCCGGGTCCTGCGCGGTGATGCCGCTCGCGACGAGGTCGGCGACGAGCGTCGGGACCGTGCGGCGGACGGCGTCGGCGGCGGGGCCCGAGACGGAGATGCGGAAGCTCATCGGGCGGCCTCCAGCGCGGCGCGGACGGAGTCGAGCAGCTCGCCCCACGAGACGTTGAACTTCTCGACGCCCTCGCGCTCGAGGAGCGCCGTCACGTCGTCGTAGTCGACGCCGACCGACGCGAGCGCGTCGAGCACGTCGCCGGCCGACGCGTAGTTGCCGGTCACGGTGTCGCCCTCGATGACCGCGTGGTCGAAGGTCGCCTCGAGCGTCTTCTCGGGCATGGTGTTGACGACTCCGCGGGCGACGAGCTCGGTCACGTAGAGGGTGTCGGGCAGCGCCGGGTCCTTCACGCCGGTCGACGCCCAGAGCGGGCGCTGGAGGTTCGCCCCTGCCGCGAGGAGCGCCTGCGCCCGCTCGGTGGCGAACTGCTGCTCGAACAGCTCGTAGGCGAGTCGCGCGTTCGCGACGCCGGCCTTGCTCTTGAGGGCGAGCGCCTCGGGCGTGCCGATGGCGGCGAGGCGCTTGTCGATCTCGGTGTCGACGCGGGAGACGAAGAACGACGCGACCGAGTGGATCTGCGACAGGTCGTGGCCGGCGGCCTTCGCCTGCTCGAGCCCGGCGAGGTACGCCTCGATGACCTGGCGGTGACGGTCGAGGCTGAAGATGAGCGTGACGTTGACGCTGATGCCGGCGCCGATGGTCTCGCGGATCGCGTCGAGGCCTTCGACCGTCGCCGGGATCTTGATCATCGCGTTCGGCCGGTCGACCTTCGCCCACAGGGCCTTCGCCTGCGCGACGGTGCCCGCCGTGTCGTGGGCCAGGCCCGGCTCGACCTCGATCGACACGCGGCCGTCGACCCCGCCCGTGCGGTCGTAGACGCGGCGCAGAACGTCGGCCGCGGAGCGGACGTCGTCGGTCGTGATGTCGAAGACGGCGGTGTTCACGTCGGCGCCGGCCACGGCGAGCTCGTGCAGGTGCTCGGTGTAGCCGTTGCCGGCGGTGAGCGCGTTCGCGAAGATCGTCGGGTTCGTGGTCACGCCGACGACGTTGCGGTCGGCGATGAGGCGGGCGAGGTCGCCCGTCACGAGACGCTCGCGCGAGAGGTCGTCGAGCCAGATGCTGACGCCGGCCTCGGACAGGGCGGCGGTGGGGGAGCTGGTCATGGGAGTGTCTCCTCTTCTGGCTCGCGTCAGGCCGACGCGAGCGATTCCTTCGCGGCGGCGACGACGGCCTCGGCCGTGATGCCGAACTCGCGGAACAGGGTCTTGTAGTCGGCGGACGCACCGAAGTGCTCGATCGACACCGCCCGGCCGCGGTCGCCGATGTACCGGTGCCACGTGAGGGCGAGGCCGGCCTCGACCGAGACCCGGGCGGTCACCCCGCTCGGGAGCACGGACTCGCGGTAGGCGGCATCCTGCTCGTCGAACCACTCGAGGCTGGGCGCCGAGACGACGCGCGCGCCGATGCCCTCGGCGGCGAGCGTCTCGCGGGCCGCGAGCGCGAGCTGCACCTCGGAGCCGGTCGCGATGATGATCACGTCGGGCTCGCCCGACGCGGCGTCGGCGAGCACGTACGCGCCCTTGGCGGTGTTCGCAGCGCTCGCGAGCACCTCGCCGGATGCCTCGCCGTCGCCACGCTCGAACACGGGGATGTTCTGGCGCGTCAGGGCGATGCCGGCGGGCCCGCCGCGGCGCTTGAGGATCTCGAGCCAGGCGTGGGCGACCTCGTTGGCGTCGGCCGGTCGTACGACGTCGAGGCCCGGGATCGCGCGGAGCGTCGCGAGTTGCTCGATCGGCTGGTGCGTGGGGCCGTCCTCGCCGAGCGCGACCGAGTCGTGGGTCCAGACGAAGATCGACGGCACGTGCATGAGCGCGGCGAGGCGCACGGCCGGGCGCATGTAGTCGCTGAAGATGAGGAACGTGCCGCCGAACGCGCGCGTCGGGCCGTGCAGCACGATGCCGTTCACGATCGCGCCCATCGCGTGCTCGCGGATGCCGAAGTGCAGCACCCGGCCGTACGGGTCGCCCGCCCACTCGTGGGTCGAGTGCTCGGTCGGCACGAACGAGCCGCCGCCGTTGATCGTCGTCAGGTTCGACTCGGCGAGGTCGGCCGATCCGCCCCAGAGCTCGGGGAGCTCGGCGGCGAGGGCGTTGATGACCTTGCCCGACGCCGCCCGGGTCGACAGCTCGGTGCCGCCCTCGAAGACGGGCAGCGCGTCGGCGATGCCCTCGGGCAGCTCGCCGGCTTCGAGGCGATCGAGGAGCGCCTTGCGCTCGGGGTTCGCGTCGGCCCAGGCGTCGAAGGCCTGCTGCCACTCGGCGCGCGCGGCCGCACCGCGCTCGCGCGCGGCTCGGGTGTGCGCGATCACGTCCTCGGCGACGACGAAGCTGTCCTCGGGGTCGAAGCCGAGCACCTCCTTCGTGGCGGCGAGCTCGGCGCCGCCCAGGGCCGAGCCGTGGATCTTGCCGGAGTTCTGCTTGCCGGGCGAGGGCCAGCCGATGATCGTCTTCAGGATGATGATCGACGGCTTCGCCTGCTCGGCCTTCGCGGCCTCGACGGCGCGGTGGAGCTCTGCGACGTCCTCGACGTACTCGCCGGTCTTCTTCCAGTCGACGGTCTGGACGTGCCAGCCGTACGACTCGTAGCGCTTCGCCACGTCCTCGGTGAACGCGATGTTCGTGTCGTCCTCGATGGAGATCTGGTTCGAGTCGTAGATGACCACGAGGTTGCCGAGCTGCTGGTGGCCCGCGAGGCTCGACGCCTCGCTGGTCACGCCCTCCTGCAGGTCGCCGTCGCCGGCGATGACGTACACGAAGTGGTCGAAGGGGCTCTCGCCCGCGGGCGCCTCGGGGTCGAAGAGGCCGCGCTCGTAGCGGGCGGCGTAGGCGAACCCGACCGCGGAGGCGAGGCCCTGACCGAGCGGGCCCGTCGTGATCTCGACGCCGGCGGTGTGGCCGTACTCGGGGTGGCCGGGGGTCTTGGAGCCCCAGGTGCGCAGCGCCTTCAGGTCGTCGAGCTCGAGGCCGTCGCCGGCGAAATAGAGCTGCACGTACTGGGTGAGCGACGAATGCCCCGCCGACAGGATGAACCGGTCGCGGCCGAGCCAGGCGTGGTCGGCCGGGTCGCGGCGCATGACCTTCTGGAAGAGGAGGTAGGCGGCGGGGGCCAGGCTCATCGCCGTTCCGGGGTGGCCGTTGCCGACCTTCTCGACGGCGTCAGCCGCGAGCACCCGTGCGGTGTCCACCGCGCGATCGTCGATGGATTCCCAGTGCAGAGTTGCCACGAGGTGCAGTTCCTTCCGTTCGTGACGGCGACGGGAACTCGTCCCCGACCCGCCGAGGACGTTGCGGCGCGGTACCGCCGGGCGTGCGAACCGAACGGGATGCCTCGGGGGAATCGTGGATCGCAGCGCCAAGCGCGCAATCCTCAGTATATGGAGTTCGTGACGCGCGATGACGGGGTATGACTCACACGGCACGCCCGTGCATGTGAGGTTCGCGGGCACCGATCCGGGGCGCTGCGGTCGGATGGCCTAGAATCGTGGGGAGGCGGCGCGGCGCCCGGCATCGGCCTGCGCGCGCGCCTCGGAAGAGGAACGATGCAGGCAGCCGTAGACACCCGTGACGCCCGACCGGCGATGACCGTTCGGCGCAAGCTCGCCGCCTACCTCGCACTGACGAAACCGCGCGTGATCGAGTTGCTCCTCGTCGTCACCGCGCCCACGATGATCCTCGCGCAGCAGGGTCTCCCGAGCCTGTGGCTCATGCTCGCGACCCTCATCGGCGGTGCGATGAGCGCCGGCAGTGCGGGGGCGTTCAACTGCTACATCGACCGCGACATCGACCGCGTCATGAAGCGCACGCAGGGGCGCCCGCTCGTCACCGGCGAGCTCACCGACCGCGAGGCGCTCGTCTTCGCCTACGCACTCGGCGCGGCATCCATCGTCTGGCTCTGGGTCTTCACGAACTGGCTCGCGGCGCTGCTCTCGCTCGCGGCGATCCTGCTGTACGTCGTCTTCTACAGCCTCATCCTGAAGCGCCGCACCGCGCAGAACATCGTGTGGGGCGGCATCGCGGGCTGCATGCCCGTGCTGATCGGCTGGGCGGCGGTGACCGGAAGCCTCGACTGGGCGCCGTTCATCCTCTTCCTGATCATCTTCCTGTGGACGCCGCCGCACTACTGGCCGCTGTCCATGAAGTACAAGGACGACTACGCGGCGGCCGGTGTGCCGATGCTCGCCGTCGTGCGCGGCCGCGCCCAGGTCGGCCTCCAGGTGATCCTCTACGCGTGGGCGACGGTGGCCTGCTCGCTGCTGCTGATCCCCGTCGCCGACATGGGACTCGTCTACTCGACGGTGGCGGTCGTGACGGGCGTGTGGTTCATCTACGAGACCCACCGCCTCTACAACCTCGCGATCCGCCACGTCCAGGTCTCGCCGATGCGCGTGTTCCACGGCTCGATCGCCTACCTGTCGCTGCTGTTCCTCGCGGTCGGCGTCGACCCGCTGCTGCCCTTCTGAGTCAGGGCTGTTCGGGAATCCAGGCGGAGGCCCGAACGCCGGCGCCGGTGAGGTCGTCGCAGCGGACGAGCTGGGCTCCGATGCGTTCCAGCGTGCACCCGGCGGATACTCCGGGCGGCGCGATCGGGCCGATGTCCGGCCGGGCAGAGGCGATGCCGGCGGCGGAGACCGAGAGGAGTGCCGCTGCGGCGGCGGCGACGACCCCGGTGGCGAAGCGGCGTGCGGTGTTCATGATCGTTCCCTTCCGATGATTCGACGGCGCCCAGCCTCGACGTCGGCCGCGACGGTCGCATCGGGACCGAGCCCTGAGATCCGCGCGAGGAAACCTGAGATCAGCGCGCGATCCGGTGCCAGACTTGGATGGTGGCCGTGCTGCCCGAGCCGTCCGCACCGGTGCTCGTGGGCCGGGAACGCGAACTCGGAACCATCCGGCGACTCCTCGACCGCGCGGCGGACGGGGAATCGCAGTCGATCGTCGTCTCAGGAGACGCCGGCGTGGGAAAGACCGCGCTCGTCGCTCGTGCCTGCGCGGCGCCGTCGGCGGCGCTGACGCTCGCGGGCGCGTGCCTGCCGCTCACCACGATGACCATCCCGTTGATGCCGATCCGTGCGGCGCTGCGCCGGGAGCGATTCGGCGAGGATCCCGGGTTCTCCGCACTCGACGACGCCCGGGACGTCACCGTGCGCCTCGACGACTGGCTCGACCGGCGATGCCGGGAGCGCCCGGTCGTGCTCGTCGTCGACGACGTGCAGTGGGCGGACGGCTCGACGTTGGACGCGCTCATGTACGTCGTCGCCGGACCGGTGCAGCGACGGCTCTGCGTGATCGTCACGCTCCGGGCGGGCGAGGTCGGCCTCGGTCATCCGCTGCGACGCTGGCTCGCCGACGTGCGCCGGCTGCCGCGGGTGTCGGAACTCGTGCTCGAGCCGCTGGACCGGGCGGGCACCGCCGATCACCTCCGGGAGCTGCTCGGCGCCGTCCCGCACCAGTCGCTGATCGACGACGTGCACGGCCGGACCCGCGGCAACCCCTACTTCACTCGGCTGATGGTCGCCGGCCTCTCGCCCGATGCGCGGGTCGCGCCGGCCGCGTTCCCACCGGACCTCAGCTCGGCGGTCCTGCAGTCGTGGTTCCGCCTGTCAGACCCGACGCGACGGCTCGCGACGGTCCTCGCGGTGGCCGGTCGTGCGATGCACGCGAACGAGCTCGCAGCGATCGTGGGGGAGGACGTGGCGCTCGTTCGCACGCGGCTGCTCGAGGCCGTCGCGGCCGGGACGATCGAGAACGTCGACGGCGGGGCGTTCTGGTTCCACCACCCGCTGAACGCCGAGGTGCTCGAGGCGCAGCTGCCGGAGGACGAGCGTCGCGACCTGCACCGGCGCTTCGCGGATGCGATCGAAGCGACGGTGCCCGGCGACGAGCGCGCGGCGACGATCGTCGCCGTCGCCGACCACCGGACCGCGTCCGGGGAGCGGTCGGCCGCGCTCGCCTGGACCGTCCGGGCGGTGGAGGCGCTCGACGGCACGGGGGCGTGGACCGAGCAGATCCGACTGCTGCGGAGAGCCTGCGCACTCCTCCGTGACGGCCCGGACGATGGGGTGCTGCTCGACGGACTGCTCCGGCGTCAACGCGAGCTCGCAGCCGCCGCGGGCGCCACGCTCGACGAGCTGGAAGCCGTCGAGGCGCTGCTCGACCGGGCCGCTCACGGGGCCGGAGCCCTCGTCACCGCCGAGCTGCTGGTCCGGAGGATGCACCTCCGGTTCATGTCGGGTCGGGGCTTCATCGAGGTCGACGAAATGCGCGAGGCGGTCCGTCTCGCGGCGATCGATCCCTCGAGCGGCGAGTACGCACTCGCACTCGCCGAACTCGCCCACGCCGAGCTCTGGGCCGAACTGCCCGATGCCGCCGCGCACGCGCGCGAAGCCATCGCGGTGGCCCGCGGCGCGGACGACCCGCGCGCGCTTTCGCACGCCCTCGCCGCCGGCTCGATGGCCGCGACGTTCGCGGAGGACGTGGCGCTCGCGAGCACGTACGGCACCGAGGCGGTCGAGGCCGCGCTCGCTGCGCAGGACTGGATGGCGTTCGTCCACGCCGTGCTCTGGGAGGCCAACGCCATCGAGACGTGGGCATCGGCGTGGTTCGCCGACCGCATGGCCGAGCGGCGGCTCGAGCTCGTCGCGCGCGGCGGCCCGCCGGCCTACGTCGCGTGGCTCTCCTCGAACGAGGCGAGCGCCCTGCTCGCCATCGGTCGCGGCGTCGAGTGCGAGGAGCGGCTCCGCATTGCGCTCGGATCGAACGCCGGTCCGCTCGGCGACGTCGCGGCCCGCCTCACGGCGGCCCGGCTCGCGACCCTGCAGGGCCGCCAGCGCGAGGCCGGGGACCACCTGCTCCGCGCCGACGAGCTGTTCGCCGACGGGTCGGCGTTCCTCGCGTTCGAGTTCGACGCCGTCCGCGCCGAGGTCCGCCTCGGAGGACGGGATCCGCGCGGGGCGTTCGACGCGGCGATGGCCGGCGCGACCGGTCCCGGCGTCCGGCCGACCATGTGCGAATGGCTCCTCCCGCTCGCGGCGCGTGCGCTCGCCGATCTCTCCCGGGCCGCGCGTGATGCGGGCGAGGACCCCGGTCCGGTGCTCGCCGAGCTCGACTCGCTCGTGGAGCGGTTTCCGGCCGCCCTCCGGGACATCGGCATCGCCACGCCGCTCATCGAGCGGCAGATGTCCGCCTTCGACGCGATGTACGCGGCCGAGCAGGGACGGGCCCGCGGCGGAGGGGACGAAGCGGCGACATGGTCGGCCGCGGTGGAGGCATGCGTCGAGGCACGACTGCCGTGGGAGGAGGCCTACACCCGCTGGCGGGCCGCGGAGGCCCTGCTCGGTCGGTCGCGCGATCGGCGTGCCGCGGCCGACCAGCTCCGGAGCGGGCTCCGGCTCGCCCGGAGCCTGGGGGCGCTGCCCGTCGAGCGGGAGCTGCTCGACCTCGCCCGCCGCGCCCGTATCCCGGTCGAGGAGCCGTCGCGGGGCGGGTCGGAGATCCGGCAGCCCGTTCCCGGCCTCACCGCGCGCGAGCGCGAGATCCTCGAGCTCATCGCCGTCGGTCGAACCTACGGCGAGATCGCGCGCTCCCTCATGATCAGCGAGAAGACGGTGAGCACGCACGTCTCGCACCTGCTCGCGAAGACCGGTACGACGAACCGGGTCGAGCTCGCTCGGCTCGTGCACCGCGTCGAAGGGTGACGGCGCGCCGCCGACCTCACGGCGGCGGCGCGTCGATCAGTCGGCGAGTCGGTGGGCCCGGATCCCGCCGAGCGGCGAGAGGTCGTCGTCGACCGGGGCGTCGCACAGCCCGCGCGGCGCCTGCTCGCGGATGAACGGGGGCGCGCTGCACGCACCCGTCGATCCCGTCCGGATGTGCACCGCGCTCGTTCCCTCGGCGCCGTCGGTCTCGCCGATCCCGCATCCCGCCAGCACGGCCACCGCGACGGCGGCCGGGGCGACGAGGAGCATGCGAATGTTCATGATCGTGTCCTTCCCGTCCAAGGGACGGAAGTCACGATCCGCGCGATCGCAGGGGCCGGCATCGGGCGGGGTCCCTGAGATTCGCACGCGAACCCCTGAGGTGCGCGAGCGGCGTTCAGCGCGCGGATGCCTCCGCGGGGGCCGTGTCGGTCGACGGAGCGCCTCCCGTGACGGGGCGCTTGAGGCGGAGGATCACGACGGTGTACGACGCGGCCACGAGCGAGGCGAGCACCATGTGGATGCCGACCGCCACCGGGGGCAGGCCGCTGCGCGCCTGGTACAACCCCACGCCGACCTGCACGAGGACGACGAGCAGCGTCGCGACGAGCCAGCGGAACGGGCGCAGGCGCCGCGCCGCCGCCCATGCGGTGAGGACCACGAGGAGGGTGCCCAGGGCGTACCCGGGCCAGGCGTGCACATGTGCGAGCAGGCTCGCATCGACGCCCGTGCGGATGACGTCCGCATCGCCCGAGTGCGGGCCTGCGGCGGTCGTGAAGACGCCGACGACGACCGTCACCGCGAGGACGAGGCTCGTGACGTGTGTGAGGATCATGAACGGCTTCGGAACGGCCGGCTCCCGGGCGCCGGCGGGCTCGTACATCCGAGTGAGGAACGCGGCCGCGATGCAGACGATGACGACGGAGACGGTGTAATGGAAGCCGACGAGCGCCGCCGCGAGCTCCTGCCAGACGACGAACGCGCCGACGAGCGCCTGCACGATCACCAGGGCGAGCACGAGCACCGCCAGCACGAAGAGGTCGCGCCGCGTGCGCCGGTGCCGCCAGACGAGGATGAGCACGCCGATCGCGGCGATCAGGAGGGGACCGCTGATCGTGCGGTTCGCGAACTCGATGAAGCCGTGGATGCCGAGCTCGGGCGTCGGCGTCAGCGAGCCCGGCACGCAGACGGGCCAGTCGCTGCACCCGAGCCCCGAATCCGTGAGGCGCACCGCGCCGCCGGTCGCGATGATGAGCACGTTCAACACGAAGGAGGCCCAGGCGAAGATGCGGAGTGAACGGGGCACGCTGGTCGTTCCTGATCCGGATCGCGCTGTGACGGGGCTGGGAGTCCCGGGACTCACACGGCGGCGACCCTATAGACTTGAGTGGTTGGCGCAACTGTCGCGACGCGCGCGAGAGCGCGGCACGCAGGCACCAGCCATCTTAGGTTCGCACTGAAGCCACCCGCACATCATCCGCCGCTCGGCGAGAGCCTCGACTCGCAAGCAGGGGTGAGCCGGACTGATAGCCGGTCGGACGGGAGGAGAAGAGAGAGAGCATGACGGACGTACTGATCGACCGCCCCGAGCTCGAAGGGCTCGGCAATTACGAGTTCGGTTGGGCCGACTCCGATGCCGCGGGAGCCTCCGCCCGCCGCGGCCTGTCGCCCGAGGTCGTCGCCGACATCTCGCGGCTGAAGGACGAGCCCGAGTGGATGCTCCAGCGGCGTCAGCGCGCCCTGCAGCTGTTCGACCGCAAGCCGATGCCCACCTGGGGTGCCGACCTCAGCGAGATCGACTTCGACAACATCAAGTACTTCGTGCGGTCGACCGAGAAGCAGGCCCAGACCTGGGAGGACCTGCCCGAGGACATCAAGAACACCTACGAACGGCTCGGCATCCCCGAGGCCGAGCGCCAGCGCCTGGTCGCCGGCGTCGCGGCCCAGTACGAGTCCGAGGTGGTCTACCACCAGATCAACGAAGAGCTCGAGCGCCAGGGCGTCATCTTCATGGACACCGACACGGCCCTGCGCGAGCACCCCGAGTTCTTCGAGGAGTACTTCGGCACCGTCATCCCCGCCGGCGACAACAAGTTCGCCGCGCTCAACACGGCCGTCTGGTCGGGCGGATCGTTCGTCTACGTGCCGAAGGGCGTCCACGTCGAGATCCCGCTGCAGGCCTACTTCCGGATCAACACCGAGAACATGGGCCAGTTCGAGCGCACGCTCATCATCGCCGACGAAGACTCGTACGTGCACTACATCGAGGGCTGCACCGCCCCGATCTACAAGAGCGACTCGCTGCACTCGGCCGTCGTCGAGATCATCGTGAAGAAGAACGCCCGCGTGCGCTACACGACGATCCAGAACTGGTCGAACAACGTCTACAACCTCGTCACGAAGCGCGCCACGGCCGCCGAGGGCGCCACCATGGAATGGGTCGACGGCAACATCGGCTCGAAGGTCACGATGAAGTACCCGTCGATCTTCCTCATGGGCGAGCACGCCAAGGGCGAGACCCTCTCCGTCGCCTTCGCCGGCCCGGGCCAGCACCAGGACGCGGGCGCGAAGATGATCCACATGGCGCCGTACACGCAGTCGTCGATCGTCTCGAAGTCGATCGCACGCGGCGGCGGCCGCGCC
The DNA here is from genome assembly GCF_058349925.1 of Agromyces solani. NCBI lineage: Bacteria > Bacillati > Actinomycetota > Actinomycetes > Micrococcales > Microbacteriaceae > Agromyces > Agromyces solani. The sequence goes on from NZ_JBYRER010000001.1 coordinate 1,623,716, forward strand.
GGCTACCGCGGCGAGGTCCGCGTCGACGCGAACGCCCACCACTCGGCGAACACCGTGCGCTGCGACGCGCTGCTGGTCGACACGATCTCCCGCTCCGACACGTACCCGGCGATCGACATCCGCGTCGACGACGTGCAGCTCGGCCACGAGGCCACGGTCTCGAAGGTCTCGGAGGAGCAGCTCTTCTACCTCATGGCCCGCGGCATCCCCGAAGACGAGGCGATGGCCATGATCGTGCGCGGGTTCATCGAGCCGATCGCGCGCGAGCTGCCGATGGAATACGCGATGGAACTCAACAAGCTCATCGAGATGGGCATGGAAGGATCGGTCGGCTAAGGGATGACCACCGCAATGCAGAGCACAGCCATGCCCACGGCCGAGCAGCACGGCCTCGTCGCGCACTCCGACGGGGCGTTCGTCCCCGTCCAGACCCGCTCCGAGCGCTTCCGCTCGGTGAACGTCGACGACTTCGCCCCGGTCAACGGCCGCGAGCACGAGTGGAAGCTCTCGCCCGTCGCCGCCTTCGCCGACCTGACGTCGGGCGAGCTCGACGGCTCGCGCCCCGAGATCGACGCCGACGAGGTCGACGGCGTGGCCGTCTCCTGGGTCGCCCGCGACGACGCTCGGATCGGCACGGCCGGCACGCCCGAGGAGCGCGCAAGCGCGAACGCGTGGTCGAGCTTCGACGAGGCCCTCCTCATCACCGTGTCGGGCGAAGACGAGAAGGTCGCGACGGTCACCCGCTCGGGCCTCGGCTCCGCGCCGCGCGCCGCGCACACCGTCATCGAGATCGCCCCGAACAGCCGTGGCCTCGTCGTCCTCCGCGGCACGGGCGACGCGCGCCTCACCGAGAACCTCGAGATCCTCGTCGGCGACGGCGCGCAGCTGACCGTCGTCTCGCTCCAGGAGTGGAGCGACGACTCGGTGCACCTCGCGAGCCAGTTCGCGAAGGTCGGTCGCGACGCGTTCCTCAAGCACATCGTCGTCTCGCTCGGCGGCAAGGTCGTGCGGGTCAATCCCTCGACCCACCTGGCCGAGCAGGGGGCCGACGTCGAGGCGCTCGGACTCTACTTCGCCGATGCCGGTCAGCACCTCGAGCAGCAGGTCTACGTGCACCACGACGCGCCGCACACCAAGAGCCGCGTGACCTACAAGGGCGCGCTCCAGGGCGAAGGCGCGCGCACGGTCTGGATCGGCGACGTGCTGATCGGACAGAAGGCGACCGGCACCGACAGCTACGAGCAGAACCGCAACCTCGTGCTCACCGACGGCACCCGTGCCGACTCGGTGCCGAACCTCGAGATCGAGACGGGCGACATCGAGGGCGCAGGCCACGCGTCGGCGACCGGCCGCTTCGACGACGAGCAACTCTTCTACCTCATGGCCCGCGGCATCCGCGAGGACGAGGCGCGCCGCCTCGTCGTGCGCGGGTTCCTCACCGAGATCGTCCAGAAGATCGGGTCGCCCGAGCTCGAGGAGCGCCTCACCGCCGCGCTCGAAGCCGAACTGCAGGGGAGCTGACATGGCCGCCGTTCGTGTCTGCTCGCTCGACGAGCTCGTCGAGAACCAGGCGTCGCGCTTCGTGCTCGACGGTGTGCCGATCGCCGTCGTGAAGGACTCGGCCGGCGACGTCTTTGCCATCGGCGACACCTGCACCCACGGCGACATCTCGCTCGCCGAGGGCTTCGTCGAGGACGACACGCTCGAGTGCTGGGCCCACGGCTCGAAGTTCTCGCTGAAGTCCGGCAAGCCCCTCACCCTCCCGGCGTACGAGCCGGTCCCCGTCTACCGGGTCGACATCGAGGGCGGCGACGTCCACATCGACCCCGCGGTCACGCTGACCGTCTGACCCACGCTTCCCCGGCCGCGGCCGGCTACCGAAAGAGAAACTCCCAGAACATGTCTGTGCTCGAGATCAAGAACCTGCACGTCAACGTCGAGACCGACCAGGGCACCCGCGAGATCCTCCGCGGCGTCGACCTCGTCATCAACGAGGGCGAGATCCACGCCATCATGGGCCCGAACGGCTCCGGCAAGTCGACCCTCGCCTACACGATCGCCGGTCACCCGAAGTACACGGTGGTCGAGGGCGAGATCCTGCTCGACGGTGAGAACGTCCTCGAGATGTCGGTCGACGAGCGCGCCCGCGCCGGTCTCTTCCTCGCGATGCAGTACCCGGTCGAGATCCCCGGGGTCACCGTCACGAACTTCCTCCGCACCGCGAAGACGGCCATCGACGGCGAAGCGCCGAGCGTGCGCACGTGGGTCAAGGACGTCCGCGAGTCGATGTCGAACCTCAAGATGGACTCGGCCTTCGCCGAGCGCAACGTGAACGAGGGCTTCTCGGGCGGCGAGAAGAAGCGCAACGAGATCCTCCAGCTCGAGCTGCTGAAGCCGAAGTTCGCCGTCCTCGACGAGACCGACTCCGGCCTCGACGTCGACGCGCTCAAGATCGTCTCGGAGGGCGTGAACCGCGCCAAGGCGAACACCGGCCTCGGCATCCTGCTGATCACGCACTACACGCGCATCCTCCGCTACATCAAGCCCGATTTCGTGCACGTGTTCGTCGCCGGCCGCATCGCGGAGCAGGGCGGCCCCGAGCTCGCCGACCGCCTCGAGGACGAGGGCTACGACCGGTACCAGGTCGCCGAGTCCGCGTCGGCGGCCGCGGCCGAATAGGGCGCGGGTAGACTCGCACCATGGTCACCTCACTCGCGCCCGAGCGCTACGACGAGGTCTCCGAGGCCCTGAAAGACGTCATGGACCCGGAGCTCGGGGTCAACATCGTCGACCTCGGCCTCATCTACGACCTCGGCTGGGACGACGAGAACGACGCCCTCGTCATCCACATGACACTCACGAGCGCCGGCTGCCCGCTGACCGACGTCATCGAGGAGCAGACCGCCGAGGCGCTCGACGGGGTCGTCGAGGCGTTCCGCATCAACTGGGTGTGGATGCCGCCGTGGGGCCCCGAGCGCATCACCGACGACGGTCGCGACATGATGCGCGCCCTCGGCTTCGCGATCTGACGCGCCGAAACACCGACACGAACCGGATGCCTCGTGCAGCAGTCGCTGCACGAGGCATCCGTCGTCTCAGGACAGGCCGCGGCGGGCGAGCAGCGCGTCGATCCGCGGCTCGCGGCCGAGCAGCGCCCGCACGGACTCGCGCGGATCGCGCGAGCCGCCGGGAGCGAGGATCTCGGCGCGGTAGCGCGCACCGTTCTCAGCCGTCGCGCCGCCGTGCTCCTCGAACCACGCCATGATGTCGGCGCCGGGCACCTCGCTCCAGACGTACGAGTAGTAGCCGGCGTCGTAGCCGCCCGCGAAGACGTGGGCGAAGTATCCGCTCGAGTACCGAGGGGGCAGCAGTTCGTCGGCGAGGCCCGCGGCCTCGAGCGCCGCACGCTCGAACCCGGCGACGTCCTCGGGACCGAGGGCCGCCGCGGCTCCGGCGCCGAGTCGATGCCACGCCTGGTCCAGGACGGCCGCGGCGAGGTACTCGGTCGTCGAGAACCCCTCCCCGAACGTGCGGGAGGCGAGCAGCCGTTCGACGTACTCGGCGGGGAGCGGTTCGCCCGTCTCGTGATGCACGGCGTAGTGCTCGAGGATCTCGGGCCGGAGCATCCAGAGCTCGTTCACCTGGCTCGGCAGCTCGACGAAGTCGCGGAAGACGTTCGTGCCGGCGAAGCTCGGGAACCGCACCCGCGCGAGCAGTCCGTGCAGGGCATGGCCGAATTCGTGGAAGAGCGTCTCGGCCTCGTCGGCGGTGAGGAGCGTCGGGTCCCCGTCGGCGGGCTTCTGCACGTTCAGGTGGTTGACGACGACCGGCAGGTCGCCCGTCAGCTCCGACTGGTCGACGAGCGAGCTCATCCAGGCACCGCCGCGCTTCGACGAGCGTGCGTAGAGGTCGAGCAGGTAGAGGCCGACGGGGGAGCCGTCGGCCTCGCGCACCTCGAAGACCCGCGCGTCGGGGTGGTGGCCGACGAGATCGGGCCGCTCGGCGAACCGGAGCCCGTAGAGGCGCGTCGCCGCGTGGAACACGCCGTCCCGGAGCACCCGGTCGGCCTCGAGGTACGGGCGCATCGCCGACAGGTCGACGTCGTGGCGCTCGGCCCGCTCGCGCTGGGCCAGATGGGTCCAGTCGGATGCCTCGAACGTGCGCAGCCCGTCGTGCACGGCCCGCGCCGCGAGGGCGGCCGCCTCGCGGCGCGCATTCGCCATCGCAGCCGGTGCGAGCCGCTCGAGCAATTCGGCGACGGCCTCGGCCGTTCCGGCGGTCTCGTCGGCGGTGACCGCGCTCGCGTGGTCGGCGAAGCCGAGGAGGTTCGCCCGCTCGGCGCGGAGCGCGACCAGCCCGAGGAGGATCGCCCGGGTGTCGTGCTCGCCTCCCGACGTGCCGCGCCCGCGCGAGGCGGCGAACAGCCGATCGCGCGCCACGGGGGAGTCGAGATCGGCGAGCACGGGCTGCTGCGTCGGAAGCACGAGCGGGATCAGCCAGCCGTCGAGTCCGCGCTCCGCCGCAGCGGCCCGCGCGGCAGCGCGGCGGCCGTCGTCGAGTCCGGCCAGCTCGTGTTCGTCGACGAGGTGCACGGCCCGGTCGTTGGAGTCGGCGAGGAGTGTCTGCTGGAACGCGGTCGTGAGCCCGGCGATGCGCTCGTTGAGCCGTTCGAGCGCGGTGCGGCCGCCAGCGTCGAGGCGGGCGCCTGCGAGCACGGCCACGCGATGCCGGCGGCGCAGCAGGTACGCCTCGTCCTCGGCGAGCTCGAGTCCGCCGGCGTCGAGTCGGGCGACGAGCGCGTCGAGGCGCGCGAACAGGCGGGGCTCGAGGAGCATCGCGTCGCGGTGCGCGGCGAGCCTCGGGGCGAACTCGGCCTCGATGGCATCGACGGCCTCGTCGGCGTCGGCCGAGCTGCGGTTCTCGAAGACCGGCAGCACCCGTCGGAGCGTCGCACCGGACCGTTCGAGGGCGAGGATCGTGTTCTCGAAGGTCGGCTGGTCGGCCTCGGCGGCGATGCGTTCGAGCTCGTCGCGCTGCTCGCGCATGCCGACTTCGATCGCCTCGCGGAAGTCGTCGGTCGTGATGAGCTCGAACAACGGCAGCCGGTACGGCAGCGGGCTCGGTTCGAGAAGCGGGTTTCGGCGCGGGTCGGTCATCCGTCAACCATAGGGTCGGGCCGCATCGCCGGCTCGGAGGCGCTTCGCGCGGGGTCGGCCGGGCGGCTACCGCTCGGGGCGTCGTCCAGGCAGGATCGGAGCATGACCGTCCGCATCAGCACCGTGCTCGCCCCCTTCGGCCCCGCCACCGCCATCGAACTCACCGACAGCCAGGTCGACGAGCTCGGCGGCGGCAAGCGGGCCGCGGTCGTCGTGGGCATCGCGGGACGCACCGCCCGGGTCCGCCTGGCCGTCATGGACGGCCGCAACGTCATCGGCCTGTCGAAGGCGGTTCGCGCCGAACTCGGCGTGGAGATCGGCGACGCGGTCGAGGCCACCGTGGACCTCGATACCGTCGATCGCGAGGTCGTCGTCCCGGACGACCTCGCGGCGGCGATCGATGAGGATCCCGCACTCCGTGCTGCCTTCGAAGCGCTGTCGTACTCGCGGCGCAAGGAGCTCGCACGCGGCGTCGCCGAGGCGAAGCGACCCGAGACGCGCGAACGCCGGATCGCGGCAGCAGTCGAGGCTCTGCGCGCGTAGGCTCTGGTCATGGAGAGCGAAGCGGCGTCCTCGCGCGACGCGTACACCCACGGCCACCACGCGAGCGTCCTGCGTATCCACGCGTGGCGCACCGTCGACAACTCGGCCGCGTACCTCGTGCCGCGCCTCGAGGCCGGTGCCGACGTGCTCGACGTCGGCAGCGGCCCCGGCACCATCACGATCGACCTCGCCCGCCGCGTCCGCCCCGGTCGGGTCGTCGGCATCGACGCCTCCGCCGACGTCGTCGGTCAGGCCGCCGGCCTCGCCGAGAGTGAGGGGGTCCGCAATGTCGAGTTCCGCACCGGCGACGCGTACGCGCTCGACTTCGACGACGGCGTCTTCGACGTGGTGCACGCCCACCAGGTGCTGCAGCACCTCGCGCGACCCGTCGACGCCCTGCGCGAGTTCCGCCGGGTGCTGAGGCCCGGGGGGCTGCTCGCGGTCCGAGACGTCGACTACGGCGGCATCATCTGGAGCCCCGCCTCGGCGGGTCTCCAGCGCTGGCTCGAGCTGTACCACGACGTGCACGACTGGAACGGCGGGGATGCCCACGCGGGCCGCCATCTCAAGCGGTGGGCGCGCGAGGCCGGCTTCTCCGATATCGTCGCATCGGGCTCCGTCTGGGTGTTCGCGAGCGACCTCGAGCGCGAATGGTGGGGCGGATCGTGGGCCGAGCGGGCGACGGAGTCGAGCTTCGCCGCGCACGCGATCGAATCGGGCCATTCGAATCCCGACGAGCTCCGGCGCATCGCGCAGGCCTGGCGCGACTGGGCGGCCGACGACGAGGGGTGGCTGCTCATGCCGCACGGCGAGGTGCTCGCCCGGGCGTGAGCGCCGCGACGGGCTTCGAGGCGTCGCCTAGAAGCCTGATCGATTCGCGGGGCGACTCACCAGTCCTCGTCGGCGTCGAGCGCGTCGGCGATGACCTCGCGCACGACGGTGCCGTCGTCGAGTTCGGCGATCGGCCGGCCCTCGAGCCAGGTGAGCGTCCAGTGCCGCCCTGTGGGGTCTCCCTCGAACGCGGCCTCCGCCGCAGCGATGCGGGGCCGGAGGTCGCCCGGCACCGAGACCGGAGGCTCGCTGCCGAACGCCCACCTCGTGCCGAGGCGCATCAGGCGCCCATCTCGTACATCACCCAGTGGGTGCGCTTGGCGAGACGGTCGTAGAGCTGCTGGGCGGTCTCGTTGTCGTCGGCCGTGATCCACGCGACGCCGCCATGGCCGACCTCGGCCGCGCGCGCATGCACGAACTCGATGAGTGCGCGCCCGGTGCCGGTTCCGCGCTGCGACTCCACGACGTACAGGTCGTCGAGGAACATGCCGTGGGTTGCGCTCAGGGTCTCGGGGACCTGGCGGAAGTGCGCGAGGCCCACGGGCGTGCCCTCGTCGTCGACGGCGAGCGCCGCCTGCAGCGGGTTGTGCTCGTCGCGCAGCCAGTTCCAGACGATGAGCGCCTTCTGGTCGTCGAGCTCGGTCTCGTAGAACGTGCAGTACGCCTCGAAGAGCGGCAGCCACCCGAAGAAGTCGTCGTCCTCGGCCATCCGGATCTCGTTGGTCATGGTTCCCCCTACTCGGACGCCGCCTCGAAGACGACGTCGCGGACTGCGAACTCCTCCGCCTCGGTGAAGGCGAGTTCGGCGATGCGGCCGACGGCGCGCAGGTCGGACGCCACGTGCTCGAGCAGCTCGACCGTCGCGGCCGGCGCGGCGATCGTCGCGTGCGCGACGGGCGTCTTCTGCGACGCCTTGACGTCGGTCTTGGCCCGTCGGATCCCGGTGAGGGCGAGGCTCGCGAGCTCGAGGAGCTCACCGCTCGCCTCGCCGCGTGCGGCGAGCTCGTCGACGGTCGGCCAGGCGGCCCGGTGCACAGAACCGTCGTGCGACCAGCGCCACGCCTCTTCGGTGGCGAACGGGATCACCGGGGCGAAGAGCCGCAGCAGCACGCCGAGCGCCGTCTTCAGCGCCGCGACGGCGGACGCCTGCGCGGGGCTCGGCTCGCCGTAGGCGCGCTCCTTGACGAGTTCGAGGTAGTCGTCGCAGAACGTCCAGAAGAAGGTCTCGGCGACCTCGAGCGCACGGGCGTGGTCGTAGGCGTCGAGCGCGCGGGTGGCGCGGTCGACCACCGTGGTGAGCTCTGCGAGCATGCTGCGGTCGATCGGCACGGTCACGGCGGCATCGGCGGCGCCCTCGAAGCCGAGGATGAACTTCGCCGCGTTGAGGACCTTGATCGCCAGGCGACGGCCGATCTTGACCTGCGTCGGGTTCTGCGGATCGAAGGCGGCGTCGGTGCCGAGGCGGCTCGACGCGGCCCAGTAGCGCACGGCGTCGGAGCCGTGCTGCTCGAGGAGCCCCGCGGGCGTCACGACGTTGCCCTTCGACTTCGACATCTTCTTGCGGTCGGGGTCGACGATGAAGCCCGAGATGGCCGCGTTCGACCACGGGGCGACGCCGTGCTCGAGCTCGGCGCGCAGCGTCGTCGAGAAGAGCCACGTGCGGATGATGTCCTGGCCCTGCGGGCGCAGCGAGTAGGGGAACACGAGGTTCCACAGCTCGGGGTCGCGCTCCCAGCCGCCCGCGAGCTGCGGGGTGAGCGACGAGGTCGCCCAGGTGTCCATGACGTCGTGCTCACCGACGAAGCCACCGGGCTCGCCGCGCTGCGCCTCGTCGTAACCGGGTGCGGGCGCCGAGGAGGGGTCGACCGGCAGCAGGTCCCGGGTGGCGACGATCGGCTCGTCGAACACGGGGTCGCCCTGGGCGTCGAGCGGGTACCAGACGGGGATCGGCACGCCGAAGAAGCGCTGGCGCGACACGAGCCAGTCGCCCGAGAGACCGCCGACCCAGTTCTCGTAGCGGACGCGCATGAAGTCGGGGTGCCAGTCGATCTCGCGGCCGTGCGAGAGGAGCCGCTCGCGAAGCGCCTCGTCGCGAGCGCCGTTCTTGATGTACCACTGGCGCGTCGAGACGATCTCGAGCGGCTTGTCGCCCTTCTCGAAGAACTTCACCGGGTGCGTGATCGACTTCGGGTCGGCGAGCAGGTCGCCCGAGTCGCGCAGCTGCTGCACGACCGCCTGCTTGGCGCTGAACGTGGTCTTGCCGGCGAGCTCGGCGTAGGCGGCGCGGCCGGCCTCGGACGTGATCGCCTCGGGCGCCTCGGCGATGACGCGGCCGTCGAAGCCGATGATGGCCCGGTTGGGGAGGTCGAGCTCGCGCCACCACACGACGTCGGTGACGTCGCCGAAGGTGCAGATCATGGCGATGCCGGTGCCCTTGTCCTTCTGGGCGAGGTGGTGCGCGACGACCGGCACCTCGACGCCGAACACGGGCGTGGTCACGGTCGTGCCGAACAGCGGCTGGTAGCGCTCGTCGTCGGGGTGGGCCACGAGCGCGACGCACGCGGGGATGAGCTCGGGCCGGCTCGTCTCGATCTCGACGACGCCGCCGTCGGGGCGGTGGAACGACACCCGGTGGTAGTGGCCCGGCTGCTCGCGGTCTTCGAGCTCGGCCTGGGCGACCGCGGTGCGGAACGTGATGTCCCACAGGGTCGGTGCGAGCGCCTGGTACGCCTCGCCCCGTTCGACGTTGCGGATGAAGGCGAGCTGGGAGGTGAACAGGGCTTCGTCGGCGATCGTGCGGTACGACTGGGTCCAGTCGACCGAGAGCCCGAGCATGCGCCAGAGCGCCTCGAACTGCTGCTCGTCCTCGACGGTGAGCCGCTCGCAGAGCTCGATGAAGTTGCGGCGCGAGATCGGTACCTGGTCGGCGGCCTTCGTGGACTTGCCGTCGCCGCCCTCGAACGGCGGGACGAAGCCCTCGACGTACGGCAGTGTGGGGTCGCAGCGCACGCCGTAGTAGTTCTGCACGCGACGCTCGGTCGGCAGGCCGTTGTCGTCCCAGCCCATCGGGTAGAACACGCTCATGCCCCGCATGCGCTGGAAGCGCGCCACGACGTCGGTGTGCGTGTACGAGAACACGTGGCCGATGTGCAGCGAGCCAGAGGCCGTCGGCGGGGGAGTGTCGATCGAGTAGATGCACTCGCGCGTGGCCGAGTCGCGGTCGAACCGGTACGTGCCCTCGCGCTCCCACGCGCCTCCCCAGACCGATTCGAGGCCTTCGAGAGCGGGCTTGTCGGGAATGCGCGGGGTGTCGGTCATGATGCTCCGGTTCGATATCTGCGGCACCGAGTCCGTGATGAGGTGCCTGAATGTGACGCTCAAGCCTAGCGGAGCGCGGCGGGGAATGCCCGGTGAGGCCGGGTCGCGGCGGCGCGGTCAGCGCACGAGGCGAGGGGCGTCGGCGAGGAGGCGTGCGGTGTACGGATGCTCGGGGGCGACGAGGACGCGGTCGGCGGGGCCCTGTTCGACGAGCCGCCCGGCGTGCATCACCGCGACCCGATCGGCCATGTGACCGACGACGCCGAGGTCGTGCGAGATGAAGAGCATCGCGAGGCCGGCCTCGCGCTGCAGTTCGTCGAGCAGGTCGAGGATCTGCGCCTGGATCGTGACGTCGAGCGCGGAGACCGGCTCGTCGCAGACGAGGAGTTCGGGCCTGGCCGCGATCGCGCGTGCGATCGCCACGCGCTGCCGTTGCCCGCCGGAGAGGGTGAGCGGCTCACGGTGCGCGACGTCGGCCGCGAGGCCGACCCGGTCGAGGAGCCGGGCGATGCGACGGGCCCGGCCGGCGCGCGCGCCGGCGCGCTCGATGATCGGGGATGCCGCGGCGTCACGCGCATCGGCATCGGCATCGGCATCGGCATCGGCGAGGATGCGGCCGACGGTCCAGCGCGGGTCGAAGGAGCTCAGCGCGTCCTGGTAGATCGCGCCGATGCGCCTGCGGCGGGGCCGCCGTGCGGGCTCGTCGAGTTCCGACCACGCCTCGCTGTCGAACGCGATCGTCCCGCTGTCGGGTCGGGTCAGGGCGAGCACGAGTCGGGCGAGGGTCGACTTGCCCGAGCCCGACTCGCCCACGAGTCCCACGGTCTCGCCCCGCGCGACCACGAGCGACACGTCCTCGACCGCCGCGAACCGGCGACGCCCGGGAGCGCTGAACGACTTGCCGACGCGGTCGACGACGAGGAGCGGCGCCGTCGTGCCGCCGTCGGAGGGCCCGGCCGGCGCGGAGGTCCCGACGAGGGGACTCGCAGCCGGATCCGACGGCGCTGCGGGTCGCGGGCGGGAGAGCGCGACGCCGCGCGGGACGTCGGTCGGCACGGCGGCGATGAGCCGACGGGTGTAGGGGTCGGCCGGCGCGCCGAGCACCTCGTCCGTCGGCCCGCGCTCCAGTACGCGGCCGCCCCGCATCACGAGGACCCGATCGGCGAGTCGCGAGACGACGGCGAGGTCGTGACTGATGAGCAGCAGGCCCGTGCCGCGTTCGCGGATCGCCAGGAGCAGGTCGAGCACGCGCGCCTGGACGGTCGCATCGAGCGCGGTGGTCGGCTCGTCGGCGATGAGCAGGGGCGGCTCGAGCGCGAGCGCCGCCGCGATGAGCGCGCGCTGGCGCAGCCCGCCCGAGAGCTCGCCCGACCGCTGGCGCGCGGCCGACGCCGGGTGGGGCATCCCGACGGCGTCGAGCAGCTCGAGCACGCGAGCGCGGCGCTCGGCACGAGGCATCCGCTCATGGAGCCGCAGGGCGTCCTCGACCTCGCGGCCGACCGGTCGGAGCGGGTCGAGCGCGACCAGTGCGTCCTGCAGCACGAGGCCGGCGGTGCGCCCGCGCACGGCGCGCCACTCGCGTTCGGACGCGGCACGCAGGTCGCGGCCCGCGAGGCGGAGCACGCGCGCTTCGACGCGCGCACGGTCGCCGGCCATGCCGAGCAGGCTGCGCGCGGTCACCGACTTGCCCGACCCGGACTCGCCCACGAGGGCGACGCATTCGCCCGGATCGACGCTGAACGAGACGCCGTCGACCACGCGCGTCGCGCCGAACTCGACGGTGAGCCCGTCGACCTCGAGCAGCGGAGATCCCGTCGTGCTCACCGGACGCCCCGTTCCCGCCGGGCGAGCGCGCGGCCGAGCACGGTCGTCGCGATCGTCGTGCCGACGATCATGAGGCCCGGGAACACCGTCATCCACCACGCGGTCGCGAGGTAGGTGCGTCCGGCGGAGAGCATGGCACCCCACTCGGGTGCCGGCGGCTCGGCGCCGAGTCCGAGGTAGCTGAGTGCCGACGCCCACACGATCGCCTGGCCGATGCCGAGCGTCGCGAGCACGACGAGCGGCAGGAGCGCGTTCGGCAGGATGTGGACGCCGAGGATGCGCGGACGCGAACGGCCCAGCACGGTGGCCGCCTCGACGTACGGGGCGGTGCGGATCGAGATGAGCTGTCCGCGGATGATGCGGGCATAGCCGGGCGCCGTCGAGAGCCCCACGGCGATCGTCGCGGTCACCGGCCCCGGCCCGGCGACGACGATCACGAGCAGTGCGAGCAGCAGGCCGGGGAAGGCGAAGAGCACCTCGACGAGGCGGCCGATCCCGAAGTCGACCGTCCGGCCGCCGAAGCTCGCCGCGACGCCGAGCAGCAGCCCGAGCGCGAGCCCGATCGCGGTGGCGGCGACCCCGATGGCGAGCGAGGTCGCCGTGCCGGCGACCACCCGGCTGTAGATGTCCCGTCCGGACTCGTCCGTGCCGAACCAGTGCACCGCCGACGGCGGCGCGAACGCGTCGGCCGGGGCGATCGCGGTCGGGTCGTAGGTCTCGAGGAGGGAGGGGAAGCACGTCGCCACGAGGAGGAAGACGGCGAAGGCGCCGGCCACGAGCGTGCCGATGCGCGGCCGGCCCGTGCGACGGGTGTGTGCGACCGCCGCGTCGACCGTCGCCTGCTGGAGCTCGAGGTCGCTCATCCTCTCGCCTCCCCGGCGAGGCGCGGATCGGCGATGCGCATCGCGAGGTCGGTCACGACCGTCATGATCACGTAGACGAGCGCGACGAGCAGCACGACGCCCGTCACGACCGGGATGTCGCGGAGCGTCACCGCCTGGAGCAGGGTGCGCCCGAGCCCGGGCATCGCGAAGATCGTCTCGACGACGACGGCGCCCGAGAGCAGCCACCCGAGCGCCCAGCCCGACAGGCCGATCGCGGGCAGGGCCGCATGACGGAGGGTGTGCCGCAGCCGGATGCCGAGCGCGCTCTCGCCGCGGGCGCGCGCCGAGACGACGAACGGCTGCCGCATCGCCTCGAGCAGGCTCTCCCGCATGATCTGCGCGAGGAAGCCGGCGAGCGGCACGGCGAGCGTCACGACCGGGAGGACGAGCCCGACGGGCGTCCCGGTCGACACGGGCGGCAGCCACCCGAGCCCGGAGCTGAACACGGCGATCAGCACGGCCGCGAGGAAGAAGTGCGGCAGGGCCGCCGAGACGAGCTCGACGCCCTGGCCGATCGCGGCGGCGAGCCGGCCCCGGCCCGTCGACCAGAGCGACAGGAGCGTCGCGAGCACCCACGCGAGCGCGAGCGCGCACACGGCGAGCAGCAGGGTGCCGCCGACCTGCGCGCCGAGGAGCTCGGCGACGGGGACCTTGAGGGCGTACGAGCTGCCGAGGTCGCCCGTGACGAGACGGCCGAGCATCGCGAAGTACTGCACGGCGAGCGGCTGGTCGAGCCCGTAGTCCCGGCGCACCTGGTCGAGCGCCTCCTGGGACGCCTGCGACCCCGGCCCGCCGAGGATCGCCTGCGCCGGGTCGCCCGGGATCAGCCGGATGGCGAAGAACGTGAGCGTCGCGACCGCCCACATGACGAAGACCGCGCCGCCGACCAGCAGTGCGAGGTGGCGTGCGGCAGGCCCGGCTCCGCGGGCGGCCGGGCGACCGGTCGACGGCGGGGATGCCTCGCCGTCGACCGGCGCCGTGTCAGTCGGCGATCCAGGCGTCATAGAAGGTCGGCGTCGACACGGTCGGCAGCGCGCGGGCGCCGTGCACCGACTTCGCGACGAGGAAGCTGTTCTGCTGGTCGTAGAGCGGCAGCAGGTAGTGGCCGCCGAGGATGAGCTCCTGCGCCCGCTCGTACAGGTCGGCCCGTTCGCCGGGGTCGCTCGTCGAGGCCGCGTCGGTCAGCAGCGCGTCGATCTCGGGATCGTCCACCTGCGCGAGGTTGGCGAAGTAGCCGCTCGGCGCGGGGGTGATGCTGTCGGAGTGGTAGAGGATGCGCAGCACGTCGGGGCCGACCTTCGTGTAGGGCGCGCTCACGATCTCGTACTCGTGGGCGAAGAGCGCCCCGTACCAGCTCGACAGGTCGAGCAGCGAGATCTGCACGTCGAAGCCGGCCTCCTTGGCGTTCGCCTGCACCTGCTCGAAGAGCGACTGCTCGGCCGGCACCGACTGGTTGGTGCTCACGGGGAAGCGCAGCACGAGCCGCTCGCCGTCCTTCATGCGGGTGCCGTCGTCGTCGCGCTCGGTCCAGCCGGCCTCGTCGAGCAGCGCGTTCGCCGCCTCGAGGTCGGTCGCGAACAGGTCGGGGTCGGAGTAGGCGAGCGCTTCGACGGAGGAGAGCGCCGAGTAGGAGCGCTCGGCGGTGCCGAAGTACAGCGCGTCGATGCCCTCGTCGACGGCGGCGGCGGCGATGAACGCCTCGCGCACGCGCTCGTCGTCGAAGGGCGCCTGGCCCGAGTTGAGCTCGATGCGGTTGGAAGCGCCGGGGCGGGGTGCGTCGATCCAGACGGGATCGCCCGACTTCTCGGCCGCGGCCGCCGTGTCGGGCTGCGGGTTGTCGATGACGTCGACCTGGCCGCCCTGGAGTGCGGCGTAGCGGGAGGCGGCGTCGGGGATGAACCGCCAGTCGATCGCCTCGAGGTAGGCGGCGCCCTCGTGCCCGGCGTCGGCGGGCGGCGAGACGTAGTCGTCGTTCCGGACGAGCGAGACCCGCTCCTGCTTCACCCAGCCGTCGACGACGAACGGGCCGGTGCCGACGGGCGCCTGGCAGTTCTCCTCCATGCCGCGGGCGAGGCCGGCGGGCGACTCGATGGCGAGCCAGGGCTGCGAGAGCGATTCGAGCAGGGCGCTGTCGGGCACCGTCAGCACGAACCGGGCGACGTCGGGGGAGACGACCTCGACCCGGTCGACCTTGCCGAGCGCGAGGTAGCCGGTCGACGACTGCGTCGCCGGGTCCTTGAGGTGCTCGACGTTGGCTTTGACGGCCTCGGCGTCGAACGGCGTGCCGTCGGTGAACTCGACGTCGTCGCGGAGCGTGAACTCCCAGCTCAGGCCGTCGTCGGCGGCCTCCCACGACTCGGCGAGCCACGGGATGATCTCGCCCGACTCGTCGCGGGAGACGAGCGACTCGAGGAACTGGCTCGCGAGGAGCGCCTGCGGGTAGTTGCCGCCGACGTGGGGGTCGAGGCACGTCGGTTCGGCGTCGCCCGAGGCGTAGCGCAGGGTGCCGCCCGAGACGGGCTCGTCGGAGGCGTCGGGCTCGGCGGCCTGGCAGCCGGCCAGCACGACGGCGCCGGCGAGCGCGACGGCGGCGAGCCCGAGCGTGCGCGGGCGGCGGAGGGTGCGGAGTGCAGCGTGCATCGAAATCCTCGGAAGGGGGAGATGGAATCGGGCCGGGACGGCGTCGGCCCTGAGCCATCCTGACACCGTGTCACGGCCCCGACAAGCAACTTGTTCGCATTGCAATAGAACAATTAGGCTGACACGGTGCTGATCCGACTCGACCCCGCCTCGCCGACGCCGCTCGCCGACCAGCTCGCCTCCGCGCTCCGGTCGTCGATCATCGACGGTCGACTCTCGGGCGGCGAGCGACTGCCGGCGGCGCGCACGCTCGCGTCGGAGCTCGGCGTCAACGTGCACACGGTGCTGCGCGCGTACCACCGGCTCCGCGACGAGCGACTCATCGAGGTGCATCGAGGCCGGGGCGCCGTGGTGGCCGTCCGCATCGGCGGCCATGCCGCGCTCGCGGGCGCCGTGCACGACCTCGTCGACGAGGCCCGCGAGCACGGACTGCCCGAGGCGGCGCTGCTCGAACTCGTCCGCGCCGCGTACCGCTCGGCCCCGCAGATCGGCGTCGTGCGCCCGATGCGTCCGACGGGCCCGCCCTCGACACGGTATTCTTGACGGCAACGACGTCGATCCGGCCATCACCGGGGAGTCTTCGGAAGAACGCGGTCCTCGTTCGCTGAGCCTGTCGAAGCGAGCGTCGACCGTCACTAGAACCGAACGGGGCGGCCCGTCACAGCCGGCAATGAGGGGCGAATCGGTCGGCGACCCTGTCGGAGGCCGATTCGCAAACGAGGTGGTACCGCGGTGGCGGCTCGATCGAGCGGCCGGCGTCCTCGTGAAGCATCCGTCCCACAAGGAGCGAGCGTGTACCCCCGTACCCCACACGACCACGGTGTCGCCCCCTCACCAGACTTCCCCGCCGTCGAGCGCGAGGTGCTCGCCTTCTGGAAGGCCGACGGCACCTTCCAGGCCTCGATCGACCAGCGCCAGGGCGCGCCCGAGTGGGTGTTCTACGACGGCCCGCCGTTCGCCAACGGGCTGCCCCACTACGGCCACCTGCTGACCGGCTACGCGAAGGACCTGTTCCCGCGGTTCCAGACCATGCGCGGCCACCAGGTCCACCGCCGATTCGGGTGGGACACGCACGGCCTTCCCGCCGAGCTCGAGGCCGAGCGCCAGCTCGGCATCACCGACAAGAGCGAGATCGAGGAGATGGGCATCGCGGCGTTCAACCGCGCCGCGCGCGAGTCGGTGCTGCGGTACACGAAGGAGTGGGAGGAGTACGTCACCCGCCAGGCCCGCTGGGTCGACTTCGAGAACGACTACAAGACCCTCGACGTAACGTTCATGGAGAGCGTGATCTGGGCCTTCAAGACGCTCTACGACAAGGGCCTCGCCTACGAGGGCCATCGCGTGCTGCCGTACTGCTGGCGCGACCAGACGCCGCTCTCGAACCACGAGCTGCGCATGGACGACGACGTCTACAAGATGCGCCAGGACCAGACGGTCACGGTGACCTTCCCGCTCACCGGCGCGAAGGCCGAGTCGCTCGGGCTCACCGCCGTGCGCGCGCTCGCATGGACGACGACGCCGTGGACGCTGCCGACGAACTTCGCGCTCGCCGTCGGCCCCGACATCGAATACGCCGTGGTGCCCGCCGGTCCGAACGGCACGCCCGACGCGACCGTGCTCCGCGAGCAGGCCGAGGGCGGCGAGGCGCCCGAGGTGCTCGGCGGCGAGTACCTGCTCGCCCTCGACCTCGTCGGCGGGTACGCGAAGGAACTCGGCTACGAGACGGCCGACGAGGCGCGCGCGGCGGTGTCGCGCACCGTGCTCGGCGCCGAGCTCGACGGCGTCACCTACGACCGGCTGTTCGACTACTACGCCGACGTCGAGGCCTACGGGCTGCAGAACGCCTGGCGCATCCTCGTCGCCGATTACGTCACGACCGAGGACGGCACGGGCATCGTGCACCAGGCCCCCGCCTACGGCGAGGAGGACCAGAAGATCGGCGAAGCCGCAGGCATCCCGGTCATCATCTCGCTCGACGAGGGCGGCAAGTTCCTGCCCGCCGTCACCGACGTGGCGGGCCTCCTCTGGAGCGACGCGAACAAGCCGCTCACGCAGCTGCTCAAGGCCGAGGGGCGCCTGCTCCGCCAGGCGAGCTACGAGCACTCGTACCCGCACTGCTGGCGCTGCCGCAACCCGCTCATCTACAAGGCCGTCTCGAGCTGGTTCATCAAGGTGCCCGAGTTCAAGGGCCGCATGGGCGAGCTCAACCAGGACATCAACTGGGTGCCCGACAACGTGAAGGACGGCCAGTTCGGCAAGTGGGTCGCCGGAGCCCGCGACTGGTCGATCAGCCGCAACCGGTACTGGGGCTCGCCCATCCCGGTGTGGAAGAGCGACGACCCCGAGCATCCGCGCATCGACGTGTACGGCTCGCTCGAGGAGCTCGAGCGAGACTTCGGCCGGCTGCCGCTCGGTCCCGACGGCAAGCCCGACCTGCACCGGCCGTACATCGACGAGCTCACCCGGCCGAACCCCGACGACCCGACCGGCCGCTCGACGATGCGCCGCATCACCGACATCTTCGACGTCTGGTTCGACTCGGGCTCGATGCCGTTCGCCCAGGTGCACTACCCGTTCGAGAACCGCGAGTGGTTCGACACGCACAACCCCGCCGACTTCATCGTCGAGTACATCGGCCAGACGCGCGGCTGGTTCTACGTCATGCACGTGCTCTCGACCGCGCTCTTCGACCGGCGCGCCTTCTCGAACGTCGTGAGCCACGGCATCGTGCTCGGCAGCGACGGCCAGAAGATGTCGAAGTCGCTGCGCAACTACCCCGACGTCTCGGAGGTGTTCGACCGCGACGGTTCCGACGCGATGCGCTGGTTCCTCATGTCGAGCTCGGTCCTGCGCGGCGGCAACCTCGTCGTGACCGAAGAGGGGATCCGCGAGGGCGTGCGGCAGCTCATGCTGCCGCTCTGGAGCACCTGGTACTTCTTCTCGCTCTACGCCAACACGGCGAAGGAGGGCGGCTACGAGGCATCCCGCTCGACGAGCTCGACCGACGTGCTCGACCGCTACCTGCTCGCGAAGCTGCGCGACCTCGTCGAATCGGTCACCGCCGACCTCGACGACTTCGACTCGCCGCTCGCCGCGCAGAAGCTGCGCGACTTCGGCGACGTGCTGACGAACTGGTACGTGCGCCGCTCGCGCGACCGGTTCTGGCAGGGTGTCGGCGACGACGGCTCGGGCCGCGAGGCGTTCGACACGCTGTACACGGTGCTCGAGACGCTCACGCGCCTCGCCGCGCCGCTCCTGCCGCTCGTGAGCGAGAAGGTCTGGCGCGGTCTCACCGGCGGGCGCAGCGTGCACCTGACCGACTGGCCCGAGGCGAGCGAGTTCCCGGCCGACCCGGCGCTCGTCGCCGCTATGGACGCCGTGCGCGAGATCAGCTCCACGTCGCTGTCGCTCCGCAAGCAGGCGGGTCGCCGGGTGCGGCTTCCGCTCGCCCGGCTGACCGTCGTCGGCGCGGATGCCTCGGCGCTCGCGCCGTTCGAGGCGATCCTGCGCGACGAACTCAACGTCAAGTCGGTCGAGCTCGTGCAGCTCGACGAGCAGAGCGCCGAGCGCTACGGCGTGACCAAGCGGCTCACGGTGAACGCGCGCGCCGCCGGACCCCGCCTCGGCAAGCAGGTGCAGCAGGCCATCCAGGCCGCCCGTGCGGGCGACTGGTCGCTCGACGGCGAGACCGTCGTCGCCGGCGGCATCGCCCTCGAGCCGCACGAGTACGACCTCGTCCTCGAGGCCGGGTCGGGCGACGACGAGCGGGCGCTCGGCCTCCTCGCCGACGGCGGTTTCGTGATCCTCGACACCGCGACGACCCCTGAGCTCGAGGCCGAGGGCCTCGCGCGCGACGTCGTTCGCGCGGTGCAGGAGGCGCGCAAGGCCGCCGGGCTCGAGGTCGGCGACCGCATCGCGCTGACCCTGACGCTGGACCCCGCCGGCGCATCGGCCGCAGAGGCGCACCGCGAGCTCATCGCGGGGGAGACCCTCGCGACGTCGCTCGAGGTGGTCGCCTCGGGCGACCTCGACGGCGAGGCGAAAGCCGTCGGCGACGACTCGCGACTGCTGATCGGATTGGAGCGCGCATGACCGGCCCCGACGACCTCGAGGCGCGTGACGCCGCCGATGCGGTGTACGCGTCGCTCATCGCCCGCGCGGGCGAGGGCGCCCCGCGTCCCCGGCTCGAGCCGACCCGCCGCACCGTGGAGCTGCTCGGCGACCCGCACCGGTCGGCTCCCGTGATCCACATCACGGGCACGAACGGCAAGACGTCGACGAGCCGGATGATCGAGAGCCTGCTGCGCGCCTCGGGGCTGCGGACGGGCCTGCTCACGAGCCCGCACCTCGTGCGGTTCACCGAGCGCATCCGCATCGACGGCGAGTCGATCAGCGACGAGGCGGTCGCCCGAAACTGGGAGGAGATCCTCCCGTTCATCGCGATCGTCGACGCCGAGCTCGAAGCTGCCGGAGAGCAGCCGCTGACGTACTTCGAGGCGCTCACCGTGCTCGCGTTCGCCTGCTTCGCCGACGCCCCCGTCGACGTCGTCGTGCTCGAGGTGGGCATGGGCGGCGAGTGGGACTCGACGAACGTGGCCGACGGACAGGTCGCGGTCTTCACCCCGATCGCGCTCGACCACCAGGCGCGGCTCGGTTCGACGGTCGAGGCGATCGCGCGCACGAAGTCGGGCATCATCAAGCCCGCCGCGGCCGTGGTGACGGCGCGGCAGGCCGATGCGGCGCTGCGGGTGCTCGAGGATGCCGCCGAGCTGACCGAGTCGACCCTCGCGGTCGAGGACGACGCCTTCGCGGTGGTCTCGACGGCCGTGGCCGTCGGCGGCCAGCTCGTGACGATCCGCGGCCTCGCGGGGGAGTACCGCGACGTGCTGCTGCCCATGTTCGGCGCGCACCAGGCCGAGAACGCGGCCGTCGCGGTGGCGGCCGTCGAGGCGTTCATCGGCGGCGGATCGGTGCGACTCGCCGACGAGGTCGTCGAGCGCGGTCTCGGCGAGGCGACCTCACCCGGCCGCCTGCAGGTCATCGGCACCGAGCCCACCGTCCTCGTCGATGCGGCGCACAACCCGCACGGCGCACGCTCGCTCGTCGCAGCCCTCGACGAGGTGTTCGACTTCGACGAGATCGCGGTCGTGTTCGGCGTCGTCGACGACAAGGACGCCGCCGGCATCGTGGCCGAGCTCGCCGCGATCACCGGCCCGTTCCTCGTGACCGCGCCCGAGTCGGACCGGGCGCTGCCCGCCGACGCGCTCGCGCCGATCGTCGCCGCCCGCGCGGGAGACCGCGTCACCGTCGCCGAACGACTCGACGACGCACTCGAGCAGGCGCGGGACTGGGCCGCCGCCGAGCCGAAGCGAGCGGTGCTCGTCACCGGCTCGATCGTGCTCGTCGGCGAGGCCATGGCGTACGCCGAAGACCACGAATGGGGCGGCGCATGAGCGGCGACGACGTGCCGGCCGCCGGCGGCGCACCCGGCGCCGAGGATGGGCCGGGCCCCGACGGCGGGGCCGCGGCGCCCGCACGCCCGCAGCGATCGATCCGCCAGAGCCTCGCCGCGATCGTGCTCGCCTTCGAGACGATCGTGGTCTTCCTCGCGGCGCTCGTCGTCTGGGGTCTCGCGCAGGGCGACGCCGCACTGGGGGTCGAATCAACGCTTCCGCCGTGGATCGCGCTCGTCGCGGGCGGCGTCATCATTCTCGGCCTGATCGCGACGATCGGCCTGCTGCGCTTCGACTGGGCGTACACGCTCGGCTGGGTGCTGCAGGTGCTCATCATCGCCTCTGGCTTCATCAACCCGGCGATGTTCGTCGTCGGGGCGCTATTCGGCGGCATGTGGTGGTACTGCATGGTCGCCGGGAGCCGGATCGACCGACAGCGCGCGGAATTCACCGCGCCGGGGAAGGAACAGCAATGACCACTGCGATCGAAGAGACCCTCGTGCTCGTGAAGCCCGACGGCGTCGCGCGCAACCTGACCGGCGAGATCCTGCGCCGCATCGAGGCGAAGGGCTACTCGCTCGTCGACATCCGGCTCGTGCAGGCCGACCGCGCACTGCTCGCGAAGCACTACGCCGAGCACGAGGGCAAGCCGTTCTACGAGCCCCTCGTCGAGTTCATGGAGTCGGGTCCCGTCGTGGCGATCCGCGTCGCCGGCAACCGCGTGATCGAGGGCTTCCGCGTGCTCGCGGGCACGACCGACCCGACGACCGCGGCACCGGGCACGATCCGCGGCGACTTCGGTCGTGACTGGGGCCTCAAGGTGCAGCAGAACCTCGTGCACGGATCCGACTCGCCCGAGTCGGCCGAGCGCGAGCTCGCCCTCTGGTTCGCCTGACCACCCGGTCGGTCGAGTAGCGAGCGACTCCGGAGCACGCGTATCGAGACCGCGTTGCGGGTGGTCTCGATACGCTCCTTCGTCGCTACTCGACCGACTCGTTCGTCGCTGCTCGACCGACTCCTTCGTCGCTACTCGACCGACTCTTTCGTCGCTGCTCGGCCGACGTGACGGAGCCTCAGAGGTTCTGCAGGTCGATCATGACCCGGGGGATCGCGTTCATCTGCGCCTGCGCGAGCACGATGACGATCGCGTAGCAGACGACGGTGATGAGCGGGATCCACTTCATCCAGGTCGCGGCAAGGCTGCGGATGCGTGCCGAGACGGGAATACGTCCCTCGCGCAGGTTGTCGAGCGTCACGGCCCAGAACGTGGGGATCGTGACCGCCCAGGTGAGCATGCACCACGGGCAGAGCACGTCGAGCACGTAGATGCTCTGGAAGATGAGCCAGCCGACGAAGACCAGTGCGCCGGCGACGCCGACGTTGAAGCCGATCCAGAACCAGCGGGCGAACGTCGCTCCCGCCAGGATCGCGACGGCGATCGTGATGACCACCGGCCACGCCATGAGCCCGATGAACGGGTTCGGGAAGCCGAACACGGCGCCCTGCCACGAAGCCAGGTTGGTGCTGCACCCCACGAGCACGCCGACGTTGCAGTTCGGGATGTGGCTGGGATCCTGCAGCGTGAGGACCTTCTCGACCGAGAGCTCGAACGCCGCGAGCAGCCCGAGGGCGCCGGCGATGATGAGGAAGATCGCGAGGGCGAGCGGCTTCGGGCGCTCGGCGGTGTCGGGCATGCTCGGATTATGGCATGCCGATTCCCCACGTCGCTGTCAGAGCATGCGATAATCGAGGGAGTCGTCCGGGCCGCGCCCGGAACGGCGCCAACGAAGGCTTTGAGGATGCGATGCATCCGAGTGGGCGGGAGAAACCCGCAAGACGTGGCGATCACGGCACCCGCCGATCGCAGAAGTGAAGGTTCGGCGGTTCTGCGCATGGCGCGGTACCGCTCCAGAGGAGTACGGATCCACGGCGCGGCCGAGGCATCCGGTGTAGGAGTGCACCAGAGATGGTGGAAGGCAACGAGAAGAACACCAACGAACCCGATTCGCGCGGGGCGGCGCCCAAGCGTCGCGGCGGCCTCTTCGGGTCCCGGCGATCGCGTCGGGCCACCAGCGATTCGGCCGTCGAGTCCGCGCCCGCCGAGTCGGTGACGCCCGAGGCGGTCCCCACCGCGGATGTCGCGGCCGAGGCCGCTCCCGCGGGCGTCGAGGCCCCAGCGGCCGAGCCCGAGGCGGAGGCGGTCACCGAGGAGCCCTCGGTCGAGGCGTCCCCGGTCGAAGAGCCGGCTCCGGTCGTCTCGCCGATCCCCGCGACCCTCACGACGACGTCGCTCATCTTCCACGCGCCTCCCGTGTTCGAGGTGCCCGAGCGCGACGAGCCGCAGGCCGAGGAGGCGTCGAGCGTTCGCCGCCGCACCCGCCGCCGCTCCGGTGAAGACAGCCGGCCCACCGGCGACGAGCCCGCCAACAACGTCGTCAAGGTGCGCAAGCCCCGCGAGCCCGAGCTCATCACCGAGCCCCAGAAGGTCAAGGGCTCGACGCGTCTCGAGGCGAAGAAGCAGCGTCGCCGCGACGGTCGGGACGCGGGCCGTCGCCGCGCGGTGATCACCGAGGCCGAGTTCCTCGCCCGCCGCGAGTCGGTCGACCGTTCGATGGTCGTCCGCGAGAAGGGCGGTCGCATCCAGATCGGCGTGCTGGAGGACGGGGTGCTCGTCGAGCACTACGTCGCCCGCAACCAGGATGCATCCCTGATCGGGAATGTCTACCTCGGCCGCGTGCAGAACGTGCTGCCGAGCATGGAGGCCGCGTTCGTCGACATCGGCCGCGGGCGCAACGCGGTGCTCTACTCGGGCGAGGTCGACTGGGAGGCCGCCGCCGAGAACGGCGAGAAGAACCAGCCCCGTCGCATCGAGCTCGCGCTGAAGCCCGGCGACCGCGTGCTCGTGCAGGTCACGAAGGACCCGGTGGGCCACAAGGGCGCGCGGCTCACGAGCCAGGTCTCGCTGCCCGGTCGCTACCTCGTGTACGTGCCGAACGGCTCGATGAACGGCATCAGCCGCAAGCTCCCCGACACCGAGCGCGCGCGCCTCAAGAAGATCCTCAAGGAGGTGCTGCCCGAGAACCAGGGCGTGATCGTGCGCACCGCGGCGGAGGGCGCGACCGAGGAGCAGCTGACGCTCGACGTCAACCGGCTGATCGCGCAGTGGGCCGACATCCAGCAGACGCTCGAGAAGGTGCAGGCGCCCGCACTCCTGCACTCCGAGCCCGACCTGCTCATCAAGATCGTCCGCGACGTCTTCAACGAGGACTTCCAGAAGCTCATCATCGAGGGCGACGCCGCGCGCCAGACGATCGAGAAGTACCTGCGCGCCGTCGCGCCCGACCTGCTCGAGCGGGTCGAGGCGTACGCGGGCGAGCGCGACTCGTTCGACGAGTTCCGCATCACCGAGCAGATCGAGAAGGCGCTCGACCGCAAGGTCTGGCTGCCGTCGGGCGGGTCGCTCATCATCGACCGCACCGAGGCGATGACCGTCGTCGACGTCAACACCGGAAAGTTCGTCGGCTCGGGCGGCAACCTCGAGGAGACGGTCACGAAGAACAACCTCGAGGCGGCCGAGGAGATCGTGCGCCAGCTGCGCCTGCGCGACATCGGCGGCATCATCGTCGTCGACTTCATCGACATGGTGCTCGAGTCGAACCGCGACCTCGTGCTCCGACGGCTCGTCGAGTGCCTCTCGCGCGATCGCACGAAGCACCAGGTCGCGGAGGTCACCTCGCTCGGCCTCGTGCAGATGACCCGCAAGAAGCTCGGCCTCGGCCTCCTCGAGTCCTTCAGCGAGCCCTGCGAGGTCTGCGCGGGCCGCGGCATCATCGTGCACCACGAGCCGATCCTGAAGCACCGCGCGCCGCAGCAGCCCGAGCGTCGTCGCAACCGTGGGGGCGGCCAGTCGCAGCCGCAGCAGCCGGCGACGCCCGCCGCGCCGCATGCCGGCACGCACGCCATCACCGACGACGCGAAGCACGCGCTCGCGCAGATCGCGGCATCGACCATTCCGCACACCGAGTCGAAGGGCGACGAGGCGAGCACGCCGGTGCCCGCCGAGGCGCCCGCCGCGGAGTCGACGGGCGAAGCGCCCTCCGGTCGTCGTCGCGGACGGCACCGTCGGGTTTCCCAGGAGTCGGTCCCGGCCGACTCCGGCGCCGCGCCCGTCACCGCCGAGGCTCCCGCGGAGTCCGGAGCCTCCGAGGCGGCACTGCCGATCATCGACCTGCCCGAGCCGACCGTCGAGCGCAAGCGCCCGGTGCCGACGGCCGAGGCCGAGGTGCTGCTCGACTCGGTCCTCGACTCGCTTCCCGCGCCGAAGAAGGCGGGGGAGGGCCGTACCCGCAGTCGGCGCGTGTCCACCGCCGCCCTCAGCGCCGGCGGGTCGATCCCCGTGATCACCCGCGCCGACGCCGACGGCGAGGCATCCGACCGCTCAGAGTGACGAGTCGCCCGCGCGGTCGCGCCGCTCGCGCGGCGTGACCCGCAGGCCGCTCCGTCGGAGCCGGCGCACGAGCTCGCGCGGGCTCACGGGTTCGGCGCCCGCCGCCACGAGCTCGTCGTAACGCTCGACGGGAACGTCGTAGTGGTCGAGGTCGAACGCCCGTTGCGGCAGGTCGACCCTTCGCGCGAAGGCCTGCAGCTCGTCGATCGACTCGTCGCTCACGAGGTGCGCCCAGACGGTGCCGTGCTTCGGCCAGAGGGGCGTGTCGATGAGGACGGTCATGAGGGGATGCTACGCGCGGACGCCGCGCGACGCGCCGACGGTGCGCGTTTGACCGCCCCCGGGTCATCCGGTAAACTCGACCGTTGGTGCCGCTGCTTATCCCAGCGCGCACCGTCTTGCAGTTCGCTCTGCACATCGTTTTCTGGCAGTCACCACCCTTCTTCCCGCTGGGGCGACCGCGCAGTGACAATCCCATCAGGCAGACGGAGCCGAGAGGCTCCCCAGAGATAGGTACGAGTAGTGGTTTACGCAGTAGTGCGCGCCGGCGGTCGGCAGGAGAAGGTCGAAGTCGGCACCATCGTGACGATGGACCGCATCAAGGCTGACAAGGACGGCAACGTCCAGCTCACCCCGGTGCTCCTCGTCGACGGTGACAAGATCACCTCCGACGCCAAGTCGCTCGCGAAGGTCACGGTCACGGCCGAGGTTCTCAACGACCTCCGCGGCCCGAAGATCGTGATCCAGAAGTTCAAGAACAAGACCGGCTACAAGAAGCGCCAGGGCCACCGTCAGGAGCTCACGCGCGTCAAGGTCACCGGCATCAAGTAACCCCCGCGGCGTCCAAGGAGAATCAGACATGGCACACAAAAAGGGAGCGAGCTCCACTCGCAACGGTCGTGACTCGAACGCGCAGCGCCTCGGCGTGAAGCGCTTCGGCGGCCAGGTCGTCGGCGCCGGCGAGATCATCGTCCGCCAGCGCGGCACCCACTTCCACCCGGGCGCGGGCGTCGGTCGCGGTGGCGACGACACCCTGTTCGCGCTCGAGGCCGGCGCGGTGCAGTTCGGCACCAAGGGCGGCCGCAAGGTCGTCAACATCGTGGCGGTCGGCGAATAGTCGACCGACGACGGTCTTCGTGAGGGCGGGCTTCGGCTCGCCCTCACGTGTTTCATCACCCGGTTCATCGCTCAGGAGGGTTCGGCATGGTCAGCTTCGTCGACGAGGTGACGCTGTATCTGCGCGCCGGCCACGGCGGCAACGGCTGCGTCTCGGTGCGCCGTGAGAAGTTCAAGCCGCTCGCCGGCCCCGACGGCGGCAACGGCGGCCACGGCGGCGACATCGTGCTCGTCGCCGACCCGCAGGTGACGACGCTGCTCGCGTACCACGGCCGCCCGCACCGCTCCTCGGCGAACGGGCAGCCCGGCCAGGGCGACAACCGTTCGGGCGCCGCCGGAGAACCCCTCGAGCTCCCCGTGCCGGTCGGCACCGTCGTGAAGGACGACGAGGGCAACGAACTCGCCGACCTCGCCGAGCCCGGGCTGCGCTACGTCGCGGCCGCAGGCGGCCTCGGCGGCCTCGGCAACGCGGCGCTCGCGACCACGAAGCGCAAGGCGCCCGGGTTCGCGCTGCTCGGCACCGACGGCGACGAGCACGAGATCCGGCTCGAGCTGAAGACGATCGCCGACGTCGCGCTCGTGGGCTTCCCGAGCGCGGGCAAGTCGAGCCTCATCGCGGCGCTCTCGGCCGCGCGCCCGAAGATCGCCGACTACCCGTTCACGACCCTCCACCCGAACCTCGGCGTCGTGCAGGCCGGCGACCACCGATACACCGTCGCCGACGTCCCGGGCCTCATCGAGGGCGCGAGCGAGGGCAAGGGCCTCGGGCTCGAGTTCCTGCGGCACGTCGAGCGCTGCTCGGCGCTCCTGCACGTGATCGATTGCGCGACGCTCGAGTCGGGCCGCGACCCGATCAGCGACCTCGACGTCATCCTCGCGGAGCTCGCCGCGTACCCCGTCCCCGAGGGGCAGATCCCGCTGCTCGAGCGTCCGCAGCTCGTCGCGCTGAACAAGGTCGACGTGCCCGAGGCGCGCGAACTCGCCGACTTCGTGCGGCCCGATCTCGAGGCGCGGGGCTACCGCGTGTTCGAGATCTCGACCGTGAGCCACGAGGGACTCCGCCAGCTCGGTTTCGCACTCGGCGAGCTCGTCGACCGCGCCCGCGCCGAGGCGGCCGCCGCGCCCGAGCCCGAGCGCATCGTCATGCATCCCCGGGCCGTCGACGAGGTGGAGTTCACCGTGCGGCCCGAGGGCGGCAGCTACGGCACGATCTACCGGATCCTCGGCAAGAAGCCCGAGCGGTGGGTGCAGCAGACCGACTTCGCGAACGACGAGGCGGTCGGTTACCTCGCGGACCGCCTCGCCCGCCTCGGCGTCGAGGACGAGCTCGTGCGGGCCGGCGCCGTCGCCGGGTCGACCGTCGTCATCGGCAAGGGGCAGGGCGTCGTCTTCGACTGGGAGCCGACCCTCACCTCGACCGCCGAGCTCATCACGTCCCCGCGCGGCACCGACGTGCGCCTCGACGAGAACCGGCGCGCGACCCGCGCGGAGCGCAAGAGCGACTACCACGAGCGGATGGACGCGAAGGCCGAGGCCCGGGCCGAGCTCGAGCGCGAGCGCGAGGCCGGCATCTGGGGCGACGAGGGCGACGGCGAGGTCGAGCCCGACGAGGGCGACCGATGAAGCTCCGGTCGCAGGCGGAGGTGCCAAGCGCACGGCGCATCGTCGTGAAGGTCGGCTCCTCGTCGATCAGCGGCGAGAACACCGGTCAGATCGCGCCCCTCGTCGACGCACTCGCCGCGGCGCACGCCCGCGGTACCGAGGTCGTGCTCGTCTCGTCGGGTGCGATCGCGACCGGGATGCCGTACCTGCGCCTCGACGCGCGCCCGAACGACCTCGCCACGCAGCAGGCCGCGGCATCGGTCGGCCAGAACCTCCTCATGGTGCGCTATCAGGACGCCCTCGACCGCTACGACATCATCGCCGGACAGGTGCTGCTGACCGCGGGCGACCTCGAGAACGACACCCCCCGGGTGAACGCGCAGCGCGCGATCGATCGCCTCCTGGCGCTGCGCATCATGCCGATCGTCAACGAGAACGACACCGTCGCGACCCACGAGATCCGCTTCGGCGACAACGACCGCCTCGCGGCGCTCGTGGCCGAGCTCATCGATGCCGACCTGCTCGTGCTCCTCTCCGACGTCGACGCGCTCTACACGAAGCCGCCGCACCTGCCCGGCGCCGAGCGCATCGAGCGCGTCGCTTTCGGCGACGAGCTCGCGGGTGTGGAGATCGGCTCAGTCGGTCGAGCGGGCGTCGGCACGGGGGGCGCGGAGACGAAGGTCTCCGCCGCACGCGTCGCCGCCGAGGCCGGTGCCGCCGTGCTCATCACGGCGACCCCGCTCGTCGCGGAGGCCCTCGCCGGCGCCGCGCTCGGCACCTGGTTCGAGCCCGCTCCCTGACGTCACACGGCGCTCCGCACGCGACGGCTCGCCTAGGCTTGGAGCATGGAGCAGCCCGACCTCGACCCCGCCGTGCTCGATGAGCGGTTCGCCGCGGCCAAGGCGGCCTCGTACCGGCTCGCCCGGGCCTCGACGGCCGAGAAGGACGCCGCCCTCGCCGAGGTCGCCGCGATCCTGCGCGAGCGCGCCGACGAGATCGTCGCGGCGAACGCGCGCGACCTCGAAGCCGGCCGCGAGAACGGCCTCTCGACGGGCCTGCTCGACCGGTTGACGCTCGATGTGCGACGGGTCGGCGCCCTCGCCGACGCGGTACTCGAGGTGATCGCCCTCACCGACCCGATCGGCGAGACGGTGAGCGGCCGTTCGCTGCCGAGCGGGGTCCGCATCGACCAGGTGCGGGTGCCGCTCGGCGTCGTCGGCGCGATCTACGAGGCTCGGCCGAACGTGACGATCGACATCGCGGTGCTCGCGCTCAAGAGCGGGAACGCGGTCGTGCTGCGCGGCGGCAGCGCCGCCGAGCAGACGAACGCCGTGCTCGTCGACGTGCTGCGCGCCGCACTCGAACGGGCCGGGCTGCCGGGCGACGCCGTCCAGACGGTCGACGACTTCGGTCGCGCGGGCGCGCGCCACCTCATGCAGGCGCGCGAGTACGTCGACGTGCTGATCCCGCGGGGGAGCGCAGGGCTCATCCGCGCCGTCGTCGACGAGGCGCGCGTGCCGGTGATCGAGACCGGTGCGGGCGTCGTGCACATGTTCCTCGACGAGAGCGCCCCCGAGGAGTGGGCGGTCGAGCTGGTGCACAACGCCAAGGTGCAGCGGCCGAGCGTGTGCAACGCGCTCGAGACGCTGCTCGTGCACCGTGCCGCCGCCGAACGGCTGCTGCCGGCCGTGATCGACCGGCTCGAGGCATCCGGCGTGACCGTTCACGCCGACGAGCGCGCACGTGCGATCCGCCCCGAGACCGTCCCGGTCACCGACGGCGACTGGGCGACCGAGCACATGAGCCTCGATCTCTCGGTCGGCGTCGTCGATTCGCTCGACGACGCGCTCGCGCACATCCGCCGGTACTCGACGAAGCACACGGAGGCGATCGTCACGAACGACCTCGGCAACGCCGAGCGCTTCCTCAACGAGGTCGATGCCGCAGCCGTGATGGTGAACGCCTCCACGCGCTTCACCGACGGCGCCGAGTTCGGCTTCGGCGCCGAGGTCGGCATCTCCACGCAGAAGCTCCACGCCCGCGGCCCGATGGGCCTGCCGCAGCTCACGAGCACGAAGTGGATCGTCCGCGGCGCGGGTCACGTGCGCGCCTGAGCACATCACGCCCCGCGACCTCGCTAGACTGGCGGGAGCGTTACCCGCAGGATTCGAAAGGAACGGCCGAATGAGCCTCACCACCGCAGCGTTGACCGGAACGGTGCTCACCGAGACGGTGCACGCGCGAGAGCTGCCGGTCGAAGCCTGGGTGTACGGGCTCGTCGCCATCATCATCTTCGCCA
Source organism: Agromyces solani (assembly GCF_058349925.1). Lineage (NCBI taxonomy): Bacteria > Bacillati > Actinomycetota > Actinomycetes > Micrococcales > Microbacteriaceae > Agromyces > Agromyces solani. Next base: position 1,653,829 of record NZ_JBYRER010000001.1, read on the forward strand.
TCCTCGGCGTCGTCACCGCGTCGTACCGCGACGTCGCGAACCGTCACCGCGCCAAGGCCGAGGCGTACGCCGCCCGCCACTCGGGCGACGGGCACGGTCACTGAGGCGAGTGGTCGCCCGGTGACGCTGCCGGGCCGCCGATCCCGAGTCGGGATCATGGGCGGCACGTTCGATCCCATCCATCACGGCCACCTCGTGGCCGCGAGCGAGGTCGCGCAGTCGCACGACCTCGACGAGGTGATCTTCGTGCCGACCGGTCAGCCGAGTTACAAGACGGTCGTCACGCCGGCCGAGCACCGGTACCTCATGACGGTGATCGCGACGGCGTCGAACCCGCGGTTCACCGTGAGCCGGGTCGACATCGACCGGGCGAAGGCGACGTTCACGATCGACACGCTGCGCGACATCCGACGAGAGCGTCCCGATGCCGATCTCTTCTTCATCACCGGTGCCGACGCGATCGCCCAGATCCTCAGCTGGAAGGACGTCGACGAGCTGTGGCAACTCGCCCACTTCGTTGCTGTGAGTCGCCCGGGACATGTGCTGAGCGTTTCGGGATTGCCGGAGCAAGACGTAAGCTTGCTTGAAGTTCCGGCACTGGCGATCTCGTCGACCGACTGCCGGAGCAGGGTGCGCCGGGGTTTCCCGGTGTGGTACTTGGTCCCCGATGGGGTCGTCCAGTACATCTCCAAGCACCATCTCTACCGGAGTGTCGAATGACGTCGTCGAACGAACCGCCGCTCACTCGTCGTGAGCTGCGGGAGCGAGAGCGCCTGCGCGAGCAGCAGGCCGCTTCGTCGACCCCCGACACCACTCCGCCGTCGTTCGCCGCGCCGCAGCCGCCGGCCGCCGCGCCGCAATCGGCGGTGCCCGTTCCGCAGACTCCGGTCGCTCCGTCGCCTGCGGCTCCGCCGGTGAATTCGCAGTTCGCGGCTCCCGTGTCCGCCGCCGCGCAGGTGGCGCCCAGCCCGAGCTACGCGCCGGCCCGCCCTGCGACCGGCTTCGACGCGGTGATCGCGACGCCGCAGACGCCGACGCCGTCGCAGCAGCCGCAGCAGAGCCCGTTCGCACCGCGCCCGAGCGCGCCCGTACCCGCGCAGCCGGCCGTCGTGCCCCAGCCGCAGGTCCCGGTCCAGCCGCAGGCGGCACCGATTCCGGCGATCCCGGTCGCTCCGGTGCCGGCCGAGCCCACACCGGCCGCGGCGCCGGTTCCCGGGCAGACGCCCGAACGCACGCTGACGCGCCGTGAGCTCCGTGCAATGCTCGAGGGCACCGCGCTCGACGAACTCGACGACGAGTTCGACGACGTCGCACCGCAGGCCGCGGCGCCGGCCGCTCCGCAGATCGTGAACCCCCAGACGGGGCAGCCCTTCTCGGCGCCCGCCGCCGCGTCGCAGCCGGCATCCCTGCAGCTGCCTGGCGTTCAGCCGGCGATGCCCGCGTCGCTCGCCACCCCGCTCCGGGACGCACCGGCCCCGGGCGCCCCGGCCGCGCCGGCGCATTGGACCTCGCAGCTCGACGTGCCCGACGACCAGCCGTCGGGTCCGTTCGACCAGTTGCTCTCCCGCGGGTCGCTGAGCCACGGCGTACCGACGACGACGAACGCGCTCATCCTGCCGTCGCTGCCCGATCAGGGCGCCTTCGGCGACACGCTCGCCCAGTCGGGCGAGGTGATCGCGACCGGATCGATCGACCTGCCGCGCAGCTACGGCGCGACCGGCGTCCACCCGAGCCAGATCGACTCGTCCGACGTCGACCGCCTGTTCGACAGCATCGAAGATGTCGGCACCGGCGTCGCTCCGGTCGCAGCGACGAGCGCGATCAGCACGCAGGGCGCCGCTCGCACGATGATGGCACCGCCGAAGAAGGAGGGCATGAACGTGCCGCTCGTTCTCGCGGTGACGGCCGGCGTGCTCGCACTCGGCGTCGTCGGCACCCTCGTCATCGGTGCCATGTCGGGCCTGTTCTGATCCACGGCGACTCCGCCGAACCGCCTACCCGGAAGTGAGCGAATGACCGCATCCTCGAAAGCCCTCGACTCCCTGGCCCGCGCCGTCCGCGCGGCCGACGCGAAGGGCGGCGAAGATCTGGTCGCACTGGATGTCTCGGGGCCGCTGCCGTTCGCCGACGTGTTCCTGCTCGTCACCGGCAACTCGGAGCGCAACGTCGTCGCGATCGCCGACGCGGTCGAGGAGGTGCTCGGTCGGGCGAGCCGGCGAGAGGGGCACGATGCCGGGCGCTGGGTGCTGCTCGATTTCGGCGACCTCGTCGTGCACGTGTTCCATCACGAGGAGCGCATGTACTACGGCCTCGAGCGGCTCTGGAACGACTGCCCGGCGCTGCCCGTCGAACCGATGCTCGCGACGAAGTCCTGATCGAGCCGCGAATCGCCCGGGCTGCATCCGCCGATTTCGCGAGGCGGCATCGGCTGGTGTAAGCTCGACATGTTGCCCCGCGAGAGCGGGAAACACGCAGGGCGAGAGTTCTGCACGGGTCTGTGGCGCAGCTGGTAGCGCACCTGCATGGCATGCAGGGGGTCAGGGGTTCGAGTCCCCTCAGATCCACCAAGAACCCCTGATGAATCGAGAGATTTGTCAGGGGTTTCTCTCGTTGAACAGGGCAATTAGGGGTCGTTGGGGCCTTTTTGGGGCCTTTTTCGATTCGGGGGACAGGCTTCCACAGGATTCCACATGTGAAGTCCCCGGACAGCAAGCATTCGGCGTGATGCGCACTCCTAGGAGTATGAGCACATCAACCGATCACACCGTTCCGGCATCGCGGTTCGTCGACGAGCTGGGGGACTACCTGAGCGTCGACGAGTTGGCGCAGTACTTGCAGCTGTCCAAAGAGACGATCTACCACTGGCGTCTCGAGGGAACCGGCCCAAAGGCCACCAAGCTCGGCAAGCATCTGCGATACAGCCGCGAGAACGTTCAGGCCTGGCTGCAGGCCCGAACGGATCGACGGTGACCATGGGTGATGGCCTCGTGCTCTGCGCAGACGGAGGACGACGACGATGCCACGCAGCAGAATGAAGCCCGGATCGCACGGGGAGATCACCTACCAGGACCTGCCGGACGGTCGCGTGCGCGGCACGCTCCGCTTCCGCCGGATCGACGGCAGCTACGGCAAGCGCCGCATCTGTACGGCATCCAAAGCCCAAGCACGGCGATCACTTATTGAGGCGGTCGACAGCGAATACGAGGCGGTCCAGAACCGGAGCGACGGCCTGACCGCCGATTCGTTGTTCATCGACCTCGTGCACGAGTATATGGAGCACGTCGCGTTCACCGGAGATCAACGGGATACGACTCGACACGAGAACCGCCGCCTGATCGAGAAGAAGCTGGCACCGTTGATGGGATCGCTTGCGCTTCGGGAGATCAAAGCGAGCACGGTGCTACGGGTCTACAAGACGATCCACCGGGCGACGCCGCGACAGGCCGACACGTGCAAGGCGCTGATCAGCCAGATTTGCTCCTACGCCGTCATGAACGACCTCATGATCGCCAATCCGGCGCGCGAGGTGAAGAGCGCGAAGCGACGTCCCAAGCCCATCTACGCACCCGACGCGATGGAGCTGGAGAGCTTCCGGGCGTTGATACGCGACTACCAGGATCGCGATGATCGGATGGGGCCGCGGCCATCCGACCTGCTCGGCGATGTCGTGGATCTGATCCTCGCCACCGGCGCTCGCGTGAGCGAGGCGGTCGGTCTCAAGTGGCAATTCGTTGACCTCGACGCCGAACGGCCGAGCATCACGATCGCCGGCAAGATCGTGGACTCCAAAGGCCAGCCGAAGCACTACGAGGACTACCTCAAGTCGGAGTCAGGTTGGCGGCGGATCTCAATTCCAGTCGAACTCGTACCAATGCTCCGTCGCCGCAAGATTGCATCGGGCGGCAACGAGTTCGTCTTTCATACTCGCACTGGGGCACCCAGCGGCACGCAAGATGTGCACCGGTCGCTCCGGCGAGTCCGGGAATGGGCCGGGCTTGAAGAAGAGCTCGTGCCGCACGCGCTCCGCAAGTCAGCGGTGACCGCTGTTGCCGACGCACTCGGCATTGAGGGGGCCGCCCAGTTTGCCGGCCACAAACGTTCGCGCGTCACCGAGCAGTACTACGCGAAGCGTGCCGTTCAGGCTCCCGACACGTCAGTGGTGCTCGGTAGTTTCCAGCGCGTTATGCGTACGCAAGCCGAGGCAGTTGACCTCGAAGTCGCGCGCTGAGTCGTTGGTCATGATGAGCAAATGTTCCCGTCGGGAAAACGACTGGCGCCCGTGCATCCAGCCGCAGAAGCATCCAACCGTATCTCGGCATCGTCGACGTACTCGAGAACTGTTCGATGAAGTTCTGGCGACAGGGAGTGCCCGTCCATTCAGGTCCGACGTCCTCGAAATGAGGGCCTCAGACAAGCGATGTCAGTGCGTGGCGCACGCAGAATTCATGTGCAGTAGGGCTTTGGGCGCGGGCTCTGGTCCGCGCCGTGTGGCGGTTCCAACTTGGAGGAAATCCATCCGTTTGCGTCGGCGGAGGAATACGCCCGCGAACCGTGTTGGTATCTTCCGGGGCATTGAGGGCGATCGCGCGGCATGTCTCCAGCTGCTTGATCCGCCTGGGCTTCGCCGGGCGAGGCGGTCGCGTGCCGCGAGCCGTGATGTTCGTCAAGCAGCTCCGCACAGCGTCAAAGTGCTGCGACGAGTGCATCGGCGGCGGCGCGTGAGCGCGTCATCCGAGTCGGGTCGGCATCGAAGTCACCGAGGAAGACCGAGCCGAGAGCGCAGGTGAGCACGCCGTATGCCACGGTCATGCAGGCGTCGGGCGATGAATCGGGATGGCTTGCGGCGACGAGGTCGGCGAGTTGGAGCCGGGTCGCCGTGTAGGCGGTGGTAAGCACCTCGGCGATCTCGGGGCTGGTGCGCGACAGCTGCACGAAGCCGAGCACGACCGCGTTCTCGCGGTCGGGGGCGCTGAACACGGGGCCGAACAGGTAGTCGAGCGCCGACTCGAGGTCGGTCGTTCCCGCTGGCAGTATCGAGCCGACCTCGCCGATCTGGTCGCCGAAGAGCGCGATCGCCGCGTCCAGCAGCAGCTTGTCACGGTTACCGACGAAATGGCGCACATGGCCGCGCGACATACCGGTCGCGGTGGCGATGCGGTCGAGCGTCGTGCCGTGGATGCCGTGCTCGGCAATCGTCGCCATCGTCGCGTCGAGGATCTGCTCGCGGCGTTCTGCGGCGACGGAGGGGCGTGCCATCGACCCTTCTCCTCTCGTGGGGTGCTCTGCCCGAGTGTAACGTCCGGTCAGTTTAGTCTAGTCCGACTTGACTATTTACGGGGATCTCCGTAACGTGACCGTCACCGCATCGGCATACCCTGCCGAGCACCGTCTCAAAGGAGTGACATGACCGACATCCAGCGCATCCCCCCGGCGCCCGAGAGCCCGCTCTCGAAACCCGTGCGGGTCCGGATGCGCGATGGGGTGCTGCTCGCCGGTGATGTCTACCTGCCCGGTGCACCTGACGCCACTGACTCCGCGCCGGGCGACACGATTCTCATCCGTCTGCCGTACGACAAGTCGGGCGTCTACTGTTTCATCCCGCAGGTCGCCGAGTACCTCGTGCAGCATGGCTACCGGGTCGTCGCGCAGGACGTGCGCGGCAAGTTCCGCTCCGAGGGCGACGCGCTGCTCTTCGTCAACGAGGTTGACGACGGCTACGACACGATCGAGTGGATCACGAAGCAGTCCTGGTCGAACGGCCGGGTCGCGATGTGGGGCGACAGCTATTACGGCTACACGCAGTGGGCGGCCGCCGCGAGTGGCCACCCGGCGCTCAAGGCGATCGCGCCGCGCGTGACCGGTACGAGGCTCGGCGAGCCCGTGCGTCGCGACGCCGCTCAGCGCACCCGGCCGGTCGAGTGGGGCGTCACCTACATGTATCCGCTTACCAACTTCTTCGCCAACGACACGCTGCATTGGGAACCCGACTGGACGCGTCGCGACTTCGCGGCCCAGGCTGAGGAGTTCATGGCCGAAGTCGGTGCTCGCGGGCTGAGCTACGACCAGTGGTACCCGAACCCGGTCGTGCTGCGCCGCTTCCCGAATGGCGACCCGTTCGCCGGGCGATCGGTGCCAGTGCTGCACACCATCGGGTGGTGGGACAACTGCGCCCCGCTGTCGTGGGCCGACGTCGAACAGATCTCTCAGCGCCCGAACTGGGACGCGCATCACTACCTGCGCATCGAGTCGATCGATCACGAGAGCTTTCAGCTGTTCGAGGCCGACGGCGACCGCGTCGCCGACCGCAGCGACGAGCAGATCCGCGACCTCCTGCCGCGCATCCTCGACCCCGCGCTCGCCTTCTTCGAGGTCTTCGTGCGCGGCAACGGATCGGCGGGCAGCCTGCCACGCGTCACCTGGAACCTCGCAGGCACCGACGGCATGCGAGAGAGCGCGGCATGGCCGCCCGCAGGTGCGCGTCGCGTCATCCGGTACGCGACGAGCGAGGGAGGCCTCGCAGTCGAGCCCGCGGCCGATGAGACGGTGCTCGAGTGGGTCCACGATCCCGACGACCTCGTGCCGTCGAGTGTGCCCGACGCGTTCTCCTTCTTGCTGTACCTGCCCGACGAGGCGGCACTCAGCGATCGTGCGGACGTGTTGCACTTCGACTCGCCGCCGCTCGCGGCCGACGTCGATCTCGCGGGTCCGGTCTCGGCTCGCATGCGGATCGCCTCGGACGGGCCAGTCATGGACTGCTTCGTACGAGTGCTCGACGTCGCCCCCGACGGCAGTGCGCTGCGCATCGCGCGCGGCCAGGTGCAGCTGCTCGACGCGAACGACGCCGACGGCCCCGCGGTCGTCGAGATCGACCTCGGTCAGGTCGGGTACCGGCTGCGGGCGGGGCACCGTCTTCGGGTGCAGGTGTCGAGCAGCGACTACCCCGAGTTCCTGCCGCAGACCGGCACGGGCGCCGATCCATGGACCTGGGGCGAGACCCGCGCCAACACCCAGTCGCTCATCGTCGGCGGTGCAGGCGGATTCGAGCTGGACTTCAGCGTCCTCGAAGGAGAACTTCCGTGAAACCCAGCGCTCCCGCCTCGTGGCCGAGCCTCGAGTACGTCTTCGAGATCCGCGCGACCATCGACCCCGAGTTCCACATCGGCCGCGGACCCGACGAACAGCTGTCGTTCACCCCGGTCTCCGGGGGCAGCGTCGCGGGACCGCGGCTGAACGGCGAGGTGCTCGCGGGCGGCGGCGACTGGGCGGTCGAGCGCTCCGGCACCGCGCAACTCGAGGCCCGCTACCTGATCCGCGCCGACGACGGCGCCGTGATCGACATCCTCAACCGCGGCTACTTCCGGGCGACCTCCGAGGTGCTCGAACGGATGGACCGCGGCGAGCACGTGCCCGAGGACGACTCGGGCCTGTACTTCCGCACCGCGCCGGTCTTCCAGACCGACGCGCCCCAGCATCGCTGGCTGGCCGAGCACCAGTTCGTCGGCCTCGCCCGCGACGAGGACGACCAGGTCTGCATCCGCGTCTTCCTGGTCGCCTGAATCCCCGGCCGCGGTATTCCCCACACGGCCCCATAACCCCGCATCACCGACCGAACGGACCCCCACCATGAACCGAATCCGACTCGCGGCAGGCGCCGTCGCCTGCGCCGCGTTGCTCGCCCTGACCGCGTGCACCCCTCGTGACAGCGCCGAGGTCGATGGCGACCCCGGCGAGGTCACGATCGTCGACGCGCTGCCCGCGGGCACGAAGGCCGTCGATGAGGTCACCTGGGCGATCGCCGAGGGCGAGCCCGCCACCCTGAACCCGGCCGCATCGGCGAACCTCATCATCCCGAACCTGTGCGACAATCTGCTGTCGCTGCAGCCCGACTTCTCGATCGAGCCAGGCATCGCGACGAGCGCCGAGTTCGTCGACCCGGTGACGTTCGTCATCGAGCTGCGCGACGACGTGACCTTCTGGGACGGCAGCCCCGTGACCGCCGACGATGTGGTTTACAGCCTGCGGCAGGGCATGAACCCCGAGTCGCAGTGGTACGGCGCGTTCGCGCTCGTCGTGCCCGACCCCGCCACCGGCATCGTCGCCACCGGGCCGAACGAGGTCACCGTGCACTTCGTCGCGCCCGACTCGAGCTTCCGCGACGCGCTCGCCGGCCAGGGCGGCGCGGTCATGCAGCAGGCGTTCGGCGAGGCGGCCGGTGACGCGCTCGGCACGCCCGAGGGCGGGCTCATGTGCACGGGCCCCTACGAGCTCGGCGACGGCGGCTGGAAGCCGGGCAGCGAGATCACGACGACCGCGAACGCGGACTACTGGAACGGCGCACCGCTCGTGAAGACGCTGACCTACACCTTCGTGAACGACGGGTCGACGCTCGCGACCGCCCTCACGCAGGGCGAGATCGACGGCGCCATCAACGTCTCGCCGAGCTCGCGCGCGGTCTTCGAGGGCGACGGCGCCGGCATTCTCACGATCGGCCACTCGACGGCCTCGTACAGCTTCGGCCCGACGACCGCCACGGGTCCCGCGGCGAACCCGAAGATCCGTCAGGCGCTCAGCCTCGCGATCGACCGCGAGCAGTACCTGCAGACCGTCGTGAACGGCCTCGGCTACGTGCAGAAGACCCTCGTGCCCGAGTTCTCGTTCCAGGCGATGGCGGAGGCCGACGTGTACCAGGCCGGCTACGACGCGCTCGCGGACCCCGAGGTCGACCTCGAGCAGGCGAAGCAGCTCGTCGCCGACAGCGGCGAGGACGTGAGCGAGCCGCTCGTCATCGCGGTGCCCGCGGGCGCCAAAGAGTTCGAGCAGACCGCGACCATCATGCAGGCCGCGGGCGAGAAGATCGGCCTCGACCTCGAGATCGACGAGATGCAGGCCTCCGACTTCGGTGCGCTGTTCTACGACCCCGCCAAGCGCGAGGGCGTCGACTTCGTCGCGACGCAGGGGTATCTCGAGACTCCGGGCGTGCTCGGCTACCCGTCGCTGTTCGTGCTGCCCGCCGAACAGGGCGGCATCTTCAACTGGAGCGGCTACGACGACGTCGAGGTGACCGCGCACATGATGGCCGCCCGCAACGCGACCGACGCCGAGACGGCCGCGAACGAGTTCGTCGCCGCGCAGGCCGTCTACGCCCCCGACCAGCTGCAGGTCACGCTCGCGGGCACGTACCAGCTCACCTACCTGAACGACGACCTCACGGGGGTCACCACGTCGGTCGCCGCGTACAGCAGCCCCTGGGCGCTGCACCTCGGTGGCAAGTAGGGCGGCGACGGTTGCGCACGCGAAGCTGCGTTCGCGAACTGAGCGCGAAGAGAGGAACGGCGCGGTGAACACCCTGACCAGGATGCTGCTGGGGCGGCTCGGCGGCCTGCTGCTGACGCTCTTCCTCGCGAGCGTCGTCATCTACTCGGCGGTGCTGCTCACCGGCGACCCGATCGCGGCGCTCGCCGGAGGCGCGAAGCCGACGCCTGAGCTCATCGCCGAGATCCGGGCCGAGTACCACCTCGACGACCCGGTCTGGCAGCGATACTGGGAGTGGCTCACGGGTGCGATCCAGGGCGACTTCGGGCGATCGTTCGTCTATAAGACGGCGGTGACGACGCTCGTGGCGCCGCGGTTCGGCATCACGCTGCAGCTCGTGCTGCTGACGGTCGTGCTGATCCTCGTGTTCGGCGTGGGCTCCGGCATCCTCGCCGCCACGAGGGGCCGCGCGGTCGACCGCGCGGTCGCGACGGGGACGTCGCTCGGCATGGCACTGCCTACGTTCGTCGTTGCGATCCTGCTGATCTGGGTGTTCGCGAAGAGCCTCGGCTGGTTCCCCGTGTATGGCGAAGGCGAGGGGGGCTGGGATCGCCTGTGGCACCTCGTGCTGCCCGCGATCTCGCTCGCGGTGCTCTTCATCGCGTACATCAGCCGGGTCACCCGCAGCGCGCTCGTCGCGCAGCTGCACTCCGAGCACGTCGACACCGCGAAGGTGCGCGGCATCCCGCGCGGGCGCATCTTCGGGGCGCACGTCTTCCGCAACGCTTCGCCCCAGATCCTCGCGATCGCGGGCACGACGATCGCCGGTCTTTTCGCCGCGTCGGCGATCGCCGAGGTTGCCTTCGGGCTCGGCGGCATCGGGTCGCTCCTCGTGCAGGCGGCAGCCCGCGCCGACCTACCCGTCGTGCAGATCGTGTCGCTCCTGCTCGTGACGATCTTCGTCGTGCTGAACGCGGTCGCCGACCTCGTCAGCGCGCTCATCGACCCGACGAGCGTCGAGGGAGGTGCCCTCGCATGAGCGTCGCGCAGATCGCACAGGGGGTAGTGCCCGCCGCGGCCCGCCGCGCGGCGAAACGCGACTGGACGTTCGTCGTCGCGCTCGCCGTGCTCGCGATCGTCGTCATCGTCGCGATCGCCGGACCGTGGCTCGCACCCTACGACCCGTACGAACTCTACGTCGGCCCCGTGAACGGCGCACCGAGCGCCGAGCACCTCTTCGGCACCGACGACCTCGGCCGCGACATCCTCTCGCGGGTGCTCATCGGCGCAGGGGCGAGCGTGTTCGCACCCGTCGTCGTGGTGCTGCTCTCGACCATCCTCGGCGTGGCGCTCGCGCTCACTGCGGCGTGGTTCGGCGGCTGGGTGTCGGGCGGCATCGCGCGCCTCATCGACGTGATCTTCGCGATCCCGGGCCTCGTGATCGCGGTGCTCGCGGTGACGCTGTTCGGCAAGGGGCTCGTCGCCCCGGTCGTGGCGCTCGCGATCGCGTACGTCCCCGTCGTCGCACGGCTCACCCGCACCGCCGCGTCGCGCGAGCTCGGCAAGCCGTACATCGCCGCCCTCAGGGTGCAGGGCGTGTCGAGCCTCGCCATCTGCTTCCGGCACCTCGTGCCGGCGATGATCCCAATCGTCGCGGCGCAGATGGCCGTCGGCTTCGGCTACGCGATGCTCGACCTCGCGGCGATCTCGTTCCTCGGGCTCGGTCAGCAGCCGCCCGCGCCCGACTGGGGCTCGATGATCTCGAGCGGCCAGGCGAGCATCCTCGCGGGCGCTCCCGAGCAGTCGGTCTTCCCGGCGATCCTCGTGGTCGTCACCGTGCTCGCCGTCGGCATCATCGGCGCCCGCGTCACCGACTGGGCCGAGGAGAAGGAACGATGAACGAACCAGTCCTCAGGATCGCCGGCCTCGACGTCTTCGGCCCGGCCGCCGACGGCGCCCGGCAGCTCGTCTTCGGCAGCACACTCGAGGTCGGCCGCGGCGAGGCCGTCGGGCTTGTCGGCGAGTCCGGCTCCGGCAAGACGCTCACGGTGCGGGCGGTCGCGGGCCTCCTGCCGGACGGCTTCACGACGAACGGCACGATCCGCATCGACGGGCACGACCTCGCCGCGATGGGCGCACGCGAGCTCCGGGCCCTGCGCGCCCGCCGGCTCGGCATGGTCTTCCAAACGCCGCGCGCGCACCTCAACCCGCTGCGTACCATCGGCGACTTCATGACGGAAGCGCTCGTGCACGTCAAGGGCGAGAAGCCGGAGACGGCGGCGAGGCGCGCCATGGACCTGCTCGACGAGGTCGGCATCACCGATCCTGCCCGGCGCCTGCGGCAGCATCCCGCCGAACTGTCGGGCGGCCTGCTGCAGCGCGTCATGATCGCTGCCACCCTCGCGATGGACCCCGACCTCCTGCTCGCCGACGAGATCACCACGGCCCTCGACGTGACGACGCAGGAGGAGGTCATGGCGGTCATCGCCGACCTACGGGCGCACCGCGAGCTGTCGCTGCTGTTCATCACGCACGACCTCGCCCTCGCCGGTGCCGTCTGCGACCGAGTGAACGTCATGCAGCACGGCCGCATCGTCGAGGCCCTGCGCGCCGCGACCATGCGGCAGGACGCGCGCGAGGACTACACGAGGGTGCTCATGTCGGCCTCGCTCGACGAGGCGCCACCGATCGACGCGGATGCCTCGGCCGCGCGCCCGATCATGACGCTGGCGAACCTCCGCAAGACGTACCAGGTCCGCGGCGCGAGCGGTCGGCGGGAGACACTCGTCGCCGTCGACGACGTCTCGATGGAGCTCACCCCTGGCGGCTCGCTCGGCATCGTGGGCGAGTCGGGGTCGGGCAAGTCGACCACCGCGCGCCTGCTGCTCGGGATCGAGCGCCCCGACGGCGGTACGATCGTCGTCGACGGCGAGGACTGGAGCGCGCCCGCGCGACGCGGCGCCGAACGACGGCGCCGCGCGAAGATCGCGCAGATGGTCTTCCAGGACCCGTACCAGTCGCTCGACCGCCGCCAGACGGTGCGCGAGTGCCTCGTCGAGGCGGTGCGCGTGCACCGTCCGCGCGACGCGAAGGCCGCCGTCGAGGCGCGCGTCGGCGAGCTCATGTCCCAAGTGCGGCTCGACACGAGCCTGCTCGACAGCCGGCCGCGCGCCCTCTCGGGCGGTCAGCGGCAGCGCGTCGCGATCGCACGCGCGCTCGCGGCCGACCCGGTGCTGCTCGTGCTCGACGAGGCGGTGTCGGCGCTCGACGTGACCACGCAGGTGGAGATCCTGACGCTACTCGACTCGATCCGCCGCGAGACGGGGGTGGCGCTGCTCATGATCACGCACGACCTCACCGTCATCCGGCGGCTGTGCGACCAGGTCGTGGTGATGCGGCAGGGGCGCATCGAGGAGCGCGGCACCGCAGCGCAGATCCTCGACGAACCGTCGGCCGAGTACACCCGGCTGCTGCTCGACTCGATCCCACGTGAGGGCTGGACGCCCAGACGGCGCAGACTGGGTCGTACGCAGTCGCTGCCGACCGTCACCCGGTCGAGCGCCATGATCCCCGACGCCTGATCCCGACACCTCGGGTCACCGAATGAACGGAGCCGCCCCGCCCATGTCGACCACGCTCATGGAACCCGCCTTCGAGTACTGCTTCGAGCTGCGCTGCCAGGTCGACGACGAGCTGCCGCTCGGCGGCTCGACGCCGGGGGAGGGGCGGCACTTCGCCCGTGTCTCGGGTGGCACGTTCGATGGCCCGCGGCTGCGCGGCGTCGTGCTGAGCAGCGGTGGTGACTGGTGGGTCGGCCGCGGGCTCACCGTCGAACTCGACGCCCGCTACGTGATCGAGGCGGCGCTCGATTCGGGCCCGGCCGCCGTCGAGGTCGTGAACCGCGGCATCTGGCGCACCGACGAGGCCACCTGGGCGCGCATCGAGGCCGGCGAGGAAGTCGCCGAGCAGGACCTCTACTACCGAACCGCCTTCCAGTTCCGTACCGACCACCCCGAGCTGCAGTGGCTCATGGAGTCCCAGTTCGTCGGCTACGCCCGGGCCGAACCGGGCTTTGTGATCATCCGGGTGTTCCGGCTCGTATGAACCGGATCACCCGACCGGGATGCCTTGGCCGAGGCATCTCGACCAGCAGCACTTCGCGCAGAGAATCGAGACCGACATGACTGAACCAGCCGACCTCGCCATCGTGAACGGCCGCGTCTTCGACGGCCGGGTGCGCACGGCGCACACCGCCGTCGCGGTCGTGGGCGACCGCATCGTGCGCGTCGGTTCGGACGCACGCGTGCTCGAGCTTCGCGGCGACGGAACGCGCGTCGTCGACGCCGCCGGCGGGGTCATCCACCCCGGGTTCGTCGACGCGCATGTGCACGCGGCGTTCGCGGGGGTCGAGCGGCTGAGTCTCGATCTGACGCCCGCGCAGAGCGTCGAGGAGACGTTCGAACTCATCCGCGCCGGTGCCGAGCGCAGCGACGGCGAGTGGATCACGGGCGGCGGGTGGAGCCACGAACTGTTCCCCGCGCCGACCCGGCACGAGCTCGACGCGATCGTGCCCGACCGCCCGGTCGCGCTCAGCGACGCCGGGCACCACACGCTGTGGGTCAACTCGCGGGCGCTGGAGCTCGCCGGCGTCGACCGCGACACCCCCCAGCCGCACAACGGGCGCATCCACCTCGACGCCGCTGGCGACCCGACCGGGTACCTCAACGAGACCGCGGCCGAGCTCGTCGGGCGGGTGATCCCGCCCGCGACCGACGACGAGGTGCTCGCGGGCCTGCTGAACGCGCAGGAGTACCTGTGGTCGATCGGCGTCACAGGCTGGCACGAGGCGATCCTCGGCGAGTACAACGGCAAGGCCGACTGCACGCCCGCGTACCTGCGTGGGATCGCCGCCGGCGGCCTGCGGAGCTCTGTCTCGGGGGCGCTCTGGATCGCGCCCGGCCTCCAGCTCGACGAGGTGCCGGCGCTCGTCGCCCGGTTCGTCGAGCAGCGCTCGCGGAACGCCGACGCCGGCTTCGCGACGTCGACGGCGAAGGCCATGATCGACGGCGTGCCGCACGGCGAGACCGCGGCGCTGCTCGAGCCCTACTGCAACCACGGCGACGGGTTCAGCGGCGAGCTGCACTTCGACGAGGCGGTGATCCGGGCGTTCGTGACGCAGCTCGATGCGGCGGGCTTTGCGCTGCACCTGCACATCATGGGCGATCGCGGCATCCGGGTCGCGCTCGACGCGATCGAGGCGGCGCGCGCGGCGAACGGGGCCGCACGTGGCTCCGGGGCGGGCGGCCAGGCGCCGCGCCACCACATCGCGCACCTCTCGATGGTGCAGCCCGGGGATGCCGCGCGCTTCGGCCCGCTCGGCATCACCGCGAACATCCAGGGGCTGTGGGCCGCTCCCGACCCGTACGTCGTGCCGATGATCGGCGAGGAGCGGATGCTCGCGGGCTACCCCTTCCGCGCGATGGCCGACGGCGGGGCGGAGCTCGCGATGGGCTCGGACTGGCCGGTCTCACCACCCGACCCGTGGCTCGCGATCCACGTGGTCGTGAACCGCTGGGCGCCGCCGCCTCTCGGCGTCGAGGTGCCGCCGCTGCCCGAGGGCGCCGAGTCCGGCGCCCTGCCGCCGACCCTCGACGCCGAGCACCAGGCGCTCACGCTCGAGCAGGCGTTCGTGGCCTACACGTCGGGTTCGACCGAGCTCGTGCTCGGCCGCCCGGGCCGCGTGCGGGTCGGCGAGCGAGCCGACCTCGCGGTCGCCACGGGCGACCCGTTCGAGTTGCCCGCCGAGGCGATCGTCTCTCTGCAGACGGCAGTCACCGTGGTCGGGGGCGAAATCGTGTACGAGCGGTGAGCCCGTGGTGGGCACCCCGTCACCATCGTGGGTCCAACCCGATCCGTCCCTCGAGCGGGGAAGAACGCGGTGGACACCACTCGCGGCTGAACAATCGTGAGGGACAGATGACTCGCCCAGAGCGTCGAAGGAGGAGCTCGTGAGCGCGAGGACGACCATCACCGAAGTCGGCTTCGAGTCGATCGACGTCGTGGCGCCGCTGTGGGAGACGCTGTTCGACCATCATCGCTCCATCGGGGCGGCCGGGTTCGCCGTCATTCCTCGGGAGCAGACATGGTCGCTTCGCCGCGCCCACTACGAGCGTATATTCGCGGGGGAGGCGAACCCCACTCTCTGGATCGCCCGGCGGGAATCCACGGCGATCGGGTACGCCTTAGCATTCGACGAGTTCGTCGCCGGATCCGAGGGCAGGATGCTGGAGACGCTGAGCGTTGCTCCCAACGCGCGGGCGAGTGGTCTGGGAACACGACTGATGGCGGCGTTCGACGGCGAAGTGCGCCGACGCGGCCTCGTCGCCGCGCTCGACGTCGTGAGTGGAAACGATCGAGCGAAGTCGCTCTACCTTCGGCATGGATTCGAGCCACACTCGGAGATCTGGATGCGATCAAGACCAGGCGCCGGGAAAGGAACCGAGCAGACGCCTGCAAGTTTGTCGGAACTCGTTGGGCAGGCAGGATTCCAGTTGTCGATCGTTCCGGGTCCTGACGACACTTGGCAGTCGTCCGATCGAATCGCAGTACTCAGCGCTTCAGCGATCGAGGCCGGTTCCAACCAGCTTGCCACCCTCGAGGCGATCGATGCATTGCAGCGTGCCGGTTACTGGACCATCCAGGTCGGGATGCCGGTGTCTCCCAGCTGGGTGTCGTTTCGAATGAGCTTGCGCGCCGACGGGTTCGCGCCCTGTCTGGAGCGAATGGTCCGGCGTTGACGAAGCGATGCGGCCGTTGCAGCGAGATCGTGAACGCTCAGGCTCGGCGGAAGAGGTCGGCCTGGAATCGGTAGGCGTCGCCCCGGTACGTGTTCGTGCCGAGGAGGATGGGAGTGCCGTCGGTCGTGTAGGCGACCTCCTCGCCGATGAGCACGGCGGCGCCCACGACGGTGTCGAGAAGCCGCGCCATCGACGCATCGGCGGTTGCGGCCATGACACTGTAGGCGCTCCGATGGATCGCTATACCGCAGCGCTCGCGGAGCGTCTCGTAGAGCGAGGCGTCGTCGAGTGGAGCGTCGACCAACCGCGGCGCTCGTTCCTCGGCCACGACGACGACATCGAAACACACCGGGCGCCCATCAAGACCGCGAAGCCGATCGATCTGAATCACGGGGGAGGTGGGCGCGACGCGGAGCGTGTCGGCTTCGGACAACGTGGCCGGGCGCACCTCCTGGCGGAGGACTCGCGCCGTCGGTCGCAGCCCTCGGGCGCGTGCCATCTCGGTGAACGACTGCAGGGTGCTCGGTGGCTCGCCGACCACGTTGGCGGGAACGAACCAGCCGCGCTGCGCCGAGCGGGTGAGGCGACCCTCGTCTTCAAGCGCGGCGAGCGCTGCGCGAAGCGTGACGCGGCTGACGCCCAAGCGTGCAGACAGCTCGCGTTCGCCGGGCAGCCTCGTTCCAGCGGCGTAGACGCCCTGGTCCAACTCCTGAGCGAGCTGGTCATAGGCCTGCGTGGCGGCGGCAGCGAGAGTCACGACGACACGGTACCACATGTCGAGACTGGTGCAAGATTGCTGAGTATTGGTTCGCAACTGGAATAACTGGTTTATTCGTGGTAGCTTGCCCGTGACGGTCCCCCCGCCGTCCGGGCTGCTGCACTAGGCCTGATTAGGTTTCTCGTCCCCACACACCACGACGGAGTGAAAATGTTCTCGAAGAAGACTCGCCTCGCGGCGGTCGCAATCGGCTCGATGGCGGCGCTTGCGCTCACCGCGTGCGCTCCAGCGGCGAGCACACCAGGCCCGGCGGCGCCGACCTCGGTCTCAGACGATGTGGCCGCCGCCGGCGACGTCACGCTCAAGCTCTCGGACTTCTGGACTTCGGCCGAGGAGGAGTGGATTGTCTCCCTCATCGACCAGTTCGAGGAGAAGTACCCGAACGTCACCATCGAGCGAACGCGTGAGGACTGGGGCCAGCTCACGAGCACGCTGAACCTGCAGCTCCAGGACGAGGGGGGGCCCGACATCGCATCCGCGAACAACGGATGGTCGTCCCTCGGGACTCTCGCCAAGGCCGGCCTCGTGCTCAACCTCGACGCGTACGCCGACCTGTATGACTGGAACGACACTGTGCCGACCACGATCGCTCGGCAGAACCAGTTCACGACCGACTTCACCACGATCGGCGAAGGATCCTGGTTCGCGACCCCTCCCGCCCGCGCGTCCCTCATCG
Source organism: Agromyces solani (assembly GCF_058349925.1). Taxonomy (NCBI): domain Bacteria; kingdom Bacillati; phylum Actinomycetota; class Actinomycetes; order Micrococcales; family Microbacteriaceae; genus Agromyces; species Agromyces solani. Next base: position 1,671,332 of record NZ_JBYRER010000001.1, read on the forward strand.
GCATCTACTACAACGCCGACAAGCTGAAGGAACTCGGCATCGAGGCGCCGGCCACGCTCGATGAACTCGAGTCGGCAGCAGCCGCTGCGAAGGATGCAGGCGAGATCCCCTTCAGTTACAGCGGCCTGGACGGCAACACCGCAGCGCTCCTCGGTCTGCAGTCGCTCTACGGTGCCGAAGCCGACATCAACGACTTCGTCTACGGCGACCCTGACGTCAAGGCGGAGGACACTGGACTCACCGTCGCCGCGACGACTCTCGAGGATTGGAACCGCAAGGGCTGGCTCACCCCTGACTTCGAGGGCATCGACTACCAGACCTCACTGGCCGACTTCCTCGACGGAAACGGCGTCTTCCGCTTCGACTACACCGGTGCACTCGGCCTGAGCGGTGACCAGCTCGACCAGTTCGGGTACATCCAACTGCCGCAAGCAGCGGACGACACCACCGTCGGCGTCGGTGCAGCGCCCGGCGCCATGGTGATCTCGGCGAAGGCCGAGCATCCCGACGTCGCGGCTGCGTTCCTGAACTTCCTGATGTCGGAAGACGCGAGCCAGACTGCAGTCGACTTGGGCCTCGTCCCGATGCTCAACGAGGTCACGATCCCGGATGTGCTCAGCCAGAGCGGCGAGGCCGCGGCCACCGCGACCCTCGACTCCGATGACGGCTATGTGCCCTACTTCGACTGGGCAAGCCCGACGATGCTCGACATCCTCACGCAGAACACGCAGCTCCTTCTTGCAGGCAAGACCACGCCCGAAGACCTCACCGCCGCCGTCGACGCGGACCGCGACGCCTTCCTCGCGCAGTAGGCACGGACGATGAGCATTACGCAGGTTGGGGCCGCCGCGACTTCGGTAGCGGACAGCGGCGGCCCCACGGCCACTCGGGCGATGCTGCTCCCGCGAAAGCGGCGCCGTGGTTCACACGCGAATCGCCGTACGCGCTGGGTCGGACTGCTCTTCGCGGCGCCGGGGCTGCTGCTTTACGCGGCCGTCGTGCTCTGGCCGCTGGTGCAGTCGCTGCAGTACTCCTTCTACAAGTGGGACGGATTCAGCAGCGCCACATGGGTGGGCTTGCAGAACTACGTCAACTTCTTCACCGACCCCGTGCTGCGCTCGACCCTCGGGAACGTGCTCGTCCTGCTCGTCTTCTTCGCTATTCTGCCCATCGCGCTCGGTCTGCTCTCGGCGGCGATGATCACGAGCGCCAAACGGCCCGGCATGGCCGTGTTCCGGTGGATCTTCTTCCTGCCTCAGGTGCTCACGAGCGTCGTCATCGCGCTCATCTTCAAGCGGATGTACGCACCTGAAGGACCGATCAACGAAGCCCTGCGCGCGGTCGGCCTCGGCGAACTCGCCCAGAACTGGCTCGGAGACTTCACCTGGGCATTGCCTGCCGTCGGTCTGATCGGAACGTGGGTGACGTTCGGCTTCTGCATGGTGCTGTTCATCGCCGGCGCCTCTTCGATCTCCCCGGAGCTTTACGAAGCCGCTCGCATGGACGGCGCTGGGCCCGTGCGCGAGTTCTTCGCGGTCACCCTCCCCGGGCTGCGCGGTCAGCTCGCCGTCGCCCTCACCCTGACGATCACCGCCGCCCTGCGCGCGTTCGACCTCATCTGGATCACGACTCGAGGTGGCCCGGGCACGTCCACGCTGACCCCTGCAGTCGCACTCTACAAGGCGGCGTTCGTCAACCCGAACGTCGGTCAAGCGGCCGCGATCGGGGTCGTCATGGCCGTCCTCTGCCTCGTCATCGCTCTCGTGATCACCCGCATCTCGGAGAAGGAGTGAACATGTCCTCCCGTGCGGAGAAAATCTGGAACTACCTCATCCTCGGCATCCTGGCACTGATCGTGCTGTGGCCGGTCGGCACCTTCCTCGCAGCGGCACTCAGCCCCGACCGTGCCGGACGCCCGAGCGCCGATCTGCAATGGGGCAACTTCGTCACGGCCTGGGAGAACGCCGCGTTCGCCCGTTCCATGACGGTCTCGCTCGTGATCACCGTCTCCGTCGTCGTCGTCGGCGTCATCCTCGCCCTCATGGGCGGATACGCATTCGGCGTCCTGGGCGTCGTCGGGGACCGGTGGTTCTTCCCCCTGATCCTGCTGGGAATGATGATCTCACTCGAAGCGATCATCGTGCCGCTCTACTACCAGTTCCGTACTCTCGGGCTGACCGACAACCTCCTCGGCGTCATCCTCATCCACCTGGGAATGGGCGTGCCGTTCGGGATTTTCTGGATGCGGGCAGCATTCAGGGCCCTGCCACGGGGCATCTTCGAGTCGGCCTCGCTCGATGGCGCCGGACCGATGCGGATGCTGTGGTCGATCGCCGTGCCCAACTTGATGCCCGCCGTCTACACGCTGATCCTGCTCAGCTTCATGTGGACCTGGAACGACTATTTCCTCTCGCTCGTGTTCCTTCACGGCGACAACCAGACCGCAACCGTCGCGCTCGGCGTCTTCCAAGGCAAGTACGTGACCCAGATCAACCTGATGGCGGCAGGCGGACTCATCGTCGCCGCACCGGTCCTCATCCTCTACGTGATCTTCCAGCGCAAGTTCATCTCCGGAATGCTCGCCGGGGCCATCAAGGAATGACCCTGCGCAGACGTGCTCTTCAAGCAAAGGCAACAACGTGCAACTGACTCCACAAATCCTCCCTTCCGCGAGCGCGATCGGAGACCTCCTCGCAGACCGCATCCTCGATCGGATGACCGCGAAGGGCGACGCGCCCTTCCTGCTCGGCTGCCCGAGCGGCCGCACGGCGGCTCCGGTCTATTCGGCGTTGGCCCGTCATGCCGCCGAGGGACGCGACCTGTCCCGACTGGTCATCGTCATGATGGACGACTACGTCGTCGCCGATGAGCGGGGTGAATTCCAGATCGTCGACCCAGAGGCGTCCTACTCGTGTCTCGGGTTCGCCCGTCGCGATATCCTCGCGCCCATCGCGGAGGCCTGTGCGGACGCCGGTACCGTGCCGCCCACAGACCTGTGGACGGCTGACCCGAAGGCTCCCGAGGCGTTCGACCGGCGTATCGCCGCCGCCGGTGGCATCGACCTGTTCCTGCTCGCATCGGGCGACAGCGACGGCCACATCGCCTTCAACCAGCCCGGCACACCGCGTGCGACCAAGACGCACATCGTCGACCTCGGCGAGGCGACTCGCCGAGACAACATGGGCACGTTCCCCGAGTTCACGCATCTGGACATGGTCCCGCGCAACGGCGTCACCGTCGGCATCGATACGATCGCGCGACTCTCAGCGGAGGTTGCGATGATCCTGTGCGGCGAGCACAAGCGCGAGGCGTTCGCCCGCATCACGGCGGCGGACGCGTACGAAGCGGCTTGGCCGGCCACGATCGTCACCGAATGCCGCAACGCGGAGCTGCTCGTCGACCGTGAGGCCGCTGCGCTGCCGGTCTGAGCCCCTATCGCGACGACTCGCTGCAATTACTGCCGGATCTCTACATCAGCCTGAAGGAGCATGACATGACCCTCCCGATCGCGGGCGACGGCATCGCGTTGTCGGGTCACGTCGTCGCCGTGGACATCGGCGGTACCAAGACCCACGTGGCGGTCGCACCCGTCGAAGCCGCCGGGAGCGGGCGGACTGACGAGTTCGTCGTCTCCTCGGCCTCCTGGCGCGGTGCGCTCGGGGATTTCCGCGCCGACGCTGCCGGACTGCGGGCTCTCCTCGTCGGCCATCTCGGTGAGTCGGTGCTCTCGGCGCCGCTCGCAGTGGGGGCGCATGGCTGCGACAACACCGGCCAATGCCGCGAGCTCGAACAATCGCTCCGGTGGCATTTCACCGGTCCCGTCGTCGTCGTGAACGACGCCGAGCTCATGGCACCCGCCATCGGCGTGAGCGGTGCGATCGGCGTCGTGGTCGGCACGGGATCGATCGCAACGGTCCGCGACGACGGTGGCGAACTGCTGACTGCCGGGGGCTGGGGCTGGCTGCTCGGCGACGAGGGCAGCGCGCCCGCGCTCGTCCGCGATGCCACTCGGGCCGTGCTGGCCCACGTCGACCGAGGCGAGGCAATCGACGTGCTCGGGCAACGGCTGATGGCCGCTTTCGCCGCCCGTGACGGTGCCGAGCTGGCGCTCGCGGTGACGCAGACCGCTTCGGCCGAGGTCTGGGGTGTCCATGCGCCTGAGGTGTTCACCGCCGCCGACGAAGGGTCGGTGCTCGCCGCCGACGTCATCCGGAAGGCGGGCGACGAACTCGCGAGTCTCGTCGGACGGCTCCGCGCGCGCAGCGTCCATGCGAATGCCGTCGTCGCGGGCGGCTCGGTGATCGAACGCCAGCCCCGGCTTCAGAGCGCGTTGCGCTCCGCGCTCGAACGGGACGATACCGACGCCGAATTGCACATCCTTTCCCGGTCTCCCGTGATGGGTGCCGTCGCCCTCGCGCGCGGCATCGCCGGATAAGCCACCAACAACCCCTGAGAACGGAGCGTTCGCGCACATGAAAGTCACCTTGATCGGAGCAGGCAGCCGCGAGTTCGCCGGAAAAATCGTCCGCGACCTCCTCTTGAGCGAGCCCATCGCCGAAAAGGGCCTCGAGATCGTGTTGATGGACATCGCCGCCGAGCCGCTCGCGGAGATGGAGACGTACACCCGACAGCTCATCGAGCGGCTCGACCATGCCGCCACCGTCTCGGCGACCACCGACCTGAACGACGCCGTCACCGGGGCCGCTTTCGTGGTCACCGCGATCGAGGTCGACCGCTACCACTACTGGTCGCAGGACTTCACGATTCCGCGCAAGTACGGCTTCAAGCAGGTGTATGGCGAGAACGGCGGCCCCGGCGGCCTCTTCCACGCCCTTCGTCAGTTCGGCCCGCTGCTCGAGATCGCACGTGCGATCGAGGCGCATGCCCCCGACGCGCTGTTCCTCAACTTCTCGAACCCGGAGCACAAGGTCTGCGAGGCGATCTCGCGGCTCACCTCGGTGAAGGTGGTCGGGCTCTGCCACGGCTACTTCTACGGCGTACGGCAGATCTCGGCGCTGCTCGACATTCCGAGCGATCAGCTCGACTTGCCCGCCGCCGGCATCAACCATTTCACGTGGTTCCAGGCGGTCCGCGACAGGGCCACCGGCGAAGACCTGTACCCGCGACTGCGCGAGCTCGAGCACGAGGCGAACTGGGTGTCGGACTGGCACGAGATCGGGCTCTCCCGCATCCTCTTCCGCCGTTTCGGCCTGTGGCCGTCGCCGAGCGCGAACCACATCGGCGAGTACATCTCGTGGGCCGACGACTACGTGCCCGCGCAGCTGCAGTACTTCAACGACCCCGGCGATGGTTCGCCTTGGCGTGAGGGCGCATCGACGCCCGAGTGGCATTACCACATCGGGCTCGCCGACACCGACCGTCCGTTCCATGGCCCGCGCCCGAGCGGCGCGCTCGAAGACCAGCCGCTCGAAGCCTCCGAGGAGCTCGCCATCCCCATCATCGAGTGGGTCGCCTGCGGCGTCGAGCGACCGCTCCCCGCGGTGAACATCCCGAACCGAGGGGCGATCCCGGGACTGCCCGACGACATGGTCGTCGAGGTGCCCGCGAGAGCGGAGAACGGCACGCTCGTACCGCTGCCGATGGAGGCGCTGCCGGAGGGCATTTTCGCGATGGTGCGGTTGCAGGGATCGATCCACAAACTGCTCGTCGAGGCCTACGTCGAGCAGTCCAAGGCGAAGCTGCTGCAGGCGATCCTCCTCGACCCGATCGTCGACAACCATAACCGCGCAGTCGCGATGCTCGATGAGTTCCTCGAACTCCAGAAGGACGCCCTGCCGCCACTGGCATGACCGTCCGGACTCGTCCGGGCCAGGACCGAGCTACTGCCGACCACACGAACATTCACCAGAAAGCACAAACATGACCCTCCCGCCGTTCGACGTCGACACCGTGCTGTCCGAGCTCACGCTCGAGGAGAAGGCGTCGCTGCTGTCCGGGCTCGATGACTGGTTCACGCAGCCCATCGACCGCCCGGGACTGACAGCCCCCGTGCCCCCGATCGAAGTCGGCGACGGCCCGCACGGACTGCGCAAGGAGACCGGCGTCGACATGGTGTGGGTGCCGGCGACCGGCTTCCCGACGGCGTCGGCGATGGGCGCGTCGTGGGATCGCAACCTGATGCGTCGGGTCGGCATGGCGATCGGTGAGGAGGCGCGCGCACAGGGCGTCCAAGTGGTGCTCGGCCCGGGGGTCAACATGAAGCGTTCACCGCTCTGCGGCCGGAACTTCGAGTACTTCTCGGAGGACCCGATGCACTCGGGCGAGCTCGGCGCCGCCTACGTCGAGGGTGTGCAGTCGACCGGCGTCGGCACGTCGCTCAAGCACTTCGCGGCGAACAACCAGGAGATCGAGCGCACCCGCATCTCGGTCGTCGCCGACGAGCGGACGCTTCGCGAGACCTACCTGGCCGCATTCGAGCGGGTGGTTCTCAAAGCGGACCCATGGACGGTCATGTGCTCGTACAACCGCCTGCGGGGTGTGCATGCCTCGGAGAACCGTTGGCTGCTGACCGAGGTGCTGCGTGAGGACTGGGGCTACGAAGGCGCAGTGGTTTCGGACTGGAACGCCGTGCACGATCGCGTCGCCGCCGTCCGCGCGGGGCTTGACCTCGAGATGCCGGGCACGGAAGGCCGCACTGATGCCGACGTCGTCGCAGCGGTGCGCGCCGGTGAGCTCGACGAGTCGGTGGTCGATGAGGCCGCCCGTCGAGTGTTGCGTCTCGTGGCGCGCGCCTACCCGGGTGCCGACCTCGTCGACGGCCCCGTGATGCGTCTTGGTCATAAGGCCGGCGACCGCCTCACCCCCGCGCAACTGGAGCTTTTGCGCGCGGACGAGCACCATGCGCTCGCGCGTGAAGCCGCCGCAGCGTGCATCACCCTGCTGCGCAACGAACCCGCACCCCACGGCGCTGCTGCCCTGCCACTGGCCGAAGATGCCGCAGGCACGGTCGCGGTCGTCGGCGCCTTCGCCCAGCACGCCCGCATCCAGGGCGGTGGCTCGTCGGGCGTGGATCCCACCCGAGTCGACGCGCCGCTCGACGCCATCCGCGCGATCGCCGGAGAACGGGTCGTCTACGCGCCCGGCTACGTCTACCTGCCCAAGAACGCGTACCAGGACGACAACGTCGCCACCCTCGCCACGCACGAGGTCGAGTTCGTCGAGGAGCGCCCGACCGTCGCACGCCGCTCGGCGACCCTTGCACGAGAACTCCAGCTCGCCGAGGCCGTGCAGCACGCCGTGAACGGTCCGGTCTCACCGACCGCAGCGCGACTCATCGACGAGGCCGTCGCCACTGCCGAAGCCGCCGAGACGATCGTCGTCTTCGCAGGCCTGCCGCTCGCCTTCGAGCAGGAGGCCAACGATCGCGACACTCTCGCTCTGCCGCAAGACCAGGTCGCCCTCATCGGTCGCCTCGCCGACCTCCGGGAGCGCACTGGAGCATCGCTCGTGGTCGTCCTCTCCAACGGCACGGCCGTCACGATGGACCCGTGGCACGACCGCGTCGATGCGGTCGTCGAGTCCTGGCTCACGGGGCAAGCGCTCGGCGGCGCCGTCGCCGACGTCCTCTTCGGACGCGTCAACCCGGCCGGCAAGATCTCCGAGACCTTCCCGCTCGCCCTCGAGGACACACCCGGCCAGCCGAACTGGCTCGGTGAACGCGGCACCGTGCTCTACGGCGAGGGCGTATTCATCGGGTATCGCTGGTTTGACGCTCTGAACCGGTCGGTGCGATACCCGTTCGGTCACGGACTGTCGTACACCTCGTTCGCTTACTCCGACCTCTCGGTCGAGATCACGGATGCCGCAGCCGGACGCGTTATCGTGTCGGTCACGATCGCGAACGACGGGCCGGTCGCCGGCGACGAGATCGTGCAGCTCTATGTCGGCGACCCCGACGCCGAGGTGTACCGTCCCGTCCGCGAGCTGCGGGGGTTCGAGAAGGTCCGACTCGCGCCCGGAGAGTCCACCCGCGTCGCGTTCGAGCTCGAGAACCGCGACTTCTCGTACTGGGACTCGGTCGCCGAACGCGACGACGGTCGTCTCGGGCTCTGGCGCAGGGAAGGGGGCGAGTTCCGTATAGAGGTCGGGGCGTCCTCGCGCGACATCCGCCTCTCCGAGGTCATCGAGTTGCCCGATGACACCACGATCCCGCCGTTGGTCACTGACGCCGAGCTGCAGGGCTCGAGCACCTCCCGCTTCGTCCAAGGGCATGCCGGATGAGCGGCATCCCTCGTCTGCCTGCCGCGCTGACCGCACGCGCCCGCGACCTCGGCGGGCGCTTCCCCGCCGACTTCGTCTGGGGCGCGGCGACCGCCGCGCCCCAGATCGAAGGCGCCGTCTCGGCGGAGGGCCGCACCCCCAGCATCTGGGACACGTTCGCCCGTGTGCCGGGCGCCGTCGCGGGGGGCGACACGCTCGATGTCGCCGACGACCACTTCCGGCGGTGGCGTGACGACGTCGCACTCCTGCGCGACCTCGGCCTCGGCGCGTACCGCTTCTCGATCGCGTGGCCTCGCGTCGTGCCCTCGCCGTACGGGGTCGTGAACCGGGCGGGACTCGACTTCTACGACCGGCTCGTGGACGAACTGATGGCGAGCGGGATCGACCCGTTCGTCACCCTCTATCACTGGGACCTGCCGCAGTGGCAGCAGGTAGTCGGAGGGTGGGCCGATCGCTCCACCGCGCACCGCTTCGCGGAGTTCGCCACGCACGTCGGGGAACGGCTCGGGGACCGAGTGCAGCACTGGATGACCCTCAACGAGCCGTGGGTGTATGTCTTCCTCGGGCACCTCGCGGGCGTCCATGCCCCAGGCCTGACATCCGAGGAGAGCGCCGTGCGTGCAATGCACCACTCGCTGCTGGCGCACGGCCTCGGCGTGCAGGCGCTCCGCGCGGCCCTCCCCACCGAACGAGAGATCGGGATCGCGCTCAGCATGAGTCCGACCGAACCGGCCACTCCCGGGCCGGAGGACATTGCGGCGGCCGAGCGCAACGACCTGTACCGCAACTGGCTCTTCCTCCACCCGATCACGCACGGCGAGTACCACCCGCTCACGGAGGAACTCTTCCGCGAGAAGATCCCCGTCGAAGCGGGCGACCTCGAGACGATCGCCGAACCGATCGACTTCGTCGGCATCAACTACTACTCGCGAGCCGTGGTGGTGGGTGACGAAACCATCCCAGTGACTCGCGCCCGGGAAATCCGACCTGACGGCACCTACACGGCCATGGACTGGGAGGTGTACCCGCAAGGGCTCACCGACATCGTCGCCCAGACGCACGAACGCTACGCCCCGAAGGCGATCTACATCACGGAGAATGGATCCGCATGGGCCGACGAGCCCGCCGCCGACGGATCGATCGTCGATCCGTCACGGGTCGCCTACCTCCTCGACCATCTTGCGGCGGCGGCCCGGTGCACCGATGCGGGGATGCCGCTACGGGGCTACTTCGCTTGGTCGCTCATGGACAACTTCGAATGGGCGGAGGGGTACAGCAAGCGCTTCGGCATCGTCGGCGTCGACTACGAAACCCAGCGACGCACCGTCAAGCAGTCGGGAGCGGTCTACCGCGAGGTGCTCGCCGCACATCGTGAGGTGCCCGCATCGATCACGGAATAGGACAGGATCGCGTGAAGTTCGTCGTGCACGATCGGCAGCTCGCGAGCTTGCGGACGGCCGTTCGCGACTACGTTCCCGAGCATCCCTCTGGGACGACGTTGCTCTGGGTGCACGGGGGCGGCTTCGCCGGCGGCAGCATCGACATGCCGGAGTCCGACGCCGTCGCCAGTCAGCTCGCCGCGTGTGGGTGGCCGGTCCGAACGGTGGAGTATCGTCTGGCTCCGCCGTGGCCGGACCACGGACCGCTCAATCTCGAGCCTGCGCCGGGGCGCTACCCCGCCGCGCAAGACGACGTGACTGCCGCCTTTCTCGACCTCGCGCAGCACGGTGCGGCATTCCTGGGCGGCGCGAGCGCCGGTGCCTGCATCGCCGCGAGCGTCGCCGTACGACTGAGGGAGGATGGCAGCCCGCCGCCGTCGGGCCTGGTGCTCGCCTACGGGGTGTTCCATGCGAGCCTGCCGGTGCCGACCGGGGCGGAAGCGGATCGTCCGATCTCCCCGGCCGACGCGGAAGCAGGGGAGTGGGTGGAGCGCATGACACTGAACTACGCGGGTTCGCACGGACTCCTGGCCGACCCGAAGGTGTTTCCAGGAGCGGGCGACCCAACCGGGCTCCCCGAAACGCTGATCATGGATGCCGAGCGTGACAGCCTGCGCGCCTCGGGTCGGCGCTTCGCTGAACAACTCCGAGAATCCGGCGTCGGCGTCACGGAAACAGTCGTACCCGGCTCGTCGCATGGATTCCTCAATGATCCGGTGAGCGGAGACTTCGAGCAGGGGATGCTCAACATCACGCGCTGGCTCGAACGAGTCGGAGCAGGGAATCGGCATGGCGCTTGACACTCCTGGATACCTGCCGCCGCTGGACGCACTGGTACGGCCGCTTGGGGAACTGCTCGATGCGGAACCGTTGACCGGGGGTATGTTCGCTTCCACGTATCGTGTGACGCTCGACTGTGGCCGGCGGGTTGTGGTGAAGCTGACCGCCACAGATATCGGTGGGCTCTGCCGCTACGAACGCGGCATCGCTCAGACCGAAGCGCGAACGTACACGATGCTCGCTCAGCACGAACTCCCAGTACCGGACCTTCTCCTCACGGACTTCTCCCGCACGGTTGTCGACGCCGATGTTGTCGTGACGAGTCACGTCGCGGGGGCTCCGTGGAGTGAGTGCGACCTCGACAGAGTCGAAGCTGCAAGGGTCCGCGGTGGTCTCGGGAGCCTTATGGCCAGGATGCACCGCATTCACCCCCCGGCGTTCGGATACCCGGCACCGCAGGCGAACATGCGTGCGGCGACCTGGCGCGCCGCGTTCACCGCCATGGTCGACGGCATCCTCCAAGACGCGGCCAGCGCCAGCACGACCCTCCCCACTGCTGGCATCCGTGATGCGATGGCTCGGCACGCACCGGCCTTGGATGCGGTCAAACGGCCAGCCGTCGTGCACAACGATCTCTGGCCGGCGAACGTGTTCCTCGATCAGCGCGGGAGCATCACGGGCGTCATCGACACTGAACGGACCGTGTGGGGGGATCCGCTGCTCGACCTCATCGGCGCCGACCAACTCGGACTATGGGACATCGACCCGGACCTCCTCGCCGGCAACTCGACCGCTGGGGGTGTCCTGTCTCCCGAACTCGGCTCGCCCACCGGATTCGTTCGGTTCGCGCTGTACCGCCTCTATTACTCGCTCATTCTCGCCACTGAGATCGATATCCGTGGCTATGACGCCGAGTGGGTACCCGCACACCGCGAGCGAGTTCACACCCTCATCGATGCGTCGCTCGGCCGCCTCTTGACCTGACGCAAGCGGATCAAGAGCGGCCGATTGCACCTCCTGATCGCGCGCTTAGGACGGACCGACCAACTAGTCGGTCGGTCATGTATGCTCGGTCGAGTCCCCTGAACTCGACGACGAGAAGGCCCCCTGTGACGAACCCCCCAGCGGTCAAGACCGCGCCCACTGCATCTCAACCCGCACCCGGCACCCCCACGAAGGGCCTCGCCATCGGCAAGCTCGGGCTCTGGGGCTCGACCGTGATCGGCATCGCCTCGACCGCGCCGCTGTTCTCGCTCGCCGCGACGCTCGGCTACGTCGTCATCGCGGTCGGCGCGCAGGCGCCCATCGCGTTCGTGCTCGCGTTCGTGCCGATGCTGTTCACGGCCTACGCGTACCGGGAGCTCAACAACGACGTGCCCGACTGCGGCACCGTGTTCACCTGGGCGGCCAAGGCGTTCGGCCCCCGTACCGGCTGGATGGCCGGCTGGAGCATCGCCGTCGCCGGCGTGCTCGTCATGGCGAACCTCGCGGAGATCGCCTCGGCCTACCTCCTGACCCTCATCGGCGACGGCTCGCTCGCGGAGGACCGCTTCGTCGTCACGGCGTTCGGCTGCGTGATCATCGCGGTCATGACCTGGGTGTCGCTGCGCGGCGTCGAGATCGGCGAGCGCATGCAGCAGGTGCTGCTCGCGATCCAGTACCT
>NZ_JBYRER010000002.1:0-1029379 GCF_058349925.1 Agromyces solani
CCCGCGACTCCGGTGTGGTAGCCGATGTAGTCGAGTTCGGCGAGCGAGTTCTCGGGGTCGAGCACGTAGTTGATGAACGCGTGCGCGGCCTCGGGGTTCGGGGCGCCGGTCGGGATCGCCCAGTTGTCCATCCAGATCTCGGTGTCGGGCGAGCCGAGCACCCACTGCCAGCGGTCGGGGTCGGCCGACTCGAGGATGCCGATGCGGGCGTCGCCGTTCCACGCCTGCAGCAGCGCGTGGGTCGCCTGCGGGATCGCCGCGCCGCCGGGGTACGAGTCGAACGCCGACACGTGCGGGGCGAGCGTGTTCACGAGGTAGTCCTCGGCGGCGTCGAGCTCGGCCGGGTCGGTCGTGTTCCAGTCGATGCCGTTCGCCCAGAAGTAGAGGCCGGTCAGTTCGGCGGGGTCGTCGAGCAGCGACGTCTTCCCGCTCGCCTCGTTCTGCGCGGCGTCGAGGAAGTCGTTCCAGTCCTTGAGCTCGCGCGTGATGACGGTCTTGTCGTAGACGAAGCCGGTCGTGCCCCAGGCCTTGCAGATCGAGTACTCGTTGTCGGGGTCCCACGCGCGGCCGATGAACGCGGCGTCCATGTGCTCGAGGTTCGGGATGAGGTCGAGGTTGAGCTTCTGCAGCAGGCCGTTCTCGACCATCTGCGGGATGAACGTGCCGGTCGGCACGACGATGTCGAAGCCGCTCGTGCCCTTGGCCGCGACGAGCTTCGAGATCATCTCCTCGTTCGAGTTGAACGACGAGAGCGTGATCTTCGGGCCGAGGTCGGCCGTGAACGCCTCGAGCACGTCGGGTGCGTCGTAGTCGCCCCAGGTGTAGATCGACAGTTCGCTCTCGAGCGGGCCGCCGGTGGCGACCGGCGCGCCCTGCGTACCGCCGCCCGTCGAGCAGGCGGCGAGGAACCCGGTCGCGCCGGCGGCCGCGGCGAAGCTCAGGAACCGGCGGCGGTTGAGTTCGCGGCCGATGACCTTGGCGGCGCTCTCGTGCGCGAGGATGCGGACGGTGGGGATCGAGTCGGTCATCTGGGGTCTCCTGGTCTGGGAAGGGTTCGCGGTTCGGGGATGGAGGGTCGGGCGCGAGGCGCGCCCTGCGGTGCCGGGGATGCCTCGTGGCCGGCGCCGTGGTCGGCTCAGGCCGTCGGCGGGGCGACGTAGCCGCCCGCGCTCGCCGCGTCGTCGGCGGGGAAGAGCAGCACGCTCTCGGCGCGCCACGAGCACTCGACGGGGTCTCCGACGGTGAGGTTCGGCGCCTCGGGGGTGGGGCGGCGCACGATGAGGCTCTGGTCGTCGCCGAGCCGCACGAGGTACTGCATGGTCTCGCCGAGGTGCGAGACCCCGAGGAGCGTGCCGCGGGCGACGTTGGCCTCGGCCGAGGCATCCGGCCGCGCCGCGGCGATCTCGACGAACTCGGGCCGCACCGCGGCCTGGCCGTTCGCGAGGCCCGCGAGGTCGGCGGTCGCGCCGCGAACGAGCGAGTGGGCCGAGGCGACGGCGGCGCCGCCGTCGGCGACCTCGCCGCGGAAGAAGTTCTGCTGGCCGACGAAGGCCGCGACGTACGCCGAGGCGGGCCGGGCGTACACGGTGTCGGCGTCGGCGAGCTGCTCGATCCGGCCGTCGCGCATGATCGCGATGCGGTCGCTCATCGAGAGGGCCTCGCCCTGGTCGTGCGTGACGAACACGAACGTGATGCCGAGTCGCGACTGGAGGAGCTTGAGCTCGAGCTGCATCTCCTCGCGCAGCTGCCGGTCGAGGGCACCGAGCGGCTCGTCGAGGAGCAGCACCGAGGGACGGTTGACGAGGGCGCGCGCGAGCGCGATGCGCTGCTGCTGGCCGCCCGAGAGCTGCGTCGGCTTGCGGTCGGCGAAGCGGCGCATCTGCACGAGGTCGAGCGCCTCGACGACCCGGTCGCGCACCTCGGACTTGGGGGTGCGGCGCTGCTGCATGCCGTAGGCCACGTTCTCCGCGACCGACATGTGCGGGAAGAGCGCGTAGGCCTGGAACACCGTGTTCACGTCGCGGCGGTAGGGCGGCACGCCGAGCACCGAACGGCCGGAGACGCGGATGTCGCCGGCGTCGGGCTGCTCGAAGCCGGCGATCATGCGCAGCGTCGTGGTCTTGCCGCAGCCCGAGGGGCCCAGCAGCGAGATGAACTCGCCCGGCTCGATCGTGAGCGACATCCCGTCTACGGCGGTCGCCCCGCCGTACCGCTTCGTCACGGCGTCGACGACGACCGTGCCGGGTGCTTCACCGCCGGTGGAAGTGGTCGGCGTGGACTCGATCGTGGCTGCGCTGGTCACCGTGCGGCACCTCTTTCACTCGGACGCGTCGTCGCGTTCGTCGCCATTCAAGCCGTGCGGTGCGCCCGAATCAAACGGGGGAGCGGCGAATGGGACAAACCAGACGGACCCTCCCGGGGCCTCGGACAGACCGTCCGGTCGGTTGCGTCGGCGCGGTGCGGAAGGGTACGCCGAAGCGGTGCGGATGCTCGAGCATCCGCACCGCCGGGTCGACGGTTCAGGCGCCGACGGCCCCCTCCGCGGCATCGAGCCGGCGCGCACGCTGTTCGACCCGGCCGGCGAGGAGCACCGCGCCGACGGCCACGAGGTAGGCGCCCGCGATCGTGCCGCCGCCGATCTGCGAGAAGAAGAGCAGCGGCACCTGCACGAACGGCAGGGCGAGTGCGAGCCAGAGCCCGACGCGGCGAGCGCGCACGAGGGTGACGCAGAGCGCGATCGCGCCGACGAGCCAGAGCGCGTTGGCCGCCATCGCGACGATCGGGAAGAACTCGAGGTCGACGCCGTTCACCGCGCTGGTGATGGTGCCGACGGTGAGCAGCACCGTACCGGTCGCCGCGACGATCGCGCCCCAGCTCGACCGGCCGTACCGCGCGAGGCCGAGGAACAGCACCGCGAGCGCCCAGAGACTTACCGTGAACATCGCGAGGATGACCCGGGTGCGAGGATCGATCGCCGGGTCCTCGTCCTGCGGGAAGAGGATCTGCAGGATGCCGATCACGATCGAGAGTCCGCCGGCGGTGAGGGCCGCGGCGCCGGCGAGGCGATGGCCGATCCGGCCGGGACGCGGGTAGGCGGGGCCGGTCGGCCGGGCACGGCCCGCGGGGTGCGGCGACGGGCGGAGTGCCCGGTCGGGCGCTGATCCGGATTCGGTGAGGGGAGCCATGGTCGGCCTTCCGTTCGAGGTTCGAGGCCGGCACGATCGGCCGGCGATGCGACGCTACGGACGGCGTGCGGCGGCCGGCATCATCCGCGGGTCGACGCTCCGCCCGACCGCCGGCGCACTCCGGGCCGACCCGGGTCGGGCGGAATGTCGACCTTCGTCGCTGTCGCCGGCCGAGCGCGGCGCCCTAACATCGGGAGCGTGACGGCCAGGCCCCCCTCGAGCGAGCGCGAGCGCGAGTTCGCGCACGACGACCGCGCGGCGAGCCGCGCCGTCGGCGTCCCCGGCGGCTGGCGGGCGTGGACGTCGCCCCTCGACCTCGCGATCGCGGGCGGCATCGCGCTCTGGGCGGTGCTCGAGGCACTGCTCGTGCCGTCGACGAACCAGCTCGCGCAGCTCGGCTTCGCGCTGGCCGTCTCCCTGCCGCTCGTGGTGCGGCGCCGCTTCCCGGCGCTCGTGATGCTCGCCGTCGCCGGCGCACTCGTGCTGCACGCCGCGACGAGCGGCCCGGATGCGACCTTCAACCCGTTCCCGAGCCTGCTCGTGGCCACCTTCACGGTCGCCGAGCGCGTCGCGGCGTGGTGGGCGGCCGCGCTGCTCGGACTCGTGCCGATCGCGGCGATGCTCGCGGCTCACGTCCTCGGCTACTTCGGCTCGCCCGGCATCGAGACCGCCGGCACCGTCTTCCTCGTGTTCTTCGTCGGGGCGACGTGGGCGGCGGGGCGCGTCGTGCGCCACCGCGCGCTCGCCGTGCAGCGCACCCGCGACAGCTCCGACCGACTCGCGGCCGACGCCGTCGCCGCGGAGCGCGTGCGCATCGCCCGCGAGCTGCACGACATCGTCGCGCACGCGCTCTCGATCGTGGCGCTCCAGGCGGGGGCGGCCGAGCAGTTCCTCGACAAGGATCTCGAGCGGGCACGACGTCACCTCGCCCTCACCCGGGGGACCGCCCAGTCGGCGCTCGACGAGATGCGCCACCTGCTCGGCGTGCTGCGCGAGGACGGCGCCGTCTACGCGCCGCAGCCCGGCCTGTCGGGCCTCTCGGAGCTGGTCGTCGAGACCCGCGCCGCCGGGCACGAGTGCCGGCTCGAACTCGACGACGCCGCGCGCGACATCCCCGACGGCCACGCCCTCGCCGTCCATCGCATCGTGCAGGAGTCGCTCACCAACGTCCGCACCCATGCCGCCGGGGCGCCCGTCGTCGTCCGGGTGAGCCGCGACGCCGGCGCCGTCCTCGTCGAGGTCGTGAACGGTGCTCCCACCGGCTCACGGCCGGAGGCTCGCGGCAGCGGCCGCGGCCTGCCGGGGATGGGCGAGCGGGTGCGGGTCTACGGCGGCACGCTCGAAGCCGGACCCGAGGGTGCGGGCTGGCGGGTGGCCGCGAGCCTGCCGCTCGGAACCGCCACCTCGGCAGGAGCGCGCTCGTGAGCGGGCCGAGACTCCTCGTCGTCGACGACCACGCGCTCGTGCGCTCGGGAATCGTGGGCCTCCTGGAGGCCGCCGACCTCGAGGTCGTCGGCGAGGCCGGTGACGGTCTCGAAGCGGTCGAGCTCGTGCACCGGGTGCGGCCCGACGTCGTGCTCATGGACATCCGCATGCCGGGCCTCGACGGCATCGAGGCGACCCGGCGCATCGCGGCGTCGCGCGAGGCGCCGCAGGTGCTCGTGCTCACGACGTTCGACCTCGACGAGTACGTCTACCGGGCGCTCCAGGCCGGCGCCTCGGGCTTCCTGCTGAAGGACGCCCCGCCCGAGCGGCTCGTCGAGGCGGTGCGCACGATCGCGCGGGGCGAGTCGCTCCTCGCGCCGTCGCTCACGCGACGCCTGATCGAGCGCTACCTCGCGGCGCCGCCGCCCGACGCCCGGGCGGCCGCGGCCGTCGACCTGACCCCGCGCGAGCGCGAGGTGTGGGCGCTCATCGCGCGCGGACTCTCGAACCACGAGATCGGCGTCGAGCTCTTCCTCAGCGAGGCGACGGTGAAGGCGCACATCACGCGCCTGTTCACGAAGCTCGGGGTGCGCGACCGGGTGCAGGCGGTGGTCGCCGCGTACGAGTCGGGGCTCGTCCGGCCCGGCGAACCGCCGGTCGGCGGTTAGCCGCGGCTCGCCCGATCAGGCGAATCCGAACACCGGAGGGAACACCGCGACGAGGATCGCCGACCATGCGAAGTACACCGGCAGCAGCGCGGTCTGCCATCGTTCGAGCGCGGCGAATCCGGTGCGACGGCGCAGGAACCCGACATGCAGGCGCAGCGCCCACACGAGGTTGACGAGCAGGATCAGGTTGAGGCCGAGCGAGGCCGTCTTGTTCGCACTGAAGCCGAACTCGCCCGTTCGCCCGATCATCGCGATGAGCGCGATCGCGTCGAGCACGAGGGCGCTCACGAGCATGAGCGCCTGCAGCCGGTCGAACCAGCCCGGCGCCTGCAACGGGTCGCGCGCGGAGATCGAGTAGACGAGCAGCGCGACCACCACGACGAGCACGGCGTCGAACGCGATGAGCAGGTCTCGGTTCACGTCGACGAGGTTCCACTGCGCGATCGCGGCCACGACGAGCGCGAGCATCATCAGCGTGAAGAGCGGTGTGAACACCTTCGTCAGCACGGGCGCGATGTTCTCGATCACCCGCTGCTTGGCCCCGACGAGCCACGCGGCGACGAGCACGGCGCCCGCGGCGCCGAGCGGCAGCACCCACTCGCCGACGAACTGCGCGACGTCGACGCCGATCGACGAGAACACCGCGACGGTCAGCGCCGAGAGGGCGCCCCCGCCGAGCGCGATGAGCAGGTAGTAGACGAACCACTCGCCGCTGAACCGGATGAAGTCCATGCGTGCGCGATCGTCGCGCCAGCGGCCGCCGGTGTACGCGACGCCGACGGCGAGCCACAGCGCGACGTACGAGCCGAGCATCGCGATGATCTCGGTCGCCGCCGTGATCCCGCCGACCTCGGTGCCGGCGCCCGGCTCGTCGGGGACCGCGAACGGGTAGAGGTTCAGTGCGAGCCCGACGCCGAGGAAGACGACGCCCACGATCGCGAGCACCGCGGCCGAGGTGCGGCGGCGCCACGCGAACCAGAGCGCGAGGAAGGGCAGGACGATCACCGCGGCGTTCAGCACGACCTGCGAGGGGTCGTCCGTCGCGAGGTCGACGGCCTTCACGGCGAGGCCGGCGCCGGCCCCGAGCAGCAGCGCGACGGGCAGCCCGTTCGCCCGACGATGGAACGGCGCCGGGCGGCCCCCGGCGTCGTGCCCCGCCGCTCCGGCATCGGCCGGGGCGGAGTCGTCGCCCGTCAGCACGAGCTGCTTCCACAGCCGCTCGGAGTGCTCGCGGGCGTACTCCCGGGAGAGGTCGTCGGTCGCGCCGAGGCGCTTCACGGCGACGAGGAACGCCTCGTCGGGCGTGAGCCCGGCCGCGACGAAATGGTCGACGGTGTCGTAGAGGTGGCTCTCGAGCTCGGCGAGGTCGGCGGTGCTCACGGCGTCGTGCCGCTGCATCCACCGCCGCCACGAGGCGACGAGCTCGTCGAGGTCGGTGGGCAGGTCATGGGGTGCGTCGATCGGCATGTCAGGCCTCCCCGAGGGCGAGTCGAAGGCGCGAGCCGCCGTCGTCGGGCCAGACCTTGCTGAGCACCTCGCCGACGACCGACCACTGCCGGCGCTGTTCGGCGAGCACCGCGGCGCCCTGCTCGCTCAGGCGGTAGTGCTTGCGCGGGCGGCCCGAGTCGCCCTGGCGCCACTCGGAATTCACGTGCCCGAGCCGCTCGAGCCGGTGCAGCAGCGGGTAGAGCATGCCGTCGCTCCACTCGAGCTCGCCGCCCGAGAGCACGGTGATGCGCTGCAGGATCGCGTAGCCGTAGGACTCGCCCTCGGCGAGGATGCCGAGCACGACCGGGGTCGCGGCGGCGGCGACGAGGTCTTTGCCGATTCGCATCTGGTCCTCCATACCTTGTGCTGCCATGTACCTAGAACTGTGAGGTACCTAGAGCTGCAAGGTATCACGAAGGCGGCGCCGACGGCGAGCGGGTCGAGCGGTCGCCCTTCTTCCGTGTCGCAGAACTTCTGCAGAAGTTCACCCCCCGAATCGTCGGTCCGGCCGGTCGCGCCGGGCGCAGCATGGGTTCCACAGACGAGCGGATGCCTCGCCACGAGGCATCCGGAACCGCACGCAGCACCACCGAAGGAGCACCCCATGAGCACCCCCACCCGCCCCGGCGACCAGACCCAGACCGCGGCCGAGCTGCAGCTCGAGTGGGACGCCGACCCGCGCTGGGAGGGCGTCAAGCGCGACTACACCGCCGAGGACGTCATCGCCCTCCGCGGCCCCGTCCGCGAGGAGCGCACGCTCGCCAAGCGCGGCGCGGAGAAGCTCTGGCAGGACATCCAGCAGAACACCGGCAACGCCTTCGAGCGCATGGACGACCCGGAGTGGTCGTACGCGCTCGGCGCCCTGACCGGCAACCAGGCCGTGCAGCAGGTGCGCGCCGGCCTCAAGGCCATCTACCTCTCGGGCTGGCAGGTCGCCGCCGACGCGAACCTCTCGGGCCAGACCTACCCCGACCAGTCGCTCTACCCGGCGAACTCGGTGCCCGCGGTCGTGCGCCGCATCAACAATGCGCTCCTGCGCGCGGGCCAGATCGAGCAGGGCAACGAGGCGCAGACCGGCATCTCCGACTGGATGGCGCCGATCGTCGCCGACGCCGAGGCCGGCTTCGGCGGGCCGCTCAACGCCTACGAGCTCATGCACCAGATGATCGAGGCCGGCGCCGCCGGCGTCCACTGGGAGGACCAGCTCGCGAGCGAGAAGAAGTGCGGCCACATGGGCGGCAAGGTGCTCATCCCGACCTCGCAGCACATCCGCACGATCAACGCGGCCCGCCTCGCGGCCGACGTCGCCGGCGTGCCGTCGATCATCATCGCCCGCACCGACGCGCTCGCCGCGACCCTGCTGACGAGCGACCACGACGAGCGCGACCGCCCGTTCGTCACGGGCGAGCGCACTGCCGAGGGCTTCTACGAGGTGCAGAACGGCATCGAGCCGGTCATCGCCCGCGGCCTCGCCTACGCCGAGTACGCCGACCTGCTCTGGGTCGAGTCGGCCGAGCCCGACCTCGACCTCGCCCGCCGGTTCGCCGAGGCCGTGCACGCGAAGTTCCCGGGCAAGCGCCTCTCGTACAACTGCTCGCCCTCGTTCAACTGGAAGCGCCACCTCGACGACGACCAGATCGCCAAGTTCCAGCGCGAGCTCGCGTCGATGGGCTACGCGTTCCAGTTCATCACCCTCGCGGGCTTCCACGCCCTCAACCACTCGATGTTCACGCTGGCCCGCGACTACCGCGACCGCCAGATGACCGCCTACGTCGAACTCCAGGAGGCGGAATTCGCCTCGGAGGCCGCCGGCTACACCGCCACGCGCCACCAGCGCGAGGTCGGCACCGGGTACTTCGACCAGATCGCCACCGCGCTGAACCCGCAGAGCGCCACGCTCGCCCTCGTCGGATCGACCGAGGAAGACCAGTTCAACCACTGACGCACTCGTCGGTCGAGCAGGCGCGAAGCGCCGTATCGAGACCACCACTCGATACGCGCTTCGCGCTCCTCGACCGGCACGTCGCAAGGAGACGAAACCATGAGCACCACCACCCTCGAACGCACCGAGACCGAGCCGCGCACCTCGACGGGCAGCTTCGCCGTCGTCGACCCGCGCATCGAGATCACCGCCCCGCTCGGCGAGCGGTACGACGAGATCCTCACCCCCGAGGCGCTCGAGTTCCTCGCCGAGCTGCACGACCGCTTCGCGCACACCCGGCACGAGCTGCTCGCCGCGCGCCTGCAGACCCGCGTCGACGCCGCGAACGGCCGCGACCCGAAGTTCCTGCCCGAGACCGCCCGCATCCGCGAGGACCGCACCTGGCGCGTCGCCGGCGCCGGCCCCGGCCTCGAGGACCGCCGCGTCGAGATCACCGGCCCGACCGACCGCAAGATGGCGATCAACGCGCTCAACAGCGACGCGAAGGTGTGGCTCGCCGACCAGGAGGACGCGACGAGCCCCACCTGGCGCAACGTCGTCGAAGGCCAGCTGAGCCTCTTCGACGCGCTGCGCGGCCGCCTCGAGTTCACGAGCCCCGAGGGCAAGCAGTACCGGGTCGAGCGCGACATCCGCGAGACCCCGACGATCGTGTTCCGCCCGCGCGGCTGGCACCTCACCGAGAAGCACCTGAAGTTCCACGACCGGTCGGGCCGTGCCATGCACGCCTCGGGCTCGCTCGTCGACTTCGGGCTCTACTTCTTCCACAACGCCCGCCGGCTCAGCGAACTCGGCCGCGGCCCGTACTTCTACCTGCCGAAGCTCGAGTCGCACCGCGAGGCGAAGCTCTGGAACGACATCTTCGTGTTCGCCCAGGACTACGTCGGCATCCCGCAGGGCACGGTGCGCGCGACCGTCCTGATCGAGACGATCCAGGCCGCGTTCCAGATGGAGGAGATCCTCTTCGAGCTGCGCGACCACTGCGCCGGGCTCAACGCGGGGCGCTGGGACTACATCTTCTCGATCGTGAAGACGTTCCGCAGCCGGGGTCGCCGCTGGGTCTTCCCCGACCGCACGCAGATCACGATGACGGTGCCGTTCATGCGGGCCTACACCGAGCTGCTCGTCTCGACCGCGCACCAGCGCGGGGCGTATGCCATCGGCGGCATGAGCGCGTTCATCCCGAACCGCCGCGACCCCGAGGTGACCGAGCGCGCGCTCGCCGCGGTCTCCGCCGACAAGCGCCGCGAGGCGGGCGACGGCTTCGACGGCACGTGGGTCGCGCACCCCGACCTCATCCCGACGGCGCGCGCCGAGTTCGACGCCGTGCTCGGCGACCGGCCGAACCAGCTCGACCGCCTGCGCGAGGACGTCGAGGTCACCGCGGCCCAGCTCCTCGACATCCCGTCGGTCGGCGGCGCCGTGACCGAGGCGGGCGTGATCGACAACATCCAGATCGCGATCCGCTACATCGAGTCGTGGCTGCGCGGCATCGGCGCCGCGGCGATCGAGAACCTCATGGAGGACGCGGCGACCGCCGAGATCTCGCGCTCGCAGATCTGGCAGTGGCTGCACGACAACACGATCACCGCCGAGGGCACGCGCATCGACCAGACGTACATCGTCCAGGCGATGGGCGAGGCGGTGCGCGGCCTGCCCCGCTTCGAGGGCGACCGCTTCGACGACGCGATCCAGGTGTTCCGCTCGGTCGCGCTCGAGCCCGAGTTCCCCACGTTCCTCACGCTGGGGGCCTACGCCCGCTTCCTGTGACGGGCGGCCGGTCGGTCGAGCAGCGCGTAGCGCGTATCGAGACCACCCACGAGGTGGTCTCGATACGCTGCGCTACTCGACCGACCTCTCTCAGCGCAGCGGAACGCCCACGTCGCTGCCGCCCTCGGGCGTGAGCCGTCGGTTCATCGCGAGCAGCATCGGCGCCGGCGCGAATCCGCCGGCGAAGAGCGCCTCGCCCTGCCGGAACCACGGCGAGCGGGCGATGAGCGCCGACGGTGCGTAGCCGAAGTACTCGGCGAGGTTCGCGAGGTCGATCGGCGAGCTCATCTTCATGAGCGCGAGGTTGTCGCACTGCGACACGATGCCGGGGTGCACCTTCGACGGCCGCTGCGTCGAGAGCAGCAGCCAGAGGCCGTACTTGCGCCCCTCGGCGGCGATCTGCTCGATGCGGTCCCGCACGGCCACCGCGAGCGGCGAGGTGAGCGCGGGGGAGCAGAGGTTGTGCGCCTCGTCGATGACGAGGAGCGTCGGGCGCCGCTCCTCGCGGCGGTTCCAGAGGTCGTCGAGCACCTGCAGCGCGACGACGAGGTGCTGCTCGGGAGTCGAGAACCCGCCGAGGTCGAGCACCGTGGCGTCGGCGCGCTCCTCGACGACGAGCGAGGCCTCGCGGTGGTGACCGGCCCACACCTCCCAGTCGAGCACCCCCATGTTCTCGATGCGCAGGCCGAGCGCACGCTGCACGGGGTCGCTCGAGCCCAGCAGCTCGGGCAGCACCTCGTCGGGCTCGTCGGCGCTCAGCGTGTCACCGAGATGCACGATCGCGTTGAACTCCTCGCGGTCGACGACGGGGTCGAGGCGCAGCACTGCGGCCTTCGCTTCGAGGCTCAGTGTTCTGAAGCGGGCGCGCAGCGGCTCGGTTCCCGGTGTCGAGGGCCGCAGCACCCGGATGTCGCGCTGCCGCAGCAGGTCGGCCGTCGGCCCGCTCGCGTCGGGGTTGAGCTCGCCGAGGCGCACGAAGTCGGAGTTCGGATCGAAGACGACGACCGGCAGCGCCGTGTGCGCGATGAGCTGCTCGAGCACGACGCCGAGCGCGTACGTCTTGCCCGAGCCGCTCTGGCCGACCCAGAACGTGTGCCGGTTGAAGCGGTGGCCGAGCAGCCGGGCGGGCCGCACCGGCGGGCTGAGGTTGACGCCGATCTCGAGGGTCGCGCCCATCGCCTCGTGCACGTGGTCGATCGTGTCGGCGTCGGCCATCTCGACGGCCGCGGCCTCGAACGGCTGCCCGCCCCGCAGATCGAAGCCAGTGCCGACGATCCGCCCGAGCAGGCGACCGCGCACCGACTGGGGGCCTGCGTCGTCGGTCTCGCGCTCCTCGACGAGCCCGAGGTGCCGGTCGTCGTCGACGACCACGAGCAAGAGGGTGCCCGCGGTGTACGGCGTGCCCGAGGCATCCGGGATCGTGAACGAGCGCCCGTCGTCGGAGTGGGCGAAGAGGGGCGAGCTGCGGTCGGACATGCGCCGATCATGACACGTGCGCGCCTCCGCACGACAGAGCCGGCGACCGGCGGCGCGGCGGCCGCCGCCGACCGATCGGCCGCGGTCGGCCAGTGCGCGTCGCACACGGCCGTGGACCCGCCGGCTCTGGCAGAATCGCGACGTGACCGGCGTGATCGAACTCCTCATCCGCCCCGCGGCCGCGGCCGACGTCGACGCGCTCGCCGACCTCGCCGCCGAGACCTTCCCGCTCGCGTGCCCGCCGCACGTCACGCCCGAGGCGATCGCGGTCTTCGTCGCGCGCAACTTCCGGCCCGAGCACTTCGCGGAGTATCTCGCCGATCCCGATCGGGTCGTGCTCGTGGCCGAGCGCGGGGCCGAGGCATCCGCCCGCCTCGTCGGCTACAGCATGCTCATCGGCGGCGAACCGCGCGACGCGGATGCCGCGGCCGCCGTCACCGCGCGGCCCGCGATCGAGCTCAGCAAGTTCTACACGCGCGCCGACGAGCACGGCGGCGGCATCGCGTCGCCGCTCATGACCGCGACGCTCGACGCCGCGCGCACGACAGGGGCGCTCGCGTGCTGGCTCGGCGTGAACGAGGAGAACGCGCGCGCGATCCGGTTCTACGAGAAGCAGGGCTTCGCGAAGGCCGGCCGAAAGAGCTTCAGGCTCGGCGACCGCATGGAGCACGACTGGGTGCTCGCGCAGCCCCTCGTCTGACGCGCGCGGCGCCGGCCGGGTCAGGCGGGCGAGGGGGATGCCGCGGCGCGGGCCGCGCGGCGGGCGATCCAGGCCGTGCCGAGGCCCGAGGCGAGGAAGATCGCGGCGAGCACCGCCCATCCCCAGAGCCCGTGCGAGACGGCGGTCGCGTTGACGACGAGCGGCGCTGCGAGCGCCCCGACCGAGTAGCCCATGCCGAACACGCCCTGGTAGGTGCCGGCGCGCACGGGGTCGGCGAGCTCGAAGCTGAGCCCCCAGCCGCCCGCCTGCGAGAGCACCTCCGCGAAGGCGTGCGCGAGTGCGGCGATGACGAGCACCGCGATCGCGAAGCCGGTGGGCAGCCCGGCCGCGGCGGCGTAGACGAGGCACGCGCCGGCCATGAGCCACGCGGCGATCGCCGAGACGCGCCCGGCGACGCGCAGGTCGTGCGTTCCGCGGGACATCGGCACCTGGAAGACGACCACGATGGCCGTGTTGAGGATGAGCAGCGCCGCGATGAGCACCTCGGGCGCCGCCGTCTCGCGCGTGATCCACAGCGGCACGCCGAGCTCGCCGACCCCGAACTGCATGCCGAAGACCGCACTGAGCACGGTGAGCGCGAGGTAGCGCGGGTCGCGCCACGGCGAGTGCGACCGCCAGCTGCGGCGCTCCTCGGCGATCGCGTCGGCGGTGGCCGCGGCATCCACCGAACCGGTCGCGGTGACCACCTCGGCGACGGCCGGTCGCGCCGGGGCGTCGACGTACGCGGGCAGTCGCACGAGCTGGATGAGGCCCAACAGGTAGAGCACGCCCGCGCCGATGATGAGCGCGCGGTACGCCTCGGCGGTGCCGAGCGCGAGGGCGAGCGCGCCGAGCCCCGAGCCGACCGCGATCGACACGTTGGTGACGGTGCGCAGCACCGCCCGGGCGTGCACCCGCGACTCCCCGTCGAAGGCGCGCGCGATGATCGCCGAGCGGGTCGAGTTCGCACCCTGCTCGAAGAACCCGCAGACGACGGCGATGACGAGCGCGGTGATGAAGTCGCCCGCGAAGACGTAGGCGATGAGCGCGACGCCCTCGATGGAGGTGAAGACGATGATGAGCCGCTTCGCGCTGAAGCGGTCGGCGAGCCAGCCGCCCGCGAACGAGGCGACGACGCCGGCCGCGCTCGCCGAGGCCAGCACGATCGCGACCTCGCTCGGCGCCAGGCCGACGATGAGCGTGAAGTACAGCACCGTGACGGCGAGGAAGATGCCGCGGCCGATGCGCGAGATGAGGGTCGCGCCGACGAGGATGCGGAGCACCGGGTCGGCGACCGAGGCGGCCAGGCGCGCGCGCCAGGTCGGGCGGGTCGCGCTCGCCGGGTTCGTCGACGGGGCGGATGCCTCGGGGCCGACGGCCGGCGTGGAGCCGGTGCCCGGGGCGGTGTCGGTGGGGGTGGTAGGGCTCACGGTTCAGTTCTGGCAGAGACGGGGGCACCTGCGAAATTGATGTAGCGTATGCCTTCATGTTGCGCTACGTGCTGAACGAGACGGACGTCGCGGCCGTGCGCTTCGGCATCTCGCCGCTCTCGGAGCTCGGCCTCTCGCTGCGGGCGATCCGCGACCCGTCCAGGTTTCCGCTGCAGCTGCCCTGGGTGGCGCGCACCGAGGCGGCGCGTGCCGGGCTCGACCACGCCGTGCTCGCGGCGCTCATCGACGACCGCCTGTGGACGCCCGACTTCCTGAACCCCCGCCCCGAGTCGCCGCTCACCCGGCTCGACGACGAGTTCGCGACGCTGCTCGAGACGCCGGCCGACGTGTTCCGGCGCGACCTCGAGGCGGTGCACGGCGAGGTGCCGGCGGTGCTCGCGGGTTCGCATCGGGCGGCGCTGCGGCGCATCATCGGCGCGCTCACCGGCCTCTGGGAGACGTCGTTCGCCCCGTACTGGCCCCGGATGCGCGCCGTGCTCGAGGCCGACGTCGTGCACCGCGGACGGCAGATCGCGCAGTCGGGCGTCGGGGCCATGCTGGGCGGGCTGACGAGCACGGTCGACTTCGCCGACGGCGTGCTCTCGGTGCGGCTCCGGAACCCGCTCGAGCGCACCCAGGCCATCGGCGGCTCGGGGCTCACGCTCGTGCCGACGATGTTCACCCGCCGTGCGTCCGCCCCGGTCGGCGAGGGCCCGCCGATGCTGATGTACCCGGCCCGCGGCCAGGGCGCCCTGTGGGAGGCCGAGGACGTCGCGAATCCCGCGGCGGTCGCCGCCGTGCTCGGCGAGACCCGAGCGCGACTGCTCTCGGCGCTCGGCGACCCGGCGTCGTCGACCGAGCTCGGCGTGCGGTTCGGGGTCACCGCCTCGGCCGTGAACCAGCACCTGCGGGTGCTGCGCGACGCCGGCCTCGTCGTCTCGACCCGGTACGGGCACAGCGTGCTGTACCTCCGCAGCGAGCTCGGCGCGGCACTGCTCGCGGCGGGGCGGTGAGGGTACCCGGGTGGTAAGGCGGCGGGCGGTGAGCACGTCGGGCACAACAGCCGTACCAACCCCGTCACGGGCAGAATGCACGTATGACTCGCGTTCGCGACCTCGAGTTCGCCCACCCAGCGGCCCTCTACCGCGGTGACGGGCGGGGCGTCGTCGAACTCGTCCGCACGCCCTACAGCGACGGCTTCAGCTGGGCGCGCGTCGAGGTCGCGGGCGCCGGGCTCGACGTCGGGTACGTGCTGCTCCGGATGCACGTCGACACCTCCGCGTTCGAGGTCGACGGCAACGAGCAGGCCGTGCTGCCGAGGCACGGCCGGGCGGATCTCGATCGTCGGCTGCGCCCCCGCGGCGACTTCTTCGAGCTCGAGTCCGTGGCGGAGGCGCGTCGGGCCGACACGGATCTCTCCGCCAGGCAGCTCGAGTCGGTCGCACGGATCGAGGCGCAGACGTTCGAGGTGGTCGGCCTGATCGACGGGTACCGGTTCTCGGTGCGGGTCGGCCCGCGCGTGTTCGGCTCGACGACGCTCGAGTGCACGCGCGACGACGGTTCCGTGCGCGTTCTCGCGACGACCGCCGACCGCGCCGCCCTCGAGCGCGCGCGACTCGAGCCGGTCGAGATCACGGCGTCGTTCCGGGTTCGGCGTCGGTTCGGCGGCGGCCTGCGTCGTCGCGACACCACGGTGACGCTGTCACCAACCGCGTGACCGCCGCCTCCGCGGCCGTCGGCGCGTGACCGTCGCCGACGGCGCCGGGATCAGGCGGGATCGGGCGCGACGCGCAGCACGACCTTGCCGCGCACGTGCCCGGCCTCGACGATGCGGTTCGCCTCCGCGCCGTCGGCGAGCGCAAACTCGCGGTCGACGTGCACGCGCACGGCCCCGTCGTCGATGAGGCGGGTGATGACCGCGAGGGTGCGGGCGTCGGGCGAGACCGAGTAACCGGTGGCGCGGATGCCGCGGGCCTGCGCGTCCTCGCGCATCGTCGGCCACGACCCGGTCGGCACGTTGACGAGGAGCCCGCCGGGGCGCAGTGCGTCGAGCGAGCGCGTGCCCGTGTCATCCTTCACGTTGCCGATCAGGTCGATCACGACGTCCTGGTCGCGCGCGACCTCCTCGAACCGCTCGTTCGCATAATCGATGACCCGGTGGGCGCCGAGGCCGCGCAGGAACTCGGCGTTGCGCGTCGAGCCGGTCGTCGTGACCACCGCGCCGAAGTACGCCGCGAACTGTACGGCGAAATGCCCCACGCCGCCGGCGCCGGCGTGCACGAGCACGCGCTGGCCGTCGTGCACGCGCGCCGTGTCGACGACGGCGCCCCACGCCGTGAGCGCCGCGAGCGGCACGGCTGCGGCGTGCGCGAAGTCGAGCGAGGCGGGCATCGGGGCGACGCTCATCGAGCTCACGCTGATGAACTCGGCGAAGCTGCCGCCCGTGCGCGGTACCCGGCCCATGCCGTAGACGCGGTCGCCGGGCTGCAACGGGTGGGCGGCGTACGGCACCTGCTCGACGACGCCGGCGAAGTCGTGGCCGAGCACGATCGGGAAGCCCGCAATCGCCGCAGCGGTGCCGCGCCCGGCACGGGTCTTCACGTCGATCGGGTTGACGCTCGCGGCGACGACCCGAACGAGCACTTCGTCGCTCACGCGCAAGGGCCTCGGCACCTCGGCCAGGTGGAGCTCGTCGGCGTGGCCCGTTCGGTCGATCACCAGGGCCTGCATCGTCTGCGTCATGCGTCGTCCTCCCGTCTCCATCATGCCGCCATCGCTAGGCTGCACTCAGCGCCGCGACGAGCAGCCCGGGCACGGGACTCGACCGCCGGGGCGCGCCGTCACGAGGGGAGCAGGATGCGTCGGGTCTTCGGGGTGCTTCGGTTGCTGGCCGCCGCGCTCATCGTCATCGCGATCGTCGGCCAGTTCGCGAAGAGCCTCTCGCTCGTCGAGGACCCCGCGGCCTTCGTGGTCAACTTCTTCAGCTTCTTCACGATCCTCTCCAACGCGCTCGCCGCCGTCGTGCTGATCGTCGGCGCGTGGGTCGCGTTCCGGAGACCGATCGACGGCGAGGCGTTCACGGTGGTGCGTGTCTGCGCGACCGCGTACATGACGACCACGTTCGTCGTCTACAACACGCTGTTGCGCGACATCTCGCTCGACCAGGCGACGACGCTGCCGTGGTCGAACGAGATCCTCCACGTGTGGGCCCCGCTCTACGTGCTCCTCGACTGGGTGTTCGCGCCGGGGCGCCGTCTCGTGCCCTGGCGGCGCCTGTGGACGGTGGCGCTGTTCCCGCTCGCGTGGGCGGCCTACACGATGATCCGCGGGTCGATCGTCGGGTGGTACCCGTACCCGTTCCTGAACCCGTCGGTCGCACCGGGCGTCGGCTACGACGGCGTGCTCGTCTACATCGTCGCGATCGCCGCGTTCATCCTGCTGGTGGGCGCCGGGGTCATCGCGATCAGCCGCACGGCGTGGCCGTACGCGGGTCGCCGCGCCGAGGCATCCCCGGTCGTCGCGGTCGAAGCGGGCTGAGCGAATCAGCCGCGGCGGGCGTGCTCGAGCCAGCGGGTGAGGTGCTCGGCGAGCACCGCGTTCTGCCGCGCCTGCCCGGCGTCGCGCTCGGTGAGCATCGCCAGCGGTGCGCCGAGCGCGCCGGCCCAGCGCTCGGCGATCGGCACCGGATGCACCGGGTCGCGGGGCGCGGCGATCACGAGCGAGCGGATGCCTCGGGCGGAGACCCCGCCGAGCTCGGCGTCGCTCGAGAACGCGCGGTTGCGGGGGATCTCGACGAGTCGCATCGCGCGGCGCGCCGCGTCGGGCGACGTGAACTGCGAGAGCAGCCCCTTCGCGCCGGCGGGCGACTCGGCGGCGATCCGCTGGTAGACGTCGCGCTCGCGGAACTCCTCCGCGCCCGCGGGCCCGGCGTCGATGAGCAGCTGCCCGATCACGGGGAACGGGCGCAGGTTGTCGGGCAGCGAGCGGTCGTCGAACGCCGGTCGCACGAAGACGGCCCGATCGATCGGCAGCAGGCCGCCGAGCACGAGCCGCATCGCGATCGCGGCGCCCATCGAGACCCCGACGACGGTGAGCGGTGCGCCGTCGTCGGGTTCGCGTCGGGTCGCGTCGATGATCTGCGACCGGGTGGTGGCCGCGATCTCGGCCGCGAGCCGGTCGATCGCGAAGTCCTCCGGCTCGCCGACCGTGAGGTACCCGCCGTGGGCGCGCACGTCGGGCGCGATCACGAGTTCGTCGTCGCCCGCGACGGCGCGAACCGCCGGGGCGAAGAGCTCGAGCGGCTGCCGGCGGTCGGCACCGAGTCCGTGCAGCAGGAGCGTCGTCACGCGAGGGCGCCCGGCCGGTAGTAGGAACGGGGATCGACCGCCTGCGGATCGGGCCGGATCGCGGCGAGCAGCTCGTTCGCGAGCCCGACGAGGATCGCGATCTGGTCGTCGTCGCGGTCGACCCAGCGGCACTTCGGCTCGTCGTCGACGGGCACGAAGTCGGCGTGCTCCTCCCACACGACGAGGGTGCGCTCGGCGCCGAGCACGTACTGCTGCCACCACACCTGCCTGAGGTACCCGCGCGGGATGCCTCGCCAGGGCTTCGAGGTCGTCTTGATCTCGCACAGCTCGAGCGCGCCGTTCGGTGCGACCCGCAGTCCGTCGGGCGTCGCGAGGTGCCGGCGCTCGGCCTCGGCGTGGAAGAGGAGGGTCGAGCCCTCGAGCCCGTGCGTGCGCTTCGCCCACTCGGCGATGACGGGTTCGCGGGCACGGCCGTGGTCGGTGTAGCGGCTGCCGCCGAAGCTGTGCCGCGAGCCGTGCAGCTTCTCGTGGGCGGCGGTGCGCACCGATTCGCGGGTCGCGAGCTTCGCGGCGTCGGTCGCGGTGATGCCCTGCGAGCGGGCGCGCAGCCAGGCGACGCGGTCGCTCGAGTCGGCGACGACGCGGGTCTCGTGCGGATGCCTCGGCCGGGGTTCGGGCGGGGGAGCCCACGTGTCGCCCTCGAGGTCGAAGAGGGCGAACGGTTCTGGCACGGCTTCGAGCGTACTCGCCGCCACCGGCAGCCACCGTACGATCGACGGCATGGCACGTGAATCGACGACCGCCGCGCGCGGCGCCCGCCCCGCGGCATCCCGATCGAACGGTCGCGCCGCGGCCGCGTCGAAGCCGCTCGCCGACCGCGACCTGTCGCGCCCGCTGCCCGCCGCGCTGAGCTGGGGCGTGCTCGCGGCGTTCGCCGTGCTCGTCGCAGCCGCCGTGGGCACCGGGATCGCGCCGTGGTGGATCGCGGCCTGGTACGGCGCGGTGTCGCTCGTCGCGTTCTCGGCGTACGGGCTCGACAAGCTCGCCGCGAAGCGGGGCTCGCAGCGTGTGTCCGAGCGCACCCTGCACCTCGTCGACGCGGTCGGCGGGTGGCCGGGCGCGCTCGTCGCGCAGCAGTGGTTCCGGCACAAGACCCGCAAACGCAGCTTCCGCCGCGTGTTCTGGGCGGGCGTCGTCGTCAACGTGCTCGTGGCCGCCGCCCTCGTCGCCTGGCTGGAGTCGGTCGGGTAGCGACGAAGGCGCGTGTCGTGGCCACCGGCTCGCGGTAGTCGGTCGCCCTCCGGTCGTCGGCGCTCGCCGATGCCGCGGCGCACGAACGCGCCCGAACTCTCTTCGGGTGATTCATAAGCAACTTCTGAGATCTCGTCGAACGACTTTTGATTGACGCGACGACAAAAGTAGGCGACAGTGTTCGAGCACGGAACTCTCGACGACGAGACGGAAGGAAACAGCATGTGCTACGGGCATGACGGGACGGGCGCGCTTCGCGCATCACTGGGCGAGCGCGGCGTGAGCCGACGCGGACTCCTCCTCGGCGCACTGGGCGCGACGGCGGCGGCCGCGACGTTCTCGGCCGGCGCGGCGCCGGCCGCGGCGGGCGTGGCGCCGCGGCCGTGGAAGCGGGTGCCGCCGGGCAAGATCAGCATCCAGCTGTGGACGGTGCGGGAGGGCCTCGGCGCTCCCTGGGGCCCCGGGGACTACGACACGACGCTCCGCGCGATCGCCGACATGGGCTACCCGCGCGTCGAGCAGGCGCTCGGCTACTTCGGCCGCACCGCCGCCGAACTGCGGTCGTTCTACGACGAGATCGGCGTCTGGGCGTCGTCGTCGCACGACGGCCCGTCGGCCGACGCCGCGGCCCTCGAGCAGAAGCTCGAGAATGCGGCGACGCTCGGGCAGCGGTACCTCAACGTGCCGTACTTCGCCTCGGGTGAGCTCTCCGCCTGGCAGCAGCTCGCCGACACGATGAACGCCGAGGCGCAGGCCGCCGCCTCGTACGGCATCGCCTACGGGTACCACAACCACGCGCACGAGTTCACGACCGACCTCGGCGGCGGACTCACCCCGTGGCAGGTGCTCACCGACCGGCTCGACCCGGCCCTCGTGCACCTCGAGATCGACCTGTACTGGGCGGTCACGGGCGGCATCCAGAGCGGCGACGGCGCCGCCGATCCCGAGCAGTTCGCGATCGACGTCATCGCCGCGGCACCGCAGCGCGTGCGCCAGTTCCACGTGAAGGACCGGCACGCGGGCGGCGACATGGCCGACCTCGGCACCGGCACGATCGACTTCGCCCGCATCTTCCGGGCGCACGCCGTCGAGGAGTACATCGTCGAGAACGACACCCCCGACGTCACCCTGCTGCAGACCGCCGAGGTCGGGTACGACTACCTCCGCGACCTGCGATTCTGACGTCCCGCCGACGCCCCTCCCGTGTGCGATTCAGCACGGAGGGGCGTCCGCGGCGCGTCGGCGCGCGACACGTGGGCGACACGCCCGAGCTCCTGGATCGCGCACGCGACGACGCGGGCGGGCGATCTTCGGCAGGCGGCGAGGTCGGGCGGTCGGGGATGCCGCGGGTCAGCGCGCGGCGAGCGCGTCGATGCCCTCGGGCGAGAGCACGTGGTGGATCGCGAGCATGCTCGCCCCGAGCACGGCCGCGTTCTCGGCGGCGGCCGACTGCACGATCGCGAGGTGCTCCGTCGCGAGCGGCATCGAGCGGGTGTAGACGACCTCGCGCACGCCCGCGATGAGGTGCTCGCCGGCCCGGGCCATCGAGCCGCCGATCGCGATGACCGAGGGGTTCACGAGGCTCACGCACGCGGTCAGCACCTCGCCGATGTCGCGACCGGCCTGGCGCACCGCCTGGATGGCGTCGATGTCGCCGCGCTTGACCAGCTCGACCACGTCGCCGCCCGACGCCGCGTCGACCCCCTGCTCGCGCAGCGCGCGGGCGATGGCCGGGCCGGAGGCGAGGGCCTCGAGGCATCCCCGGTTGCCGCAGTGGCAGGGCACGTCGCTGCCGCGCGCGACGCGAACGTGCCCGATGTCGCCGGCGATGCCCTGGGCGCCGCGCTGCAGGAGCCCGCCCGAGATGATGCCCGAGCCGATGCCGGTCGCGACCTTCACGAACATGAGGTGCTCGACCTGCGGCCACGCGAGCGCGCGCTCGCCGAGGGCCATGATGTTGACGTCGTTGTCGACGAGCACGGGCACCTCGAGGTGCTGCTGCACCCAGCCCGGCACGTCGAAGCGGTCCCAGCCGGGCATGATCGGCGGGTTCACGGGTCGGCCGGTCGAGTGCTCGACGGGGCCCGGAACGCCGATGCCGATCGCGACGAGGTCCTTGCGGTCGCGACCGAGTCCCTCGATGAGCGCGAGGCCGGCCTCGACCATCCAGCCGAGGACCGCCTCAGGGCCGAGCGCGATGTCCTTGCGTTCGGAGTGCTCGACGAGGACGGTGCCCGCGAGGTCGGTGACGGCGAGCGTCGCGTGCGAGGCGCCGAGATCGGCGGCCAGCACGATGCGCGCCGAGGGATTGAGCGCGAACTGCGAGGGCGGGCGCCCGCCGGTCGATGCCGCGTCGGCCACCGGGCTGACGAGGCCCAGTCGCATGAGCTCGTCGACGCGCGCCGCGATCGTGGAACGGGCGAGGCCGGTCGACTGCGCGAGGGAGGCGCGCGTGCGCGGAGCGCCGTCGCGCAGGAGCTGGAACAGCTCGCTCGCCCCCGAGGTGCCGAGTGCGGAGCCCCGGCTGATGTCCACCATGCAACTGAGTAAAGCACACCGTCTTCGTTGAACGGCATCGGAACTAGCTGATGTCGAACATGCGACTTTTGACGGGGGACTAGCAAAAGTTGCCGATCGTGTGTCACGATGTCCGCATGACAACGGACGTCATCGCCCCGGCCCGCACGCGACGTGCCGGCTTCGTCGGTGGCGGCTTCATGGCCGCAGTGCACTCGCGTGCCGCCCGCGCCGCAGGAGCCGACCTCGTCGGCGCCGCGTCGTCTTCGGCCGCACGAGCCGCCGCGGCCGCCGAGCGCCTCGGCCTCGGTGCCGCATACGACACCTTCGAAGCCCTGCTCGCCGACCCCGCCATCGACGTGGTGCACATCTGCACCCCGAACACGACGCACGCCCGCTTCGCCCGGGCGGCGCTCGAGGCGGGCAAGCACGTGGTCTGCGAGAAGCCGCTCGCCACGTCCGCGGCGGATGCCTCGGCACTCGCCGGGCTCGCGGCCGACCGCGGGCTCGTGGCCGCCGTGCCGTTCGTCTACCGCTTCCACCCGATGGTGCGCGAGGCGCGGGCGCGGGTCGCCGCCGGCGAGACGGGACGCCTGCTGAGCGTGCACGGCGCGTACCTGCAGGACTGGCTCGCGACCCCCGGCGACGACGACTGGCGCGTCGACTCGGCGCTCGGCGGCCCGTCGCGCGCGTTCGCCGACATCGGCTCGCACCTCGTCGACCTCGTCGAGTTCGTCGCGGGCGAGCGCATCGCCCGGCTCAGCGCCTCGACCAGCACCGTCTACGCCGAGCGGTCGACCCACTCGTCAGTCGACACCGAAGACCTCGTCGCGCTCGTCGTCGAGTTCGCCTCCGGTGCGCTCGGCACGCTGCTCGTCTCGCAGGTCGCACCCGGGCGCAAGAACGCCCTGACGATCGAGCTCTCCGGCACCGGGGCGAGCGTGCGATTCGAGCAGGAGCGCCCCGACACGCTCTGGATCGGGCGCACCGGGGCCTCGAGCATCGTCGAGCGCGACCCGGCCCGGCTCGCGCCCGATGCGGCTCGGCTCTCGCTCGTGCCCGCCGGCCATCCGATGGGCTACCAGGACGCGTTCAACGCGTTCGTCGCCGACGCCTACGCCGCGATCGACGGCACGCCGCCCGAGGGGCTGCCGGTGTTCGACGACGGACTGCGCGCGGTGCGCGTCACCGAGGCCGTGCTCGCTTCGGCCGACCGTCGCGACTGGGTGGAGGTCCCGGCATGAGCGACCCGACCCCCGTTGGCGCGCCCGCATCGAACGTCGCGGTCGGCGAGCCCGTGCTCGTCGCGGAGGGGCTCGAGAAGTCCTTCTTCGGCGTGACCGTCCTGCGCGGCGTCGGCCTGACGCTGCGCGCCGGCGAGGTGCACGGCCTCGTCGGCGAGAACGGCGCCGGCAAGTCGACGTTCATGAAGATCCTCGCGGGCGTCTACGAGCGCGACGCGGGCACCGTGCGCCTCGGCGGCGAGGAGGTCGCGTTCACGCACCCCGTGCAGGCCGCCCGGGCCGGACTCGCGACGGTCTTCCAGGAGTTCAACCTGCTCCCCGAGCGCACCGTCGCGCAGAACGTCTTCCTCGGCCGCGAGCCGAAGCGGCGCGGCCTCGTCGACCGCAAGGCCATGCTCGCCGAGACGCGGGCGCTCCTCGCCGAGCTCGGCATCGACTCGATCGACGCCGACGCCCCGGTGCGCACCCTCACCGTCGCCGAGCAGCAGATCGTCGAGATCGTGAAGGCGCTGTCGGTCGACGCGCGGGTCATCCAGATGGACGAGCCGACCGCCGCGCTCGCCGATCACGAGGTCGAGCTGCTCTACGCGATCGTCCGCCGCCTGCAGGCGCGGGGCGTCGCCATCCTCTACGTGTCGCACCGGCTCAAGGAGATCTTCGACCTCTGCGACACGATCACGGTGCTGAAGGACGGCGCGCTCGTCTCGACCGGCCCCGCCGCCGAGCTCGACACCGACGAGCTCGTGCGCCGCATGGTCGGCCGGCCGATCTCCGCCTACTTCCCCGACCCCGAGCCCGGCACCGTGCTCGGCGAACCCCGCCTCGAACTGCGTGCCGCCGGCAACGCGTACGTCGACGGCGTCGACCTCGAACTGCGCGCCGGCGAGATCGTCGGCGTCGCGGGACTGCAGGGCTCCGGTCGCACCGAGCTCGTCGAGGCGGTCTTCGGCATCGTGCCGTTCACGCGCGGCGAGCTGCGCCTCGACGGCGAGGCCGTGCAGATCACCTCGGCGCGGCAGGCCGTGAAGCGAGGCGTCGCGCTCATCACCGAGGACCGCAAGGCCCAGGGGCTCGCGCTCAACCAGTCGATCGCCGACAACGCGCTGCTCGTCATCCGCTCGGTCTTCTCGCGGCGCACCCGCGAGACCCGGCGCGAACTGCCCGGCGTGCTTTCGTCGCTCGAGCTCACCTCACGGGGTCTCGACCAGGAGGTGCAGTACCTCTCGGGCGGCAACCAGCAGAAGGTCGTGCTCGCGAAGTGGCTCGCCACGAAGCCCCGTGTGGTGCTCCTCGACGAGCCGACCCGCGGCATCGACGTCGGCGCGAAGGTCGCCGTCTACACGCTCATGCGCCGGCTCGCGAACGAAGGGGTCGCCATCCTCATGATCTCCTCCGAACTGCCCGAGGTGATCGGCATGTCCGATCGCATCATCGTCATGCACGACGGCCGCGCGTCGGCCGAGCTGCCCGCGCGCAGCGACGAGGCGACCATCCTCGGCGCGGCGACCGGCACACTCCGCGTGGGCGGGGAGGAGCTGCGATGAGCACGACCACCCCGACCGCGCGCACGGCGAAGCCGCGCCGGCGCCGTCTCGACTCGAGCCTCATCGTGGGCATCGCGCTCATCGCCGTCATCGTCGTGGGTGCGATCCTCGTCGCCCTCGACGGGCGCAACTTCTTCAGCGCCGGCAACATCCGCGACATCCTCACCGGCATGAGCGTGCTCGGCTTCGTCGCCATCGGCCAGACGCTCGTCATCCTGTGCGCCTCGCTCGACCTGTCGGTGCCGTACGTGGTGAGCCTGTCGAGCCTCATCGCGGCCGACCTCATGGCGGGCAACCCCGCGAACATCCCGATGGCGGTCGCCGCGGTCATCGTCGTCGCGGCGGTCATCGGACTCGCGAACGGCCTCATCGTCACGAAGCTCAAGGTCAACGGCTTCATCGCGACCCTCGGCACCGGCCTCATCATCAAGGGCTACCTCGACTCGAACTACAAGGGCACGAGCGGGCAGGTGCCGTGGGAGTTCCAGCTCATCGGCGCGACGGGCATCGGCCCGATCCCGGTGTCGACCCTGCTCATGCTGCTGGTCGCGCTCGCCGGGGCCTTCTTCCTCGCCCGCACCCGCACCGGCAACCACATGTTCGCCGTCGGCGGCAACGAGCAGGTCGCACGACTCTCGGGCATCCGCACCGCTCGCCCCCTCATCGTCGCGCACGTGCTGTGCTCGATCACGGCGGCGCTCGCCGGTCTCCTGCTCGCGAGCCGCCTCGGCGTCGGCAGCCCCGTCGTCGGCACGCAGGGCGGGTACGACCTGCTCTCGATCGCGGCGGTCGTGCTCGGCGGCACCCTGCTCATGGGCGGCCGCGGCTCGATCTGGGGCACGATCGGCGGCGTCGCGATCTTCGCCGTCGTCGACAACGTCATGAGCGTGATGCAGGTGAACCCGTTCCTCAAGGACGTCGTGCGCGGCATCGTCATCGTCGCCGCCGTCGCCGTCTACACGAGCCGGTCGGTCGACCGGCGCAGGCCCAGGTTCACGAACGCACCGCCACCGTCGACGAACCCCGGCAGCGACTCGGGCAACGGAAGCGCCGAACGAGCGGAGGCCCGCGCATGACCGCCGTCACGAGCGAGCGCCCAGGCTTCGGGCAGCGTCTCGCCGACCTCGGCCGCGCGCTCGTGAGCCCGCGCGGTGCCGTGTTCCTGCTGCTCATCGTGCTGCTCGTCGCGATCACGCTGCTCAACCCGTCGTTCGCCGAGCCGGGCCAGTTCATCCGCTTCATCCAGCGGGTGGCGCCCGTCGCGATCGTCGCGATCGGCCAGTACTTCGTCATCGTCGGCGGCGAGTTCGACCTCTCCATGGGGTCGGTCGTGACCGCGCAGGTCGTGATCGCCGGCAACCTCATCGGCCAGGACGACGCGAAGTCGCTGCCCGTCCTCGCGCTCATGCTCGGGTTCGGCGCCCTCGTCGGCCTTGTCAACGGCCTCATCGTGTCGTTCCTCAAGGTGCCGAGCTTCATCGTCACCCTGGGCATGATGCTCGCCCTGCTCGGCGGCACCCTCTACTGGACTGGTGGCGCCGCGACCGGCAACCCGGCCGACGGCTTCCGCGAGATCGGGCGCGGCGGCATCCGCGACCTCCCCGTCATCGACATCCTGCCGTGGTCCGTGCTCGTGCTCGCGATCGTGCTCGCCGCTGCGATCTGGTTCTCGAAGCGGCCGTTCGGCCGGACCATCATCGCCCTCGGCGACAACTCGACGACCGCCCGGTTCTCGGGCACCCGCAACTGGTGGGTGAAGACGTCGACGTTCATCATCTCGTCGCTCTCGGCGACGGTCGCGGGCGTGCTGCTCGTCGGCTACGCGGGCGTGCACCCCTCCGTCGGCCGCGGCTACGAGTTCACCGCGATCACGGCGGTCGTGCTCGGCGGAGTCGTGCTCGGCGGCGGGCGCGGCTGGGTCGTCGCGGCCGCGGCGGGCGCGTTCGCGCTCGAGGCGCTCTTCACCCTGCTCAACTTCGCCGGCGTGCCGTCGACGTACCGCGACGCGGTGCAGGGCGCGATCATCATCCTCGCGGTCGCGTACTCGGCGACCACCTTCCGCGCCCGCCGGCGCGGCAAGGGCCTCGAGGCATCCCAGACTTCGCCCGAAGCGGCGACCCAGACTTCGCCGGCACCGGCGGAGGAGCGCGATGCCGAGGCATCCGCTCGCCCTGCACCCATTCCCTCGACGTCGAGGGCTGACAACGAAACCAAGGGAGGTTCGTGATGCGACGCAGGTATGCGGTGGCATCCGCAATGGTCGGCGCCCTCGCGCTGCTGACGATGGCCGGCTGTACCACCGACCCCAACGTGACCGCGCCGACGGATGACGCCGGCGCCACGGAGGAGGCCGTCGAGTGGTTCGACCAGGAGCTCTTCGACAAGCAGGACGCCGAGCGCGACGTCGTGCCCGAGGGCCCCGAGGACCAGCCGTGGCTGCAGCACATCAACGCCGAGATGGTCGACACGTCCGAGTTCGCGAGCGAGGGCGCCAAGAAGGCGTGCTTCGCCAACGCCTCGATCTCGAACCCGTGGCGCCAGACCGGCTGGATCACGATGAACGAGCAGCTGAAGGTGCTGCAGGAGTCGGGCGTCATCAGCGAGATGGAGACCCGTGACGCGCAGGACTCCGACGACACGCAGATCGCCGACATCGACTACTTCATCAACGAAGGCAACTGCGACGTCTTCATCATCTCGCCGAACTCCACGGCGG
Source organism: Agromyces solani (assembly GCF_058349925.1). Lineage (NCBI taxonomy): Bacteria > Bacillati > Actinomycetota > Actinomycetes > Micrococcales > Microbacteriaceae > Agromyces > Agromyces solani. The sequence continues at coordinate 27,661 of NZ_JBYRER010000002.1, forward strand.
CGATGACGCCGGCCGTCGAGCGCGCCTGCGACACGGGCAAGCCCGTGATCGTGTTCGACCGCGGCGTGCAGACCGACTGCCCCGTCACGTTCATCCACCCGATCGGCGGATTCGCGTGGGGCATCGACACGGCCGAGTTCCTCATCGAGGAGCTGGATGAGGGCGACAAGGTCGTGGCGCTCCGCATCCTGCCGGGCGTCGACGTGCTCGAGCAGCGCTGGGCCGCCGCCGAGAAGCTGTTCGACGAGGCCGGCATCGAGGCCGTGGACTACTTCACGGGCGCCGACCCCGCCGAGATCAAGAAGATCATCTCCGACGAGCTCGCCAAGGGCGACGTGCAGGGCGTGTGGATGGACGCCGGCGACGGCGCCGTCGCGGCCATCGAGGCGTTCGAGGACGCCGGCGTCGACTACCCCGTGATGACGGGCGAGGACGAGATGTCGTTCCTCCGCAAGTGGAAGGAGACCGGGCTGACCGGCCTCGCTCCGGTCTACTCGAACTTCCAGTGGCGCACGCCGCTGCTCGCCGCGGAGAAGATCTTCGCCGGCGAGGAGGTGCCGCAGGAGTGGGTGCTGCCGCAGTCGCCGATCACCGCGGAGGAGGTCGACGAGTACCTCGCGCTCAACGAGAACATGCCCGACGGCCACTACGCGAAGTTCGGCGGCGAGGACCTGCCGGGCTACCCGCAGGTCTGGGAGGACCGGGTCATCCCGTAACCCGCCACCTGTCGGTCGAGCGGTGGGTTGAGTAGGCGCGAAGCGCCGTATCGAAACCTAGCGCGAAGCGCGTATCGAGACCACACGCACCATCGTGGTCTCGATACGCTCGCTTCGCTCCCTACTCGACCGACGGGGTTTCCGGTCGGTCGGTCGAGTGGCGCGGAGCGCGCATCGAGACCACACGCACCATCGTGGTCTCGATACGCTCGCTTCGCTCCCTACTCGACCGACCGGGTTCACGACGGAGTTCTGCAAGGAGGCAGCATGCGCCGCACCATCGGCGTGAACACCTGGGTGTGGGCGTCGCCCCTCACCGACGACAACCTGCCCGGGCTCGCCGCGAAGGCGGCGGCGCTCGGGTTCGGCGCGATCGAGCTGCCGGTCGAGAACCCCGGCGACTGGTCGGCGGATGCCGCGGCGGAGATCCTCCGCGAGCACGGCCTCGACCCCGTCGTCATCGGGGCGATGGGCCCCGGCCGCAACCTCGTCGCGGCGCCCGGCTCCGAGATCGTCGCGACGCAGAACTACCTCGTGCACTGCCTCGACGTCGCCGACCGGCTCGGCTCGCCCGTCGTCGCGGGCCCGTTCACGGCGGCGACGGGCCGCGCCTGGCGCATGGACGCCGAGGAGCGCGAGGCCCGGTACCGCGAGCTCAGGGTGAGCCTCGCACCGCTCGTGCGCAAGGCCGAGGCCCGGGACGTCCGGCTCGCGATCGAGCCCCTGAACCGCTACGAGACGAGTCTCGTGAACACCGTCGAGCAGGCACTCGAGGCGCTCGGGCCGCTGCTCGGGCCGGGCCTCGGGCTCGCGCTCGACAGCTACCACCTCAACATCGAGGAGAAGTCGATCGGCGACGCGATCCGCGCCGCCGGCCCGCACCTCGCCTACGTGCAGGTGTGCGGAAACGACCGGGGCGCCGTCGGCGACGACCACGTCGACTGGCCCGCCTTCCTCGACGCGCTCGACGACGTCGGCTACGCCGGGGCGCTCGGCCTCGAGAGCTTCACCGGCGAGAACGCCACCATCGCGGTCGCCGCCTCGGTCTGGCGCCCGCTCGCCCCCTCGCAAGACGAACTCGCGGCACGAAGCATCCGCTACCTGACCGCACTGCAGGACGAAAGGGAATCATCATGACCGAAGCGGGCCACCCCGTCACGCTCTTCACCGGGCAATGGGCCGACCTGCCGTTCGCCGAGGTCGCGCGCCTGGCCGCGGAGTGGGGGTACGACGGGCTCGAGATCGCCTGCTCGGGCGACCACCTCGACCTGAAGCTCGCGGAGGAGGAACCCGGCTACCTCGCCGAGCGGCGGGAGATCCTGAAGCGGCACGGCCTCGAGGTGTTCGCGATCTCGAATCACCTCACCGGGCAGGCGGTGTGCGACGACCCGATCGACTTCCGGCACGAGGCGATCGTGCGCCCGTACACGTGGGGCGACGGCGACCCCGAGGGCGTGCGGCAGCGCGCCGGCGACGACATGAAGCGCGCCGCGCGGGTCGCCCGCAAGCTCGGCGTCGACACGGTCGTCGGCTTCACCGGGTCGAAGATCTGGCCGTACGTCGCCATGTTCCCGCCCGTGCCGGCGTCGGTCATCGACGCGGGCTACGAGGACTTCGCGAACCGGTGGAACCCCATCCTCGACGTGTTCGACGCCGAGGGTGTGCGCTTCGCGCACGAGGTGCACCCGTCGGAGATCGCGTACGACTACTGGACGAGCGTGCGCACCCTCGAGGCGGTCGACCGGCGCGAGGCGTTCGGCTTCAACTGGGACCCGTCGCACATGATGTGGCAGGGCATCGACCCGGTCGGCTTCATCCAGGACTTCCAGGACCGCATCTACCACGTCGACTGCAAGGACACGCGGATGCGTCCGGCCACGGGCCGGCCGGGCATCCTCGGTTCGCACCTGCCGTGGGGCGACCCGCGGCGCGGCTGGGACTTCGTCTCGACGGGGCACGGCGACGTCCCCTGGGAGGACGCGTTCCGTGCGCTCGACGCGATCGGCTACACGGGTCCGATCTCGGTCGAGTGGGAGGACGCCGGCATGGACCGCCTGCACGGCGCCGCCGAGGCGGTCGGGTTCATCCGCTCGAAGCTCTTCCCGCGGCCGACCGCCTCGTTCGACGCGGCCTTCTCGAACCAGTAGGCGCACGCGGTCGGGCGAGTAGCGCGAAGCGCGCATCGAGACCACGGCGCCGGACCTCTCAGAAGGTCTCGATACGGCGCTGCGCGCCTACTCGACCGACCGTGTGCGGCGCTGCTTACTCGACCGACCGTGTGCGGCGCTGCGCGCCTACTCGACCGATCGTGTGCGGCGCTGCGCGCCTACTCGACCGACCGTGTGCGGCGCTGCGCGCCTACTCGACCGACCAGTAGTACACCTTCGTCTTCGGATGCTTCGGGTGGTCGTCGACCGAGCGGTCCCAGGTCGCGTCGGTGTGCCCCGCGTAGTACACGTCGACCTCGCCGTCCTCACCCTCGATGACGGCCGTCACGATCGCCGTGTGGTCGCGGTCGCCCGAGGCGTCCCAGTCGAACTGCACGATGTCGCCGGGCTCCACCTTCGCGCGCTGCGCGTCCGAGAGCGGGGTCGCCCGCTCGGGGTGCGCCGCGAGGTAGTCGCGGAAGATCGTCGACGAGCGCCACGCGTCGCTCGAACCGTACGGGTCGCCGTCGGTCGAGTGCCACCACTCGTCGTCGACCTCCCAGCCCCGCTCGAGGAGCGACTGCGACGCGAAGTTCACGCAGTCGTTCTCGCCGAGCACGCCGTACTGCCCGTTCGCGCCGTCCCAGTACTCGCGCACGTACTCGAGCTGGCGCAGCACGGGCGCCGGCAGCTCGGGGTCGAGCTCGAGCGCGGCCGAGTTCGGATCGCTGCCGCTGCCGCCCTGCGTGCCCGGCCCGGTCGGGGCGGAGGCCGCCACCGCCGCCGTCACGATCGCGACGACGAGCCACGCGATGAGCCCGAGGACGACGACGAGGGCGCCGCCGACCATGAGGCGTCGGCGGAGGTAGACGCCGGGGGAGGGACGCTCGGTGGGCTGGCTCATCGGTTCCACGGTACGTCGCCGCGTGCGTCATCCAGGAGCGGAGCGGCGTGTCGGCTACTCGGGGATGCTCCAGTAGTAGGCGAGGCCGCCGGGGTGGATCTCCGTGATCGCCTCGTCGACGGTGCGATCCCAGGTGGCGTCGGTGTGGCCGGCGTACTCGATCGAGACGGTGCCGTCGTCGCGCACGATGACCGCGGTGACCGTGCCGGTGTGGTCCCGGTCGCCCGAGCCGTCCCAGTCGAACTGCACGAGGTCGCCCGGCTTCACCTTCGCGCGCTCGGCGTCGGTGAGCGGGGTCGCGCGCTCGGGATGCGCCTCGAGGTAGTCGCGCAGCATGGTCGAGCTGATCCACGCGTCGCTCGACGCCCACGGGTCGCCATCGGCCGAGTACCACCACTCGTCGTCTTCGGCCCAGCCGCGGGCGAGCAGGCCCTGGCTCGCGAAGTTGACGCAGTCGTTCTCGGCGATGTAGCCGAACTGCTCGCTCGACGTGTCCTGCCAGTGCGCGCGCAGGTAGTCCAGCTGCGCCCGCACGGACGGGCTCACGGAGACCACCGAGGCGGCCGCGGCGGCCGGGGTGGGCCGCGGCGTCGCCTCGGCCGTCGGCGCGCCGATGGAGTCGGACGAGGCCGCCGGGGCGGCCGGCGTCGCGAGCGCCCAGGCGAGTGCGCCGCCCGCCACGGTGACGGCGACGACCCCGCCGCCGATCAGGACGGCGCGACGGGGGAGGGTGCGGGGGCGGTGTGGCTGCGGCACGGTCCGACGGTACGTCATCGATCCTTCACGTTTCATCCGAACGGGGGCGACCCGGATGCCTCGCCGGGAGTCCCGGCGAGGCATCCGGGTCGGCGGCACTCCCAGTCAGCGCTCGGTGACCGTGCCGTTCTTGATGTGGAGGCGCCGTTCGGCGCGCTTCGCGACCGCCGAGTCGTGCGTGACGATCACGAGCGTGAGGCCGCGGTCGCGCCACAGCCCCTCGAGGAGCCCGAGGATCTCGTCGCGGGTCTCCTCGTCGAGGGCGCCCGTCGGCTCGTCGGCGAGCAGCACGTCGGGCTCCTTCACGAGCGCCCGGGCGATCGCGACGCGCTGCTGCTGGCCGCCCGAGAGCTCGCCCGGCACGTGCGTCGCCCGGTCGGCGAGCCCGACGGCGGCGAGCGCCTCGGCGGCGCGGCGGTGGCGCTCGGGCCCCGGCACCCCGAGCGGTTCGAGCGCGGTCTCGACGTTCTCCTGCGCGGTCAGCGTCGGAATGAGGTTGAACCCCTGGAAGACGAAGCCCACCTCTTTCGCACGCACCCGGGCGAGCTTCGCGTCGGGCAGGTGCGAGATGTCGGCATCGCCGAGCCGCACCCGCCCGCTCGTCGGCCGGTCGAGCGCGCCGAGCATCTGCAGCAGTGTCGACTTGCCGCCGCCCGTCGGCCCCTGGATCGCGACCAGCTGCCCCGAGCCGATCTCGAGCGTGACGTTCTTCAGCGCCGTGACGGTGCGCTTGCCGGGGTACTGCTTGGAGACGTTCTCGAGCACGTACATGGGGGTTCCCTTCGGTCGGGCGGGCGCGGCCCGCTCGGTCTCGATGACGGATGCCTCGGAACCGGCGCCGCGGCCGATCCGCAGGTCGATGCGGCTCATGCGACGCTCCGCAGCGCCTCGGCCGGGCGCAGCCGTGAGGCCCGCCAGCCGCCGATCGCGCCGGCGAGCAGCCCACCGAGCAGGGCGAGCCCGATCGCGACCGCGATGACGCCGACGGTCACAGGCGCGCTCAACACGACCTCGGTGCTCGAGGAGCTCGTCATGCTCGCGCCGAACGGGCCGCCCGCCATGCCGCCGGGCATCGTGCCCGAGGCATCCGAACCCTGTATCGCCGCGGCGCCGCCCGGCCCGCCCGCCGTGACGCCGCCCGCGCTGCCGCCGAGCGTGAGACCCAGCGCGTTGACGACCCAGATGCCGACGAGGCCGAAGACGAGGCCCGCGGCCCCGCCGATGAGGCCCTGCACGAGCGACTCGCCCGCGACCTGGCCGACGATGCGGCCATTGCGCCAGCCGATCGCCTTGAGCGTGCCGAACTCGCGCGTCCGGCGCGTGACGCCCTGGATCGTGAAGAGGATCGCGATGAGGAACGCGGCCACGAGCACCGCGAGCGAGATCCAGAGGCCGAGGTTGGAGATGAGGCTCGAGGCCGTCGAGAGCGATCCCGACACCTGCGCCGCGAGGTCGGCCTGCGTCGACACGGTCGTGTCGGGCAGTGCCTCCTCGATGTCGGCCTGCACGGCGTCGATCCGGTCGCTCGACGTCGCCTGCACGTAGAGGTCGCTCACCATGCCGTCCTGGCCGGACAGCGATTGCGCGAGGTCGAGCGGGATGTACGCGTTCGACGCGGTCGTCGCGTCGGCCGAGGTCGAGGCGACCGTACCGACGATCTCGAACTCGGTGCCGCCGAGATCGATCGTGTCTCCGACCCCGAGTTCGGCGCCGGTGGCGTACGTCGAGTCGAGCACGGCGACGGCCTGGCCGGTGTCGGAGGCCTCGAGGCCGCGCCCCTCGACGAGCCCGACCGACGAGAGCGGGCCGACGGCCGAGCCGGCCGGGTCGACGCCGAGCACCGTGACGCGGTCGACGTCGAAGGCGCTGCCGCCCGCGCCGTCGAAACCGCCCTGCGGGGGCTGCTGGGCCTGGCCGTCGGTGCCGCCGCCGGGCATCGTCCGGTCGTCGCTCTGAGCGGAGAAGTCGGGCAGCTCTCCCGAGAACGTGATGTTCTCGAGCGACAGCGTGGCCGCCGCGGCCGCCACGCCGTCGACGCCCTGGACGGTCTCGAGCGCGGAGGCATCGAACGTCTGCGAGCCCGGACCCGAGGTGAGGCGCGACTGGCTGATCGAGGTCGAGCCGTCGGCGGTCTGCCCGTCGTCGGCACCGAACTCGAAGCGCTGCGGGCCGTCGCCCTCGCCGGGCGCGGCGGGCGTGGCGCTCACCGTGAGGTCGGTGCCGACGCCGTAGACGGACTGCAGCACCTGGGCCTGCGCGTTCTGCACGCCGGTCGAGACGGCGTTCACGATCATGACGAGCGCGATGGCGAGCGCCATGCCGATCGCGATGATCGCGGTCTGCCTGCGCCTGCCGGCGAGCTCGCGCCGGAGGTAGGTGAAGAACATGGGGGTCCTCTCGTAGGGGGTCGTCGCGACCGTACGAGCGCGCACTGTGGCGCGACTTTGGCCCGGCTATGCCCCCGCCATGAGCTGCGCGGCCCGAGGCATCCGGAATCGCACAGGCGAGGCATAGGAATCGCATAGCTCGGTGCGGATACTGGAGACATGAGCTCGACGCCCGCCGCCCCGCACCGTGCCCCCGCGATCGCCAAGGGCGACGGGTCGATGGTGCGGGTGCTCGTCGTCGACGACGAGCACTCGCTCACCGAGCTGCTCAAGATGGCGCTCAAGTACGAGGGCTGGGACGTGCGGACCGCCGCCGACGGCCAGTCGGCCGTGCGCGTCGCCCGCGAGTTCCGCCCCGACGCGATCGTGCTCGACATCATGCTGCCCGACATCGACGGGCTCGAGGTGCTGCAGCGGGTGCGCGCCGACGGCACCGAGACGCCCGTGCTCTTCCTCACCGCGAAGGACTCGCTCGACGACCGCATCGCCGGGCTCACCGCGGGCGGCGACGACTACGTCACGAAGCCGTTCAGCCTCGAGGAGGTGGTGGCGCGGCTGCGGGGGCTGATCCGCCGGTCCACCCTCACCCTCGCCCAAGCGAAGGATCCGGTGCTCACCGTCGGCGACCTCACGCTCGACGAGGACTCCTACGAGGTCGCCCGCGGCGGGGAGCCGATCGAGCTCACGGCGACCGAGTTCGAGCTGCTGCGCTACCTCATGCGCAACCCCCGGCGGGTGCTGTCGAAGGCGCAGATCCTCGACCGGGTGTGGTCGTACGACTTCGGCGGCAAGGAGACGGTCGTCGAGCTCTACATCTCGTACCTGCGCAAGAAGATCGACGCGGGCCGCCCGCCCATGATCCACACGGTGCGCGGTGCCGGCTACATGCTGAAGGCGGCGGGATGACGCACCCCGGCGACCCCGGATACGCCACGGCCGCCCGCCGGGAGGCCACCATGCGGAGCCACGGCGACGACGCGCGCGCGGGCGGCGGCGCGTCGACGAACCGCACGGATGCCTCGGGCGGTCGCCCGTGGACCCTCCGTCGCCGGCTCCTCGTCATCGTCGCGTCGCTGCTCGTCGCGGTGAGCGCGGTCGTCGGCGTCGTGAGCGTGGCGGTGTTCCACAGCTCGTCGGTCGCCCGGCTCGACGCCAACCTCGATTCCGCGATCTCGCGCGCGAACGTCGCGATCGCGGGGCAGCCGCCCGGATTCCCCGGCGATCCCGCCGCCGCGCCCGGGCTCGTCCTCAACGTGCCCGGCCAGGAGGCCGGGACGCTCGCGGCCCTCGTGCCGAGCGACGGCGACCCGCAGGCCGGCTACATCACCGAGCGCGGCCGGGTGCTCGACCTGCCCGCGCATGTGGCCGACACCCTCGCCGCAGTGCCCGCCGACGGCCGGCCGCACTCGATCAGGGTCGGCGAGTTCGGCGACTACCGAGCGCTCGCCGTGGAGGAGGCCGAGTGGGACGGCGTGTCGATCGTGCTCGCGCTGCCGCTCGCCGAGGTCGACGCCGCGACCTCGCAGCTCGCGATCACGATCACGATCGTCGCGCTCGCCGGGCTCGCGGCGGCGCTCGCGCTCGGCTCGCTCATCGTGACCCGTGCGCTCAGCCCGCTGGCGCGGGTCACCGCGACCGCGCAACGCGTCTCGGAACTGCCGCTCGACCGCGGCGACGTCGCGCTCGCCGAACGCGTCGACGTCGACGACGACGGCACCGAGGTCGGCCGGCTCGGCTCGGCGTTCAACCGCATGCTCGGCCACGTCGCCTCGGCCCTGACCGCGCGCGAGCAGAGCGAGCAGAAGGTGCGTCGATTCGTCGCCGACGCGTCGCACGAACTGCGCACGCCGCTCGCCTCGATCCGCGGCTACGCGGAGCTCACCCGCCTGCACGGCGGCGAGCTGCCCGACGACGTCGTGCACGCGCTCGGCCGCATCGAGTCGGAGTCGGTGCGCATGACCGAGCTCGTCGAGGACCTGCTGCTGCTCGCCCGGCTCGACGAGGGGCGCGAGCTCGTGCACTCGACCGTGGACCTGCGCGCGATCGTGGTCGACGCCGTCGGCGACGCGCAGGCCGCCGGCCCCGATCACGACTGGTCGGTCGACGCGGGGGAGGCACCCGTGGAGGTCTCGGGCGACGACGCGCGCCTGCGCCAGGTGCTCGCCAACCTGCTCGCGAACGCCCGGGTGCACACGCCGGCCGGCACGGCCGTCACGACCCGGCTCACGAAGGCGGGCGGCCGGGCAAGGCTCGAGGTCGCCGACGACGGCCCCGGCATCGACGAGGCGCTGCGGGACCGGCTGTTCGAGCGCTTCGCGCGCGGGGATGCCTCGCGCTCGCGCCGGGCCGGATCGACGGGCCTCGGCCTCGCGATCGTGCGGGCCGTCGTCGAGGCCCACCACGGCACGGTCGAGGTCGACTCGAAGCCCGGCCGCACCGTGTTCACGGTCGATCTGCCGCTCGCCGGCTGAGCGGGCCGGAGCCGGGAGAAGGGAAGGAGCGCATCGGGACGGGGTCTCGATGCGCTCCTTCGTCGCGCGGAACGGCGGGGGACTCCGTTCGGCGCGTGCCGGGCGGCGGGGGTTCCGCCCGGGGTCAGGCCTCCGCGAGGACGCGGAGCATCTCGGCGAACGAATCGAGCTCGGCCACCGTGCGCTCGCTGAGCGCCTCGTGCAGCCGCGCCTGGTTCTTCGCCCGCAGGGCGGCGACGCGTTCGACCGCGAACGGGGTGGGCTCGAGCACGCGCACCCGTCCGTCGCGTTCGTCGGGGCGGCTCACGACCAGCCCGTCCTCCTCGAGGATGCGCACCTGCCGGCTCACGACGCTCTTGTCCATGTCGAACAACTCCGCGAGCTGGTGCGCGTTCGACGAACCGCAGCGCACGATCGTCGACAGCAGCTTGTAGCCGGCGGGGTTGAGCTCGGGGTGGATCTGCTGGGCCGCCTCCTTCCACACCGTACGGGCGCGGTTGAAGACGACGCCGAGCTGCTCCTCGACGCGGGCGATGGCCTGTTCGACGGACGGGTCGGTCATGGCGATCATGCTACTTGCGCGCCTCCTGCGCGGTCGCGGCCCCGGCCCGCGGCGAACGGGCGGATGCCTCGCGGTCGGCGCCGGTCGTGGCATCCCCGCCCTCGACGACCTGGAGCGACGAGGTGACCGGGGCGGCGATCTCGGCCTCGGCGAGGTCGATGGCGACCTGCTCGGCCTCCTCGGCCAGCGTCTGCGCGGCGTTCTTCGTCGAGAGCGGCTTGTTCGGCAGGAACGCGATCGCGATGAGGCTCAGCACCGCGAGCGGCACGGCGATCCAGAACACGTCGGCGATGCCGTGGCCGTACGAGCCCTCGACGATCACGCGGATCGTGTCGGGCAGTTCCGACACCTTCGGCAGGCCGCCGCTCGCGAGCGACTTCAGCGCGTCGATCTCGTCGGGCGAGGTCGGCGTGAACTTCGACAGGCCGTCGGTGATGTGCGAGGTGACCTGGGTGGCGAGCACCGAGCCCATGATGGTCACGCCGATCGTGCCCGCGATCGAGCGGAAGAAGTTCACGCCGGAGCTCGCGGCGCCGAGCTGCGACGGCGGGGTGTCGTTCTGCACGACGAGCGTGAGGTTCTGCATGACCATGCCGAGACCGGCGCCGAGCACGAACATGTAGACCGACACGAGCGTGAAGTCGGTGTCGTAGCGCAGCGTCGTCATGAAGAAGGCGCCGGCGGTCACGAGCGCCGAGCCGAGCAGCATCCAGCCCTTCCACTTGCCGAAGCGGCTCACGAGCGCGCCCACGCCGATCGAGGCGCCCATCTGGCCGACGATCATCGGGATCGTCATGAGGCCCGACTCGGTCGGGGTCGCGCCGCGGGCGAGCTGGAAGTACTGCGCGAGGAACACGCTCGTCGCGAACATCGCGACGCCGATCGAGATCGACGCGATGACCGAAAGGGTGAAGGTGCGGTTCGTGAAGAGCGTCATCGGCACGATGGGCTCCTCGACGAGGAACTCGGTCACGACGAAGCCGATGATCGCGGCCGCCGAGACGCCGATGATGACGAAGCTCTCGACGGAGTTCCAGTCGAACTGGTTGCCGCCCATCGACACCCAGATGAGCAGGAGCGAGACGCCGACGGTGAGCAGGATGGCCCCGACGTAGTCGATCTTCACCCGCTCGCGGTCGGGCTTCGGCAGGTGCAGGGTGCGCTGGATCAGGATGATCGCGAGCACCGCGAAGGGCACGCCGATGAAGAAGTTGGCGCGCCAGCCGAAGGCGTCGGTGATGACGCCGCCGAGGAGCGGCCCGCCGATCGTCGCGAGCGCCATGATGCCGCCGACGACGCCCATGTACTTGCCGCGCTCGCGCGGCGAGATGATGAGCGCGACCGCGATCATGACGAGCGACATGAGGCCGCCGGCGCCGAGACCCTGCACGACGCGCACGGCGATGAGCATGCCGGTCGACTGCGAGAAGCCGGCGACGACGGTGCCGACCACGAAGAGCCCGAGCGCGATCTGCAGCAGCATCTTGCGGTCGAGGAGGTCGGCGAGCTTGCCCCAGATCGGGGTCGAGACGGCGGTCGCGAGCAGGCTCGCGGTGATGACCCAGGTGTAGGCGGCCTGGTCGCCGCCGAGGTCGGCGATGATGACGGGCATCGAGGTCGAGACGACCGTGCCCGAGAGCACGGCGACGAACATGCCCATGATGAGGCCCGACAGGGCCGTGAACACCTCGCGCGGCGAACGGGCCGCCTCGGTGTCGTTGACGAGTGTTGCGGTCACGGGGAGTTACCTCACAGAAAGTTGATTACGGTCAACTATAGATCATTCGTTGATAATCATCAACTATCGATCGAAGTCAACTATTCCGGGACCCGCCACGACCGTGGCCGGGATGCTCCGGTCGGTACCGATTTGGCGGACCCCGAGGCATCCGCTAACCTTGACGGAGCCGAAGACCGCTGGTTGTCGTGCGCGCCCCGTGAAAACGAGGCGAATGCGACCGAAGTCTTGCGAAAGCAAGGGCCCGCGCAGGTGTGACGAAGACTTCCGAGTGATCTCGGGTTGAGCTCCGCGCAACTGCGCCGGAGCTTTTTTCTTTCTCCCCATGCTTCCAGCGCTCCAGGCCGTGCATCGCCTCCGCGATGCGCGTTGAGTACACAAGGAGTGGCCATGGCGAACAAGGAAGCCTCGGTTGCCGAACTCACGAACCTGTTCGAGAGCTCGGCCGCCGTTCTGCTGACCGAATACCGCGGCCTGACGGTTGCGCAGCTCAAGGCGCTGCGCAACAGCATCCGTCAGGACGCGAACTACGCCGTGGTGAAGAACACGCTGACCAAGATCGCCGCCAACAACGCGGGGATCACGACGCTGGACGCCGACCTCACCGGTCCGTCCGCCGTCGCCTTCGTGCATGGTGACTTCGTCGCCACCGCCAAGGCCGTGCGTGACTTCGCCAAGGCGAACCCGAACCTTGTGATCAAGGGCGGCGTCTTCGAGGGCAAGACCCTCAGCGCCGACGAGGTCAACAAGTACGCCTCGCTCGAGAGCCGCGAGGTTCTGCTGGCGAAGGCTGCGGGCATGATGAAGGCGACGATGGGCAAGGCTGCCGCCACCATCGACGCGCTTCGCGAAAAGCTGGAGACCGCCGAGGCCGCGTGAGCGCCCGACGGACTCGTTCTACAAACCCCACCCATTAGGAGAAACATCATGGCGAAGCTCACCACCGAAGAGCTGCTCGAGCAGTTCGCTGGTCTCACGCTTGTCGAGCTCAGCGAGTTCGTGAAGGCGTTCGAGGAGAAGTTCGAAGTCACCGCGGCCGCTCCGGTCGCCGTCGCCGGCGCTGCCGGTGGCGCGGGCGCTGCTGAAGAGGCTGAGGAGAAGGACTCCTTCGACGTCATCCTCGAGGCTGCCGGCGACAAGAAGATCCAGGTCATCAAGACCGTCCGCGAGCTCACCTCGCTCGGTCTCGGCGAGGCCAAGGCCGTCGTCGACGGTGCTCCCAAGGCCGTGCTCGAGGGCGCGAACAAGGAGACCGCCGAGAAGGCCAAGGCTGCCCTCGAGGAGGCCGGCGCCACCGTCACCCTCAAGTAATCCGGTGCGCCCGCTCGGGCGCTCTCGGGCTTGAGGTGACCTGCGTCACCAAGCACACGGATGCCCCGTGGTCGATCATCGGCCACGGGGCATCCGTCGTCTCCGGCCCGGCCACCCCTGCCGAGTCTCCAGAAACGGTCGTTCGTGACCGGAATCCCGACACTTTTCGGCGACTCGCGCGCGTGGCGACTCGCGCCCGTGGCGACTCGCGCGCGTTGGGTGACGCGCGTGGGCGACTCGCGCGCGGGGGCGAGGGTGGGTTCCGGTGTCGATAGCTTGGCTATATAGTTGGGCTATGGAATCAAGCGACCGCGCCGACCTCACCGAACTCATCGGGGGCCTGGTCTCGGTGAACCATCGGCTCACCCGCCTCGCCGCCGCCTCGACCGCGTCGGCCGAGTCGCCCGCCGTCTGGCGCACGATCGCCGTGCTGCGCGACCTCGGCCCCATGCGCCTCGGCGAGCTCGCCCGCGTGAGCCGGGTCAGCCAGCCCACGATGACGAAGCTCGTGCACGCCCTCGACGAGCGCGGTTGGATCCGGCGCATCGCCGACGCGAACGACGCGCGCGCCTGGCTCATCTCCGCCGATCCGGCGGGGCTCGCCGCCCTCGACGCCTGGCGCGACGAACTCGTCGGCGCGATGGCCCCCTACTTCGACGACCTCTCGGGCGAGGAGCGCGACACGCTCGCCCGCGCCGTCGCCGTCATCCGCACCCGTATCGAGCGCGCGGACGACGCCGCGCGGAATGGAGCAGCCACGGCGTGAGCGCACACGGCAGCCACGAGACATCCGCATCGATCCTGAAGCAGCCGAAGGCCGTCTGGGCCGTCGCCTTCGCGTGCGTCATCGCGTTCATGGGCATCGGCCTGGTCGACCCGATCCTGCCCGCGATCGCCGAGAGCCTGCAGGCCACGCCGACCGAGACCGAGATGCTCTTCACGAGCTACCTGCTCATCACGGGCCTCGCGATGCTCGGCACGAGCTGGCTGTCGAGCCGCATCGGCGCGAAGAAGACGTTGCTCATCGGCCTCGGGCTCATCATCGTGTTCGCCGCGGCCGCCGGCCTCTCGCAGAACGTCGAGGAGGTCATCGGGTTCCGGGCCGGCTGGGGCCTCGGCAACGCGCTCTTCATCTCGACGGCGCTCGCGACGATCGTGGGCGCCGCCTCGGGCGGCACCGGGTCCGCGATCATCCTCTACGAGGCGGCGCTCGGTCTCGGCATCGCGATCGGACCGCTGCTCGGTGGCCTGCTCGGCCACGTCAGCTGGCGCGGCCCGTTCTTCGGCACGGCCGCGCTCATGGCGGTCGGCTTCATCGCGATCGTCGCCTTCCTGCGCGAACCCGGGGATGCCTCGGCGCGACCCGAGCCGACGCGGCTGTCGGCGCCCATCCGGGCGCTCCGCCGGCCCGCCCTCGCCGTGCTCGCTGCCGCCGCGCTGTTCTACAACATCGGCTTCTTCGTCCTGCTCGCGTACTCGCCGTTCCCGCTCGGGTTCGACGCGCTCGGGCTCGGGTTCACGTTCTTCGGGTGGGGGCTCGCGCTCGCGATCACCTCGGTGTTCGTCGCGCCGCTGCTCACCGCCAGGATGCCGCGCACCCGCGTGCTCTGGATCGCGCTCCCGCTGCTCTCGCTCGACCTCGTCGCGGCCGGACTCTTCATCGAGAACCAGGCCGCGCTCGTCGCCTGCATCGTCGCCGGCGGGCTCGTGCTGGGCGTGCTCAACACCGTCCTCACCGAGTGCGTCATGGAGGCGACCGACCTCCAGCGCTCGGTCGCATCGAGCGCCTACTCGGCCGTCCGGTTCCTTGGCGGCGCCCTCGCGCCGCCGGCCGCGGCCGAGCTCGCGCACCTGGTCGCCCCCGACGCGCCGTACTACGCGGCGGCCGTCTCGGTCGGCGTCGCGCTCGTGATCGTCGTCGCCGGGCACCGGGCGCTGCGCCGGGTCGACCGGGTGGATCCCGCCGAGGCATCCCTCGTCGAGGCCGAGGCGATCTCGGTCGGCGACGCCGGGTGAGGCGCGCCCGGGCGGGCCTCACGACCCCCGACCGGGGGCTCGGAGCGGATCGATGGGGAGCGCTCTCACTCAACGTTGACGCCGGTCCGATCGGTGCCGGATCGTGACCGGCCACCCCCTTGTGGGGGCGTTCGGGCTGCCATAGCGTGGAAAACGGAACCGGGCTCCGGCTCCGCCTGCACGCACTCAACGAGGAGATGACATGAGATTCACACGGCATCGCCGTTTGATGGCCCCCGTCGTGGTGGCCGCAGCGGTCGGCCTCACGCTCACGGCCTGCACGGGAGACATCGCGAACGAAGAGGCGGCGACCGGTGACTGCGGGCCGTACGAGACCTACGGGAGCTTCGACGCCGGCACCGAGGTCAACATCTACGGCACCATCCTCGACCCCGAGGCCGAGCTTCTGAACCAGTCGTGGGCCGACTTCGAGAATTGCACCGGCATCGACATCGTCTACGAGGGCTCCGACCAGTACGAAGAGCAGTTGAACGTCCGCATCGAGGGCGGCAACCCGCCCGACCTCGGCATCACGCCGCAGCCGGGCCTCATCGCGCGCCTCGCGCAGCAGGGCGACCTGCTCCCGGCGCCGCAGTCGGTGGCCGACAACGTGGCCGAGTACTGGTCCGAGGACTGGGCCGCCTACGGGACGGTCGACGACACGCTGTACGGCGCGCCGCTCATGGCGAACATCAAGGGCTGGGTCTGGTACTCGCCGGCGATGTTCGAGGAGAACGGCTGGGAGGTGCCGACCACGCTCGACGAGCTGGCGACGCTGACCGACGAGATCCGCGAGTCGGGCGCCGTCGACAAGCCCTGGTGCGTCGGCTTCGCCTCGGGCGTCGCGACGGGCTGGCCCGGCACCGACTGGGTGGAGGACTTCGTGCTCCGCCAGCAGGGTGCCGACGTCTACGACCAGTGGGTTGCGCACGACATCCCGTTCAACGACCCGAAGATCGCCGAGGCGTTCGACTCGGTCGGCGAGTTCATCCGCAGCGACGACAACGTCAACGGCGGTCTGGGCGACGTGCGCTCGATCGCGACGACCGACTTCGGCGACGCGGGCCTCCCGATCATGGACGGCGCGTGCGCGCTGCACCACCAGGCGTCGTTCTACGAGGGCTTCTGGCCCGAGGGCACGACGGTCGCCGAGGACGGCGACGTGTGGGCCTTCATGCTGCCGGGCACCGAGGCCGGGGCGAACGCGGTCACGGGCGGTGGCGAGATCGTCGCGGCGTTCGCCGACACCGATGAGGTCGTGGCCACGCAGACGTACCTGTCGAGCCCCGAGTGGGCCAACTCGCGCGTCAGCCTCGGCGGCGTCATCAGCGCCAACACCGGGCTCGACCCCGAGAACGCCGGCAGCGAGCTGCTGAAGGCGTCGGTGGCCCTCCTGCAGGACCCGAACACGACGTTCCGTTTCGACGGCTCCGACGTGATGCCCGCCGCGGTGGGTTCGGGCTCCTTCTGGACCGGCATGGTCGACTGGATCGGCGGCAAGAGCACGGCCGACACGCTCGACTTCATCGAGGCGAGCTGGCCGCAGGACTGATCGGATGCCTCGGGGTCGCGCCAACGGCGCGGCCCCGGGTATCCTCGCTCCACCACCTGCCGCGTGGAACGCGGCGCTCTGATTCAGCCTGCGATCGGAGGCCCCCGACGTGACCACCGCCGACCTGATCGGCAAGATCTTCCAGATCCTGCTGGGGCTCGCGATCTTCGCGGCCGTCATCGGGCTGATCCTCTTCCTCATCGACCGCGCGCCGAAGCGCGGTCGGGAGTGGTACCAGCTCGTGCTGTTCCTCGCCCCCGCCTGCCTCCTGCTGGCGGTCGGCCTGCTCTACCCGGCTGTGCGAACCGCCTTCACGTCGTTCACGAACCGGGCGGGCGAGTTCATCGGCATCGACAACTACGTGTGGATGTTCACGCAGCCCGAGGCCCTGCTCACGCTCGGCAACACGATCCTCTGGGTCGTGCTCGTGCCGACGCTGTCGACGGGCATCGGCCTCGCCTACGCCGTGTTCATCGACCGGTCGCGCGGCGAGCGCATCTACAAGTCGCTCGTGTTCATGCCGGTCGCGATCTCGTTCGTCGGCGCCGGCATCATCTGGAAGTTCATCTACGAGTACCGCCCGGCCGCACGTCCCCAGATCGGCCTGCTGAACCAGATCGTGGTCTGGTTCGGCGGCGAGCCGGTACTGTGGCTGCAGGAGCCGTTCATCAACACGCTGCTGCTCATCGTCGTCATGATCTGGGTGCAGACCGGATTCGCCGTCGTCGTGCTGTCGGCGTCGATCAAGGGCATCCCCGCCGAGCAGCTCGAGGCGGCCGAGCTCGACGGGGCGACGAACTGGCAGCGGTTCCGCAACGTGACCCTGCCGGGCATCAGGGGCGGCCTCGTCGTCGTCGTCACGACGATCACGATCGCCACGCTCAAGGTGTTCGACATCGTGCGCGTCATGACGGGCGGCAACTTCAACACGAGCGTCATCGCGAACGAGATGTACACGCAGGCGTTCCGGGCGGCCGAGTCGGGACGGGGTGCGGCGCTCGCGCTCGTGCTCTTCCTGCTCGTCGTGCCGATCGTCATCTACAACATCCGCGTGCTCCGCAAGCAGAGGGAGATCCGATGAGCCAGGCGACCGGATCGACCGACAAGGCGATCGCCAAAGAGCTCGACGCGGCCGCCCGGCGAGGCTACAACCTCGACGGGTCGAAGGCGACCCGTGTCAAGCGCCGGCTCACGTCGCGCCCGGCGACCGTCTTCGCCCTGCTCATCGCGGTGCTCTGGACCCTGCCGACGTTCGGGCTCTTCGTCTCCTCCTTCCGCCCCGCCGACCTGATCAACACGACCGGCTGGTGGACGGTCTTCGAGAACTGGGGCTGGACGTTCGACAACTACAGCGAGGTGCTGCTGTCCGCGTCATCCAGTGCACCGCAGCTCGGCTCGTACTTCGTGAACTCGCTCGCGATCACGATCCCGGTCGTCGTCTTCGCGACCGTGCTGGCGGCGATGGCCGCGTACGCGCTCGCCTGGATCAGGTTCCCCTTCGTCGACTGGGTGTTCATCGGCATCTTCGCGCTGCAGATCGTGCCCCTGCAGATGGCGCTCATCCCGCTGCTGCAGATCTTCACGACGACGCTGAAGCCGGCGCAGGAGTGGCTGCACGACGTCGTGCCGATCATCCCCGACGAGACGTACGTGCAGGTGTGGATCGCCCACGTGATCTTCGGCCTGCCGCTCGCGATCTTCCTGCTGCACAACTTCATCTCCGAGATCCCGCGGGAGCTCATGGAGGCCGCTCGGGTCGACGGCGCGACGCACGGGCAGATCTTCATGCGGATCGTCGTGCCGCTCTCGGTGCCGATCCTCGCGTCGTTCGCGATCTTCGAGTTCCTGTGGGTGTGGAACGACCTGCTCGTCGCCCTCGTCTTCTCGGGCGGCACGGCCGACGTCGCCCCGCTCACCCAGCGGCTCGCCGAACTCGCGGGCCAGCGCGGTCAGACCTGGCAGCGCCTCACCGCGGCCGCGTTCATCTCGCTCGTGATCCCGCTCATCGTGTTCTTCAGCCTGCAGCGCTACTTCGTGCGGGGCCTGCTCGCCGGCTCGTCGAAGGGCTGAGCGGCGGGTCGCGCACGGCGCAGCGCGAGCAGCATCGTGAGGGCTCCCAGGCCGAGGAGCATCGCCGCCGGGAGCAGGGAGCCGACCGCGTCGGCACCGGAGGCCGCGAGCTGCGGGCCGGTCGCATCGTCGCCGGTGGGCGGCGTCGGTGTCGGCGTCGGTGTCTCGATCACCGCCGGGCACGCCGAGAGGCTCGCGCCCGCGCTCGCCGAGAGGGCGACCGACCCGAGCGGCACGAAGTTCCCGCCACCGATCCACGGCGGCTCCTCCCAGGGCGGGGCCTCCCAGACGCCGTCGACGCGGAAGGCGACGTCGAGTCCGGCCGGCAGGGCGCCGAGGTCGACGGTCGCCGCCCCCGATGCGTCGCCGGTGACCGGCACAGGGGTCGCCAGCGCATCGCCGTCGGGCGCCGAGGCGGCGTACGCCCCGACGGTGTACTCGACCCCGGCCACGAGGCCCGACAGCGTGGCCGTCGCACCGGCCGTGCCGCCCGCGACGGTGCACTGCTGCACCGCGACCTCGATCGCCGGCCCGCACGGTTCGACGGCGAAGGCGACCCAGTCGTACATCGGCACCTGCGCGGCGTCGTCGGGGCTCCATTGCACGTACACGGTGTAGTTGCCGGGCGGCATGCCCGTGATCTCGCGCTCTTCCGTCTCGGACACCGCCTCGAACGGCCCGCCGAACGAGAACGCGGGGCCGGCGACGTCGAAGAGGTACGACTCGCCGGGCACGAGCCCGGTGAACGCGACGAGCGTCGAGCCGTCGCTCCCGAGACTGCAGCCGAGCGGCGTCGTCGTGACGCCGATGTCGGGGCACGCCTCCACCGTGGCCGGGATCGTCCCGCCGAAGGGGCCGTCGCCGGAGGCGTCGGAGCGGCTGACCTCGACCAGGTAGTCGCCCGGCGGCAACGTGAACGACACCGAGATCGTGTCGTTGTTCCCGATGCGCGTCACCTCGTCCACCTGGACGCCGCCGCTCGAGACGACGATGACGTACTCCGCTTCCGGATACGTCGCGGAGATCTCCACCGTCAGCGGGGTCGGTGCATGCCCGTCGCACTGGCCGC
Source organism: Agromyces solani (assembly GCF_058349925.1). NCBI lineage: Bacteria > Bacillati > Actinomycetota > Actinomycetes > Micrococcales > Microbacteriaceae > Agromyces > Agromyces solani. The sequence continues at coordinate 47,360 of NZ_JBYRER010000002.1, forward strand.
CGGTGACCTCCGCGCTCTCGGGCGCACGCTTCATCGGCACGAAGGCCTCCGCCGATGAGGCTGAGAGGGCGATGCAGCCGACCACGAGGGCGGCGACCGCGGAGAGCGAGAAGATCGCGCGCAGGCGCGAGGCCCACCGATCGGGTTTCGGCTCCATCTCGGGCACTCCTCGGACTCGGGATCGTCCGGCACCGCCACGTTCCCAGGCGGGGAACGGCGGGCGTCGGGTCGGGATGCACGGGTACGACCGGAGTTGCGGCTCACGGTATACCCGCTCGTGCCCGGCGGCTGGCCCCAGTTCGGGGTGGCGGCAGCCGCCCGCGGCCATGCCTCCGGCCGCCGGTCCGCGAGCGGTGCGCCCGGGGCGAACGGCGGCGGGCGGGCCGCCTGGTCGCCGTAGGGTGAAGCCATGAGCATGCATGGCGGGGGAGGGCCGGCGCCGCAGGTCGGCCGCTACGGCAAGGCGCGCACGCGCATCGCCTCGGCCGACGAGGCGGCCCAGCGGGCCGAGAACGCCGACGCTCCGAAGATCCCGCACCTCCTGCGCCGCATCTCCGACCTCTTCGCGCCGCACAAGGCCGCCCTCGCGACCACGGTCGTGCTCGTGCTCGTCGGCGCCGCGCTGGCCGTCATCCCGCCGCTGCTCACCCAACGCGCATTCGACGACGGCCTCTTCCCGACGGGCGCCGGCGGCGAGGCATCCCCGCCGAACCTGCCGGTGCTGACGACCCTCGTGCTCGCGATGATCGGGGTCTTCGTCGTGGCGGCGCTGCTCGGCGTCTGGCAGACCTGGCTCACCGCGACGATCGGCAACAAGGTCATGGGCGCGCTGCGGGTGCGGCTGTTCAGCCACCTGCAGGCGATGGAGCTGAGCTTCTTCACGCGGACGAAGACGGGCATCATCCAGTCACGCCTGCAGAACGACGTCGGCGGCGTCGCGGGCGTGCTCACGAACACGGTGTCGAGCGTGCTCGGCAACACCGTCACCGTCATCTCGGCCTTCGTCGCGATGCTCCTGCTCAACTGGCAGCTCACCGTCGTCGCGCTCGTGCTCATGCCGTTCATGGTCATCGCGCAGCGGCGGGTCGGTCAGGTGCGCGCGCGGTTGGCGGGCAAGACGCAGGAGTCGCTGTCGGAGATGACGGCGATCACGCAGGAGACGCTGAGCGTCTCGGGCATCCTGCTGTCGAAGAGCTTCAGCCGGCAGCAGAGCGAGATCGAGCGCTACTCCGACGAGAACCGCAACCAGATCGGCCTGCAGGTCAGGCAGCAGATGACCGGCCAGTGGTTCTTCGCGATGGTGAACATCTTCATGTCGTCGATCCCGGCGATCGTCTACCTCGTGTCGGGCTGGCTCATCGCGGGCGGCAACGACGACGTGACCGCCGGCACCATCGTCGCGTTCACGACGGTGCAGGCGCGGCTGCTGTTCCCGCTCATGGGGCTCATGCGCGTCGCGCTCGACCTGCAGACGTCGAGCGCCCTGTTCGCGCGCATCTTCGAGTACCTCGACCTGCGCCCCGCGATCACCGATGCGCCCGACGCGCGGGAGGTGCCGGCCGACGGCGCGCTCGGCCGGGTCGAGTTCGACGACGTCTCGTTCCACTACCCCGACGCGGTGCGCACCGAGGGCGACGACCCCCGCCCGACGCTCGACGGCGTGAGCTTCACGATCGAGCCGGGCCAGTTCGCGGCGTTCGTCGGGCCGAGCGGCGCGGGCAAGACGACCGTGTCGTACCTCGTGCCGCGCCTCTACGAGGCGACGGCGGGCGCGGTGCGGTTCGCGGGGGTCGACGTGCGCGACCTGCAGCGCGACTCGCTCATGTCGCACATCGGCATCGTCAGCCAGGAGACCTACCTGTTCCACGCCTCGATCGCCGACAACCTGCGGTACGCGAAGCCGGATGCCTCGGACGCCGAACTCGAGGCCGCGGCCAGGGCCGCGAACATCCACGAGACGATCGCCTCGTTCCCCGACGGCTACGACACCGTGGTCGGCGAGCGCGGCTACCGGCTCTCGGGCGGAGAGAAGCAGCGCATCGCGATCGCGCGGGTGCTCCTGAAGGACCCGGCGGTGCTCGTGCTCGACGAGGCGACGAGCGCGCTCGACACGATCTCGGAGCGGGTCGTGCAGCAGGCGCTCGACGACGCCGCGCGCGGCCGCACGACGATCGCGATCGCGCACCGGCTCTCGACGGTCGTCTCGGCCGACGTCATCTTCGTGATCGTCGCAGGTCGCGTCGTGGAGCGGGGTACGCACGCCGAGCTCGTCGAGGCCGGCGGCGTCTACGCCTCGCTCTACCGGCAGCAGGAGGAGCGGCCGGTGCTCGAGGGCGGGGCGGGCTCCTCGGCGCTCGTCGAGTAGCGGCGCGCGGGGGCCGCGGGGCTCAGCCTGCGGCGGATCGCTCGGCGAGCATCTGCTCCATGAGCTCGATCTCGCTCGTCTGGCTGTCGACGATCGAGCGCGCGAGCGCGGTGACGACCTCGTTCGACGACCGTTCGAGCACCGCGTCGGCCATCTCGACGGCGCCCTGGTGGTGCGCGATCATGAGCTCCAGGAATCGCACCTCGGCCTCGACTCCGGAGAGTGTACGGAGTTCGGTCACCTGCTCGGGCGTCGCGAGTCCGGGCATCGGGGCGCCGGGCTCGTGCGTCGCGCCCGAGCCCGAGTGCTCGTCGTGGCCGCCGCCCGGGGCGGCGCGAGTCATCCAGGTCATCGACGGCTCGCCACCCGCCTGCGGGAGTCCCCATGCGCTCAGCCAGCCGTACATCTGGCCCGCCTGCTGGGCCTGCGTCGTCGCGATGTCGTAGGCGAGCAGGCGCACCTCGTCGTCGTCGGTCGCGTCGCGCACGATCATCGCGAGCTCGACGCCCTGCTGGTGGTGCACCTGCATGTCGCGCGCGAAGCCGGCCTCGGCGCTCGTACCCGTCGGCGTCGGGTCGGCGAGCGTGGAGAGCCGACCGATCGAGAACGCCGCGATCGCGACGACGACGAGCGCGACGGATGCCGCGACCACCGCAGCGATCCGGCCGCCGCGTCCGCGTCGCGAAGGCTCCCGATCCGCGGGCGCCGCGAGCACGGCGTCGCCGGTGTCGGTCCCGGCGGTCACGACACCTTGCCGGGCGCGTCGAACGCGCCCGTGCACAGCGCACCCGGCTCGGGCACGTTCTGGCTCTGCCAGTACTCCTCGAAGAAGGGGCCGATGCGCGAGTCGCCGGCGTCGTCGACCTGCAGCTGCACGTTCCAGCTGCTCAGCACGATGGGGGAGGGCAGTCCCTCGTACGGCGACAGCACGACGTAGCTCGACGGCAGCTTCGACTTCAGCGTCGCCAGCTCGTCGCCCGACACCTTCGAGGCGTCGTAGGTCACCCAGATCGCGCCGTGCTCGAGCGAGTGCACGGCGTTCTCGTTCGGCACCGGCTGCTCGTACACGCCGCAGTTCAGCCAGACCTGGTTGTGCTCGCCGCCCGCTGGGGGCGTCTGCGCGTAGTCGACGACGCCCTCGACGTGGCCGGCGCCGTTGTCGAACGTCTCGACGCCCTCGATCGCGGCGCCGTCGCCGCCCGCCGCGTACGTCGCCGGCTTCGGGGCGAGCACGATCGCCGTGACGAGCAGGCCGATGACGGCGACGCCGCCGACGATGCCGGTCCAGGTGAGGATGCGTCGGTTGCGCTTCGCCCGGGCCTCGCGCTTGCGGAACTCCTCGAGCTTCCGCTGTCGCTCCTCGGCGCGCTGCTGCTTGACGCTCAGCTGCTGGGCCTGCTTCTTCGCCTTCGGGGGGACGGGCGGGGTCGCGCTCACGCGAAGCCTCTCTCGATGGGAACGTTGGGGACGTCGGGGCGCCGTCGCATCGGCGCCGATACCAATACGAATGCATGCGGCTGGGAGAATGCCGCATCGTCGTCGCGACACGCCGCGCCCGCGGCGTCCGCTGCGTCCGCGGGGGAAACGGGATCACCGTGGCAGCGGCCCGTCGTCCGGGGCTAGAGTTGACGACGTGCTCCTCTCGCTGTGTTGTCGCTGACGTCTTCCACCGACCCCGCACGCACGCCCGATCGTTCGCCGCCACCCCGGCCGAGACGTGGCCGACTCGCAAGGACACCGCATGAAGTACGCAGAATCGATCGTCGACCTCGTCGGCGACACCCCCCTCGTCAAGCTCAACCGCGTCACGGCGGGGGTGACCAAGGCCACGGTGCTCGTGAAGCTCGAGTACTTCAACCCGGGTGGATCGTCGAAGGACCGGATCGCGGGCCGCATCATCGACGCGGCCGAACGCGAGGGCCTGCTGAAGCCCGGCGGCACGATCGTCGAGCCGACGAGCGGCAACACGGGCGTGGGCCTCGCGCTCGTCGCCCAGCAGCGCGGGTACCGCTGCGTCTTCGTCTGCCCCGACAAGGTCGGTGAGGACAAGCGCAACGTGCTCACCGCGTACGGCGCCGAGGTCGTCGTCACGCCGACGGCGGTCGCGCCCGACAGCCCCGAGTCGTACTACGGCGTCTCCGACCGGCTCGCCCGCGAGATCCCGGGCGCGTTCAAGCCGAACCAGTACGCGAACCCCAACGGGCCGCGCTCGCACTACGAGACCACCGGCCCCGAGATCTGGCGCGACACCGACGGCCGTGTGACGCACTTCGTCGCGGGCGTCGGCACGGGCGGCACGATCACCGGCACCGGGCGGTACCTGCGCGAAGTCTCCGACGACCGGGTGCGCATCATCGGCGCCGACCCCGAAGGCTCGGTGTACTCGGGCGGCACCGGCCGGCCGTACTTCGTCGAGGGCGTGGGCGAGGACTTCTGGCCCGATGCGTACGACCCCGCGGTGCCGCACGAGATCATCGCCGTGAGCGACGCCGACTCCTTCGCGATGACCCGGCGCCTCGCCCGCGAGGAGGGCATCCTCGTCGGCGGGTCGAGCGGTATGGCGGTCGTCGCCGCACTGCGCGCGGCATCCGCACCCGGGGTCACCGCCGACGACGTGTTCGTCGTACTGCTGCCCGACGGGGGCCGCGGCTACCTCGGCAAGATCTTCAACGACAAGTGGATGCGCGCGTACGGCTTCGGAAACGCGCCCACCGGGCACACCGTCGCCGACCTGCTCGCCGCGAAGGCCGATCGAACGGCGCCGCTCGTCTACGTGCACCCCAACGACACGGTCCGCGAGGCGATCGACCGCATGACCGAGACCGGCGTCTCGCAGCTCGTCGTCGTCGGGCACGAACCGCCCGTCGTGCTCGGCGAGGTGCTCGGCGCGCTGCATGAAGAGGTGCTGCTCGAGCAGGTCTTCACCGGGACGGTGAAGCTCACGGACGAGGTCGGCGGCGTCGTCGGCGAGTCGCTGCCGCTCATCGGCGTGCAGGAACCCGTCGCGGCGGCCCGCAGCGCGTTCACCGACGCGCCCGCGATGCTCGTGACCGACGGCGGCAAGGCCCTCGGTGTGATCACGCGCACCGACCTGCTCACCTACCTCTCCCACTGACCTCGCAACACGTAAGGCACCGCCCATGAACACCGACCACGCCCGCTTCGACACCCGCGCCATCCACGCCGGCCAGGCCTTCGACCCGACCACGGGAGCCGTGATCCCGCCGATCTACCAGACCTCGACCTACGTGCAGGACGGCATCGGCGGTCTCCGCGGCGGCTACGAGTACTCGCGCGGCGGCAACCCGACGCGCGACGCCCTCGAGGCCCAGCTCGCCGCGCTCGAGGGCGGCGCGCACGGCCTGTCGTTCGCGTCGGGCCTCGCCGCCGAGGACGCGCTGCTGCGGACGGTGCTCCGGCCCGGCGACCACGTCATCATCGGCAACGACGTCTACGGCGGCACGCACCGGCTCATCCGGCGGGTGTTCGGCGCGTGGGACGTGCGCGACTCGACCGTCGACACGAGCGACCTCGACGCGGTGCGCGCGGCGATCGAGCCCGCCACCAGGGTGCTCTGGATCGAGACCCCGTCGAACCCGCTGATGAAGATCTCGGATGTCGCGGCGCTGGCCGAGCTCGGCCACGAGGCGGGGCTCATCGTCGTCGTCGACAACACCTTCGCATCGCCCGCGCTGCAGCAGCCGCTCGCGCTCGGCGCCGACGTCGTCGTGCACTCGACGACGAAGTACCTCGGCGGGCACTCCGACGTCGTCGGCGGCGCGCTCGTGTTCGCGGGCGGCGACGACGCGCGCGAGGAGCGCTTCGAGCGGGTGAAGTTCACCCAGTTCGCGGCGGGCGCCGTCTCGGGCCCGTTCGACGCGTTCCTCACCTCCCGGGGCATCAAGACCCTGGGGGTCCGGATGCAGCGGCACAGCCAGAACGCCCTCGCGATCGCCCGGCGGCTCGAGGAGCACGACGCGATCGAGCACGTCTACTACCCGGGGCTCGAGTCGCACCCCGGCCACGAGCTGGCTGCGCGCCAGATGTCGGGCTTCGGCGGCATGCTCTCGATCGCGCTCGCCGGCGGCGGCGAGGCGGCCCGCCGCTTCGCGGAGTCGACGGCGCTGTTCCAGCTCGCCGAGTCGCTCGGCGGCGTCGAGTCGCTCGTCAACTACCCGTCGGAGATGACGCACGCCTCGGTGCGGGGCACCGAGGCCGAGGTGCCCGAGTCGGTCGTGCGCCTCTCGGTCGGCATCGAGGACGTCGACGACCTGCTCGCCGACATCGACCAGACGCTCGCCCGGCTGTAGTCCCTCGTCGACCGAGGTGCGCGGAGCGCGTCTCGAGACCGGGAGTTCGACCGCCCTGGTTTCGATACGCGTCGGCGCTGCGCAACCGGCGGGAGTGGGACAATTGAGGTGACGTCCGGCACGTCACCGGCGCCGCAGGAGATGAGTCCCATGGTCTGGCTCTGGATCACCGTGATCGTCGTCGTCATCCTCGCGATCATCCTGTTCTTCATGTCGGTGAAGATCGTGAAGCAGTACGAGCGGGGCGTGGTGCTCCGCTTCGGCCGCCTGCACAGCGTGCGCGATCCGGGCATCCGGTTCATCATCCCGATCGTCGACGTGATGACGAAGGTCTCGCTGCGGGTCGTGACCCTGCCGATCCAGTCGCAGGGCATCATCACGCGCGACAACGTGAGCGTCGGGGTCTCGGCGGTCGCCTACTACCGGGTGACCGACGCGGTGAAGTCGGTCATCGTGATCGAGAACGTCAAGTCCGCCATCGACCAGATCGCGCAGACCACGCTCCGCAAGGTCATCGGCCAGCACCACCTCGACGAGGCGCTCTCCGACACGGCGGTGCTCAACGTGAACATCCGCGAGATCCTCGACGTGACGACCGCCGACTGGGGCGTGCAGGTGACGCTCGTGGAGCTCAAGGACATCCTGCTGCCCGATGCCATGAAGCGGGCGATGGCCCGCCAGGCCGAGGCGGAGCGCGAGAAGCGGGCGAAGATCATCGCGGCCGAGGGCGAGGCGCTCGCCGCCGCGCAGCTCGGCGCCGCGAGCGACACGATGATGTCGCATCCGCTCGCCCTGCAGTTGCGCACGCTGCAGACGCTCGTCGAGGTGGGCGTCGACAAGAACACGCTCGTCGTGGTCCCGGCGCCCCTGCTGGGCTCGATCGGCGAGCTGACGTCGTTCATCGATCGCGAGGCCGCGGTCGCGCAGGTGCGAGGCCGGTGAGGCCGGGCCGCGGCGGAACGGGAGACCCGCCGCGGCTCCTGCGCACCCACGAGGGCGGGGTGCCCGTCGAGCGGGCCGCGACCGGTGTTGGCAGCATTTCGATGAAGAGTGTCAACCCTGCCATCGTGCCGTGTCGGCGGCATCCCGCAGAATGAGCGGGTGACTTCGAACACCGCAGCCCCCGACACGACGACGGGTGATCACGCTCACCACGGCAGCCTCGGGCTCGTGCAGGGCGCGGCCCTCTACATCGCGAGCGTGCTCGGCACCGGCATCCTCGTGCTGCCGGGGCTCGCCGCAGAGGCGGCCGGGCCGGCCTCGATCGTCGCCGTCGCGGCGGTGCTCGTGCTCTCCATCCCGCTCGCCGGCACCTTCGCGGCGCTCGCCGCTCGCTACCCCGACGCGGGCGGCGTCGCGAGCTTCGTGCGCCGCGCGCTCGGCGACACCGCCGCGCGCATGGCCGGGTACTGGTTCTACTTCGGCGTGTGCATCGGCGCCCCCGTGCTCGCGGTGCTCGGCGGCGAGTACGTCGTCGCGGTGCTCGGCGTCGACCGATCGGCCGTGCCGGTCATCGGCCTCGCGGTGTTCGTACCGCCGTTCATCGCCAACTGGTTCGGCGTGCGGGTCGCGGGCTGGGTGCAGTTCGTGCTCACGGGGCTCCTCATCACCGTCGTCGTCGGCGTGGTCGCCGTCACCTTCCCGGCGGCCGACGCCGCGAACTTCCAGCCCTTCCTGCCGCACGGCTGGTCGGGGGTCGGCGTCGCGATCAGCCTCTTCGTGTGGGCCTTCGCGGGGTGGGAGGTCGGCACCCACATCGCCGGCGAGTTCAAGAACCCGCGGCGCACCATCCCGATCGCCACGGTGATCGCCGTCGCCGTCGTCGGCGTCGGGTACCTCGCGCTCCAGTTCGTCACGGTCGCCGTGCTCGGCGACCGCGCGGGCGACGGCCAGGTGCCGCTGCTCGACCTCGTCGAGACGACCGCCCCCGGCATCGGGCCGGTGTTCGTCGCGATCATCGCCGCGATCGTCACCGTCGGGGTCATGAACGCCTACCTGCCCGCCTTCGGCAAGCTCGGCGCGGCGCTCGGCCGCGACGGCGACCTGCCGCGGTTCCTCGCGAAGGGCGCCGCCGACGGCGAGGTGCCGCGTCGGGCGCTCGCGGTCACGGGCGTGCTCATCCTCGGCTACTACGGCCTGATGCTGCTGAACGACCTCGACCTGACGGGGTTCATCCTGATCCACACGAGCAACATGGTCGCGATCTACGCGGCCGGCATGCTCGCCGCGACGCTGCTGCTCCGCCGGTGGTCGTTCGGCTGGTGGCTCGCCGTCGTCGCAACCATCATGACCGGCGCGCTGCTCGTGCTCGCCTGGTCGAACCTGCTCGTGCCGGCCGTGCTCGCGCTCGCGGCGGTGGCCGTGACCGTAGTCCGTCGCCTCCGCGACGGCCGCGGCGGTGACCGTCGCCGGAGCCGAGCGCCCGATCCCGCAGCCGAACCGACCCATCCGAAGATCCCCGAGGAGCAGCCCGCGTGACCGAGTACCGCGCCCATTTCGACGCAGAGATCACCTTCGCGAATGGAGGCGATCTCCGCGCGACGGGCTTCCGCCTCGACCTTCCCTCGAACCGCGTCACCGAGGCCGAGATCGGCGAGCTGCTCGTGCGGCACCTCGGCCTGGCGCTCGTCGCGAGCGTCGAGCTGTCGAACCTCGCCATCGTCGATGAGCCGCACCGCGGCTCGCGCGGCGTCGACCTCGCGGGCGATGCCGACGCCGCGTCATCCGGTCGCTCGGTGGCCGCACGCGGCCGGCTCGTCGACCTCAGCCACCCGATCTCGGCCGGCCTCGTGACGTACCCCGGCCTCCCGGCCCCGACGATCACGCCGTACCTGACCCGAGAGGCGTCGCGCGAGCGCTACGCGCCCGGCACCGAGTTCGCGATGGACCTCATCACGATGATCGGCAACACGGGCACCTACCTCGACAGCCCGTTCCACCGATACGCTGCGGGCGGCGACCTCGCGAGCCTCGCCCTCGAGACGCTCGTCGGCATTCCCGCAGAGGTGTTCAGGCTGACGGATGCCTCGGAGCGGGGCATCCCGGCTGAGGTGTTCTTCGACCGCGACCTCGCGGGCTCCGCCGTCCTCCTGCACACCGGCTGGAGTCGTCACTTCGGCCGGCCCGAGTACGCCGTCGGCGCACCGTTCCTCACCGAGGCGGGCGCGCGGCACCTCGTCGACGCCGGTGTCGCGATCGTCGGCATCGACTCGCTGAACATCGACGACACCGAGTCGGGCGGCGAGCGGCCGGCGCACTCGATCCTGCTCGAGGCGGGCGTGCACGTCGTCGAGCACCTGACCGGCCTCGAGCAGGTGCCGCCGCGGGGCGCCCGGTTCACCGCCGTGCCGCCGCGCGTCGAGGGGTTCGGCACGTTCCCGGTGCGGGCGTTCGCGGAACTGCCGTCGCATTCCGCCGCGCCTGTGGCCGAGTAGCGAGTGACGAGGGCGCACGCTACTCAACCGGCGGAGCGTGCGCCAGTATTGAGGAATGAGCGCACCCGCCTATTCCCTTCGCGACGGCAACACGATTCCCGCGATCGGATTGGGCACCTACGGACTCAACGACCAGCTCGGCATCGACGCGGTGGTCTCGGCGATCGCCGACGGCTACCGGCTCATCGACACGGCCTACAACTACGGCAACGAGGAGGCCGTCGGCGAGGCGATCCACCGCACCGAGGTCGACCGCAGCGACCTCGTGATCACGACGAAGCTGCCCGGCCGCCACCACGGCTACGACGAGACGATCGCGAGCTTCGAGGAGTCGCGGAAGCGTCTCGGCCTCGAGTGGGTCGACCTCTACCTCATCCACTGGCCGCTGCCGCGCATCGACAAGTACGTCGAGAGCTGGCGCGCGATGATCTCGCTGCGCGAGAAGGGTCTCGTGCGCTCGATCGGCGTCTCGAACTTCACCCCCGACATGCTCACCCGGCTCATCGACGAGACCGGCGTCGCTCCCGTCGTCAACCAGGTCGAGCTGCACCCGTACTTCCCGCAGGCGGAGCTGCGCGCGTTCCACGACGAGCACGAGATCCGCACCGAGAGCTGGAGCCCGCTGGCCCGGCGCACCGACCTGCTGCGCGAACCCGCCGTCGTCGAGATCGCGGCCGCGCACGGGGTCGAGCCCGCGCAGGCCGTGCTCCGCTGGCACGTCGAACTCGAGAGCGTGCCGATCCCGAAGTCGTCCGACCCCGAGCGACGTCGCGCGAACCTCGACGTGTTCGGCTTCTCGCTGACCGCCGACGAGATCGAGGCGATCTCGGCGCTCGAGCGCGGACGCATCTGGGGCGCCGATCCCGCGACGCACGAGGAGTTCTGAGCACGCGGCCCATCGGCGTTCGCCAGGCGGCGGCCGCCGGTTCACGTCGTGAGAGCGGGATGCCGCGACCGGCGTCCGGCCGCGGCATCCCGCGTGTTCGAGGTTCGGCCCGGCGGCGCCTGACGGCGTCACCGGGCCGAAGCGTCACCAGAGGATCAGCGGAACCGGGACGGTACCCGAATCCTCGAACCCGCCGCTGCCGGTGAACTCGCCGCGCACGAGATGCAGGCCTGCCGCCAGCTTGGGCAGCCTGACGCTCACGCGACCGTCGTCGGCCACCGTCACCGGCACCTCGGCGATCGCGTCGTCACCGTCGTAGACGGTGAACGTGCCGGTCGGCTCGCTGCCGTCGAGGGCGACGACCTGTCCGACGAACCGGATCGTCGACCCCGCCTTCGCGAGCAGCTTGTTCGGCGCGCCGACGGCGACGGTCGCGACCTCGACGGTCGAGCGCGTGACCGTCAGCGTGGCCTGGGCGCTGAGCCCCGACGTCGCCCCCTCGGCGATCAAGGTGTGCTCGCCGAGTTCGGTCGTCGCCGGGATCGTGACCTCGATCTCGAACGCGCCCTCGTCGTCGGCGGTGACCTCGGCGAGCCTGATCGGCTCGGAGTGCAGCTTGAGCGTCACGACCTCGCCGGGGCCGAAGCCGCTGCCCGTGATCCCGAGCGTTCCGCCCTGCGCCGCGCGGTCGGAGCCCAGCACGAGCTCGGCCTCCGTCACGGGGGCGTCGCCGACCTCGATCGAGAACGGCTCCGAGACCGACGGCAGGTACGCCGCGGGGTCGTCGGGAGTGAAGTGCGCCGTGTACGTGTGGGTACCCGAGGTCTCCACGCGCACGTCCGCGGTCGCGGTGCCCGCGGTGACGGTCGCCGTGCCGACCACGGCGTCGCCCTCCCGGATCTCGACGAGGCCCGAGGCCCCGGCCGGCGCGACGGTCGCGGTCAGCGCGATGAGGTCGCCGGCCACGGGCGCCTCGGCATCCGAGCCGAGCGCGACCGTGGTGGCCGCCGCCGGGGTGAGCACGGTGAGCGTCGTGGACGCCTCGACCGCCGACACCGCCCCGAGCGCCGTCACCGGGTACTCCCCGTCGATCGCGTCGCCGGGAACGGCGAGTTCGGCATCGATCACGCCGTCGCCGTCCGACGTCGTGCCGACCGGCTCGCCGTCGCCGAACCGGAGTTCGACGGTCTCGTCGGGGGCGAAGCCGTCGCCGGTCACGCGCACGGTGCCGCCCGGCGCGATCACCGCCGGGTCGACCGCGATCTCGGGCGTGTAGACCGGAGCGGACTCCTCGACGACGATCTCGACGGTGGTCGATGCCGACGTGATGCCGTCGTCCACCGTCACGGAGACCGGGTAGGTGCCCGCGACGGCGTACGTGTGCCCGCCGGTGACGGCGCCGTCGGTGACCGGCAGCGCCGACACCGGGGTGCCGTCGCCCCAGTTGACGATGGCGGTCTGCTCCGGCGCGCCGCCGGAGGCGGTCGCGAGCGTCGCCTCGAACGCCTCGCCGGCGATCCGGGCGGCGACGGCCTGGGGCTGCACCGCGAGTGCCGTCGTGCCCGTGCGGTCGCCGTCGGAGGCGATGGCGAACACGTGCACGCGGCCGTCCCGGAGGGTGCCCTCCTCGGTCGGCATCGTCAGCGACTCGACGATCTTCGGCACACCGGCGTCGTCGGTGTCGATCGTGATCGGCGCCGTCGCGTAGATCGCGGTGTTCTTGACCGACGACTCGGCACCGGTGCCCGAGAGTCGACCCTCCGAGATCGCGAGCACGGTGTTGCCGAAGGCCGGGTTGCCGGAGGCGCCGACCCAGTCGCCGAACGAGATCCGCACCGTCTGCGTCGATCCGTCGGTGAAGTGCAGGACCGCCTCGGGCTGACGCGCGCTCTCGGTCGCCGTGCCGACGAAGGCGAGCTGCGTCGCGCCGGCACCGAGGTCGATGCGCACCGTCTGTCCCTCGCCCGTGAGGTTGTCGGGCTCGCCGGCCTCGATCGCGGGAAGGTCGTACGTCAGCTCGGTGCCGGGGATCGGGAGGGTCTCGCCCTGCACGAACCCGTCGGCCGCGAGCTTGTCGCGGTAGTAGCCGAAGCCCTGCCCGTCGCAGTTCGCCGCGGTGGTGCCGAGGTCGCCGATGCAGAGCGATCCGAACGAGCCGACCAGGGTCTCGTCACGGGTGACCGTGACGTCGGCGGCCGCCGAGGCGAGGGCTCCGCTCGAGTCCTGCACGATGACCGTGGCGGTGTACACGCCGGGTGCGGTGAAGGTGTGCGGTGCCGAGACGCGCCAGCCTCCGAGGTCGTCGCGCTTCAGCGTCGCCTCGGCCGCACCGGTGCCGTCGCCGTAGTCGACGGCGACCTGGTAGCCGTCCGCCGAGGTCTCGGTGCCGACGATCGTCGCGAGGGCGCCCGAGAACTCGGTGTCGACCGCGACGGACTGCGCCGCCGCCGGGCTGACCGTGAGCCCCTCGGCGGTCCCGGCCGACGCGAACAGCTCGACCTCGGACAGCGCGAGCGGTCCGCCGGCCGACTCGACCGTGAGCCGCAGGCTCGTGAAGACGCCCTCGCCGTCGGTCGAGAAGGGCCGGGTCTGCGTCGGCCAGTCGAAGGATTCGCCGTCGCGGTGGTCGAGCTCGGTCCAGTTCTCGCCGTCGGTCGAACCCGAGAGGGTCCAGGCTGCGGGAGCCGTGTCGAGCGCGGCGCCCGTCAGCGTGTATTGGCCGACCGTCACCGGCCCGGACTGCGAGGTCCAGGTCAATTCGGCGGTGCCCGAATCGAACGTCGCCGTCGAGTTCATGCTGTCGTCGACGATCGCGGCCGTCGACGAGCCGTCGCCCGCGGTGAGCGTGCCGCGGCCGGGCTTCGTGGCGTCGACGAGGGTCCGCGGAACCTCGAGTCCTTCATCGAGGTCCTTCGCGCCCCACGCGCTCGGCTCGTCGCTCATCGTGAACGTGAGCTCGCCGCCCTCGCGCAGCAGGTCGCCGTCGAGGGTCGTCTCGTCGACGGCCGCGCCGTTCAGCTCGACGCCCGCGACGTAGGTCTTCCCGTCGGAGGCACCGGGGGCGGAGACCACGAGGTCGCGGTCGCCGATCGTCAGCGTCGCCCGGTCGAACAGCGGCGTGCCGATCGTGTAGTCGCCGGAGCCGACCTCGAGCGGGTACAGGCCGAGGGCCGAGAACACGTACCAGGCGGAGAACTCGCCGTTGTCCTCGTCGCCCGGGTAGCCCTGGCCGATGTCGGAGCCGACGAAGAGCCGCTGCTGGATGTCGCGGATGAGCGCCTGCGCCTCGGCGGGGTCGCCCGCCTCGGCGAGCACGTACGGGATGTGGTGCGCGACCTGGTTCGACATGCCGAGCATGCCGAGGCGGACGTCGCGTGCCTCCCGCGCCTCGTGGATACCGGAGTAGTCGGCCTTCTCGCGGACGGTGAGGAACTCGTCGAGCTCGTCGAGGAGGCCCTGTCGCCCGCCGTAGAGAGCGGCGAGTCCGGCGACGTCGTGCGGCGCGTGGAAGCCGAAGGTCTTCGCGCTCGCCTCGGTGAACGCGCCGCCCCAGGCCTTCTGGTCGAAGTCGGCGCCGACCGGCCAGCTGCCGTCAGCGTTGCGGGCGGTGAAGGTGCCGGCCTCCGGGTTGAACATCTCCACGTAGTGGTCGGCGCGCGCCTGGAAGTATTCGGCCTCCTCGAGGAGCCGCTCGACGCGGTCGGCGGGCGTGTTCGGGTCGTCGGCGAGTGCCGCGGCCATCTCGCCGATGCCGAAGTCGTTGATGAAGCCCTCGAGGCCCCACGAGGCGCTCTCGTGCGTGCTCTCCTCGGTGAAGCCGAGGAAGATCGACTGCGCGAGGCCCTTGCGTCCGACGGCGTTCGAGACGGGGAGCACGGTGGCGTTCTTCAACGCGGCGTCGTAGGCCTCGAGCGCGGTCTCGGTGTCGAGGGCCCCCGCGAGGTAGGCCTCCGCGAAGGCGACGTCGGAGCTCGTGCCGGTCATGAGGTCGGCGTAGCCGGGCGACGACCACCGCGCGATCCAGCCGCCGTCGCGGTACTGCTGCACGAAGCCGTCGACGAGCTCCTCGGTGACCTCGGGGTAGAGCAGCGAGTAGAGCGGCCATGCCGTCCGGTACGTGTCCCAGAACCCGTTGTTCACGTAGATCTTCCCGTCGACGATCTTCGCGTTCGTCGCGGTGTCGGTCGCCGAGCCGGTGGTGGCCGACACGGGGCTCGCGTACTCGAACACGGGGTCGCCCGCCGTGCCGACGTTCTCGAACTGCGAGTTCGGGTAGAGGTTCAGCCGGTAGAGGCTCGAGTACAGGCTCACGAGCTGCGTCTCCGTCGCGCCCTGCACATCGTGGACGACGCCGAGCCGGTCGTTCCAGGCCTGCTGCACGGCGGCGTGGGCGGCGTCGAACGAGACGCCAGCGAGCTCGAGCTCGTGATTGCGTTGCGCCTGCTCCTGGGAGATGAACGACGACGCGATGCGGAGCTCGACCGTGCGATCGCTCGACGTGTCGAAGGCGGCGAACCGCGCGCTGCCGTTGCGGTTGCCGACGGTCGTCGGACCGGCGGTGGTCGGCTGGGCGTCGAACGTGCCGTACACGAACATGCGAGTGCGGCCGGGCCAGCCCGAGCCGCCGTCGACCCAGCCCGTGACGGTGCTGCCGGTGACCGTCAGCTTGGACGAGTTCACCAGCTGGTCGACGATGACCGAGCTCTGGTTCCCGGTGAAGGCGAACCGGTACACGGCGCCGTGATCGGTCGCGGTGACCTCCGTCGTGATGCCGTTGTCGAACTCGACCCCGTAGACGTCGGGGCGGGCCACCTCGTTCTCGTGGTGGAAGGTGAGGCGCCGGTCGTCGAGCGTCGAGGTCGGGTTGGCACCCACTGCGGGCAGGACGGCGAGCTGGTTGCGGTCGCCCATCCAGATGCTCGGCTGGTGCGAGAACCCGATTCCCTCGAGCGCCGGGAGGTTCTGCGCCGTGTTGGCGCCCTGGTACTGGTAGATCGTGCCGGTGTTGTCGGCGTTCGTCATCGGGGTGATGAAGTTGAAGCCGTTCGGCCAGCCGACCGCGGGGATGTTGTTGCCGCGCGAGAAGCCGCCGGTCGAGTTCGTGCCCCGACGCGTGTCGACGTACGACACGAGTCCGTCGGACGCGTCGATCGGCTCCGCCCCCTCGATCCGGATGTCGTCGAGCCATCCCAGCACGGAGGTTCCTGCGGCCGGGGTCTCGATCCCGGTGACGCCGTCGCCCGGGTGGTCGTAGTCGAGGAGGACGCCCGTGATCGTGCGTCCGGCGAGCGAGCCGAGGTCGACGGTCACCTTGTTCCACTGGTCGGGCCAGAGCACGTTCGCGAGTCCCTGCGACCGGGCGTCGGCGCCGTAGCCGTACGAATCAGTCAGGCCGCTCGCGGCGAGGGTCGTCCCGTCGTCGAGCACGAGGTCGACGGCGACGAAGGTCGACGCGTAGGTCTGTCCTGAGTCGAGGACGGGGAAGACGGTGTACGAGAGCCGGCTGTCCTCCTCGACGGCCACGTCGAGGTCGGCGTAGAGCACCGTGGTCGACGATGCGGGCCCCGTGCCGAGGTGGCTGCCGGCGTAGCGGAGGGCGTGCGTGCCCGAGAAGCCGACGTTGGTCTTCGCGGTGTACGAGCTCGTCGGCCCCGAGTCGACCTCGACGGCCAGGTCGCTGGCGGTCGGCTCGGCGTCGGCGTCGGAGATCGGCTCCCAGCCGGCGAGCTGGATGAGTCCGCCCGAGTGGTTCGCGGTGATGTCGAGGCGGTAGAAGCGGTAGGCCGCGCTGGGCGCGGCGAGCGTGAAGGTGCGGGTCTGGCCGCGCGCGGAGAACGACTCGCCGCTGCGCGTGTCGACGACGGTCCAGTCGGTGCCGTCGTCCGAGCCGAGGATGCGGAAGTCGCGGGGGTCGCGCTCGGGCGCGTCGTTGCCCGAGGTGAGGGTGTAGGCCTCGACGGGCTGCGCCTCGCCGAGTTCGTACTGCGCCCAGCCCGTCGCGCTGAAGGTCAGCCACTTCGATCCGGGGTTGCCGTCGGCGAGGTTGCCGGCGATCTCGTTGGGCGGGTTCTCGGCGGAGGCGGTGACCTTCGTGACGAGCGGCAGCAGGCTGCCGGGCACGTTGCGATCACCGCTGACATTGACCGACTCGCCCGTGCCCGCGAGGGCCGGCACCGCATCGCCCGCCTCGAAGGACGACTGGAACGTCACCTCCCCGGGGGCCGCTGCAGCCGAGATCGGCGTCAGCACCGCCGCGGCCATGGCCATCGTGATCACTGCTGTTGCGGTCGCCCGCGTTCGGCGGGCCGTGCCCGACCGGATGAAGTGCTTCACCGTCGCTCCCTGTCGCTTCGTCGCGATATGACACCGCTGTCATACGATGATGGACGGTATCACGGGTGCCGTCGGATGCGGAAGACCGCGACGACACCGAGCGCCGCGCTCGGGAGAACGGGCGCACGCCCGGGAGAATGGGCCCACCGACCGGTCACGAGGAGTGCCATGGAATCACCAGCGGGGCCGCCCGCGGCGCGCGCGACGCTCGCGCAGGTCGCGGAGCGCGCCGGCGTCAGCCTGAAGACCGCGTCGCGCGCCCTCGGGGGAGAGTCCTACGTGAGCGAAGCGACGCTCGCGCGGGTGCTCGCCGCCGCGAGGGAGCTCGACTACCAGCGCAACACGGCCGCGAGCCTCCTCGCGAGCGGCCGGCTCGCCGACTCGATCGGCCTCGTCACCGGCGACTTCACGAACCCGTTCTACTCGGCGCTCGCGCAGGCCGTCGAGGACGAGGTCCGGCCGCACGGCATCCACCTCGCGGTCGCCAACTCGCGCGAGTCGGCCGAGCAGGAGTGGCGGACGGTGCAGGACCTCGCCGACCGCAAGACGAAGGCGCTCATCGTCGTCTCGGCGATGCCCGACCACGCCGAGTACGCCCGCCTGCAGGCCCGAGGCATCCCGATCGTGTTCGTCGACCGCCCGGCCGAGCACATCGACGCCGACTCCGTGGTCTTCGACAACCGGGCGGGCGGGCGGCTCGCCGCCGAGCACCTCCGCGACGCCGGCCATCGGCGCATCGCGTTCATCGGCGACTACAGCTGGCTGCCCACCTTCCTGCAGCGGTCGGCCGGCATGGGCGACGTCCTCGACGCGGCGGGGGTCGAGTGGCGCGGGCTGCTGCGCACCGACGCGCACGACGTCGCATCGGCCCGTGCGCAGACGGCGAGCCTCCTCGCGCTCCCCGAGCCGCCGACCGCGATCGTCGCGGGCAACAACCGCGTGCTGCTCGGCGCGGTCGAGGAACTCGCCACCCGCGACCGCGCGGACCGGCCGGCGGTGATCGGATTCGACGAGGTCGAGTGGGCCCGCGTGCTCGGCATCACCGTCGTCACCGGCGACGTCGACGCCCTCGGACGACGGGCCGCCCGCCTCGCGATGACGCGCCTGATCGATCGCACGAGCGCCCCCGAGCGCACGTCGCTGCCGATGCGGCTGATCGTGCGGGAGCCGTCGGCCTGGTGAGCGCGGGCCGGTCGCCCGCCGGCGCGGCCCGAACAGCGCTTGAGTTCATGTGCGCTTGAGTTCAAGTGCCCTTGAAGTCGTAGGCTCGGTCGAGTGAGTGAACCGACCGCCGCCCCCGCCGTCCGGACCGCCCAGGTCGAGGCGCGCAGCCCGCTGTCGCGGCCCTACCGCTGGTTGTCGATCGGCATGTTCTCGCTCATCTTCCTCGCGGCGTTCGAGGCGATGGCGGTCACCACGATCATGCCGCTCGTCGCCCACGACCTCGGCGGCGAGTCGCTCTACGCGCTCGCCTTCGCCGTGCCGCTGGCCGCCGGCATCATCGGCATGGTCATCGCCGGCAACTGGACCGACCGGTCGGGGCCGCTGCCGTCGCTCGTCACCGCGGCGGGGCTCTTCGTCGTCGGCCTCGTGATCGCGGGCACGGCGAACGACATGACCGTGCTCATCGTCGGCCGGTTCGTGCACGGGCTCTCGGGCGCCGCGGTCATCGTGCCGCTCTACGTGATCGTCGCGCGCGTCTACCCCGAGGCCCTGCGCCCCCGCGTCTTCGCGGGGTTCGCGGCCGCCTGGGTGATCCCGTCGATGGTCGGCCCCGCGGTCGCGGGCCTCATCGCCGAGGCGTGGAGCTGGCACTGGGTGTTCCTCGGCGTGATCGCGCTGCTCGTGCCGGCCGCGGCGATGATCCTGCCGCCCATCCTGCGGGTGCGCGACGAGATCGCCGGCGACCCGTCGGTGCCGTGGAGCGTCGGCCGCATGGGCTGGGCCGTGCTCACGGCGGTCGCCGCGCTCGGGGTGTCGCTCGCGAAGGATCTCGGCGACCCGTGGCGCTGGGTCGTCGCGGCCGCGGCGATCGCGCTCGTGGTCGTCTCGGCGCGCCCCCTGCTGCCCGCCGGCACCCTCCGTGCGGCGCGCGGGCTGCCCGCGACGGTGCTCTCGCGCTTCGTCGTCGCCGGCGCGTTCTTCGGCAGCGAGATCTACCTGCCCTACCTGCTGCAGGAGGACTACGACTTCAGCGCCAGCCAGGCGGGCGCCATCCTCACCGGAGCCGGCGTGAGCTGGGCGGTCGCCTCGTGGCTGCAGGGCCGCCTCGGCGACCGCGTGTCGAACGTGCGGGCGGTCGTGATCGGATCGGGTCTGCTCGTGGTCTCCCTCGCGCTCGTGCTCGGCGTGGCCGCCTTCACCTGGCCTCCCGCCGTCGCCTTCGTGGCCTGGACGCTCGCGGGCGGCGCGATGGGCTTCATGTACCCGCGCCATTCGGTCTCGGTGCTCGGCATGTCGAAGGTGTCGGAGCAGGGATTCAACAGCGCGGCGCTCTCGATCGGCGAGTCCCTCGGTGCGTCGGTCGCGCTCGCGATCACGGCGCTCGTGTCGAGCGCCGTCGTCGCGGGCGGCTTCTCGGCCGACTTCACGGTGACCCTCGTCATCGCCGTCGTCGCGCTGCTGCTCGCGCCGCGCGTCCGGCCCGAGGCATCCCGGGTCTCGTAGTTCCCACAGAGTCGGCGCGGAGGCGCGGATGCCGCGGCGAGTGCGTCGCCGCACGGGCCGCCGGACGCGCGGGAACGCCGGCGAAGGCCGGCGCGCCGTGAGAGCGCGCTCACTCGTTCGGGATGCCTCGGCGCGCAGCCGCTCGCGAGTCGATTCGATTCGACCCGCCCATGTGACTGTCACATGATTCCTCCGTGCGAGATCCGGTCGGGTGTGCATAATGGAACCAGCTTCGATGTGACCGTGCACATCGGTTCCAGAACGGTCTGGCAGTGAATCCTGAGACACCCAAGGGGCGGGCGCCCAGCATCCGCGATGTCGCGCGCCTCGCCGAGGTGTCCCACCAGACCGTGTCGCGCGTGCTCAACGACCATCCGAGCATCCGGCCGGAGACCCGCGAACGCGTGCTCGCCGCGATGGAGACGCTCCAGTACCGGCCGAACCGGGCCGCCCGCGCCCTCGTCACGAGCCGCTCGCACACGATCGGCGTGCTCGCCTCGACGAGCACCGAGTACGGCCCGGCGACGAGCATCGCCGCGATCGAGGACGCGGCCCGCGAGCACGGCTACTACGTCAACACCGCGAACATCGCCGACCCGTCGGCCGAGGGCATCGCCGACGCGCTCGAGCACCTGATGCTGCAGGCGATCGAGGGGCTCGTCGTCATCGCGCCGCAGGTGCGCGTCTTCGAGGTGCTCGCCGCGTCGCCCGTCGGCGTGCCGTTCGTGAGCCTGCAGTCGACGGGGCGGAGCGACCACCTCGCGCTCTCGGTCGACCAGGTCACCGGCGCCCGACGGGCCACGCAGCACCTGATCAACCTCGGCCACCGCCACATCGTGCACCTCGCCGGGCCGCAGGACTGGATCGAGGCCGAGGCGCGCATGCGCGGGTTCCTCGACGCGATCGGCGACGCCGACCTCGACCTCCGCCCGCCGATCCTCGGCGACTGGAGCGCGGACTTCGGCTACTTCGCCGGCCGCGAGCTGCTGCGCCACCGCGACTTCACCGCGGTGTTCGCCGCCAATGACCAGATGGCGATCGGCTTCATGCACGCCGTGCGCGACATGGGACTCGACGTGCCGGGCGACATCAGCGTCGTGGGGTTCGACGACATCCCGGTCGCGCAGCACGTGTGGCCGCCGTTGACCACGGTCTACCAGGACTACCGCGAGACCGGCCGGCGCGCGGTCGCGCTGCTGCTCAACCAGGTGCACGGCGAGCGGGTGCTCGAGGTCGAGCAGGTCGTGCCCCGCCTCGTGGTGCGGGGCTCGACCGCCGAGGCGCCCGTCGCCCGCGCGGCGGGAGGCGGCGCGCTCGGCCGGGGGTCGTCGGTCTGACCCCTATCCGGGGCCCCGCTTGACACCGGCCGATCTCGGATGCACCATTGGTCTCGATGTGAACGGTCACACGCGTCACATCGAGTCCTGGAAGCACTGACACAGAGGTCCTGATGTACCCGTCGACGATGACCGCAGCACCGGCAGGCCGCCCATGAGCGCGCAACCGATCCTCGAGATGCGCTCCATCACGAAGGAGTTCCCGGGCGTCAAGGCCCTCTCCGACGTCACCCTCACCGTGATGCCCGCCGAGGTCCACGCGATCTGCGGCGAGAACGGCGCCGGCAAGTCCACGCTCATGAAGGTACTCTCGGGCGTCTACCCGCACGGCACCTACACGGGCGAGATCTTCTTCCGCGGCCAGGAGGTCCAGTTCAAGGACATCCGCGCGAGCGAGGCCGCGGGCATCGCGATCATCCACCAGGAGCTCGCGCTCATCCCCGAGCTGTCGATCACCGAGAACATCTTCCTCGGCAACGAGATCGCCAAGCGCGGCCGCATCGACTGGGCCGAGGCGAAGATCCGCGCCCTCGACCTGCTCGCCCGCGTCGGCCTCGAAGAAGACCCCGACACGCAGATCAAGCACCTCGGCGTCGGCAAGCAGCAGCTCGTCGAGATCGCCAAGGCGCTCGCGAAGGACGTCAAGCTGCTCATCCTCGACGAGCCGACGGCGGCGCTCAACGAAGACGACTCCGAGCACCTGCTCGACCTGATCCGCGGCCTCAAGGGCAAGGGGATCACGTCGATCATGATCTCCCACAAGCTCAACGAGATCGAGGAGATCGCCGACGAGATCACGATCATCCGCGACGGCCACACGATCGAGACGCTCGACGTGAAGGCCGGCGGCGTCGATGAGGACCGGATCATCCGCGGCATGGTCGGACGCTCCCTCGAGAGCCGGTTCCCCGACCGCACACCGCACATCGGGGACGTGTTCTTCGAGGTGAAGGACTGGACGATCCAGCACCCGCAGGTGCCCGAGCGCCTCGTCGCGAAGGGCTCGAACTTCACCGTGCGCCGGGGCGAGATCGTCGGCCTCGCGGGCCTCATGGGCGCCGGGCGCACCGAGCTCGCGATGAGCATCTTCGGCCGCTCGTACGGCAACTACCTGTCGGGCACGATCGTGAAGGACGGCAAGGAGATCGTCCTGAAGGACGTCGAGTCGGCGATCGACCACGGCCTCGCCTACGTGAGCGAGGACCGCAAGCAGCTCGGCCTCAACCTGCTCGACTCCATCAAGCGCTCGATCGTCGCCGCGAAGCTCTCGAAGATCTCGAAGCGCGGCGTCGTCGACGACTCGCAGGAGTTCGGCATCGCCGAGGACTACCGCAAGCAGCTGCGCATCAAGACGCCGAGCGTCGACGTCGGCGTCTCGAAGCTCTCTGGCGGCAACCAGCAGAAGGTCGTGCTGGCGAAGTGGATGTTCACGGACCCCGACCTGCTCATCCTCGACGAGCCGACCCGCGGCATCGACGTCGGCGCCAAGTACGAGATCTACACGATCATCCAGGCGCTCGCCGCGCAGGGCAAGGGCGTCATCCTCATCTCGAGCGAGCTGCCCGAGCTGCTCGGCATCGCCGATCGCATCTACACGGTCTTCGAAGGCCAGATCACCGACAACATCCCCGCATCCGAGGCGAATCCCGAGGCGCTCATGCGCAGCATGACCTCGGCCAAGAAGAAGGCGAGCGCATGAGCACCGCGAGCACCCCTGCGAGCCCCACCGAGAAGAAGGGCGGTCTCTCCGACATCCGCAAGGTCTTCGGAGGCGGCCAGTCGAGCCTGCGCCAGTTCGGCATCCTCGGCAGCCTGATCGTCATCATCGTGATCTTCCAGATCTGGACGAACGGGCTGACGCTCTCGCCGACGAACCTCATCAACGTCGTCAACCAGTACTCCTACATCCTGATCCTGTCGATCGGCATGGTGATGGTCATCATCATGGGCCACATCGACCTCTCGGTCGGCTCGGTCGCGGCGTTCACGGGCATCGTCGTCGCGAAGGCGATGGCGGAGTGGAACATGCCGTGGCCGCTCGCGATCCTGCTCGGCCTCGCGGTCGGCGTCGCGATCGGCGCCTGGCAGGGGTTCTGGGTCGCCTACGTCGGGGTGCCGGCGTTCATCGTGACCCTGGCGGGCATGCTGGTGTTCCGAGGCGGCAACCAGTTCATCGGCCAGTCGACGACGACGCCCGTGCCCCAGGAGTTCAGCTTCATCGGTGCGGGGTACCTGCCCGAGCTCGCGGTTCCGCTCGAGTTCAACGTGCTCACGATGCTGCTCGGCCTCGCCGGGGCCGCATGGATCGTCTGGCACGAGTTCCGGCTGCGCAGCACCCAGAAGAAGCTCGGCTCCGAGATGGCCCCCGTCTGGGTGAGCGTCGTCAAGGTCATCGTGCTCGCGGGCGTCATCCTGTGGGCGGCGTGGCTGTTCGCGACGGGCCGTCCGGGCACGAGCTTCCCGATCTCGGGCATCATCCTCGTGGTCCTCGTGATCGTCTACTCGTTCATCACGAACAACACGATCTTCGGACGCCACATCTACGCGGTCGGCGGCAACCGCCTCGCCGCGACCCTGTCGGGCGTGAAGGACCGCCGCGTCGACTTCTTCGTCATGATGAACATGTCGGTGCTGGCGGCACTCGCGGGCATGATCTTCGTAGCCCGGTCGACGGCCTCGGGCCCGCAGGACGGCAACGGCTGGGAGCTCGACGCGATCGCGGCCGTGTTCATCGGCGGCGCGGCCGTCTCGGGCGGCATCGGCACCGTGATCGGGTCGATCGTCGGTGGCCTCGTGATGGCGTTCCTCAACAACGGCCTGCAGCTCATCGGCGCCGGCGCCGACGTCGTGCAGATCATCAAGGGCCTCGTGCTGCTGCTCGCGGTCGCCGTCGACGTGTGGTCCAAGCGCCAGGGCGGCGCCTCGATCTTCGGCCTGTGGTCGAACCGCCGCAAGGCGCGGCTCGAGTCGCAGGGCCCCACCGAGCCGCCGGCGGTCGCGCCGACGAACGTGTCGAACGAGTCGTCCCAGCCGGCCGACCTGCCGCGATGACGCAACGGATGCCTCGGCGCCGTGCCTAGGCATCCTCGGGCCCCTCGCCGGGCCCCAGAGACCTTCCCCTCCAAGAGAAGTCCGAAAATCCCAACCAGAAAGTGAATCGATCAATGAAGAAGCTCACTCTCGCCGCCACCGCCGTGGCCGCGATCGCAGCGCTCGCGCTGTCGGGTTGCTCGTCCGACCGTGGTGGTTCGGGCGGCGGCGAAGAGACCGGCTCGGCCGGTTTCGCGGCCGACTCGACGATCGGCGTCGCCCTTCCCGACAAGACCAGTGAGAACTGGGTGCTCGCGGGCGGCCTGTTCGAGGACGGCCTGTCGCAGGCCGGCTTCACGGGCGACGTGCAGTACGCCCCGGCCTCGAACACCGTCGCCGAGCAGCAGAACCAGATCTCGTCGATGATCACGAACGGCGCGAAGGTCATCGTCATCGGCGCGAAGGACGGCAAGCAGCTCGGCACGCAGCTGCAGCAGGCCGCCGACGCCGGCGTCAAGATCATCGCCTACGACCGGCTCATCGAGAACACGCCGAACGTCGACTACTACGTCGCGTTCGACAACTTCAAGGTCGGCCAGCTGCAGGGCCAGGCGCTGCTCGACGGCCTCGCCGAGCGCTCGGGCCACGAGGCGCCGTGGAACATCGAGCTCTTCAGCGGCTCGCCCGACGACGCGAACTCGGCCGTGTTCTTCAACGGCGCCATGGAGGTGCTGCAGCCGAAGATCGACGATGGCACCCTCGTCGTCGTCTCGGGCCAGACCGACATCGCGCAGACCGCGACGCAGGGCTGGGAGGCCGAGAACGCCCAGAGCCGCATGGACTCGCTGCTCGCGGCGAACTACGCCGACAAGAACGTCGACGGCGTGCTCTCGCCGAACGACAACCTCGCCCGCGCCATCATCACCTCGGCGAAGCAGGCCGGCAAGGACGTCTCGAAGATGACCGTCACGGGTCAGGACTCCGAGGTCGAGTCGGTGAAGTCGATCATGGCCGGTGAGCAGTACTCGACCATCAACAAGGACACGAGCCTCCTCGTGGAGCAGACGATCAACATGATCAAGCAGCTGCAGGCGGGCGAAGAGGCCGACGTCAACGACACCGAGCAGTACGACAACGGCGTGAAGATCGTGCCCGCGTACCTGCTCGACCCGGTCATCGTGACCAAGGAGAACGCGGCCGAGGCGTACGCCAACAACCCGAACCTCCTCGACATCGTCAACCAGGCGGGCTGATCGCTCGTTCCGACGACGGACTGATGACGGCCCTCGCTCCTTCGGGAGCGGGGGCCGTCGTCATGCGCGGAGCGGGCGGATGCCTCGGCGCGAACGCGCCCGAGGCATCCGCCCGATGATCAGCCGGCGGCCTGCTGCTGCGACCAGGCGGGCAACTGCTGCAGCGTCCACCGGTTGCCGTCGGGGTCGGCGAACGTGACGAATCGGCCCCACGCCTGTTCGTCGACGCCCTGCGCGTCGACGCCGGCGGCCCTGAGCTGCGCGAGCGCGGCGTCGGCGTCGGGGATGACCGCCTGGATCACGTCGAGCCCGCCGGGTTCGATCGTGCCGCCGAGCCCCTCGCCGAACGCGATGGAGCATGCCGAGCCGGGCGGGGTGACCTGCACGAAGCGCAGCGTGTCGCTGACCCGCTGGTCGTGGTCGACGTTGAAGCCGCACTGGTCGGCGTAGAACGCCTTCGCGCGGTCGACGTCGCTGACCGGCACGTGGATGAGTTCGATCTTGACGTCCATCTCGAGCGCCATGGTTCTCCTCCGTTGATCGTGGTGAGGTGCATCGTTCGGGATCTCGGGCTGGGTGAGCGGGGCTGCGGGCTCGGGCCCATTCCAGCACTCGCCGCCGACATCTGCACCCCATGGTCGCCCGCGCCCGTCGGTGGGAGGATGAACGGCATGGCTCTGCACATCACCGACGACCCCACCGCCGACGAACTGCTCTCGACCGATTCGTTCGCGCTGCTCACCGGCATGCTGCTCGACCAGCAGGTCGCGATGGAGACGGCGTTCTCGGGCCCCGCGAAGATCCGCGAGCGGCTCGGCACGATCGAGCCCGGCGAGATCGCCGCGACCGACCCCGAGCGACTCGTCGACGTGTTCACGCAGACCCCCGCCGTGCACCGGTATCCGGGCTCGATGGCGGGCCGGGTGCAGGCGCTCGCCGCGGCCGTGCGCGACGACTGGGGCGGCGACGCCTCGGCGATCTGGACGCAGGGCGACCCGTCGGGCGCCGACGTGCTGAAGCGCCTGAAGGCGCTGCCGGGGTTCGGCGACCAGAAGGCGAAGATCTTCCTGGCCCTCCTCGGCAAGCAGTGCGGCCTCACCGCTCCGGGCTGGCGCGAGGCGGCCGGTGCCTACGGCGACGAGGGCTCGTTCTCGTCGGTGGCCGACATCGTGAGCCCCGAGTCGCTCGCCAAGGTGCGCGCCCACAAGCAGGCGATGAAGGCGGCGGCCAAGGCCGCGAAGGGCTGAACGAACGAACACCGGGATGCCTCGGCGCCGGCCCCGAGGCATCCGCGACGTCAGTCAGCCGACGAGGAACTCGGCGATCGCGAGCGCCATCGTCGAGGGCTCCCAGGCGTGGTTCGCCGCCCGGATCGTGCGCGACTCGGCGTTCGGCATCGACCCGGCGATGGAGGCGGCGGCTGCCGTCATCATCGGCAGGGTCTCATCGCCGACGAGTGCGAGCGTCGGTGCGGTGATGCCGCCCCACAGGTCGGCCCGTGGCGCCGACTGGGTCCAGGCGAGCGATTCGGCGTCGGGCTCGAGGCTCGGGCCGAGCTCGAGCATGAGCGGCCATGCGGGGCTCTGCTTCGCACCCGCGAGCCACTCGGGCGGCATGTCGGCCATGTAGAACTCGATGACGGCGGCGGGGTCGCCGGCGGCGATCCGTTCGCGGAGCCCCGCGAGGTACTCGGCGCCCTCGGTGCCGAGCTCCTCGTCGAGCGGCACCTCGAACAGCACGAGCTTCGATACCGGCAGGCCGGCCGCGGCCGCCGCCAGCGCGATCGAGCCGCCCGACGAGTTGCCGAACAGGGCGACGTCGTCGGCGATCGCATCGCGGCGCAGGTCGGCCATGATCGCCCGCAGGTCGGCGATGGTCTGGGCGAGGGTGATCGGGGCGGCGGCGGGGCTCTCGCCGCGTCCGCGCCGGTCGTAGTTCACGACGTCGAAGCCGTGCGCGGCGAGGGCCGCGGCCATGGCGACCGTCGTCGGGTCGAACGCGCGGTACTGCATCGCGCCGCCGATGAGGATCACGGGCGGCCCGAAGCCCGCCCGGTCATAGGCGATGCGCGTTCCGTCGGCCGATGTCGCGAACTCCGTCATGCCGCCCCCCTTGCTCGGGCACAGGCTACGCCGCGCGGCCGGTCGCCTCCACCGGTGGCGGGGCTGCGGCTCAGGCGGAGGGGACGAAGGCGGGACGGTACCCGGCTCGTCGCTTGGGGGGACGCCGGGTACCGTCCCTACTGAAGAGATGCACGCCCGGCCCGATCATGACGCGACTCGGTGGAATTCGTGAGACCGGCTCGAGACGCGCGCGCGTCGCCGATCGAATGTCGGTGGTCGGTGGCATGGTGGAGGCATAACACCACATGTAGGGGTGCCGGTGTCGAAGAGCCCCAAAGTGTCGTGCAGTGCGACACGCCGGGGATTCATCCACAGCTGAGAAATCTCGATTCGGAACGGCTGTGGAGAACCGCTCGCCGAACCCCGCAAACAGGCCGATCACCGCGACTTCCCGTTGTTCACAACCCGTGGATAACTCCGTGGATAACTACACGAATGTAACTACAGCATGTTGTGGCGGTTCAGTTCGGCAGACACTAGATGTAGTATTGAAGTACCAGTTAGCAACACGGGGGACGGGCTCCTCCAGGGCCCGAGAACGAGGGGAAAACAATGACGGTCACGGTCTACACCAAGCCTTCTTGCGTCCAGTGCAACGCGACGTATCGCGCCCTCGACAGCAAGGGCATCGAGTACGAAGTGCTCGACCTCTCTGTCGACGAGAGCGCGCTCGCGCAGGTCAAGGAGCTCGGCTACCTGCAGGCCCCGGTCGTCATCACCGACGAAGACCACTGGTCGGGCTTCCGCCCCGACAAGATCGACGAGCTCGCCGCCCGTCTGAGCTGATCTCCTTCGGCCTGGTCGCGTCCGGTGAGCTCGGGGGAGTGAGCCGGAACCGCGAAGGGAGACGATCATGACGAACCTGGTCTACTTCTCCAGCGTCTCGGGCAACACGAAGCGCTTCATCGAGAAGCTCGGCCGGCCGGCCGATCGCATTCCGCTGCACGCCCGCGACGAGGCGCTGCACGCCGACGAGCCGTTCGTGCTCGTCGTTCCGACCTACGGCGGAGGCGACGGCAAGGGCGCCGTGCCGAAGCAGGTCATCAGGTTCCTCAACGACGAGCGCAATCGCGCGCTCATCCGCGGCGTGATCAGCGCCGGCAACACCAATTTCGGGTCGGCCTACTGCCTCGCCGGCGACATCATCGCCGCGAAGTGCAAGGTGCCGCACCTCTACCGCTTCGAAGTATTCGGAACCCCAGACGACGTTCGCGCCGTCGACGATGGATTGGACGCATTTTGGTCAAGTCAACTGCAGCAGACGGCGTAGCGCTCATGGAGGCGCCGCGCACGGCGATGGATTACCACTCGCTCAACGCGATGCTGAACCTCTACGGCGCCGACGGCAAGATCCAGTTCGAGAAGGACCGCGAGGCGGCTCGCGAGTACTTCCTGCAGCACGTCAACCAGAACACCGTCTTCTTCCACTCCCTGAAGGAGCGGCTCGACTACCTCGTCGAGAAGGAGTACTACGAGCCCCAGGTGCTCGAGCAGTACTCGTTCGAGTTCATCCAGAAGCTCAACGACCTCGCCTACTCGAAGAAGTTCCGCTTCGAGACGTTCCTCGGCGCGTTCAAGTACTACACGAGCTACACGCTCAAGACCTTCGACGGCAAGCGCTACCTCGAGCGCTTCGAAGACCGAGTGGTCATGACGGCGCTCGGCCTCGCGCAGGGCGACGAGCAGCTCGCGATCGACCTGGTCGAAGAGATCATCGGCGGCCGCTTCCAGCCGGCCACGCCGACCTTCCTCAACACGGGCAAGGCGCAGCGCGGCGAGCTCGTCAGCTGCTTCCTGCTGCGCATCGAAGACAACATGGAGTCCATCGCCCGCGGCATCAACTCGGCGCTGCAGCTCTCCAAGCGCGGCGGTGGCGTGGCGCTCCTGCTCTCGAATGTGCGCGAATCGGGCGCCCCGATCAAGCAGATCGAGAACCAGTCGTCGGGCATCATCCCCGTCATGAAGCTCCTCGAAGACAGCTTCAGCTACGCGAACCAGCTCGGTGCCCGCCAGGGCGCCGGTGCGGTGTACCTCTCGGCGCACCACCCCGACATCATGCGGTTCCTCGACACGAAGCGCGAGAACGCCGACGAGAAGATCCGCATCAAGACGCTGTCGCTCGGCGTCGTCGTGCCCGACATCACGTTCGAGCTCGCGAAGAACAACGAGGACATGTACCTCTTCTCGCCGTACGACGTCGAGAAGGTCTACGGCAAGCCGTTCGGCGACGTGCCGATCACCGAGCACTACCGCGAGATGGTCGACAACCCGCGCATCAAGAAGACGAAGATCAACGCGCGTGAGTTCTTCCAGACGATCGCCGAGATCCAGTTCGAGTCGGGCTACCCGTACATCGTGTTCGAGGACACGGTGAACAAGGCGAACCCGATCAAGGGCCGCATCAACATGTCGAACCTCTGCAGCGAGATCCTGCAGGTGAACACGCCGACCACGTACAACGAAGACCTGTCCTACAACGAGATCGGCAAGGACATCAGCTGCAACCTCGGTTCGCTGAACATCGCCCTCACGATGGACTCGCCCGACTTCGGCAAGACCGTCGAGACGGCGATCCGCGGCCTCACCTCGGTGTCGAACCAGAGCCACATCGCCTCGGTCCGCTCGATCGAGGACGGCAACGACAAGTCGCACGCCATCGGCCTCGGCCAGATGAACCTGCACGGCTACCTGGCCCGCGAGCGCATCTTCTACGGCAGCGAAGAGGGCATCGACTTCACGAACATCTACTTCTACACGGTGCTGTTCCACGCGCTGCGCGCGTCGAACAAGATCGCGATCGAGCGCGGCGAGACCTTCGACGGCTTCGCCGACTCGAAGTACGCATCGGGCGAGTTCTTCGACAAGTACACGGATGCCGCGTGGGTGCCCTCGACGGCGAAGGTCACGCAGCTCTTCGCCGACGCGGGCGTGCACATCCCGACGCAGCAGGACTGGCTCGAGCTCAAGGCCTCGATCCAGGAGCACGGCATCTACAACCAGAACCTGCAGGCGGTGCCGCCGACCGGCTCGATCTCGTACATCAACAACTCGACGGCGTCGATCCACCCGATCGCCTCGAAGATCGAGATCCGTAAAGAGGGCAAGCTCGGCCGCGTCTACTACCCGGCGGCGTTCATGACGAACGACAACCTGGAGTACTACCAGGACGCGTACGAGATCGGCTACGAGAAGGTCATCGACACGTACGCCGCGGCGACGCAGCACGTCGACCAGGGCCTCTCGCTCACGCTCTTCTTCAAGGACACGGCGACGACCCGCGACATCAACAAGGCGCAGATCTACGCATGGAAGAAGGGGATCAAGACGATCTACTACATCCGTCTGCGTCAGCTCGCGCTCGAGGGCACGGACATGACTGAGTGCGTCAGTTGCATGCTCTGACGCCGGTCGAGTAGGCGCGCAGCGCCGTATCGAGACCAGCAGCCCCGAGACATCCACCCCGTTCTTCGAAGGAACCGACATGACCCTCACCGACCCGGTCAACGCGGCCGGCAACGACCCGGCGCACACCGGCGGCAAGCTCAAGCTCGTCGACCACGTCAACGCCATCAACTGGAACCGCATTCAGGACGACAAGGACCTCGAGGTCTGGAACCGCCTGGTGAACAACTTCTGGCTGCCCGAGAAGGTGCCGCTGTCGAACGACATCCAGTCGTGGAACACGCTGACGCCCGAAGAGCAGACGCTCACGATGCGCGTGTTCACCGGCCTCACCCTGCTCGACACGATCCAGGGCACGGTCGGCGCGGTCTCGCTCATCCCCGACGCGATCACCCCGCACGAGGAGGCCGTCTACACGAACATCGCGTTCATGGAGTCGGTGCACGCGAAGAGCTACTCGTCGATCTTCTCGACGCTGTGCTCGACGAAGGAGATCGACGACGCCTTCCGCTGGTCGGTCGACAACGAGAACCTGCAGAAGAAGGCTGCGATCGTCATGGAGTACTACCGTGGCGACGAGCCGCTCAAGCGCAAGGTCGCCTCGACCCTGCTCGAGAGCTTCCTGTTCTACTCGGGCTTCTACCTGCCGATGTACTGGTCTTCGCGCGCCAAGCTCACCAACACGGCCGACCTCATCCGCCTCATCATCCGCGACGAGGCGGTGCACGGGTACTACATCGGCTACAAGTTCCAGAAGGGACTCGAGCAGGTCGACCAGGCCACGCGCGACGACCTCAAGGACTACACGTTCTCGCTGCTCTACGAGCTCTACGACAACGAGGTGCAGTACACGCAAGACCTGTACGACGGCGTCGGCCTGACCGAGGACGTCAAGAAGTTCCTGCACTACAACGCCAACAAGGCCCTCATGAATCTCGGCTACGAGCCGATGTTCCCGAAGACCGTCACCGACGTGAACCCGGCGATCCTCTCGGCGCTCTCGCCGAACGCCGACGAGAACCACGACTTCTTCTCGGGGTCGGGGAGCTCGTACGTGATCGGCAAGGCGGTGGTCACGGAAGACGAGGACTGGGACTTCTAGTGAGACGAGTCAGCATCAAGACCTACAGCAGGAATGGTGCCCGTGGATACGCGGGCACCATTCCGTGCTGTGCGAGTCCACCACAGGCGAAAGGTTCGCCCGGTGGAGAAAGGAGGAACACCAGATGGGCGTTCCTCGTGGCCCCGACGGGGCGTGGAAGACGGGACAGCGCGTCCCGAGTGCTGGGATCTGGATCGATCAGTATGGGGTGCGGACGCACCACCAGCTGGGAGCGACGTTCCCGCCGTGCATCGACCGTAAGGGTGAGTGCGCGTACCGATACCTGATCGACGATGTCGTGGCAGCGGCATAGCGACTAGGTACAGTAACTGACGAGGGCGCCAAGCATTCGCTTGGCGCCCTCGTTCTTCTTGCTGGCACACAGGCACAGCAAGAAGAAGTGTGTCGATGCCGTGGCAGCGGCATAGCGACTAGGTACAGCAACTGACGTTGCCCTTGCGTCGAAACGCATGAACCCCGGATCTGGATCCGGGGAATTCGTTGTATCGAGACTAACACGGACTGCACTCGGGGATCCTCCTTCGTGCAGAGTTTGTGAGGATCCACAGTCATGGCCGTGCTGGCCTGCACGTATCGCGGCCGGGGATCAACATTTCTAGGGGATACGCGTCGTGACCGGGCCGTGTAGCGACTGTTCCGAGAGGGAGGTGCGCGTAACGCCCGCGATTCGAGCGGCGACCGCCGTAGGAACCTTACCGGCGTGTCACAACCACGAACCGACGTCGTTGTTCGCTCCGTCAGCATTGCGTTCGACGAGCCAGCGATCATTCGCAGGGTCGATTTACGGCACGCGCAGTTCAGTGATTGGTTCGCGACGCGCGGCGGTGAGTGCCGGCAGCACCGCGGCGACGACGGCGACGCCGACAGCGAGCACAGTGACGCCGAGGGTGTACGGCCAGCCGGGGGAGGGGTCACCGGTGACCGCGAGCGCGATGAGCGCGGTGGTCGCGCCGACGGTGGCGCCGATGGCAGCCAGCATCGCCGTCTGCGTCAGCAGCAGTCCGATGATGAGCGCCTGGCTCGCGCCGAGCGCCCGGCGGCGCCCGAAGTCCTTGCGGCGCAGCATGACGATGCCATAGAGGATCGCGGCGGCGAGCACGGTGGTGAGTGCGAGGATGCCGAGGGTCAGCGATCGCCCGAACGTGCCGAGCTGCCCCTCGATGAGCGCGCGGAGGGTCGCAAGGTCTTCGCTTGTCTGCACGTTGACCTTGCTCGGGTCGGCGACGCCGAGGACGCTGGTTACGGCCTTGGTGACCGGGGCCACGAGGTCGGGGCGATCGGCGATCACGACGAGCACGCTCACCGGCCCGATCGTGCCAGGCGGTTGTGGGGCGATGAGCACCGGTTCGAGAAAATTCAGGTGGTCGGGCACGGTTGCGGTGCCGACAACGGCGTACCCGCGGCCGCCCGGTGCGGCGACCTGCCCGATCCGGTCGATGAGCCCGAGGTCGTCGACGGCCGCGGTCGATGCGTAGGCGATGTCACCCGCACCGGGCCGCGGGTCGGGGAGGCTGAGGGCCTGCCAGTCGTCGCCGTAGGCGAGGCGCAGTGGCACGCGCGTGCCGCCGGGGAAGGCGGCGTTCTGCACGTCGGTCGCGAGCCCGAATGCGCCGGCCCATTCGATGCCGTCGAGCTGGGCGACGCGGTCGAGCACACCGGAGTCGAGCTCGGCACCCGACTCGGCCCGCACGACGATCGAGCGGGTGCCTTCGGAGTCGATCGATGCGATCACCGACTGCTCGGCGCCGACGGTTCGGCCCGACGTGAGCAGCACGGCGGCGCACATGCCGGCGATCATGACGATCGTGAGGAGGCTCGCGACCGGGGTCGCGAACGCAGCGGCGCAGGCCTCGCGCATGACGGCCCAGAGCCGGGTCACAGCTCGATCCGCCGATCGCATCGGGCGACGAGCGCCGGGTCGTGGGTGACGACGATGGCGGTGCCGCCGGCGTGGGCATGCTCGTGCAGGGCGCCGATGACGACGTCGGAGGACGCGGGGTCGAGGTTGCCCGTCGGCTCATCGGCGAGCAGCACACGCGGGCGGCCGAGCAGCGCCCTGCAGAGCGCGATGCGCTGCGCCTGACCACCAGACACCTGGCCGGGCTTCGCGGTGCGCCGGAGGCTGACGCCGAATTGCTCCATGAGTTCGTCGGCTCGTCGTGTGGCGGCGCGCCGGTCGCCGCCGCGGTACAGCACCGTCTCGAGGATGTTGTCGAGCACCGTCCGCGAGGGATCGAGCGCAGCATCCTGGAAGACGAACCCGAAGTCGGTCGCACGCAGGCCCGCTCGCCGGACATCGGACAGGGCGTGAACGGGCTCACCGTCGAGCAGCACGGTACCGCCGCGCGGTTTCAGCATGAGCCCCAACAGGTAGAGCAGGGTCGACTTTCCCCGCCCCGAGGGGCCGGTGACGGCGACGACCTCACCGGCATCGAACCCAGCCGACCAGCTCTCGACGAGGGGCACGTGCGGGTCGTAGCGGAACGAGAGGTCGTCGGCCGCGAGAACGGCGGTCACTCGGCGGCTCCGGTGTCGGCGGGGACTCTGACCCGCAACCCGGCGTCGGCTCCCTCGATGACCGACATGCCCTGTGCCGAAGCCAGCACGTTCACCTCGTGGCTGACGCCCTGATCGTCGATCACCGAGACCGTGCCGTCGGCAGCCGAGCGCAGCGCGGCCGATGGCGCGACAACACCCGAGACGGTGGCCTGGGTGATGATGCGCGAGTTCAAGAGGCTCTCGCCCGTCACCGGCACGAGGGCGCACTCGTCGCCGCACACTGGGCCGTCGGTGCCTTCAAGGGTGATGATGACGATGTCGGAGGATTCGGGGTCGGGCTCCTGGCCGGTGACGACGGCCGTCCACGAGGCCTCCTCGATGCCGAGTTCGACCGGGGTGCCGACGGGCATGGCGGCCGCCTGCTGTGCCGTCGCCGGGATTGTGAACACCGGCGCTGAGCCGAGCCCCGAGACGGCGGCCTCACCGCCGGCAAGGGTCGCGCCGCGGTAGACAACCTTGCGATCGAGCGACACCCGGCCGGGAAGCGCGGGCACGAACACGAGGTCGCCCGCCTGCACGACGCCGTCGTCGTCGATGCCGAGCGAGGTCTGCCATTCACGCACTGCCTGCTCGGTCGCGCCGCCGAAGTCGCCGTCGGCAACGCCCGAGTAGAAGCCGAGTTCGGTGAGCATCAGCTGCAGCTGCTTGACGTCGGCACCCTCGGTGCCGCGTGAGAGGGCACGGAAGGCCGGCGTCGCACCCTTGGCGACGACGACCGGGCGGAGGTTGACCGAGTACAGCACGTCGCCGGCCTTCACCTCATCACCGGGCTTCACCGACACGGAGGTCACCGTGCCGACCGCCTGATTCGTGCCGGCCGGCACCTGCGGCCATTCCGCTACCGTGTTCAGCGAAATCGACGAGCCGACTTCGCCGTTGACGAGTTCCGCGTACGTGTACGGGGTCGCCGCGAGCACATCGCTGGGCGGAGCGAAGACCGCGGATGCCGCCCACCCGACCGCAGCGCCGATCGCGAGCAGCGCGATGCCGCCGACGAGGAGCTTGGGCCAGCGGCGTGCATGAGCCTGAGGCGTGATGGGGGTCTCGAGAGCGCGCGGCTTGGGCGGCACATCTCCAGCATCGGGCGTGGTACTCGGCCTCGTGGCGCTTGCACTAATCAACCTGGCACCTTTGCTTCGTTGCTCATCTATTCGGCAGTTTGCTTCGCCGCGCGAGGCGACTCCTTTGTGGGTGATAGTACGACCTTTTGGCGTCGAGAGCATACCGCTCGACCCGATTGTTATCCCACCAGGAAGCGTTCAGAAAGTGCTTCATAAAATACCTTGCGCCCGGATTGTTAGCCGGGTACTTTGGTCGCAACCTGCACTCATTCCAAGTGTGTGGGTACCGATCCGGCCGCAAGGGTGCGGCTGAGAATGGAATGGTGAGAATGAGCGCCAAACGAAAGTTCGCCCTCGCGGGGGCGGGATTGATCAGCGCAGCCGCACTGGTCATGGGTTCCGCACTGCCGGCGTTCGCAGGCGAGTGGGCCTGGGGGTCGAAGAACTGCATCGGGACCGGCTCCGGGTACGTGTACACGCACAGCGGCGGCAGCGGAGACATCACGCACTATCACGCCGGCTACTCGGCGATGGTGTTCCACAACGGTACCGTCAACTACACGCGGCACAAGACGTTCTGGTCCGGCATCATCTCGAGTGCAAGTGTCGCAGGCGCGTCCGCGACCTGGGGAAGCTACAACTGCAGCTCGACCTGAGATGGGAGCGAATCGTCTCGGCGCCGCCTGGCCGCGCCGAGACGGCCCTGTTTTAGGCGCGACTTCAACCATAAGGGGAGTCATGAATCCTCAAACGCGAGGACGCGGTCGCCGACTGGCGACCATGAGCACCTTGATGCTGTTGACCGTGGCATTGGGTGGCTGTGCCTCGACTGTGGGGCCAACCGACGACCCATCCTTGCCCCCCGAGACACCGCCGTCGATGACCGATGAGGCGCTCGTCCAGGCGGCAATCGATCGAGCGTGGGAACGGACCACGCTCCCGGACGATCAGCGACCGGATGTCGAGGTGATTCGCTATACCGACCTGATCGAAGGCGCCGAGGCCATAGCCGCATGCATGAATGAGCGGGGTGGCTGGAACGTCAAGGCGAGCGCAGGGGGGTATGGGAGTGACGACCCGATGCCAAGCGGACAGGAGACCGCCTACGCACTTGACGCCTATGTCTGCGAAGCGAGCTATCCCACTGATCCGAAGTACTTGCGTCCCCTCGATACGACACAGCGGGAACGCCTGTATGACTTCTACGATGTAGAACTGCGGGCCTGCTTCGATGATCACGGCCAGACAATGGCTGAGCTCCCATCGCGTGGGAAGTTCGTGGAGGACTATTACCAGATGACCTGGGATCCGTATGCCGATGTAACAGACACCGGCACACCGGCTGGTGCACGAGCTTTCGACGAGCTCCAAGCAGAATGCTCGATGCTGCCTGGCGCCGACTCCGGCGTGTGGGGGTAGAGCGGGCCGATTGATTGAAAGCTCTCTGCCCAGATCCGGCGAACGGTTTCTACTGCGGCAGAACCACACTCATCCCGACGAGACGCCATTCGTTCGCAGTGGAGGAGAGGATGTTTTGTGCGCAAGCGCCGGGCATCTCGGGTCGCACAGCGGCGACAGGGTTCCTGTTCTGCGGCGTGATCCTTCTGTCGGGGTGCGTTTCGCATGCGAGCACCCCCGTGCCGTCGACAGAGCATACCGCTTCGGCGGAGCCCGACTACAGCTATCTTGACGAGGTGGGTGATGACGGCCTCATTCATGGTCAGACGTACACCCAACTGGTTGGAATCGCGACCTTTGACTGCATGGTCGACGGCGGGTGGCTGGGCCTCGGTCTTAATGAAGACGGCTCGATAGGCGGTGAGGTGCCGCCGGAGCAGTCCGATCGATATCGAGACGATCTGGATGCGTGCTCGGATCAAGCCATCGCGAAGTATCCGATTCCAGAGATATCCGATGACGGCATTCGGGAGCGGTACGCACTCGAGCTTGAAACGCGCGAGTGCTTGATCGAGCAGGGCTACGTGATCAGCGAGCCACCGTCCGTGGAGACTTGGATCGAGCAGTACCGCGGGTCCGGAGAACTCTGGCTGCCGTACTTGGAGGTCTACACGAGTTCTCAAACCTCCGCGGCCAAGGACGCGGAACTACTGGAGCTCTGTCCTGATCCCGCCTACCGGTTCTACAAGTAGGGGCGCGACTGGTTGCGGTAGTCGATCTCATTGGGCCCAAGTAGTTCGACCGGCGCTGCAGGAGCGCTCGACGCCGAAGCCGCGGAAGCGCGAGTCGCATTGCTAGAGCCGATCCTGGACCACACCACCGCGAGCATTGTCACGGGGGTGATGGTTCCGCGGTGGGCTCCTGCCGCTCGCAGTCTCTATCCTCGTCGGCCCGGCCCGGGCGATCGTCTAGCTGCGCAACGACCCAGGCCGCTCGTGACCACCAAAATGTGACTATGTGGGCAACCTATCGCAACGCCCAGTACCAATCGAGCGCAGCTTGGGGCAGCTCGAACGGATCGTCAAACGCGACTCCAGTCGCGGCAGACACGGCTCGGCTGTCGAACGTGTGATCGGTCGCGAGCAGGTCGAGCGCGTGCTTGAGAACGGGGAGCTCGTTGGCTGCGCGAGCAGCCTCCGACGCGGAAACGCTCCTGAGCGGCGGGGCATCCGGCCATAGCGCCTCGCACAGCTGGCGGGTGGTGAGCGGCGCCAGATTGGCCGCGTGAAACACGCCTGCGCTCCCATGCCCGGCGATCGCGAGCGAGACGAGCAGCTGACCGAGCATCCCGACCTCAATCACGGAGTGACGGGCGATGCCGTCGTCGACGAGCCCGCCGAGCGCTCGCGTCAGGGCGAGGATGCCTGGACCCACCCACCGGTCGCCGACGCCGGCCACAAAGTGAGGACGAACAACCATGCCGCCGTGGTCGAGCACGATCCGTTCAGCGTCGGCCCGGCTCGCGCTGCGCGGTGACGCGGGGCGAGCGGGCAGCGCGCCCTCAATGACCATCTCATGCGGGCCTCGGCCGTAGACGGCGGCAGTGCTGAGATAGATGAGCCGGGCACCTTCGGCAGCGGCTTGGGCGGTGACGTTCAAGGTGCCCTGGACGTTTACGTCGGCGCAGGTGGTCGGGTCGTTGCCGATGTAACTGGCGGCATGGATGATCACGTCGGCCCCAGCGAGCGCGGCCTGCAATGCTTGTCTGTCGCGGACATCTGCGACCGCGTCGCTCTCGATGCCGCTCCGGGCGACCGGGCGCGCCTGCCAGCCTGCTTGATTGGTCGCTGCCCGGTGCGCGGAGCCGCCGATGAAACCGTTGGCGCCGATCACAGCGAGGGTTGGTCGGTCGTCAAGCGGCATGGCGTCCTCCGAGGGGCCTTGTTGGGATTTTCGATACGATTGGGCGTTGAGTTGGGACGTCAAGCAGCGGAGGCCGATGGTTCAGCAGGAACGAGCACGAGTCACACGCGAGAACATCATGCTCGGCGCTGCCGAGGTTATCCGGCGCTCTGGGTATGCGAACGCGACCCTCGGCGACATTGGCGACGCGGCCGGGGTCACCAAGGGGGCGCTCTACTTCCACTTCCAGTCCAAGGAAGACATCGCGCGGGCTCTTGTCGAGGAGCAGCACCGGATCACGCGCGAAGCTGCAGCTGAGATTGTGACGTCGGACAGCAGCCCTGTGGAGAAGATGATGCGACTTTGCATGGATCTCGCCTCTCGACTGGTAGACGATCCGATTGTCCGGGCAGGCATCCGGCTCACCACTGACACATCGACGTTCGAAACCCCGCTCCAGGATCCGTACCGCGACTGGATGGAGACCTTCGAGGATCTCGCACAGCAAGCCGCTGAGGAAGGCGAAACAACCGGCCGAATCCCGGCTGATCGGCTTGCCCGGTTCATCATCCCTGCCTTCACTGGTGTCCAGTTGGTCTCAGAGACATTCACCGGCCGAAAAGACTTGCCGGAGCGGGTCCTCGAGATGTGGCAGATCCTTCTCACCGCTATCAGTCCCCCAGACCGTCTCGAGGCGTCGCTCGCGTCGGCCGAGCGTATCTTCACCGCGAAACCACGACGTCGCCGGAAGCGCTAAGGCGTGCTGACGCCTCCATCGCGACCGTCCCGCCCTGCGCCACTGTGAAGCTCAGACCCGCGCTGTCCGAGGTGACGTTCATCGTGGCGGGAGCGTTGAACTCGACCACGCGGTGAAAGCTCGCCTCGAATCGCTGAAGATCGACTGACGGGTCCTTCACAAATAGGCAGGCAGCCTGCTTGCAAGCCTCGATGAGCGCGACACCAGGAATATGGTCGAGTGAGTGCTCAAAGAACACCGGGTGGGAATGGTCCACGAGGACCTGGAGACCGCCATCCGTTTCGGCAACGGCGACGTCGGCGGTCCGAGTTCGACCAACCCTCGCTGGTGACACCGGATCGATTGTGCGTCGAGGGGGAGTAGCGTCAGCGTTCGGTCCGCGCATCCTCCGGTACGCGGTGACGCCGGCTAGGAGCGCGTCACCGTGCCCGACCGCGATCACTCCGTCCGGCCCGACAATATCAATACTCATCCGAGCGCTTCGCAGTTCGCCACGGGCGGTCCGACGAACGTCCGATCCATGCACAATTGCGGTTACTTCGAGCGCGCTCCACTCGCCCGCGCCACGTTCGGTCGAGCGGAATTCGAAGCCGAGCCCAGTCATCAGGAACCGGCAGTCGAGCGGAACGTCGTACCCCAGATGGCAGGTCAGGATCGTCACTTGCCGGATTGTCTCGGCCATCACAGCCGAGTCGGGCGGCAGTGTGGTGAAGAAGGCATGACTTCGAGGCCATTGCAGCGCCACACGAAAGCTGTCCTGACGTTGGCGTTCGAAGTCTGTTGGCCAGACTTCGCTCGTTGACTGGCGATGCACTAATGCCCGCTCAACGGGGCGCTCAAACGATGGCACGGGTACTCCACTTGATTTCGGGTATCGGAGCCCGCCCCCGGCTCCGCCGCGAAGATTAGCATGCCGTGCGACCGGTTTTATAATGCGATTTGTACGACTCGACGCGTGCCGGCGTCTCAACCAGGTGTTCGGGACCACGGCGTCGTTGCTGCGGTGCAGTTCGCGAAAGAGGAGAGATCTAGTTGCGCGTGCTTCTTGTTCTGGGCCGACATCGGGGATCTTCAGCCCTTGACGGGGATCAGCCTGTTCACCGCTGGGCCAGCGGAACCCTGTCCCGAGGTTGGGGTTGGCCAAATAGACTAGGTGCAGCACGATCCATCTGCGCCGGGTACCTCATCGAGCGATCCTGAACAGATGGCACGCAGGTGGCACGAGTGACCGACTCCGCACCGCGTTCCGCAGGATTCCGGGCCAGACAACTCGAAAGACGAGGACTGGGACTTCTAGGGGTTCGGTCGCTTTCGAACATTCGAGGGGTGGATGCCGCGCGGCATCCACCCCTCGTTGGTGACGTACGGTGGGTCCGTTCGTGATCCGCGTACGCGGGGCCCGGGTACGCTCACTCGTGTGAAGATCACCGGCGTCAGAGATCCTCGAGACGATCTCGAGCACGGTTCGGGGATGTCCGTGCGGCCGCTGGTGCATGGGGCGGTCGTCGACGCCGAGACCCGCTGCGTTCACTACCGAACCGAGCTGGATGTCATCGCCATCAAGTTCCGGTGCTGCGGCGACTTCTATCCCTGTCATCTGTGTCATCGTGACGCGGTCGACCACCCGGCCGAACAGTGGCCGGCAGAGCGATCTCACGAACCGGCGGTGCTCTGCGGAGTCTGCGGGACGGTGCTGACGATCGCCGAGTACGCCCGCGTGCACGCGTGTCCTTCCTGCGCGGCGCCGTTCAACCCCGGCTGCAAGCTGCATTGGAACTACTACTTCCGCGCCGAGAAGGGCTCAGCCCCCTGACGACTCGGAACGTAATCCGCAGCATGTCGGGCGCCCAGCGAGCAATGGGCGGCCTTCGGGTCCGCGGGCCTTCTGAAGATTTCGCATCCTGAGCTGATGGTGGAAACCACGAAGACTAGGTCGTAGGTTCGGGGAATCGGAAAGCAATTCTTCGCTCGTCCTTCGTACGCTCGGAGAAAGGCGACGGGCACCCGACGGGCCCGTCCATATTCTCAATGCGGAGATGCTCATGACTTCACCCGATGTGGTCCAGCTGGATGCGGCCGACCCCTCGTTCGCCGCAGATCGCTTCGCGGCCTATCGCGAGCTCCGCGAGAGCTCGCCCGTGGTGCGGACCACCGTGAACGGCCGTCCGTCCTGGCTGATCACGAGGTTCGCCGAGGTCGAGCGGGTGCTGAAGGACCCGACCTGCATGGTCGAGCCCCGACCCGGGGCCATTCCGGAGCACGTCGGCGACGGCCCGGCCTCCGAGTTCTACCGGTACTCGCTCCCCAACATGGATCCGCCCACGCATACGCGCCTGCGGAAGCTCGCCTCACCGGCGTTCGCCCCGCGTTCGATCAAGGCGATGCGGGGTTGGGTGGACGAGATCATCGTGTCCGGTTTGGACCGCCTGGATGACCTCGGCGACGAGGTCGACTTCGTCCACGAGTACGCCGCGAGGATCCCTGCGATGATCGCCTGCCGACTGCTGCACGCCCCGATGGGGGATGCCGACACGGTGCTCCAGCGGATGCCGGCCCTCAACCCCGTGCTGAGCCAGAGCGACAACGCCGCAGCAGCTGGCCGACGCCGACGAGGCGGCGCAGTTCTACATCGACTACATCGGCGACCTCGTCGACAGGCTGCGCGGCACCCTGGACGACGACGATGCGGTCGGCGCGCTGCTGAACGCCGAGGCGGACGGTGAGCGCCTCTCGCGCATCGAACTGGTCATCACGCTCGTCGGGTTCTTCATAGCGAGCTACCACACCACGATGGTGGCGATGACGAACGCGGTGCACTCGCTCCTGCGACATCCCGACCAGTACGCCCGCCTCGCCGCCGACAGCAACCTCGCCCCGTCTGCGTGGGAGGAGAATCTCCGCTACGACTCCCCGGTGCACTTCATCTGGCGCCATGCCGGTCCCGGTCTCGAACTCAACGGCATCCCCATCCCGCAGGGCGACCATCTGCTCCTCGGCCTCGCCGCCGCCAACCGTGATGGTGCGCGATTCGAGCATCCTGATCTCTTCGACGTGGGGCGGACGGAGAACAAGCACATCGCGTTCACCGCAGGAGGGCACTACTGCCTCGGCGCCCCGCTCTCCCGGCTGGAGGGCGAGATCTTCCTGCGCGAACTCCCGCGGAGGTTTCCGAAGATGGAGTTGCGCGAGGAGCGGATCCTGCGCTTCCCAGATCTGACCTTCCCGGTCATCGGCCGGCTGCATGTAGCCCCGAGGGGTGCGTGATGGCCGGCGTTTGGGGCCCCGATGCACGGCGGGCAGCGGTGAGCGTCACATTCGATCATCTCGGCGAGGCCGCTGAGATGCAGGTCGGACAGATTCCGCTCGACGCTCCCGTCGGCGGACACCACAGCGTCACCGAGGAGCTCCCCGCGCTCCTCGCGATGCTGGCCGAGCGGGGCCACCGCGCGACCTTCTTCGTAGAAGCCTGGAACCTCGATGTCTATCCCGACGCCGTGCGATCGATCCTCGCAGCCGGGCATGAGGTGGGGTGGCACGGATGGCTGCACGAGCCGTGGTACCTGACCTCAGCCGAGGACGTCGCGGAGTCGATTCGCAAGAGCCTCGCGGCGTTCGAGCGCTCGGGGATCCGTCCGCAGGGTGCACGTCCGCCCGCCGGACTGCTCGGCGACCATTCCCTCAGCGTGCTCCGGGATGCCGGGTTCAGCTACGTGTCGCTTGCGGGCACGTCGTTCGGCACCGACGACGATCTCGCGCTGCTCCCGTACCCGTGGCAGGCGGTGGACGGCGCCTACTATATTCCGGGCTTCACCCGGCTGCGCCGCCCGCCAGGCGACGACGCGGTGAGCCCCGACGAGATGCTGGATGCATACCGTGGCCTGATCGACGACGCCGTGGCAGCAGGAGGGTGCCTCGCGTTCGTCTTCCACGTGCCTTGGCAGGACTCTCCGGAGAAGGTGGAGGCCGTCGGCCGTCTGCTCGACCTGCTGGACGCAGATGAACGGGTGTGGCTCGCGACGGGCGACGAGATCGCTGAGTGGGTGCGCGCGCATGCCCCAGACTTCCCGATCGGACACCGAGATGAGGCGCCGGCATGGTGAGCGGAGACAATCAGCGCCGGAAGTCGGCGACCCGGCACCTCGAAGCCCTCCCGACAGCGGCCGAGGCCGAGACCTTCTGGGATGATGTCGAGAAGCAGCTCGACGCGCTGGCCGAACGGCTCGTCGTGGAGATCCGCGACCAACTCCCGTCATACGTCGCTCTCCCGGCACCGGAACAGATCCGCACGGTGCGCGAGCTCCTGGGAGGCATGTCCGAGAGCCTGCGCCGTCATGAGCTGCCGCAGCCGGCGCGGCTGCAGATGATCCGCGCGTCGGCCCGGAGACGGGCCTATTACGGCATGCCCGTCTACGACGTGCTGGCAGCGTTCCACTTCGCGCACCGCGGACTGTGGGACACGTTCCGCGCATCGCCGTCTGCGTCCGAGCGTCTTCTCGTGGAGCTTGTCGAGCCGATGGCTTCGTGGGCCCAGGAGATGAGCCAGGCGGTCGTCGACGCGTACGTCGACCAGCAGGGCGGGAGGGACGCCAGGGAGCAGGAGCTCCGCGCGCAGCTCTTCGACGTGCTCGAGGACCCTCGTCGCGCGCATGGAGCCGCGGAGGTGCTCCGGGAGCTCTCCTACGACCCCGACGGCGAGTTCGTCGTGCTCGTCGGACGACGGAGGGCTTGGACCCGGGACGCCACCGCCGCCCTCCAGCGCTCCGGACGTCGCTTGCCCGGGATCGTCCAGATCGGAGCCCGCGCAGGTCTCGCGATCATGATCTCCCAGGGCATGGA
The DNA here is from genome assembly GCF_058349925.1 of Agromyces solani. Classification (NCBI taxonomy): domain Bacteria; kingdom Bacillati; phylum Actinomycetota; class Actinomycetes; order Micrococcales; family Microbacteriaceae; genus Agromyces; species Agromyces solani. The sequence goes on from NZ_JBYRER010000002.1 coordinate 92,136, forward strand.
GGTCGACGACATCATCGTCGCCGCCCAGCAGATCGTCGAGGATGCGCCGCTCGGCGTCGGCCTGACGCGCCCAGGGATCGACGGCATCCGTGAGAGCATCGCCGACGCGACCCGCGCGCTGCGCGTCGCCGAGGAACGGGACCGCGCCGTGGTCCGTTTCGCCGACGCCTGGTTCTTCGCGATGCTCGTGGACGAATCGGAGCGCCTCGGGCCCCTCCTCGCCCGGCCGTCAGCGGTCGCGGTGGACAGCCCCGAGCTCGCCGACGCCGTCGTCGCCTTCGCCGATGCCGGCTTCTCGCTCGCCGGGGCCGGCCAGCTGCTGCGACTGCACGCGAACTCCGTGTCCTATCGGCTGGGGAAGTGGCGCGAGCGCACTGGGCTCGACCCCCGCGTCTTCTCCGACCTCGCGAGATCGCTCGCCGCAATCTCCCGCACGAGGAGCATCCGATGAGGCTCGTCAGTTACGGGCCACGCGGTGGCGAGCAGCCGGCGGTGATGATCGACGACGAGCTGCTCCTGCCCGTCGCGCCCGTGCTCGCCGCCCACGGGATCCGGTCCGGGGACTGGGCGGAGCTTCTGGGATCCTGGCCGGCCATCGCGCCGTTCCTGTCCGCGGCGTTGCGCACGCCCGATCCAGACGCCCTGATCGCGCGGTCGGACGTGAGGCTCGGCGCGCCGATCGCCCGGCCCTCCACCGTCGCGGCGATCGGGTTCAACTTCTCCTCGCACGGGAACGACGTGTTGGGGGCGGCACCGCCGATCGGTGAGCCGGTGGTCTTCCTCAAGACGGTCACGAGCGTGAGTGGCCCGGAGGACGATGTGCTGCTGCCGCCGGAGACGCAGCAGCTCGACTATGAGGTCGAACTGGCCGTCGTCATCGGACGCGGCGGCCGACGCATCACAGTGGAGAACGCCCCGCACCACATCGCGGGGTACATGGTTGCCAACGACGTATCCGCCCGTGACGTGGCCTTCGGCGCGGGCGCGGCGCACCCCCTGCTGTTCCAGATCGCCCGCGCGAAGGGGTTCCCCACCTTCTGCCCGACCGGACCGTGGATCCTGACGGCAGACGAGCTTCCGGACGCGGGAGATGTGCGGATGTCTCTGAGCGTGAACGGCGAACGGCGCCAGGACGCCTCCACATCTCAGATGAGTGTCGGCGTCGCTGCGCTCATCGCGTCGGTCAGCGCGACGATGGAGCTCCGCCCCGGTGACATCCTGCTCACGGGCACTCCACCGGGATGCGGATTTCAGCAGGATCCGCCGGTGTATCTGCGCGACGGGGACCTCATCGAGGCCTCGATCGAGGGACGTGGGACCATGCGGACCAGGGTCCGGGCCGAGTCGGCCGCGAGCTGAAGGAGATGGCACCGTGCCGAACGTGATCTACCGCCGCAGCGACGAGGAGTTCATCGTCGACGTCCCCGTCGGGAGCAGCCTCATGCAGGCGGCGATCGACGAGGACATCGACGGCATCGTCGGCGAGTGCGGGGGCAATGCGATGTGCGCCACCTGTCACGTCTACGTGTCCACGGACGCGGTCGATCGGCTTCCCCCGATGGCGGAGGACGAGGACGGGATGCTCCAGTGCGCGGCCTCGGAGCGCCGAGCCAACAGCCGCCTGAGCTGTCAGATCCGGATGAGCGTGGAGCTCGCCGGCATGGCGGTCGAACTTCCGGAGGAGCAGTGACCGCCCCGGTCGTCGTGGTCGGCGCCGGTCACGGCGGGTTCCATCTCGCGCTCGCCTACCGGGAGCTCGGCGGCGAGGATCCCGTCGTCCTGATCGATCCTCGGCCGGGTGTCCCGGTGCAGCGGCCGCCGCTCTCGAAGGCCTACCTCACGGCGTCGTCGGACTCCCCGCCTGGTTTGGAGTTCCGCCCTGCGGACTTCTTCGAGAAACGCGGCATCCAGCTCCGCCGGGGGCGGGTGGCGTCGATCGATCGCGCACGCCGCCGCCTCTCCTTCACCAAGGGGGACGGACTCGACTACGGTCACCTGGTCCTTGCCACCGGCGCGCGCAATCGCCGACCGGGAATTCCCGGGATCGATCAGGAGGGGATCGCCGAGCTGCGTTCACCAGAGGACGCCGAGACCCTGCGCGCCGAGCTCGCGCGGGGTGGTGGCGTCGTGGTGATCGGCGGAGGCTTCATCGGTCTGGAGGTCGCCGCGGCGGCTGCAAAGCACGGCTGCCGCGTCACCGTGGTCGAGGCGCTGGACAGGGTGATGTCGCGGGTAGTCTCCGCCCCGATCTCGGCACACTTCCAAGAGCTGCATGCGGAGCACGGCGTCATCGTGCGCTGCGGTGTCGGTGTCGCTGCACTGCTGGGCGACGGGAGGGTCCGTGAGGTGGAACTGTCCGACGGCACGTGCATCGCGGCTCGCCTCGTGGTCGTCGGTGTCGGAGTTCTGCCCGAGGACGACTTGGCCAGGGACTCCGGCCTCGCGGTCGGGAACGGCATCGAGGTCGATGACACCCTGCTCACCTCCGACCCGTCGATCTCGGCGATCGGCGACTGCGCGTCATTCCCGGTCAGTGACGGGCGACGACGACTCGAGTCGGTGCAGAACGCCGCCGACCATGCACGCACTGTCGCCGCACGGCTGGTCGGTGCGCCGCATAGCTACGACGCGGTCCCGTGGTTCTGGAGCGAGCAGTTCGGATCGAAGCTGCAGATCGCCGGAGTGCCGACCGGCCGTGAAGATGCTGCGGTTCGAGTGGACGGCCCGCGGGGCTTCTCGGTGCTGCACTTCGCCGGCGACCGCGTGACGGTCGTGGAATCGGTGGATCGTCCGGCCGACCACGCGGCGGCACGGAGGCTGCTCGGCAGCGAGGTGCGGATCAGCCCCGACGCTGCAGGCGCTGCCGGGTTCAGTCTCGCCGAGGCCGTCAGCGCGTACCGTCGAGGAGGCACGCAACGGTAGGTTCGACGCGGAACTCGGATCGAGGCCGACGGCTGCACGCCGATCGAGAAGAGGGACCGTGGGGAGATCGAATGCTCGTCGTCTCGCAAGAGGCGGACGAAGAGAGCCGCAGCCGTGGCCAGCGCAATCGACGGCCGGGGCGGCCGGGCTGGAGCACCCCACCGAATGACGTTGAGAAGTAGAAGGACGACCGGGCCCTCGTCGTCTCGTGCGATCAGATCGCCGCGATGACGGAGAACTCCACGAGGTAGTCGGGCGTCGCGAGCTTCGCTTCGACGGTGGCGCGTGCCGGAGGGTTGTCGGAGTCGACCCAGCTGTCCCACACCGAGTTCATCTCGGCGAACGTCGCGATGTCGGCCAGGTAGATCGTCGCGCTGAGCAGCTTCGACTTGTCGCTGCCGACGGCCGCGAGCGTCTCATCGATGCGGGCGAGGGCAGCGCGGCTCTGCTCGGCGACCGACTCGCCTTCTGCGACCTGCCCGGCCAGGTAGACGGTGTCGCCGTGGATCACGGCCTGACTCATGCGCGGGCCGGGCTGGATGCGTTGAATGCTCACGAGAACTCCTCTTGCGATCGACTGGGAGGCTCAGGCTACCGGCCGCTGCGCCCGCATGACGACGGGCGTTCCCCTGAGCGACGCGGCGGTTCATCATTGACCCATGTGGGACTCGATGTTCTCGTTCGACCTCTCCGTGTGGGAGAAGCTGCTGCGCACGATCGTGCTGTACGCGTTTCTGGTCGTCGCGCTGCGATTGAGCGGCAAGCGGCTCATGGCGCAGCTCACGACCTTCGACTTCATCGTGCTGCTGCTCGTCTCGAACGCCGTGCAGAACGGCCTGATCGGCGACGACGTCAGCGTGACCGGGGCGATCATCGGCGCGGCGGCGCTGTTCCTCCTGAACGGGGCGATCGCCTACCTGTTCTTCCGAAGTCGGCGGGCGCAAGAGGTGGTGTCGGGCAACTCCTCGGTGCTCGTGCGCGACGGCGTGATCGACGAAAAGGCGCTCCGCCGCGAGCGCTTCACGCAGTCCGACCTCATGATCGCGCTGCAGGATGCCGGCGTGACCGACGTCACCGACGTGCGGAAGGCCGAGCTCGAGCCCAACGGCCAACTGCTCGTCAGCCGGCTCGACGACGACGACCCGTCGACGGCCGAGCTGCTCGCGGTGCTGAAGGACGTGCAGGGCAAGCTCGACCGGCTGCTGGCCGAGCGCCCTCCGCAGCACTGACCACGGCGACCGGCATGACGCTCGGCCGAGTCGGGCGTCCGAACCCGCTGCCGCTACGCGTCGTCGCCGAAGAACTCGCGCCGCAGGTACTTCGGAGCCTGGACGCGCCACGCCTCGGTCACGAGCTCGGCGAGATGGTCGACGTCGATGCGCGCCATGCGGAATGCGACCTTCGGCTCGCCCCAGCGGGTCGTGGTGCCGAGGAAGACCTCGGGCCCCATCTCGCGAAGCGCCAGCGCGTCGACGGGGTCGGCGACCTTCACGCCGACGACGAGCTCGGAGGCGATGATCTCGCGCACGTCGTCGGGAATGCTCGGCCACGGGTGGCACTCCCACGCGTACAGCTTGCCGCGCACGAACCAGGCGGCGCCGCCGGTCGTCGCCCGCTCCTCGCTGCCGGGCAGCCGGGTCGCGGTGCGGCGGACATCGTCGAGGTCGGGCACGATGCGAGCCTAGGCCGGGCATCCGACAGCGAGGCCGAGCGCTCACTCCATCGCGGGTGCCGGCACCTCCCCGGTGTACGCCGCATACGTCCGATCGGCCGCACCCTTCGCGACCTCGGCCGCGACCCCGTCGCGCTCGTGCGCCTCCGCCCACGCGTCAGCCGAGCGACGCATGAACGCCTTGCCCTCGTCGGAGGCGACCCAGGCCGGGGCCTCCTCGGGCGAGATGCCGTCTTCGCCGCCCGAGAAGTGCAGCGCGAGGCCGAGCAGCCCCTGGTCCCATCCGATGCCGGTCGCCGACGGGCCGAACTGCTCCCACATGCCGTCGGGCAGACTCGCCGCGGTGGCGACGTTCTCGAGTTCGAGGCGTGTGTGCGAGGCATCCACCTCGGTCAGGCGCACCCGAACGATCGCGGGTTCGCCGACCCCCATGCCCCAAGTGACCTCATAGCCGGCCGCGCCGTCGCGCGGCGGTGCGCAGGTGCGGATCTCGCCGCCCGCGTTGCCCTCCAGCTGGTAGTGCCCGCCGAGGCGCAGGTCGCCCGAGACCGGCAGGAACCAGCGCGGGATGCGCTCGACGCTCGTCACCGCGTCCCACACGTCGTCGATGGGGGAGGGGTAGGTCTGCGCGAGCTGCTGCACGTAGGCGAGCGCGCCGTCGACCTCCTTCGTCTCGATGCTGCGTGTGACGGCGTCGAGCTGGGCGTTCACGTCAACCATGTCGATACTCCTTCGTTCAGTCGTCGTCCGAATCGGTGCCGGCCTCGTCCTCAGGCCGATCCGGTGCGGATGCCGCGGCCGAGGCATCTCCACCCCGTTGCGGTTCGGCCGCCTTGCGCTGCGCGAGCCGGCCGCGCGCGAGCTCGGTGCCGAGGGCGTCGAGCTTCGGCTGCCAGAACCGCCGGAAGCCGTCGAACCAGGCGTCGGCCTGCGCGAGCGGCGCGGGGTCGACGGCGTAGAGCCGACGTGCCCCATCGGGGCGCACGGTCACGAACCCCGACTCCCGGAGCACGCGCAGGTGCTGCGAGACCGCCGGCTGCGAGATGCCGAACTCGGCCTGGATGACCCCGCCGACCTCGCCGGCGGGCGACTCGCCGTCGGCGATCAGTTCGAGGATGCGCCGGCGAACCGGATCACCGAGGACGTCGAGCGCGTGCATGACCTCATATTTGCATCACGACTTATATAAGTCAACAGTTAATTGCCTCGACGTGGTCTGGAGCGACCATGACCGACGAGATCGACCGGATCCGCGACGCGATCGTCGCCGACCCCGAGAACGCGCAGTTCACCGCGCTCGGCTGGCAACCCGTCTTCGCCGCCGCACCCGAGTCGCGCGTCCTGCTCATCGGCCAGGCGCCGGGGCGGCGCGCGCAGGAGTCGGGCATCCCGTGGAACGACGCGAGCGGCGACACCCTGACTCGCTGGCTCGGCGTCGACCGCGAGACCTTCCACGACCCGAGCGCATTCGCGATCGTGCCGATGGACTTCTACTTCCCCGGCAAGGCCGCCTCGGGCGACCTGCCGCCGCGGCGAGGGGTCGCGGCCAGGTGGCACCCGCCGCTCCTCGAGCAACTCGTGAACCTGCGACTGACGGTGCTCGTCGGCGCGCACGCCCAGCGGGCCTACCTGCCCGACCGGCAGCCGACGCTGACCGAGACCGTGCGGCACTGGCGCGACTACCTGCCCGCGACGTTCCCGGTCGTCCACCCGTCGCCGCGCAACATCGCCTGGCAGCAGCGCAACCCGTGGTTCGAGGAGGAGACCGTCCCCGCGCTTCGAGCGGCCGTGGCTGCCGCGCTGGCCGCGTGAACGGTGCTGCGGCACCGGCCGACCCCCGTATCCTGAGCGGGGATGAACGATGAGGGGCACATGTGAACATCACCCTGCTGGTCCGGTTCGTCGCCGTTGCCGAGGAGTTGCACTTTCCGCGGGCGGCTGAGGCCCTCGGCATCCCGCTGCCCTCGCTCTACTCCTCGATCGAGAAGCTCGAGCACGAGGTCGGTTCGCCGCTCTTCGCACGCGACGGCGGCAGAACCCGCCTGACCAAGGCCGGAACCCTCCTGCTCGGGACGGCGCGGGAGGAGATCGCCGCGGCGCCTCCGCCGGCCGAGAAGCCCGTCGTGCCGGCCGGCGGCAAGGCCAAGGCGTCGAAGGGCAAGGGCCGCGCCCCGGTGGTGAAGGGGAAGCCGAAGCCGTACAAGAAGCGCCAGGGTCGCTAGTCCGCGGCCGGCTCTCGGGGCGGGTTGTGCATGAACTCGAGGCGGATGCCGTTCTCGTCCTCGATGAACGACGCGTAGTAGCGGTCGTTGAAGCGCGGGTAGGGCTTCGGCTCGCGAACCGCCGTCCAGCCGGCGTCCATGGCGACCGCGTGCAGCCGGTCGACCTCGGCGCGCGAGTCGACGGCGAAGGCGAGGTGCTGCCAGCCGACCCGGCCGTGGCGGTGCGGGCCGCTGCCGGCCTCGCGGGCGGGGAAGAGGATCAGCTCGTCCTCGCCGCGGTACCAGGCGACGCTGCTCTCCGCGTCCTGCCGCGTGCAGCCGAGCGCCTGCATCACCGGGTCGAACTGCGCGGTGGAACGGGCCAGGTCGTCGACGGAGATGCCGATGTGATCGAAGAGCGCCATCGGAACATCGTATGGGCCGTCGCCCGCCCCGGCGTACGCCGGCGATGGGGAGTGCTGCCCATTCTGCCGACCTCCCGAGTCGTGGTCTGATCGGTGCACGCGCAGTTGCGCCGAGCAGACCGGGTGCCGTCGAGGTGCCCGCCGAAACGAACGGGGAGTACGCAGATGATCAAGAAGCTCAGGAAGGGCATCGCCGGGGGCGCGGTCGCGCTCGCGATCGCGGGGCTCTGCGCCGTCGCGCCGGCGACCGCGGCGAACGCGTACAGCGGAACGTCGGGCAAGGGGTGCACCGCGTACGTGTACTCGCGCGGCGGCTACTCGACCTGCGTCGGGCAGATCCAGCGCATGCTGAACGGCGTCCAGTCCGCGTACGGGCTGGGCAGTGCGCTCGCCGTCGACAACTCGTTCGGCCCCGCCACCGAGTCGCAGGTCCGCAAGTTCCAGAGCTGGGTCTACATCACCTCCGACGGCATCGTCGGGCGCAACACCTGGAACACGCTCTGCTCGTATGCGGGCCAGGTCAACTTCGCGTACGCGAGCTCGAGCGCGGCCAAGCGCACCGCCTGGCAGGCCGCGTACGACGCCGGCTGCTACGTCGAGAAGCCGGCCTCGGGCTCGCCGGGTTACGTCACGATCTCGAAGTACTGATCGAGAGCGAAGGGCCGGATGCCTCGGGCATCCGGCCCTTCGTCGTCTCCCACCCGTTCGGGGGGAGGCTTGGACCTCGTGCACAATCGCCGGCCACTTCAGCCAAGGATTCCTCAGCTTTCGCGCCAAGATTTGCGCGCCCGAGCCGCGAGAGGACTACAACTTCCTCAACCGAACACGGTCGCGTCGAACCCGGGGGAGGGGTCTCATGCGTTGGGTATGGTTCAGGATGATCGTCGCCTGCATCGCGAGCTCGGGCGTCATCGCCGGGCTCCTGGTCAACATCGACCGCGCGATGCGCACGGGTGAGGATCGCAGTGACGTGCTGGCGAACTACTTCAGCCTCTTCACGATCGTGTCGTCGATCCTCAGCATCGTCGTGCTCACGATCGCGGCGCGATGGACGATGCGGCACCCCGGCCGATCGCCGGAGCCGATCGGGATCGCCCTCGCGATCGCGGCGGTCACCGGGCCCGTCATCCTCCTGGGCATCGTGTTCAACGTGCTGCTGCGGGGCGATCCCGCTCCGATCGCCGCCACCGACCCCGGCTGGGTCGCGTTCATGGACCAGTGGGCCACCGAGACGCTGCACGTGGTCCTGCCGATCGCCTTCGTGATCGACCTGCTGTTCGCCAGCCGGCGCCGTGCCCTTCCATGGTGGTCGCTCGCGGTCATCGTCAGCTACCCCTTGGGATGGGCGGCCTACACGATGGTCCGCGGTGAACGCGTCGCCAACCCCGACGGCAGCACGGCCTGGTGGTATCCCTACGGGTTCCTCGACCCGCACGTCGCCGGGTACGGCTCGGCGTTCGGGTACATCGCCGGCATCCTCGTCGCGTTCGTCGTGCTCGGCGTCGCCATCATCGGCATCGGCCGGGCTCGAGAGCGGCACGCCTGACGGGAGTCGGCACGTGCTCGACACCGCCTCCCTCCACCTTCCCGCACCGCCGACCGCGCGGCGGGTTCGCCGGACGGGGTTCGCATCGTACTGGCGGGCGAAGCTCTGGGGCCTGATCCTCTCGCTCGTCACCGACGGGGTCACGACGATCCCCGGTACGGCCGACCCGGTCCCGCTCGCGGGGAGACCTCCGCTTCCGGCCGGGCCGCTGATCGTCATCGCCAACCACTCCTCGCACGCCGACACGGCCGTCCTCCTCGCGACGCTCGGCCGGTCACGACCGGTCACATTCGTCGCCGCGGCCGACTACTGGTTCGGCAGGCTGCGGAACAAGCTCGTCGCGAAATGGCTGGTCGGCATCTGGCCGATCCGGCGTGATCGCCGGGGGATGACGGATCTGCTCGCCGCCGCCCCGGCCGTCGCCGCGGGAATCGTCATCGTGGTGTTCCCGGAGGGCAGTCGCCGTCGCACGCCGAGGCTCGCCGGATTCAAGCGCGGCGCGTTCGAGCTCGCGGCAGCCGCGGGCGCGAACGTCCTGCCCGTCGGCCTGGTCGGCACCGGCGACCTGCTTCCTGCGGAACGACGGCTCATCCGTCGCCGGCCGGTGGAGGTGCGATGGGGCGAACCGTTCGCCGTCGCCGCCGGGCACGCCGAGGAAGCCGCCGCAGCCGCGTTCGGCGTCATCGACGAGCTCATCGGGGAGCCCGCCCACCAGCGCCCCGGCCGGACCTGGGCCCGCGTTCGCCGCATGGCGTTCGCCGCATCGGGGCTGGCCCTCGTCACCGCGTGGGCGTACGCGGAAGGCATCGTCTGGCCGCTGGTCGCGGAGCTGCCGCTGCTGCTGCTCGTCTGCACGGTCGGGCGGTCCTGGCGCGGCCCGATCATGATCGGGGCGACCGCGATCGCCTCCGCCGCCGGCATCCTCACCACATGGTGGCTGGTCTCGCACGGCGTGCCCGTTCCGACCCCGTTGACCACGCCCCGGATGCACGCGGCGGCCGCCGTCCAGCTCGCGGCCGACCCGCCGAGCGCGTTCGCGAACCAGATGTTCAACGGCATCCCGGTGAAGGTCTACGCCCACGGCGCGGGGTTGCTCCGAATGGACTTCTTCGACGTCGTCGCCGCGATGCTCCCTCGGCTTGGTCGCATCGCGGTCGTCGGCGCGATCGGCTGGGTCGTCGGCGGGCTGTTCTCCCGGTACCTGAAGCCCTGCCTCGGTGCCGTGCAGGCCGTGTGCCTCGCGCTGTTCCCGCTCGGGCTCGGCCTCGTCATCCGGTGGTGGTCGTGACGCGCGGCCTGTACGCGGCGAAGCCGTGGTTCACCCGGCGCCTCGAGCCCATCGTCGGAGCCGCGGTCGCCCGCGGATGGTCGCCCGATGCCTTCACGGCCGTCGGCGTCGCGTTCGCCGTCGCCGCAGCCGGGGGCCTCCTGGTCGGATGGTGGCCGCTCGTCCTCATCGGACTCGTCGGGAGACTCGCCGGTGCGAATCTCGATGGCGCCGTCGCCCGGGCCAGGGGCGTGAGCCGCCCGTTCGGGTTCGTCCTCAACGAGATCGGCGACCGCCTCTCGGACCTGCTGCCGCTGGCCGCCCTCTCCGTCCTCGCCTGGCGGTCCGGCTCCGCACCCGCGCTCGCGGCGGCACTCGTGGCGATGACCGCAGCGGCGTGGCCCACGTTCGTCTCACTGGCCGCGGCGGCCGCCGGGGCGCCGCGCTTCAACGGCGGGCCGTTCGGGAAGACCGAACGCACCCTCACGGTGTTCCTCATGTCGGTCGCGTTCGCCTGGTTCCCCGTCGACGCGGTGGTCGGCGTCGGCTCGGTCGTGATCATCGTCGGTTCGACGGCGACCGCAGCGACCCGCGTCCGAGCGGCGCGGCGCAGCCTCCGATCGGTCGACGCATGACCTGGCTCGGGCTGAGCGTTCCTGCGACCGTCGGGCTCATCGTGCTCGTGGCCACCGCGCCGCTCGTCCTGATCTTCGGCAACTCGACCATCCGCAGCCGATGGCTGACGTGGGCGGTCATCGGGGTGATCGTCGGCGCGGCGGAGGCGATCGGCGTCGCCGGAGCCGTCCTCGTGGCCATCGCGGTCAGCGTGGTGTGCATCGTGGAGTACGTGAGGCTGGCGGGTCTCCGAACCGCCGATCTCGGGGTGCTGATCGCCGCCGGGGTGTGCGCCCCGGTGCTGGCGGCGGTGAACCCGGCAGCGGTCGGCGTGTGGCTGCCGTTCGCGCTGCTGGCCGCCACGGTGCTTCCCGTGCTCGGTCGAGATCCCGAGGCCGCCCTTCCTCGCGCCACCGCCGCGGCGTTCGGGATGCTGTGGCTCGTGTGGGCGCCGGCGCAACTGGTGATCATCCACGAGGAGCTGACGCTGTTGATCCTGACCGTCGCGATCACCGACGTCGCCGGCTGGGCGGTCGGCAAGAGCCTCGGACGACTGCCCGGGGCGCGCCTGCGCCCGTTCGCGGTGTCGCCGAACAAGACCGTCGCCGGGCTGCTGGGAGGGGCGTTCGCCGCGGCGGCCGTGCTGACCGTCACCCGGGAGTTCAGCTGGGTGCTGCTGCTCGCCGCGGCGATCGGCGCCCCGCTCGGCGACATCATCGCCTCGATGGTGAAACGGCACGCCGGAGTGAAGGACGCCGGTGCCTGGCTCCCGGGGTTCGGAGGGCTGCTGGACCGTGCCGACTCTCTGCTCGTGGTGGCACCGCTCTTCGCGGCCGCCGCGGCGTAGCCCGCGGCGGCCGCGGGGTCCGCGCTACTCGACGAGCTTGCCGACCGTCGACACCTCGCGCATGAGCCCCGCGATCTCCTCGGGGATCGGCGGGATCGACTCGCGGGCCACCCCGGTGGCGGGCGACCACACGAGGTTGACCTGCAGCGACTCGTCGATGGACGGGTAGTCGCTGCGGTTGTGGCAGCCTCGGGTCTCGCGGCGCTCGAGCGCCGCTTCGAGCGTGGCTCGGGCTGCGAGCGCGGCCGACTTGAGGTCGAAGGCGTGCGCGAGGTCCTGGAAGCCCGCGATGTCGGGGTGCACGCCGATGTCGGTCATGCGCGCCTCGATCGCGTCGAGCTCGGCGAGACCGGTGAGCAGGCCCTCCTCGTCGCGGACGACGCCCGCATGCTCGGTCATCGTGTCGCGGATGGCGCGCTGCAGCGCCCGCACGTTCTCGGCGCCGTCCGCGGCGAGCAGGCCCGCGATCTCGTCGCGCGCGACCTGCACCGCCGCGGCCGAACGCCGCTGCGCCGGCAGTGCCGCGGAGTACGCGGCCGCGGCCTGCCCGACGATGCGCCCGAAGACGAGCAGCTCGATGAGCGAGTTGCCGCCCAGCCGGTTGGCGCCGTGCAGGCCGCTGGATGCCTCGCCGATGGCGTAGAGCCCGGGCACGTCGGTGCCGTGGTCGTCGGGACGCACCCACACGCCGCCCATCGAGTAGTGCGCGGTCGGCGCGATCTCGATCGGCTGCTTCGTGATGTCGAGCATCTGCAGCTCGAGCATGGTCTGGTACACGCGCGGCAGGCGCTGCATGATCGTCTCGCGGGGCAGGTGCGAGACATCCAGCAAGACACCGCCGTTCGGGGTGCCGCGCCCCTCCTTGATCTCGGTGTAGCAGGCGAGGGCGACGCGGTCGCGGGTCGAGAGCTCGAGGCGCTCGGGGTCGTACCTGCCCATGAACCGCTCGCCGAGGCCGTTGGTGAGGATGCCGCCCTCGCCGCGCGCGGCCTCCGAGATGAGGGTGCCCGCGGCGTTCTCGGGCTCGATGATGCCCGAGGGGTGGAACTGCACGAGCTCGGGGTCGCGCACGCGGCCGCCCGCCTCGACGGCGAGCCGCCACGAGTCGCCCGTGTTCTCGTCGCGCCGCGACGAGGTGCGCCGCCAGATGCGGTTGTGGCCGCCCGCGGCGAGGATGACCGCGTCGGCGTGGATGAGGTATCGGGCGCCGGTCTCGAGGTCGAAGCCGTATGCGCCGAACACCGCTCCGTCGTCGTTCACGAGGATGCGCGTGACGTAGACGGTGTCGAGGATCGGTACCTCGAGCTGCATCGCGCGGTTCACGAGCGTGCGCTGGATCTCGAGGCCCGTGTAGTCGCCCGCGAACGCGGTGCGGCGGTAGGTGTGCGCGCCGAAGAAGCGCTGCGAGATGCGGCCGTCGGCCTCGCGGGCGAACGGCATTCCGTAGCGTTCGAGATCCTGGATGCCTCGTGCCGCGCCCTTGGTGACGGTCTCGACCGTGCGCGGGTCGGCGAGCAGGTAGCTCTCCTTGAGCGTGTCGGCGGCGTGCTGCTGCCAGCTGTCGTCGGCGTCCATCGTGGCGAGGGCGGCGTTGATGCCGCCGGCGGCGAGCGAGGTGTGGGCGTCGGACTTGGGGCGCTTGCCGAGCGCGAGCACGTCGACGCCGGCCTCGGCGAGTTCGATCGCCGCGCGCAGGCCCGAGCCGCCCGTGCCGATCACGAGCACGGTCGTGGAGATCTGGCGTTCGGTGGTGGTCGTGGGGGTGGTCATGGCAGCCACGGTAGGCGCGTGCGTCGGATTACTCCAATGCATATGAGTAGTCATGACGATGCACGTAGAGTATGAACGTGAACCTCGAGCAGCTGCAGGGCTTCGTCACCGTCGCGCGATTCGGCAACTTCACGCGGGCCGCCGAAGAGCTCTACCTCGCGCAGCCCACGCTCAGCCGGCAGATCGCCGCGCTCGAGCACGACCTCGGCGCCGAGCTGTTCCGCCGGGCCCGCGGCGGGTCGACCCTCACGCCGGCGGGGGAGTCGCTGCTGCCGCTCGCGCGGCGCATGCTCGCCGACGCCGAGTCGGTGCGCCGCGAGCTCGCCGAGCTCGCCGGGCTCGAGCGCGGCCGTGTGCGGCTGGGGGCGACGCCGACGCTCTGCATCAGCCTCGTCGCCGAGGTCCTCAGCGCGTTCCACGCCGACCATCCCGGCATCGAACTGCACCTCTCCGAGCAGGGGTCGCGGCGATTGCTCGACGAACTCGTGAGCGGCGAGCTCGACCTCGCGCTGATCACCACCTCCGATGCGCCGGCGGACTCCGGGCGCTTCGTCGTGAGCTCCTTGCTCGTCGAGGAGCTCGTGGTGATCTCCTCGGCCGGGATGCCTCCGGTCACGACCGGCGAGGCGATCGCGCTCGCCGACGTCGCGGCGCTGCCGCAGATCGTGTTCAGCTCGACCTACGACCTGCGCAGCACGACCGACGCCGCGTTCGCGGCCGCGGGACTCGTGCCCGAGGTCGTCCTCGAGGGCGCGGAGATGGATGCCGTGCTGCGGTTCGTCGAACGCGGCCTCGGCGTGGCGATCGTGCCGGCGCTCGTGCTCGTCGATCGGCCGGGGCTGCGCTCGGTGCGGCTCGAGTCGCCCACCCTCTCGCGCACGATCAGCCTCGCGCGCCCGGTCGACGTCGAGCCGACCGCGGCGGTCGAGGTCATGCAACGCACGATCGCCGCCACCGCGCAGGGCTTCGCCGCACGGGCTGGTGCGACGATGCGGCTCGCCGCGCCGCACCCCTGACCGAAGCGCCCCGGGAGAACGACGATGCGCCCGCCCCGGAAGGGCGGGCGCATCGTCGTGCGGTCGTGTCGCGTCAGACGCGAGCCCCGCGGGCCGCAGCGTCGCCGAGGGCGGCGGCGTCGAGCGCGAAGAGGTCGCGCGAGCCGGCGGTCGCCGCACCGACGAGTCCGGCCGCCTGCGGCAGCAGCTGCTCGGCGTAGAAGCGCGCGAGCGGCAGCTGGGTCTCGGCGATGCCGTCGGCGTCGAGGCCGCGGGCGGCGAGCGCCGACTTCGCGAGGAGCCAGCCGCCGACGACGAGGCCCCAGATGCGCTGGTAGGGCGACGAGCCCGAGAGCACGGCGTTCGGGTCGGTGGCGCCGGTGCGCAGCATCCACGCGGTCGTCTGCTCGAGCGTGTCGAGCTGCTCGCCCAGGTGCGAGCGGATCGAGCCGAACTCCTCGCCTGCCGCGGCCAGCTCGGCGTCGAGCTCGCGCATGGTCGCGATGAACTCGAGCGCGGAGGCGCCGTCGCGCACCGGGAGCTTGCGGCCCACGAGGTCGGCGGCCTGGATGCCGTTCGTGCCCTCGTAGATGGCCGCGATGCGCACGTCGCGGTAGTGCTGCGCCGCGCCGGTCTCCTCGATGAAGCCCATGCCGCCGTGGATCTGCAGCGCGAGCGAGGTGAGCTCGTTGCCGAGGTCGGTGCCGAACGACTTGCAGATCGGGGTGAGCAGGCCCACGATCTCGTTGGCGCGCGCCCGCACCGCGGGGTCGGGGTTGTGGGTCGACTGGTCGACGTAGGTCGCGTTGAGCAGCATCATGCGGCGCATCGCGGCGATATATGCCTTCTGGGTCATGAGCATGCGGCGCACGTCGGGGAAGTCGATGATGGGGGAGTCCTGGGTGGCGCCGAGCGCGCGGCCCTGGACGCGCTCCTGCGCGTAGTCGAGCGACTGCTGGTAGGCGCGCTCGGCGACGGCGAGGCCCTGCGTGCCGACCGAGAGGCGGGCGCTGTTCATCATGACGAACATGATGCGCATGCCGATGTTCTCCTCGCCGACGAGGTAGCCGGTCGCATCCTCGTACGAGAGCACGCAGGTGGGCGAACCGTGGATGCCCATCTTGTGCTCGACGCCGACGGTGTGCACGCCGTTGCGCTCGCCGAGCGAGCCGTCCTCGTTCACGAGGAACTTCGGCACGATGAAGATCGAGATGCCCTTCGTGCCGGCCGGGGCGTCGGGCGTGCGGGCGAGCACGAGGTGCACGATCTGCTCGCTGAGGTCGTGGTCGCCGAAGGTGATGAAGATCTTCTGGCCGGTGATGGCGTACGTGCCGTCCTCGCGCTTGACCGCCTTGGTCGTGAGCGCCCCGACGTCGGAGCCGGCGTGCGGCTCGGTGAGGTTCATGGTGCCGGCCCACTCGCCCGAGACCATCTTCGGCAGCCACTGCTGCTTCTGCTCGTCGCTGCCGTAGTGCAGCAGCGCCTCGATCGCGCCCTGCGTCAGCAGCGGAGCGAGCGAGAACGCCATGTTCGCGGTCATCATGAGCTCCTGGACCGCGAGGCCGACGGTGCGCGGGAAGTTGCCGCCGCCGTACTCCTCGGGCAGCGGCACCGAGCCCCAGCCCGCGTCGACGTACGCCGAGTACGCCTCCTTGAAGCCCGTCGCGGTGGTCACGGTGCCGTCGGGGTTCAGCGTCGAACCCTCGAGGTCGCCCGCGCGGTTGGTGGGGGCCACCACCTCGCCCATGAAGCTGCCGACCTCGTCGAGGATCTCGGAGACCGTCTCCAGGTCGGCGTGCTCGAATCCGGGCAGCTGCGCGACGGCGTCGTAGTCGACGACGTGCTCGAGGGCGAAGGCGATGTCTGCAACAGGGGGTCGGAATCCGCTCATGCCCGCAGCGTAACCCCGGCGCGGCGCGTGAGGGCCGGGAACTGTGGGGGTTCCACGAGGCATCCACGGCTCGTCTCGGCCCACTTTGGCGGTACGCCACAAAAGAGTGCCATTCTCAAGCAAGCAAGTGCTTGGTTAGGATGGAGCGACTCGTGCACAAGGGAGCGGAATGAAGATCGTCGTCCTGGTCAAGGAGGTCCCCGACACGTACGGGGATCGCAAGCTGAACCTGCAGACCGGCCTCGCCGACCGCGGGGCGAGCGATACGGTGCTCGACGAGATCGGCGAGCGCGCGCTCGAGGTGGCGCTCGCGTACGCCGATGCGAACGCCGGCACCGAGGTGGTCGTGCTGTCGATGTCGCCCGAGTCGGCGGCGGCGACCGTGCGCAAGGGCCTCGCGATGGGGGCCTCGTCCGCGGTGCAGGTCGTCGACGAGGCGCTCGTGGGCGCCGACCTCGGTCTCACCGCAGAGGTGCTCGCGGCCGCGCTGCAGCGCATCGGCTACGACCTCGTGATCGCCGGCAACGAGTCGACCGACGGGTCGGGCGGCGTGGTGCCCGCGATGGTCGCCGAGCTCCTCGACGTGCCGAACGCGACGAGCCTGAACTCGGTCGAGATCGCCGACGGCGAGGTGCGCGGCGAGCGGGCGAGCGACCACGGCACCATGCAGGTCACGGCCGAGCTGCCCGCGGTCATCTCGATCACCGAGGCGCTGCCCGATGCGCGGTTCCCGAACTTCAAGGGCATCATGGCCGCCAAGAAGAAGCCGTTCGAGACCCTGTCGCTCGCCGACCTCGGCGTCGACGCCGAGACCACCGAGGCGTCGCGCTCGATCATGATCTCGCTCGGCGAGAAGCCCCCGCGCACCGCGGGCACCAAGATCGTCGACGAGGGCGACGCCGGTGAGCGCCTCGCCGAGTACCTCGTCCAGAACCGGCTCGCGTAAGGAATCGACGATGACTGACTTCAAGGCCGACTCGATCCTCGTCCTCCTCGACCTGACCCCGTCGGGCGAGCTCGCCAAGAGCGCCGCCGGCCTCCTCGGCGCCGCCGCCGGCGTCGGCACGCCGGTCGCCCTGATCGTCGGCGCCGGTGCCGGTGAGCAGGCCGCGACGGATGCCTCCGCGCTCGGCGCGACCCACGTGCTCGTCGCGGAGCCCGCCGAGGCCGGCACCCGGCTCACGGTGCCGGGCGCCGACGCGCTCGCCGCCGCAGCCGAGCTCGTGCGACCCGACGCCGTGCTCGTCTCGAACTCGATCGAGGGACGCGAGATCGCCGCGCGCTACGCCGCCCGCACGCGCTCGGGCCTCGCGGTCGACGCCGTCGCGGTCTCGCGCGACGCCGAGGGCGTCGTCGCGCACCACTCGGTCTACGGCGGCGCGTACAACGTCGACTCCGCGGTGACGTGGGGTGCGCCGGTGATCACGGTGCGCGAGGGCTCGATCGACGCCCGCGCCGAGGCGCAGCCCGCCTCGACCGAGCGGCTCGCGGTCGAGGCATCCGGGCGCCGTGCCGCGGCCATCGGCAGCGTCGAGGAGGCCGTCGTCACGTCGTCGCGCCCCGAGCTGCGCGGTGCGGCGAAGGTCGTCTCGGGCGGTCGCGGCCTCGGGTCTGAGGAGCAGTTCGCGCTCGTCGAGCAGCTCGCCGACGTGCTCGGCGCCGCGGTCGGCGCCTCGCGCGCGGCCGTCGACGCGGGCTACGTGCCCCAGTCGTACCAGGTCGGCCAGACCGGCGTCTCGGTCTCGCCGCAGCTCTACATCGCGCTCGGCATCTCGGGGGCGATCCAGCACCGGGCCGGCATGCAGACGGCGAAGACGATCGTCGCGATCAACAAGGACGCGGACGCCCCGATCTTCGAGATCGCCGACTTCGGCGTCGTGGGCGACCTGTTCACAGTTGTGCCGCAACTGATCGCCTCGCTCGAGGCGCGGAAGGCGTAGCACCCGATGGCGACGTACGGGCGGATGACGCGGCAGGGCCTGCCTCGCGTCGCAGGCGGCGAACCGTGGCCTCCGGCGGTCGAGGTCGCGCAGGCGATCGTTGCTCCCGCGATCGCGGCGGCGAGCGAGCCCGCGCCGGCGGCTTCCGTCGCCGAGCCGACGCCTGCGGCTCCCACGACTGCGGCGGCGCCGCGCGCGGTGGCGGCGGAGCCGGCGATCGCCGCAGCGGCGCCCGCGTCGCGGTCGGTGCGCCGCGGCCTTCCTCGCGTCCCCGGCGGTGAGCCGTGGCCCCCGGCCTCGGCGGCACCGTCGCCCGCAGCGCCCGCAGCGGTGATCGCCGCGACGGTGACGGAGACCGAGGCGGACGTCGTCGCCGCACCCGCAGCCACCGCACCCGAGGCGGCGAAGGCCGGCCTCGCCGCCGACGTGCGAGCCGGGTCTGCGGCCGCGACCGGCGGTGCCGCGCTGCGCCGCGGTCTTCCCCGTACGCCCGACGGCGAACCGTGGCCTCCCGCCGGAACGGCGCCGGCGCGACCGGAGCGCCGGGTCGAGACGGTCGAGCCCGTCGTCGCGGCCCCGGCCGCGGAGGCGCCGGCGCCTGCCGTCGCGCCCGCTCCGCCCGTCGCGGCACCGGCCCCGGTGCCGCCGCCCGCCGCCGCATCCGCACCCCGGCGCGCCCCGGTGGCGCCGGCCCGACGAGCGGCGTTCGCCGAGGCATCCACCCCGCCGGTCGCAGCACCGTGGCCCAAGCTGTACGGGCCGTTCTCGCGTGCCGAGTGGGCGGCCCTGCTCGTCGTCGGCGGGTTCGGCCTGCTGCTGGCCGGCACCGGCGTGGTCGTGGTCGTCAACTGGCTGCTGGCCACGGCGCCGATGCAGGAGTTCCTCGCGACCTACCCCGGCGAGTACCACCTGCCCGAGTCGGCGCCCGTCGGCATCCCGGCCTGGCTCGGCTGGCAGCACTTCTTCAACGTGTTCCTGATCGTGCTCATCATCCGGTCGGGCCTGCAGGTGCGCACCCAGAAGCGGCCGACCGCGTTCTGGTCGCCGCGCTGGAACGCGAAGCGCAAGATAAGCCTCTCGCTCTGGTTCCACCAGTCGCTCGACATCCTGTGGCTCGTCAACGGCCTCGTGTTCGTCGTGCTGCTCTTCGCGACCGGCCAGTGGATGCGGATCGTGCCGACGAGCTGGGAGGTCTTCCCGAACGCGATCTCCGCACTGCTGCAGTACCTCTCGCTCGACTGGCCGACCGAGAACGGCTGGGTGAACTACAACAGCCTGCAGCAGATCGCCTACTTCCTCACCGTCTTCGTCGCGGCGCCGCTCGCGGCGATCACGGGCGTGCGCATGTCGGGGATCTGGCCGAAGAACGCGAAGACCCTGAACCGCATCTACCCCGTCGAGTGGGCGCGCGCCGTGCACTTCCCGGTGATGCTCTACTTCGTGGCCTTCATCGTCGTGCACGTCGGGCTCGTCTTCGCGACCGGGGCGCTGCGCAACCTCAACCACATGTACGCGAGCCGGGACGTGGTGAGCTGGGTCGGCTTCTGGATCTTCGTCGTCTCGCTCGTCGTGATCGCGGTGGCCTGGATCACGGCGCGACCGCTCGTGCTGGCGCCCATCGCGCGCCTGTTCGGCAAGGTCTCAGGGCGCTGACGTGGGCGACGGTTCCGGGCGGCGCGATGAGATCATCGCGATCGCGACGAGGCTGATCGCCTCGCGAGGGTACTCGTCGACGACGGTGCGCGACATCGCCGACGAGGCGGGCATCCTCTCGGGCAGCCTGTACCACCACTTCTCCTCGAAGGAGGCGGTGCTGCAGGAGATCCTGCGCACGTTCATGGGCGACACGCTCGCGCACTTCGAACGCATCGCCGCGGGCGAGGGGAGCTACCGCGAGCACCTCGACCAGCTCATCGAGCACGCGTTCCTCACGATCGAGGAGCGCCCCGACGAGGTGCGCATCTACCAGAACGAGACCGGGTTCCTGATGACCCAGCCCGGCTTCGAGTTCCTCGTCGACGGCGCCGCGCGCATCGAGGAGCTCTGGCTCGGGCAGATCACCGCGGGCCAGGCCGACGGCGTGTTCCGCGACTCGGTCGACCCGCGGCTCGCGTTCCGGTTCATCCGCGACGCGGTCTGGTCGACGGTGTTCTGGTACCGCCCCGGCGGCAGCCACACCGCCGCGAGCGTCAGCGCGAACTACCTCGAGCTGCTGCACGCCGGGCTGCTCGCGGACTGAGCCGACCGCTCAGCGGCCGCCGAGCAGCCGCCGGGCGACGATCACGCGCATGATCTCGTTCGTGCCCTCGAGGATCTGGTGCACCCGCAGGTCGCGGACGACGCGCTCGAGGCCGAACTCCGAGAGGTAGCCGTAGCCGCCGTGGAGCTGCAGCGCGCCGTTCGCCACCTCGAACGCCGCATCGGTCGCGAACCGCTTCGCCATCGCGCACCTCGCGGTCGCGTCGGGCGCGCCGTCGTCGATCGCCGAGGCGGCGTCGCGGACCATCAGGCGCGCGGCATGCAGTTCGGTCGCGAGGTCGGCGAGGGTGAACTGCACCGACTGGTGCTCGGCGAGCGGGCGGCCGAAGGTCTCTCGATCGCGCACATGCCGGAGCGCGCGGTCGAGCGCCCACTGAGCCCCGCCGAGGGAGCATGCGGCGATGTTCACGCGGCCGCCGTCGAGCCCCGACAGCGCGATCGCGAAGCCGTCGCCCTCGCCCCCGAGCCGGTGGTCGACCGGCACGCGCACGTCGTCGAGGACGACCTGGCGGGTGGGCTGGGCGCGCCAGCCCATCTTGCGCTCGTCGGGCCCGAACGACAGGCCGGATGCCTCGGCCGGAACGACGATCGCGCTGATGCCGCGCGGCCCCGGCTCACCGGTGCGGGCGAAGACGAGGTAGACGGCCGACGCGCCGGCGCCGGAGATGAACTGCTTCACCCCGTTCAGCACGTACTCGTCGCCGTCTCGTCGCGCGGAGGTGATGATCGCCGCCGCGTCGGAACCCGCCGACGGCTCGGTGAGGCAGTAGCTGCCGCGATCGAGGAGCGAGGTCAGGCCGGGCAGCCACCGCTCGCGCTGCACGTCGTCGCCGTAGCGGTCGATCATCCACGCGACCATGTTGTGGATCGACAGGTAGGCCGCGATCGCCGTGTCGCCCTTGGCGAGCTCCTCGAAGACGAGCGTCGCGGTCAGCCGATCGAGCGCCGATCCGCCGACATCCTCGCCGACGTAGATGCCGCCGAGGCCGAGCCGACCGGCGTGCTCGAGGGCCTCGATCGGGAAGTGCTTCTTCTCGTCGCGTTCGTTCGCGAACGGCGCCAGCTCGGCCGCCGTGAACTCGCGCACGGCGTCGACGATCGCGAGCTGATCTTCGCTCAGTGCCTCCGCCATGCCCCGCCAGCCCTTCTTCGTGCCGCCGAGGCCGAGCCTAGTCCGGAATGCCGCGCGCGCCGGTGACGAACCCGTGACGAGGGATGCCGCGAGGCATCCCCCTCGTCGTACGCGGCACGGCCGCGGGTCAGCGCTCGTCGTCGAAGGCGTCGCGCGAGGCCAGGATGTCGTCGCGATGGTCGGCCGCCCAGCGCGCGAGTGCGATGACCGGTTCGGACAGCGAACGCCCGAGGGGCGTGGCGGCGTACTCGACGCGGGGCGGGATCTCGGGGTAGCTCGTTCGCGTGACGAGGCCGTCGCGCTCGAGGCTGCGAAGGGTCTGCGTGAGCATGCGGTGCGAGATGCCGTCGATCTTGCGCTGGAGCTCGGTGAAGCGGAGCGGGCCGTCGTGCAGCACGCCGATGACGAGCATGCTCCACTTGTCGCCGACGCGCGCGAGGATCTCGCGGATGATGCCGCTCGCGGGATTGTCGACGCTGCACGCGTCGGTGCCCTCGTGGCCGACCGGGCCGTCGAGGTCGGCGACGCGCAGGCGCGCGGTCTCGTTCGGCATCGCTGGGCTCCCCTCGGATCGTTCGGGCCTCATTCCCGATCGTGCGGCACGTACTCACCGTAACCGACTCGCTCGCCGCGTCGGGCTCCTCCGCCTGTGGATGAATTCGTGCAGCCGGCTCGCGAGGCGCGTACCGTTGAAGGACGGGTCGTCGACTCGCGACGACCGACCCGGCGGGCACCCGCGAACCAACGCCCGAACGGAGCGAACCACCTGATGTCCTGGAGCGACGATTCCGACGTCGACGACCGCGACGAGTACCGGCCGCCGCGTGAACGGGCGACCGGGTGGCGGCTCGTGCGGCGCATCGCCCTCACCGCCGGGCTCGTCGTCGGGGGCGTCGCCGGCGTCGTCGCGCTCGTATTCGGCGTCGTCGCCGCGGTCAACGTGATGGGCACGGCGGCGAATCCGGACGGCTTCGCCGCCCCGGCCGCGTACGGCACGAGGGTGGAACTGCCGCCGGTCTCGTCCGACCTCGACCCCGAGGCCGGGGAGCCGGTCGCGAGTGGGGGAGAGTCGCTCGAGGAGCCGACCGGTCTCACGGGATCCGAGGTCGTGCCGCTGCCGACGGTCGACCGGGAGTGGATCTCGCGCACCGCGGACGCCACGGGCGTCCCCGAACGAGCGCTCGCGGCCTATGCGGCCGCCCACGTCGTGCTGGCCGACGAGGCGCCCGAGTGCGGGGTCGACTGGACGACGCTCGCCGCGATCGGCGACATCGAATCGGATCACGGCCGTCACGGGGCGAGCTCGCTCGATGCGAGCGGGTACGCCGAGCCCCCGATCATCGGCCCCGCGCTCGACGGCGAGGACTTCGCCGAGATCCGTGACACGGACGGCGGCCGGCTCGACGGCGACACCGAATGGGATCGCGCGGTCGGCCCGATGCAGTTCATTCCGACGACCTGGGAGAAGTGGGCGAGCGACGGCAACGGCGACGACGTCGCCGACCCGCACCAGATCGACGACGCCGCCCTGACGACCGCGCGGTACCTGTGCCATTCCGGGCCGATGACCGACCCCGAGGGCTGGCGCGCCGCGGTGTTCTCGTACAACCACGACAACGACTACGTCGACGAGGTCGCGATCCGCGCGACCGAGCTCGCGGAGGCGGCGGGAGCGGCCGAGTAGGTCAGGGCGCGAGGAGCTCGACGATCGCCCCGTGTACGGCCTCGAAGCGTTCGCCGCCGAGCCGGTGCGCGTAGGCGGCCTCGATCTCGCCGACGATGCGGAGGCAGTCGGCGAGGGCACGCTCGCCCTTGGGAGTCGCGACGATGAGCCGGGCCCGCCGGTCGGCCGGATCGGGTCGACGGGAGAGGTACCCGCCCTGTTCGAGGTCGTCGACCAGTTCGCCCATCGCCTGCGGCGTCATGCCCGACTGCGAGGCCAGCTGCGTCAGGCGGAGCCCGGTGCGGTCGAGCGCGCCGAGCAGCGCCGAGTGGCGGACCCGCAGGTCGGGGTAGCCGGCCTGCGTCAGCCGCTCGAAGACCTCGGACTCGAACTCCTTCGCCAGGCGGGCAGCGAGCATCCCGAGGGGGAGCGCCGGCGAGTGGGCCATGGATCAACGGTAGCCGAGTCGCGGATATTCAAGTAGCCTGTAGATCAGGCTACCTGAATAAATGTGGAGGAGACGACATGATCACCGCCGGAACCGCGATGCCCGACCTCGAACTGCAGCAGAGCTCGGGCGAACCGATGCGACTGCTCGACCGCAACGGCGGACGGGGGCTGCTCGTCTTCTTCATGAGGACGACGACGTGCCCGATCTGCAATGCGCACGTACGCGACCTGGTCGGTCGGGCCGACGAGTTCGCCGCGCGCGGCATCGAGGTGCTCATCGCCGTGCCCGAGGGGCGCGAGGCGGCGGCGGCCTGGCGGGAGCGGCGCCGGGTGCCGTACACCGTCGTCACCGGGGCGACCGGGACGGCGCACGAGGCGGTCGGCCTCACCAGGCGCGTCTTCGGTTCGATGCAGCAGTCGGGCACGGTGCTCGTCGACGGCGACGGCATCGTGCGGTACTCGCAGGCGTCGACCCTGCCGACCGGAAGCTACGACCGGCGCGCGATCATGACGGCGATCGACGAGCTCGCCCCGGTCGGCCGCGGCTGAGAGCGGCTGGGCGCGGCGTGATGCGCGCCCCGGCCGCTCACGTTCCGCTCGCGAAGGCCTCGAGCGGCCAGCCGGTGTAGGCCTCGGCGAGGTAGCGCCGGCCGGCCTCCGACTCCACGACGGTGCGCAGCTCGCCGACCTGCCGCAGCCGGTCGAAGTCGGTCGCGCCGGGGGCGGTGTGCAGCAGGCTCGTCATCCACCACGAGAAGTGCTGAGCCTTCCAGATGCGGTGGAGGGCCAGCTCGGGGTAGGCCTCCAGCCCGCGCGCGTCGCCCGCGTTCAGCAGGGCGTCGAGCGCCCGCGCGAGCAGCAGGACGTCGGCGACGGCGAGGTTCATGCCCTTCGCCCCGGTGGGCGGCACGGTGTGCGCGGCGTCGCCGACGAGGGCGACCCGGCCGTTGAGCAGGCGGTGCGCGACGAAGCTGCGGAACCGCAGCACGTCGCGCTGGAAGATCGGACCCTGGTTGAGGGTCGTGCCGGGGACCCGCTGCTGCAGCTCGTGCCACAGCTCGGCCTCGCTGAAGGCGGCGGGGTCGGTGTCTGGCTCGCACTGGAAGTACATGCGCTGCACGGTCGAGGAGCGCTGGCTGATGAGCGCGAAGCCGTCGGGCGAGTTGCTGTAGATGAGCTCATCGGCGCTCGGCGGGGCCTCGCAGAGCACGCCGAACCAGGCGAACGGGTACTCGCGGAAGTGGCCGCCGGTCGGTGAACCCGTGACGGCTTCGCGCGCGACGCTGCGCGAGCCGTCGGCGCCGACGACGAAGTCGGCCTCGATCACGAGCGGTGCACCGTCGGCGTCGTTCGCGACGATCCGCGGGCGGTCGCCCGTCGGGTCCTCCACTCGCAGGGCGGTGACCCCGAACCGCAGGTCCTGCCCGGCGGCGAGGCGTGTGGCGATGAGGTCCTTCAGCACCTCGTGCTGCGGGTACAGCCACACCGCGCGTCCGACGAGGGCGGCGAAGTCGATGCGGTGGCCCTCGCCCGCGAACCGCAGCTCGATGCCATCGTGCCGGTGGCCGACGGTGCGCGCGCGCGAGGCGACACCGCTGGCGTCGAGCAGTTCGACGGTGCCCTGCTCGAGGATGCCGGCGCGGATCGTCGTCTCGATCTCGTCGCGCGGGCGCTGGTCGATCACGATCGACTCGATGCCGGCGTTCGCCAGCAACTGCGACAGCAGCAGCCCGGCGGGGCCGCCGCCGATGATCGCGACTCGGGTGCGGGCGGTGTTCGTCATGTGGGGTGTCTCCTTCGACCGGAACGGTTGATTCTCGGCCCGTCACGACGCGGAGCCTGCACCGATTCCCGTTGAACGGGATAGTTTCGCCGTCTGGGTCGCTATCCGCGCGCGCCGAGCGCGCGCTCGATGTCGCGGGCGGCCCGTCGCAGCTCGACGATCGCGTACTCGGTCTCGGCGTCGCGCGGGAGCACGACCGAGAGCGCGGCGACGACCGAGTTCGTCTCGTCGCGCACGGGCACGGCGAGGCCCGTCGACACGTCCTCGATGTAGCCCGGCGCGACGGCGACCCCGAGTCGGCGGATCTCGGCGAGTTTGCGCCGGAGGGCCGACGGGTCGACGATCGTCGATCGGGTGATGGGGGTGAGCGGGCCGGCGAGCACCTGCTCCTGCAGTGCGGGGTCGGCGTGGGCGAGCAGCACGAGCCCCGACGACGACGCGTGGAGCGGCAGGCGGCCCGCGATCCGGGTGACGTTCGATCCGGAGGCCGGCGCGCTCAGCCGCTCGAGGAAGAGCGCCTCGCCCTGCTCGAGGATCGCGAGCTGCGTGTGTTCGCGCACGCGCTGCTGCACGCGTTCCATGAACGGCAGGGCTGCCTGGCGGAGGCGCAGCGCCTGCGAGGAGCGGGTCGCGAGCTCCCACAGCCGCATGCCGACACGCACCCGCTTGTCGTCGTCGCGCTCGAGCAGCCCGCTCTCGACGAGCTCGCCGACGATGCGGTGCGCGGTCGAGCTCGGCAGCCCGGTGCGGCGGGCGATGTCGGCGGTCGACTGGGCCGTGCGGGTGGGGGTGAACGTCTCGAGGATGCGCACGAGACGGTCGGTCATCGAGTCACCGGAGGTCGAGTTCGCCATGGGGCGAGCATGGCACGATTCCGATTCGATTCCCATTCAACGGGATGCATCGTTCGCGAGCCGTGCGAGCGGCGGAGCATTGGCGTACGCGTCATCCCGGCGTCGAAGGAGAGCCATGTCCGAACGCACCGTCGTAGCGCCCGAGTCGCTGCTGGCCTCGCCCGACCAGGCCGCGCAGTCGACGATCACCGCCGAGATCCTCGAGCGGCACGCCGAGTACGAGAGCCGGACACTCGCGGGTGAGCGGCTGCCGCTCACGATGCACGACTTCCCGCCGTATCGCTCGAGCCTGTTGCGCCACCCCACGAAGAACCCGAAGCTCGTCGATCCCGAGACGATCGAGCTGCGTTCGCCGGCGTTCGGCCAGCGCGACGTCGCGGCGATCGAGGCCGACCTCACCGCGCAGCACGCGGGCGAGCCGCTCGGCGAGCGAATCACGGTGCAGGGGCGCCTGCTCGACTCGTGGGGCCGGCCGGTGCCGAACCAGCTCATCGAGGTGTGGCAGGCGAACTCGGCCGGGCGGTACATCCACCAGCGCGACCAGCACCCCGCACCGCTCGACCCGAACTTCACGGGTGCGGGCCGCGCGGTCACCGACGCCAACGGCGAGTACCGGTTCACGACGATCAAGCCCGGGCCGTACCCGTGGAAGAACCACGCGAACGCCTGGCGGCCCGCGCACATCCACTTCTCGGTCTTCGGCTCCTCGTTCACGCAGCGGCTCGTCACGCAGATGTACTTCCCCGGTGACCCGCTGTTCGCGCTCGACCCGATCTACAACAGCATCCCGCTGCAGCACGACCGCGACCGCCTGGTCGGCGTCTACGACCACGAACTGACCTCGCCCGAGTGGGCGACGGGGTACCGCTTCGACATCGTCGTGGACGGTGCCGACGCGACCTGGTTCGAGCCCGAGGAGGCGTGAGATGACGAGCACCGTTCCCGCCAGGACGCTCCGGCCCACCCCGGGCCAGACGGTCGGCCCGTTCTTCGCCTACGGGCTCGAGTACCCGAAGCAGCACGAGGTCGCGTTCCCGCACTCGGCGGGCGCGATCCTGCTGCACGGCGTCGTGCTCGACGGTGCGGGCGCCCCCATCCCCGATGCGCTGGTCGAGATCTGGAGCGCCGACGAGCGCGGCGAGGTGTCCGGCGCGCGCGGCGCGATCCGCCGCGACGACCACACCTTCACCGGATTCGGCCGGGCGTTCACGAACGACGAGGGCCGCTACGAACTGTGGACCCGCAACCCCGGCCCGGTCTCGGGTGCCGCGCCGTTCTTCGCCGTGATCGTCTTCGCCCGCGGCCTGCCCGACAAGCTGCACACCCGCATCTACCTGCCCGAAGCCGCCGACGCGCTCGCCGCCGACCCGCTGCTGGCCTCGCTCGACGCGGCCGAGCGGGCGACCCTCGTCGCTACCCGCACCGAACACGGCGGGCTCGAGCACGACATCCGCCTGCAGGGCGAGAACGAGACGGTGTTCCTTGCGTACCGGTGACTCGGGCCGGCCCGCGGTCGACGTCGGACTGCTGACGCCGGTGGCGGTGGGCCACGACGACCTCGTCTCCGACGCGTCCGTCGTCGACGCGCTCGTCGCCGCCGAGGTCGCGCTCGTGCGCGCCCGCGCGGCGGTCGGCGCGGTCGAGCCGTCGGTCGCCGACGACCTCGGCGCGGCCCTCGGCTGGCAGGGCCACGGTCTCGGATGCCTCGGCCACGGCGTCGACCCCGCTGAGCTCGCGACGCTCGCCGTCGCGGGCGGCAACCCCGTCATCCCGCTCGTGCCGATGCTCCGCGGCATCCTGCCCGAGCGCGTGCGCGACGAGCTCCACCGTGGCGCGACGAGCCAGGACATCCTCGACTCGGCGCTCGCGCTCGTCGCGCGGCGGGCCGTCGACGAGGTGCTGCGCTCGCTCGGGCGGGCCGCCGACGCGCTCGCCGGCCTCGCCACCGAGCACCGCGACCTCACGGCGGCCGCCCGCACCCTCACGCAGCACGCGGTGCCGACCACGATGGGCGCCCGCGCCGCGGCCTGGGTGCGAGGCATCCGCCGGGCGACGGTCCGACTCGAGGACACTGCGGCCGAATTGCCCGCCCAGCTCGGCGGCGCCGCTGGAACTCTCGCCGCGTTCGTGGACGAACTCGGCGCGCGCGACGCCGCCCGCCTCCCGGCGGCGTTCGCCCGTGAGCTCGGACTCGCAGCGCCCGAGACGCCGTGGCACACGGATCGCCGGCCGGTCACCGCGCTCGGTGATGCGCTCACGACGGCACTCGACGCCCTCGCCGTCTTCGCTGCCGACGTCGCGACGCTCAGCCGCACCGAGATCGGCGAGCTGCACGAGGCGGCGGGCGGCGGATCGTCGGCCATGCCGCAGAAGTCGAACCCCGTCGGGGCGATCCTCATCCGCTCGGCCGGGCTGCGCGCGCCGCACCTCGCAGCGATCCTGCACCTCGCGGCAGCGCTCGCGGTCGACGAGCGCCCCGACGGCGCATGGCACGCCGAGTGGCCCGCGCTGCGCGAGCTGCTGCGGCTCGCGCTCGGCGCCTCCGCCCACGCCGCCGCGCTCGCGGAGGGCCTCCGCGTCGACGAGGACGCCGTCGCACGGAACGTCGGCCTCACCGGCGGCCGCATCGTCGCCGAACGGCTCGCCCGGGTGCTCGTCCCGCTGATCGGGCGGCGTCGGTTCGACGAGGCCATCGCCGGCGACGGCGACCTCGCGGAGCGGATCGGCGCCCTGCCCGAGGCATCCGGACTCGACCTGGCCGCACTGCTCGACCCGGCCGGGTACACGGGGCTCGCCCCCGCCTTCGTCGACGGCATCGACCGCGTCGCCGATCGCGAACCCGACCACACTGCCCGGCCCGATGCACCCGACCGCTCCGAGGAGGAGATCCGATGACCACCCCGCAGATCGCGCTGACGGCCCCCGTGGGCCCCGCCGGCGCGCCGCTCCTCGTGCTCGGGCCCTCGCTCGGCACCTCGACGATGCTCTGGGAGCAGGTCGTGCCGGCGCTCGCCGCGCGGTTCCGCGTCGTCGCATGGGACCTGCCGGGACACGGCGCCTCGCCGGCGACGTCGATTCCCTTCACCGTGGGCGACCTCGCCGACGCGGTGGCCGACCGGGTCGACGGGACGTTCCACTACGCGGGCGTCTCGCTCGGCGGCGCGACCGGGCTCGAGCTGCTGCTGCGGCACGGCGACCGGGTGCGGAGCGCTGCGATCATCGCCTCCGGGGCGCAGATCGGCGAGCCGCAGGCGTGGCACGACCGCGCGGCGCAGGTGCGCGCCGAGAGCACGTCGAGCCTCGTCGTCGGCTCGGCCCAGCGGTGGTTCGCCGACGGCTCGATCGCACGGCATCCCGAACTGGCCGGCCGCCTGCTGCACGTGCTGCAGGACGCCGACGACGAGAGCTACGCCCGTTCGTGCGAGGCGCTCGCCGCGCACGACGTGCGCGATCGGCTGCCCGAGATCGCCGCGCCGACGCTCGCCGTGTGGGGCGAGCACGACCGGGTGGCACCGGAGGACAAGGCGACCGAGATCGCCGACGGCGTGCGCGACGGCCGCAGCGCGATGATCGCCGGCGCCGCGCACCTGCCTCCCGCCGAGCAGCCCGCCGCCCTCGCCGCGATGCTCATCGACTTCTTCGCGCCCGTCGAGGCGACCCGATGACCGGCGGCGAGCGGAACGACCCCGCGCGCCGCGACCGCGCGACGACCGACGGCGAGCGGTACGAGCAGGGCGAGCGCGTACGGCGGGCCGTGCTCTCCGACGGCCACGTCGACCGTGCAGCGGCGGCCACGACCGAGTTCAGCGCCGACTGGCAGGACTTCATCACCCGGGTCGCCTGGGGCGACGTCTGGTCGCGACCCGGCCTCGATCGCCGGTCGCGCTCGATCGCCGTGCTGTCGTCGCTCATCGCCCACGGGCACCACGAGGAGTTCGAGCTGCACCTGCACGCGGCCCGCCGCAACGGGCTGAGCGTCGACGAGATCCGCGAGGTCATCCTGCAGTCGGCGATCTACTCGGGAGTGCCCGCGGCGAACTCGGCGTTCCGCATCGCCGATCGCGTGCTCGCCGCCGATTCCGCCGACGGAGCGACGACTGGCGGCGCCCGGGCGGGCGGCGAGCCGGAGGAGGCCTCGTGATCGACAAGACCGTGCCGGATGCCGCGGCCGCCGTGGCCGGCGTCGACGACGGGGCGACCGTCATGATCGGCGGCTTCGGGCGAGCCGGCCAGCCGGTCGAGCTCATCGACGCGCTCATCGAACAGGGCGCGACCGACCTCACGATCGTGAACAACAACGCCGGCAACGGCGACACCGGGCTCGCGGCGCTCCTCGCGAAGGGGCGCGTGCGCAAGATCGTCTGCTCGTTCCCGCGCCAACGCGACTCGTGGGTGTTCGACCGGCTCTACCGCGCCGGCGAGATCGAGCTCGAACTCGTGCCGCAGGGCAACCTCGCCGAGCGCATCCGCGCCGCGGGCGCCGGCATCGGCGCCTTCTACTCGCCCACCGGCGTCGGCACCGAGCTCGCCGCCGGCAAGGAGGTGCGCGAGATCGACGGGCGCACGTACCTGCTCGAGTACCCGATCCGAGCCGACTGGGCGCTCGTCGCCGCACTGCGCGCCGACCGCTGGGGCAACCTCGTCTACCGCGAGACGGCCCGCAACTTCGGCCCGATCATGGCCACCGCCGCCGAGCGCACGATCGTGCAGGTCGACTCGGTCGTGCCGGTCGGCGACCTCGACCCCGAGGCCGTCGTGACCCCGGGCATCTTCGTCGACCGCGTCGTCGCGGTCGGCGAGCGCGCCTGGCTGCACGACGGCGCGTTCGCAGGCGGGGTCGACATCGAGGGGCGCACGGTCACGGCGGCGGATGCCTCGGCCGAGGCATCCGCACCGAAGGCCCGCGCATGAGCGCCGTAATCGGGCGTGGGGAACTCGCCGCCCGCATCGCCGCCGACATCCCCGAAGGGTCGTACGTCAACCTCGGCATCGGCGCGCCCACGCTCGTCGCCGACTACCTGCCGGCCGACCAGGAGATCTTCCTGCACACGGAGAACGGGCTGCTCGGCATGGGCCCGGCGCCTGCGCCCGGGCGCATCGACCCCGACCTCATCAACGCCGGCAAGCAGCCCGTCACCGCGATCGCGGGCGCCGCCTACTTCCACCACGCCGACTCGTTCGCGATGATGCGCGGCGGCCACCTCGACGTGTGCGTGCTCGGCGCGTTCCAGGTCTCGCAGGACGGCGACCTCGCGAACTGGTCGACGGGGGAGCCCGGTGCGATCCCCGCCGTCGGCGGGGCGATGGACCTCGCGATCGGCGCGCGTGCCGTGTACGTCATGACCGACCTGCTCACGAAGGGCGGCGAGTCGAAGCTCGTCGCATCGTGCAGCTACCCGCTCACCGGGGTCGGCTGCGTCACTCGGGTCTACACCGACCACGGGATCTTCGAACCGCACGGAGGCCGATTCCGCATCGTCGAGGCGTTCGGCGGCCACACCGCGGCATCCCTCTCGGAGCTCACGGGGCTCGAGTTCGCCGCCGAGAGCTCGGAGGACTGAATGCCCGCGACCTGGATCCACGACGCGGTGCGCACGCCGTTCGGCCGCGCCGGCGGGGCGCTGTCGGGCGTGCGATCCGACGACCTCGCCGCCGTCGTCATGCGCGCGACCGTCGAGCGCGCGGGCGTCGACCCGGCGCGCATCGACGACGTCGTGTTCGGCGACGCCAACCAGGCGGGCGAGGACAACCGCAACGTCGCCCGGTTCGGAGCGCTGCTCGCGGGCTTCCCGACCACCGTGCCCGGCGTCACCGTGAACCGGCTCTGCGGTTCGTCGATGGAGGCGGTGGTGCAGGGCTCGCGCGCGATCGAGGCGGGCGACGCCGGGCTCGTGCTCGCCGGCGGCGTCGAGTCGATGAGTCGCGCGCCGTACATCGTCGAGAAGTCGCCGAAGCCGTGGCCGGCCGTCGGAAACCCGACCATGTGGAACACCTCGATCGGCTGGCGCATGGTCAACCCGAGGCTGCCGGAGCACTGGACGATCTCGAATGGCGAGTCGGCCGAGCAGCTCGCCGGGATGTTCGGACTCAGCCGCGACGCGCAGGACGAGTTCGCGCTGCGCAGCCACCGGCTCGCGGCCGAGGCGTGGGCGGCCGGGGCCTACGATGACGAGATCGTGCAGGTGCCCGGCGTCGAGCTCGCGCGCGACGAGGGCATCCGCGACGACACGAGCCTCGAGAAGCTGGGATCGCTGCGACCGCTGTTCGCCGCCGACGGCACGGTCACGGCGGGCAACTCGTCGCCGATCAACGACGGCGCGGCCGCCCTGCTGCTGGGCGACGAGCACGCCACCGGCCGGGAGCCGCTCGCGCGGATCACCGGGCGCGGCGTCTTCGGCAACGACCCCGACGTGTTCGGCATCGCCCCCGTCGAGGCGGCGAACCGGGCGCTCGCGCGCGCGGGCCGGACCTGGGCCGACGTCGACCTCGTGGAGCTCAACGAGGCGTTCGCGTCGCAGAGCCTCGCCTGCCTCGCCGGCTGGCCCGAGCTCGATCCCGAGCGGGTCAACGTGCACGGCGGGGCGCTCGCCATCGGGCACCCGCTCGGCGCCTCGGGAGCGAGGCTCATCGGCCACGCCGCGCACGAACTGCATCGCCGCGGCCGCGGCGTCGCGGTCGCCGCGCTCTGCATCGGCGTCGGCCAGGGGCTCGCGATCGTGCTCGAACGCTGACGAGGGGGATGCCGCGCGGCATCCCCCTCGTCATGGTTCGTCGGGACGGGTGCTCAGCCCTGCGGCACCACGTAGGCGCCGAGCTGCTGCTGGACCTTCGCGGACACGGCGCCGGTGCCGCCGAGGATGACGATCTGGCTCGGTTGCAGCCGCTCGAGCTCCGCGCCGACGACGGCCGGGATCCGGTCGGAGTCGACGAGGAGCAGCGATCCGCCGAGCGCCTTCGCCGCGGCGGGTCCGGCTGCGAGCGCGTCGGGGTAGTTGCGGCCCGACGTGATGAACACGGTCGTCGCGCCCCCGGGATTCTGGCGCTTCGACACCTCGACGGCCGTCGCGAAGCGGTCGGCACCCGCGATGCGGGTGACCGTTGCGGCGTAGTTCCGGAGGCCGCGCTCGACGTACCCCGAGACGGCTCCGTCGCCGCCGAGGATGACGATCCTGCTGGGGTCGAGCGCGTTGAGTCGGGTGCGCACGCTGTTCGGAATCGAGTAGCGCGGCACGAGCAGGAGCGGGCTCCTCGTCTTGCCCGCGAGCGGCGCGCCCGAGAGGGCGTCGGGGAACGTCTGGCCCGAGGCGATGTACACGGTGTCGGCCGAGCTCTTCGAGTCGTAGATCTTCGCCGCGGTGGCATAGCGGTCGCTGTCTCCGTATCGCATGACGCCGCGCTCGGCCAGGGAGGCGAGCTCCTTCACCACCGAGTCCGTCATGGCGCCACGGCCGCCGAGCACGATGATCTGCCACGGTCGAAGTCGCTGGATCTCGGTTCGGACGGAGGCCGGAACGCGATTCGGCTGCACGAGGAGGAGCGGCTCGTTCCCGAACCATGCACCCGCTGCGGCCGCGGAGCCGGCGAGCGCGTCGGGGAAGTCGGCACCGGAGGCGACGAATATGTAGCACTGGCGCGGCCAGTACGTCGTCTTCGTGATCGCGACCGCCGTTGCGTACCGGTCGGCGCCGGAGATGCGCTGGACGCCATCACGAGGCGTCGGAGCGGTCTCGTTGCAGGTCACGTCGGCCGCGGCATGCTCGGGCGGCGCGGCGCTCACGAGGCCGAGGCCCACGACGAGGGCGAGGGCGGTCGCCAGCAGGGGGCGACCGAGGGTGCGTCGGGTCACGCGGAGATCCGTTCTCGAGGGACGCGGAGTCGGCCGCATCGCCGGGACGCGGCAACCGCGTCGAGCGATGCTAACACCGTGCAGGGATCCTTCCGCACACTAGGCTCGCGCCCATGGAACAGCCCGCTCCGGTCATCGGCGAGCACAGCGCGCCCGCTCCGTCCGCCGACGCGCGGCACCTCCTCCGCTGGATCAGGATCTGGCTCGTCGTCATGATGGCGGGGCTCGTCGTGAGCGGCGTCACCGCCTTCCCGCTCGACGTCGAGCTCGCCTTGGCCGTCGATCTGCTGCAGCGCCTCGACGCTCAGGCCTGGGTGCCCGGTGTCGTGGAATGGGTGCAGCGGATCGACGCGGCGCTGCGCGAGACGTACCCGGAGCACCCGTTCATCGCGTACGGCACCGACTGGCTCGCGTTCGCGCACCTCGTGATCGCGCTCGCGTTCATCGGCCCCTACCGCGACCCGGTTCGCAACGTCTGGGTCACCCAGTGGGGCCTGCTCGCCTGCCTCGGCGTCGTGCCGCTGGCGCTGATCGCCGGGGCGATCCGAGGCATCCCGCTCGGCTGGCAGCTGATCGACATGTCGTTCGGCGTGATCGGCCTAGTGCCGCTCGTCATCGTGCTGCGGCTCACCCGACGGCTCGAGCGCCGTCAGGCCTCGATGAGCGCCGCGAGTTCGCCCATGTCGGTGAACACGAGCGCGGCGCCGGCGGCCGACAGCGCCGACGGCTCGGTGCGGGTGGGGCCGGGCGGGGAGAAGCCGTAGACCGTCGCCCCGGCGGCGACGCCGGCGGTGACGCCCGCGACCGAGTCCTCGATGACGAGGGACGACGTCGAGTCGACGTCGAGCGAGCGGGCGGCGGCGAGGTAGACGTCGGGGGCGGGCTTCGTGCGGGCCTGCTCCATGCCGCTGAAGATTCGGTCGCCGAAGAAGGGGCGCAGCCCCGTGGCGTCGAGCTGCAGCTCGACCTTGCCCCGATCGGCTCCGGAGACGCACGCCATGCGATCGCCGACGAGCCCCGCGGTCGCCGACAGGGCGTCGACGACGCGCGGGATCGGCGCGACCTCCGTCGCGAGGGCCGCGTCGCGCCGGGCGCGGAACGCGTGCACCCACGCGTCGTCGATGCGGAAGCCCGTGTGCTCGAGGATGACGGGCCATTCGTCGGCGAGCGATCGCCCCAGGAAGTGCCGGACGACATCGGCGTCGCTCGCCGTCCAGCCGAGTTCGCCGAGCATCTCGCGCAGCACCCGCAGCGTGATGCGCTCGGAGTCGACGAGCACCCCGTCGCAGTCGAAGAGCACGGCTGAGAATCGGGAGGGCGGGGTCGTCACCCCGCAAGGATACGGGGGAGCAGGGGCGCCGCCGGGACGGACGGCACCATCCGCTCCCAATCAGATCTGAAATCGTATATGATCCGATGAGGTCGTCGTCGACCCTTCACGGCGATCTCCTCGGTGGGGCGCCGTGCGCGCCACCGGGCCCCTCACCAGACGAAGGAGTCACGCGATGAGCGCACCCGACCAGCCCGGATTCACCCCCACCGGCACGATCGCCCAGGTCGGCGACCGGAGACGAGTGGTCTTCGCGACCGTCGTCGGCACGACCGTCGAGTGGTACGACTTCTTCATCTACGCCGCGGCCGCCGGCCTCGTGTTCGGCGAGCTGTTCTTCGCACCGGCCGGCCCGGGCATGGCGACGATCCTGTCGTTCCTGACCGTCGGCATCAGCTTCCTGTTCCGCCCGCTCGGCGCGTTCCTCGCCGGCCACTTCGGCGACAAGTACGGCCGCCGACTCGTGCTCATGCTCACGCTGATCCTCATGGGCGTCGCGACCGCGCTCGTCGGCCTCCTGCCGACCTACGCCGCGATCGGCATCGCCGCGCCCATCCTGCTCATCCTCCTGCGCGTGCTGCAGGGCATCTCGGCCGGCGGCGAATGGGGCGGCGCGGTGCTGATGGCGGTCGAGCACGCGCCGAAGCAGAAGCGCGGGCTCTTCGGCGCGTCGCCGCAGATCGGCGTTCCGCTCGGACTGCTGCTCGCCTCCGGCACGATGGCGCTCATGGCGGTCATCGCCCCGGGCGACGCGTTCCTCGTGTGGGGATGGCGCATCCCGTTCCTGCTCAGCGTCGTGCTGATCCTCATCGGCTACTACGTGCGGCGCAGCGTCGAGGAGAGCCCGGTGTTCGTCGAGATCGCCGAGCGCAAGGAGCAGACGCGCATGCCGATCATCCAGCTCTTCCGCAAGCACCTGCTGCTCGTGATCATCGCGGCCCTCGTCTTCGCCGGCAACAACGCGGTCGGCTACATGACGACCGGCGGCTACATCCAGAACTACTCGACCGACCCGACCGGCCCGCTCGGACTCGAGCGCGGCCCGGTGCTCTGGGCGGTCGCGGGATCGGCCGTGACCTGGCTGCTCTCGACCGGCTTCGCCGGCTGGCTGAGCGACCGCATCGGCCGTCGCACGACGTACATCATCGGATGGATCCTGCAGCTCGTCGGCGTCTTCCTGCTCTTCCCGCTCGTGAACACCGGCTCGATCGGGCTGCTGTTCCTCGGCCTCGCGATCCTCACGATCGGCCTCGGTTTCACGTACGGGCCGCAGGCGGCGCTGTACTCCGAGCTGTTCCCGGCGTCGATCCGCTTCTCGGGCGTCTCGATCTCGTACGCGATCGGCGCGATCATCGGCGGCGCGTTCGCCCCGACGATCGCCTCGGCCCTCGTGCAGGCGACCGGCTCGACCGTCTCGGTCACGTGGTACCTCGCGGGGATGACCCTGGTCGGCCTCGTCGCGACGCTGCTGCTTCGCGACCGTTCCGGCATTCCGCTCGGTCCCGACCACGAGGCCGAGCAGGCGAAGAGCCCCATCTACGGGCTCGCGAAGGCCTGAGCCGGGCGGGTCGCGCCCGGCCCACCACCCGACGAACGG
Source organism: Agromyces solani (assembly GCF_058349925.1). Taxonomy (NCBI): domain Bacteria; kingdom Bacillati; phylum Actinomycetota; class Actinomycetes; order Micrococcales; family Microbacteriaceae; genus Agromyces; species Agromyces solani. The sequence continues at coordinate 129,141 of NZ_JBYRER010000002.1, forward strand.
GCGGATGCCTCGGCTTCCGCCCGTTCGCCGCGTCAGGCGCCGTCGGCGGCCGCCCGCGCCGCCTCGGCGGCACGCGCGACCCACTTCGGCGTCTCGCCGTAGCGCTGGAACGGCACGACCTCGCCGGCGGCGCTGTCGTCGATGAGCTGCTGCAGCCGGCGCTCGCGTGTCGCCTCCTGCTTCGCCTGCAGCACCCAGTGCGTGGTCTGGCGGCGATACGTCGGCGTCGCCGCCTCGAGGAACGCCGCTGCCGCGGGGTTCGCCGCGATGCGTGCCGCCCACTCGGCGGGAAGCTCTTGGTCGGGGTTCTCGTGCGAGTACACGCCCGACCGGTCGTCGCGACGCCGGGCGTACGCGGCGAGCCCGGCCTCGGTCATGAGGCCCTGCGCGGTGAGCTGTTCGACGAGCGCGATGTTGACCTTCGACCAGGTGCTCGAGGGCTTGCGCGGCGACCAGCGCTGGCGCACCGCGTCGTCGTCGATGCGCTGCGCGACGGAGTCGATCCAGCCGAAGCAGAGGGCGACCGGCACGGCCTGCTCCCACGTCAGCGGACGGTCGGCGACGTGCTTCTTGTAGAGCCCCATCCACAACTCGGTCTCGGTGTCGTGGTGCGCTTCGAGCCACGCGCGGAACTCGTCGGGCCCGGAGAAGAACACCGCCGGTCGCTCGGGCGTGCCGCCGGTGGTGCCGATGGGCGTCGTCATGACCCGAGTCTGTCAGGTGCCGCCGACACCCGGACTCAGCGCCGCGGCGTCCACCCCGGCGGCAACGGCCCATCGGGCGTCGCGCGCTCGCGGTCGGCCGCGAGCGACCACCCCTGCGCGGCATCCGGCTCGTCGAAGCCGCCCCGCGCCACGCGGAAGCCGACGTCCTCATGGTGCATGCCGGGCGCCCCGCCGCGTCGCGTCGACGCGCGCACGCTCCACGCGTCGTCGGCGTAGCCGCCGCCGCGGAACACGCGGTAGTCGTCGTAGCGGGCGGGATCGAGCAGGTCCCAGCACCATTCCCACGTGTTGCCGAGCGTGTCGAACAGGCCGTTGAGGTTCGGCAGCTTGAGGCCGACCCGCTGCGGCGACGCGACGCCGTCGGCGGCCGTCCACGCGACCTCGTCGAGCGGGCCGAAGTGCGGGCCCGTCGAGCCGGCCCGGCAGGCGTACTCCCATTCGGCTTCGGTCGGCAGCCGGTATCCGTCGCTCGTCGCGTCCCAGCGCACGTCGAGCCCGTCGAACGCGTAGGCGTGCTCGAGCCCCTCCCACTCGGAGAGGGCGTTGCAGAACCGGATCGCCCGCAGCCAGCTCACGTCGGTCGCGGGCCGCAGGGGATGACTCGCCGTCTCGCCGATCACCTCGGCGAGCTGTTCCCGCGTGACGGCGAAGACGCCGATCTCGAACGGCTCGAGCTCGACCGTCCGGCGCAGCTTGCGGCGCGCATCGTGGAGGCCGACCGAGCCGGCCGGCAACCGCACCGTCTCGAGATCGGGCATCACCCGGCGTCGGTCCAGTGGGTCATCTCCGGCTCCTTCGGTCGCGGGTGATGTGTCGGCAGGTGAACGAGCCTACGCTCGAAGGAGGTCGCGGAACGGAGGAAGCGGATGATCCAGGTGCGGGTGCTCGGCATCGCGCTCGACCAGTCGGGGCAGCACCTCGTGCTGCTGCGCCCGCTCGTCGACGCCGCCGACGGCCCGGTCGTCGTGCCGATCTGGATCGGCCAGAACGAGGCGAACTCGATCCTCATCGCGCTGAGCGACGAGGTGACGCCGCGTCCGCTCACGCACGACCTCGCCGTGACGCTGCTCGGCACGCTCGGCGCCCGGCTCGAGCGCGTCGAGGTCACCCGGCTCGACGAGGGCACGTTCTACGCCGAGCTCACGATCGTGACGCGGCAGGGACCGCGCATCGTCGACGCCCGTCCCTCCGACGCGATCGCCCTGGCCGTGCGATCGGAGGCGACCATCTGGGTCGCGGAGCAGGTGCTCGAGGACGCCGGGATCCCGGCGGAGCTCGCCGGCGAGGCGGCGTCCGAGCCCGCTGAGCCGCCGCACTGGGGGGATGCCTCCGGCGGTGCCGCGGCGCAGATCGACGAGTCGAAGCTCGAGGAGTTCAAGAAGTTCCTCGACGACGTCGACCCCGAGGACTTCGAGAGCTGAGCCCCGCCGCGCGTCCCGCGCGGCTGCCCGGTGATCGAATGGGCGATGGTCGGCCGTTCGCCCCCGCTCTGCGGGCGACGATTGCCCGCTCGATGCGGGGCCCGGGCAGAATGGGCGGTATGGATGCCTCGTTGCCGGCCCGGACCGCGATGCCGAAGCCGCAGTACGTCATGGCGGCCGACGGCACGCGCATCGCGACCTACGTGTGGGGCGACGACGAGGCCCCCACCGTGCTGTGCGTGCACGGGTTCGCCTCGAGCTGCAAGGACAACTGGGTCGACACCGGCATGGTGCGCGACCTCACCGCCGCGGGCTTCCGGGTCATCGGCGTCGACCAGCGCGGGCACGGGGCGAGCGGCACGCCGCACGAGGCATCCGCCTATCGGATGTCGGCGTTCGTCGACGACCTCGTGACCGTGCTCGACACGTACCTGCTCGACGGGGTGCGGTACCTCGGGTACTCGCTCGGCGGCCGCGTCGGCTGGCAGCTCGCGGTGCAGGCGCCCGAGCACGTCTCGCGGGCGGTGCTCGGCGGCATCCCCGACGGCCGGCCCCTCGCGCGGCTGCAGATCGACCAGGCGCGCGCCTACGTCGACCACGGCACGCCCGTCGACGACCGGGTCACCCGCAACTACGTGACCCTCGCGGAACGGGTGCCCGGCAACGACCTGCGCGCGCTCATCGCGCTCGCGGAGGGCATGCGCCTCGGCGACGCCGACCCCGACCCGGCCGATCCGCCGAGGCAGGAGGTGCTGTTCGCGACGGGCACGGACGATGCGATCGTCGAGCAGTCCCGCGGCCTCGCGGCGGCGACGCCGCGGGGTGCATTCGTCGAGGTGCCCGGGCGGCACCACTTCAACACCCCGGGATCGCGGGTGTTCCGTCAGGCGGCTACGGAGTTCCTCGCGGCCGGCTGAGCGCTCGCCGGGGCATCCCGCCCGACCCGCCCGCAGCGGCGCCGGGGTCGGGGTCGGTGGGAACGCGTACGATGAATGCCGGACGGAACGGGCAGGAGCGAGGCGACCACATGAGCGACGAGAACCCCACGATGGGCGAGCCCTCGTCTTCGCATGCGCACACGCATGCGCACACCGCGATCACCTGCCCCGAGTGCTTCGTCGAGCTGCAGCGCGACGGCGACTGGTGGATGGCGCGACCCGAGGGTTCGCGCCTCGTCGGCCTCGTCATCCAGCGCGACGACATGCCGCCCATCCTCGAGCAGCGCGAAGACCTGCTCGCGTTCGGCGTCGCCATCGAGGACTTCCGCTACCCGGCGCCCGAGAACCTGCTCGAGTCGTGGGAGCAGCGGCTCGCCCGCTTCTTCGGCACGCTGCGCGACGGCGACGTGCTCGTGGTCGCGAACGTGCACTCCCTCGGTCGCGACCTCGACGAAGAGGTGCGCACCCTCGCCGAGCTGCGTCGTCGCGGAGTCGTCGTCAAGGTGCTGAGCCACGGGGCGCGGCACCTCGCGAGCACCGGACTCGACTGAGCCGTCATCACCCCGCTCGGCGCCCAGCGGGCCCGCGCACGATGCACGCGATCCCGCAGGGAGCTCAGAAGCCGAACTGCTGACCCGTCCCGAGGTTGACGGGGGCGCTCACCACCGACGGGAGGTCGTCCTCCGCGGCGCCGTCCGAGGCGACGACCGCGTGCGCGTTGGGCACGCCGTCCGCCGAAGGCGGTCCGAGCGCCGGTCCGGTCTCGAGCGCGATGACCTCGATGTCCTCGGGGTACGGCGCGTACCGCGGCTCGTCCGCCGCGTACGGCGTGAGGTCGTCGCCGGGGGCCACGCCGCGAAGCGTCGTGACCGCCACGCCGTCGCCCACCACCGGAAGGGTGAACCGCAGCATCACGTTCGTCGGCATGCGACCGGGGCCTTCGCCGAGGTCGTCGCTGACGCGGATGCCGGGCCACACGTAGGCGAGGTACTCCTCGGCGCCCTCGGTCTTCAGGGTCGGCTCGGCACCGAGCACCGCGGTGAGCGTCGAGACGATGACCCCGGTCTCGTCCTCGTAGGAGGTCGAGGTCACGAGGTCGCCCGCGGCGTCCTCGAAGTCGAGGCCCTCCGCGCGGACGACGATCGTCGTGACGGACGCGAGCGCGTCGACCGGCTCGGTCGGCGGCGAGGTCGGCTGCTGCGTCGCCGTGGGTTCCTCGGGCTCCGGCGTGCGCTCGCTCCTCGTCGGCTCGCTCGTCGCCGTCGCCGTCGCCACGGGCCCGGGCCCCGCGAACGGCGCGGGTGCGCCGGTGAACGCGATGAGCGCGCCGCCCGTCACGAGCGCGATGAGGAGCACCGCCGCGACCATGCTCCCGACGATCCACTCGACGGGGTGCTGCCGTCGCGGTGAGCGTCGGGCCTCGGCCATGAGCCCGCCCTTGGCGGACGCCAGCAGGCGCGCCATCTCGTCACCGGTCGGTGGCTCAGTTCTCATCGACGGTCACCGCCTTCCTCAAGCGAATCCGACTGCGGGAGACCCGCTGCTTCACCGCGCCGACGCTGAGGCCGAGCTCGGCGGCGGCCTGCGCGTACGGCAGGCCCTCGAGGAGGCAGAGTTCGCAGACGCGGCGATCGACCGGGTCGAGCCGCTCGATCGCATCGAGCACCCAGCGCAGCTCCTCGCGCGCCGACTCGCGGTCCTGGTCGGCCCGCACGAGCGACAGGTGCGACGGCATCCACTCGTCGGGCAGGGCGTCGGCGGCGTTCCGCGCCTGCTTGCGCCGGGCGTTCGCGGCGACGTTGCGGCAGGTCACGAGCAGCCACGGCAGCAACGACCGGTCGTGCAACCGGATGTCCTGCGCCCGACGCCACAGCACCATGAAGGCGTCCTGCACGATCTCCTCGACATCCGTCGGGGTCGGTGCGAGCGCCCACGCGTAGCGGGCGACGGTGTTCGCGTGGCGGTCGAATGCGATCGACAACGCGCGCTCGTCGCCTCGAGCGATGCGGCTCAGCAGCTCTGCGTCGCCGGGTTCGTCTTCGTCCACGTGGACCTCCTCACCACAGGAATGTCGCGGAACCGGGCGAAGGTCACAGGACGGGTCGGATTCTCTCGGATCCGTCCGTCCCGACCCCATCACCCTGCCAGAGGCGGCCGCGCCGACGGAAGGAGGGCCGACCGGCGCGCGGAAAATGAACGGCCGCGGAGGCGCCCGCCGCTCCGGCCCGCACCGCCAGGCCGCGTAAATGAATCCGGCGCGCCCACCGCTCACCGGCCGTGGTCGCCGCCTCCTAGGCTCCCTCGACGACGGCCGCATCGGCGCGGCCGTCGACCACCGAAGACTCGAAGAGGAGCACGCACGTGAGAGAGATCGCCCGGGACGTCGTCGTGATCGGGGGCGGGGTCAGCGGACTCGTGACCGCCCGCCGGCTGGTGGAGGCCGGCGCGTCGGTCGCGCTGCTCGAAGCGCGCGACCGCGTCGGCGGCCGCACGTGGTCGGACACGGTCGACGGCGAGTGGTTCGAGCTCGGCGGCCAGTGGATCTCGGCCGGGCAGGACGCGCTCGTCGGCCTCCTCGAGGAACTCGGCAAGGACACCTTCCCCCGCTACCGCGAGGGCCGCTCGGTCTACCTCGCGCCCGACGGGCGCCGTACCGAGTTCGAGGGCGACGACTTCCCGACCGCACCCGAGACGGTCGCGGCGATGAACACCCTCGTCGCCGCCCTCGACGAGTTGGCCGCCGAGCTCGACCCCGCCGCGCCGTGGGAGCACCCGCGTGCCGCCGAACTCGATGCGATCGCCTTCAGCGCGTGGCTGCGGACGCTGAGCGACGACGAGGAGGCGATCCGCTCGTTCGACCACTTCATCGCGGGCGGGATGCTCACGAAGCCCGCGCACACCTTCTCGGTGCTGCAGGCCATGCTCATGGCCGCCTCGGCCGGGTCGCTGCACGACCTCGTGGACGACGGACTGCTGCTCGACCGCCGCGTCGTGGGGGGCATGCAGTCGGTGTCGACCCAGCTCGCCGACGAGCTCGGCGACGAGGTCGTGTTCCTGTCGTCGCCCGTGCGGTCCCTGCAGTGGACCGACGAGGGACCGGGTCGCGCCGCCTCGGTCGTCGCGGAGAGTGACGGACTGCGGGTGAACGCGCGCTTCGCGGTCGTCGCCGTGCCGCCGAACCTGTACTCCCTCATCCGCTACGAGCCCCACCTGCCGCGCGAGCGCATGGTCGCGCAGCAGCACCAGTCGATGGGGCTCGTCGTCAAGGTGCAGGCGGCGTACGAGACGCCGTTCTGGCGCGAGCAGGGGCTCGCCGGCACGGGCTTCGGGCGCGACGAGTTCGTCTGCGAGGTCTACGACAACTCGACGCACGAGTCGTCGCGGGGGATGCTCGTCGGCTTCGTCGTCGACGTCGCGGCCGAGCGGCTGTGGGCGATGCCCGAGGCCGAGCGTCGGGCGGCGGTGCTCGACTCGTTCGCGGCGTACTTCGGCGACGAGGCGCGCCGTCCCGTCGCGGTCGCGATGTCGGACTGGGGTGGCGAGGAGTGGACGCGCGGTGCGTACGCGTGCAGCTACGACCTCGGCGGCCTCAGCCGCTGGGGCCGCCTGCAGAACGAGCCCGTCGGCCCGATCTTCTTCGCGTCGAGCGACATCCAGGGCGTCGGCTACCTCCACGTCGACGGCGCGATCCGCATCGGCGGCGACACGGCGAAGCGCATCCTCGCGGCGTCGTAGTCCCCAACGCGGCGCGGATGCCTCGGCCGAGTGCCGGCTCACGTCGAGGCACCCCCGACCGGGGCGGCTCGCGACCGCCCGCGCGTCTACGCGCGCGTGCGCGCGGGGTCGCCGAACCGCGCCGCAAGCCCGTCGAGCAGCAGGCCGAGCGCGAGCTCGAACGCCCGGTCGGCGACGAGCACGCGCTCGTCGACGAGACGGCGTCGATGCAGCACGTACGCCTGCGCGACGATGCCCGGGGCCTCGGGCGCGTACACGTCCTCGGGGCCGAGCGAGTCGATCGCCCCGCCGAACACGAGCTGCTCGATCGCCGAGATCGAGGCGAACACCTCGGGCGGCGGGAACCCCGCAGCCTGGAACCCGACGATGACGCGCTGGTACATCAGCGTCGCCTCGGGGGTGTCGCGGATCGGCAGGTGCGCGTAGATCGCGACGCATTCGCGGTGCGCGCGGAGCACGCGCAGGTAGCTCCACGCCCAGCGCTCGGTCGCCGCGCGCCACGGGAGCGAGCCGAAGCCCGAGACGTCGACCTCGCGCACGAGGCGCTCCTGGATCCACCCGAGGATGACCGCGCGCGACGACGCGTGGTTGTAGATCGCGCTCGGCACGACGCCGAGCCGCTCGGCGAGCGCCTGGATCGTGAGCGCGCTCGCGCCCCGGCGGTCGACGAGGCGCAGCGCCTCGTCGGTGATGCGCTCGCGGTTGAGCACCGCGACGCGGGGGCGACCGGCGCCGCGCCGCGCGAGCGAGCGTGCACGCGACGAACGAGCGGGTTCGCCCGGACTCGCTCGTCGCATTGGTGCTCGCTCGAACCGCGGTCAGCTCGCGACGACGGCGGTCGCGGTGACCGCGGCGAGGCTCTCGCGCACGATCGCGAGGCCGCGCAGCAGTTCGTCGTCGGTGATCGTGAGGGCGGGCAGGAACTTGAGCACCTCGTCGAACGCGCCCGAGGTCTCGATGACGAGGCCGCGCGTGAAGGCCTCCTTCGAGATGCGGCCCGCGAGGGAACGGTCGCCGTCGGAGACCAGCCCGTACATGAGGCCGCGGCCGCGCACCGTGAGGCCGAGCGACGGGTTCTCGGCCGCGATCAGCTCGAGCTCGGCGGCGAGCAGCGCCGACTTGCGGGCGACCTCGTCGACGAACGTCGCGTCGGCCCAGTAGGTCTCGAGCGCGACCCGCGCCGAGACGAACGCGAGGTTGTTGCCGCGGAAGGTGCCGGTGTGGGCGCCCGGCTTCCACACGTCGACCCCGGGGCGCAGCAGCACGAGCGACATCGGCAGGCCCGAGCCCGAGATCGACTTCGAGACCGTGACGAGGTCGGGCACGATGCCCGCGGCCTCGAACGCGAAGAACGCGCCGGTGCGGCCCACGCCCGCCTGGATCTCGTCGAGGATGAGCAGGATGCCGCGCTCGGCGGTGATCGCCCGCAGGCGCTGCAGCCACGGCACGCTCGCGACGTTGATGCCGCCCTCGCCCTGCACCGCCTCGACGATGACCGCGGCCGGCAGGTCGAGGCCCGAGCCCGGGTCGTCGAGCATCTTCTCGAAGAGATCGAGCGTGTCGACGTTCTCGCCGAGGTAGCCGTCGTAGGGGAGGCGCACGACGTCGTCGAGGGTGACGCCCGCGGCCTCGCGATAGTGGCTGTTGCCGGTCGCGGCGAGGGCGCCCATGCTCAGGCCGTGGAACGCGTTCGTGAACGCGACGACGGTCGGGCGGCCGGTCGCCTGGCGGGCGACCTTCAGCGCCGCCTCGACGGCGTTCGCCCCGGTCGGGCCGGTGAACTGCAGCTTGTGGTCGAGTCCGCGCGGCTCGAGGATGTGCCGCTCGAAGGCCTCGATGAAGGCGCGCTTGGCCGACGTCGCCATGTCGAGGCCGTGGATGATGCCGTCCCGCTCGAGGTACTCGATGATCGCGCGCGTGAACGCCGGGTTGTTGTGGCCGTAGTTCAGGACGCCCGCGCCGGCGAAGAAGTCGAGGTACTCGCGGCCGTCGGCGTCGACGAGCGTCGAACCGGTCGCCCGGTCGAACACCGTCGGGAACGAGCGCACGTAGCCGCGCACCTCGGACTCGCGGCGGTTGAAGACGTCAAGGTTCGCGGCGTCGCTCATGGCAGGCGGACTCCTCTGCAGATCACGGAAGGCGGTGCAACGAGCCTACGGCCTCGTCGCCGGGAGAACGGTGCGCGCGGGAACCTTGGCATAACGTGCCACTTGTGCACGATGTGCACATCGTGCAGGATGACTGCAGACATCCGCCGAGCGATCGGAGCCGCGTCGAAGATGACCGAGAAGATGACCGTCGACCTGCTGGTGGTCGGGTCCGGGACCGGGCTCGCCGCCGCGCTCTCGGCGCACGACCAGGGCGGCGACGTGCTGGTGATCGAGAAGACCGAATACGTCGGCGGCTCGACGGCCCGATCGGGCGGCGCGTTCTGGATCCCGGCCAACCCCGTTCTCGCGGAGCGCGGCAGCGGCGACTCGCCCGAGCGGGCTCACGACTACGTCGCCGCGGTCGTCGGCGACTCGGCGCCCGAACCGCGCTGGGAGAGCTTCCTCGCGCACGGCTCCGACACGGTCCGCATGCTCGAGCGGACCACGCGGATGAGATTCACGTGGGCCGAGGGATACTCCGACTACCATCCCGAGCTTCCCGGCGGCTCGGCCGCCGGCCGCAGCTGCGAGTGCCGCCCGTTCGACGTCGCCCGGCTCGGTGCCGAGCGCGCGCGGCTGCGCCCGCCCGTGATGGCTGCGCCCATCCCGATGCCCGTCACCGGAGCCGATTACAAGTGGCTCAACCTCATGTCGAAGGTGCCGGTGCGCGGCCTCGGCGTGGCGATCAAACGCGCCGTCCAGGGCATCGGCGGCCGCCTCCTCGGCCGTGAGTACGCCGCGGGCGGTCGTGCGCTCGCCGCGGGGCTCTTCGACGGTGCGGTGCGCGCCGGCATCCGCGTGTGGACCGGGACGAACCTCGAGCGCCTCGTCGTCGACGACGACGGCGCCGTCACCGGGGCGATCGTCCGGCGCGAGGGCGCCGAGGTCCTCGTCACCGCCAGGCGCGGCGTGGTGCTCGCCGCGGGCGGATTCGACCACGACCTCGAGTGGCGCCGCAGCGCGCAATCGGCGGCGCTCGACGACTGGAGCCTCGGCAGCGAGGGCAACACGGGCGACGCCATCCGGGCCGCGCAATCGGTCGGCGCGGGCGTCGCGCTCATGGACCAGGCGTGGTGGTTCCCGGCGATCGCACCGCTGCCGGGCGAGCGGCCGATCGTGATGCTCGCGGAGCGGTCGCTGCCCGGATCGTTCATGGTCGACGCGGCGGGCGAGCGGTTCCTCAACGAGTCGGAGGACTACATGTCGTTCGGCCAGGACGTGCTCGCGCGCGAGGCCGACGGGCGGCCCGTCGGCACGATGTGGCTCGTCTTCGACCAGGAGTACCGCAACAGCTACCTGTTCGGCGGGTCGGTCTTCCCGAGGACGGCCCTGCCGAAGAGCTGGTACGACCACGGCATCGCGGCCCGCGCGTCGACGTGGGGCGAGCTCGCGCAACGGATCGGCGTGCCCGCCGACGCGTTGGAGGCGACCGGTCGCCGGTTCAACGCGGCGGCCGCCGCGGGCGTCGACGACGATTTCGGGCGCGGGGGAAGCGCCTACGACCGGTACTACGGCGACCCGACGATCGCACCGAACCCGAACATCCGTCCGCTCGACGCGACGAGCCTCTACGCCGTGAAGGTCGTGCTCTCCGACCTCGGCACCTGCGGCGGCGTCACCGCCGACGCCGACGGGCGGGCCCTCGCCGAGGACGGCTCGCCCATCCCGGGCCTCTACGCGATCGGCAACACGGCGGCGAACGTCTTCGGCCGCAGCTACCCGGGCGCCGGCGCGACGATCGGCCAGGGGCTCGTCTACGGGCACATCGCCGCGAGGCACGCGATGGCGGGGTGAGCCGACGCCCACCCCGCCCCGACGGCGCCCGCCGGCTGCGCCGTCACCCGAACGGGATCGCGCCGACCAGCACCCCGACGACGAGCATCACGAGCGAGACGACGGTGGCCCGCCACAGCACCTTCTTGTGGTGGTCGCCGAGGTTCACGCTCGCGAGCGAGACGAGCAGCAGGATCGCCGGCACGAGCGGGCTCTGCAGGTGCACCGGCTGCCCGATGACGGACGCGCGCGCCATCTCGGCCGCGGTGATGCCGTAGCTCGACGCGCTCTCCGCGAGGATCGGCAGGATGCCGTAGTAGAACGCGTCGTTCGACATGAAGAACGTCATCGGGATCGACAGGATGCCGGTGATGACGGCCAGGTACGGACCGAGCGCAGGGGGCACGACGTCGACGACCCACTCGGCCATCGCCGTGACCATGCCCGTGCCGTCGAGCACGCCGACGAGCACGCCCGCGGCCAGCACCATCGAGACGACGCCGACGATGCTCGGCGCGTGCGCGGTGATCTCGGCGGCCTGGTCCTTCAGCTTCGGGAAGTTGAGGATGAGGGCGAGAGCCGTGCCGATCATGAACACGAACGCGAGCGGCATGACGTCGAGCACGAGCAGCACCATGACCGCCGCGGTCAGTGCGAGGTTGAACCAGATGAGCTTCGGCCGCAGGGTCGGGCGGTCGGGGTGCAGCATCGTGTCGGCCATGGCGGTGTCGCGCTCGTCCTCGGCGACGGCGACCGGCGCCGGGGCGCCCGAGCCGCTCACGGTCACGATGTTCGTCGTCGCGAGGGTCGCCCGCGCGCCGACCGAGCCCTGGGCGCCGCGCACGAGCCCCGGCACCTTCATGCCGAACCGTCCGGCGCTCGTGCGGCCGCCGGCCGAGGCATCCGCCCACTCGTCGACCATCACCTTCGAGGTGGCGAGCGAACCGAGGCGCTTGCGCTCGGCGAGGCCGAGCCACCACGCGAAGGCGAGAGAGATCGTGAGGCCGACCGCGAGCGAGGGCAGCATCGGCACGAAGATCTCGGTCGGCGAGATCTTGAGCGCGGTGGCGGCGCGCACCGTCGGGCCGCCCCACGGCACGATGTTGAGGGTGCCGTTCATGAGGCCCGCGACGCACGTGAGCACGACCGGGCTCATGCCGAGCCGCAGGTAGAGCGGCAGCATCGCCGAGGTCGTGATGATGAAGGTCGTCGAGCCGTCGCCGTCGAGCGAGACCGCCCCCGCGAGCAGCGCCGTGCCGAGCACGACCTTCGCCGGGTCGTTGCCCAGGAGGCGGGTGATGAAGCGGATCAGCGGGTCGAAGAGCCCGACGTCGATCATGATGCCGAAGTACATGATGGCGAACATGAGCAGGGCGGCGGTCGGGGCCATGCCGCCGATCGCCTCCATGACCATGTCGCCGATGCCGAGGCCGGCGCCCGCGAAGAGGCCGAAGATCGTCGGCACGACGATGAGCGCGACCATCGGCGTGAGCCGCTTGGTCATGATGAGCGCCATGAACACGAGGATCATGGCGAATCCGAGGATGACGAGCATGGTGACGTCCTTGTCAGTGTGCGCCCGCACGGGGCTGATCGGTCTCGAGGAGCGTACGGAGCACCGGCCGGCTTCGACCGATAGGTCGCATTGCGCCGCCTTCTGCGCGTAGCGTTGGTTCTGCGCATTCTGCTCACGACGTTCCGTCGGGGATGCCTCGAGCGCGGGGAGGTCGGATGAGGTTCACCACCCGCATGCTCGTGACCCAGCTCGCGGCCGCCGCCGCGGTGATCGCCGTGTGCGCGGCCGCCTTCGCGTGGATCGGCGTGCAGCAGCTGCGCACCGAGACGCAGTCGACCGCCCTCGCGATCGCCCGCACGGCGGCCTCCGACCCGCAACTGCGCCGGGCGGTCGCCGAGTACGCCGGCGACCGCGAGCTCGACGCCGCCGCGCTCGCCGACGGCGCGGTGCAACGCCAGGCCGCCGAGATCACCGGCCGCACCGGGGCGCTGTTCGTCGTCGTCGCCGACGACGACGGACTGCGGCTCGCCCATCCAGACCCCGCCCGCCTCGGGGAGCGGGTGAGCACCGAGTACGAGCGCGTGCTCGCGGGGGAGGAGATCGTCACCTGGGAACGGGGCACCCTCGGCGACTCGGCGCGCGCGAAGGTGCCCGTCTACCGGCCCGGCGTCGAGACCGGGGGCACGAGCGGCATCGTCGGCGAGGTGAGCGTGGGGTTCGCCCCCGCGAGCGTGCTCGCCGAGGTGCCCGGGCTCATCGGCGCGATCGCGGCGGCCGTCGCGCTCGCGCTCGGGGTGGCCGCGCTCGCGGCGTTCCTCATGCGCCGCCGGCTCGAACGCCTCACGCTCGGGGTGCAGCCCGAAGAGCTCGCCGCACTCCTGCAGAACCAGGCGGCCGTGCTCGACGGCGTCAACGACGGGGTCGTGGCGGTGTCGGCCGACGGCGTCGTGCGGGTCGTCAACCGGTCGGCCCGCGACCTCCTCGCGCTCGACGATGCCGCGATCGGTCGCGGCCTCGACGACGTCGCGCTGCCGACCGCGCTCGCCGCGGCGATCCGGCGGGCGCTCGACGGCGAGCCGCTCGTGCTCGGCGAACTCGTCACGGCCGAGCACGTGGGCTACGTCGAGGCTCGGCGGGTGCACCGCGGCGACCGCGAGCTCGGGGTCGTCGCGGTCGTCCGCGACCGCACCGACGTCGTCGCGCTCGCCGAGCGGCTCGACGCGGTGCGCACGGCGACGAACGCGCTGCGCGCGCAGCGGCACGAGTTCGCGAACCGGATGCACGCGGTGTCGGGGCTGCTCGCGGCCGGACGGGTCGTCGACGCGCAGGAGTTCCTCGCCGAGCTCGCGACCCGCGGCGCGGTGCCCGACGAAGCCGCCCGGACCGTCGATGACCCGTTCCTGCAGGCGCTCATCGGCGCCAAGGCCGTCGAGGCGGCCGAGCGCGGCGTCGAGCTGCGCGTCGCCGACGACACGATGCTCGTCGGAGTCGTCGCCGAACCCGAGGACGTGGCGGCGGTGCTCGGCAACCTCGTCGACAACGCCGTCACGGCGGCCGTCGGCGCCGACGCGCCGAGGTGGGTCGAGCTCTCGCTGCTCGACGACGGCGACACGCTCGCGGTGACCGTCGCCGATTCTGGCCCCGGCGTGGCCGATCCCGAGCGGCTCTTCGCCGCCCGCGACGGCGGCGGCGCCGACGGCGAGGAGGATGCCGGCGAGGCATCCGATCGCGTGCACGGTCGCGGCATCGGCCTGCCGCTCGCCCGCCGCTTCGCCCGCCGTCGCGGTGGCGAGCTCTGGCTCGTCGACGCGGGCGGCGACGGGCGCGGCGCCGTGTTCGCGGCGCGGCTGCCGGGAGTGATGCGCCGGCGCTCGGCCGGCGACGGAGATCGAGGAGGGGAGCCGGCATGACCGGAGACGTTCGGGTGCTCGTCGTCGACGACGACTTCAGGGTGGCCGGGATCCACCACGACCTCGTCTCGGCGAGGCCGGGATTCGAGGCGCTGCCGCCCGTGCGCGACGCCGCGTCGGCACGAACCGCGATCCGCGACTGGACTCCCGGGCTGCTGCTCGTCGACGTCTACCTCCCCGACGGCGACGGCATCGAGCTCGCCCGCGAGAGCGGCATCGACCGGTTCGTGCTGAGCGCGGCGAACGACGCCGCGACCGTGCGCCGCGCGCTGCGCTCGGGAGCGCTGCACTACCTCGTGAAGCCGTTCGACGCCCGCGCGCTGCAGGAGCGGCTCGACGGCTACCTGCGGTATCGCAACCTGCTCGCGGCCGATGCTCCGCTCGCGCAGGACACGATCGACCGAGCGCTCGGCGTGCTGCACGGTGCGGCGCCGAGTGCGTCGCGGTCGGGCACGCAGCAGCTCATCCTCGACGCGCTCGCCGACGGCGGCGAGGCGTCGAGCGTCGAGGTCGCCGAGCGGGCGGGCGTCTCGCGGGCGACCGCGCAGCGGCACCTCGCCGAGCTCGCCGCGCGCGGTGCGGTCAGCGTGTCGTTGCGCTACGGCAGCGCCGGCCGGCCCGAGCACCGCTACCGCGCGGGCTCGCCCTGAGCCGGCGGAACCTCGGGTCGAGCGGGCGGAGGTGCGCTCGGCGGAGGTTCACCCCGCCCGGAGCAGCTCGCCCGCCCGGCCGGGTCAGGGGTTGGGGTTCGTCGCCTTGCCGTCGAGCCACAGCGTGTCGGTGGCGTCGCGGTGCACGCCGTCGGTGCCGACGTGCTTCGTGCTGATCTGCGGGCCCTTCGTGATGACGTGGACGAGCGCCATGGCGTGGCCGCGGCCGAGGCCGTAGTCGTCGGCGAGCCACGCGATGATCGGGGCCGCCTTCGTGGTCTCGTCGAAGCCGCGCTCGTGCGCGAGCTCGACGAACTGGCGCGGGGTCAGGCCGGTCTTCGTCTCGATGTTGTCGAGGTACGCCTGGAACGACATGGTCGGGTGCTCCTTCTGCTCACGCGTCCTGGTCGGCCCAGGTCTGCACGATGGTCTCGGCGGCGTGGATGCCGATGAGCTGCAGGCGCCCCTCGCCGACGTTCTTGAAACCGTGCCAGACGCCCGCGGGTGCGGTCGCGGTGTCGCCGGCGCGGGCGATGAGTTCGGTGTCGCCGACCGTGATGCGGGCGGTGCCCTCGAGCACGATCCACGTCTCGCTGTACGGGTGCCAGTGCAGGTCGGCGCCCTGGCCCGGCTCGTTGTCCACGAAGAAGTACGAGATGCGTGCGCCGTGCTCGAGGCCGACGAAGCGGCGCGTGCGGCCGGTGCCGATGCGGAGGGCGTCGGCCGGCACGACGACGGGCGTCGCAGGCGGGGTCATGGTGGGCGTGAGGGTGATCTCGGCGGCGTTCACGGGGTGCTCCTCGGTTCGGTTCGGTCGGTCCTGGGATGCCGCGGCGCGGGCCCCGCTGGTGATCGGGCCGTTCGTCGCTGCGTCTGCGAACAGCCTCCGCCCGAGGCATCCGCACCCGATAGAGTTTCGACGTGGATCGAAACTTCGTGGAGTTCCGTCTCGCGCCGGGCGACATCTCGGCCATCCGGTTCGGCGTCTCGCCGGGGCACGAGCTCAGCCACGCCGTTCGCGTGCTGCAGCGGCCCGAGGCGCACCCGCTGCAGTGGGGATGGCTGCGCGCGGTGCGGGGCCGGGTGCCGCGCGAGGCGTTCGAACTGCTCGCCGTCGTGATCGGGGTCGACGGATACATGCCCGACTTCCTCACGTCGGAACCCGGCTGGGACCTCGAGCCCGAGGAGGAGGCGGCCAGGATGCGCGTCGCCCCCGTCGAGCCGATGCTCGTCGACCTGCACAAGATGGTCGTGAGGTCGGAGGGGGCGCGGCAGCAGGCGATCCGACGCATGATCGACGAGCCCGAGCGGGCCCGCGCGATGATCGCCGACGCGTGGAGCGAGGTGTGGGCGGCGGTGCTCGCGCCCGTCTGGACGCAGCTCGAACGGTTGCTGCGGGCCGACATCGCGGTGCGGTCGCGACGCATCGCCACCGCGGGCGTCGGTGCGATGGTCGGCGAGCTGCACCCCGCGGTGAGCTGGAGCGACGACGCCGTGCGCGTCGAGCTGCGGCTGCACCGCGAGGCGCTCGACTGCCGCGGCTCGGGGCTCGTGCTCGTGCCGTCGGTCATGTCGTCGTTCGGATGCATGGTGCTCACCGAGCCGCCCGCGCAACCCACCGTGTTCTACCCGGCTCGGGGCGTCACCGAGACGTGGGCGCGCGATCCGGCGTCGACCGCGGCCGCGCTCGGGGCGCTCATCGGGCCGGCCCGGGCCGAGATCCTGCTCGGCGCGCACACCGCGCGGACGACCTCGCAGGTCGCGGCCGACGTCGGGCTCGCGATCTCGACGGCCTCGCATCACCTCTCGGTGCTGCGCGAGGGCGGGCTCGTCTCGTCGACGCGCGACGGCGCGAGCGTGCGGCACCTGCGGACGCCGCTCGGCGAGGCGCTCGTCGGGGCGGTGCTCTGAACGGATGCCGTTCCGAAGGGCGCTCGCGACTCGCCCCGCGCCCTGCGTCAGGCGGCCGCCTCGTCGACCCAGCGCAGCACGCGCAGGGCACGCAGGGTGTTCCACCGGCTCGGCTCGCCCTCGGGGGCGTCGAGCGCGAAGTACACCTCGCCGTGCCATGGCTGCCCGGCGAGCCAGCGACCGTCGTCGCCGCGCTTCGCGAGCAGCAGGTCGACCGCGTCGGCGATGCGCGCATCGGGCGACTCGCCCGTCGACCGGAAGTAGTCGAGCGCCCGCAGCACGTCGTAGAACCAGTACGGCGGGAACGAGAAGTTGCGATATCGGGGGAGCACGATCTCGCCCGTCGACCGACGACGGAACAGGTTGCGCTCGAGCAGGTACTCCTCGCCGCGCCGGCGGGCCGCCGCGACGGCCGCGACGTCGGCCGTCGGCGATGAGGCGCCGTCGCCGGCGGCCTCCGTGCCGGTGCCGCCCGCGATCGCCAGCTCGTACCCGAGCAGTCCCTCGAGCACGCCGAGGGTCGAGTCGAACGACGAGCGCTCCGACTCCTCGCGCGGCTCGCAGTTCCACCCGCCGTCGGGCAGCTGCTCGTCGAGCAGTCGTGCGATGATGCGGTCACTGCCGGCGCCGAGCACGCCGAAGTACGCGCCGAGGGCGAGCACGCCGCCGTTGATGCACTCCTCGACCTCGCCGTGGAAGAACGGCAGGTCGTCCCAGTAGTGCCACGTGACGCCGTCGCGCACCAGTTCGACGGCGTGACGCACGGGCGGCGACTCGGGCTCGACGCCGAGCCGTCGCAACGACTGCAGCGTCCACATGACGCTGCGGCGGTCGCCGTCTTCGCCGTATTCGTCGTCGTTCCAGTACCCGCGTTCGTCTTGCAGTGCGAGCAGGCGCGCGCCCCAGCCCTCGGTCGCGACGCGGGCTCGTTCGGCGGCGGCGCCCGCCTGATCGTCGTGCAGGTCGAGGAGCACCTGCCAGCGGATCGCGGGGTCGGCGTCGAGCAGCCAGTCGATGGCGTCCATGGGCGTCATACTCGCGGATGCCGGCGACAGCCGCCACCGGTTGCGGGCGGCCCGTCAGCGCATGCCGGGCAGCGGGCGGTTGCTCCGGATCAGCCCGCCGGGATCGAGGCGGCGCTTCACCCCGGCGAGCCGCTCGATCACCGCGGGTGCGTATGCGTCGGCGAGGCTCGCCTGCGTGCCGAGGAAGCTCGGCACCGTGCCCCCGGCCGGGTACCTCGCGGCGAGTGCGCGCAGCGGGGCGAGGGCGGCGGCCGCATCGACCGCCGGGTCGAGGAGCAGCACGCCCGAGCTGAGGAGCCCGGGGGCGTGCACCGCGCCGATGACCGATCGCTCGGCACCGAGCTCGTCGGCGATCGCGCCGCCCATCGCCCGGATGCTGCAGCGCGTCAGGCCGTGTTTTGCGCCGCGGAGGAAGGCCTCGACGAAGTCTCGTGCGAAGGCGTCGTCGAGCGGGCCGATCGCGGCACCGAAGTCGGCGATGGGCGCGGGGTCGACGGGTTCGGCGGCCACCGCCGCGAGCTGACCGATCGTGAAGGGGGTGAGGGCGTTCGCGATCGGCTCGGCGACGGCGAGCAGCCGATCGGCGAAGCCGCGCCCCGTCGTCTCGTCGCCGAGGTGGACCAGGGCGACGGTCGCGACGATGCGCCCGCGCAGGTGCGGTGGCATGACGGGCAGGTCGGGAACGTGCATCATGCCGATGTCGAGCCCGAGCCCGGGCTCGTCGCGTGCGAGGGCGAACGCCGCCGTGAGCACCGGCACCGCCTCCTCGGCGGGGAACAGGAGGCCGCCGCCGTAGAGCTCTTCAGCGGGGAACAGCGCGAGCTCGATCGCCGTGATCACGCCGAAGAGCCCGCCGCCGCCGCGGAGCGCCCAGAGCAGTTCGCCGTCGTCGGCATCGGTCACCCGACGGAACTCGCCCGCGGCGTCGACCAGTTCGACCGCGACGATCGAACGCGCGGTGAGCCCGTACCGGCGGCTGAACATCGACTGTCCGCCGGCGATCGCGAGCGCCACGACGTTCACCTCGGGGTTCGAGCCGGCGAGGCCGATGAGGCCGGTGCCCTCGAGCGCCGCAAGGGCCCGCCCCCAGTTGACGCCGGCACCCGCGCGAAGCACCCGGGCCTCGACGTCGACGTGCAGCTCGTCGAGCCGTCGGGGACGGACGAGCACGACGCCGTCGAGGTCGTCGGAGGCGCCGTGCCCGTTGGGCTGCGTGGTGACCCCGAGGCCGGCGTCGCGGGCGGCGCGCACGACGGCGCGCACGTCGTCGACGTCGGCGGGCTCGGCGATCGCGGCCGGGCGCTGGTCGATCGAGAGGTTCCACGGGGCGCGCGCGGCGTCGTAGCCGGCGTCGCCGGGCAGCAGCAGCGTGCCCTCGAGTTCGGTGCGGAGGAGCTCGAACGGGGCAGGGCGGTGCGGGTCGGTCATCGGTGTCCCTTCGTCGGGCCAAAGCTAGCGTGGCCCGCCGACGCGGTGCCGCTGCCAGACTGGCTGCATGCCCCCTGCCGCACCCGTGCTTCCCGTCGACCTCGAGGTCGGCGGCGACCGCTACACCCTCCGCCGCACGACCCGCGACGACCTCCCCGCGCTCGTCGCGATGATCGCGGCCGACTCGATCCGCCGCGACGACGAGTACGCCGACCCCGAGCACCTCGGACGCTACGAGCGCGGCTTCGAGGCGATCGACGCCGACCCGGCCCAGACGCTCGTCTCCGTCGACGACGCCGACGGCCGGCTCGTCGGCACGATGCAGCTCACGATCATCCCGGGGATCTCGCGCGGCGGCGCCTTCCGCATGCAGATCGAGGCCGTTCGCGTCGCCGACGACCTGCGCGGCCTCGGCGTCGGCAGCGCGATGATCCGCTGGGCGGTCGACGAGGCCCGGGCGAGCGGCGTGGCGCTCGTGCAGCTCACCTCCGACGCCCGTCGAGTCGATGCGCACCGCTTCTACGAGCGGCTCGGTTTCGCGGCATCCCACGTCGGGTTCAAGCTGTTCACCTGACCTGAACGACGCGGATGCCTCGGGCCGAAGCCCGAGGCATCCGCGTCGATCTCGGTGACGAGCGGGTCAGTCGGCCGGCCCGAGGTCGCGCATGGGCTTGCCGGCCGTCGGGTTCGCGGGCGTGACCTTCCGGCGCTCGCCGCCCACCACCACGACGACGTTCGACACGTTCGGGGCGCGGTCCGCGACGACGTCGTACGAGACGACCTCGCCGTCCTTCCACTCGCAGCTCACCCGGTAGCCGCCGCGGGCGCGCAGGCCGGTGAACGAACCCGACGCCGCCCAGTCGGCGGGCAGTGCCGGCAGCAGCCGGATCGTGCCGTCGTGACTCTGCAGCAGCATCTCGGCGATGGCGCCCGTGATGCCGAAGTTGCCGTCGAGCTGGAACGGCGGGTGGTTGCACCACAGGTTCGACAGCGTGTTGTAGGTCAGCAGGCCGCGCACCATGATGCCGGCGCGCTCGGCGTCGCCGAGGCGGGCGAACAGCGCGGTGCGCCACGGCCACGTCCACGAGCGACGGCTGTCGCCCGAGACGGTGCCCGCCGTGAACGGCACGCCGTCCTTCTCGCCGCAGCGCGCCTTGAGCGACACGAGGGCGGCCGCCGCGAACTCGGGGGAGGACGGCGTGATCTGCCGGCCGGGATACACCGCGAACAGGTGCGACGTGTGCCGGTGGATGTCGGTGGGGCTGTCGCGGTCGGTCTGCCACTCCTGCAGCTGGCCCCAGCTGCCGATCTTGTTCGGTGCGAGCCGCGACTGCAGGGCGGCGACCGTCGCCCGGTACTCGACGTCGGCGCCGAGCTCCGCGTCGCCGAGCGCGTCGGCGCAGTCGAGGTAGTTCTGGAACAGGTCCCAGATGATCTGCTGGTCGTACATGACGCCGTCCTCGCGGGGCCCGTGCTCGGGCGACCAGCCGTCGGGCGCCACGAGCGTGCCGTCGGGCAGTTCCTTCAGGCGGTCCTGCCAGAACTCGCAGATCTCCTTGATCATCGGGTAGGCGACGTCGCGCAGGTACGTCTTGTCCTGCGTGAACGCCCAGTGCTCGTACACGTGCTGCATGTACCAGGCGCTCGCGACCGTGTTCCATTCCCACGAGTTGCCGCCGAAGATGCTCTGCGACGTGCGCGCCGTCCAGCCGCGGGTGCTCTCGCCGAATGCGTTGCGGGTCGCGACCCGGCTCGGCACCGCGACCTGCTGCACGAACGCGATGAGCGCCTCGTGCGCCTCGGGCAGGTCGGTCGTCTCGGCGCCCCAGTAGTTCATCTGCACGTTGATGTTCGTGTGGTAATCGCTCGCCCACGCCGGCTGGTTGCTGTTGTTCCACAGGCCCTGCAGGTTGGCGGGCAGGCCGCCCGGGCGTGACGAGCTCAACAGCAGGTAGCGGCCGAAGTCGTACATCGATTGCTCGAGCGTCGGGTCGGACTCGCCGGCGCCGTAGCGCGCGAGACGCGTCGTCGTGGGCAGCGCCAGCACCGAGGCATCCGTCTCGCCCCACTCGACCGCCGCACGCGACATGAGCTCCGAGACGTGGGCGACGTGCTCGTCGAGCAGGTCGTCGAAGCCGCGCGCGGCCGCCGCCTCGAGGGCGGCGTCGATGCCCGGCTGGGGCGCTGCGCCCCGCCAGCCGTCGGCGGCGCTGAGCTTGTAGTCGGTACGGGCGTCGAGGAGGAGGGTGATGGTCGACGCGCCCGTCACGCGCAGCCCTGAGCCGTCGGCCGTGACCTCGCCGTCGGTGTCGGCGATGCGCAGCGCCGCTGCGTGGCTGAGATCGTTCGCCATCGTGCCGGCGAACGCGATGCGGCGCTCGGCCGCGTCGGACGACGCCGGGGAGTTCTCCTGCTCGGAGGTGAGCGTGATCGTGCCCGTCAGCGCGCCGGCGGTGTCGCTCGTGTAGCGCAGCACGACGACGTCGGCCGCGCGGCTCGCGAACGCCTCACGGAGGACGGTTCCCGCGACGGTCGCGAAGTGCGCGGTGTGCACGCCGACCGTCGGGTCGAGCGCCCGGCGGTAGCCGACCACGTTGCGCCGGCCGCGCGTCGTGTAGCCGCTGCCCGTGAACGCGACGCCCGCGAGACGGAACGAGCCCGGCGCGGTGAACGTCAGACGGTACCGCGAGTACGCCGTCGAGTTCGCGAACGAGAAGCTCTTGGCCTCGCCGCGGCCGCCGAACGCGACGCCCGACCTCGTGTCGAGGGTCTTCCACGTGAGGCCGTCGTTCGAGGCGGCGAGCACCCATTTGCGCGGGTCGGCCGCGGGGGCGTCGGGACCGCTCGTCAGCACGTAGCCCGTGAGCGCCCGCTTCGCGCCGAGCTCGAGCTGCCACGCGGCGCCCGAACCGGCGTCGGCGACCTGCCAGACGGTGGATGCCTCGCCGTCGACACTGCCGAGGAGCGAGTCGTCGTGGCCCGTCGGCGAGGAGACGTAGACGCTGTCGCCCGAGGCGAGCTCGACGCCGCCGAGCCCGATCTCGGCGACCTGGAAGTGGCTCACTCCGGCCTTCGGCACGAAGTCGATGCGGTAGAAGCGATAGGCGGTCGCGTTCTGGAACTCGTAGGTCTTCGTCTGGAAGCGCTGCTCGAATGGCTCGCCGGTTCGCGAGTCGAGCGTCGCCCACGAGCTGCCGTCGTTCGAGCCGAGCACGCGCCACTCCTGCGGGTCGCGCGCGGGCACGTCGTTCGCGCTCGTGAAGCTGTACGACGTGACGACGGCGGCCGTGGGCAGTTCGGCCTGCCAGAGCACGTGCGCGGGCGGTCCGTCGATGCACCATTTCGTCTGGCTGTTGCCGTCGTAGCTCTTGTCGACGTCTTCGGCGCCCCAGATCTTGTACGGGCCGCCCGGTGCGGTGACCTTCGGGCGCGCACCGAACCCGACCGTCAGGGTGCCGAAGTCGCGGTAGGAGCCGAATCCCGTCACACTCGTGTCGTAGGCGCTGTCGGGCTTGCCCGCGAGCGCGTTGTCGTAGTCGTTGAGGCCGCCCCAGAGGCTCTGCTCGTTGAACTGCACGACCTCCTCGTCGGGGTTGCCGAAGAGCATCGCGCCCAGGCGCCCGTTGCCGATCGGCAGCGCCTGCGTCTCCCAGTCGGTGGCGGGGGTGCCGTACCAGAGCGCCTTGGGCGAGAGCTCGGGAACGGGGATGCCTCCGCCCGCGGCGGCGGCTCGGCCGCCGACGAGTGCGGCCGCCGGCCGGGCGGCGAGGAACTGGGGCACGAGTGGGGCCAGGGCGACGAGCCCGCCGAGCTGCAGGGCGCGTCGGCGCGGAATCTCGCGTTGGAGCATCGGTGAACCTCCGGAGCATCATTGATCTGGTGTTTGACGGGGCGAACCTCGGCATTCAGGCGCAGATGGCGAGGCTCGCCCCATCCTGCCCGATTAAAGATCGG
Organism: Agromyces solani; assembly: GCF_058349925.1. Taxonomy (NCBI): domain Bacteria; kingdom Bacillati; phylum Actinomycetota; class Actinomycetes; order Micrococcales; family Microbacteriaceae; genus Agromyces; species Agromyces solani. The sequence continues at coordinate 152,277 of NZ_JBYRER010000002.1, forward strand.
ATGTATAGAGGGATTCAGGTCGGATGCGCCGAGCAAGCGCTCTCACGAGAGCGCCCGCACCATGAGCGCGACGAGCTCGGGGTCGAGGGTCGGGGATGTCGCGAGCGAGACGGCGCGCGAGAGTTCGAGCCCGACGACCTCGAGCACGGCCAGGTCGTCGCGCTCGGGCGGCAGCGCGAGCTCGGGCACGAGGGCGACGCCGAGGCCCGCCGCGACGTACTCGACGACGACGCGGTAGTCGTCGCTGCGCGGCCCGATCGCGGGGTCGAAGCCCGCCCGCACCGAGGCCGCCCGGAAGCCCGCGTCGATCGGATCGTCGTCGTGCGTGCCGATCACCCACCGTTCGCCCGCGAGATCGCGGAGGCGCACGCGCTCGCTCGCCGCGAGCGGATGCCGCGACGGCACGACGAGCGAGATCCGTTCGGTGAACAGGGGAGTGCTGGCGTAGCCCGGCGCGGCGCGCGGCGTCTCGCCGGGGGCCGTGTAGACGACCGCGGCGTCGAGGTCGAGCCGGTCGAGCGCCGAGGCGAGCACGTCGAGCTCGGCCTCCGTCACCCGGGCGACGAGACCCGCCTCGTCGAACGCGGCCACGAGGCCGGGAAGCAGTCGTGCCGCGGCCGTGGGGAAGACGCCGAACCGCACCGTGCGCCTGGTGTCGTCGAGGGCACGGCCGACCTCGTCGAGGGCGCGGTCGGCGCGGTCGACGATCGCTGCGGCGTGCGGCAGCCACAGGCGTCCCGCGGCCGTGAGCACCGTGCCCGCGGCCGAGCTCGCGACGACGGAGGCGCCCGTCGCGCGTTCGAGCCCGGCGAGGTGGTGCGCCACGGTCGGCTGGCTCCAGCCGAGCTCGCGGGCCGCGGCGGCGACCGAGCCGTGCTCGGCGATCGCGCGGAGGGCCCGCAGCTGGCGCAGGTCGATCACGCTCGCTCCGATCTCCGATGATCAATACTCCTTATCGATCATTCCAGAACAATCGCTATTCCGTATTGAATCGCGAGGCGGAACGATGGAAGCATGCCCACGCCCTATGCCGACGCCGTCGCCCGCTACGCCGAAGACGACCGAGCCCGCGTCTACGTGCCCGGCCACGCCGCCGACCCCGACGCCGCGCCCGCGCTCACCGACTGGTTCGGCGCCGACGTGCTGCGACGCGACGTGCCGCCGCTGCTCGCCGGCATCGACAAGGGTCCGGGCAACCCGCTCGCCGAAGCGCTCGGGCTCGCCGCTCGCGCCTGGGGCGCACGCCGCACCTGGTTCCTCACCAACGGCGCCTCGCAGGGCAACCGCGTCGCGGCACTCGCCCTCGGCGCATACCGCGCCGCCGCCGCACCCGTGGTCGGCCAGCGCAGCGCGCACTCGTCGTTCATCGACGGGGTGATCCTCGCCGGCCTCTCGCCGCGCTTCGTCGCCCCGGCGATCGACCCGCGCCTCGGCATCAACCACGGCGTGTCGCCCGCCGCCCTGCGCGCCGCGCTCGCCGACGTGGCGACCCCCAAGGGGGTCTACCTCATCTCGCCGAGCTACTTCGGCGCCGTCGCCGACATCGCGGCGCTCGCCGAGATCGCCCACGCGGCCGGGGCGCCGCTCATCGTCGACGCGGCGTGGGGCGCGCACTTCGGCTTCCACCCCGACCTGCCCGAGAACCCGCTCCGCCTCGGGGCCGACCTCGTGATCTCGAGCACGCACAAGCTCGGCGGCAGCCTCACCCAGTCGGCCATGCTGCACCTCGCCGACGGCCCGTTCGCCGACGAGCTCGAACCGCTCGTCGAACGGGCGTTCATGCTCACCCAGTCGACGAGCGCGAGCTCGCTGCTGCTGGCCTCGCTCGACCTCGCGCGCGACACCCTCGAGACCGGGCACGACCGCATCGCCGCCTCGATCGCGGCGGCCGACCGGCTGCGCTCGGAGATCCGCGCCCGCGGGCGCTTCGGCATCGTGAGCGACGGCTTCGGCGAGTTCGACGACATCGTCGACGACGATCCGCTGCGCGTGTCGATCGACGTGGCGCGCGGCGGCCTGCACGGCCACACCGTGCGCGACCGGCTCGAGCGCGAGGGCGTCTCGTTCGAGATCTCGACCGACTCGTGCGTGGTCGCCGTGCTCGGCGCCGGCGTCGTGCCCGACGTCGACCGCATCGTCGAGGCGCTGCACGCGATCGCGCCCGAGACGGTGGGCGGCGAGGCATCCGGCTCGTCCGACGGGGCGGGCGCCGCGGCCGCGGCGGCCGTCGCGCTGCCGACGCCGGGCCGGCTCGCGATGCTGCCCCGCGAGGCGTTCCTCGCGCAGGGCGAGGCGATGCCCGTCGCCGACGCGATCGGCCGCGTGTCGACCGACGCGCTCGCGGCCTACCCGCCCGGCATCCCGAACGTATTGCCCGGCGAGGTGATCACGGCCGAGGTCGTCGCGTTCCTGCAGCGCATCGCGGCGACGCCCGGCGGATACGTGCGCGGTGCGGTCGACCCCTCGCTCGCGACGCTGCGCGTCGTTCGAGGCGAGCGGCGTCCCGACGCGGCATTCCGCGGAACCGGGGCAGGCGAACGGTCGGAGAAAGCGGTCGGGCGGGCCGCGGAGGCGGCGGCCTCCCTGTCAGCGCCCGCAGCCGTCCTCGCTGCCGAGGCGGCGTTCGGCCCGGCCCGGGCCGCCGCCCCGATCCGGGCGCAGGCGGTGCCGGCGGGCTGACCGCCCGCGTCGGGCCGGGGCGGGGACTCAGAACTCGGGCGACAGCGGGTCGGCCTCGACGGCGTCGAGCGACCCCGTGGCGCCGATCGGCGACCAGTCCGAGCGCAGCAGCGCGGCCTGCTCGGCGAACCGGTCGTCGCGCGTGAGGCGCGCGAGGGTGTCGAGCTGCCACGAGTGGATCTGGTGGTACTTCTCGTTCTGCCACCGCGAGCGCTGGCAGTAGTCGGCCTGCACGCAGTAGTACGAGACGCCGCCCGGCACCCGCACGAGCGGCATCATGCGGTCGAGCACGGTCGTCGCCGCGCCGTCGAGGTACGGCAGCACCGCGGGGTCGCCCGTGAACCGCCAGTAGTCGTAGAGCCCGAACGCGGCGAAGGCGTGCCCGTTGAGCACGAGCAGGGGAGGCTGGCCGCCGCCCGCGAACTCCTCGAAGTAGAGGTGGTCGTCGATCACGAGGCTCGCCCACGGCGCACGCGCCGCGTAGGGCTGCGTGAAGCTCGGGAAGGTCGCGTCGGCCGCCTGCGCCCATTTCGCGGCGCCGGTCGTCTCGGCGAGCCGCACGAAGAGCGAGAGGGCCTCGCCCTGCGCCATCCCGGAGTACCAGGGCGGCGTGAGGGTGCGCTGCTCGTACGTCCAGGGATGCCGATACGGGAACCACCACGCACCGCTGCGTTCGACGTGGATGTCGATCAGCCGCTGCGCCTGCCGGGTCGCCCGATCGAGCCAGAGCTTCGCGCCCGTGCGCTCGTACTCGATCAGCGCGGAGATGCCGTACTGCGCGTACACGACCGGGTGATCGGAACGCGTCCCGGTGTCGCGCCGCCGGTAGACGACGAGGCCCGTCGAGTCGAGTTCGATCGACGCGTCGTTCACGTTCACCGGCGGTCGGTCGCTGTACGGTGCGGCGACGTCGTCGGCGAAGTCGAACGAGCTCCTCGCCCAGCCGGTGAGCGGTTCGCTCGTCACGGGGTCGACGCACCGCGCCGCGTTCGACGCCGACCAGGACACGATCGACGCGCCGCCGAGCACGACCCGGGCCGAGGCCCCGACTGCGGCGATCGCGTCGCCGACCACCGGCGGAACGCACGTGCGCCGGGAGAGGTCGAGCGGTGCGGAGAGCCGGCCCGCGAGTGCTGCCCCGGCCAGCGCGTCGGGGAAGTCGCCGCCCGTCGCGAGGAAGCCGGTGCCGGATGACCCCGGGCCGAAGTAGGCGCGGTTGATCGCGGCGGCCGTGTCGTAGCGGGTCGCGCCGCCATAGCGCTTCACCTGGTAGCCGGCACGCGCGAGCTGCGACGCGACGCCGGACGTGACCACGCCGGATCCGCCGGCGATCGTGATCGAGCGCACGCCCAGCCGTCCGAGGAGGTCGAGCGTCGCCGTGTCGACGGTCGAGCGGGCGCCGTCGATGAGGACGACCGGCGCCCGTCGCGAGCCGGCGGCGCCGCTGGCCGCGAGCGCGTCGGGGAAGGACCGGCCCGTCGCGATGATGGCGTGCGTCGAGCTCGAGAAGCTCGAGCGCACGACGGCGCGTGCCGTCGCGTAACGGTCGCGCCCGGCGAGGCGCGAGGTCGGCGCGATGCCGCGGAGCGCGGACTCGACCGTCGTCGACACCACTCCGGTGCCGCCGACGATGTGGATGCGGCCGGGCTTCAGGCGGACGAGCTCGGATCGCACCGAGGTCGGGAGCGTGCGCGACGGCGTCAGCAGCAGCGGGCCGCCGAGCGCCGCGGCGGCGCTCGCGGCGGAGAGTGCGTCGGGGAAGTCGGAGCCTGTCGCGACGAACACGGCCCGCACGCCGGGCGAGTAGCGCTTCGACACCGCGACCGCGGTGGCGTAGCGGTCGGCGCCGCTCAGGCGGGTGACCCCGTCGGGGAAGGGGGCGATCGAGGAGGTGGTCGCCGCGGCGGCGCCGACCGGGCCTGCGGCGGCGGCCGGGGTGGTGGGCGCCGGGACGAGGAGGGCGGCGATCACGACTGCGCTCACCACGCCGGCGATGCGGGCGCGTAGGGACATCAGGACTCCGATCGGTCGTGCGGACGCCGTCGGGCGCACCCGATCGATGCTATCGAACCGAGGCGGCTGCGCCGGGGTGCGCGGTCACGCGAGATCGAGCCGCATGATCACGCGGGGATGGCCCGAGAGCACCGAGGTCGTGTCGGACGCCTTCGTGAACCCCGCCTCCTCGAAGACGGCGCGGGTACCGACGTAGGCCATCGTCAGGTCGACCTTCTCGCCGCGGTTGTCGACCGGGTACCCCTCGATCGCCGGTGCGCCGTTGGCGCGGGCGAACTCGACCGCGCCCGCGAGCAGGTGGTGCACGAGGCCCTGCTTGCGGTGTCCCGGCCGCACTCGGAAGCACCAGACCGACCACACGTCGAGCTCGTCGACGTGCGGGATGCGCCGGTTCTTCGCGAAACTCGTGTCGGCCCGCGGGTGCACGGCCGCCCAGCCGACCGGCTCGTCGCCGTCGTAGGCGAGCACGCCCGGCGCCGGGTCCTGCGCGCACAGCTCGCGCACACGGGCCGAGCGGTCGGGCTCGCGGAGCGCGACGTTCTCCTTCGACGAGAGCAACCGGTAGCTCAGGCAGAAGCACACGTTCGACGTCGGCTTCTTCGGGCCGATCACCGCGGCCACGTCGTCGAAGATCGTCGCCGGTCGCACCTCTATCGCCATGACTCCACCGTGCCAGAGGCCGCCGACATCCGCGAGGCGCCGTGCCGGCCGGATCAGCGCGGCCCGGCGAACCCGGTCGCGCGGGTGTCGGGCCCGACGGTGTGGCCCATGAGCTTCGCCATGCGCAGCACGACCGCGCGGTCGGCGATGCGCGAGCCCTGCAACGCCTGCTCGAGCGCCATCTCGAAGCGGTTGACGTCGGCGATCTGCCGCAGCCACACGGCGAGGATGAGGTTGTAGCGGCTCGACGCCGTGAAGGCGAGGCGCACCTCGGGCACCGCCGTGATCGCGGCCCGCGCCGCCTCGATCGTGCGGGCGGGCGCCTCGACGAAGTACCACGTGTACACGGGCCAGCCCGAGATCGCACGGGCGATGTCGGTGCGGAACCGCAGCTGCCGGTGCTCGCGGAGGGTCGCGATGCCGTCGGCGACGCGCTGCGGCGTGAAGCCGTGGCGCTCGGCGATCGCTGCGACGCTCACCCGGCCGTCGGCCCACACCTCCTGCTCGATCGCCTCGCGCAGGTCGTCGGGCACGTGCCGCGCCGCCCGGGCGCGGGGCGGGCGCGGCGGTCGCACCCGTGCCGCCTCGTCGGGCGCGAGCGCGCGCAGGCGCCAGTCGCCGCCCTCGATCAGGATCTCGTTGACGAGGTGCGTGCGCACGGTGCGCACGCCCTCCATGGCGCCGATGCGCTTCACCGCCCACTCGGACAGCGCGGCCATGTCGGGCGCGAAGACGAGGGCCAGCAGGTCGCGCGAGCCCGAGCAGAAGTCGAGCACGAGCACGTACGGGTCGCGCTGCAGTGCCGAGATCGCCTGCTCGACGCGGGTGAGGTCGCACTCGATCTCGAGGAAGGCGGCCTGCCCGCGACGGCTGTACCCGGTGACCCAGACGATGCCGTCGTCGCGCAGCCGCACCCAGCGGCGGGCGAGCGTGGCCGCGTCGACGCCGACCACCGGTGCGAGCTCGCTCCAGGTCGCGCGCGGCTCGATCTGCAGGGCGTGCAGCAGCCGCAGGTCGGTCTGGTCGAGCTCGAGCGATCCGGGCTGACGACCCATACCGGACCTCCCAGTGCGCGAATGACATCGAATCATGCAACCGACATCGATTCTACGCGGATTCGATGCATCAGGACGTGGCGAGTGCACGCATGGCTCACGATTCCCTCATCCAGAAACCGAAGGATGTCTCATGACTCTCACCGATCCCGTCGACACGATCTCCGCGACGAACGCCGTCATCGATGCCGGCAAGCGTCGTGCGGCCGCCGAGGTCGACGACCGCAGGGCCCGGCTCATCCGGCTCAGTCACGACATCCACGCCGACCCCGAGCTCTCCTGGCAGGAGCACCGGGCCGCCGCCCGCGTCGCCGCCGAGTTGCGGGACGCCGGCTTCGAGGTCGAGGTCGGCGCCTACGCCATCCCGACCGCGATCGAGGCGACCATCGGCACGGGCGACCTCACGGTCGCGATCTGCGCCGAGTACGACGCCCTGCCGGGCGTCGGCCATGCGTGCGGTCACAACGTCATCGCCGCGGCCGGCGTCGGCGCCGCCCTCGCGCTGGCCCCCCTCGCGGAGGAGGCGGGCCTGCGCGTCAAGCTCCTCGGCACCCCCGCCGAGGAGCACGGCGGCGGCAAGGTCTCCATGCTTCGCGCCGGCGCCTGGGAGGACGTCGACCTCTCGCTCATGGTGCACGGCATGACCGGCGTCGACCGCTCGGCGACCTCCTTCCGCTCGACCGCCGTCGACCGCTTCGAGGTCGAGTTCGCGGGCCTCACGGCGCACGCCGCGGGCGCTCCCGAGCAGGGCGTCAACGCGGCCGCCGCGTCGACGCTCGCGCTCACCGCGATCGCGCTGCTCCGCCAGCAGTTGCCGAAGGACACGAACCTCAACGCCTTCATCTCGCTCGGCGGCGAGGCGACGAACATCATCCCCGACCGCACCGTCGTGCAGGTCGAGGCCCGCGCCTACGACCTCGACGTGTGGCGCGACATGAAGCGACGCGTGCTCGCGTGCTTCGAGGGGGCCGCGATCGCGACCGGCTGCGGCTGGTCGTGGCGGGCCACGGAGCATCCCTACGCCCCGCTCGACCCCGACCCGGCGCTCGCCGGCCTGTGGGACCGCAACCTCGAGGCCCTCGGCCGCACCGTCGTCGACGGGCCCTCGATCGGCGGCGGTTCGACCGACATGGGCAACGTCTCGCAGGTCGTGCCCTCGATCCACCCGATGATCGCCTTCCTCGGGCACGACGACGTGCCCCACAACCCCGCCTTCGCGGCCGCGGCCGCGACCCCCGAGGCCGACGACGCCGTCATCGACGCCGCCGTCGCCATGGCCTGGACGGTGCTCGACGTCGCCTACGACGCCGAACTGCGCGCCGACTTCGCCAGCCGGACCGCCGACCGCCCCGCCGGCGCCACCCGCATCACCCTCGAGGCCTGAGCGGCTCGACGCCGAGTCGCCGCCTCCCTTCCCCCAGGAGTACCGTCATGTCCACGAAGCACGAACCCAGCGTCGCCGCATCGGGCGACGCCGCGCGAAAGGTCGCCGCCGCCGTGACCCTGTCATTGCGCAGCCCCAAGTTGTGGGTGCTCATCGCGCTCATCATCGGGCTCGCCGCCGGCGCGCAGGCGATCGGCCCGGTCGTCATCCCCATCGGCGCCGCCGCGGTCACGCTGCTGCCGATGATCTGGGGCCTCATCGCCGGCACGGTCGTGTCGGGTCAGAAGCTCAAGCCGATGCCCGCCGACCTGCAGCGCGCGGCGACCGTCATCATGGGCGTCGCGGTGCTCGTGCTGTGCGCGCGGCTCTCGTTCACGATCGGGCCGAACATCCCCCTGCTGCTGCAGGCCGGACCCGCGCTCCTGCTGCAGGAGGTCGGGCACCTGTTCGGCACGATCGCCCTCGCGCTTCCGCTCGCGGTGCTCCTGCGCATGGGCCCGGCGACGATCGGTGCGACGTTCTCGATCGACCGCGAGTCGTCGTTCGCGATGGTCTCCGAGAAGTACGGCTCCGACACTCCGCAGTACCGCGGCGTCCTGTCGATGTACGTGTTCGGCACGATCTTCGGCGCCGTCATCGTGAGCCTCGTCGCGTCGCTGTGCGTCTCGATGGGCGTCTTCGACCCGATCGCGCTCGCGATGGGATCGGGCGTCGGCTCGGGGTCGATGATGGCCGCGGCCTCGGGCGTCATCGTCGCCGCCCACCCCGAGATGCAGGACCAGGTGCTCGCGGTCGCCGCGACCTCGAACCTCATCACGGGCGTGCTCGGCCTCTACATCGGCGTGTGGATCTCGCTGCCCCTGGCCGACCGCTTCTACAAGCTGCTCACCCGCAACCGCGACGCGAAGCTGCCCTCGGCCGAGCGGCTCAGCGAGCAGGAGCTCGCCGCGACCCGGGCGACCGCGGCCGTGCTGCTCGAGACCCCGAAGGTCAAGGTCGGGCTGTGGAGCTCGCTCGCGATCATCGGCCTCGCCGGCGTCATCGTCACGATGATCGCGGTCAAGGGCTTCCAGTGGGAGATGATCGCCACCTACGCGCTGCTGTCGCTGCTGACCGCGCTCGGCGTCGGCGTCGCGAAGCTCACGAGGGGCAAGGTGCCCGCCATCATCGTCGTCATCACGATCGGCGCGCTCATCACGTCCCCGATCTCGCCGGTGGCGGCGTGGATCGCCGCGGCGTCGGCGAGCGTCGACTTCCTCTCGGTCATCACCGTCATGCTCACGATCGCGGGCCTCAGCCTCGGCAAGGACCTGCCGATGCTGAAGAGCATCGGCTGGAAGATCATCCCGGTCGGCACGGTCGCGATCATCGCGTCGTTCCTGCTGTCGACGATCGTCGCCGAGTTCGCGCTCGGGCTCTGGGCCTGACGGCGTTCGGCACTGATCGGGTTCCGGCCATGCCGACGGATGTCGCCACTGCGGTCGAGCGCGGGGTCTACATCTCCGCGCTCGACCTCTTCTCGATCGGCATCGGCCCGTCGAGTTCGCACACGGTCGGGCCGATGCGGGCGGGGCTCAGGTTCCGCCGCGTGATCGAGGTGCTCGGGTTCGCCGACCGCATCACCCGCTACGAGTGCCGGCTGCACGGTTCGCTCGCCTCGACGGGCGTCGGCCACGGCACGCCCGATGCGGTCATCGCGGGCCTCCGCGGCCTGGCGCCCGAGACGGTCGACCCGGCGCTCGTGCACGGCGAGTGGGATCGGCTCGCCGCCGGCGAGACCCTTCGGATCGACGCCACCCCGCTCACCTCGGCCGACCTCGTGTTCGAGCCGTTCGCGCGCGGGCACGGGCATCCGAACGCGCTCACGCTGTCGGCGTGGGCGGGCGACGAGCACGTGCTCGAGGCGACGTACCTGTCGATCGGCGGCGGCTTCGTCGTGCGGGCCGGTGCGCACGGCGTGCCCGACGTCGCGGTGACGGCGTCGCCCGCGTCGGGCTACCGCAACGCGGCCGAGCTGCTCGAGCGCTGCGCCGCCGAGGGCCGCACGATCGCCGAGCTCGCGTGGCGCGACGAGGTCGCGATGCACGGGGCGCTGGGCGCGGCCCGTGGCTTCGACGCGATCTGGACGACGATGCGGGACTGCATCGCGAGGGGGCTGCGCACCGAGGGCGTGCTACCCGGTCGGCTCGGGGTGCCGCGTCGCGCGGCGGCCGCGTGGCGCGAGCTCGAGGCCCGCGACGAGGCCGTCCGAACGGGCGCGGGTGTCGCCTCGACCGTCGCGGAGGTCTCGGCCGAGGAGCGCCTCGCCGTCTACGCGATGGCGGTCAACGAGGAGAACGCGGCCGGCGGACGCGTCGTCACGGCGCCCACCAACGGTGCGGCGGGGGTGCTGCCGGCGGTGCTCCACCACGCGGCATCCGGTCGGTTCGACGACGTCGCGTTCATCAGGCGGTTCCTGCTCACGGCGACCGCCATCGGGTCGATCATCAAGGCGAACGCGACGATCTCGGGCGCCGAGGGCGGCTGCCAGGCCGAGGTCGGCTCCGCGTGCGCGATGGCCGCGGCGGGGCTCACGGCGGTGCGGGGCGGCACGCCCGCCCAGATCGAGAACGCGGCCGAGATCGCGATCGAGCATCACCTGGGGCTGACGTGCGACCCGGTGGGCGGGCTCGTGCAGATCCCGTGCATCGAGCGCAACGCCGTCGCGGCGTCGACGGCCGTCACCGCGAGCCGCCTCGCGCTGCTCGGAGACGGCTCGCACCTCGTGAGCCTCGACACCGCGATCGAGACGATGCGGCAGACGGGCGCCGACATGTCGAGCCGGTACAAGGAGACGAGCGAGGGCGGGCTCGCGGTCAACGTCGTCGAGTGCTGAGGCATTTTGGTATACCATCATCGCGAACGAGGTTGTTCGCCTGGAGAGGACCAGCATGACCGCCACCGATTCGACCACCCTGCACGGCAACCGGGTGAGGTCCGGATCGATCGGCATCGCGGCCGTCGACCCCTTCCTGCTCCGCGAACTGGGCGTGCGGGTGCACGACTTCACGGGCGGCGTCTCGGCGGGCGTCGAGGCGGTGGGCGGCGGCCTGCTCGAGGCGATCGACCGGCTCGAGGCGGATGCCTCGACGGCGGTGCTGCTCGTCGGCGCCGGGGCCGAGCCGGCCCGGGCCGTGATCGAGCGGCTCGCCCGGGCCGCCAAGCCCGCCGTGCTCTGCGTGCTCGGTGCCGGCGCCGCGCTCGCGGCCGAGGCGGAGGGCGCCGGCGTCGTGCTGCGCGACCGGTCCAAGCCGGCCGCGCTCGCAGCGGTCGTCGCCGGCGGCATCGACGCCTCGACGCTCGACCTGCATGCGCTCAACTGGCCGCTCATCGACGAGGTGCGCGCGAAGCTCGGTCGCGGTCAGCGGAGCGTGCGAGGTCTCTTCCTCGGCTCGGCGCAGTGCGAGGAGGCCGCCGCGTTGGCGGAGGAGCGGCACGGCGCGGTGCACCGGGTGGTCCCGACGGGGCTCGCGGCGACGGCCGGCGGCGAACTGCAGCGCGGCCACGTCTTCGTCGACTACTCGCGCCTCGGCGACGCCCACCCGGGTGCCCACCCGGCGATCCGCGCCGAACGCCTCGTCCGCGAGGCGGCCGATCCCGAGGTCGGCGTCATCGTGCTCGACTTCGTGCTCGGCGCCGACGCGCACCCCGATCCGGTCGGCGTCATGGCGCACGCGCTCGCCGAGGCCCGCCGCATCGCCGCGGCCGACGGCCGTCACGTCGAGCTGCTCGGCTACGTGCTCGGTACCGAGCTCGACGAGCAGGATCTCGCGGACCAGCTCGCGAAGCTCGACGCCGCCGGCGTCACCTGGGCGTCGTCGGCGACGAACACGGGCCTGCTCGCCCGCGAGTTCGTCTCGACCGCGGCCCGCGACGACGCGGCGGCCTGACGGGGTTCGGCCGAGTCATCCACGCCGCGTGCGAGGTGCCCGCCGCTCCGTAGGAGCTTCCGGCGTGCAGGCGGCGTGTCGCCGTGCGGGGGCGGCGTGTCGGACGGTTCTTCCTCCGGGTCGAACACCGGGGGTAGACTCGGCGACCGTGAATCGCACTGACCTGCCCGCGCACGCTCGCGGGTGCGAGGGGGTACCGGGCGCCGTGCGCGCCGCGATGAGATGACCCCGCCCGCGGCCCACGGCATCCACGCCCGGGCCGCCGTCGGTCGCGCCCGGAAACGCCCGCGGCCGTCGTCGTCTCCGAGTCAGCGTGCCGCCCGCGACGGGCGGTGAACAGAACAGGTTCCGATTCATGCTTCCCATCACCGACGCGCAGATCCGCGCGTCCTTCGTCAACGCCACCGTCCGCGAGCGCAACACCCTCGCCCTTCCCGACGGGTTCGCCGAGCTCGACTGGGAGCGGCGCGACTTCCTCGGCTGGCGCGACCGCAAGCTGCCGAACGTCGCCTACGTCGTCGCCGAGGTCGACGGCGAGCTCGTCGGCGTCATGCTGAAGCGCGCCGAGGGGCGCATGCGATCGCGACCGCAGTGCGCCTGGTGCGAAGACGTGCACCTGCCGAACGACGTGCTCTTCTTCATCGCGCGCCGAGCCGGCCGGGCGGGCCGCAAGGGCGACACGGTCGGCACGCTCGTGTGCGCCGACTTCCAGTGCTCGGCGAACGCGCGCAAGCGCCCGCCGACCGCCTACATCGGCTTCGACGTCGAGGCGGCGCGCGACCGGCGCGTCGCGGCGCTGCGGCAGAACGTGCTCGGCTTCATCCGCACCGTCGGCGCGGGCGCCGACTGACCCGGGGGTGCCTCACTCCGAGGCCGGCTGCCCCGATGCGTCGGGGGAGCCGGGCTCGCAGTCGCTGCCGCCCGAGAGGAACGAGCCCTCGGTCGACATCGCGAACGTGATGCGCGATCGCCGATCGTTGCCGCCGACGAGTCGCGGCCCGAGTTCGCCCTCGCGCACCACCTCGGTCTCGTAGCCGCGCTCGCCCCAGAGGGCGGCGACGTCGTCGAGGTGCGCGTCGATCGCGGCTTCGTCGGTCGCACCGCCCCCGAGCCTGGAGAACGCGTACTGCACGCCCGCGGCGCCGTCGGCCGTCGTGCACTCGTACGGTGCGGGGTCGTCGCGGTTCTCCCAGTCGCCGCCGATCAGGGTCTCGGTCTCGTCGAACAGGGCCGCGAGCTCGTCGCGGGCGTTCTCAGCGGTCATGTCCGATGGTCCTTCCGTTGCACAGGCGGCGAGGGCGAGAGCGAGCGCGGCCGCTGCGACGAGGGCTCCGGCGCGGGCGCGCATCACACGACCCCGTCGGAGTCGTCGCCGGGGGCGGCCGGCGCGAGCGTCGTGAGATCGCTCGTGACGAGGTCGCCGCGACCGAGGTTGATGAGGGCGAGGTTGCGCACCGACTCGCTCGAGGGGATGAGGTACTCGCCGTGGCCGTGCGCCTCGGCGAGCGGATCGCCCGAGAGGGGGTCGGTGTGGCCCCCGTCGGTGCCGAACTCCTCCGTGCCGAAATCCCACGCCATCGGGTCGTTCCGGCCGCTCAGGAAGCGACCGGTCGGCGCCCAGGGGTCGTCGTTCGTCTCGCCGGCCCAGATCTGCCCCTCGGGCACGTTGAGCTCGCCGATCGAGACGTCGCCGGTGAGGCCCGCCGAGCCGTACATCGCGAACGAGTCGACGGAGACGTCGGGCGCGCCCAGGGCGATCGCGGCGGTCGTGGTGCCGTACGAGTGCGCGTTCACGTTGAGCGTCGTACCGCTGCCGACGGTCGCGTCGTACGCTCGGAGCTCCTGTTCGAGCAGCTTCGCGCCGGTGCGCGCATGACCCTCGCCCAGCACGGTGACGGCGTCGGGCGACGAGTAGCCGATCCAGGCCACGACCGCCGTCGAACCGCCGATGCCGAGGTACCTCGCCCACTCGTCCTCGGTGCGCTTCATCGTCTTCGCGTCGGCGACGGCGTTCACCATGTCGCTCGTCGACGAGTACATGCCCGACACCTGGAAGGTGGCGTTCGACGCCGTGTCGAGATCGCCGACCGAGATGGCCGCGAGCGGTTTCGGCTCCGCATCGGCGTCGAGCGAGACGAGCTGCATGGGGTAGTTCTTCGAGCCCGTCGCGAGCGCCTCGTGGATCGCGCGCAGCGAGTCGAGCTGCACGGAGCCGCGGCCCGTGGCCTCGAGTCGGGTGATCGTGCGGTCGAGCACGAGCCGGTTGGCGAGGTCGCGGGCCGCGTACGGCACCCCGCCGAGGTTGCCGACGATCTCGGGGACGCCGTTCACGAGGTTCCGCTTCGCCTCGGGGGCGAGCGTCGACCAGAGTTCGGCGACCGCGGCCGGGTCGGCGCCCAGCAGCACGGCCTCGAGCTCGGGGTAGGCCTCGAGCAGCAGCGCGACTTCGCCCTCCGACAGCTCCGAGAGCTGTGCCAGCAGTGCCTCCGGCGAGCTGGTGGCGATCGTGCCCGCGTCGATCGACCACGTGTGCCCGAGCGACAGCTGATCGGTGAGGTGCGAGGCGAGTTCGCGGTCGAGGCGGCGACGGTCGCGGACGAGCTCGTCCCATTCCTGTTCGACGGCGTCGAGGCCGGCCTGCGCCGTCTCCAGGCTCTCCTGGAAGCGCGCACGGCGGCGGGCGTCGCGCTCGTCCTGCGCCTCGCCGCCGGTGGCGTAGCCCGGCAGCGCGATGCTCCGCAGGGCTCGATTCGCCGACAGCTCGTCCTCCTGCAGCGAGCTGCGCCGGTCGCGGAGCGCGCGTTCGGCCTCGGCGAGGTCGTCGAGGTCGTCGGCGTACCCGTCGAGCAGCCGGGCGTGACGACGGAAGCCGTCGGCGAGCGCCTTCAGGTCCGGCCCGGGGTCGGCGAGCGCGGTCAGGAACGCGGCCTTCGCCTCGCCCTTCCAGTCGTCGTCCTCGGCGATGCCGGTCGCGTCGTCGACGAGCGAGATCGCGGAGTCGACGTCGTCGGCCGCGTCGCGTCGAAGACGGGCGAGCGAGCGGATCTGGTCGGTCGCGCCCGCCGACGGGTGGTCCTCGGTCCAGTTCACGACTCGACCTCGCCGAGCACGCGGTCCTCCTGGGCGAAGCGCTCGGCGACCGTCGCCGGTTGCTCGGCGAGCTCGGTCAGGCGCAGGTGCAGCTGCTCGGCCTGGATCCGGTGGCGTCGGGCGGCCTCGTCCAGTGCGTCGGCGGCGATGTCCGAACGGAGGCCCGTCCCCTCGGGATGTCCCACCCGGGCCTCGAGCACGAGCCGTTCCGCCGCGGATTCGAGCTTCTGCGTAATGCGCTCGAGCTGCGCGTGATCGATCGACAGGTCTGTCATGCGTCCCCCCCCGTTCCGCTCGGCCCTGCGTCCGAGCGTATCCGACGGCATGCGGATGCGTCGGGCGCGCGTCGTCGCCGCAGCAGCGCCGGTCAGCCGCGCCGGCCGAAGACGAGCGCGCCGAGCAGCACCTCGAGCGAGGCCTGCACCCGGGCGTCCGTCCACGCCTCCGGGTCCTCGATGGCCTTGACCTCGTACCCGCGGCAGTAGAGGTACAGGATGTCGGCGATGTGCGCGGCCTCGTCGCGATCGACCGGGGTTTCGTCGACCACGACGTGCTCGGCGCCCGCGAGGAACTTGCCGTACGTGGCATCCGTGACGTCGCGCACCACCTCGTAGGCGCGCCGGTTCGCGCCGCGCACGTCGGCGATGACTTCGATCCAGAGGCTCCGCAGCACGTTCTCCTCGGGGGAGGACGAGCACATCCAGCGGGTGAGCGCCGCGAGGCGCTCGACGCCGACGAGGTCGCCGAGGTGGGCAGCGCGCTCCTCGTCCCACTGGGCGCGGGCCTGCTCCAGGGCGTTCGCCATGAGGTGGGCGCGCGACGGCACGTAGTTGGTGATGAAGGCGGTCGACCGGCCGAGCCGTTCGGCGACGGCGCGCAGGGTCACGGCGCCGGTGCCGCGCTCGCGGGCGACCTCGACGGTCGCGCGGGCGATGTCGGCGAGTCGTTCGTCGTGGTCGACCTCGATCGGCACGTGCGCCTCCCTCCGCTCGGTGCACGTCTGCTGGGTGCCCGTTTGACAGCCTGCCACGGCGAGGGTACGTTTCAAAACACTGTTGTACAACACGCCGACATCTCGGGTTCGAACCGGATGCCTCGGCGGCAGGTCGCTCGCGACCGCATTCCTCGACGGAGAGATGGAGAACACCCGCATGACGGTCAACGGCGGCGTCTCGTTCTGGCTGCAGCAGGTCGGCGTGCCGACCCCCAGGCCGGCGCTGCCGGGCGATCTCGACGTCGACGTCGCGATCGTCGGCGGCGGGTACACCGGACTCTGGACGGCCTACTACCTCAAGCGCGACCAGCCCGACCTGCGCGTCGCGGTGCTCGAGCGCCGGTTCGCCGGCTACGGCGCCTCGGGGCGCAACGGCGGCTGGCTCACGAACTCGGTCACGGGCGGTCGCGCCCAGTACGTGAAGACGCACGGACGCGAGGCGGCGATCGCCCAGCAGCGCGCGCTCAACGCGACGGTCGACGAGGTCATCGCGGTCGCCGCAGCGGAGGGCATCGAGGCCGACATCCACAAGGGCGGCGAGTTCGAGGTCGCACTCAACCCGGCCCAGCTCGCCCGGCTGAAGGCGGCGGCCGCGTCGGAGCAGTCGTGGCCCGCGACCGACGTCGAGGTGCTCGACGCGAAGGCCGCCGCGGCCCGCATCAACGTCGCGGGCGTGCAGGGCGGCATCTGGCACCCGCACTGCGCGCGCATCCACCCCGCGAAGCTCGCGCTCGGGCTCGCCGCGGCGGTCGAACGCCTCGGCGTCGCGATCTACGAGGGCACGACGGTCACCGAGATCGTGCCGGGCGAGGCCCGCACCGACCACGGCACCGTGCGCGCGGCGCACGTGCTGCGCGCGACCGAGGGCTTCACCCCCGACCTGAAGGGCCTCCACCGCACCTGGCTGCCGATGAACTCCTCGCTCATCGTGACCGAACCGCTCGCGCCCGCCGTCTGGGACGAGATCGGCTGGAACGGGCGCGAGACCCTCGGCGACTTCGCACACGTCTACATGTACGCGCAGCGCACGGCCGACGACCGCATCGCGTTCGGCGGCCGTGGCGTGCCCTACCGCTACGGCTCGCACGTCGACCAGGACGGCGAGACCCAGCAGCGCACGATCGAGAGCCTCACCGCCCTCCTCAACCGCTTCTTCCCGACGACGCGGGGCGCCGCGATCGACCACGCCTGGTCGGGCGTGCTCGGCGTGCCGCGCGACTGGGCCGCGACGGTCGGCCACGACCGGGCGACCGGCCTCGGCTGGGCGGGCGGCTACGTCGGCACGGGCGTGACCGCGACGAATCTCGCCGGCCGCACGCTGCGCGACCTCGTGCTCGGCCGGGACACCGACCTCACCCGGTTGCCCTGGGTCGGGCACAGGGCCCGCAACTGGGAGATCGAGCCGCTGCGCTGGCTCGCCGTGCAGGCCATCTACACCGCGTACCATGCCGCTGACCGCGGCGAGCAGCGAGGCCGCGCCACGACCTCGCCGATCGCGAAGCTCGCCGACCTCGTCGCCGGCCGCTGAGCAAGGAGGAGACCGACCATGACCGACCAGACCGGGCCCACCGACCGGCCCACCGCCTCGACCGTCGCCGGGCTCGCGCCGCTCGGGCGCGACCTCGGCCCCGCCGCGCCCAAGCCCACCGCCCTGACCGAGGGCGTGCTCGAGGCATCCGGCTCGCTCTGGGAGGTGCCGGGCGTCGACGTCGGGTACTGGGAGTGCACGCCCGGCCGGTTCTCCGCGACCCGTGAGGGCTACACCGAGGTGTGCCAGTTCCTCTCGGGGCGCGTGACGATCGAGGTCGACGGCGAGGAGCCGGTGACCTTCGGCCCGGGCGATACGCTCATCACGCCGAGCGGCTGGCGCGGCGTGTGGGACGTGCACGAGACCGTGCGCAAGCTCTACGTGATCATCGACGACGCGCGCTGACACCGTGCCGCTCGGCTGGGCCTCGACCGCCCCTTCGCCGGGCATCGTGGAACGTCGGAACCCGGTCGGAGACGGGGACGATACACGGTGGGAGACAGAATGGTGCGCTATGACGTCTTCACCGGTGCAGCCGCGAGCGCGGGTCTGCGGCATCCTGATCGCCGCCTTCGCGGTCTACGTCGGGCTGCTGGCGTGGGTGGTGCTGTGGAAGCTCGAGGCGCCGTGGATCGGTGAGGCCGCGGGGCTGCCGCGACCGGTCAAGCTGGTGCCGTTCGTCGCGAGCGGCGACGCCGGAGCCAGCGCCCCGGCCGAGCTCGTCATCAACCTCGTGCTCTTCGTCCCGCTCGGCCTGTTCCTGGGTGCGCTGGCACCGACGTGGGGGTGGGTGAGGGCCACGGCGGCGATCCTCGGCACGAGCCTCGTGCTCGAGATCATCCAGTACCTGATCTCGACGGGCAGCTTCGACACGACGGACCTCATCGTCAACACCGCCGGCGGCCTCGTCGGGTACGGCGTCTTCTCGATGCTGCGTCGTCGACTCGGGTCTCGGGCTCCGGTCGTGACTGCGCGCGCCTGCGTCGTCGTCACGGCGATCGCCCTGGCGGCCGTCGTCGCGTTCGTGGCGTCGCCGCTGCACTACGGCCCGCAGCGCGACGTCGTCGTGCAGCAGCCCGGTTCGGGGCGCTAGAAGGCGTCCTGCCGGGTCGGGATGCCTCGGCGGCGCGGGTCGCGTGCGACTGAGCGGCCCGACCGGTGCCTCAGCGCGCGAGCGCGCGCAGCTGCAGCCAGGCGGAGAGCCGGTCGTCGGGGCCGTCGAGTCGCACTGCGTGCACCTCCGACGCCCGGCGCAGCCGGTGTCGCACGGTGTTCTCGTGCACGCCCAGCCGCTCGGCCGCCTGGGCGACGTTGCCGAAGCACTCGAGCCACACCAGCAGGGTCTCGGCGACGACGCGCGTCGCCTCCGTCCCGTGGAGCTCGTCGAGGGCGGGGTCGCGGAGCTCGGCGGCGCCGGCGAGGAGCTCGGCGGCCCGCTCGACGACGAGGAGCGGACGGAGGCTCGAGGCGGTGACGATGCGCGGGGCCGGCGCCGGGGCCGGGCCGGGAGGCGAGCCGGGCGCGGGGCCGTCCACCGGGACGCCGGCCGCGACGTCGAGCAACCGGTCGGCGAGCTCGCGGGCCCCGGCCACGTCGCCCGAACGGTGCGCGGGCCCAGTGATCGCGATGCGCGTGCCCGCTCCGACGAGTCGGTCGACGAGCGGCAGCAGCGGTTCGGCGAGCGAGGTCGCCTCGTCGACCGTGCGCGCCGCGAACAGCGCGTAGACCCGTGAGCGGTGGGCGACGGCGACGGCGTCGGGCCGGTGCAGCACGAGGTGGCGGATCACCGTCGATCGCAGCTGGGCGATCGCCGTCGGGCCGGCGCTCGGCACCTCGAACGCGAGCAGGGCCGCGCCGCGCTCCTCGTCGATGCCGAGCTCGGCGAACTCGGTGCCGGTGAGGTCGAGGCCCGTGAGCAGCGTGCGCAGGCGGTCCTCGCGGGGCCGCTGGTCGGCGGCGTGCGCACGCAGGTCGTCGAGCAGGTGGGCGCCGGCGAGGGCGCTCGCGCGCCGCATCCGCGCGTCCTGCTCGGCGGTGACGGGCCCCTCGCCCGACGCGTCGATGGCCCAGATGCTGCCGAGCGGCAGTGCGCCGGCGCGGATCGCGAAGGCGACCCGCGGCTCCTCGTCGCCGAGGCGCGGGTACTTGATCGGGCGCTCCGAGCGCAGCACGGTGCGGTACTGGTCGTCGTTGTACGGCGACGCCGGCACCTGGCGGGCAAGGATCCCGTGGGTGCGGAGGCGGTCGATGAGCTGCCCCGGCACCGACGAGTAGGCGAGGATGTTGCGGCTCAGGTCCTCGACGGCGACCGAGCCGCCGAAGAACTCGGCCAGCTCGTTGGCGATCGCGAAGAGCGGCTCGGCGCCGCGCTGCTTCGGGGTGTCGAGCGGCGCTTCTGCTTCGCCGAGCAGGTGGGTGAGCTGCGCGTCGAGCAGTCGCCAGCTGATGCGGTCGGCGACGCGCACGAGGGGCAGGCCGGTCGACTCGACGATCGCCGCGAGCGCCGGAACGCGGTCGTTGCTGCACTTGAGCGCGAGGCCCGCGGCGCCGAGTTCGGCGGCCGTCTCCGCGAGCGCGGCGATGCGCGACGTGCTGAGCGAGGCCGTCGAGGGTGCAAGCAGGAGGGTCGACGCGACCTCCACGAGATCTTCGGCGATGTCGACGAACTCGGTGCCCGTGACGGGCGTCGCCGGCAGCGCGGGGCCGATCGGCGTCACCGTGCGCGGCCCCAGCTGGTCGACGAGTTCGGCCAACGTGACCTCTGGTCTCGGCGCAACATGCGTTGGAGAAATCCCTGCATCCACCTCGCAAAGCTATCCGAAACAGACAACCAACGGCGACCTCGATCTTCCTAGGCTGGCCACCGCGACGGCGAAGACGCCGCGCGAAGGAGGAACGATGACCGCGAACCGCCCCGCACCCGCGGGCACCCGCCTGGGCGAACTCTGGCGCATCCTGCCGGAGGAGTCGACCGCGAGCGCCGACGGCGTGCTCGAGATCGGCGGGGTCGCCGTCACCGAGCTCGCCGAGCGGTTCGGCACGCCCCTGCACGTCTACGACGAGACCGGGCTGCGCCGCCAGATCGCCCGCTTCGTCGACGGGCTGCGCGAGCGCTGGCCGAACTCCGAGGTGCTGTTCGCGTCGAAGTCGCTGCCCGCGGTCGGCATGTACCGGCTCGCCCACCAGGAGGGGCTCTCGATCGACGTCGCCGGCGGCGGCGAGCTGCGGCTCGCGCTCGCCGCGGGCGTCGACCCCGCCCGGCTCTACTTCCACGGCAACGCCAAGACCGACGCCGAGCTGCGTCTCGCGCTCGAGGCCGGCATCGGCGCGATCATCGTCGACAACGACGACGAGCTCGACCGGCTCGAGCGGCTGCTCGAGCGGCCGCAGCGGCTGCTCCTCCGCGTCATCCCCGGCGTCGAGGCGAAGACGCACGCCTCGCAGGCGACCGGCGGCCTGAACTCGAAGTTCGGCCTGCCGATCGACCAGGCCGCCCGTGCGATCGCCCGCATGCAGGCGCACCCGCTCATGGAGTTCGAGGGCGTGCACCTGCACATCGGGTCGCAGATCCTGGACGTCGCGCAGTTCGGAGAGGCGGTCGAGAAGATCTCGAGCGTCGGCACGTTCGGCACGTACGACGTCGGGGGCGGCCTCGGCATCGCCTACACGTACGACGAGGAGGCGCCCGAGGTCGGCGCCTACCTCGACGCGATCGTCGCGGCGGCGCGCGCGCACCTGCCGGCCGACGCGAAGCTCATGATCGAGCCCGGCCGGTCGATCGTCGCCCGGGCCGGGGTCACGCTCTACCGCGTCACCACGGTCAAGCGCACCGGCCGCACGTTCGTCGCGGTCGACGGCGGGCTCGCCGACCAGATGGACATCGCGCTCACCCAGCAGCGCTACGAGGCCGTCGTCGCCGACCGGCTGCTCGAACCGTGGACCGAGACCGCGCAGCTCGTCGGACGCCAGTGCGAGTCGGGCGACCTGCTCGTCGACGGCGCCGCCCTGCCGCCCGCGCAGGTGGGCGACCTCGTCGTCATGGCCGCGACCGGCGCCTACGCCTACACGATGTCGAACAACTACAACGGCGCGCTCAAGCCCGCGATCGTCTTCGCGAGCGAGGGCGACGCCCGCCTCGTCACCCGTCGCGAGACGTACGACGACCTCCTCGCGACGCACGCGCCCGCCATGGCCGACGCACTCGTCTGAGGCATCCCCGACCGATCACCCCCCCCACCACGACAAGGAAGTCACCGATGATCGCACGCACCACCCTCCTGTTCGGCGCGACGGCCGTCGCCGCCGCCCTCGCCCTCACCGGCTGCTCCGGCGCCGGGGGCTCCGGCGCCGAGGCGGCCGCCGGCCCGAACGTGCCAACGGGCGACGAGGTCTCGACCACGGCCGACGAGTCGCTGACGGCGCTGCTGCCCGACGACATCGTCGCGAAGGGCAAGCTCGACGTCGCCGTCGACATCCCCTACCCGCCGATGGCGATGTACGGCGAGGACAACCGCGAGATCGGCTTCGACCCCGAGCTCGCGCGCCTGATCGGCCAGAAGCTCGGCATCGACGTGTCGATCAACAAGCAGGCGTTCGACTCCGTCATCCCGTCGCTGCAGGCCGACAAGAACGACCTCATCATGAGCGGCATGAACGACACCGCCGAACGCGAGGAGACCCTGAGCTTCGTCGACTACACCTACGGCGGGTTCGCGATCGTCGTGCCCGAGGGCAACCCGAAGGGCATCGGCACGCAGCAGGACCTCTGCGGCAAGACGGTGTCGATCCAGAAGGCCACGGCCCAAGGCGAGATCCTGCGGTCGATGAACTGCGGCGGCGAGCCCGTGAACGTCACCGAGCTGCCGAGCGACCTCGACGCGCAGACCGCGCTGCGGGCCGGCAAGAGCGACGCGTACGTGGCCGACGCCCTCGTCGCCGGTTACGTCGCCGACACGGTAGAGGGCGGCGACGCCTTCGACATCGTGCAGGACCCCGAGAACCCCGCCGGCTTCAGCCCGGTGTACAGCGGCATCGGCATCCTCAAGGACGAGACCGAGCTCGTCGACGCGGTGCAGCAGGCGCTGCAGGCGCTCATCGACGAGGGCGCGTACCAGCAGGTGCTCGAGCGCAACAGCCTGGGCGACTACGGCGTCGAGGCGGCCGAGGTGAACCAGGGCGGCGAGGGATGACGACCGCGCCCGCCGCACCGGCCGCGCCCGGCCCGGCCGCCGCGCCCGAGTCGACCGACGACGACGTCCGCGCCATCCCGCTGCGTCGCCCGTGGCGCTGGATCAGCGCCGCCGTGGTGCTGTTCTTCGCCGCCGCGTTCGCGTACTCGGTGCTGACGAACCCGAACATCGACTACGCGGCGATCGGGCAGTTCCTCGTCGATCCGCGCATCATCGACGGCGTCTGGCTCACGCTCCTGATCACGTTCGTCGCGATGGTCGTCTCGACCGTGCTCGCGATCGTGATCGCAGCTATGCGGCTGTCGTCCAACCCGGTGCTCACCTCGGTCGCCTGGTTCTACGTGTGGGCGTTCCGCGGCACCCCGCTGCTCGTGCAGATCGTGCTGTGGGGCTACCTCGGCCTCCTCTACGAGAAGCTCTCGATCGGCATCCCGTTCACCGACATCGTGTTCTGGCAGGCCGACACGAACCTGCTGATCACGGCGATGGTCGCGGGCATCCTCGCCCTCACCCTGAACCAGGCGGCGTACTCGTCGGAGATCGTGCGAGCCGGCATGATCTCGGTCGACGAGGGCCAGCGCGAGGCGGCGTACTCGCTCGGCATGTCGCCGCTCTACACGTTCCGCCGGGTGCTGCTGCCGCAGGCGATGCGGGTCATCATCCCGCCGATGGGCAACGAGACGATCTCGATGCTGAAGAACACCTCGCTGCTGTCGGTCATCGCCGTGCTCGAGATCTACACGCAGGCGACGGTCATCTCGTCGCAGAACCTCAAACAGGTGGAGCTCCTCATCGTCGCGAGCATCTGGTACCTGCTCATGACGAGCATCCTGTCGATCCCGCAGTACTACCTCGAACGGCGCTACGGCCGCGGCACGAGCCGCAACCTCCCGCCGACCCCGTTCCAGCGCGTGCGCCAGGCGTTCGCCGCGCGCCGGCCCGGCCCCGAGCCCGCACCCGAGACCAAGGCGGTCAGCGCATCATGAACACCCTCACCACCACGCATCAGATCGAGGATGCCGCGGCGAACGCCCGCCCGCTCGTCGAGATCCGCCGGGTGCGCAAGAGCTTCGGCGCCCACCAGGTGCTGCGCGACGTGTCGCTCGCCGTGCCGAGCGGCACCGTGACCGTGCTGCTCGGCCCGTCGGGCTCGGGCAAGTCGACGCTGCTGCGCTGCGTCAACCACCTCGAGTCGATCGACGGCGGCCGCATCATCGTCGACGGCGAACTCATCGGCTACCGGCAGGCGGGCCACGACATCCACGAGATGACGCCGAAGCAGATCGCCCGGCAACGGCGCGAGATCGGCATGGTCTTCCAGAAGTTCAACCTCTTCCCGCACATGACCGCGCTCGAGAACATCACCGAGGCTCCGGTCGGCATCGCGGGGATGCCGCGGGCCAAGGCGCGTGCGCGGGCGGCCGAGCTGCTCGACCGGGTGGGGCTCGCCGACTTCGCGGGGCACTACCCGGCGCAGCTCTCGGGCGGCCAGCAGCAGCGCGTCGCGATCGCCCGGGCGCTCGCGATGGAGCCGAAGCTCATGCTGTTCGACGAGCCGACCTCGGCGCTCGACCCCGAGCTCGTCGGCGACGTGCTCGACGTCATGCGCGAGCTCGCGAACGACGGCATGACGATGATCGTCGTCACCCACGAGATCGGCTTCGCGAGGGGCGTCGCCGACCAGGTCGTGTTCATGGACGGCGGCGTCGTGGTCGAGGCGGGTCGACCCGAGGACGTGATCGACCGCCCGCAGCGTCAGCGCACGCGCAACTTCCTCGAGAGCGTGCGGTAGACCGACCAGACTCGGGCGACCGGCCGGTGAGGGGGAACGCGGCCGGTCGCCCGTGACCCTTCGACCCTTCCGGGCGCTGCCACCTCGGTGCTGATACGGATGCGGTGCGCCGCGGGATGGGCGAGGATCACGGGCATCACGCCGGTGTCATCGAGGCCCAGGAGGTGGTGACGATGCTGGACGCGATCGCCGAAGCCGAGCGACTGCATGGCTGGTACGCCCGCATGGCGGGCGTGAACCGCCGGATGTACTGGGCGAGCGAGGTCCTGCTCATCCTCGTCTCCGCCGCGATCCCGATCGTCGCGATCATCGCCCCTGGCGACGCCCTGGTGCCGGCCGTGCTCGGTGCGGTCGTCGTGGTGATCGCGGGCTTGCGTGGACTCTTCCGCTGGCAGGAGAACTGGATCCGCTACGTCTCGGCCCGCACGGCGCTGGGCGCGGAGATCAGGTCGTACTCGACCGAGTCGGGACGGTACCGGGCTGCAGCGAGCCGCGAGGGGCGGTTCGCCGCCCGGGTCAGCGAGATCGAGGCGTCTGAGACGGCGAACTGGGCGGCCCTCAGGTCGCCGGGTCGCGACGACGACGATTGAGCGTCGCCGGCGCTCCGGCGCTCCGGCGCTCCGGCACTCCGGCGCTCGGGCGCTCCGGCGCTCCGGCACTCCGGCGCGCGGCCCGGAACGCCTCAGCCGAGTGCGACGAGCAGGCTGAGCAGCGCGAGCACGGCGACGACGGGCGTCATCGTGAGGCGCTCGGCCCGGCTGCGCGAGATCGCGTTGAGCACGATGCCGAGCACGAAGTAGGCGAACACGATCCACATGCCGACGGTCGAGACCGTGTCGGACACGACGTCGACGAGGCCGGCACGGTCGAGGGCGAGCGCGGCGATGATCGCGTAGACGAGCACCGACACCGCGCTGCCGATACGCAGCCGCCGCGGCAGCACGCGATGCTGCCCGCCCCACGCGAATCGGCCGAGCGGCGCGCCGAAGGCGAGCGCCAGCTGGAAGACGGCCAGCAGGCCGAGGAGCACGCAGAGCACGATCGCGGCGACGGGCATGGCCCGAGCCTAGCGATCGCCGAGGCATCCCCCGATCGCCGGCACTCGGCACGACCGCCCGCGGCCGCGTCGGGCGAACCGGCGGGCCCCCGGTCTCGGCTACGCGTTCTCGAGCTCGGCGATCACGACCTTCTTCTGGCGCATCATCACCTGGACCTGCTCGGGCCGCTTCGTCAGCTCGCCCATGTTCGCCGGGATGACCTGCCAGCTGACGCCGAAGCGGTCCTTGCACCAGCCGCACTGCTCCGACTCGGGCACGTGCGAGAGCGCCGCCCAGTACCGGTCGATCTCGGCCTGGTCGGCGCACGAGACGACGAACGAGATCGACTCGTTGAACGTGAACAGCGGGCCGCCGTCGAGGCAGACGAAATCGACGCCGTTGAGCGTGAACTGCCCGTTGAGCACCTTGCCGCGCATGCCCGCGAAGTGCTCGTCGAGCGATTCGTCGGGGTACTCGTCGATGCGGGTGATGCGCGAGTCCGGGAACACGCTCACGTAGTACTCCATCGCCTCGCGCGCCTGGTCGTCGAACCACAGGCACGGCTGGATGGGTGCGAGCTCGGCCATGTCGGAACCCCCTTGTTCGGCACTTCGCTTCCGGCCGCCACGTTACGCCGGTCGCGCGCATCGCGGTACCGGGGCGGGATGCGGCGGCGAGCGCAGATCGCGCCGCTACAGGTACCGGAGGATCATCAGCCCGAACCCGAACCCGAACCCGAACCCGAACCCGAACCCGAACCCGACCGGGGCCGCTCGGCCGCCCGGCGGCGCTCGAGGCCCTCGAGCAGCAGGTCGAGCCCGAACTCGAACTCGGTCTGGTCGTCGCACCAGCCGAGCGTCGAGTCGGGGTCGTCGTGCACGACCTCGGCGAGCATCGCGGCGAGGTTCGGGGCGATCGCCGCGAGCTGGTCGAGCTCCATCGGCGCGGGCGCGCCGGTGTCGTCGCTGAGCTCCTGCACATAGCCGTACACGCGACTGCCGATCGCGTGCAGCCCGTGGTGGATGAGGTCGTGCGACATGCCGCCGGCGCGCATGATGCCGACGATCCCGTCGACGTGACGGGTGGCCGTCGGGCCGTCGGCCCCCCTCGCGTTCATGATGTTCGGGGCCCAGGGATGCCGCAGCAGTCCCCGCCTCGCGCCGAGGATGCGCGCTCGCAGGTCACCGGCCCACGTCGAGGCATCCGTCGTCGTCGGCACGGCGAAGCCGCCGACCTCGGCCTCGATCTCGGTGAACACCTGCTCGACGAGCCCGTCGAGGATCGCGTTCTTGTTGGGCAGGTGGTAGTAGATCGACATCGCCTCGACCCCGAGGTCGTCGGCGAGGGCCCGCATGGTCAGCGACTCGATGCCGTCGCGGTCGGCGCGATCGAGGGCCGTCTGCAGCACGCGGTCGCGGCTGAGCGGGGTTCGCGCGGTGGTGCCGGCCATGGTTTCACCGTACAACGTCAGGTGACCGGGTCGAGGGTCTGGACGCGCGGGTTCGAGCGGAGTATCTTACGGCGTAAGACTTACAACGTAAGGGGGCTGAAGATGTCCATTCCACCGATGCCGGGGGAGTCCACCGCAGAAACCGCCGTCCCGGTCGGAGGTGCCGCCGACGCGACCATGCGGGCCGCGTACCTCGATCGCTTCGGTCCGCCCGAGGTCGTGCGCGAGGTGCGGCTGCCGAAACCCGAACCCGGCCCGGGCGAGCTGCTCGTGCGGGTTCGCGCCAGTACCGTGAGCGTCGCCGACGAGCGACTGCGCCGCCGGCGGCTGCCGCGCGGGTTCAGCCTCATGGTGGCGCCGACCGTCGGCCTGTTCCGGCCCAGGCTGCATGTGCTCGGCATGGAGGCCGCGGGCGTCGTCGAGGCCGTCGGGCGGGAGGTCACCCGCTTCGCGCCGGGCGACGAGGTCATCGTCATGCGCGGCTCGCGCATGGGCTGCCACGCCGAGTACGTCACGATCGCGGCCGACGGCGAGGTCGCCCGGAAGCCCGCGAACCTCACGTTCGAGGAGGCGGCGGCGATCGTGTTCGGCGGGCACACCGCCGTGCGCTACCTCGACCGGGTCTCGATCGGACCCGGCTCCGAGGTGCTCGTCAACGGCGCGTCGGGCGCGGTCGGCTCCGCAGTGGTGCAACTCGCCGCCGCGCGCGGCGCTCGGGTGACGGCGGTCACGAGCGGGCGGAACACCGAGCTCGTGCGTTCGCTCGGTGCCGATCGCGTCGTCGACCACACGCGCGAGGACTTCGCGGCGCCGGGCGAGCCGGCCCGCTACGACGTGATCGTCGAGTGCGTCGGCAACGCCCCGTTCACGCGGGTCGCCCACCTGTTGCGACCGGGCGGCGCGTTGCTGCTCGTGATCCTCGACCTGCGCGGGCTGCTCTCGGCGAAGCGGCAGTCGCGCCGCAGCGGTCTCGTCGTCGACCACGAGGGCGGACGCATGGGCGCCGAGGGCATGGAGCGGCTCGCGGCGCTCGCCGAGTCCGGCGCGCTGCGCCCGGTCGTCGACCGGACCTACGCCCTCGACGAGGTCGTCGAGGCGCATCGCTACGTCGACGGCGGGCACAAGCGCGGCAGTGTCGTGCTGCGGGTGGCGTGAGGCGCATCGATCAAATTGCAACCCATGGGTTGCTTCTCGATCCGCAGTATGCAACTATTAGGTTGCAGGTGATCGACCGATCGCCGAGACATCCACTGCAGCATCCGCTGGGAAGGAGCGCGATCATGGTGAGCATGACCGAAAACGGAGCATCGATCATCGAGGAAGACGCCTTCACGGTGCGGCGCACGATCCGCATCGCAGCACCCGTCGAGAAGGTGTGGCGCGCCGTCACCGAACCCGAGCACATCTCGCGGTGGTTCGGGCAGACGGAGCTCGACGGCGCCGGTGCCGGCGCCACCGGCACGATGACCTTCGAGGGATACGGCACGATCCCGATCCGCGTCGAGGCGATCGACGCCCCGCGCTCGGTCTCGTACCGGTGGTCGAACGACGACGCGGTGCGCCGCGCGGGCGAGACGATCGACGAGGCGACCACGACCGTCTTCACGTTCACGCTCGACGAGGTCGACGACGGCACCGAGCTCACGGTCGTCGAGACCGGGTTCGACCGCACGAGCAACCCGGCCGCGAACATGGCCGACCACGCCGAGGGCTGGGTCTCGGAGCTCGACAAGCTCGTCGCCCTGCTCGAGGGCGACGCATGAGCACGGTGACGCTGGTTCCCGTGTTCGCGGCGCTCGGCGACGAGACGCGCTGGAGCATCCTCGCGGCGCTCGGCGAGGGGGACGCCTCGGCGTCGACCCTCGCCGGGCGCCTGCCCGTATCGCGGCAGGCGATCGCGAAGCACCTCGCCGTGCTGCAGGAGGTCGGCCTCGTCGAGCCCGTGCGGGTCGGCCGCGAGGTGCGCTACCGCGTGCTCGGCGCCGAGCTCAGCGCGACCGCCGCGCGGCTCGACGCCGTCGGCCGCGAGTGGGAGCGCCGCCTGGCCGCCATCAAGGAGATCGCGGAGGGGTTGTAGGCGCCGTTCACCGCGTCTTCACAGATACCCCCGGGGTATTGTTTCCCGGGTGGGTCGCGAGCGTTCGCCCGACCTTCACCCGAACCCCTGGAGGAATCCCATGTGCCGTGCCGTGACGTGTCGCAAGTGCGGAAAGACGACCTGGGCCGGCTGCGGCCAGCACGTCGACCAGGTGATGCGGGGCGTGCCTCGCGGCGAGCGCTGCGCCGGCCACGAGAACGAGCCCTCGACGGGGTTCTTCGCGCGCCTCTTCGGCCGCTGAGCGGCGGGGCTGAGCGGCGCACCACGTTCGCCGAGTGCGGCGCGCTCAGCCGAGCAGCCGATGGGGTGTCCATCGCACGCGCGCCGGACCGGGGTTGCCCGTGTCCAGCCGCTCGAGTTCGTCGATCAGGGCGCCGCTCGAGGCATCCCGCCTGATGGCCGCGCCCAGGCGGTCGG
This sequence comes from Agromyces solani, assembly GCF_058349925.1. NCBI lineage: Bacteria > Bacillati > Actinomycetota > Actinomycetes > Micrococcales > Microbacteriaceae > Agromyces > Agromyces solani. Next base: position 181,592 of record NZ_JBYRER010000002.1, read on the forward strand.
CGGCGGACCGGTAGCGCTCGTCGCCGACCACCTCGGCGATGGCGGCCGCGATGCGCGGCGGGCTCGCCCGGCGCGGCACCACGACGCCGGCGCCCCGCTCCGTGATCCGTACGGCGTTGTCGACCTGGTCGCGCCCGTGATGGAGGATCACGAGCGGGCGGCCGGCGGCGAGCGCCTTCATGACCGTGCCGTGCCCGCCGTGCGTCACGACGACGGCCGCGCGCCGCATGGCCTCGGCGTGCGGGGCGGATGCCTCGACGGCGACGTTCCCGGCGGGCCGGAGCGCGCCGGGCTCGATCGCGGGACCGGTCGTGACGAGTCCGCGCACCGGCAGCGTGGCGAGTGCGTCGACGATGCGCTGCAGGCACCCGGCCTGGTCCTGGAACGTCGAGGACATCGCGACGAGCACGAGCGGGTCGTCGCCGGGCGGCGGCGTCCACGCGGGTTCGGCCGCCCAGCCGGGGTCGTCCAGGACGGGGCCGACGTAGCGCACGTTCTCGCCGAACGCGCCGGCGAAGTCGAAGTCGGCCGACGTCAGCACCAGTTCGCGTCGCGCCCGGTGCAACTGGTCCCACGTGGTGCCGATCGGGGCGAGCCCGTGCGCCGCGCGCACCTCGTCGAGGGTCGCGAGCGTGTAGTGGTCGAGCAGCCCCGTCGTGGCGGCGTTCGCGAGGCGATCGCGCAGCGCGCCGAGCGGTCCGCGCATCGGCTTCAGGCCGGCTCCGCCGGGCGGGCGCCCGGCAGCCGGGGCGATGTAGATGTTCGGCATCAGCACGTCGAACGGCACCCCGCGCGATTCGGCGCCGATCATCGCGCCGATCGTGAAGAACGTCGTGACCACGAGGTCGGGGCGCACGGCGTCGATCGCCGCGACGGTGTCGGCGGCGTGACCCGCGGCGGGCCCGGCGAGGTAGTGCTCGGCCATGCCGCGCGCGAGCGCGAGCGGACTGCGGATCGCCCAGTCGCGGTACGCGTCGCGGGGGCCCGACGACCAGCGGAGCACCGTCGCGCCGGTACGACGCGCGGCCTCGAGCATGCTCGCATCGACGAGCGCCGTCACCCGGTGTCCGCGTTCGACGAGCCGGCGCACGACGCCGAGCTCGACCGGCACCGTGCCGCCCCCGTCGGCGAGGGCGAAGAGGTACGTGTGCCGGCCGGCGGCCGGCCGCTCGGCGCTCATGGCGCGAGCGTACGATCGCGGTCGCGGCGAGGCATCCGGGCTGGCTCTGAACCGGCGCCACGCGAAACGGCGGCTCCCCGCGAAGGGGAACCGCCGTCGCGGTCACCGGTTCGGCCGGTCGCCGGCGACTACCCGCCGAACACGCCGACCTCCCAGATCGAGTAGCCGTAGTCGGTGTTGCGCTCCGTGCACAGCACGCGCACGTACCTCGCGCTCGTCGGTGCGAACGAGGCGGTGTCGAGCCCGCCGTCGCCCGATGTCGTCGACCACACCGTGCGCCAGCTCTCGCGATCGTCCGAGAGCTGCACCTCGTACCTCTTCGCCGCCGAGCGCTCCCAGTTCACGGTGACCCGGCTGATCGGCTGCGACTCGCCGAGGTCGATGCGCAGCCACTGCGGGTCGACGCCCCAGTTGCCGCTCGCCCAGCGGGTGTTCGTCTTGCCGTCGACGGCCCGGCCCGGCGCGTAGCTCGTGAACGGGTTCCACTCGCTCGAGCTCGCGTACGCGGCCTTTCCGGTCGCCAGGTTCTGCGTGCTCTCGTGGTCGAGGGTCGCCTGCCAGGTCTGCAGGTACGACTCGGCGCCCGACATGAGGTCGTCGACGAGGGCCTGCCCGCCGCCTGCGAGCCGCAGCTGCTCGATGTAGTCGGGGGCGAGGCCCGAGTGGGCGAACCCGTCGGTGTTGATGTCGAACGTGCGCTCGCCGCTGACCTGCCGGTCGACGGTCGTGCGCCCGTCGGCCGCGGTGAACGGGTACGCGACGGCGACCGGTGCCGTGCCGCCCGCCGGGTGGCTGCCGACGCCGTTGAAGTCGAGGCCGAACCCGTAGCCCTTGCCGTACTCCTCGCGGAGCGCGGCGCTCGCGCGCCACTCGCCGAGGAAGCCCTCGGCCGCGTGCGGGTAACCCGTCTTGAAGCCGCCGAGCCGGTAGAGGCGCTCGGTCCAGGTGTCGTCCATCCAGCTGTGGCTCGACAGCACGCCCGGGTAGTCCTCGGCCTCGAGGATGTCGAGGGCGCGGCCCGCCGCCTTCACGCTCATGTGGTCGAGCTCGATCATCATGTTGCGCGACATCGCCGCTCGCAGGGCGTACTCGCCGAGGGACGTGAGCCCGCGGGTGTTGCACTGCGCGCCCGACGGGTACGTCGGCGGGTCGGCGTCGGGCAGCCCCTCGGGGACCTCGGCGTTGCCGATGGGATTGTCGTGGGCCGGCCCGGTGCACGCCTCGGTCTGCCAGTAGGTGCCGGTCGAGTAGAACTGCCCGACGTTGATGATCGTGCCCTGCGTGCCGCTGTCGAAGCGCACGCCGCAGAGCGCGTTGTCGAACTTGTGGCAGAGGAACATGCTGCTGACGCCGAGTGCCTTGAACTCGTCGAGCCCGCGATCGATGTCGGCCTTCGAGCACTGCGCCACGTCGAGGATCATCTTGCAGCCGAACGGCTCGCTCATCTCGACGCCGAGCACGACGGCGAGGCGGCCGCTCTCGATGACCTCGCGGGCCTCGTCGGGTGTCGTGACGATGCGGAAGAAGCCCTTGCCGGGTCCGCCGTAGATGCCGTCGATGTAGGCCTCCATCTCGCGCGCCTTCTGCGCTTCGAGGCGGATCGCGCCCATCTCGTCGCACGAGCGGTCCTTCGGCATGATCGGCAGCGAGCAGATCACGCCGTTCGTGACGAGGTCGTTGACGAGCACGCGCTGCCCGGACCGCCACGAGCGCTCGATCCAGGCGTAGTACGAGGCCTGGTGGCTCATCGAGGTGGTCTTCGGCCAGTCTGCGAAGGTCGGCCAGCCGACCGGGTCGTGGTGCCCGTCGGGGTCGCTCGTGAGGTTCTCGAAGATGGCCGCGCTGCCGTCGGGGTAGTGCTCGGGGCAGTCCTTCAGGGCGTCGGCGACGCCGCTCGGCGAGAACGGCGCGCCGCAGATCATGCGACCCCCGAAGCCCTCGTTCGAGTTGAGGTGCGTGTGCGAATCGATGAATCCCCGCACCTCGCCGCCGGGTGCGCCGGTGGTGGGCGCGCCCTCGACGTTGAGCTCGACGTCGACGGCCGGGCGGTTCGGGGCGTCCCACCAGTCCTCGGCGGCGGACGCCGGGGCGACGGGGAGGGAGATGAGCAGAGCGCCGATCGCGGCGATGCCGAGGATGGAGCGGATGGAGCGTCGTCGCCGACGGTCGGCGAGCGGTGTTGCGGCGGAACTCGATTGAACGTGGTGCGCCATATGAGCCTCCTTGCTCGATGGCTCGCAGCGTATTGTGGGTCGTTCGTCCCAGTCAAGCGTCCCAGAGCAATCGACGCGGGAATCGACCGGCAGGGGCTCCGGATCGCTGGGGGGAGCTCGTCAGGCGGTGGCGTACGCCCCGAGCAGCACGTCGATCGTCGCCTCGGCGGCGTCCTGCCAGGCGACGCCGTCGAGCAGGTCGTCGGTCGCGAGCGCGGCGACGCCGTGCACCGCGGCGAACACGACGAGCGCCTGTCGTTCGGCGTCGCCCTCGCGGATCTCGCCGCGCGCCTGCGCCTCGCCGACGAGCGCGACGACGGCGGCCATGCTCGCCCGGCTCAGTTCGATGAGCCCGGGGGAGGCGTCGGGGTGGTGCTTCGCCTTGTACATGAGGTCGAGGATCGCCGGGTGCTCGACCGCGAAGCCGATGTAGGCGAGGCCGGCCGCGCGCAGGCGGCCGTCGAAGCTCGGCTCGGTCGCGACGGCCGCCGCGAGCGATCGGTTCATCTGCTCGAAGCCCGCGACCGCGATCGCGTCGAGCAGGGCGGTGCGGTCGGCGAAATGACGGGCGGATGCCCCGTGGCTGACACCGACGTCGCGCGCGAGCTGCCGCAGCGACAGGGCGTCGAGGCCGTCGGCGTCGATCGTCTCCCAGGCACGGGTGAGGAGCGCCTGCCGCAGGTTGCCGTGGTGGTACGCGCGTTCGGTCACCCGAGCACCCTATCGCAAAGTAGGCATTGACAACAATGCTGGCACTGTCTACATTTGCGAGCATGACCATCGACTTCACCTCCACCACCGCCCTCGTCACGGGCGCCAGTTCGGGGCTCGGCACCGAGTTCGCGCTGCAGTTCGCTCGACGCGGCGCCGACGTCGTGCTCGTAGCCCGTCGTGAAGACCGGCTGCGCGAGCTCGCCGAGCGCATCGAGCGGGAGCACGGCGTGCGCGCCACCCCGATCGCGCTCGACCTCGCCAGGCCCGGCGCCGCGGCGGCCCTGCGCGCCGAACTCGACGCACGAGGCATCCGTATCGCCACGCTCGTCAACAACGCCGGCTTCGGCATGCGGGGCGCGTTCGCCGAGGCCGACGCGGCGCGCATCGACGAGCTCGTGCAGCTCAACGTCGCCGCGCTCGTGTCGATCACGCGCGAGTTCCTCCCCGACCTCGTGGCCGCCGGGCGCGGCGCACTCGTGAACCTCGCGAGCACCGCGGCCTACCAGCCCTGCCCGAACATGGCGGTCTACGGCGCCTCGAAGGCGTTCGTGCTGAGCTTCACCGAGTCGATCGCCTACGAGACGCGCGGGTCGGGCCTGCGCGTGCTCACGCTCAGCCCGGGCGCGACGCGCACCGAGTTCTTCGACGTCGTCGGCACTGAGGACGCGTCGGTCGGCAGCTTCCGCACGACCGAGCAGGTCGTCTCCCTCGCGCTCGACCGCCTCGACCGTCGCCGCACGCCCCCGAGCGTCGTCTCGGGGCGGGTCAACGCGATCACGAGCAAGCTCGTCGGGTTCATGCCGCGTCGGCTCGCGCTGACCGCGAGCGGCCGCGTGCTGTCGGACGCGTCGTGACGGGGGTCGCGTTCCTCACCTCACGCGCGCGGCGCGGAACGGCCGACGCGGGCGCCGTTATCGACTCGAGACCGCCCCGAACGGGAACGGGAACCACAGCGACCCGCCGTGGTCGAGCACCTGCTGCAGCGGCAGCATCCAGAACCAGACCTGGCTGACGAGCGCGGAGCCGAGCGCGATCGCGATGATCACGGTGCCCGTGCGGTCGAGCGTGCGCAGCGCGGCCGCGGAGTCGGCGCGCCTGGCCGCGGACCCGAGACCGATGAGGAAGGCGACGGCCATCGCTGCGACGACCGTCCAGCTCGGGCCGAGCGTGTAGGTCTGGCACTGGTCGATCGAGACGTCGCCCGTCTGGGTCGGGCAGGCGGAGCGGCTCGCGTTCGTGACCACGGCGTACGCGATCGCGGCGAACGCGCCGCCGAGCAGCAGCCCTCGAACCCTGAGCAGGAGGTTCGCCCAGGCCGGCGGCTCGGTGCGCTCCCGCGGTAAGGCGGACGGGGCGTGCACCGGGGCGGTCGCGTCGGTCATCTTCGCTCCGTTCGGTCGTCGTGCCCATGCTGGCAGTGCACGTATCGTGCGGGCAAGGGCCACGGTGCCGAGACCTCCTGAGCCCGAGACCGGGCGTGGCGTGATCGTCGAACCGTCGCAGCTGGTGGGTCGCGGCGCGCGAATGTCGCCGTTCGCGACCGCTCGAGGGGGCAGCGGGATGACGGGGGCGCGCCCTACGCTCGAGAGATGACGACCGATCGCGACATCGCCCGCTGGAGGCTGCGATCGCAGTCGCTCACCGCGCCGCTCGACGGGGCCGAAGAGGTCGTGCGGTCGCTCCTCGCGGTTCAGGCCGAGAACCCGTCGCAGTCGGCGTGGGCGGTCGCGGCGCGTACGACGACGCCGGCCCAGCAGGACCTCGCCGACGCCCTCGCGAGCGGGCGGGTGATCCGCACCCACGTGCTGCGGCCGACCTGGCACTACGTGCACGCCGACGACGCGCGCTGGCTCCTCGAGCTCACGGCGCCCCGAGTGCTTCCGGTGTTCGACCAGCAGTTGAAGCCGGTCGCCGACCGCATGACGGCGATCGCCGACACGATCGAGCGGGTCCTCGGCGAGGCATCCGACCGCACCCGCGCCGAGCTCGGTGCCGCGCTCGCCGAACGCGGCACCGAGCTGACCGGCCAGCAGCTCATGCTGCTCGTGGGCAAGCTCGAGATGCTCGGGCTCGTGTGCAGCGGTGCCCCGCGCGACGGCGAGCACACCTACGCCCTCATGAGCGAGCGGGTGCCGGCCTCGGCGCCGCTCGACCGCGACGAGGCGCTCGCGAGGCTCGCCCTCGCCTACTGCATCGGGCACGGCCCCGCGACCGAGCGCGACCTCGCGTACTGGGCGACCCTCACCGTGACCGACGCGCGCCGCGGCATCGCCGCCGTCGCCGACCGGCTCGAGTCCTTCGAGCACGACGGCCGCATGTTCTGGCACGCGCCGGGCGAAGCCGCCGGTGCCGCGCAGCGGCCCGAGCCCGCCGGCCACCTGCTCCAGGTGCTCGACGAGATGTACCGCGGCTACCAGGACTCGCGCTGGGTGCTCGACGGCGAGGGCGTCGTGCCGCGCGAGCGCGAGACGGCGATCGGCATGGCGCTCGTCGACGGCCAGCTCGTCGCCGCGATGAAGCGCACCGTCACCGCGAAGGCGGTCACCTTCGCACTGCGCCCGCACCGCGCGCTCTCGGCCGGTGAACGACGGGCGATCGAGGATGCCGCGACGCGCTATGCGCGGTATCTCGGACTCGAGCCGCGCGTCGACATCGACGATGCGCAGTGACCCGGCGCGCGGGCACCGGATCACTGGGCGTCGTCGTCACGCGGGCCAGTTGCTGCGCGCCCAGCTCACGAGCGAGTTGAGCGCCCCGCCGCCGGCACCGACGTTGGTGTCCTCGATCGTCCACCAGAGGAAGGTGGTCTTCGAACCGCCGCTGTGCGTCGCGATGGCGTAGGGCGCACCGCTCCAGAAGCCGAACACGGGCCCGCCGGAGTTGCCCGGCGTCGCATCGGCCTCGTATTCGACCTCCTCGGCCGAGCCGCTGCCGTCGTCGTCGAGCACCGGCCACCACATCTGGCGCGACGGACGGTTGCCGCCGGCGACGGCGCCCGGGTACCCGGCGAGGGTCCAGTAGTTGCCGCCCTCCCATGCGCTGTCGTAGTTCTTCGACCCGAAGTAGCCGTGGGTCACGCCGAGCGGCGTGTAGAGCCGCAGCACCGCCATGTCCCAGGCCGAGACGCTGTCGTCGGTGTCGTATCCGTAGTAGTCCGACACGTACGAGCTGACGCCGCGGCCCAGGGTCGAGACGCCGTCGTAGTACGCGGGGATGAACTGCATCGCCCAGTTGCGCGACCCCCACGGGCACATGTGCCCGGCGGTGAGCACGGTCCGGTCGCCGATCAGCACGCCCGACCCCGACCACGCCGGGTAGGGCGAGCCCCAGTCGTCCCACACGAGGACCTTGCCGACGCACGTCCACGGGTATCCGCCCGGGTAGTAGACCTGTCGGTTGTCGGCCCCGAAGACGCCGTAGTGCGGCTCGATGAGCTGGCCGCCGACGCGACGCAGCACGGTCGTGCGCGGCGCCGTGACCTTGGCGTGCGGCTCGAAGTCGATCCACGACGGGCGCGACGGCTCGAGCTCGAACGCGGAGCCCTCGTCGCGGGCGGCCGCCTTGCCGACCTCGTCGAGCGAGAGCCGGCCCGACGTGCGCCCGGGCATGACGAGCCCCGAGCCCTCGGGCAGGCGCAGCTGCCATCGATCCGAGCCGTAGCGCACGGGTTCGGCCGCCTTGAGGTCGAACTTCTCGCGCGTCGTGATCGTGAGCGTGCGTCCGTCGACCTGCCTCGCGAGGTCTTCGGGCATGCGCTCCCTGCTGCGCTCGTTGTCGAGTCGCAGGAATTCCTCCGGCCCGCTGGGCGGCTCGGATCCGCCGGTCCGGGCCGGCGTCGTCTCATCCATGGTGATCACCCTCCATGGCCCGGGGACCTTCTCCGGGCCGAGGCGGAGAAACGGTTCCGGCGTGCGTTGCTCGGGGTGCCATCCGGTACGACGAGCCGTCGCCGTGCGACCGCCCTTCCGTCGTCGGAAGGCTCCTCCGAATGGCGCGTCGCGACATCAGGGCGGACCCGTGGGCGTGCTCCGTGCCGGCCCTGACCGGCTCTGACCCTCCCGGGTCGCCGTTGCGCGAGCCGCGTCAGGCGTCGACCCACGACGGGTCGGCGAACAGCTGCTCGAGCTCGCCGACGAGGCGGGCCGTGTGGAACCCGTCGGCCGACGCGTGGTGGATCTGCACCGCGACGGGCAGCAGGGTGCGCCCGTCGCGCTCGACGTATCGGCCGAGCGTGAAGATCGGCGCGAAGTGGTTCGAGCCGCCGTCGATCTGCAGCGCGAACCCGGTGAAGCTCGTCCACGGGATGCTCGACACATCGAACCCGTCGACGGGAAGTCCGCCCTGCGGGAACATCTCGGTCGCGGTCGAGGCGGTCGCGAGCACCTCGACCGCCGCCTCGTGGAAGCGGCCGAATTCGGCGTCATACGGCACCGAGACGGCGGCGAACGTCTCACGCTCGGGGTTGAACACCGTGAACGCCGGGTGCACGACCGGCCAGGTCGCGGGCGCGCCGTCGTCGGTGAGCGTCATACGGAACTCGGGATGCCGGTTGACGACGTTCGCGATCGCCCAGATCTGCGCCGGATACGTCTTGCGCGACGAGGCGCGCAACGCGGCGACGAACGCGGTGACGTCGAGCTCGACCGTCATCGCGTAGGTGCACGGAACGCGGTGGCGGTAGTGCTCGAAGGTCTGGCGGCGCGGCCAGGAGTCGAGGTCGATCGGCACGGGCGTCGGGGTCGGTGTCGAGGCGGGCACGGGTTCGATCCTCGCATCCGCGCGATGATAGGCGGTCCGCCTCGCGAGGGGAACCCGCTGGGCAGGGTCCGATCCGAGGCGTAGCGTCGCACGAGAGGGGAGACCCATGGCCGATGTACTGATCTTCGCGCCCGCCCCGTTGCTCACCGTGACGATCGAGAGCGACGATGCGGGCGAGGCCGACCTCCATATCCACGCCGGTGGCCAGGGCGTCTGGCAGGCGCGCATGCTGCGCACCCTCGGTCGCAGCGTCGCCATGGTCGCCTCGTTCGCGGGAGAGGCCGGCGCGATCGCCCGCGACCTGCTCATCGCCGACGGCGTCGAGCTGCACGCGGTCATGCGCGAGGGCAGGGGCACGGCGTACGTGCACGACCGGCGCGAGGGCGAGCGGTCGGTCGTCGCCGAGTTGCCGGGCGACCCGATCTCCCGGCACGACCTCGACGAGCTCTACACGCTCGTGCTGCGCGAGGGCATGACCGCCGAGGTGGTGCTGCTCAGCGGACCGGCCGACGACGAGGTGCTGCCCGACGACGTCTACCGCCGGCTCGCCGCCGATCTGCGGGCGGCCGGGCGCACGGTCGTAGTAGATCTCGCCGGCGACCGCCTCGCGGCCGCGCTCGACGGCGGAGTCCGGCTGGTGAAGGTCAGCGAGACCGAACTGCGTGACGAGGGTCTGGTCTCGGGCAGTGCGGCCGACGAGCTCATCGACGCCGCGCGGAGGATCCGCGACGCCGGGTCGGACGCGGTCGTGATCACGCGGGCGGGCGACGCGACCCTCGTGCTCGACGGCGACGAGGCGTTCACCATCACGGGACCGAAGCTCGAGGAGCTCGACGTGCGCGGCGCGGGCGACTCATTCGTCGCGGCGCTCGTCTCGGCGATGATCGACGGCGACCCGGTGCCCGAGGCCGCCCGGCTCGCCGCGGCGGCGGGCGCGCTGAACGTCGCCCGCCATGGGCTCGGCACGGGCGACGCCGAAGCCATCCGCCGGTTGCGCGACCGCATGACCGTGCATCCGATCGACGACGACGCGACCTTGGTCACGCTCGACGACCTCGCCGCACGCACGGAGGTCGACGAGCCATGACGGCCGTGCTCGTGACGAACGACGACGGCATCGACTCGCCGGGGCTTCACGCGCTCGCCGCCGCGGCGGTCGCCGAGGGGCTCGATGTGTTCGTCGCCGGTCCGGCCGCCGAGTCGAGCGGCTCGAGTGCCGCCATCCTGGGCGCCGATCGCGAGGGTCGCATCCGCATGGAGCGGCGTCAGGTCGACGGCCTCGACGTACCGTGCTGGGCGGTGCAGGCGGCGCCCGCCCTGATCGCACTCATCGCCGCCCACGGGGCGTTCGGCACCGTGCCCGACGTGGTGCTCTCGGGGGTCAATCGCGGCGCGAACATCGGGCACGCGATCCTGCACTCGGGCACCGTGGGCGCGGCGCTCACGGGCGGATCGAACGGCGCGCGCGGGCTCGCGGTCTCGCTCGACGTGGGCCTGCACCCCGACACGCATGAATGGGATGCCGCGGCCCGCGTCGCTCGCGCGGTGCTGCGCACCGTCGTCGACGCCGCCCCGGGCACCGTGCTGAACCTGAACGTCCCGAACGTGGCGACCGCTGGAGAGCTCACCCCGCGGAGCGCCACGCTCGCCAGGTTCGGCATCGTGCAGACGACGGCGGCCGAGGCCGGCGAGGGCGGTGTTCGCCTCACCGTCGCCGACCTGGCGCACGTCGACGACCCGCGCTCCGATGCCGCCCTGCTCGCGGCGGGGCATGCGACCCTGACCGCACTGCGGGCGCTCGGCGAGACGGCGCTGCCCGACCGTCGCGGGACGTGAGCGGTGAGGGCGTCGGCCCGTCTCAGGGCGAGCGCCGCCGGAACACGTCGAACAGCACCTTGAGGGTCAAGAGCCCCGAGACGATCACGAGCAGGTAGCCGAACAGCTGGTAGAGGGTGAAGTCGGGCGCGACTTCGGGGCCGCCCTCGCTGACGAGCAGCATCGAGGCCATGATGCCGAACACGCCCGCGAGGAACGCGACGGCGACGAGGTTCACGAGATCGCGCACGAGCGAGCGGTCGCGACGGTCGGCGAACAGGCGCACGTTGAACGAGAGGCGGCCGTCGGCGAGGGCCGCGCCGATGCGGTCGGCGCGCCGCGGCATCCGGCGCAGCATCGGCAGCAGGCCCCCGATCTCGTCGATGGCGGTCGAGAAGAGCGCCGACGGGCGCATCGCTTCGGCGACCCGGGTCTGCGCGAGGCCCTCCGCCTCGGTGAGCAGGTTGAACCCGGGGTTCACGAGGCGGAGCGTCCCCTCCACCGTGCCGACGGCGCGGAACGCGGCGGCGAGATCGCCGGGCACCGCGATGCGGTTCTCGGCGAGGAGGCGCACCATCTCGGTCACGACGGTCGCATCGACCGTACCGCCCGGGCCGAGCCTGCGTGACATGAACGCACCGATCTGCCGGCGCAACGCGACCTCGTCGAGGTCGTCGGGCAGCTCGACGAGCCCGAGCAGCGCGTCGCCGAAGCTGCGGGCGTCGCCGCGGTAGAACGCGAGCAGCACCTCGCCGATCTGGCGGCGGAGCTCGGAGTCGAGCCGCCCGATCGAGCCGAAGTCGAGCAGCACGATGTCGCCCGAGTCGACGATCACGATGTTGCCGGGGTGCAGGTCGGCGTGGAATACGCCGTCGTCGATGATCTGGGTCATCGTCGACGAGAAGAGGCGGTCGGCCAGGTCGGCGCGCTCGTCGTCCGAGCGACCCTGCAGGGTGGCCGGGTCGCTGAGTGTGCGACCCTCCACGAGGTCCATCACGAGCACCCGCTCGCCGCTGAGCTCGGCGTGGTGGCGGGGCACGCTCACGCGCTCACGCGCCGGGTGGGTGGCGAGCGTGGCGCGCATCGCCGCCATGTTCGCCGCCTCGATGCGGTAGTCGAGCTCTTCGCGGAGGTTCGCGGCGAAGGCCTCGGCGAGTCCGCGTACGCCGAGCGACCGGCACCACTCGGTCGACCGGTCGAGCTGGTCGGCCAGGCGCAGCACGATGTCGAGGTCGCGATCGACGAGCGGCACGATGCCCGGCCGCTGCACCTTCACGGCGACCGCCTCGCCCGACGCGAGCGTCGCCCGGTGCACCTGCCCGATGGATGCCGCGGCGAGCGGCGTCTCGTTGAAGGCACTGAACACCTCGCCCATCGGCCGTGGGAGCTCGGACTCGAGCAGGGCCCGCACGTCGGCCCAGTCGGCGGGAGGCACCCGTTGCTGCAGCCGGCTGAGCTCGGCGACGAACTCGGGCGGCAGCACGTCGCTGCGTGTGGAGAGCACCTGGCCCAGCTTCACGAAGGCGCCGCCGGCGTCTTCGAGCGCCGCCCGGAGGGCGATCGCCTGCCGGGTGCGCTCGGCGTGGCCGGCGGCCGTCGGTTCGGTGTTCGGCCGGAAGGGCACGAGTCCGTGGCGCACGGCGATCCGCGAGATCTCGGTGTACCGGCGAGTGCGTGCGGCACTGCGGCGCAACGACGGCAGCCATTGGTCGGGACGCTGGATGGTGCCGGGCGGCACGATGATCTCGGCGATGACGAGGAAGGCGACCGCCGCGAACATGACGATGCCGAGCTGCACGGGGAGGAGCGCGGCGCTGTAGTCCTGCTTGCCCCAGACGACCTGCGACTCGAACCCGACCTCGGCGGCGAGGCCGACGAAGCCCGCGATCACGATGCGCACGATGCCCACGCGGACACCGAGCACCCGCCGGACGAACGCCGTCAGTACGGCGAGGAAGAGCAGGGTGAGCGCGATCATGAGCGCCACGTTGAGCAGCACGTCGCCGCCGTTCATCCCGACCCCCGTCCGCGGCCAGGCGGCCGCTGACCCTCACGCTAGCCACCATGACGAGAGAGCGGCGCTGCACACGTCGCGGAGCTCATTCCACCATCGAAAGTTGTACGCGCAGCGCGGTCTTCGCCCGTTGGTACCGCCCGCGTACCGTCGACGCCGGCACCCCGAGCACCTGACCGATCTGTACCAGCGTGAGGCCCTCCCAGTGGGCGAGCGTGATGACCTCGGCGAGGTCGGGCTCGAGACGTTCGACGAGGTCGCGCATCGCGATCGCCTCGGCATGGTCGTGCCGTGCGGTCTCGGCGACGACGTCGCGCAGCGCGTCGGCGACGCGGTGCCGCCTGAGCTCGCCGCGCGCGGCGTTGCGCAGCACGTTGCGGGCGACGCCGAACAGCCACATGCGGGCAGACTCGGCGTCGCGCGGCAGATCGTCGATGCGTCGCCACGCGACCGTCAGGGTGTCGGCCAGCAGGTCGGCCGCATCGCCTCCGACGCGGCGCTCGAAATACGCGAGCAGATCGGTCGAATTATCCGCGACGATCGTGGCGAACCGACGCTGGGCAGCGCTCTGCCGCTTCACTCGGCGACCCCGGTGCACTGCTCCTGGCTCTGCCAGCCGAGCCCCGCCGACGGAATGCCGAGCTCGTCGAGGTGCTGCTCGACCGCGACGTGGACACCGTCCTTGACCGCGAGCTGGTACTCGATGTCGGCGTCGTACGCATCGGTGCCGTACCCGAACGGCGTCAGCGTGCCAGCTGCGTTCTCGACGAAATTCTCATCGGTCGCACGCGACTCGGCGATGATCGCCTCGAGGTCGACGCCGGCGAGCGCATCACCCGCTCGGAAGAACTCGCGCGTCGCGTCGGCCGCCCGCTCGTCGACCGCGACATCGGCCGGCCGGTTCGGGTCGGGGCTGGACACGACCTCGCCGAGTCGCAACTCGCACGAGCCGCCGCCCGGCAGGTCGTAGGTCACGATCGCGTCTGGCTGCTCGGCCCACTCGGCCCACTCGGGGGCGTTGTTCCAGAACACCGACCAGTCGACGTTCGCAGCGGCGAACGCGGCGCTCGCGCCGCCCAGCACCAGCAGCGGGGCGATCACGGATGCCACGAGGGGCACCCGCCCGCGACGTGCGGGCCGTTCGGCGTCGACGACCGCCGAGGCCATCGTCGCGAGCTCGTCGCGCACCTCGGCGTTCGTCGGGGTGACCGGGCGGGCGGCGCGGGTCAGCACGGCGGCGAGCTCGGGATCGAGATCGCGCAGGTCGTCGTCGGTCGTCGGTCCCATGATGCTGCTCCCTCGTGTCGGTGCGGTGCCTTCAACAAGGACCTGTCCACGAGACGTCGGAACGTCCACACGAGTATGACGTGCCGGCACGGCCGGGCAATGTCGTCGCGCAATGACGTCGGGGCGGGCAACGACCGAACCGAGGTGCTCAGACCCCCTCGGTAGACTCGTCGCCGGCTCGAGGCATCCGTCTCGCCAGGTCGCCGCAGTGCACGAAACGCAACCCACCCCCGAAAACCGAGGACCCACGTGAGCCTGATCCGCCTGAACGACGTGAGCATCGAGTTCGACGGACGGCCCGTGCTGAAGGAGGCGTTCCTCAAGCTCAAGCAGGGCGACCGCGTCGGGCTCATCGGCAAGAACGGCACGGGCAAGTCGAGCCTGCTCGAGGTCGTGCTCGGCCGGCGCGAACCGTCGGGCGGCTCCCGCGACGTCACCCTCGGCACGACGATCGGGTACTTCTCGCAATTCTCCGAGCTCGACGGCGAGCAGTCGATCGCGCAGACGCTGAGCGCCCACTTCGCCGACGTGCACGAGACGCAGGCCCGCCTCGACGAGATCGGGCTCGCGCTCGCCGAGCCCATGGCCGACGACGAGATGACGCGCCTGCTCACCGAGCAGGGCGAGCTGTTCGAGCGCATGGATCACATCGGCGGCTGGACCTACGAGACCACGATCGACACCGTGCTCACCCGGCTCGGCTTCGACGACGAGCGCCGGCAGCTGCCCGTCGACCGGCTCTCGGGCGGATGGCGCAACCGGGCCGCGCTCGCGCAGATCCTCGTGCAGGCGCCCGACGTGCTGCTGCTCGACGAGCCCACGAACTTCCTCGACCTCGACGGCGTGAAGTGGGTCGAGAACTGGCTGCAGTCGTTCGCGGGCGCCGTGCTCGTCGTGTCGCACGACCGGCAGTTCCTCGACGGGGTCGTCGACCGCATCATCGAGATCGAGAACTACCGCCTGCAGGAGTACGAGGGCGACTACTCGGCGTACGTGCACGCGAAGCAGTCGCGGCTCAAGATGCTCGAGAAGCAGTTCGCCCATGAAGAGGAGCTGCTGGCCTACGAGCAGGCCGCCGCGACCGCCCGTCGCGAGGCGGCCCGCAACCCCTCGAACGCAGTCGCGCGCCGGCTCGCCGACATCAAGAAGCGGCAGGCGCCGCGCCCGATCGACCAGATCATCACGTCGATCTACGACGGGCTCAAGGTCTCGAACGACCTGCTCACCGTGACGGGGCTCACGAAGGGCTTCGGCGGGGCGCCGCTGTTCGAGGGCGTCTCGTTCGACCTGCAGCGCGGCGACCGGGTGGCGGTCATCGGTTCGAACGGGTCGGGCAAATCGACCCTCCTCGACGTGCTGACCGGGGATGCCGCGGCCGACTCCGGCTCGGTGCGCTGGGCGAAGGGCGCGAGGTTCGTGTCGTACAACCGCGTCTACGCCGAGCTCGACCTGACCGACACCGTCGGCCACGCCGTGAACGCCTACCCCGACTCGCTCGCGTTCACCGCGACGAAGAAGAGCGTCGGCAGGTTCCTCGCGATGCTGCAGTTCTCGGAGGCCGACCTGCAGCAGAAGATCGGCAACCTCTCGGGCGGTCAGAAGGCGCGCGTGGCGATCGCGCAGTGCCTGCTCTCGGGTGCTGCGGTGATCGTGCTCGACGAGCCGACGAACCACCTCGACATCACCTCGACCCAAGTGATGGAGCGGGCGCTCACGCACTTCCCGGGCGCCGTCGTCGTCGTGTCGCACGACCGGTTCTTCGTCGACAAGCTCGCCGACCGGCTGCTCGTGTTCGAGGGCGACGGGCGCGTCGTCGAGCGGGCGGCGACCGGGGCGCTGTAACGGTCGGTCCGTCGAACGGCGCGTCGTGGAGGCGCGCTTGGCAGTCGCCGCGCCGCACCGAGTGATTCCGCCCGCGGGTGGCAAGCCCTGAGATGGGTGTGGTCGTGTGGTCATGTGGTCGCATCGGGTGTGGTCGTGTGGTCATGTGGTCGCATCGGGTGTGGTCGTGTGGTCATGTGGTCGCCGTCTCAGGACCGCACCCACCGCTGCGGTCCCACCCTCGGTCGCGGTCGCACGGTCGAACCTCGGCGGTGCGGGGCGAAGGCATCGCGCGGCGAGTGCACTCACTCGGGCCGGTTCCCCGCCGCGCCGTTGATCGTGAACCGGGTCGTCACCCGCTCGTAGATGAGGTGGGCGATGAGCCCGTCGACCGCGTGCGGCAGGTTGTGGCAGTGGTCGCTCCAGATGCCGGGGTTGTCGGCGACGAACGCGATGTCGTACCGCTCGCCGGGGTGGACGTCGAGCGAGTCGACGACCCAGGGGCTGCCCGACGCGGCGACGCCGTCGCGCGACAGCACGACCACGTGGTGCCCGTGCAGGTGCATGGGATGCACGTCGCCCGAGTCGTTGCGCAGGTGCATCACCACGACGTCGCCCTCGGCGACCTCGAACATCGGAACGTCGGGGAACATGCGCCCGTTGATCGTCCAGAAGTTGCCCGGGCGCCCGTCGATGATGCCGAAGCGACGGGCGATCGTGTAGTCGAACGACCGGTCGGGGTGCGCCGGGTCGAAGGCGAGCGGTGCCGGCTCGCCGTAGGCGAGCAGGTCGAGCGTCGCCGTCGGCTGCGGCACGGGCGGGGCGGATGCCTCGGGCGCCCTGGTATCGCCGATGAGCAGGCTGCGCGCGCCGCCGGTGTGCAGTCGCACGAGCCCGCCGTCGGGCGGCGCCCGAACGGTGAGGTCGGCTCGTCCGCCCGCGGGGATGAGCACGCGCTGCCCGGCCACCTCGGCTGGGGCGTTCACCTCGTGGCCGTCGGTCGCGACGACGCGGAACGGCGCGTCCGACCAGACGGAGGCAGTGCCCTGGTCGGTGTTGATCACGCGCACGCGCACCGTCGAACCTGGCGCCGCGTCGACGCGCTCGTCGCGGGCGGCGCCGTTGAGCGTGTGCTGCCCGCCGTAGACGTGCAGCAGCGCGACGACGTCGCGCGCGAGGCCCGTCGCAGCCGGTGCCGGGGCGGCGGCCGGTTCGACCACGATCGCGCCGAGCAGCCCGCCGACGACCTGCTCGTGCGACAGCTGGTGCGAGTGGTACCAGTACGTGCCGGCGTCGGCGGCCTCGAAGCGGTAGACGAAGCGGCCCCCGACCGGCACGGCGTCCTGCGTGATGCCCGCGACCCCGTCGGCCGCGTTCGGCACGTCGATGCCGTGCCAGTGCAGCGTCGCGCCGCCGTCGACCGACTCGTTGACGAAGACGACCTCGACGAGGTCGCCCTGCCGGGCGCGGAGCTCGGGCCCGGGCGACGTGCCGTTCACGGTGTAGCCGTCGACCGGCCGGCCGCCGGGGATCTCGACCGTGCCGCGCCGGGCGACGAGTTCGACGCGCACGTCGGGCTCGCGATCCCGGTCGGCGGCGAGCGAGGTCACGTCGACGGTTCCGGCCGCGCTCGCCGAGGCATCCATGGCCCCGGTGCTGCCGTGGCCGGCGTGCCCGCCGGCGCCCGCACCCGCCCCGCCGCCCATGTCCATCACCGAGTACTCGCCGAGCAGCGTGGAACTCCACGCGAGGGCGCCGGCGCCGAGCGCGGTCGCGACCGCGACGCCGACGACGCCGCACCGCAGGAGGTCACGCCGAGACGGCATCGTTCGTCGCCTCCTCCGCGTCGGGCGTCGATGCGGAGTCGTCGGCGTCGGGCCGGGCGGCGGTGCCGCGAGCCGCGCGCACCCGGAGTGCGGCGATGACGGCGGCGGCGACGATCGCGAGCGCGTTCGCACCGTGGATGAGGCCCAGGTACGGCACGTCCGTGATCGAGAACCCGAGCGTCACCTGCAGTGCCACGAGCGCCAGCGCGACCGCCGCCCACAGCTTCGCCCCGCGGGCGCGCACGAAGAACGAGACGATCAGCAGCGCGACGGCGAGGAGTGGCAGCACGACCCCGCCGACGATCCCGTGGATCCAGAAGCCGAGCTCGCCCGAGCCGCCGGCGCCGCCGCTCTCGAGGAGCGCCTTGTCGACGACGTCGCCGTTCGACACCCGGTTGAGCACGCCGCCGAAGGCGAACGCGATGGCGGCGGCCTGCACGACCACGCCGCCCGCGATGATCCAAGCCAGCGTCGAGTAGACCTTGCGCATGATGTCGCTCCCTGTTCGTGCGGCGCCCCTTCGCGGCATCCGCTCGTCTCCGAGCGTCGCGAGCGCGCCCTCGCGCCGGTACCCGGCGGGCCGGATGCCTCGTGGCGGCGTTCCGTCCATCGCATCGGGGCCCGCCGCCATCGGAGGGGTGGGGCTGGCCCCCTCCCGAAGCCGAGCCGAGAGGAGGACGATGGGAACCGTGGACCGCAGGTGGGTGTGCCTCGCGACGCTCGGCCCGATCGGGGTCGCCGCGCTCGTCTACATCGTCGTGCAGCGCGGTTTCGTCGAGGCCGGCGCCGACCACGGCCTGGCGTGGCCCATCCTCGGAGCGGTGCCGCTCTTCGTGCTCGGCCTGTGGCTGCTCACCGTCTCGAGGTCGCGCATGGCGGTGCTCATCGCGCTCGCGGCCACGGCCATCCTCGTCGGGTCGGCGTACGAGACGTTCGTGCAGCGCAACATCCAGATCATCGTGGAGCCGTGGTTCCCGCTCTTCAACATGATCGGCCTCACGGCCGACGCCGCGGCGACATCCGCGTTCCTCATCGTCTTCGCGACCTTCCCCGACGGCGTGCCCGAGCGGCGGTGGCAGCGCATCATGGTCGCGTTCCTCTGGACGCCGATGCTCGTCGGGCCGCTCACCCTGATCACTTCGCCGCACCTCGTCATGTCGCCCTACATCGGCGTCTCGGGCGACGGCATCCCGAACCCGTACGCCGTGCCGTGGCTCGAGTGGGCGGCGCCGTTCGCCTACGCCGTGTTCCTGCAGTCGTGGCCGGCGGTCGCGCTGGCCCTCGTGGTGCTCGGCTCCCGGGCGCTGTTCGGGGCGCCCGAGGTGCGTGCTCGCACGAGGGTGATGGCGATCACCATCGCCGCGTCGGTGGCGGCGTTCATCGTGTGGCCGGTGATGCCGTGGCCGGGCGTGGGCGAGGTGATCGTGTACGCGACGCTCATCGCGATCCCGATCGTCGCCGTGCACGGCATCTTCCGCTACGGCGCCTTCGACGTCGCCCCGGGCGATCGCGGCCGGGCTGTGGCGCGCTCATCGAACCTGCTCATCACCGTGTTCTACGGCATCGCGGTCGCGACCCCGGCGATTCTGTTGTCCGGCCGGCTGCGCGTCGTGCCCGCGGTGCTCGTCACCGCGCTCGTCGCGATCGCGCTGCTGCCGGTGCGCACGTGGATGCAGCGCTGGATCCACCGCCGCCTCTTCGGCGACCGCGAGCGGCAGCTCGAGCTGCTCAGCGAACTGGGCGTGAGCCTCGAGGAGGCGGGCGAGCCGCGCGAACTGCTCAACCGACTCGCCGAGGCGGTGCGCGACGGCTTGGACGCCTCGTGGGTGCGCATCCGGCTCGCAGCGGCCGACGGCGAGCTCGCGGCCGAACCGCTCGGCGTCGCCGGCGAGGACGGGGGAGCCGCCTCGCCGGCGCTCGCCGCCGAACTCCTGCGCGGCGACGAGACGCTCGGCAGCATCGAGGTCGGGCCGCGGCACCACGGCGACTACAACGACGCCGAGCGGGCACTGCTGCGCACCGTCGCGGGCCAGGCCGCGGCGGCTGTGGCGAACGTGCGGCTCACCGCGCAGCTCGCGGCGCAGCTCGACGAGCTGACGGCGTCGCGGGCGCGCCTCGTCGCCGCGCAGGACGACGAGCGCCGACGCCTCGAACGCGACCTGCACGACGGCATCCAGCAGAACGTGGTGGCGCAGATCGCGGGCCTCCGTCTCGCGCGCAACCGGCTCGAGCGGGGCGAGCTCCGCCCCGCCGAGCTCACCGAGCTGCAGGACCAGGCCCGCGAGACGCTCACCGACCTGCGGGAACTCGCCCAAGGCATCCACCCGCCGGTGCTGAGCGACAACGGGCTCGTCGCCGCCGTCGAGTCGGGCGTCGCGCGGTACCCGATCCCGCTCTCGGTCGAGGCCGACGCCGCCGTGCGCAGCGAGCGGTACGCCGACGACCTGGAGACCACCGCCTACTACGTCGTGCGCGAGGCGCTCGCGAACACCGCCAAGCACGCCGACGCCCGGCATGCGACCGTCGCGCTCGCGCGGTCGAACGGACACCTGCGGATCGAGATCAGCGACGACGGGCGGGGCATCGGGCCGTCGGCCGAGCCCGCTGCGGCGTCGCACGGCGGACTCGCGAACATCCGCGATCGGGTGGCCGCGCTGCGCGGCACGATGCGGGTCTCGTCGCGCGAGCCGGCGGGCACGACCGTGCTCGTCGACCTGCCGATCGACGGGATGCCGGCCGGGGAGCCGCGGGCGGCCGGGGGAGGCCGCGGATGACCGAGCCCGGTGTGCTGCGCGTCGTGATCGCGGAGGACAACTACCTCGTGCGGGAGGGCGTGCGGCGCCTGCTCGAGGACTCGGGCGAGGTCGAGGTGGTCGCCTCGGTCGGCACCGGCACCGAGCTGCTCGACGCCGTGCGCCGGTTCGCGCCGGACGCCGTGCTGACCGACATCCGCATGCCGCCGGGCCACCACATGGAGGGCATCGAGGCGGCGCACGCCATCCGGGCCTCGTCGGCGGAGACCGGGGTCGTCGTGCTCTCGCAGCATGCCGACGAGAGCTATGCGCTCGCCCTGTTCGCCGACGGTTCGGCCGGACTCGGCTACCTGCTGAAGGACCGCATCGGCGATCTCGAGGACCTCGTGCACGCCCTGCGGGAGGTGTGCGCGGGCGGTTCGGTGATCGATCCGCAGATCGTCGACACCCTCGTGCGTCGTCGCAGCGCCGCCGGGTCGTCGAGCCCGCTCGCGCGGCTCTCCGCCCGTGAGCTCGACGTGCTCCGCGAGATGGCGGCCGGGAAGACGAACGCCGGCATCGAGCAGTCGCTCTACCTGTCGACCTCGACGGTCGAGAAGCATGTGAACGCCATCTTCACGAAGCTGCGGCTGCCCGAGTCGGGCGTGCACCGGCGGGTGGCGGCGGTGCTCGCGTTCCTGAAGAACGACGACGGCGCGCTCGGCGACGATCGGAGTGCCACCCGTCCGTGACATCGGGCGGCGTGCGGGGCAGGCTGGGCGCATGGGCAACGTGACGATCTCCTTCGAAATGACGCTCGACGGGGCGTTCGACCAGATGGAGTACTGGTTCGACGAGAACGATCCCGGGCTCCAGCGGGCGAGCGATGAACTCGTGTTCGGTGCCGACGCCGTGCTGCTGGGCCGCAAGAGCTACGAGTTCTTCCGCGAGTACTGGCCGGCGCAGTCCGATGAACGCGGCTTCGCGGCGCACTACAACGCGCTGCCGAAGTTCGTCGCCTCGACGACGCTCACCGGTCCGCTCGACTGGAACTGCACCCTCATCGAGGGCGACCTGGTCGAGTACGTGCGCGGGCTCCTCGGCCGGTACGACTCGATCATCTCGCACGGGTACGGCGGGGTCGCAGCCGCGCTCGTCGACGCCGGGCTCGTCGACGAGGTGCACGCGGGCATCCACCCGTTCATCGTCGGCAAAGCCGAAGACCGGTTGCGCTCGCCGCGCCCCGTCGGACTGCGCCTGCTCTCGACGCAGGTGTACGAGTCGGGCATCATCGCCGCGAAGTACGCCCCGCTCGACTGACCGGGCGGCGCGCGCCGAGCGGCAGAATGGGCGGATGCCCCTGCACGACGACGAACTGCACATCGACGAGGCGCTCGTCGCCGCGCTGCTGCGCCGCGACCGCCCCGAGTGGGCCGACCTGCCGATCGTCGAGGCGGGCGGCGGCACCGACAACCGCATGTTCCGGCTCGGCGACGAACTGCTGGTTCGGATGCCTCGCACCACGGGAACGGCGGGGTCGCTGCGCAAGGAGCGCGAGTGGGTGCCGCGGCTCGCGCCGCGGCTGACGCTCGGCGTGCCGAAGCCCGAGTTCGCGGGTTCGCCGACCCCTGAATACCCGGCCGAGTGGGCGGTCGTGCGATGGATCGACGGGGCAGTGCCCGACGGGGAGAACGTCTCGGACTGGTCGGCCTTCGGCGCCGACCTCGCAGGGTTCGTCGGCGAACTGCACGCGATCGACCTCATGGGTGCGACCCGTGACGGTGACCTCAGCTGGTACCGCGGCGGCAGCCTGCGCGACGCCGACGGGTGGATCGGCGGCTACTTCGACGACTGCCGGCCGCTCGTCGGCGACGAGTTCGATGTCGACACCCTCGAGCGGTGGTGGTGCGAGGCCCTGGCGATGCCCGACTCGACGGCCGGGCCGGTGTGGCTGCACGGCGATCTGCGGCCCGGCAACCTGCTCGTGCGCGACGGTCGGCTGCGCGCCGTGATCGACTTCGGCGCGCTCTCGATCGGCGCCCCCGACGCCGAGCACGCACCCGTGTGGGACCTGCCGCGCGCGGCGCGCGACGCGTACTTCGCGGCCGCGCAGCTCGACGAGGCGACGTGGCTGCGGGCTCGCGCGTGGGCGATCGGCGTCGCGGTCTCGGGCATCCCGTACTACTGGGAGACGTTTCCCGAGTTCGTGGTGGAGTGCCGGGCGCGGCTGCGCGCGGTGCTCACGAGCGCCTGACTGAGGTTGTCGGAAGAGCAGTGCAAGTTCCGCCTCATCGTGAGGCGGAACTGGCAGAGCTCCGACGCGGAACCTGCTGTCCGAACCCGCGCCCGCCGCGGCATCCCGGGCAGCGCGAAGGCTCACGGGAGCGGCGAACAGCTGCAGCGAGGTGCCCTCCCGCTCGCGTGAGCGGGAGGGCACCGGGTCTGCGGCGTCGGTGGTCTCGATACGGCGCTGCGCGCCTACCCCACCGACCGACGCGTCACTTCGCCGCGTAGATGCCGAGCTCCCAGATCGAGTAGCCCCACGTGGTCTTGCGGTCGATGCCCTGCATGCGCACGTACTGCACCGGGTCGGCCTCGTCGAACGTGAAGAGGTCGAGCCCGCAGGTCGAGTCGTCGACCGTGCGGACAGTCGTCCACGTCACGCCGTCGTTCGAGGTCTGCAGCGCGTACGCATTCGCGCAGGCCGCCTCCCAGTTGACGGTGATGCCGCGCACGACCGTGGGCTCGGCGAGCTTCACCTGCACCCACGAGTCGTCGCTGTAGCCCGAGGCCCAGCGCGTCGACGGCTTGTCGTCGTTGACGTTCGCGGCTGCGAACTGCGGCACCTCGACGCTCGATGCGGTCGCCGTGCCCTTCGGCGCGACGTTCACGACGTCACCGGCCTCCCACATCGCGAGGGTGAAGCCCATGCGGCCGTGGAACACGTCGAGGACGCCGTCGGCGATGCGCACCTTGGCCTTGCCCCACGTGTTGTCGGCCGGGTCGACGACGACCGCTGCGGCCTGCGCGGCCGTCGACTTCGCCGAAGCGGCGAGCTCGGCCGACGCCGTCTCGTCGCCGTCGATGCGCGCCTGAACGGCGTCGAGCAGCTGCACCGTCGCGTCGCCCCACAGCGTCGTCGCGTCGAGCCACGGGCTCGCGTCCGACAGGAACGCCGGATCGGTCGGCCCGCTGCGGATCGCGTCGGGCGCGTCGGCGATCGCGACCGCGTACTCGCGCAGGTCGGCGACGGCACCGGCCCTGTCGCCCTCCTCCCAGCTCTCCCAGAACGCCGCGATGCGGGCGTTGAGCTCGGGCGACTGCGGCTGCCACGGCGCCCCGAAGCTCGGGGCGAGGTGGTTGAGGTCGGCGAAGACGCGCAGCGCAGCGGCCGTCGAGGCATCCCCGTTCGCGATGAACCGCAGCGCCTGCGACCAGTTGTGCCCCGCGTCGTACGCCTCGTCGTTCCAGGTGAAGTCGGCGACGCCGAAGATCGCGATCTTGCTCGCCGCCGCCTGGTTCATCGGGTTCGAGACGATGCCCGACAGGTACTCGCCGAGGCCCGCCTCGCGCTTGTCGTACGGCGCGAGCAGCAGGCGGCCCGAGGTCTGGCCGTAGTCGTTGACCGGGTAGTTGTCCCAGAGGAAGGTCGGCCCGCCGAACACGGTCGCGGCCTTCTGCGCCTGGGCGACCGTGACCTCCTGCGGCACGACGCCCTCGCCGGTCCACATCACGACGACGTCCTCGTCCATGCCGCGCAGCGCCGTCTTGTAGCCCGAGTCGGTCGTGTTGTAGTACTCGGTCGGCACCATCTGCAGGGGGTGCGCGCCCTCGTGGGTCTCGATGAACTCCTTCTGCACCCGATCGAGGAACCAGGCCTGCGCCACGCCCGCCGTGCGGCCGCTCGGCGCGCCGAACTTCGCGCGGTCGCCGTCGCAGTGCCAGCGGCCGTAGTCGATGTCGTCGAGCGGGATGTTGAAGGCCCGCACGCCGAGGTCGTACATCTGCTGCAGCTTGCCCGTGAGCGCCTGGTAGTCGGCCTCGCTCGAGTAGCAGACGGTGTTGCCGGGGGAGAGGGCGAACGTGAACCGCACGTGGTTGCCGGTCGCCGTCTGCACGAGGTCGCCGAGCTCGTCGAGCTTGTCGGCGGGGTACGGGTCGCGCCACTTGTCGCGGTGGTACGGGTCGTCCTTCGGGGCGTAGATGTACGTGTTCGCCTTGACGTCGCCGTAGAACTCGAGCTGGTCGAGGCGCTCCTCATGGGTCCACGGGTTGCCGTAGAAGCCCTCGATCGTGCCGCGCAGCGGCATCGACGGGAAGTCGCTCACCGAGGCGCCGGCGATGCGGTAGCCGCCGTCGTCCTTCGGCACGAACAACTGCTCGAGCGTCTTGACGGCGTAGAACTGGCCCGCCGCGTCGACGCCGCCGAGGGCGACGGTGCCGAGCGGCCCGCTCGTGGCGTCGGCGCGGAGCGCGTAGCCCTCGGCGTGGTCGGGCACCTCGGTGTCACCGAGCGCCATCTGGATGTCTCCGCGCGATGCCGCACCGAGCTCGATCGTGAGAGGGGCGGTGCCCGAGCGCGTCGCGCGCTCGTCGATGCGGTCGACGCCGTGGGCGGTCAGGGTGTCGCGCAGCGCCGCGAGCGCCGCCGCGTCGGTGCCGGCGTCGACGACGACCTCGACGCGATCGGGCACGTTCAGGTCGGCGCCCGTGCGGTCGATCTCCTGGGGCGTCGGGCTCACCGCCGGCAGTTCGCCGGCCGATGGGGCCGCGGCGGCCGGGAGCGGCACGAGCACCCCGGCCAGGGCGACGGCGCAGACTCCCGCCGTGGCCAACGTCTTGCGAATCGATTGCATCATTGCCTCCAATTTCTCGACGACGGTGTCAAGACCCGGATGCCGCGGCGCATGCCGCCGGCCGTCGGCGCGCAGCACGACGGGAGCCGCGGTAGGGAGCGCGCAGACGGAGCCCGAGTCCCGCGGCCAATCCCCGACCGCGGGACTCGCGCGGCGGGAAGGGAATCCCGCGCATCAGGCCCACTTTGTTGACTTAGTAAACTAAGTTGGTTCGAACCTAGGCGATTCGCTGCGGAGGCGTCAAGGGGCAAGATGAACTCGTGCCCGGCCGCGCCGCCCGCGATCGCCCCGCCGGGTGCCGCACGCGACATCCGTTCGCCCGACCGAGGAGACCATGACCGTGAGCATCGCCGAACCGCCGCGCAAGTCCGACCTCCTGCGTCGATTCGCGAGCACGGGCGGGCTCGACGCGCAGACCGTGATCCGCCGCGAGAACCTGCTGCGGGCGCTCAGCCTGATCGCCCGCGAGCCCGCGCCGGTGACGCGCGCCGTCATCGCCCGCCGCACGGGCCTCACCTCGGCGACGGCGTCGTCGCTCGTCTCCGAGCTCATCGAGTTCGGCCTCGTCACCGAGACCGGCCCGGCCGAGAGCACGGGCGGCAAGCGCGCGACCCGACTCGAGGTCGACACGACGACGCACCTCGTTGCCGTCGCGGTCGTGCGCACCCGTGCGATCGACGCCGCGCTCGTCGACCTCGCCGGTCGCACCGTCGCGAGCAGCCGCGTCGAACTGACCGGCGAGATCGAGGTCTCGGCGGTCGTCGACGCGGTGCGGTCGCTCGCGCTCGCCCACGACGCCGCGTCGCGGGTGCTCGCCGCGTGCGTCCAGGTGCCCGGCGTCACGGCGGGCGGCGTGGTCGTCGACAGCGTGCAGCTCGGCTGGTCGGGCGTGCCGATCGCCGGCATCCTCGAGGAGGCGATCGGCGTGCCGACCTCGGTCGTCAACGATGTCGACGCCGAGGCGCTCACCGAGGCGGCCGACGCCGGCGACGGTGCGATCCGTCTCGTCGTGCACCTCGGCGAGGGCGTCGGCGCTGCCGTCACGAACGGCGGCACGCTCATGGCCGGCGCGACCGGCCGAGCGGGCGAGATCGGTCACGTGCGGGTCGTCTTCGAGGGCGCGCGCGCGACGTGCCGCTGCGGCCTGTCGGGATGCCTCGAGTCGGCGGCCTCGATGAGCGCGATGCTCGGCGACGCCTACACCGACGAGCTCGACGACCACGACACCAGCCTGCTCGCCTCGACCGCGGAGTCGCGCGAGCGCATGGCGTTCGGCGCCCGCGCGCTCTCGCGCGCCCTGCGCATCATGTCGGCGCTGCTCGACCCGCAGGAGGTCGTCATCGCCGGTGCCGCCCCCGCCCTCGGCCCGCACTTCCTCGGCACGGTGCGCGACGAGTTCGAGATGTACCCGGCGAAGGGCACCGCGGCCGTGCCGATCCGCTACGGCCGCCCCGAGCTCGGCCGGTACCTCGGCCCGGCGCGCTCGGCGCTCGCGCCCATCCTCGGCGACGCGCTGCCGCTCACCGAGCGGGCGCCCGCCCCGGTCGTCGACCTCGCGCCGGTGGAGTAGCGCGCTCGAGGTGCGCCGGGCGGCGCGCTCGGGTCCGCCCGGGCTCCGCTCGGGTCCGCTCGGGCGCTAGAACAGGACTATCCGACACGCACCTCCGTATACGGGAGTGTCTGCCGGATAGTCCTGTTCAAGCGCCGACCCGTCTCGCGTCGACGTGCGCCCAGCCCTACTGCAGGTGCCCGAGCTTCTGCGGGTTGCCGACGCCGTGGATGGCCGTGATCCGATCGCCGTCGAACTCGAGCGCGAGCACCGAGACCACGCGACCGCGACGGCGCACGACGATGCCGGGGCCGGCGTTGACCTCCGCCGTCTCGAAATCGAGCCCCTTCCCGCCGACGCCCCGCAGCAGCTGGCGCGCGACCGACTCCGCCCCGACGACCACCTCGGTCGAGGCATCCGGGTAGAAGCCGTTCGAGTCGAAGTGACCGCGGGCGTCGACGGCGAGCGCCGAGATGAGGCCGTCGAGGTCGCCGTCGGCGGCGGCGCGGGCGAAGCGCTCGGAGAGCCGGCGGGCGACGTCGGCGTCGACCGAGAACCGGGCCTCCCCGTGCGCGGCGATGCGCCGGCGTGCCCGCGAGGCCGACTGCCGGGCGCTCGCCGGGCTGACCCCGAGCACGTCGGCCACCTGGTCGAAGCCGAGGTCGAACACGTCGTGCAGCAGGAACGCCGTGCGCTCGGCGGGCGTCAGCTGCTCGAGCACGACGAGCAGCGCCATCCGCACCGAGTCGTCGAGCGTCACGCGGTCTTCGGGCAGGGTGCGCGCGTCGGTGACGATGGGCTCGGGCAGCCACGGGCCGACGTACGCGCGCCGCGCGTGCTCGTGCGCCCGCAGCCGGTCGATCGAGAGTCGCGACGCGACGGTGACGAGCCATGCGCGCGGGTCGTCGAGCGGTTCGTCGCCGCGGGCGAGCAGTCGCACGTACGTCTCCTGCGTGACGTCCTCGGCGTCGGCGACGGAGCCGAGCACCCGGTAGGCGACGTCGCGCACGACGCGTCGATGCTCGTTCCAGAGGTCGGCGAACTCGGTCATGACAGTACGACGATCCACCCGCACCGAGTGTGACGGCAAGGGCCGATGTCACGTTCGCGGCCGCTCGATCGTCTCCCTTGCATGAACGAGACGAGTTCCGCCTCACGACCGAACGGCGCGGATGCCTCGGGCCGGCGCCCGCCGATGCGGCTGGTGCACGCGACCGAACCCCTGGCGCGTGCGCTCGCCGGCCGCAGGTGGATGCCGCTCTGGGCCGTGATCCGCCACCGGGGCCGCAGGAGCGGCACCGCCTACGAGACGCCGATCGCGGTCGTGCCGACCACGGACCCCGCGATCGTGATGATCGGCCTGCCGTGGGGTGCGCGAACGAACTGGGCGCGCAACGTCGTCGCCGCGGGCCGCGCCTCGCTTCGCTGGAGGGCGCGCGACGTCGATGTCATGCGCCCGCGCATCGTCGACGGCGCCGAGGCCGAGCGGCTCGCGAAGGCGCCGTTCCGGGCGGTGGTCAAGCGGTTCCCCGCCGCGATCGTGCTCGATCGGGCGACCCCGCCGCCGTCCGGGCCGGTCGAGTAGGCGCGCAGCGCCAACCCCTTCCGCCGGTCGAGTAGGCGCGCAGCGCCAACCCCTTCCGCCGGTCGAGTAGCGCCGGCGCGCAGCGACGACGCGTATCGAGACCCCGCGCAGTGTCCGCCGAACCCTGTGCCAGTTCCGCCTCATCAATGAGGCGGAACTCACATTGCTCGAACGAGAACCCGTCGCCGACCTGCCCGTCGCGCGCCCCACGACGACGCGAATCCGGAAAATTCTCGGCGAACCTGTCACACGCTCGCACCGACCGGTGTCTTCATGTCGACGGAATGATCCGGAGACCGACCCTCCGGCCGTCGAGACCCCAGGAGGACACGATGACCACGCAGACCCGCATCCCGCCGACCGAGCTCACGGGCGTCTTCGGCACGGTCGTGAAGGTCGCGGCCAAGCGCATGATCGGCCGCGTGCCCGATTCGATGGGCGTGCTCGCCCACCACCCGGCGCTCATGCGCGCGTCGATGGGCATCGGCCGCAAGATCGAGGCGCTCGACGAGCTCGACGCGAACCTCGCGAGCTACGCGGTGATGGCGACCGCGGCCTACATCGGCTGCAGCTGGTGCCTCGACTTCAACTACTACAAGTCGCACAACGAGGGCCTCGACGAGGTGAAGGCCCGTCAGGTGCCGGTCTGGCGCGAGGCATCCGTCTTCACGCCCCTCGAGCGCGACGTCATGGAGTACGCCGAGGCGATGAGCCAGACCCCGCCCGCCGTGACCGACGAACTCTCGAAGGCCCTGCTCGACGCGCTCGGGCCGGCCGCGCTCATCGAGCTCACGGCCAAGGTCGCCTTCATGAACATGAGCTCGCGCATGAACGTCGCGCTCGGCATCCACTCCGAGGGCTACGCCGATGCGTGCGAGCTGCCGCCGCTCGCGACGAAGACGACCGTGGATGCCGCGGCCGAGGTCGTAGGCTCGGCATCATGACCGACGACCCGTTCGTCACCCACCGCAGCCTGCTCTTCACCGTCGCCTACGAGATGCTCGGGTCGGCGGCCGACGCGGAGGACGTGCTCCAGGAGGCCTGGCTGCGGTGGAGCGACGTCGACCGCAGCCAGGTGCGCGACGAGCGCGCGTATCTCGTGCGCATCGTCACGCGGCAGGCGCTGAACCAGCTGCGCACGTTGGCGCGCCGGCGCGAGTCGTACGTGGGCGAGTGGCTGCCCGAGCCGCTGCTCACGAGCCCCGACGTGGCCGACGACGTCGAGCTCGCCGAGAGCGTGTCGATCGCGATGCTGACGGTGCTCGAGACGCTCGGACCGACCGAGCGCGCCGTGTTCGTGCTGCGCGAGGTGTTCGACGTGTCGTACGACGAGATCGCCGACGCGGTCGGCAAGACGCCCGCCGCGGTGCGCCAGATCTCGCACCGGGCGAAGGAGCACGTCGCCGCCCGGCGGCCCCGGGTCGCGGTCGACCGGGCCGAGCAGGAGGCGGTCGTCGCCCGGTTCGTCGCGGCGATCAACTCGGGCGACCTGCAGGGCCTCATGGACGTGCTCGCGCCCGACGTGGTGTCGGTCGCCGACGGCGGCGGATTCGTGCGCGGCGCCGCTCCGCGGCCGATCGTGGGCGCCGACAAGATCGCCCGCTACCTGCTCGGCGGACTCGCGAAGCTCGGCCTGCCCTTCGAGGCGCGGCCGACGTGGGTCAACGGGCATCCGGCGATCCGCGGCGAGATCGACGGCGCGCTCGCGGGTTCGATCAGCTTCGAGATCGAGGACGGCCGCATCACGCGCATCTTCTCGATCGCGAACCCCTACAAGCTCGGCCACCTCGACGAGGAGGCCGAACTGTCGCGGTGACCCGGCCGGTCGCGTAGCGCGAAGCGCATATCGAGACCACGGTGGCCTCGGTCGGTCGAGTAGCGCGAAGCGCGTATCGAGACCACCCGATCTGCGCGATCATTGAGGGGAAGCATCCATTCGCCACCGGAAGGAGGCGAACCCCCATGTCCTTCGACACGCCGAACGGCACCCGAGGTGCACGCAGCCCCGCCGGCACCCGGCTCGAGCGGTGGGCGAACCTGCGCTTCGCCGAGCGCATCCGCCGCAAGGGCGACCGGCGCGGCACGAAGCTCGCGCTCGTCACGATCGGTCGGAAGACGGGCCGTGAGCGGGTGACGCCCGTGCGCTGGTTCCCCGCGACCGGCGGCGAGCGGTACATCGTGGCGTCGGCGAACGGCGCGGCGAAGAACCCCGCCTGGTACTACAACATCGCGGCGCATCCCGACCGGGTGCGCATCGAGTTCGCCGGCAAGCGCATCGACGTCACCGCCGAGCAGCTGCACGGCGCGGAGCGCGCCGCGGCATGGGGCCAGATCACGGCGACGGCGCGTGGCTTCTCGAGGTACGAGCGCATCACCGACCGCGAGATCCCGGTGATCAAGCTGACGCCGCGCCGCACCGCGCGCACGGATGGCGGCGTCTGACGCGCACGGCTCCCTACGATGGGCGTCGTGGACTTCTCCTTCGCCCTCACGCCCGATCTGGTCGCCGTCTTCCTCACGCTGTTCGTGCTCGAGGTGGTGCTCGGCGTCGACAACGTCATCTTCATCTCGATCCTCGCGTCGAAGCTGCCGAAGGAGCAGCAGGCGAAGGCCCGCAACCTCGGCCTGACGCTCGCGATGGTGATCCGCGTCATCCTCGTGTTCTTCGCCGGCTGGA
Organism: Agromyces solani; assembly: GCF_058349925.1. Classification (NCBI taxonomy): domain Bacteria; kingdom Bacillati; phylum Actinomycetota; class Actinomycetes; order Micrococcales; family Microbacteriaceae; genus Agromyces; species Agromyces solani. The sequence continues at coordinate 212,619 of NZ_JBYRER010000002.1, forward strand.
TCATCACGCTCAAAGAGGACGTCGTCGTCTGGTTCGGCATGGGCTTCTCGATCAAGGACTTCATCCTGATCGCGGGTGGTCTCTTCCTCGTCTACAAGGCGGTCACCGAGATCCACCACAAGCTCGAGGGCGCCGAGGAGGAGCACGGTGCGGCGCCGCGTCGCATCACGTTCGGGTCGGTGCTCGCCCAGATCCTCGCGCTCGACATCGTGTTCTCGCTCGACTCGGTGATCACGGCGGTCGGAATGACCGAGAACCTCCTCGTCATCGTCACGGTCGTGGTGCTGTCGTTCGGCATCATGCTGTTCGCGGCGCGCTTCATCTTCACGTTCGTGAACCGCCACCCCACGGTGAAGATGCTCGCCCTGTCGTTCCTGCTGCTGATCGGCGTGTTCCTCATCGCCGAGGGCTTCGGCGTGCACATCGACAAGGCGCTCATCTACGCGCCGATGGCGTTCGCGATCCTCGTCGAGGCGCTCAACCTGCTCGCGGCGTCGCGCAAGGCGAAGCGCGAGCAGCGTCGTCGCCAGCCGGTGCAGCTGCGCCCGCAGTACCCCGACGTCGACGAGTCGGTCGCGGTCGCCGCGGCGCTGTCGAAGGGCGAGCCCGGTGCGGGGTCGGTCGGCCTGTCGGGCCGTCCGGTCGAGGGCGAGCGGGATGCCTCGGAGGAGCGCGCCGGGCTCGGTTGAGCGGCCTCGGGCGCCCCTGCGGGGCGCGTCGGCCCATCCCGCCTCACCATAGTGCAATCTTTCAGTTGCACTATCTCTCGAAATAGTGCAACCATTGAGTTGCATAATTCGACGAGGTTGGGAGAACGTCATGCTGCTCGAGAACAAGGTGGCCGTGATCCACGGCGGTGGCGGGTCGATCGGGGGAGCTGCCGCGCGGGTGTTCGCCCGCGAGGGCGCCCGGCTTCATCTCACCGGCCGGAGCCTGCCGCGGCTCGAGGCCGCCGCATCCGCGGCCCGGGCGGAGGGGGCGGAGGTCGCGATCGCCGTCGTCGACGCGATGGATCAGGCCGCCGTCGACCGCCACGTCGACGAGGTGGCCGCGGCCGAAGGCCGCATCGACGTCGCGCTCAACGCGGTCGGCTTCGACCACGTGCAGGGGCTGCCGATCGCCGAGACGTCGCTCGACGACTACCTGCACCCGGTGGTCGGCTACCTGCAGACGAACTTCGTGACCGCGAAGGCGGTCTCACGGCACATGATCGCGCAGCGCAGTGGCGTCATCCTGACGATCTCGACGCCGGGAGCACGGCTCACCGGTCGCGGCCTCATCGGCAACACGGCCCAGTCCGCCGGGCTCGAGGGCTTCTCGCGGGCGCTCGCCGGCGAGCTCGGCCCCGAGGGGGTGCGCGTCGTCTGCGTACGCCCGCACGCCATGTCGGATGCGCTCGAGACCTCGTACACGGCCGACATGTTCGGACGCATCGCGGCGGCCGGAGGCATCCCCATGGACGACTGGGTCGCCGGCCTCGCGCGCACGACCCTGCTCGGCCGCCTGCCGGTGCTCGACGAGCTCGCCGAGTACCTCGCGTTCGTCGCCTCCGACCGCGCCGCGTCGATGACGGGTGCGATCGCGAACCTCTCGGCGGGAGCGCTCGTCGACTAGGAGCGGAGCGGGCAAGCGGGCGCGGGGGCGAGTGGCCGCTCGGGCGGTGCGGGCTCCCGGCCGGCGACTCCACTCGATTCCGCTGAGAGCGAGCGCCGGCCGACGCCTGCCGGGAGGCGAGCAGAATTGCCGCATGGTCGAGATCTCCGACGACGACTTCGAGCAGATGGTCTCCGAGGTGTACGACGCGCTGCCCGACGACATGGTGCGCGGGCTCGAGAACGTCGCGGTCCTCATCGCGAACCAACCACCGGGGGAGTGGCCGCGGCTCTACGGCCTGTACAGCGGGCGCCCGCTGAAGACGCGCGGCGTCTACGGCTACGGCGAGCTGCCCGACCGCATCACGCTCTTCAAGAACAACATGCAGGCGCGCAGCGACGACCTCGACGCGCTCCGCACCAGGGTGCGCATCACGCTCGTGCACGAGATCGGCCACTACTTCGGGCTCGACGACGCCCGGCTCCGCGAGCTCGGCTGGGCGTAGCATCTCGCCGCGCGGAGCGGGCGAGGCGGTGAACGATCAGGATGTCGCGGCGGTGTCCTTCGCGGCATGGCGTGCATCGATCTCGGGCTCGAGCAGGTGCCGCTTCGCCGCCTGCAGCGTATGCGAGTAGCCGACGAGTTCATGGCCGACGACCTCGATGAGGCACGAGAGCGACACGAGCCCGATCACGGTGACGAGGGCGGTGAGGTCGCCGCCCGGCTCGAGGTCGATCGGCGCGCCAGCGTCGACGGCGGCGGCGATGACGACCGCGGCGACGAGCGGCACGAGGTTGCCGATGAACAGCGGCACGTGCGTGAAGTCCATCGAGTGCATGAGCACGCTCCAGATGAGGAACACCAGCACGACCACGCACGCGACCGGCACCGCGAGCGCGAGCGTGATCTGCAGCAGGCTGAGCTCCTGATGCTCGACGCCGAGCGCGGCGACGTGGAGCCCCGCGCCGACGGCGGCGATCGCGCCGAACAGGGGCAGGTGCACGTACCGCCAGCCCCACGTGCGTTCGGGCCAGCGCTCGAGGATCGTGCGCGAGGGGATCAGGTAGTACGCCCACCAGAGCCCGGCGGCGATGACGAGCCCCGCGGCGACGATCGCGACCGCCGCGACCGACCATCCCTGCTCGGCGACCAGGGCGCCGACCGCTGCGACCGTGCCGGCGATGACCTCGCCGATCGTGATGAGCGTGAGCAGGCCGAATCGTTCGGCGATGTGGCCGGCGTTCCAGGGGGCCCGACCGTAGCGGCGCTCGATGACGAAGGGCGCGATGAGCTCGGCGGTCGCGATGACGGCGATCGCGACGATCGTCGCACCGGTCGGGATGCCGGGGATGGTCGTGAGCAGCCAGCCGACCTGCGCGACCGCGATCACGACCGCGTAGGCGATCGACGTGCGGCGATGCGCCGGATCCTCGCGCGCCGCCCGCAGCCAGAGGGCGATGAGCGGCACGCGCATGACGATGTAGCCGGCAACGAGCAGCATGTTGTTGGGGCTCGCCCCGTGCGCGGCATCCTCGAAGCTGACGGGCAGCCCGAAGATGAAGATGACGACCCCGACCATCTGCGCGACGACGGCCGCGCGCACGAGTGCGTCGTCGTTGTCGTAGGCCGACGAGAACCACGTGAAGTTGAGCCACGCCCACGACACCCCGAACACGGCGAAGAGGTAGGCGCCGATGCCGGGCCCGACCTCGCCGACGAAGAGCGCGTGCGCGAGCTCGTCGGCCGCGGCGGCGAAGGCGATCACGTACGTGAGGTCGTAGAGCAGCTCGAGCGGGGTGACGGCGCGATGCGGTTCGTCGGGGTTACGGCCCGTCATGGGTCGCAGGCGATGCCTGAGGTCGAGCCTGAGCTGCGCGGTGAGGGTCGGCGTCGTCATGGGGACATGATGCGCCGGTGCACGCCCCGCGTCGAGAGCGAACAGGGCCTCGCGGTCAGCCGGCGGGTTCGAAGAACAGCGCCTGCAGGTCGTCGGGCCAGTCGGCGCCTCGCCGCGTGCTCGCGTCGACGTACGCCACGATCATGAGGCAGGTCGCGGCCGTCGCGCCCGAGGCATCCGTCATCGTGCACTCGATGATCGCGTCGTGCCCGCGGAACTCGCGCACGAACGAGGTGATCGAGACCGACTGGTCGCCGTCGACCGGGCGGAGGAAGTCGATCTCCAGGCGTCGCACCCAGGTCATGAAGCCCAGCGTGCCGAGCGTCGGGAGGTCCCAGCCGGCGTATCTGGCGAGCCCCTCCATGCGGTGGTCGGTGAAGTACCTCGCGTAGTTGCCCGTGCTGAGGTGCTGGAACGGGTCGAGCTCGGAGAACGCGACCCGGTGCGTGGTCTCGTAGACGATCGGCGCCCTCGCCATGGCGGCCCCCTCCGCGTCGAAGTCCTACGGGGTGAATTCGACGTCGACGACGCCGAGCGTGAAGGGGATCGTGAACGTCCCGTCGAGGCCCGGAGGCTCCATGGGGATCGCGGAGAATGACACCATGGTTAGCACCGCCCACGCGAGCGTGGCCGCGATGATGACGACGACCGTGCGGTCGATGAGGCGCAGGGCGGATGCCTCGGACCGACCCGGCCGCAGCACGAGGCTGATCGCGACGACGACCGCCAGCCCGATCGCGATGAACACGATCGGGCTCGGACTCAGCGTGAGGTTCACGCACGCCGGCTGGGCGGCCGTCGCGGTCACTGGGTCGAAGCAGGCGCCCTTGTTCGCGTTGCCGACGAGGCTGTACGCGAGCGCCGTGCCCATCGCCGAGAGGAGCATGCCCCGGATGCGGCGGATGATCGTCGCGCCCGGCACGGTCGAGAGCGTGCCGGTGGGCGGTCGGTCGAGCGTCTCGGACATCCGGTCTCTCCCTCGAATCGGGTTACCGGCATCGTGGCAGGTGGATGCGCCCCTCCGCTACCTCATTCCGTGCTCGGCGCCTGCCCGATGCCCAACCACCCGTCGGGTCCGTCGCCTCGCTGCGTCGTGCTGCCGCCGCCCGAGGCGTCCTTCATCGCCGCCAGCTGGCGGTCGATCTCGGCCTGCGCCGACATCGTCGCGAGCTGACGCTCGATGTCGGCGTCGGGCGACGCGGTCAGGTCCTTGAGGGCGCCGCTCGCGAGCAGCTCGTCGGTCGCGGCGGCGCGGGCCTGCATCTGCGCGACCCGGTCGCGCGCGCGGTCGAGGCTCGCGCCGACGTCGGTGATGCTCGACCCGATGCCCGCGACGGCCTCGTTCGCCTTCACCTGCGCCTCGGAGGCGGTGTAGGTCGCCTTGATCGTCTCCTTCTCGATGCGGAACGCGGCGACCTGCTCGGAGAGCTGGCGCTCGCGCTGCTGCAACTGCGCCGTCTGCTGCTGCATCGAGGCGTACTGGTCCTGCAGCTTCGCGACCTGCGTCTCGAGCAGGGCGCGGCGCTCGAGGGCGGCACGGGCGAGGTCTTCGCGACCCTGCGCCATCGCCTCGCGGGCCTGTTCGCCGAGACGCTGGTAGCGGGTGCCCATCTCCTGCCCCTGCAGGTCGATGCGCTTCTTCGCGGTCGCGACGTCGGCGACCGCCTGCCGAACCTGCTGGAGCAGTTTCACCTGCTGCTCGTAACTGTCATCGAGCGTTTCGCGCGGATCCTCGATCTTGTCGAGGGCCTTCTTCGTCTTGCTGCGGAAGATGGTTCGGACGCGCGAGGTGTTGTCGCTCATGGTCGGGTCTCCTTCAGGTCGAACGTCGGTCGTGGTCGGCGAACGGGGCTGTGGGCTCGAGTCGGCGGCCGGGTCGGCGCGCTGTGCTCCTCGCGGCGGTTGAGCCGTTGCAGCTCCTCGACGCCGGCGGCGAGGGCGGCGACCTCGCGCTCCACGTCGGAGTGCAGCGCGGTGAGCGTGTCGTCGGTCGAGCCCGCGAGCCCCGACGCGACCGCCGATCGCAGTCGGCGCACGAGCCCCGCGACCTGTTCGACGCGGCGGCCGGCCGACGGCAGCTCGTCGGCGAGGACGGCCTGGTCGGTCTCGCTCTCGAGCAGGCGCAGCTGCAGGTCGAGCGACTCGCCCTCCGTCTTGATTCGTCGGAAGAGTCGCGGCAGCTCGCCGTGCGCGGCGCCGCTCCCGGCGGCGAGGTCGATCGCGGCCTGCCCGCTGTCGAGGGTCTCGCCGAGCCGCACCCGCAGCGCGAGCACCTTTCGGCGAGGGCCGCGGCTGAAGCCGGCGCGGGCGCGCAGGGCGGTGTCGGCGACCGCTCGACTGCGGCGGATGCGCCGGTAGACCGCGCGCACGATGAGCACGACCGTCGTGATCGAGACGATGACCATGATCAGGAACGCGACGAAAATGCCGAGCAGGACTTCCACGGCTCACACCCCCTCCGACGCGGCATCTCCGCCGCATCGCAAACGCGATATAACGCAATCTACGCTCGGGCTCGCCGATGGCCTAGCGCTCACCGCGAATTCGGAGGCGGCGATCATGGGGAGTGCTGCCCATCGCGCCCGGGGTCGCGCGATGGTGGGATGCTCATGTGCCCGCCCTCGCACGAGCGGGGCAGGAGCAGAACGGAGTGACGATGGCCGATGTCGACCTCGACCTGTCCGCGCTTCGCGTCGCCCGCACGCGGGTCGGCGGGGCGCTGCAGACGTTCAGCTCAGCCGATCGCGTCGGCGACGACCTCGCCGATCTGACCGGTGAGGACCGGCTGGCCGACCGGGTGCGCGACTTCGCCGGCAACTGGGACCACAACCGGGGCAAGCTCGAGGAGCAGCTCGAGACCGTTCGCGACTGGCTGGATGCGATCATCGAGACCTTCACCGAGCTCGACGAGGAGATGGAAGGCTGATGAGCTCTGGACTCGCGGTCGAATTCGAGGACGTCTTCGCGGGACGACCGGCGCAGCTCGAGGGCCGCGCCCGCCGCCTGCAGTCGACGGCGGAGGCCATCGAGCGTGCCGCCGAGGCGTTGCGCGACCTCGTCGACGACCAGGTCGGCAAGTCGACCGACCAGGTGGGCGACAGCGCCGAGGAGGCGGCGAAGGGGCTGCAGCGGGCGTACCGCCGCTACAGCGGCACCGCGTCGGCGCTGACGACCTTCGCGGTCGAGCTCGCACCGGTGCAGGAGCGGGCGCGCGCGGCCGTCGAAGACGCCGACTTCCACCAGGACCGCATCTACAGCCTGCAGGGCGACCTCGGCGACCTGAACAACAAGATCACCCAGGCGGAGGCCGAAGGGCGCTCGACCGATGAGCTCCGCGACGACCTGTGGAACGCGAACGACGACCTCGCGGCATCCCACCGGCAGGTCGAGGACGCGCGTGCCGTGCTGCGCGCGGCGCGCGATCAGATCTGGGATGCCGCGGACCGGGCGATCCGCGAGATAGAGACCGCGATCGAGCACGGCGCCGACTCGTTCGGCGACAACTGGGACCAGTTCTGGGGCGGCGTGGGCGATGTGCTCTCCGCGGTCGGGGAGTGGCTCTGGGACGTCTTGAAGCCGGTCGTCGACTGGCTCGTGCAGGCGATCAGCGAGCTCGTCTCCGAGCTCGTCGTGCTGCTCATGATCGTCATCGCCGCCGCCCTGATCGGGATCGTGTTCACCGCGTTCGGGCCGCTCGGCCTGCTCGTGCTCGGTCTCGCGCTCGCCGCGGCGATCATCGCGCTGCCGATCGCGGAGCAGGCCGGCAAGCCGAAGTTGCTGCGGAGCAAGACCGAGACGACGCGCGACGACGCGGAGGCCCGTGACTACGAGGGCCTCATGCAGCAGCTCGCCCGGCAGGACGAGCACGGCAAGGGCGACTTCAGCGAGATCCGCGTGGTCGCCGTGAAAGACGAGTACGGCAACATCCTGTCGTGGAGGGTCCAGACCCCGAGCACGCAGGTCTGGTCGCCGTTCAACACCGATGGGGCGATGAACGACCTCCGCACCGACCTGATGCTCTCGCTCTACCCCGAGATGCAGACCCAGTACGAAGAGGCCGTCTGGCAGGCGATGACCGACGCCGGCGTCTTCAAGAACGACGCGCCGATCATGTTCACCGGCTGGTCGCTCGGCGGCATGATGGCCGGCGAGATGGCGACCGACCCGCGCGTGGCCGACCGGGTGGAGTCGGTCTTCGTCGCGGGCTCGGCGATCGACAAGCACTACAGCGACATGCCCGACGGCGTTCGCGTCACGCAGATGAAGAACGGCATCGACCCCGTGCACACGCTCGAGTTCGCCGGGCTCGACCCGATCGACCGGCTCGCGGAGTTCGACTCCGATTGGCAGGAGTACCGGCCGCTCTCATGGCCGATGCACGACGCCACCATGTACGGCGACGCGGCCGAGTATTATCTGCCCGAGCCCCGGCCGGGCGACGAGATCTTCTTCGCCGACGAAGGCGATGGCAGCCATGAGGAGGTATACGTTGCGCAGTACACGCGTGGGTCGTAAGGGGAGCGGGCGGTTGCGCATCACGACGTTGGTCGCCGTGCTGGCGCTCGGTTCGGCCGCACTCGCCGGCTGCGCCGCGGCCGATCCCGACCTCTCCGGTCTCGAGTCCGAGCTGTCGGCGGTCGACGGGGTCAACGACGCGACGGCCGGGGTCACGCACTCCGGTGCCCCGTGGAACACGCAGCTCGTCGTGACGCTCTACGTCGAGGACCCGACCGACGACGGCATCGTCGACGCGGTCCGGGCCGTGGCGCCCGTCTTCGTCGCCGACGAGGCGGCGCGTCACGAGGTGAGCCTCTACTTCATCCCCGGTCAGCGCAGCGACTACGAGAGCGACTTCGACGCCGAGTCGTACGAGCTGACCGTCACGCCCGAGGTCGCCGAGGCGCTCGGCGTGCCCGACAGCGGGCCGTACTCGCTGCGGCTCTCGCCCGCCCAGATGCGCGAGATCGCGAACGGCGAGTGAGCGACGAGACCGGTGACCTCGCCCCGCCGAGGTTGACGTTCCAGCTGCCCGGGCGCTGGCTGACCGTCGATCCGCGCGACGAGCGGCGGGCCAGCGAGCAGGTCGACGCGGCGGTGCGCGACTTGGTCGGCGTCGCGGATGACGCGGCGATCGCCCGTCGGCGGCTCCGCGAGAGCTTCGACCGCACGATCGCCGCGGCGCGCAAGGCCGAGGCGCACGGGCTGTTCCTGTGCCTCGAGGCGGCGCCGGGCGTCGCGCTGCCGGCCTCCCTCACGGTGCACGCACCCGAGCGCCTGCGGATGACGCCGGCCGTCGGCACGTCGGCCGACGCCGTGCTGGGCGTGCTGGCGAAGGGGCTGGCGTCGTCGGCCGCCGCCGGGGGCGACACCGCTCGGCGGCTCGACGGGCCGCGCGCGAGCCTGTTGCGCACCGACCGGGAGTACGAGGAGCTGGTCGAGGAGGACGGGGTCTCCGTCACGGCCGTGCGCCTCGAGGTCGACTACTGGTTCGCGGTCCCGGGGTCGAAGCAGGTGGTGCTCGCGAGCTTCGCGACCCCGCTCGGCGAGATCCGCAACGCCGTGCTCAGCTTCTTCGACTCGATCGCGCTCGCCGCCCGCTTCGAACTCGCCCCGTCGGTCGAGTAGCCCCGGTCGGTCGAGTAGCGCGAAGCGCGTATCGAGACCACTCCGTCAGTCACCCGATCTTCACCCCGTCGTCGCCAACGCGGTTCGTAGACTCGCAGCATGGGCGCTTCGGCAGGTCGTGCGAGGCGACGGCTCGTTCCGCCGGCGCTCGCCGTCGCCGTCGCCTCGGTGCTCGCGTGCGTCGTTCTCGCCGCGTGCTCGTCGAGCCCGAGCCCGTCCCCGACCCCGAGCCCGGCGCCGACTGGTCGAGCGAGTCCCGCCGAGACATCCACCCCGCCCGGCCCGACGTCGGTGCCGTCGACGTTCGCCGTCGTCGGCGACTCGATCACCGATGCGAACAGCACCGACCTGCCGAGCGGCGACCTCGGCAGCGAGTCGTGGGCCGGGTACGTGGTCGATGCGGGCGTCGAGTTCGCCGGCGGCTGGGCGGAGTGGGGCGCTCCGACCTCGCTCATGGCCGAGTCGGTCACTCCGGTCGAGGCCGACGTGCTCGTCGTGCTCGCGGGCACGAACGATGTCGCGTTCGGCGTGCCGTTCTCCGAGTCGGCCGCGAATCTCGACCGCATCGTGTCGACGGTCGGCATCGGCGATGTCGTCGTCGCGTCGATTCCGCCTGCCGACCCGTTTCCCGCGGCGGTCGTGGAGTACAACGAGCAGCTCGAAGCCCTCGCCGACGACCGGGGCTGGCGGTTCGTCGACGCGTCGGCCGGCCTGCGCACCGTCGACGGCCGCTTCGCCGACGGGATGTCGTACGACGGGCTGCACCCGACGGAGCAGGGCGCGCGCGTGCTCGCCGAGGCGATCGCGGGGGAGCTGCTCGCGGACTGACGCGAGTGATCGTCGGCGGTGTGGCGGTGCGCAGAGTGCTCCGCCGCGGAGCCGGCGCGGGCGTTCACCCGCTCGCGGTCGCGTACCTGCGGGCGAGCGTCTGAATCGCCTCGGTCAGCTCGGCCGGGCCGTCGACGGTGAAGTCCTCGTCGAGCAGGGCGAGGTAGACGGCCACGGTCATGGGGTGATCGGCGCCCGTGACGAGCACGCAGCGCTCGTCGTCGATGGCCTCGACCAGGCCGACCGAGGGATCGATCTTCTCGGCGACGACGCTCGCCGGCGCGTGCACGACGACGCGGGCGCGGAACCGCCAGCCTGCGGAGGCGACGCCGCGCAGCACGTAGCCCGCGACGTCGTCGGCCGGGAGGCCGCGCGGAGCGAAGCGCCGCCGGGTCGGCGGCCGCAGCGACATGCGGTCGACGCGGAAGCTGCGCCAATCATCGCGCTCGAGGTCGAACGCCACGAGGTACCAGCGGCGGCCCCAGCTCACGAGCCGGTACGGCTCGACCCGGCGCAGCGACGCGTCGCCCTGGAACGGCGTGTACTCGAACCGCAGCCACTCGGAGCGCTGCACCGCGCCGGCGATCGCGGCGAGGGTCGGCGCCTCGACGCTCGGCCCGCTGTCGCGGGTCTGCGGGGCGGTCGCCGCGGCCATCGCGCTCACCTGTTCGGCGAGCTGGTGCGGCAGGACGTGCTCGAGCTTGGCGAGAGCGCGCGCCGCGCTCGCCTCGATGCCGGCGACTGCGTTCGTGGTGACCTGGTGCAGGGCGATGGCGACGGCGATGCCCTCGTCGTCGTCGAGCATGAGCGGGGGCAGGTCGGTGGCGCGGTCGAGGCGGTAGCCGCCCGCCCGGCCGCTCGTCGCGTCGACGACGTAGCCGAGCTCGCGAAGGCGCCCGATGTCGGCGCGGATCGTGCGGGTCGAGACCGCGAGTCGCTCGGCGAGTTCGGTCGCCGTCCACTCGGGGCGCTGCCGCAGCAGCGCCAGCACCTGCAGCACGCGCGTCGCGGTCTGGTTCACGGATGCCTCGATTCGCGGAAGCTATTCTTCCGCATTCATTTCTACCGTAGGGGCATGACGAACAGCGAGCCGACCACCGGCATCCAGCAGGCGACCACCATCTCGACGACCGACGCGAACGATGAGCGCGTCATCCCGTTCACGCTCTCGATCCCGGCCGCCGATGTCGACGACCTCCACGACCGGCTCGCCCGCACGCGGTACACGACCGAGGCTCCGGGCGGCGACCCGGCCTACGGGGCGAGCCTCACCAATGTGCGCGAGATGGCGGAGTACTGGCGCGACGAGTTCGACTGGCGCGCCGTCGAGGCGCGACTGGCCGCGTTCCCCCAGTTCATGACGACGATCGACGGGCAGCCGATCCACTTCCTGCACGTGCGGTCGGCCGAGCCGAACGCGTTCCCCGTCGTGCTCACGCACGGCTGGCCGGGGTCGTTCGCCGAGTTCGCCGACATGATCGGGCCGCTCGTCGACCCGGTCGCCCACGGCGGTCGCGCGGAGGACGCCTTCCACGTCGTGGTGCCGAGCTTCCCCGGCTACACGTTCAGCGGGCCGGTCACGGAGGCGGGCTGGGGGTCGGCGCGGGTCGCGGCGGCGTGGGACACGCTCATGAAGCGCCTCGGCTACGAGCGCTACGGCGCGCACGGCGGCGACGGCGGGTCGCTCGTCGGCCGCGAGCTGGGCATCCTCGCCCCCGAGGGGCTCGTCGGCACGCACGTGCTGCAGCTGTTCTCGTTCCCGAGCGGCGACTCCGCCGAGTTCGAGAAGCTCGAGCCGAAGGACTTCGAGGCGCTCGAGATCCTGAAGAACTTCGGCGAGATCTCGGCGTTCGCCACCCTGCAGTCGACGAGGCCGCAGACGCTCGCGCACGCGCTCGCCGACTCCCCGGTCGGACAGCTCGCGTGGAACGAGCTGATGGCGACGTTCGACCGGCCGACCGAGCTCAGCCGCGACCAGATCCTCACGCACGTGTCGCTGTACTGGTTCACGAACACCGCCGGCTCGGCGGCGCGGCAGTACAAGGAGGACGCGCGCTTCAACGCGGGCGAGGGCATCGCGGAGCGCGTCAACCACACGCCGACGGGCGTGTCGATCTTCAAGAACGACTTCCACTCGATCCGCACCTTCGCCGAGCGCGACAACGACCGGATCGTGTTCTGGAAGGAGCACGAGGTCGGCGGCCACTTCGCCGCGATGGAGGTGCCCGAGGTGCTCGCCGACGACCTGCGCGAGTTCTTCCGCCCGCTGCGCTGAGCCGGTGAGCCGAGGCGGCCGCATCCTTCGGGGTGCGGCCGCCTCGTCGATCAACCGGTCGGTCGAGTAGCGCGAAGCGCGTATCGAGACCACCCGCGCCCCCGCACCGACGCGCTCGAGCGTGGATTGACGCGAGGTCGCCTCCGACTTCAGCGATCGAGCGTGCGCGCGACGCGCAGCCACCGCACCGAGGCATCCGGCCGTGCCGCCGACCCGCGCGCCTCGCCGTCGCAACGCACCACGACCGCCCAGTCGTCGAGCGAGGTGCCTGCGCCCTCGAGTCGAGCGCGAAGGCGGCGCACCGCCTTCGCCGACGGGGCGCCCTGCACCGACACGTGGGCCATGTGCGTCTCGGCGATGGCGGCGGCCGCGGTCAGAAGCGGCTGGGGGAGTCGCAGGCGCCGCCCCATCGAGCGGATGACCTCGGCGCCGCGCTCGGCATGCCCGTACGAGATGATGCGCCCGTCCTTGCGACGGGTGGTGTCGGGCTTGCCGATGTCGTGGAAGAGCGCGGCGAGCACGAGCAGCGCGCGTCGCTCGTCGTCGACGCCGTGCTCGTCGGCGTACGCGGCCGCGAGGTCGGCCGCCCACAGCGAGTGCACGAGCACGTCACCCTCGGGGTGCCAGTGCGGGTCCTGCGGCGTGGTCGCGAGCGCGGCGAGCTCGGGAATTGCCTCGACCAGTCCCCGCTCGCGGATCGCGTTCGACGGCGTCGCCTCGGTGCGGGCGACGGCGAGCAGGGCGGCGCCGGCTGCGGCATCCGATGGGATGTCGCGTGGCTGGCGTGACTCGGGCACGGATGCCTCCTCGACGGTCGGTGGTCTGAAGCGTAGCGAGTACGGCGTTCCGGTCGTCGACGCGAATCAGCCTCGTCCGAACATCGCGGTGGCGACCATCCCGATCCAGTACGACGCGGCAGCGAGCCCGAGCACGGCGGCCGCGGCGATGCCCACCTTCTGCGATGCGGTGGTGCGCGTGCGAAGACGGCGGCCGGATGCTCCGACGAGATGCCGCTCCTCGGTCGCCGGGCTCGTGGTGACCTGCGCCCGCCGAAACGGGTCGTCGAGTTCGTCGTCGGTGCGGCGCTCGTCGCGGTAGCGGCGGGTCTGGCGCTCGAACTTCTCGTGGAGGTAGCGCACGAGCTCGGGCAGCGCGTCGAGTTGCCCCGGCGTCGAGAACGCGCGCGCCGGAGCGTAGATCAGCACCCGGTCGTCGACGACCTCGAGGTCGCAGCCCGCGGCCGCATCCATGAGGCGCCGAAGGAGGTCGGGGGTGAACACGTAGAGGGCGTCGCGCTCGTACCCCGCGGGGCAGTACAGCGTGAAGACGTCCTGGAAGTCGCCCTCGACCGCGAGCCGCTGCGACTCCTGAAGCGCGATGCCCGAGTCTCGCAGCACGCCGCCACGCGTGCTGAGCAGCACCATGTTCGGAACCGGCCGCGGCAGCGGCACGACGACGAGCTTCGGGCCTCGGCCTCGGCCTCGGCCTCGGCCCCGGCCCCGGCCTCGCGCCGAAACCGTGGCGAAGACGAAGGGGGCGTCAGCGTCGAGCGCGTCGACGACGCCCTCCATGACCACGTTCTTCGAGCTTCGGTAGAGCAGCCCCGAGACCGGGAGGTTGACCACCCGGTCTCGGAAGGCATATCCCCGCTCGTCGCAGAACGCCCGCGCCAGTTCGTGCTGCGCGGTGCGCGAGCGGGGAGCGCTCATTACGCTTTGCCGCCGAGCCCGCGGATAACGGCGATCAGCTTCTCGTTGTCCTCGTGCTGGATCTCCTTCGCCTGCTCGTCGCCGAGCCCGCGGTCGAGCGAGCGCTCGTACGACACCATCACCTTGTACTTGGTGCCGTTCACGATGAGCGTCGGGATCGAGCTCATCGAGTAGGTGAAGCCCTTCTTGAGCTGCACGGCCGAGACGGGCGCGCTCTCGATCAGGTCGCCGTTCTCGCGGAGCAGGCCGAGGTGCCCGTCGGAGATCACCAGTCGACCGCGCTTCGTGTGGGTCTTCATGCCCGACGCGATCGTCGCCCAGGGGCCCGTGTCGAAGTCCGGTTCGGTGGCGTTCGAGTTTTCCGACATCGTTGTTGAGCTCTTCTCTGTTGGATCGCCCGGGCGAGACGGAGGGACTTCCGCTCATCGCCGCGCGAAGTCTCGAACATATCGAGGTATCGGCATATGTCGGGGAAACGCGCCCTGAGAGGTTCGGTGAACTTTGGATGTCGCGGCAGTCGTCGGTCGTTCACGCCCACGGAAGCCGCGTCGACACCGGCTCGGGGGCCGGCAGCGAGCCGGGCGCGATGCGCCTGACGGCCTGCGGGGTCGCGCCGATCTGCATCACCGAAACGCGATCCCTGACACGGATCGCGGCGAACGAGCTCTCGAACGGGACCTCGTCGGGAATCGGGATGTCGTGCTCGCCGGCGCCGAGCTCGCCCTCGAAGGCCGTCATCGCATGACCGAGCGGCTCCGGGGGCACGAACGTCCCCCAGATGCCCTCCACCACGACTGGCGCGGTGTCATCGAGCGTCAGGCGGAGGACCCGAGACGAGGCGTCGTACTCGACGTCCGGGGCGGCACCGCTGAAGAACTCCTCGACCTGCGCGACCAGCAGTGGCGCGACGCCACCGAGGCCCTGCATGAAGGTCACCTGCGGACTGAGGTGGCGGATCTCCACCTGGAGCTGCTCCTTCTTCTCCGGCGGCACCATCCCGCCGAAGATCACGAGATCGACCTCGCGGAGATCGTAGTCGTCGAGCAGCTGATCGAACTGGTTGCTCGCGTTCGCGCCGTATCCGCGCTCGCGCAGCATCGCCACGGTGTCGACCAGCACCGCCGCGCTGCGTCCGACGATGAGTACTCGAGAGGTATTTGTTGACATTTCCACTCCTTGTTGGCGTTACCAATGTTGGTGTGGCCAACATAGCAAACTGTTGGCCTCGCCAACAAGGGCATACAATCCGGACATGCGTGAGACTCAACCCGGCCGCACGCCGGATCGCCTCAAGGACCGGCCCACGTGGCTGCTCGGACGAGCCGCTGCGAGGGCGTCGGCATTGCTCGCGAGCGGGTTCGAGGCGCATGGCGACGGCTTGCGCGGCTACCACTACCGCTTGCTCGCCGCCCTCGATCAGTTCGGTCCGGCCAGTCAGGCCGACCTCGGGCGTGACACCGGCATCGACCGCAGCGATGTGACTGCGGCCCTCACGCAGATGGCGGACCGCGGACTCGTTGTTCGTGAGGTCGACCCCGGTAATCGGCGGCGCAACATCGTGTCGATCACGACGGCCGGGATGGCGAGGCTGCGCGAGCTCGACGAGGTGCTCGACGGCATCCAGGAGGTACTGCTCGCTCCGCTGTCGCCGGCCGAGCGAGCGCAGTTCGCGAAGATCATGCCGAGGCTCGGCCTCGGCGGTACCGATCACCCCGATCTCGAGCCGGACCAGCCTGTCGGCGAGGCGGACTAGCGTCGAATGGCGGGGGCGAGCTGTTCGGGTTCTGCGGCTGCCGGCTCGATGCGCCGCCGCGCCGGCGCATTCGCGATGAACACCCCGGCGACGAGCACGGCCCCGCCGACGGTCTCCCACACGTTCGGGATCTGGCCGAGAAGCAACGCCGCCGACGCCATCGCCACCACAGGCGCGAGCAGCACCCACGGAACCACCGATGCCGAGCGGTTGCGGGCGAGCAGTCCGTTGAAGATCGCGTAGCCGACGAGGGTGCAGAGGCCGGCCGTGTAGAGCGTCGAGACGATGGGGCGCCAGCCGAATGCGGCGAGGCCCGCGGCGATCGCGTCGGGCCCCTCGATGAGCGCCGACAGGCCGAGCGCCGGCAGCGGCACGACGAGCGACGACCACACCGTCAGCGACAGCGCCCCGAAGCGCTTCGCCGGTGCGACCGGGCCGGCCTTGCGCGAGATGACGTTGCCGATCGCCCACGACAGTGCGGCGAGCAGGCACAGCACGACGGCGATCGCCGGCGCATCGCCGCCGCGACCGAGGGCGACGACGCCGAGTCCGACCGTCCCGACCAGCACGCCGATCGTCTGCAGGCGGCTCGGGCGCTCGCGCAGAGCGAGCGCCGCGACGACGATCGTGAGCACGACCTGCGCCTGCAGCAGCAGCGCCGCGATGCCGGGCTGCAGCCCGAGCGCGATCGAGGTGTAGAGCAGGGCGAACTGGCCGAGGCTCATGAAGAGTCCGACGCCGACGACGGTCTTCCAGCTCGCGAGCGGGCGGGGCACGACGACGACCGCGAGGGCGACGACGGCGAAGCGCACCGCGACGAAGAACAGGGGCGGGATGCCGGCCATGCCCCAGTCGATCACGACGAAGTTGAAGCCCCACATCGTCGCCACCAGGGCGGCCAGCACCATGTCGCGTCTCGTCATGCGTCCACTCTCGCCCGAGGCATCCGGAAACACCAGCGACCATTTGTGTGCGTGATTCGGTAGCATCCGTACATGATCGATCTCGAAGCCGTGGTCGCCCTGCGCGCCGTGGCCACCAACGGAAGCGTCGCGTCGGCGGCCGACGCGCTCGGCTTCACGCCGTCGGCGGTGTCGCAGCAGATCAAGCGCCTCGAACGCGGCACCCGCGTCGCCCTGCTCGAACGGGCCGGCCGCGGTGTCGTGCTCACCGATGCCGGGCGGCACCTCGTGACATCGTCGGCGACCGTGCTCGCCGACCTCGAGCGCCTCGAGGCCGACCTGCACCTGGCCGGCGGGGTGAGTGCTGCCGACGGGGCGCCACGCCGGGTCACGGGCGAGGTACGCATCGGTGCGTTCTCCACGGCGGTCCGCGGCATCCTCGTCGATGTGCTGCCGCGGCTGCGCGCGGAGCACCCCGAACTGCGGGTGCCGATGCGCGAGAGCGAGCCGTGGGAGACGATCGCGCTCGTCGCGTCGGGGCAGCGCGATCTCGGCATCGTGCACCGCTGGGGCGGGGTCGCGCTCGCGATGCCCGAGCATCTCGTCGAGACACCCCTGTTCATGGATGTCGCGGACGTGATCTTGCGACGGGATCATCCGCTCGCCGATCGTGCCGAGCTCTCGCCAGTCGATCTCGCGAGTGAGGAGTGGATCGCGACCTTCGACTCGACGATCTGCCGGCAGTGGCTGCGGCGGCTGTTCGACGGCGTCTCGAACGCGCCGCGCGTCGTGCACGAGTCGATGGAGTTCGAGAACCACCTCGAGCTCGTGCGGGCCGGGCTCGGGGTCGCGCTCGTGCCGCGGATGGGGCGGCCGCCGCTGCACGAGGATCTGGTCGCGATTCCGACGGTGCGTCCGGCGTCGACGCGCGGGGTGTCGGCGGTGCATCGGCGCAGCCAGGCGGACTCGCCGGCGCTGCAGGTGGTGTTGGATGCGGTGCGCGATGTGGCGACGGGTGCCGCGATCGCGAGCACCTGATCGACTGCTTCGCCCGGCCCGAGCGACCCAATAGTGTGTGCGTGTGATGACCACTCAACAGGCGATGATCGGCGGCCGTGACGTTCGCACATACGCGCGTCATCTCGCCGGCACCGGGTTCTTTTTCCTGCATTTTCTCGTCCTCGCGCTGAGCGTCGCGCTCCTCATCAATTTCGTGCTGCGTCTCGCCGATCAAGACCCTGGCGGCGTGTTCTTCGGCATGCTGGCATTGGTCGTCATCATCGGTACCGTCGCGACCTCGATCTGGCTGCAGGTTTCCCACCGAGTGCGCGTTGAGCGGGCTCTGAAGGACTCCCCGTACGCCTTTGTGGCACCGATCGCCCTGACGAAAGAGCTCGTTGCTCAATCGCAGAGGCTCTCGGCCGAATTCGGCCAACGCCCCCCGGGATTCCGCCCTCATCGGCACGGGGTCCTCGCGTGCGACGCCAGTGGGCTGCGCGTGCTTGCGGGCGGCGGAGCCTCGAGTGAGCTGGCGATTCCGCGCCACGCGATTCGCGCGGTCGAACGCGGCACTGTCAACCTGCCGAATGCGACGATTCCGGCGGTCGATATCGTGGTGGGGACGGCATCGGGCGCCTATGCGTGCTCCTTGTTCATGATGAACAAGGTGGGGTTCCTGTACGGCAGCGAGGGTGCTCCGGTCGTCGACGCGTACATTCAGGAGATTCGTACGACCTTGTTCAGCGGTACTCAATAAGCCCAACGCGCCCGGCGTGGACCAGCGTCAGGAAACCGGAGTGAGCGGCCCGGTCTGGAGATCGCTCCAGGCATCGCCGCAGACCTGCAGGTCGACCGGTGCGTCGATGCCGGGGCCGGCACCGTCTGAGGTGACGAGCACCCGTACCGTGGTCGCGGTCGTCGGCGTACAGTCGTACGCGCCGACGACCGCGAGCAGTCCCTCCAGTTGGGCCGACTCACCCGGGGCGAGTGCCCCCGGCGAAGCGGTCATCGACAGCGGTCTGTCGCCACTGCTCGTAAGCAGCGTGCCGTCGGTGCCGAGCAGCAGCACACCTGGCCACCCGTAGTACGAGCAGGCTTGCTCCGACACGTTCGTGAGCACGATCGCGAAGCCCTCGTGGCCGGCTCCAGAAAGGTCGGGTCGCGCCTCGAGCTCGGCGCCGAGCTGCTCGTCCTGGCACCGATCGTCCGGCCAAACGGGGCCTGTCGCTTCGCTCTGCGGCGTGGCAGTAGGGGTCGCAGCCGGGGTCGGAGTCGAGGGGGATGTCGGCGCGCTGGCCGACGTCGATGCCGGTGTTTCGGCAGCCGTTCCAGCACAGCCGACCAGAGCAAGAAGGGGGAGCGTGAGCAGCGCGGTGAGGGCGGCGCGGCTCGTTCGGGTCTTCAGCATGTCGTGAATCTATCGGCTTGCAGGCTTCGAGATCTGTGATCCGCGAGGCTCAGGCCAGGTCGATGCGCAGCACCGGCGACGACTCGTCGACCTCGGGCTGGTAGCCCGCGTCAGTTCCACGGTGAACACCGACGCGACGCCGGGGCCGCCACGTATCGGCCTCGATGTGGACAACCTTTCATCAACGCGGAGCGAGGTATTCGGGAATTCCGCGCGCGCAGCGAGCCATCTAGCTGATCATTCCTCCCTGCCCCAAAACGGGTTACGAGCCCCCCGATTCACTCCCGTTTGCGCGACGGCCGCAGTACGTTGAACTACTCGCGGGTCGATGAACTCGCAGTTGCGCGGGGGCGCACACGAGGGGGGACACGATGGATGTCGACGACGAACAACCGGCTCCGCCTGATGGGTTTTCGGGGCTGCAACCCGTCGATGGCACGGGCGATGATTTGCTGGCGTCCGCAACGACTCCGGCACCGCCGCCCTCACCGCCCGCCGACCCGAGCGCCGAGCGGACCCCGATACCCGCGTCTGTCGTTCAGCGGCCCTGGTTCCTCCCTGCGATCGTCGGAGGAGGCGCGCTCGTGGTCGGCCTATTGGTCGGGGGAGTGGTCGGATCCACTGTTGTGACCGCGAGCTTCGAGGCCGAGGCCCAAGCCACAGCCGAGGCGAAGGAGAGTGCGGCCAAGAAGGCCGAAGCCGCGAAGCTCACCCTCTTCAAAGATGCTGTCGAGAAGTGCAGCCTGGGCGGCAAGGTTGTCGTCGCCGATGGCGGCCACTCGATGATTGTCGACGCGGCTGGCGAAGAGTTCGGCTCGGGCGATGTCGACTTCGATGAGCTCGAATGCATCATCAGTGCCGTCGACACGCCAGCTTCGGTGAAATCGAAGATGTATGAGACTCGTTCACTCGACGGTCGCCAAGAAGGCGAGTGGGGCGACATCTCTGCGAGTTGGAGCTACCACCCAGACGACGGACTCGACATCATCTTCGAGCTCCGCAATACATGACCGCGATGGCTTCTGAGAGCGAATCCGCGAGCACGCGACGGCGAGAGCCAACCACCCCTACTAGCCCGTTCGGCGAGTTCCGGACCCGAACCGGGGTGGCCTTGGACGGTTCATTCCTTACAGGACGGTTCATTCCTTACAGAGAGAGGCGAGAAGCATGAGCAACACTCCCGAATACAAGGTTGGCGACATCGTCAACGGCCACCGACTCACAGAGACTCCGGACGGATTGCAGTGGGTGCCGCTTGCTGAGCAGGCCGCGTCCGCTGTCCCACAGACCGAGCAACCGAAGTCGTCTGCCAGTGTTCCGTGGTACAAGCGAAAGGCCATCATCATACCCGCTGCCGTCGTCGCCGGTTGCATCGTCATCGCGGCGATCGGTTCTGCGAACTCGCGCGGTGACAAAGTCGACACAACCGCGGCATCGCAGTCGCCGAAGGTCGAGGCGAAGGCGGAGGAGCCCGTCGAGCCCGCCGAGCCCGCCGAGCCCGAGAAGGTGATCGTGCCCGACGTCGCCGGTCTCACGGTCGCCGAGGCAACGACCTTGCTCGAGAGTGAGGGGCTCACGGTGAAGCCTGGCCTCGATGGCACGTGGATCGTCTCCGTGACCGCACCTTCGGTCGGCGGCATCGCGGACCCGGGCACTGAGGTCACCCTCACCGCTGCCGCGCCGCTGACCCTCGCCCAGCAGAACGCCGTCGAGCAGGCGCAGTCCTACGTCGACACCATGCCGTTCAGTCGAGCGGGCCTCATCGAACAGATGACGAGCGAGTACGGCTCCGGCTATGAGCAGGCCGACGCTGAGTTCGCGGTCGACCACATCACGGTGGACTGGAACGCGGAGGCTGCTGAGGCGGCGCAGTCGTACCTAGATGTCATGGCAATGAGTCGCGACGGGCTGTACGAGCAACTGACGAGCGAGTTCGGCAGCCAGTTCACTCCCGAACAGGCAGAGTTTGGGCTCAAAGCCGTCGGCTATTGACCCTTACCGGGTGGAGGTTGCTCCACCGAAGCCGTGTTCGCAGAAGTACCGTGGGACCGACGGGGGTTGACCTTGGCGTTCAGACGGGGTCGATCCGCAGCACCGGTGCCGATTCCCCGACCGTGAGATCGTCAACAACCCGGATTCCGCGAGCAAGCTCATCGACCGCCCCGATGACCGTGCCGAATCGCTCGCGATCGCTGCACACAGCTGTGACGGTCACGAGGTGCGTGCCGAGATCCCACGTGTACGTGGCGAACGGCGGGCGGCCGCCCGGCGGCAGCGGCATGACGAGCTTCTCGCCCATGCCGAGGTAGGTGCCGCGGAACTCTTCGGTGTCGTCGTACTCGATCGGCATCGAGGCTCGCGCGATGCGGATCTCGGGCGTCGCCGCCTGCACCTGGGCCATCACCACGAGGAGGTCGGGCTCCGCCTTCCAGACCCACACGAGCACCCGCCCCGCCGCCTTGCGCATCAGCAGCGGAACGGCCTGACTCAACGCCCAAGCACTGAAGCCGCCGCGCTTCGACGGCTCGGCGCCCGGCCCCTTGGCCTGCGACAGCAGCGTGCCGATCGCCGCCTTGCGGGCGCGCCGGCCGCGGAATCCGAGGGAATCGGTGACGGGCACCCACTTGGATCGATCGGGTTCTGCGTGGAGTCGGGGCACGATCTCAGCCTAGGACGCGGCTCCTGCGCAGTGGGGTGAGCGGTGAGCGTTGGGCCCGCGCGCCGCATAAGGCGCCACGCCCAGCAGCACGTGGCGTGGTCAGGCCGCCCGGCCGTCGCGCAGCTCGAATCGCGCTCGTCCGCCGAGCCGCGGCACCTGATCGGGGTCGATGTGCGGCGGCGGGGTGAACCACACCTCGCTCGGGCCCGCGTCGATCCGCCAGCCGTCGCGGTGGATGCGGTGGTGGCAGAAGCTGCACAACATCACGCCGTTCGAGAGATCGGTCGGGCCGGCATCTCGCTCCCACCAACGTATGTGGTGCGCCTCGACGTAGGCGATGTTCTGGCCGCAGGACGCGCAGCCGCCGTCGCGCTCGCCGAGGGCGATCCGCTGCGCCTTGGTGAACAGTCGGGCGGCCCTGCCGACGTCGAGCGGGAGGCTCTCGCCGCCGAGCACGGCAGGGATGAGCTCGGCATCGGCGGCCATTCGGCGAGCGGTGGACGCCGCGACGGGCTGGTCGAGCCCGTCGATGCGGGCATGCCCGAGGTCGTTCACGAGGGTGTCGAGGTCGACGCGCACGACGACCGTCGTCTTCGCGAGCGGCGCGAGCGTCTGAGCGCAACCGAGCGCATGGCGTGCGATCGCGGCGAGCGCATCGGCCTGGATCTGCGCGATCGGCCGCCGGTCTTCCACCACCGGCACGCGGCCTCCGTCGGACGGGTCGCGTCGACGCAGTGCGTCGCTGACGAGTGCCTCGATCGCGGCCTTGACCGGCGCCGCGCTCTCGGGGTCGAGCCGTGCGTGCAGGTGCACCAAGCCGTGCCGGTCTTCGCGCATCGTCAACGAGCGTTCGGCGCGGAGTTCGTCGTCGCGCGGTTCGACGCCGTCGGGATCGAGCCGCGCCTCGGCCTCGCGGACTCCGCGCAGGAGGGTTTCGAGCGGCACCTGCGCGGCCAGCTCGACGAGCGCCGCCTCGACGACATTGATTCGAGAGGCGTCGGCCCTCGCCCATGCCCGGTCGAGCATCGAGGTGATCGCGGATGCCGCGTCGAGACCGATCGCCGCCGTCGCGAGCGCAACCGCCACATGCGGATGTCTCGAGGGCGCGCGCTCGCCGCTGAAGGTCTGCCGCTCGGCGGTGGCGGTGCCGACGGCGATCAGCCGCTGCGCGTCGGTACGCGACGCCCCGGTGGATGCCGCGAGCAGCCGGGTCGGATTGTGGAACCCCTGAGCCTTCGCGAGCCCGGTCTCGCCGAACTCGGGCCCCGAACGTCGCGCGACCTCGGCGGCAACGCGGGCGAGCACGGCGTCGATGTCGCGTCGCGTCTTCGCGAGGGCGTCGGTGACCCGGATGAGACCTGGGTCGCTCATCTGCTCGAGGTCGAACTGGGTCGAGCCGGAACTCGCGCCCCACGCCGGCATCGCGCCGGCCCACGCCTCACGGACACCTGCCACCTCGCGCTCGAGGGCGGCCAGCGCGTGTAGCGCGGCCTGCGCCGCGGGTGCGGCCTGCCCGAGTGGCGAGGTCTCTTCCATGCCTCCATCCTGCACGCACCCACTGACATTCGAACTTGCCGGAAATCGGCGATGATCTGGCATTCTGCCTGTGGAGAATCCGCGTAAGGGTGACCCTGTGGAGGAGAAGTCGCGCGCCGTGGTATCCATCATTCGGCGTTGCACCCCGATTGCCGGCTGCGAGCGTCGCTCGGATTCGAGCCTGGTCAGAAGCGGCATCCGCCCGATTCAGAAGCGAGTCGGCGATGGTCGCGTTTGTCGCCGCTCATCGGGTGCTCCCATCCGTGGTGTCAGGCGACGTCGCGTGGGTCTGGTAACCGACGGAAGAAAGGGTGTACTCGAAGGTTCCGTACGCCTCCGTCGGCACCTCGATGGTGAAGACTCCGTCGGGGTGGTCCAGGCCGTTGTAGAAGTCCCCGTAGGCGAGCAGCGCCTCGGCCGCGAGCCGCTCGGCAGCGCGTCGTTCCTCGTCATCGGCGAAACGGTATCGGGAGGTGCCGGCCTGCTCTGCGGCGATCGGGCTCGTGCCGAAGCCAGAGACGCGACCGACGAAGCGCTTGCCGGCTTCGGTGGTGACAGGCTCGAGCTCGTATTCGAACGGGATCACCCGCCCGCCCCAGACGAGCTTCATCAGCCGGATCGCTTCGTACGCGCGCACGCCGAGGGGTACGAGCGCGGCATCTCGTTCTCGATCGACGACGCGGCGTTTCCGAGGCCGCTCGGGATCCGGTTCGATCACGAACACGGGCGCTTCTCCATTCAATCGTCGGCAATGACGGCAGCGAGCATCGCCACCGTTGCTGCAAGCGAAGGGTCCGGTCAGTCGAAGCGGAGACGTCGACTGCACGTGAGCCTATCGACGCCGTTCTCACGGCGTATTCCCCAGTTCGCGGGGAGTACGAATCAGGGGCGACGAACCCGCATGACCTGTCACGATGCGCCGGCATGGGCCGAAGGGGACGCGCGGAGGCTTTCGATGTGGTCAATGCGTAGTGCGGCAGCTTGAGAGCACCCAGCCCGAAGGGCCTCATCGGACTGCAAGATGAGAGATGTGGCGAATCCGATTCCGCGTCCGCTGAGCAGCCGTGAGCGGGCCTTCCTAGACGCGCTTGTCGAACCCGAGTTCCGAGGCGCAGACGAACTCCGCCGGCAGGCGGCCGTCGCTCAGGTCGGCGGTACCTGCGCCTGTGGGTGCGCCTCGGTCGACTTCGTGCTCCCCGCTGTCCGACCCGGGATGCGGATCATCACCGAGGCGATCCACCGCGACGGAACCGGGGGAGTCATTCTCTTCACATGTCTCGCCCATACCGGCCAGGAGGTGCTCGCCGGCATCGAGTGCTTCTGGTACGAGGGCGACAGCATGACGCAGTTGCCCCCGCCCAGCGAGTTCGAGATCTGGGCGTACGACCCCGACCGCCGCGGCGTTCGCGACTGATCTCGAGGCGGCTAGTCGGCCGTTACATCATCGACTGCAGCAGTTGCGTGGCCTTCTGGTTGTCGCTCGTTGCGAGCACGACCCGGTTTCGGGATGCCACGTAGACGAGCGAGATGTTGATGTCCGCCTCGGCGAGGGCGCGAGCCATCCCACCGAACACGCCCGGCGTGTCGAGATCGGGCTCGGGCAGTGCCGGACTGACGATGACGTCGGTCTCGGCATCGACCGCGATGCCGGCGCCCTCGAGCGCGGCCCTGGCGCCCGCGACGTCTTCGACGAGGATATGGACGGCGCCCCGCCCGCCCTCCATGAGCGCGCAGAGGCCCTCGATGTTGACGCCCGCGTTGCCGAGCGCCTCGCCGAGCCGAGCCCCCTCGCCGGGCTGATCCTCAAGGGTGACCAAGAGATCCTTCGCCATGACGGCACCTCCTTCTCGGGCTGGTTTAGGTCTACGCCGGTGGGAGGGGTGCGTCAACGGCAGGTTGAGGCGCTGCGGCGACTGCCCGTGGCGCATCCGTGCCGCCAGTCCAGATGCTCGAGGTCGGGTCTGTCGAGAGACGTTCGCGATCGTGGCGTCGGCGAGCTGTGCTCGGGTTCGCGCGAATTCCACGGATGCGCGGATCGCGTGGCGATCGGACGGTGCTGCCGGGCCCTCGAGCTTGCGCGCGGCGGGCGGCAGCCCGAAAGCGCAGCCCGACCTATTTCAGGGCGCTCTGCAGAATCTCCACAAACCGAGTGGTATCCAGGAAGTAATTCGGGTACGCGCTACGGAGCCCAACAATCGAGCTGACAGCCACCATGACAACATCAACTCCCTCGCCAACATTGCCCTCCATAGCCGCATATGCCGCGGAGGCATCGTCTGGGCGTTTGAATCCGCGTATCGTGAGCTGGTTCTCCCTGACATCAAGGGTCAGGAGAACATACTTGGCGCCTGCCATGTGCTCCTCGGAGAGCTGTAGCAGCGTGGCGTATCCCTGCAGCTTGTTGACCACGTCCAGCTGATTCGCGAGTGCTCGAAGCTCGAGCTTGAGCTCCCCCAAGTCTTCAGAGGTACCAGGCACAGTGGGACGTCCCTCCGCCACAGCAATCACCGAACTCATCACTGCGAAGAACCTGAGCCATTCTTTATCGCCAGCACTTGATTTCAGCGCCTGATCGGTGAACAAGCCGACGGTTTCTACGGCTGTCGCCCAGGCGTGCTGCAACCTTGACCGGATCTGCACCTCAATTCGCAAGTCATTCCACGTCGGGATCTTGTCGCTCCTGTACGCGTAGATGACGTGGACACCGCGATAGCCTGAAGGTTTCGGATCATCGATGTAGTTGTCGCGTCGGACTAGCCGGTGTTTGTGCTTGGACTGCATGAGGTTCTCAAACAAGAGATCGACGCGCTCGATGTCGCTCACAACTGCTCGACACCCCCCAAGGTCTTGCATTCGAGCAAGGTTCATCGACGGGAAGCGAGTGAGCTTGCCAACAATCGATGGCAGCCGCTTGATTCTTTGGGCCACAAGCCCATCTGGATCAATTGCTTGGGCACGCTTGCGCAAGTTCATCTGCAAGGTGTTCAGAGGGAAGCTATGAGCCGAGCGCCAATTGTTCGCAATGGCGACCGCCATCCCCCGATCAGCTGGTGATGCGAACGGGTCGATCAGTGTTTGCCCGGCTCGCTCGATTTGGCCTTTTCCGTACGAAGGTGATGTCCACGCCACATCGTGAACCTAGCAGCCCGCACGGACACTACTGCCGGGGCGCGCTTTCTGGCCTCTGGATGCAGCTTTGAGTGAGCCATCCAGGTTGCATCTCGCCGAAACCTCCGCACTTGCGACGGTCCGAGCACATTGAATCTCCACCGCAGCACCGCAAACACCGGGTGGTGGTGGCTAGACGCGGTGGGAGCTTTCGGCTAGAAAGGCTCGCCGCTCATCTCCTCGTAGGCGGGTATGTCCTCGGGATGGCCGGCGAGAAAAGCCTTGCTTGTCTGCTTCAAGTTGTTCTCGTCGTACCACTCGAGGCTGAGGTTAACGCCGTAAGCCCAGCCTCGTGCTGAGATATCGGCTCTGAACAGCCCTGAGCTGACTCCTGACAATGTTTCCCAATGTCCGGCGTCAAGGAGCGTGAGATCACTGTCAGGCTCAAGATGGACCTCATTTGCGATACTCCGCGGCATGAGATTGCGAAGAATGAAGTCCTTGCCGTCGCCCGTATCCTCTCCCCCGGCGGACACGGTCCAGCGAGGAGATGGCAATGGCAGCGTGGGGTTTTTCACATCCGCGCTGGTCTCGGAGCGCACACTCGCCTCACGCGTGGCCAGCGATGCCGCCATCATAGAGATCGATTTGTCGAGTCGCTTTTGATCCTCGATTGTCCCTCTCGCAACTGTCTTCGCAAGATGTTGGGCGTCGGCGAGGATCGTGTCGCGCAGTGTCTTGACGGCTTTCCGATGCTGCCGCTGACTGACAGGCCGACCGTCCCAGAGCCACTTCGCCAGACGACCGAGCCAACTCCAAACCGCGATCCGCCACGACGCGATGATGAATGTCATCATGAGCAGGACAATTGCGATGCCGATTGCGATACCGACAAGATATGCCCACCACGGGAGCTTGCTTTCGGCCGCCCAGCCGTCAAGGGCTCTCGTTATCGGCCAGCCGAGGATCGCGCCAACGATTGCACCGATGAGAATTTCGACAGGAGTGTTCACCCCTCGCTTCTCAGGGGCGATCACGTCGATCTCACCGGTCACATTCGAAGGCTATCGAAAAGCTGCAAGGAGCTGCGCCTGCATGGTCGTTGCCGCAATCGCTCTGACCTGAGGAGGTTGCTCGATGTTGCGTGGACCAGTGGGCCCACTATCGTGCGGAAGCGCACGGGTTTGAGCGCAGATTCGGCACGGAAAGCTGCCATCGCGCGCACGGCAGTACTGGAAGACGAGATAAGCGGGAATACCCGGATCGCCGCAGCGTTGAACTTGAGCGAACCACACTCAACTTCAACCAGGAGGCCAGGTGCCCAACGACTTCAACGAGGCAGGCGCGAGCTCGTTCGACGAGTTCCTTGCCCGATACCTCGCGGGTGAGCAGGCGCGACAGGCGCGGTCGATCGACCTCAGCCGGTTCCTTACTGCGCGCACCCAGAGCATTCTTCAGCAGGCCGGACGCTTCGCCCTCGAGCGCGGACAGACCGAGCTCGACGCCCTGCACATCCTGCGCGTGATCGTCGAGGACGAGAGCGTTCAACAGGCGATCCGGCGCATCGGGGCGAGCCCCGAGCGCATCATCACGGCGACCGAGGCGCGTCTGCCTGGCGCCGGTGACGTCGCCGACATCAACGCGGCGACGATCACGCCAAGCGCGAGCCGTGCGCTGTTCCACAGCTACCAGGTGGCGCGGTCGTCGGGGGCGACGTACATCGACCCTGAGCACCTGTTCTTCGCGCTCGTGCTGGGGCAGGATGCGCCTGCGGGGCAGGTGCTGGCCCGGGCGGGGGTGACGGCTGAGGCGTTGACGCAGGGGATGCGTCAGGACTTCGAGAGCCAGACCGAGGGCGAGGGTGGTTTCGATACGCGTCCTCCTTCGTCGGGCGCTACTCAACCGACCGAGTCGACCACGCCGATGCTCGACAAGTTCGGCATGGACCTGACCGAGCGGGCCGCGAACGGCGAGCTCGACCCGGTGATCGGGCGTGCCGACGAGATCGAGCAGACGATCGAGATCCTGTCGCGCCGCACGAAGAACAACCCCGTGCTCGTCGGCGAGGCCGGCGTCGGCAAGACGGCGATCGTCGAGGGCCTCGCCCGCGCGATCGTCGAGGAGAACGTGCCCGAGGCCCTGCTCGGCAAGCGCGTCATCGCGCTCGACCTGCCCGGCATGCTCGCCGGCACCCGCTACCGCGGCGACTTCGAAGAGCGCCTCACGAAGACGATGGAGGAGATCGCCGCCAACAAGGGCGACCTCATCGTCTTCATCGACGAGGTGCACACGGTCGTCGGCGCCGGTGGCGCGGGCGACGGCGGCATGGACGCAGGCAACATCCTCAAGCCGCGCCTCGCGCGGGGCGAGCTGCACCTCGTCGCCGCGACTACGCGGGGCGAGTACCGCAAGATCGAGAAGGACCCGGCGCTCGAGCGCCGCTTCCAGCCGGTGCGCGTCGGCGAGCCGTCGATCGAAGACGCCGTGCTGATCCTGCAGGGCCTGAAGCCCGCGTACGAAGACCACCACGGTGTCGAATACACGGACGCCGCGATCCGCGCCGCCGTCGAGCTGAGCGACCGCTACCTGAGCGATCGCGTGCTGCCCGACAAGGCGATCGACCTGATCGACCAGGCCGGGGCGCGGCTGCGGCTGCGCCTCGGTGTGAAGGTGGATGTCTCCGCGCTGCAGGCGCGACTCGGGGAGCTCGAGGCGGAGAAGAACGCCGCCGTGAGTGCTGAGCACTATGAGGAGGCGTCGCGGATTCGGGACGAGATCTCGAAGGTGCAGGCGAAGCTCGATGAGGCGATGGTCGGTCGAGTAGCGACGCAGGAGCGTATCGAGACCACCACCGAGGGTTTCGATACGCGTGCTCCTTCGTCGCTCGCTACTCAACCGGCGACCATTGTCGACGAGGCGCAGATCGCGGCCGTGATCTCGCGTGCCACCGGCATCCCGGTGAACCGCCTCACCGAGACCGAGCGCGAGCGCCTCGCCGACCTCGAGGGCGAGCTGCACGAGCGCGTCATCGGGCAGGACGACGCCGTCACCGCCGTCGCCAAGGCCGTGCGCCGCAACCGCACCGGCATGGGTGACTCGCGTCGGCCTGTCGGGTCGTTCCTGTTCCTCGGCCCGACGGGTGTCGGCAAGACCGAGCTCGCAAAGGCCCTCGCCGACCGCCTGTTCGACGACGAGACCGCCGTGATCCGCTTCGACATGTCGGAGTTCGGCGAGCGGCACACCGTCTCGCGACTCGTCGGCGCCCCTCCCGGCTATGTCGGTTACGACGAGGCCGGCCAGCTCACCGAGCGCGTGCGGCGCAACCCGTACTCGATCGTGCTGTTCGACGAGATCGAGAAGGCGCACCCCGACGTGTTCAACCTGCTGCTGCAGGTGCTCGACGACGGACGCCTCACCGACGGCCAGGGCCGCACGGTCGACTTCCGCAACACGGTCGTCGTGATGACCTCGAACCTCGGTTCGGAGTTCCTCGCGTCGCGGTCGGGCGCGCTCGGCTTCGTCGCCTCGGCCGACGGATCGGGCTTCTCGTCGCAAGACGACGTGCGCGCCCGGGTCATGGGCAAGCTGCGCGAGGCCATGCGCCCCGAGTTCCTGAACCGCATCGACGAGATCGTGCTGTTCCAGAAGCTCGACCAGCCGCAGCTCGAGCAGATCGTGCGCCTCATGCTGGGTGCGACCGCGCGTCGGCTCGCCTCGCGCGAGGTCGGCTTCGAGGTGACGGATGCCGCGGTGGCGCTCCTGGCGGAGCGCGGTTACGAGCCCGAGTACGGTGCCCGCCCCCTGCGCCGAGTCATCCAGCGCGAGGTCGACGACCGCATCGCCGACCTGTTCGTGTCGGGTGCCGTCGGCGACGGCGGAGCGGTGCACGTCGATGCCCGTGACGGCGAGTTCGTCGTCACGGCCGCGGGACTCATGCCCGTGGCGGCGTAGGCCCATCCGGTCGGTCGAGTAGCGAGCGCAGCGAGCGTATCGAGACCACCGCCCCGATCGGGGTGCTGGTTTCGATACGCGTGCTCCTTCGTCGCTCGCTACTCACCCGGCCGGAGCGCTGAGCTCCTCGAGGCGGGCGGTGCCCGGCTCGAGGTTGGCCGCGAGCCGCTGGAGCACCGAGTCGAGCAGCGGCGAGCGGGGCGCACCGGGCGGGATGCGGGCCGGGTTCGTCGCGACCGTCGCGGCCCACTCCGCGATGTCGGGCTCCGATCCGAATCTCGCCGCGTTGCGGCCGCCGACGGCGATCATGCGCGCCCACGCCGCCATCGAGTCGGGATAGGGCGACGGCGGGGCCAGTCGGTTCTTCTCGTCATCGTCGGTGCGGGTGGCCTCGACGTAACCGGCGATCGCTGCGCCGAACGTGGGGAATCCCGCACGGATCGGCTGGAGCGTCATCGAACCGGGCGCCCAGATCGGCACGAGCGGCCGGTACATGAGGCCCGATCCGGCGCAGTGCACGACGAGCGCGTCATCCGTGATCGCGACCGCACCGGCGGCGAACTCGAGCCGCCCGCGTCGCACCTGCCGGATGTGCCCGAGCCGCACGACGTGCTCGATCGTGCGCAGCAATTCGAGCTCCCACGTGCCGAGGGTGGGCGCCTTGGCCATGGTGGGCATCACCGTGCGGTCGATGCGCAGCATGACCCCCGCGTCCTCCAGGCGGAGGAAGAGCTGCTCGAGCGAGTCCGACTGCACGGCCGACTGCATGATGTCGGCGACCATGCCGAGGAACACCTCGGGCAGCGGCTGCTGGGCGGCCCGGTTCACCATCCACGGGTCCCGCGGGCGCACCCACGTGATCGCGTCGGGTGCGACGCCGCGGCCGAGCAGCCACACGATCGCGTCGGTCGCCGTCTTGCCCGACCCGGCGATCACGTACCGGCTCGGCGCCTCCTCGACGTGGGCGAGCTCGTTGACCGGGATCACCCGGGCATCGTCGTCGACCTCGAACGGCGGCGGCACCTCGGCGGGCACGCGCGGCGCGAGGTAGTGCGCGTCGACGACGCGGCAGCGGTCGGGCACGCTGAACCGCTCGCCCGACACGCGCGACACGAACGTGCGGTCGCCGAGGTGCTCGCAGCCCGGGTGGAACTCGACCCGCCCCGACTCGAGCATGCGGTCGGCGAGGATCCGCTCGTAGTACGCGCAGATCTCCGACTTCGTCGCGCGCTCCTGCAGCCCCGCCTCAGGGCCGCGGTGCTGCACGCGGCCGCCGCCGAGCAGGGTCGAGGGCACTCCGTACAGGGCGGATGCCTGGTGCAGGCGCACGAACGGGTAGGCCTCGAGCCAGTGCCCGCCGACACTGTGGCGCCGATCGACGAGCGCCACCCGAGCGTCGGGGTCGTGGTCGATCAGGGCGTCGGTGAACGCCATCCCCATGGCGCCGGCACCGACCACGAGGTAGTCGGCGTCGAGTGTCTCGGTCACGTCGACCCCGCGGCGACCGTGTCGGCGTGGCGGTGCACGACCCGCCAGCCGTTGTCGCCGCGCCGGTACACCTGGGTGGCGCGCAGCGTGAACCGGCGCGGTTTGCCGTCGACCGAGGTCGACACCCGCTCGTAGCCGACCGTGTAGGCCATGTCGCCCTGCACGTCGAAGGTGATGAGGTCGTACGCGTAGTCCTCGCAGTTCGAGAAGCTGCCCGAGAGGTCTTCGAACGCCTCGATCAGTTCGGCCCGGTTCGTGGCGTTGCGCCAGGCGCCGAGCACGCTCACCGGTTCGTCCTGCGCCCAGATCGCGCGGCGGAGGCCGTCGTCGCCGTTGAACATCGCCCGCTCGGCTCGCACGACGTCGCGGTGCAGCCAAATCAAGAAATCCTCACGATCGGTCATGCTCTCAGGATCCTCCGGTCGGGCACTGCGCACAATGACCCGGAGGCTGCCGGCCCGACGCTGGCCGCAATACCCGGCGGGCTGACGGCCGGTTCGGAGAAGCAGCCGGCCACGCGGAGCCGTCCTCGGGCTCGCGGACCCCGACGCCCGCCGTCGTGAGCACACGTGCCGCCGCACGGCCCAGCCCGCACGCCCTGTTATCGTCGGCGCGTGACGCTCAACGATGTCGAGGTGGCGATCGCCGCCGCCCAGGCGGGAGCCGAGGTCGTTGCGCGCGGCTACGGCGCCGCGCACGCGCGGTTCGCGAAATCCGACACCGACTTCGCCACGCAGGTCGATCTCGATGCCGAGCAGGCGATCCTCGCCGTGCTCGACGAGCACCGCCCGGCCGATGCCCGTATCGGCGAGGAGTCGGGTGCCTCGGGCGGCGAGTCCACTACGCGTCGATGGTTCGTGGATCCGCTGTGCGGCACCCTGAACTACGCCGCCACGACGCCGCTCGTCGCGGTGAACGTCGCGCTCCGCGAGGGCGACGTCGATCTCGCGGCCGCCGTCGCCGACCCGATCGCCGCCGAGCTCCTCTGGACCGACGGCGACCGCGCGTTCCGCCGCACGGACGGCGCGGACGAACCCCTGGCGCCCACCGCCCGGTCGCGCCTCGTCGAGATCAACTGCGACGGGCCGCTCGACCGTCCGTTCGTCGGCGGCCGGCTCGTCGCCGATCCACGACTTCGGGCGGACTACAGTCCGCGGGTCATCTCGACGACGCTGGGTGTGGCGTGGGTCGCGTCCGGGCGGCGGGCGGCCTACGTCTCCGACGGACGCCTCCACGACAACCTGCATTTCGCCGCGGGGATCGCACTCGCCGAGGCATCCGGCTGCGTGGTCACCGACCTCGGGGGTCGGTCAGTGCGCGGCGGCCGCGGACTGCTCGTCGCGGCCGACGCCACGACGCACACGGAGCTGCTCGAAATCGTCGCACCGCACTTCGCGGAGACGCGGGTCGGCGACGGCGCGTAGCGGACGAGCCACGCGCGCCCCCCGTTCTCGGGCTACCGGTCAGCCCCCGCACGGGTCGAGGATCGGACCGAGTTCCGCATTGTGCCCGACGATCGCGGATGGACGGCGCCGGCGCCGCCTCGAGGAGGACCCATGTCCCACGCGTCCCGCCCCCGCACCGTCGAGGTGCTCACCCTCGAGACGCGGCGACCGACGCGACTCGCGCTCGTGCTGTTCACCGTGCTCGCGATGATCGTCACGTTGGTCGCGGCTCCGTCGGCGGCATTCGCCGACCATGCCGAGACGCAGCTGACGGTCGCGTGCGCCCAGAAGTCGAACGGGCTCATGCGCGCGGCGTCGAGCCCCGACGACTGCCGCAAGAAGCAGGAGACGGCGGTCACCATCTGGCCGGGCCCCACCACGCTGTGCATCCAGCCCGACGGCTCGGTGCGCCGCTTCACCTCGGCCAAGTCGTGCACCGGCACGAAGCCCGCCGGCACCAAGCTCGTGGTGCCGACCGCCACCGGCGAGCCCGTCTACTTCTGCGCGCCGAGCTCGGGCGTGCTGCGGCGGGTGGATGCCTCGACCGCGTGCCTCAGCACCGAACATCGGTACGTCATCGGCAACCACGACCCGAGCGACCTCACCCTCTCGGACGACGACGTGCTCGAGAACGAGCCCGCCGGCACCGTCGTCGGCACGCTCGCGCTCGTCGACGCCGACCCCGCCGCGACCCCCGCGTTCGCGCTCGTCGCCGGCACCGGCGACGACGACAACGCCTCGTTCACGATCACGGGCTCGACGTTGAAGACCGCCGCGAGCTTCGACTACGAGGCGACGCAGAGCCTCTCGATCCGCGTGCGCGGCACCGACGGCTACGGCGGCAGCCTCGAGGAGGCCTTCACGATCGACGTGCTCGACGTCGTCGAGGACCTGCCGCCGACGGCGGTCGCAGACACCGCGACCGTCGACGAGGACAGCGGTGCCTCGACCATCGACGTGCTCGCCAACGACACCGATACCGACGGCGGGCCGATCTCGATCGACCAGGTCGCCCAGCCCGACCACGGCACCGTCGAGATCGCCGACGACGAGGCATCCCTCACCTACGAACCCGACCCCGGGTTCTGCAACGACCCGCCCGGCACCACGCCCGACGAGTTCACCTACACGCTCGCGCCCGGCGGCTCGACCACGACGGTCTCCGTGACGGTCACCTGCGTGGACGACCTGCCCGACGCCGTCGACGACGAGGCCACCGTCGCAGAGGATGCCTCCGCCACGGCGATCGACGTGCTCGCGAACGACCCCGACCCAGACGGCGGCCCGCGCAGCATCACGAGCGTCGTGCAGCCGGCGAACGGCACCGTCGTGATCACGGGCGGCGGCACCGGGCTCACCTACCAGCCCGACGTCGACTACTGCAACGCGCCCGGCGGCGACCCCGACGTGTTCAGCTACACGCTCACCCCGGGCGACGGGAACGCGCAGGTGTCGGTCACGGTGACGTGCATCGCCGACGCGCCCGTCGCCGACGACGAGACCTTCGACGGTTCGAAGGCGGCGGTCGGCAACACCCTCCTCGTCATCGATGACCCGACCGACGGTGCGATCGACCCCGCCCGCCCGCACCTCCTCGTCGTGGGCGACCTGCTCGACGGCGACACCGACGCCGACCCCGGCACCGAGCTCGCGATCGTGGCCGGCGTCAAGGTGACCGAGCAAGGCGGCATGGTCTACCTCGAGGCCGACGGCGACGTCGCCTACCTGCCGCCCGACGGCTGCACCGCCACCACCGACGGGTTCGACTACACCGTCACCGACCAGGGCGCCGTGAAGCCGCTCACCGACACCGGCCACGTGACCATCGCCATCAGCGACTGCGTCTGGTACGTCGACAACTTCGCCGACGGCAACAGCGGCAACGTCAGCAGCCCGTTCGACACGATCGCGCAGGCGGAAGCGGCGAGCAACGCGGGCGACGACATCTTCGTCTTCCGGGGTGACGGCACCACGACCGGCTACTCGGAGGCGATCGCGCTCGACGACGACCAGCAGCTCATCGGCGAGGCATCCGACCTCGTCGTCGGCGGCCGCACCCTGCACCAGGGCGACCCGACCAAGCGGCCGACGATCACGATGGCCTCGGGGATGTACGTCGTCGGACTCGGCGTCGGCAACCGCGTCGCCGGGCTCGAGGTGCACCCCACGACCGCGGGCGGCGGCATCGGCGTCGTCGACATCGCAGGCGACCCCGGCGGTGACGCGACCATCGACGACGTGCGCATCGTCGACACCGTCGACGGCGGCATCGCGCTCGCGCTGCAGGGCATGACCGGCACGAACCTGATCGGCGACCTCGAGGTCGACGTCGTCGGCCTGGGCGTGCTCATCGACTCCACCGAGAAGGTCGTGTTCGACCCGGCGGCGACCGTCGAGATCCGCACCACCGGCACCGGGTGGGCGTTCCTCGCGCGGCTCTGCAATCTCGAAGGAAGCCAGATCGACCAGATCGTCGCCGCAGGTGTGTCCAACGGCGGCGGCGTCAACCTGCAGCAGACGACCGGCGCCGTCACGTTCGGCGATCTCGACATCCGCACGACGGGCACGGGCCAGGCAGCCTTCAGCCTCAGCCTGACCGGCCCCGTGACCGTGCCGTCGAGCGCGACCGCGAAGATCGTCGCGACCAACGGCCCGGCGGTCCACGTCGGCGCGTCGTCGGGCTCGCAGCTCTCGTTCGACGAGGTGACCGCGACGAACAACAACCTATACGGCATCAACATCGACCAGATCGGTGCCGGCACGTTCTCGGCGGCGAGCGGCCAGCTCTCAGGGGGGCAGACCGGCCTGACCCAGTTCCGCGTGGTCGGCGGCAGCGGCGACATCTCGTACGGCGGCTCGATCGCCGACGGGCCGGCGACGACGAGCGTCGACATCCGGAACCGGACCGGCGGCACCGTCACGCTCTCGGGATCGATCACCGATGACAGTGACGCGGGCGGCGGCATCGTCGTCGCGAACAACACGGGGGGTGCCACTGTGCTCTCGGGGGCGTCGAAGCACCTCGAGACCGGCGCCCTCGATGGAGTCGAGTTCGGATCCTCCAGCGGGCACAGCCTCTCGATCACGGGCGGCGGCCTCGACGTCACCACGACGAGCGGTCGAGCGCTGGACGTGTTCACGTCGGGCACGATCGTCGTCACCGGCACGGGCAACAAGCTCGCGAGCACCACCGGCACCGCGCTCTCGATCGCGCTGACCGGCATCGGGGCCGACGACGTCACGTTCGAGCGCATCTCGTCGAACGGGGCGGCGTCGGGCATCGTGCTGGGCGCGACGGGCGCCGCGGGCGGCCTGCACGTCACGGGCGGCGGCAGCACCATTCAGGGCGGGGATGCCTCGGGCGGCACCATCTCCGCCGCCACGAGCCATGCGATCGACCTCACAGGCACCGCGGATGTCTCGCTCCGCAACATGCGCATCGAGAACAGCGCCGGCAACGGCATCTGGGGCGCCAGTGTGGACGGGTTCTCGTTCGTCGACGGCACCGTCACCGGAGCGGGCGACGCCGCCGGCGAAGACGGCATCGCGTTCGACGGTGCGAACCTGTCGAACCTGTCGGGTGCGGTCGTGATCTCGAACAACGTGCTCACCTCGAACGAGGCATCCGGCATCTCGATCGCGAACCGCGGCGGCACCATCTCCGGGGCGACGATCAGCGGCAACCGCATCTCCGACGCGGGCGACGAACTCACGCCGGGCTCGGCCGTGTCCGTGTCGGCGACCGGCAGTTCCATCGGTGCGGCGACGATCACGAAGGCGACGATCTCGGGCAACGTGATCACCGAGTTCCGCGATGGCTACGGTGTGCGCGTGCTCGGTGGAAACCAGGACGGCGCGACGGAAGCGGTCCTCGGCACGCCGGGCAACGTCATCGCGGTCACCGGCAACCGCATGGACGGGGGGAACGGCGGCGCCGGGCAACAGCCTGTGGGGTTCGCGGTCGTCGACGTCAGCGGTGCGGCCGACGGCAACGTCGACGTGTCGGGCAACGGCACCGTCGCCGACCCCATTCGTCACCTCGACTGCGAGGCGATCCTCGTCGGTGCCCGCGGCGCGGCGAACGTCGCGGCGAAGGCGGACAGCAACGTGCTCACGGCCGGGAACGGAACCGGCTGCACGGGCATCCGGGCGGTCGCGAGATCGCTCAACGGCGTCGGGGCGTCGCTCTCCGCGGTCGTGACGAACAACACGGTCTCGGGGACGAGCGGACCCGGGGCGGCCGTGGAGGCGTTGGAAGCCGGCCGCGTCGTGGCGGAGGTCAAGAACAACAAGGTGAGTGCGCCGACCGGCGGGGTCTACGCCGGCATCTACGCGGCCTCGGGGTCGCAAAGCGGTACCGAGGCCCGATTGTGCCTGGCGATCACGGGGAACACGACGGCCGGCGGCACCGTCGGGACCGCGGTCGCGCCGGGTATCGAGTTCCGCAAAGTGTCGACCGACCCCGCCGTCAACGACTTCGGCATCGTGGGACTCCCGGCGGGTGCGACCGGGTCACCGGCCGTCGAGAACTACGTGAATGGACTCAATACCAGTACCCCCGGCAGCTTCGGCACGGGAGGAACGGCGATCTCAGTGACGAGCGGATACACCACGTGCTTCCCGTGAGTTCCTGAGCCGAGCGCGACCCCGTGAGCCCGAAGGGGAACAGGGCTCACGGGGTCGCGGGGGACGCCGGTCAGCGCTTGGTCGCCGTGATGACGAGGTACTCCCAGCGCATCGTGTGGTCGCCGTCGATCTTGATCTGCGAGTCGCCCAACGCCGCGAGCGTGTCGTCGAGCGCGCGCACCGCGTCGGCGTCGTCGGCGATGCGCCGGTACACCGCGATCGTCGGGCCGTAGTTCGCCTTGAAGTAGTCGCGGAACTCGGCGCCCGTGGCGAAGTGCCCGATCGCGACCGAGTCACGCTGCACCTTGACCTCGTCGACCGCGTCGCCGAGCAGCTCGCGCACGTGCGACTCGTCGCCCCACAGCGGGGCCGGCTGCGCGCCCGCGGGCAGGGGCGCCGCGAACGGCTTCATGGCCCGGAACATGCGGCCGATGAATCCCTCGGGCGTCCAGCTCAGCACGCCGACGCGACCGCCCGGTCGCACGACCCGCAGCAGCTCGCCGGCCGACGCCTCGTGGTGCGGTGCGAACATGATGCCGATGGCTGAGATCGCCGCATCGAACGCGGCGTCGTCGAACGGCAGGTTCTCGGCGTCGGCCTCGACCCACTCGAGCTCGACGCCGGCGTCGGCCGCGTTGCGGCGTCCCGCCTCGAAGAGCTCGGGCACGAGGTCGCTCGCGGTGACCACGGCGCCCTGCTGGGCCGCGCGGATCGCCGCGCTGCCGGTGCCGGCCGCGATGTCGAGCACTCGGTCGCCGGCGCGTACGCCCGTCGCGTCGACGAGGTGCGCGCCGAGCGGCCAGACGAGGTCGGCGGCGACCGCCGGATAGTCGCCCGATGCCCACATGCTGCGGTGCTTGGCCTTGAGCTCGCGATCGGCCTCGCTGCCGATGCCGGTCGAGACGGTCGGGTTGGTTTCGGTCATCGGGGGCTCCTTCAATCGGGTGATGACAACAGGAGCGAGTGTCGACGCGGCCGTGGAGTGCCGCATCCGTGCGTGCACGGAGATCGGGCTCAGGGTGAGGCATCCCTCGCATAGGGTGGCCCGGTGACCAGCAGCGGACTCAGCCATGTGACCTTCATCGTGCGCGACCTCGACCGCATGGAGCGGATCCTCACCGAGGTGCTCGGTGCGGTGCGCGTCTACGACAGCGGCAGCGACACGTTCTCGCTCTCGGAGGAGCGCTTCTTCCTCGTCGGCGAGGGGGAGTCGGCCACGTGGGTCGCGACGATGCTCGGTGGTGGCGAGCTGCCCCGCAGCTACAACCACGTCGCGTTCCAGGTCGAGCGCGCCGACCTGCCCGCCCTGCGCGCGAAGGTGGCGGAGCTCGGCCTCGACCTGCGCCCGCCGCGCTCGCGCGTCGAGGGCGAGGGCGACTCGATCTACTTCTACGACGACGACGGGCACCTCTTCGAGCTGCACGCCGGGTCGCTGCGCGAGCGCCTCGCGGTCTACGTGCCGTCGTCAGCCGGTTGAGTAGCGCCGACGCGTATCGAAACCACCTTTCGCCGGTTGAGTAGCGCCGACGCGGAGCGGCGACGCGTATCGAAACCCGGTCAGACGGTCTCGAGGCCGGGTCACGGGGTTTCGATACGCGTGCTCCTTCGTCGCGCGCTACTCAACCGGCGGAGGGGCGGTTTCGATACGCGTGCTCCTTCGTCGCTCGCTACTCAACCGGCGGGGACGAGTTCCGCCTCACGACGGGCGAATCCCAGCGCGAGCGATCGCAGACGCGCCGCGTAGATCGCGATCGCGAGCGTCGTGAACGCGTAGATCACGACGGCCTGCAGCGCGTACGCGGGGTAGTCGATGACCCAGAGCGAGGCCGAGGGGTCGGCCGCGGCATCCGGGCTTTCGTGCACGTAGGGCACGGCCTCGGCGAGGAGGTAGCCGACCGCCTGCCCCGCGCCGTAGACGAGCACGAGCGTGCCGAGCGCCAGCCATGCCTGCCCGGTGCGGCGACGCCAGGTGTCGCGGGCCGACCGCATCGCCGTGCGCGGCTGCCAGGTGCCGGCGACGGGTGCCGCGATCGCGTTCAGCACGGGTGCGAGCGCGACGGCGGCGATGAGCAGCGCGAGAAGCAGCAGCATCCCGATCATGAGCAGCGACTCGCTGCCCGCGCGGCTGCGCATGAGCTGGGGCGTGAGCATGAGGGCGAAGAGCGGCAGGCAGCCGACGGCGACCGCCGCCCACCCGCGCAGGAACGTGACGAAAGGCATGCCTCGAGCCAAGCGCACCGGCGCGGGCGGGCGATATCGGGTGAACCCCCGAATGCGCGGTGGTGCCGGTCGCCTCAGGCCGCTGCGGCCCGCGCGTCGCGCCCGAACTCGGCACCGAGCCGCCGCGCCTCGGCGAGGGCCGCGAGGCGGCCCGGCTCGGCATCGGCGATCGCGAGGTTCGGCCGGAACTCGATCGAGTCGATCTCGTCGATGCCCGCCCAGCGCAGCCAGCCGTCGAAGAACGGCTGCTGGAAGTCGGCGCCGAACGCCGGCGGCCGCCCCTCGCCGTAGACCGCGCTGGAGTAGACGACCGCGGCGCGCTTGCCCTCGAGGAGGCCCGAGTACCCGGTCTCGCCGTCGAAGCCGAACACCCAGCCTGGCTGGCTGACGACGTCGATGAACTGCTTCGCGATGTAGGGCACGCCCGCGTTCCACATCGGCAGGCTGAACAGGTAGAGGTCGGCGCTGTTGAAGCGCTCGAACGCGAGACGGGCGCGGTGCCAGGCGATCTCCTCGGCGCCCTCGGGCTCGTCGCCCGCGAACACGCGCATCTTGGCGCCGGCCCCGTCGGGCCCGAAGGCGGGCAGCGATCCGTCCCAGAGATCCCAGTGCGAGATGGATGCCTCGGGCGAGGCCTCCGCGAACGACTCGATGAAGCGCTGGGCGATCTCGAGCGAGTGCGACGCCTCACCGCGAGGGGAGGCGGAGATGTGCAGGAGCGTGGTCATGGCTCGTTCCCTTCAAGTGTGTGCAGGCGCACATAAATCGAACGAGCCCGAGTCTGACATATGTGTGCGCACGCACGCAAGTGGTAGGGTTGCGGGCATGAGCACGCCGAGCGACGCCGAACGCGCCTGGGAATCCCTGCTTCGCCTGCACGCCGCCGTGCTGCCGCGACTGGAGCGGGCGGTCGCGAGCGAGGGCGGCCTGCCGCTCAGCTGGTACGACGTGCTGCTCGAACTGCACGACGAGGGCGGCCCGCTGACGATGGGCCAGCTGGGGGAGCGGGTCGTGCTCAGCCGCACCCGCGTGAGCCGGCTCGTCGACGACCTCGTCGCCGCGGGACTCGTCGCCCGCGAGGCGAACCCCGACGACCGGCGATCGGCGTACGCCGTGCTCACCCCCGAGGGGCGGCGACGCTTCCTCGCCGGGGCGAAGGCGTACCTGCCGGCGATCGACCGGGAGTTCGCGCCCGTCGGTGACGACGGCGTGCGCGTGCTCGCCGAGGCGCTCGAGCAGGCGCTCGCCGCGATCGACCCCGGGGCGCCGATCCGCAGCCGGTAGCCTGACGGGCGTGCCCGTCTTCGCCCGCCCCGCCTCCGATCTCCGATCGACCGTCGACGACCGTCTCGTCGTGCGCGGGGCCTGAGGCCGGCCATGCGCGACCACGACGAGCGACTTCCGCGCGGGCGCGCGGCCCGCACCGCACGACGCCGTGCGGGCCGCGCCCGTGCCGAGCGCGAGCTGCGCGACCTCAGGTTCGTCGAGGTGGCCGAGACCCCGGCGTCGGCCTTCGCGCACACCGCGGTCGGCCTCGCGAACGCCTTCGCGATCGGTGCCGGTGCGACGTGGCTGCTGCTGCTCATCGCCGCGGTCGTCGGCGACGAGGCGCTGGGGGAGCTGTCGAGCGCGCTCGAGTTCGAGGAGTTCCTGCGCGCGACGGTGCTGCCGCTGTTCGGGCTCGCGGCCGTGCTCGCGCTCGCGATCCCTGTGCTCGGCGCCCTCGATGCCGCGACGTCGCTGCGGCTGCTCGAACGCCACGTCGGCGCGAATCCGGAAGCGGTGCCGTCGTCGATGCAGCGCGCGCGACTCGCGATCCTGCCGGCCCGGCACGTCCGTCGCGCGGTGCTCGCGGTCGCGGTGATCGCGATGGCGGTCGGCGGATTCTGCCTGCTGTTCGCCCTCGTCGACGACGAGGGTCGCACCCCCGTCGTATGGACCATCGTCGGGATCAGCGCGGCGCTCGTGATCGCGTGGCTCGTCGCGCGATCGGTGCTGCTCGGCGTCGAGGAGGGGCAGGAGGCCCGCCGCGCCGAGCTCGAGGTGGGCTGGACGCGCTCGGTCGCCGCCGCCGACCTGGCCGAGGAGCGTCGTCGCGCGGCATCCCCGGCCGAAGACCCGCCCGACCTGCTGCGCCCGGGGGCCTTCGCCAGCATCGACCGTGCGCTCGTCGTCGCGGTGTGCGCGCTCTTCGCGGTGGGTGCGATCTGGTTCGTGTCGGTCTGGTTGCGGCAGCCGTGCAAGCGGTGCGACGAGCGCTACTTCGACGAACCGCTCGAGCGCTTCATCGACGGGCTGAGCCTCTGGGGCGGCATCGCGATCGCGTGCGCCCTCGTGGTCACCGCCGCGCTCGCCGTCGCGCGGCTCGTCATGATGCGACGCGTCGAACGGGCGGCGGTGCACTGGGTCGCCGACGGCCGCCCGAGACGGGCGCGCGAGGAGGTGACCGACGCCCTGCTCCTCGATCCGCGTGCAGGTCGCTGGGTGTCGTCGGCGATCGTCGCGGCGGTGATGCCGCTCGCGCTCTTCGCGATCGCGGGCCTAGCCGGAACGGATTCGGGCATCGCCCGCCCCGGCATCGCGCTCGGGGTCGCGTTCGCCGTGGTCGTCGGCGCGCCGGTGCTCGCGACGACGCTCGGCATGGCCGACCTTCACCGCGCGACCCGCGAACGCAACCTGCTGCGCGTGGCGCTCTCGCCGGGCGACCCCGACCAGTCATCGCTCGCGGCCCGCCGTCTCGCCGAGCAGCGTCGTCGTGCGAAGCGGGCGCGGCGCGCGCAGCGGCGCCCCCACCAGGCGGTCGAGTAGCGCCGACGCGGAGCGGCGCCCCCACCAGCCGGTCGAGTAGCGCCGACGCGGAGCGGCGACGCGTATCGAAACCTGGTGAGACGGTCTCGAGGCCGGCTCACGGGGTTTCGATACGCGTGCTCCTTCGTCGCGCGCTACTCAACCGGCGGGGTGGGGGTTTCGGTACGCGCGCTCCTTCGTCGCGCGCTACTCAACCGGCGGGCTGGGGGCGCTCGCTGCTCAGGCGGCGTTCACGGATGCCTCATGCTCGCGCCGCTCGGCGATCGCGAGCTCGGCGGGGTCGCCGACGCGGGGCAGCGGGCCGAGCGCGACCCAGATCACGGCCGAGAAGGTGAGCAGCACGCCGATCAGGATGCCGAGCTGCGTGCCGACGAGCTCGCCGACGACGCCGCCCGCCGCCGCACCGAACGCGATCGTGCCGTACGAGACCCAGCGCATGCTCGCGTTCACCCGGCCGAGCATCTGGTCGGGCGTGCGCAGCTGCCGGATGGTGATGAGGATGACGCTCGACAGGGTGGCGCCGGCATCGCCGATCGCGAACACGAGTCCGAGTACGGCGACGAGGAGCGGCTCGCCCCACGAGGCATCCGCGACCGGCAGGATCAGCAGCACGAAGCACTCGGCGACCGCCGTCCACAGGATGGGGCGACCCGCCCCGAATCGCCGCGTGAGCGGCCCCGCCAGGAGCGATCCGGCGAGTGCGCCGGTCGCGCCGATCGCGAGGATGAGGCCGACCTGG
Source organism: Agromyces solani (assembly GCF_058349925.1). Taxonomy (NCBI): domain Bacteria; kingdom Bacillati; phylum Actinomycetota; class Actinomycetes; order Micrococcales; family Microbacteriaceae; genus Agromyces; species Agromyces solani. The sequence goes on from NZ_JBYRER010000002.1 coordinate 256,188, forward strand.
AACGCGTCGAGGCCGAGCCGGTCGACCGCGTGGAGGAGGAACAGCACCATGACCCACTGGATGAAGGGGTTGTAGAGGGCCGAGAACCCCAGGTTCGCGACGAGGTACTTGTCGCGCCGCACGAACGACAATCCCGCACGCAGTTCGGCGGCGAACCCGGCGCGGCTCGTCGACGGCGTCTCGGGGGCGCGGATGCCGGCGACCGAGACCGCCGAGACCACGTAGCCGACCGCGGTCGCGAGCAGGGCGAACGGGGCGGAGACGAGTTGCACGAGCAGGCCGCCGAGGCCGGGGCCGCCGACCTGCACGGCGGCCGCGGTCGCCGCGAGCCGCGAGTTCGCGGCGGAGAGTCCTGCGGGTGCGACGACGCTCGGCACGATCGACTGGTACGACACCTCGAACAGCACCGTGAAGCAGCCGATGGCCGCCGCGAGCACGAGCAGGGTCGGCATGGTGAGCAGGCCGGCGATCGCGGCGACGATGATCGCGACGGTGAGGGCCGCCCGGCCCCAGTCGGAGATCACGATCATCGGTCGGCGCCGATGCCGGTCGACGAGCACGCCGAGCGGCAGCGCGAGCAGCAGGAACGGCAGCCATCGCGCCACGCCGAGGAGGCCCAGCTCGAGCGCCGAGGCGTTCAGCGCGAGGACCGCGAGCAGCGGCAGCGCGAGCTCGGCGACCTGTGCGGCGGCGACGCCGGCGCCCTGAGCGACCCAGAGGCGCGAGAAGTCGGCAGACAGGCGCGGGCGGCGCGGGTTGTCGCGCACCGCGCCCCCGCGGCCGCTAATGGATGATCGAGTAAGCATGCATTACACACTGGCAGAAGAGGGCGAATGCGTAAAGCCCGCAACAGGCATTAGTATCAGAACATGGCGATTCCGGTCATCTATCGACGGCGCGAGCGGCCTTTCGCGCAGATCGCCGGTGCCGTCGGCCTCGACCTGATGAACACCGTGTACGAGCGCCTGGCGACCGACGAGTTCGTCGACTACCTCGTCGACTACGACGACGTCGTGCGATTCACCCAGGAGACGGGGCTCGTCGACGCCGGGCAGGCCGCTGCGTTGCGTGCGCTCGCGGCGGAGCGTCCCGAAGCCGCAGCCGACGAGTGGGCGCGCGTGCGCGACCTGCGTGAGACGCTGTACGCCGCCTGTTACGAGGGCGCGTCGAGCCATCCGATCACGAGTGCACACGCCGAGGCGGTCGCGTCGGGCGCGCTCGTGCGTGCGGGCAGCGGCTGGGCCTGGAGCTTCGACGTCGACCTCGCCCTGCCTCGCCGCCGGCTCGCGCTCGCCGCGGTCGACCTGCTGCTGCGCGACGACCTCGACCGGCTCTCGCAGTGCGCCGACACCGAGTGCGGCTGGGTGTTCCTCGACACGTCGCCCCGGCACAACCGGCGCTGGTGCGTCGCCTCCGACTGCGGCAACCGCAACCGGGTGCGCGAGTTCTACGCGCGCAAGCAGGCGGCGTCGTCGGGCGCGGCGGCCGAGTAGCGCGCGCCCGACGACCGCCGCGTCATGCGGCCGGCGCTGCGCCGGGCACCTCGTCGAGCGAGTGATAGACGGGGATGCCTCGACGCTGGGCGATCGCGACGTCCTGGTCGGCACCGCGCGACTCCCCGGGCAGGCGCAGCACGGCGTCGCAGTGCTGGAGCAGTCGTTCGGCCGTCGGGTACATGACCTCGGCCGCCAGTGGATCGGCGGGGCCGCTCGCTCCCGCGCTCGAGAGCACGGGGAGGGCGACCCATTCGCCGATCATCGGCACATGGCCGGCGCGGAAGATCGGCCAGGCCGCCTCCTCGAGCCGCCTCAGGTTCTTCGCCATCAACTCGGGGTCGCCGCCGGTGCCCGAGGCGTAGGGGCCGGCGATCAGGATCATCATGGGCTTGCTCATATCGGGCACGATACTGCAGAATCGTGAAAGAACAGGAAGGAACCCGATTGCTCGCTGCGGCACGCAAAGACCTGCTCCTGGAGCGACTCCGCCGTGACGGACGCCTCGTGGCGAAGGAGATGGCGCTCGAACTCGGACTGTCGGAGGACAGCATCCGCCGCGACCTGCGGGAACTCGACGCCGCGGGCCTGGTCGTGCGCGTGTACGGCGGGGCGCTGCCCGCCTCGCCGGCCGTCGCCGATTACGCGAGCAGGGTTTCGGTGGCCCCCGAGAGCAAGCGCCGCGTCGCGGCGGCCGCCGTCGCACTCATCGAGCCGGGCGCGACCGTCATCCTCGACGGCGGCACGACGACGCTCGCGATGGTCGACGCCCTGCCGACGACGCTCGAATGCACCGTCATCACGCACAGCCCGACCGTCGCCGCGAGGCTGCTCGACCATGCCGCGGAGGTGTTCCTGATCGGCGGCAAGCTGTTCAAGCACTCCGCCGTCGCGTGCGGGGCCGCCGCCGTCGAGGCCGCCGGCCGGGTGAGCGCCGACCTCTTCTTCCTCGGCGTCACCGGGGTGCACGCCGCCGCGGGGCTGACGACCGGCGACGCCGACGAGGCGGCCATGAAACGAACCCTCGCCTCGCGCGCCGCCGAGACCTACGTCCTCGCGAGTGCCGAGAAGATCGGCGCCGCCTCGCGCTACACCGTCGTGCCGTTCGACGCCGTCGCCGGGATCATCAGCGACGGCGAGCCCGGCGATCAGACGCTGCGCGAACTCTCCGAGGCGGGAGTGCAGCTCATCGCGGCCGACCCGCACGCGCGCTGATCCGGCCAGCCCATCATCGCCGGGCCGGGCGCCTACCGGACGGAGTGCTCCACCTGACGCCAGAAGCCCGGAAGCCCGCGCCGGGCGATGAGCCACTCGGCGACGACGAGGTTCGGCACCCAGCAGAGGAACGGCACGGCGGCGTACGCGTTCGCGAACACCACGTCGAAATCGGTGCCCTCCGTGAGGAACGGCAGCTGCACCAGCAGCAGCAGCGGCAGCCAGATCCGCAGCGTCACCGCGGCGTAGGTGAGCGCGAAGTTGCGCATCATCCAGGCGCGGTGCGTCGCGACGTCGCGGCGCCGGATCGCACGGTAGGCGAGCCATCCCGTCACGAGCCAGAGCGCGCCGAGCGCGCCGAAGCCGAAGAGCCCGACGAGTCCGGCGTCGTTGACCGGCGCGATCACGAGCGCCGCGAGGCCGCCGACGCCGATCGCGGCGAGGTAGACGCGGCCGGTCCAGCGGTGCACCCGCGGGTGCCGGTCGCGCAGGCCGCGCCAGAACTGCAGCGGGCCGAGCACGAGCGCGAGGCCGCCGCCCACGATGTGCGCGTAGAACGCGATCTGGATCGCCGTCGGCTGCTCGGCGTAGTTGCCGGCGAGGCCGCCCGACGGCGACTCGGCCAGTTCGCGCAGCGGCGCGGTCAGGTACGGCACGACCGCGAACGCGGCGATGCCGAGCGACGAGAGCAGCACCCACGTCCAGGCGATGCGCGTTCCGGTTCGGCGGGGCTTCGGGGCGGCTTCGCGGACCTCGAGCGGGTCGCCCGGTGCGGCCGGGCGGTCGGGAACGGCGGTCTTCTGATCGGACGTCTGCGTGGTCACAGGGGCAAGCTACGACCGCGGTGGGGCGGCCGTTAGGGGGTGAACCCCCGAATGCTCGGGCGGCTGACCGCCGACCCGACGGCCCTCGCCCGCATCAGCGCTGCGCCGTGTCGTCCTCGTCGGTGATGGCGCCCGTCGGCTCGGCGTCGGTCACGGTGTGCCGCGTGCCCATGGCCATGGCGAGCCGCCCGCCCGCCTCGACCGCCTCGTCGCGGCTGGCGAAGCTCTGCGACAGCTCGGGCGAGCCTTCGACGTGGTTCTCCCACTGGCCGCGATTCGAGCGCGTCTCGATGTCGCCATGTGCCATGTCGTCCTCCTGCGTGGTGTGGTCGTGTGGTCATGTGGTCGCAGACGGTGTGGTCGTGTGGTCATGTGGTCGCGGCGCCGGCGGGACCACCCCCTCCGGAACCGCGGAGCCGGCGCTCGGCGGCGACGATACTCCCGGCACGAGGCATCCTCACCGGGGTTGACCGGCCGTGGCCCGCTCTCCCGCTCAGCCGAGCGGGAGGTGCTCGCCGCGGAATCGCTCGCGCAGCAGCCGATCGTGCGAGACGAGCACGACCGCGCCCGGGAAGGTCTCGAGCGCCGCCTCGAGGTCCTCGACGAGGTCGGGGGAGAGGTGGTTCGTCGGCTCGTCGAGCAGCAGCAGCTCGTGCGGTTCGCTCACGAGCAACGCGAGCTCGAGCCGGCGGCGCTGGCCGTACGAGAGCGCCCCGACCGGCACGGCGAGGTCGCGCGGGTGGAACAGCCCGAGTGGCATCAGCCGGCCCTCCGCCGTCACGAGGTCTTCGCCGATGCTGTCCGCGTACACCTCGAGCAGCGTGCGCCGGCTCGGCGGGATGACGCTGTGCTGGCGCAACTGCCCGATCCGCGAGGTCGCCCGCACGATGCCGGCGTCGGCCCGGCGCTCGCCGGCGATGACCCGCAGCAGGCTCGTCTTGCCGACTCCGTTGGGGCCGGTGACGAGCAGCCGGCCGCCGGCCGTCAGCACGAGATCGTCGACGGATGCCTCGGCCACCCGTACCCCGGACAGCACGAGCAGTGGCGCGTCCGACTCCGCCGAGGCATCCGCTTCGCCGCCCGGAGCGGGCGCGACGTTCATGCCGACCGCCCGGAACGCCAGCCGCTTCGGCGGCGGGGCGACCGGTTCGGCGAGCAGCCGCGACATGCGCGCCTTCGCGTTGCGGATGCGGCCCATCGCCCCGTGGTCGCGACCGCGCGGCTTGAACGCGCCCGCGCCCATGCCCGCCTTCTCGAGCTTGCGCGGGATCGCGGCGAGCCGACCCGCGTTCGCCGCGACGAGCTCGCGGTTGCGGGCGAGGTCGGCCCTCCACGTCTCATAGGCGAGCCGATGCCGTTCGCGCTCGTTCTGCTTCGCGACGAGGTAGCCCCGGTAGCCGTCGCCGTATCGCGCGATCGAGGCCGCGTCGACCTCCCAGATCACCTGCGTGAGCGCCTGCAGGAACGCGCGGTCGTGCGTCACCACGACCACGGTGCCGTCGTGCGCGCGCAGTCGGGCGACGAGCCAGTGCCAGGCGTCGTCGTCGAGGTCGTTGCTCGGCTCGTCGAGCAGCAGCAGCTCGGGGTTCGCGGCGACCGTCGCCGCGAGCGCGACCCGCGAACGCTCGCCGCCCGACAGGGTCTCCCAGTCGCGCGCCCGGTCGATGCCGCCGACGCCGAGTGCCTCGAGCGAGGCGTCGAGCCGCGCCGGAGCACCGTAGCCGTCGCGCGCCTCGAAGCGCTCGGTGAGCGTCGCGTACTCGGCGAGCGCATCGGCGAGCGCCGCGTCGTCGAGGCCCGCGAGCCCCCGCTCGGCGGCATGCATGGAGCGCTCGAGCGCGCGCAGCCCGGCCGAGCAGGCGTCGATCGCGTCGTCGACGCTCGCGCCCGGCGGCAGCTCGAGCACCTGGTCGAGGGTGCCGACGCCGCCCGCGAAGCGGGCGATCAGCTCGCCCGCGTCGGGGATCACGGCGCCCCCGATGATGCGCAGGAGCGTCGACTTGCCCGAGCCGTTGTCGCCGATGATGCCGATGCGCTCGCCGGGTCGGAGCGAGAGCTCGACGCGATCGAGCACGACGCGGTCGCCGAATCGCTTCGTGACGGCGTGCAGCGAGAGTTGGCTGGTGGTCATGGAGAGTCCTCCGTTCCCGGCCCGTTCGCGGGTGCGCGAACGCCGGTCGGGCTCGTCGGCGCACGCCCCTCGGATGGGCGTGCGCGCGAGCCGCGGCTGCGGGCCGAATGCTCAGTGGTGGTCGACGGCGCGTCGATCGGCCGCGCTCGGCGCAGGCCGGAATCGATGCGGAAGCCGTGGAGCGGATGCTCGACACGGCTCACACCACTAGGAGTGAATCAGCGTACCCATCGCCGAGCGACGCTAGCGGCCCGCGGCCGCCGGTGTCAAGACCCCGACTCGGCCGACGCGCGCACGAGCGTCGCATCGAGCCCTGCGATGAGGGCTTCGAGACCCTGGTCGAACATCGCGAGGTCGCGCATGCCCGCGACCGCGGGTTGAGCCGGCGGCGTCGACGGCCGGCGGCTCGTGGCCTGGCTGCGGGCCCACACCACGAGGAAGCCGGAGGCGTAGGCGTCGATGATGCCGAGCACCTGCCGGGCCTGCTCGGGCGCGAGGCCCGCGTGCTCGAGCCCCGCGAGCACGCCCGCGAGGTGCGGCGCGACCGGCGACGTGTCGTACGGCGCGAGGGCGAGCAGCTCGAACGCGTGCGGCAGGGCGACGGCGAGGTCGCGGTAGGCGCCGAGCGTGCGGCGCACGGCGTGCTGCCACGGTTCGCCCGGCTCCTCGTGCAGGTCGAGCCGCTCGATGAGCTGCTCGACGATCGCGTCGACGAGGTCGTCGCGGCTGCGCACGTGCGTGTAGAGGCTCATGGGGGCGCAGCCGAGCTCGGTCGCGAGGCGGCGCATCGTCAGCGCCTCGAGGCCGTCGCGCTCGACGAGGTCGACCGCGGCGTCGGTGACCTCGCGGCGGGTGAGGGTCTTGCGCGGCTCGCGAGGGCGCGTCGCACCCGCCGTCCGCATTGCCCCTTGACGTGACGCCATGCGTGCAAGAGTATCGTCCGTACAGTGTACGGAAGCGTACATAGTACGGATGGGTTGCGACCTCACCTGCGACCCGTCCGCCGGTCCCACCCGAAAGGCACACCCCCCACATGGATCTGTTCCGGCTCACCGCCACCGAGGCATCCGACCTCATGCGACGGCGCGAGCTGTCGCCCGTCGACCTGCTCGAATCGGTCATCGCCCGTACCGAGGCGACCGAACCCGTGATCAACGCCGTCACCGAGCAGTGGATCGACGAGGCGCGCGACGCCGCGCGCACGTCGGAGGCGCGCTTCGCCGCGGGCGACGAGCTCCGCCCGCTCGAGGGCATCCCGCTCATGCTCAAGGACGAGCAGCCCATCGCGGGTCGCCTCCTCGAAGACGGCTGCCTCCTCGAGAAGGGGCACGTCGCCAGCGAGACCCACCCGATCGTCGAACGCATCCAGGCGGCCGGCGCCGTCATCCACGCGCGCACGACGACGCCCGAGTACTGCTGCGCGCCCGTCACGCACTCCAAGCTGTGGGGCATCACCCGCAACCCGTGGAACCCCGACTACACGCCGGGCGGCTCGTCGGGCGGTTCGGGCGCCGTGCTCGCCGCGGGCTCGACGCTCCTCGCGACCGGGTCCGACATCGGCGGATCGATCCGCATCCCGGCCTCGTTCTGCGGCGTCGTCGGGTTCAAGCCGCCGTTCGGGCGCGTGCCCGGCATGGCGCCGTTCAACTCCGACACCTACTGCGCCGACGGCCCGATGGGCCGGAGCGTGGCCGACGTCGCCATGCTGCAGAACGTCATCTCGGGCCCGTGGGTCGGCGACGCCGCATCCCTGCGCGACCTCGCGACCGTCTCGGGAGCGGTCGGCTCGCTCGAGGGCCTGCGCATCGCGCTCTGCTTCGACCTCGGCGGCTACGACGTCGACCCCGTCGTCGAGGCGAACACGCGCGCCGTCGGCGTCGCGCTCGCCGCCGCGGGCGCGACCGTCGAGGTCGTCGACCTGCCCTGGGGCCCCGACCTCGTGCAGGACACGTCGTGGCCGCACTTCGGCGCCGTCATGGGGCCGTTCATCGAGTCGATCCTCGACGGCGACGCCTCCCGCGCCGACCAGCTCATGCCCTACACCCGGGCGTTCGCGGCGAAGGCGGCTGCCGGTGGCGACTACGTCGAGGGCCTCGTCGCCGAGTCGGCGTTCTACCGCCCGTTCGCCGAGCTCATGACCGGCTACGACGCGCTCGTCTGCCCGACGATCGCGACCACGGGCTTCGCCGCCGACGAGCCGTCGACCGACAGCGCCGCGGTGTTCGGCAAGCTCATGACCCTGCCGTTCAACGTCATCGGCCGCGTGCCCGTGCTCGCGGTGCCGTCGGGCGTCGCCCCGAACGGCGTGCCGACCGGCGTGCAGATCGTCGGCCGCACGTACGACGACCGAACCGTGTTCCGCGTGGGCGCCGCCCTCGAACAGGAGCTCGCGCTCTGGACCGACCCGGCCTGGTGGCCGGCGGTCTGAGCGACCCGGGCCGGGGCGGCGCCGCCGCTCCGGCCCGCCGCCCCACAGGAGGCGCGCAACGCCTCGAGCGCGAGGCACGCAACACCCCGCTTCACCGCTTCACCCGCTTCACCCGTTGTCATCACCGCCGCTGACCAAGGAGCATCCATGTCCGCATCCCCCACGCCCGCCAAGGCCGACACGCCACCCGCATCGAGCGGCTCGCTCGCCCGCGGCAAGCTCGGCACGTTCGACATCTTCTTCTTCGTGGTCGCCGCGGCGGCCCCGCTCGCCGTGATGGCCGGCGCCGCGCCGCTCGCGTTCCGGCTCGGCGGCATCGGCGCCCCGGGCGCCTACGTGTTCAGCGGCATCGTCTACATCCTGTGCGCGGCCGGCTTCACGGCGTTCGCCCGGCACGTGCGCAACGCCGGCGCGTTCTACGCGTTCATCGGCCGGGGCCTCGGCCGCCGGGCCGGCGGCGCCGCTGCGCTCGTGGCGCTGCTGTCGTACGCGCTCATCTGCGCCGGCTTCTACGGGTTCCTCGGGTTCTACGCCGCGGCGACGTTCAACCCGATGCTCGGCGTCGACCTGCACTGGTCGGTGTACGCACTCGTCGGGCTCGCGATCGTGGCGGTCCTCGGGTACCGGCAGATCGACATCGGCGCCCGCGTGCTCGCGGTGCTCATGACGCTCGAGGTGCTCATCCTCGTCGTGCTCGCGGTCGCGGTGCTCGTCACCGAGGGCACGGCGAACTTCTCGGTCGAGCCGTTCGCGCCCGGCAACGTCTTCAACCTCGCCTCGGGCGGCATGTTCGTGCTCGCCCTCGGCGCGTTCATCGGCTTCGAGGGCACCGCGATCTACGCCGAGGAGGCGAAGGATCCCGACCGCACGGTGCCCCGCGCGACCTACATCGCGGTCGGGTTCCTCGCGATCTTCTACGGGTTCATCGCGTGGGTCGCGGTCGCCGCGATGGGCGTCGACGGGCTCACCGAGTTCTCGCTGTCGGAGGCGTTCCAGGGGCTCTACTTCATGCTCGCCGAGTCGTACCTCGGCGCGTGGGCGACGACCGTGATGGGGCTCCTCATCGTGACGAGCATCCTCGCCGCGACGATCGCGTTCCACAACGCGACATCCCGGTACCTCTTCGCACTCGGCCGCGACGGACTGCTGCCCGCCCGCCTCGCGACGACCCACCGGCGATACCGCTCGCCCGCGAAGGCGAGTCTCGTGACGACGCTCGTGTCGGTCGCGCTCATCGCGATCACGATCGGGCTGAACGGCGACCCGTACCTGCACCTGCTGCTCTGGACCAACGGCATCGGCATCATCGGCATCGTCGCCCTGCAGTTGCTCTGCATGATCAGCGTCGTGCGGTTCTTCAGCCGCGACCGGCGCGGGCACGGGGTCTTCCGGGTCGTCGTCGCACCGATCCTCGGCGTGCTCGGCCTCGCCGCGGGCCTCTACCTCATGCTCACGAACCTCGACCTGCTCACGGGCCGCACCGACTGGGTGAACTGGGCGCTCATGGCGACACTCGTCGTCGCGGCCGCGATCGGGGCGATCCGGCCCGGCCGCGCGCCGTCATCGATCGAGCCCGAGGCCAAGCCGTCGGCGGCATCCGTCGACGGATAGTCGGCTGCAGCGGCGGCGGTTGCAGGCACTTTCGGGCGACACGCCAGGCAGCAGCCGGCGCCGCCGGCGTGTCGGCCGAGAGTGCCTGCTTCCGCCGCGCCAGGCAGGTTCCGCTGGTGCCGCCGGTCCCGCCGGCAGCGCCCGGTTCGCCGGCACCGCGGTGGAGGAATTCTCGGCCGACACGCCGCGGCCGGCCGCGGCGCGGCGTGTCGCGCGGGACTTCCTTCACCGAGGCCCGCCCGCCACCTGCGCGGGGCACCGATCAGGATGCCGCGGGCGCGCCGCCGAGCGCGGTGGGCGAGTCGAGCGCGGCCTCGGTCGCCGCAGCGGCGGCGGGGTCGGCGCTGTCGAAGCGGTCGAACCGGAACGGTGCGAGGTCGACGGACGGCGTCTCGCCCTCGGTGAGGTCGGCGAGCACGAGGCCCATGAGGGCCGAGAACTTGAATCCCTCGCCGGAGTCGCCGCAGGCGACGGTCACGCCGGGCCGCGGCGAGCCGATCACGAAGCGGCCGTCGGGGGAGTCGGTCCAGCTGCACACCTTCGCGTCGACGACGGCGGCGCCCGTCATGCCGAGCGCGGTGCGCGCGTAGTCGAGCAGCGTCGCCGTGCGGGAGTCGTCGGGCGTGCGGTCGTCGTCGGCGCCCCACTCGACGTCGCGCAGCGGTGCGTCGAGGCCGAGCTTGTAGCCGACGCCGGGCGTCGCCATCGCGTAGAGCGTGGGCCGGTCGCCCGACGCGATGTCGATGAGGTCGGGCAGGTCGTCGAACGGGCGCGCCGGGTCAGCGACGTGCACGACCTGCTCGAGGTGCGGACGCAGCGGCACCGCGAGCCCCAGCCGGTCGAGCAGCACGGATGCCCCGGGGCCGGCCGCGATCACGAGGGCATCGGCCTCGAGCACCTCGCCACCAGCCAGGTGCACCCGGCGCAGGCCGTCGCCCGAGGCATCGGCCTCGAGGTCGACGACGTGCGCGATGCGCAGCTCGCCGCCCGCCTGCTCGAACCGCCGCAGCTGCGCCCGCAGCGAGACGTCGGCGAGCACCGGGCCCGCCTCCGACGTGTAGATCGCGCCGCGTCCGTCGGGCACGAGGCCCGGGAAGCGGGTGCCGACGCGGTCGGCGTCGAGCCGCAGGTGGGGGATGCCCTCCATCGCGAGCGCCCACTCGAAGCCGTCGAGCGCCGCCCGGTCGTCGCGCCAGACGAGTCCGCGGCGCAGGAACACGGGTTCGTCCGCGATCGACGAGAGCCGCTCCATCGCCTCGAGGCTCTGCCGGGTCATCGCGATCTTCGCCGGGTCGGGGTCGGCGAGCCGCCAGATGCGGGTCGGCCCGTGCGACGACGAGAGCGCGTTGCCGGGCCCGTAGCGGTCGACGAGGGTCACGCGGTGGCCGCGCTCCGCGAGCTCGGCCGCCGTCGGAAGTCCCCAGGCGCCCGCGCCGATGACGATGATCTGCATGCCCTCCATCTTCGCCTGCCGGGCGAGAATGACGTCATGGGCGAGACGACCGCAGTACGGATCATCGTCGACGTCGCCAACGTCATGGGGTCGACGCCCGACGGCTGGTGGCGTGATCGCGCGGGTGCGGCGACGCGGCTGCTCGCCGCGCTTCCGGCGCTCGCGGGCCGGACGGTCGACGGACCCGACGGCGAGGCGGTGCGCATCGACGCGGTCGTCGCCGTCGTCGAGGGCGCCGCCCGCTCGGCCGAGGTGCCCGACGGCATCGAGGTCGTGCGGGCGCCCGCCGACGGCGACACGGCGATCGTCGGGCTCGCGAACGGCGCCGTTGCCGAGGCATCCGCCATGCCCTTCGTCGTGACCGCCGACGGCGGGCTGCGCGCGCGGCTCGACCTCGCCGTACTCGTGGCCGGACCCGGCTGGCTCAACGCGCTGATCGGGCGCTGACGAGCCGCCGGTCACTCCTCGACGGGCGCGGGCTGGGCGTTGCGGGTGGCGATGACGTAACCGCTGATCGCGCCGCCGAGCGCGGCGAGCGGGCTGACCATCGTGGCGACCGCCCAGAGCACGTCCTGCGACAGGTTCGTCGCGAGCCAGGTGATGCCCGGGCTCGCGACGAGCAGGGCCGACCACCAGGGCGCGGCGATCGCGAACGCCCCGAGCCCGCACGCGATGCTCACGACGCACGCGACCGCCGAGAGCGGTCCGGCCCACGGGTTGGCGTTCTCGTAGCTGAGACTGCCGAGGTCGTCGGCGAGGGAGGCGACGATGAGGGTCGGGCCGGCGATGATGGCGGCGACCAGCCACGTGGTGCGCAGCGCGCCCCCGACCGGCGCCCCGGACCTCGTCGAGTCGGTCATGCGCGCCAGTGTAGGGAGCGCGAGCGAAGCGGCGCGGCCCCCATATCGAGGGGGCACGGGGGTATGGGCGGATGCTCCGGGTGTCCTGCGGGGGGTGGCGGCGCGCCGAGGAATCTGTTATACCCACAGGGGGTATAGATACTCAGGTGAGGACGTCGACGAGGAGGCATCCCGATGAATCGGCTCGAGGACACCACGACCGCAACGCGTCGCACACCCGCGACGACCGATCGGCGACCGCCCTGGCTCGTGGCGGTCGTGCTCGCGGCCGGGGTCGCGAGCGGTGCCGGCCTGCTGTTCAGCGGGTACCCCGACGCGCTCGGCGCGACCGTGCCGATGACCGCCCTCGGCATCGCCACCCTCTGCTACCTCGCGGCCGCGGCGACCGGTCGGCGCTGGGTCGCCTGGCTCGTCGTCGGGCTCGGCACGGTGCTCGTCTTCGGTGCCGAACTGCTCGACGTGCCGAGGTGGATCGCGCTGTCGGTCGCCGGCCTGGTGCTCGTCGTCGTCGGCCTGCTACGCAGGCCCCGGGTCACGACGCCGCAGGCGATCGCCATGCTCGCCTTCTTCGGCGTCGCGGTCGTCGCGCTCGCGCTCGACCCGCGGATCGGCCTGGTGCTCGCGGGCCTCGCGCTCGCCGCGCACGCCGGCTGGGACGCCGTGCACTACCGTCGCGACATCGTCGTCGGGCGGTCGCTCGCGCTCTGGTGCATGGGGCTCGACCTGTTCCTCGGCCTCGTGTGCGTGGGGGTCGCGATCGCGGCCTGACGCGGGCGGGCCGGCTGCGGCCCCGGTCCTTCGCTGCGGGCGACGGCCCGCGCCGACTCAGATGACGACGTCGACCGTGTCGTCGGCGAGCAGGCCCACGTACTGGGCGTCGACGAGGATCGGCAGGTGGTCGCTCGAGCCGCGCGGCAGCGTCTCGACGCGGCGGATTTCGAAGTCGGCCGACGTCGCGAAGTCGAAGTGCCCGCGGAAGTACTTGTAGCGCGTGTACGTGCGGCTGTCGCTCAGCGTCAGCTCGTAGCCCGCGTCGCGCACCTTCTCGGCCAGGTTGTCCTTGAAGACGGGGTAGTTGTAGTCGCCGACCATGAGCGTCGGCAGGTGCGGCCCCATGAGCTGGAGCGAACCGAGCGCCGAGTGGATCTGGTGGCGCCGCAGCGAGTTCAGCGCCGTGAGCGGCGCCGCGTGGAACGACGCCACGACGAGGTCGCGTCCGTGCTCGAGGTCGGTGAGCCGGGCGCCGAGGAGGCGCTCGTGCGCCGGCCGCAGGATGCGGTCGTGCAGCGACTTCTTGAGCGCGAAGGCGCGGATGTCGCGGGGTTCGAACCGATCGTCGCGGTAGTACATCGCGAGGCCGAGCCGGTTTCCCGTCGTCGAGTGCGCGAGCCGCAGTCGACCGACCTGCTCGGCGAGGTTCGAGGTGTCGACCTCCTGCAGGCACAGCACCTCGGGCGAGTAGCGCTCATCGAGCGCCGCGAGCTCGGAGATGGCGCGGTGCTTGCGAAGGTTGTAGCTGATGACCAGCATCACCTCAGCCTAGGCGCAGAAGGTGGACGGCGGCCGAGCGTGACGTGACGAGTCGGTGGAGTTGACGCGGGGCGCTCCGAACGGCTTCGTCGAACGGTCGTCACGCGCCCGCCTGCTCGACGGCGCGGCGCACCTCCTCCTCGACGAGGTCCGCATTGATCGCGGCACCCGCCATGCTGCCGGCGGCCATCGCGTACGGCACCGACGAGCGCGGGTCGGTCACGTTCCCGGCGGCCCAGACGCCGGGAACGCTCGTGCGGCCCATCGGGTCGACGACCACGAACTCGCCGCCCATCGGGTGCGCGGCGCGATCGGCGCCCAGGCTTCGCAGGACGGGGTCGTCCGCTTCGGGCACGGGTCCGGCGAAGATCGCGTCGGTCGCGACCTCCGTCCCGTCATCCAGCCGGATGCCTCGGAGCCCGCCCCGCTCGTCGGCGACGACCGCGGCGACGGTGCGGTCCTCGACGGCGATGCCGCGAGCGCCGAGGCCCGCTCGCGCCTGGGCGGGCAGTTCGATGCCGTTCGCGAAGAACGCGACCTCGTCCGAGAGCTGCCGCATGAGCTGGGCCTGGTGCACCTGCGCGGCACTCGTCGCGAGCACGGCGATCCGGCCGTCCCTGGCCTCCCATCCGTCGCAGTAGGGGCAGACGAACGCGCCGCGACCCCACTGCTCGGCGAGGCCGGGAACGGGAGGCAGTACGTCACGCAGGCCGCTCGCGACGAGCAGGCGCCGGGCGCGCAGGCGCTCGCCGTCGGCCAGTTCGAGCACGAAGCCCGTGCCGCCGTCGGACGCGACGGCGGCGTCGACGGCCGCGCCGCCGCGGACGGCAACGCCCTCGTAGCGGCCCAGTTCGGCGCGCCCGTCGGCGAGCAGGTCGAGCGGGGAGGTGTGGTCGCGACCGAGCACGCCGTGCATGTGCCCGGCGAAGCGGTTCCGCGGGCAGCCCTCGTCGAGCACGAGCACTCGCCGGCGCGAGCGCCCGAGCATGAGGGCGGCGCTGAGCCCGGCGCTGCCGCCGCCGATGATGATGACGTCCCACGAGGTCTGCTGCATGTTCCGATCGTCGGCTGGACGTGATGCAATGGCAAGCGAGCTTGCCGAAACAGCAAAGGAAGCCGCATGCCCGACGCCGCCCCGAACCCTCCCCTCGACCGAGTGCTCGACGGCGTCGCGCCACGGCTGCGCGAACTCCGCACCCGGCGCGGCCTGACGCTCGCCGAGCTCTCCGAGGAGACCGGTATCTCGGCGAGCACGCTCTCGCGCCTGGAGTCGGGCGGCCGCAGGCCCACGCTCGACCTGCTGATCCGGCTCGCCGCCGTGTACCGGGCGAGCCTCGACGACCTCGTCGGTGCGCCCCAGATCGCCGACCCACGGGTGCACCCGAAGCCCTTCTACCGCGACGGCAAGGCGATCATCCCGCTCACGCGGAGCAATCCCGACGTCCACGCGTACAAGATGGTGCTGCCCGGCCACCCGCCCGATGCGCCCGTCGAGCAGCGTGCGCACGAGGGCTACGACTGGGTCTACGTGCTGAGCGGGCGGGTGCGTCTCGCGCTCGGCGACGACGAGATCGTGCTCGAGCCGGGCGAAGCGGCCGAGTTCGACACCCGCGTGCCGCACGGCACGGCGAGCGCGTCGCTCGAGCCCGCCGAGGTGCTCAACCTGCTGAGCGCCCAGGGCGAGCGCGTGCACCTCCGCGCCGCGCGCTGAGCCGCCGCAGTCTTCGGCGGCCCGCAGCCCCCTCGCCGTTTCAGGAAATCGTCGCCTGATCAGGACGAAACGCCCTGAATCATCCTGATGAAGCGACTGTTTCCTGAACAACGTGCTGGCGCGCGGCGGCGCAGCCGCGCGGCCGGGCGGATCAGCGCCCGAGTGCGGCGACCTCGGTGCGCAGCCGCCCGGGTTCGAGGCCGAGCGCCCACTCGGTCGCGTCGGTGACGAAGCGCCAGTAGGCGTCGGAGTCGAACGTGCCCGTGTTGTTCGCGTAGGCGCCGAATCCGTCGATCGCGACGAAGATGCGCACGCACGCGGCGAAGGCGTCGACGGGCGCGAAGACACCGGCGGCGACGCCCTCGTCGACGAGTGCGGTGAGCCGGGCGCGGTCGAGCGACTCCTGCTCCTCGAGGGCCTCGTCGAGTGCGGGGCTGAACCGGCTGAGGTGGCGCGCGTTGAGCCACAGCCGCGAGATCGGGCGCGCCTCGGGGCTCTCGACCCGGGCGACGAGCCGGGCCATGCGCTCGAGCGGTTCGCCGCCCTCGGGCACGAGCGTCTCGCGCTCGTCGCTCACGGCGTGCACGAACGCGGCGATCACGAGGTCCTCGGCGACGGGGAAGTAGTGGCTGATGAGCCCCGGCCGCACACCCAGCCGCTCGGCGACCGCGCGGAGCGTGATGCCCTCGAGCCCGTCGTCGAGCGCGATGGCCGCGGCGGCGTCGACGATCTCGGCGCGGCGCTCGGCGGGCGCCTTGCGGGCTCGGGTCGTCGGCGCGCTTGACATCATGTCGATCATGTTATTGGATGACTGACCAATAGCCCATTGGTCAGTTGACCAATAGCAGCGTCGCCATCGGCAGGGCCCTGACGACGCCACCCAGGCCCCCGCCGAGAGGATCCCCCGTGTCATCCCAGACCCCCGCAGCGTCGCAGGATTACGTCGACGCCCCCACCCAGCCCGAGACCCGCGGCATCGAGGTCGTCCGCCCCTCGGAGCGGCACGGCCGCGCGCGCGATCTCTTCGGCGTGTGGGCCGCCCCGAACGTGAGCATCCTGAACTTCACGATCGGCGCGACGATGATCCTGCTCGGGCTCGAGATCTGGCAGGCCGTCGCCGTCATCGTCGCGGCCAACCTGCTGTGGGTCTTCCCGGGCCTCATCGCGATCTCCGGCCCTGCGGCCGGCACCTCGGGCTCGGTCATCAGCCGCGCGCTCTACGGCATCATCGGCAACAAGGTCATCATCGCCTTCACGGGATGGCTCATCTCGGCCGTCTTCCTCGCGCTGAACTGGCTCGCCTCGTCGTTCATGGGCGCCGACCTGCTCGCGCAGTGGGGCTTCGCCGACCCCGTGCTGGGGCCCGTGATCGTGACGCTCGTCGTCTCGGCGATCACGGTGCTCGTCGCGGTCTACGGCCACGCGCTCATCATCAAGAGCTACACGGCGATCTCGATCGGCCTCGCCGTGATCTTCCTCGCCGTCACGGCCTTCGCGCTGCCGACCGTCGACTGGGGCTATCGGGCGCCCGAGGCGCTCACGGGCGTGCCGCTCTGGTCGGCGATCACGATCGGCTTCACGATCCTCGCCTCGACGCCGCTCTCATACATCAACAGCCCGGACATCGCCCGCTACCTCCCGCGCGAGACGAAGCCGTCGCACATCATCGCGGCGACCGCGCTCGGCGGCGCCCTGCCCGGCATCTTCTTCACCGTCGTCGGCGCGCTCATCGTGACGGGGCTCGACGGCGCCGCGATCGAAGCGGGCATCGAGTCGGCGATCCTCGGCCTCCTGCCGACGTGGCTCGGACCGCTGCTCGTGATCGCCGTCATCGTCAACACGATCGCCCTCAACGGCATGACGACGTACACCTCGAGCATGGCGCTGCAGTCGGTCGGCGTGCCGATCCGCCGCATCCCGTCGGCGATCGTCGTCGGCGTCATCGGCACGGCGCTCACGCTCTACCTCGTGATGTCGACGAACCTGCTCGACGCGGTCAACCTCATGCTGCAGTTCCTCGTCATCGTCTCGGGCCCCGCCATGGCGATCTTCGCGACCGACATCGTCCTGCGCCGCAACCGCTACGACGCGATCGACCTCTTCGACGAGGAGCGCGGCGGCAAGTACTGGTACACGGCCGGCTGGAGCATCCCCGGCATGACGGCCGTCGTCGTCGGCGGCATCGCGACCGCGGTGTGCCTCTCGACCGACGTGTGGACCGGCCCGGTCGCCGAGTCGATGGGCTGGATCGACCTCTCGGTGCCCGTCGGCATGATCGTCTCCGCGCTCGTCTACCTCGGTCTCTCGAAGACGGGCCTCGGCCGGTTCGACGCGGCCCCGGCGAGCGCGCAGGGCGCGTCCGCCGCGTCCGATCCGTCGACCGCGAGCCACGCCGCGCCGTCGGCCGAGGCCACGGCATGATGGCTCGCATGAGCGACGCCCGCACCATCGACCCGCACGACCCCGCCGCGACGGGCCCGCACCCGCCGCGCTACCCGGGGGCGCCCGCCGGCGTGCCGACGCTCGACACCTGGCAGGAGGCGCCGGGCAACCGCTGGGCGTTCGGCGACCTCGGCGAGCTCGTGCCGACCGCGACGATCTCGCGCACCGCGCCGGCCGGTCGCGCGGGCGCCACGGCGACGGTGCGGCTGGACGCCCTCGCGACCGCCGTGCCCGACCTCGAGCGTCGGCTCGAAGCGACCTTCACCGACGCGTTCCTCGTGCTGCGCGGCGACGAGGTCGTCGCCGAGTACTTCAAGCCCGGGTTCGCGCCCGACCAGCGGCACCTGCTCATGAGCGTCTCGAAGTCGATCTGCGGGCTCACGGTCGGTGCGCTCGTCGATGCGGGCGGCATCGACCCGGCGCGCCCCGTCACCGATTACGTGCCGGAGCTCGCCGGCTCGGTCTACGACGGGCCGACCGTGCGCCACGTGCTCGACATGCAGGTCGCGATCGACTACGACGAGAACTACGTCGATCCGGCCGCCGAGGTGCAGACCCACGACCGCTCGGCGGGCTGGCGGGTGCGCCGGCCCGACGACCCCGTCGACACCTACGCCTTCCTGACGACCCTCCGCGGCAGCGGCGCGGTGGGGGAGTTCCAGTACTGCTCGGCCAACACCGACGTGCTCGCGTGGGTCGTCGAGCGCGTCACGGGCGCCCGCTACCACGAGGTCGTCTCGGAGCTCGTCTGGTCGAAGCTCGGCGCCGACCGCGACGCGACGATCACCGTCGACCGATCGGGCTTCGGCTTCGCGAACGGCGGCATCTCGTGCACGGCGCGCGACCTCGCACGCGTGGGCCGGATCGTGCTCGACGGCGGCGTCGCGCCGGGCGGCCGGGTCGTCTCCGAGGCGTGGGCCCGAGGCATCCTCGCCGGGGGCGACCGCGACGCGATGACCTACGAGGGCTTCACGGGCGCGTTCCCCGACGGGTCGTACACCGCCCAGTGGTGGTGCATGGGCAATGCGCGCGGCAACGTGAGCGGCATCGGCATCCACGGGCAGAACCTCTGGCTCGACCCCGCGACCGACTCGGTCATCGTGAAGTTCTCGACCTGGCCCGACCCAGACACCCCGGAGTGGAACGCGCTGCCGAGCGCGCTGCTCGTCGACGTGAGCGAGGCGCTCGACACCTTCTGACGGGCGGGATGCCTCGGGCTCGCGGGTTTCGGTGGCAGCCCGGAGGACGCGGTGGAAGCCGAGCTTCTATCATCTCGATGGTTCGACCCCGCCGCGACGCGGCGTGCACCATCGGGAGGACACGTGGACGGACAGCTCGCAACCATCGCATCCGTCGCCGCCGAGGCGGCCGACGCCTCCGACTGGGGACTGTTCCAGGCCGGATTCATCGGGCCGCTCATCGACTTCTGCGTCGTGTGGGTCGCCGTGTGGCTCGTCACCGTCGTCGCGGCCCGGCTGCTGTCGGCGCTGAAGTTCTGGACCGCGCGCCCGACGACCAGGCACCGCAGCATGACGGCAAAGGTGATCGGCGGCCTCGTCACCGCCATCGCGGCCGGCGCGTTCGTCGCGGTCGGAGCGACGGCGAGCGCCGTCGCCGGGTGGGCCCCGCTCGCGTGGGTGACGGTCGGCCTCCTCGCCGCGGCCGGCATCGTCGTGCTCGCCTTCGGCATGGCGACCACGCCGTGGCTCAGGATCACCGTGACGGGTACCGGCGGCACGACGAACGACGCCTGGGCCACCGAGGTGACGGTGCGCATGCGCGAGCTCAACGCCGACAACCCGAAGGGCCGCATCGAACGACCAGACGGCTCCGACCTCAACGAGCTCGTCGCGATCGCCGACCGCACCGACAACTGGGCCGTTGCGCTCGTCGGCGGCGCGATGGCGATGCTCCTCAACCTCACGCCGTGGCGTCTCGAGGTCACCGTGTTCAACGCCGATTCGGGCGTCGCACGGCTGCGCCGCAACGGCCGTGTGATCGAGGACGCCTCGCTCCGGCTGCCCGCGCCGCCCGCCGATGCCGCGCACCCCGAAGAGCTGCTCACGCTCGCCGCGGCGTTCGCCGCCGTGACCGTCGCGCACGAGTACCCCGACATCGTCGGCTTCTACAACACCGAGAACTGGCTCGGCCTCGGGCTCATCGGGGTCGCGCGCCGCACCGACGACGCCGAACTCCGCGAACGGTACATCGCCCGAGCGAGGGACGCCGACCCCCGAAGCATCCTGGTCGAGTACGAAGACGTCTACGAGCGGTACACGGGGGTGACCGACGCGCGACGGCTTCGCGAACTCATCGACCGGCTGGAACCCATGATCGAGCTGGCCGCCGAGCAGACGGGCCGGCAACTCGGGCTCGCGGGCGCGACGCGCAAGCCGTGGCACGGGGCGATGGCGCCGATCGATGCCGACGCGGCGCGTGCCCTCGAGCCCGGCACTCGGGAGCCGAGGCGCCGCCGGCGGTTCGACGAGCCGCCGATGCTCATGCTCCGGCTGCAGAGCTACTACCTGATGACGATGCGGAACTGGCTCGTATCGGGTGACGGCTCGCTCGAGGAGGCGACCGAGCGCCGCGACCGGCTGCAACGGGCGACGAACGTGGCCGGTGAACTCGTGGCCGCGCTCGGCGAACTGAAGCAGGAGGAGGAGAAGAGGCGGCGACGGGCCCAGTACGCCGATCAGCGCACCTCGCTCGAACGCATGGAGCAGCGTGCCGCGCTGGGCCTGCTGCTCCTCTCCGAAGAGCGCCGGCGCATCGGCGACGAAGCCGACGACGAGGTCTCGCGCGAACGGATCCGACTCGCGAGGGAGTGGAAGCAGGCCGCCATGGAGTCGGACGCGATCGAGGTGAAGTACTCCGTCGCGTGCTACCAGAGCCGTTGCATCGTCGACGCGGAGGCGGGTGACGGTACCGAGTTCGACGACCTCGTCCAGCGGCTCGGCGGGGTCTGCTGGGTCGACGAGTACCGGGAGCTCGCGCTCACGGATCCCGAGCTCGCGCCGCTCGTCGATCCCGGGCGTTCGGATCGGCCGCGCCGGGTGCGGATGCGCGACGCGGTGCTCCTCGAGATGGAGGACGCCTGGCAGATCGACCGGTTCCGCCGGGCCCGGCTCCAACTCGAACGGGCGGGGGTGCATTCGCCCGAGGACCTCGTGGTGCCGGCGACGCGAACGCGGGTCGTGCAGCGGTCCGACCTCGACGCGACCGACGTCGAGGCGCTCGCCGACGCGGCGCGCATCCTCAGGGCGGCGCTCGTGACCGAGTGCGACCTGATTCCCGACCGGTTCGACGGTCGCGACGCGGAGCGGGAGCGCTGGGCGCGCCGGCGGGCCGCTCGGGCGCTGCTCGATGACGGCCGGCACACGGTGGAGACGCTGGTGGCGGAGCACGCGGAGGCGCGGGGAGCGCTCATCGACGACGTCGCACGGGCGATGTTCTGGCGGCCCGATGATGACGAGGCGACCGCGGTCGCGCTCTACGTCGACCGGATGGTCGAGCAGTTGCGGGGCCCGCACGGGCTGCCGCTGCGTGCGGAGGACGAGCCGGCCGCCTGATCAGGCGGAGCCGCTCCACGGCGCGGGGACGACGATCCAGGCGACTTCGGCACCCTCGTCACCGGCGACCCACGAGTGGGGCTCGCGCCCCGGGAAGGTGAGCGCGTCGCCCTCGGCGAGCTCGACGACGCGGTCGACGAAGCGCGCGCTCACCGAGCCCGCGATCACATGCAGCACCTCGACGTCGCTCGAGATCGTGTAGAGCTCGTCGCCGCCCGATGCGCCCGGCGCCATCGACGACCGGATGACCTGCACGCGGGACTCGCTGCGGGGGGAGACCAGTCGCTCGACGACCCCGGTGCCGCCGAAGTTCACGCGGGGCGCCTCGTCGAGGGCGATGTGCTGGATCTCGGGCTCGGCGAAGAGCGAGCCGATCGTGAGGGAGAGCACCTGGCAGAGCTGCACGAGCGTGGCGACGCTCGGGGAGGTCTCGTCGCGCTCGAGCCGGCTGAGGAACCCCTTGGTGAGCCCGCTCGCCTCGGCGACCTGGGCGAGCGTCAGGCCCTGCGCGGTGCGCGCGCTGCGGATGCGTGCGCCGATGGCGAGCGGCGAGGCGCTCGGGCGGGGTGGGACGGGTCGCTGCATTCTGGCCGCTTCACGAAGGCGGATGCCGCGTTGACAGCCCGGTGCGGGCGACGTAGCATGGCCGCAAGTTGTCCCAAGGATACCAAAGGTTTACTGATATGCAACTCGATGACACCGCTGGAACGCCCGGCGACACCGCCGGCGGCGGATCGGCCGAGGGTCGCGCCACCCCCGTCGGCCCGGTCGACGCGAGCCGGGTGCCCCGCTTCGCCGGAATCGCCACGTTCGCCCGCCTGCCGCGTCTCGAGGAGGTCTCGCACGCCGACATCGCCGTCGTCGGCGTGCCCTTCGACAGCGGCGTGAGCTACCGTCCGGGCGCGCGCTTCGGTCCGTCGCACGTGCGTGAGGCGTCTCGCCTGCTGCGTCCCTTCAACCCCGCGCAGGGCGTGCTGCCGTTCGCCGTGCAGCAGGTCGCCGACGCCGGCGACATCGCCGTCAACCCGTTCAACATCGACGAGGCGGTCGCCGACGTCGAGGCCGGCGCGAAGGCGCTCGCCGAGCACGCCGACCGGCTCGTCGTCATCGGCGGCGACCACACGATCGCGCTGCCGCTCCTGCGCGCCGTCACGGCGAAGCACGGCCCCGTCGCGGTGCTCCACTTCGACGCGCACCTCGACACGTGGGACACGTACTTCGGGGCCCCCATCACCCACGGCACCCCCTTCCGCCGGGCATCCGAGGAGGGGCTCATCGACCTCACCGCGAGCATGCACGTCGGCACCCGCGGTCCGCTCTACGGCGTCGAGGACCTCACCGACGACGCGCGCCTGGGCTTCGCGATCGTGACGAGCGAGGACATCGAGGAGCAGGGCGCCGAAGCGGCGATCGAGCGCATCCGCGCCCGCATCGGCGACAAGCCGCTCTACATCTCGATCGACATCGACGTGCTCGACCCCGCGCACGCCCCGGGAACCGGCACCCCGGAGGCGGGCGGGCTCACGAGCCGCGAGCTCCTCCGCATCATCCGCGCGCTCGCCGACAAGGCGATCGTCGGCGCCGACGTCGTCGAGGTCGCCCCGGCCTACGATCACGCGCAGCTCACGGCGGTCGCGGCATCCCACGTCGCCTACGAGCTCATCAGCGCGATGGCCCCGCGCGCCTGACCAGCCCCCACCCGATCGAAGGAGATCGACATGTCCACCCGTGAACCGAGCCGCGACGAGGTGCTCGCCGCCGCCGACGCGATCGTCGACGCGTTCGCCGCGACCGACGGCCCGCGCTACTTCGCGGGCTTCGCGACCGACGCGAGCTTCATGTTCCACACCGAGCCGGCCCGGCTCGACGACCGCGCCGCCTACGAGGCCCTCTGGGCCGAATGGACGGCGGGCGGCTGGCGCGTGCTCTCGTGCGAGTCGGGCAACCGGCTCGTGCAGACCTACCCGGGCGGTGCGGTGTTCTCGCACGACGTCGCCACCCGCGTCGACACCGGAGACGGGGAGGACGCGTACCGCGAGCGCGAGACGATCGTCTTCCGCGTCGACGGCGACGCGCTCCTCGCCGTCCACGAGCACCTCTCACCCATGCCCGGCGCCGACGCCGAGGCATCCACCGACTGACGGCCGACGCCGAGTCCCACCCCCAGGAGAAGCCATGTCGCTCTACACCCGACTCGACCGCCGCCTGGCGGAGCAGGCCGACAACTCCGGGCCGGTCCGCGGCACGCTGTCGACGCCCCGCATCGGCATGATCTGGCTGGCGGCGAACCTCGTCGTCACCACCCTGCTCACGGGCACCCTGTTCATCCCCGCCGTCGACTTCGGCGTCGCGATCACGATGATCGTCGTCGGCACGCTCGGCGGCGCCGTCGTGCTCACGCTCGTCGGCAACATCGGCACCCGCACCGGCCTGCCGACGATGGCGCTCACCCGCGGCGCGTTCGGCACCCGCGGCGGTTACCTGCCGATGGCGGCGAACGTCATCATCCTGATGGGCTGGAGCTGGGTGCAGGCGATGCTCGCCGGCGTCACCGTGAACTACCTGGTCGAGAGCCTCACCGGGTTCTCGAGCCCGATCCTGTTCTCGGTGCTGTGCCAGACGATCGTCGTCGTCCTCGCGATCTTCGGCCACGAGGGCATCGCCCGCGTCGAGCCGTGGCTCGCGGTGCTCATGCTCGCGATCATCGCGTGGATCTTCGTCATCGCGTTCTCGAGCTTCGCGCCGAGCGCCTACCAGGCGATCCCCGTCGACGAGGCGATCGGGTACACGCCCGCGATCGTGCTCGACATCGTCATCGCGACGGCGATCTCGTGGACCGTGCTCTCGGCCGACTTCAACCGCCTCGCGGTGTCGAGCCGCGCCGGCATCCTCGGTTCGGGCATCGGCTACACGCTCTCGACGGTGATCGCGATGACGCTCGGGGCGACCGCGATCGGCTACGTGATCCTCTCGGGCGGCGAGGCCGCGCCGTTCGACCCGGGCGTGCTCGTCGCGGCGTTCGGCGCCCCGATCGCGATCGTGATCTTCGTGTCCGTCATGGCGACGAACTCGATGGTCGTCTACGGCATGACCACCTCGATCGTGAACGCGAGCGCCGGGCGGGCCAAGCTGCGCTTCCTGCCGACCGCGCTCGTCGTCGGCGTGATCTCGATCATCGGGTCGACCTGGCTGGCCCTCCTCGACCAGTTCACGACCTTCCTGACGATCATCGGCGCCTTCTTCGTGCCCGTGTTCGCGATCATGATCGTCGACTACTACCTGATCAAGCGGTCGTCGTACACGCGCGACCTGCTCGAGCACCGCGGCGGCCGCTACTGGTACCTCGCGGGCGTCAACTGGTTCGCGGTCGGTGCCTGGGCGATCGGCGCGTTCGCGTCGTACCTCATGGTCTTCGTCTGGCCGAGCCCGGTCGGCGCGACGATCCCCGCCTTCGTCATCACGTTCGTGCTCTACCTGCTCGCGATGCTGCCCGAGCGGTCGCGCACCGTGCGCGAACCGAGCGTGCACCTCGCCGAGGCGTCCGCGAACGACGAAGCGGATGCCTCGGCGAATGCGTGAGCTCAGCCGGCCCGTCGTCGACGGCATGCGGGTGTACCCGGGCGACCCCGACGTGCGGATCGAACCCGTGCTCGAACTCGCCGTCGACGGTGTCGACGTCGCCCGGCTGCACCTGGGCTCGCACACCGGCACCCACCTCGACGCACCGTCGCACACGGTGGCGGGCGGCCGCACGACCGGGGCGATCACCCTCGACGAGCTCGTCGGCGACGCGCTCATCGTGCACCTCGTGGGGCTCGCCCCGCGCTCGCGCTACGGGATCGCCGAGATCGAGGCCGCGCTCGGGGCCCCGCTGCCCGAGCGCGTGCCGCCCATCGTCGTCGTCGACACGGGCTGGGCGCGCCACTTCGAGACCGACGTGGCCCTGGAGCATCCCGCGATGGACCCGGCCGCGGCGGCCGAGCTCGTGCGCCGGGGCCTGCGCGTGCTCGCGGTCGACACGCTGAGCCCCGACCCGACGGTCGACGGCGGCACCGAGTTCCCCGTGCACGAGGCGGTGCTCGGCGCCGACCGGCTCATCGTCGAGAACCTCGCCGGGCTCGCCGGGCTCGCCGAGCGGGTGCGCGTCGGCTTCTTCCCGCTGCGGGTCGACCTCGACGGGGCGCCGGTGCGGGCGGTCGCGTTCGATTGACCCGGTGCCGGCTCAGCCGACGCGGATCGTGACGATCCCGGCGACCGCGACGACGCCGGCGACGGCTTGCGCCACTCGGAACGGCTCCCGGAAGACGACCATGCCGATCAGGCCGGCCGCGAGCACACTGGTCTCGCGAAGCGCCGAGACCACTGCGAGGGGCGCGAGCGATTGCGCCCACACGACGATCGAGTAGGCGACGAGCGAGATGACGCCGCCGGCCGTGCCGGCGACGGCGTGGGTGCGCAATCCGCGCAGGAAGGACCTCGGGTCCCGCGCGAGCGCGAGGCAGACGAGCGGGATCGCGGCGCCCTGCAGGAGGAAGAGCCACGCCGCGTAGCTCAGCGGCTGCTCCGAGGCGCGCACCCCGATGCCGTCGAGCACCGAGTAGATCGTGACCGTCGCGCCGACCGCGACGATGAGGGTCGTGCCGAGGCGATCGCGCATGGCGCCGCGCGACCACGACAGCGCGAGCAGCGATACCGCGACGACCGCCACGCCGGTGATCTGCACGGGCGTGAGCCGCTCGCCGAGCAGCATGGTCGACGCGAGCGTGATGCCGAGCACCGAGATGCCGCGCGTGAGCGGGTAGGCGCGACCGAACTCGGTGCGCGCGTAGGCCGCGGTCAGCAGCACGAGGTACGCCGTCTGCGCGACCGCCGAGGCGGCCAGGTAGGGCCACGCCGCGGGGGCGATCGGCGGCAGCACGAGGCATCCGATCGCCCCGGCGACGAGGTAGACGAGCCCGATGAGCGCCGACGACACCAGCCGGGCCGGGATCGCCTTGGCGATCGCGTTCCAGGTGCCGTGCAGCACCGCGGCGCCGAGGACGGCCGCGACGAGGAGCGGACTCACTCGGCGCCGGCCGCGGCGAGTCCGGCGTCGTCGACGAGGTGCAGCAGCACGGCCTGCTCGGGGCGGAGCGCCGGCATCGCGAGCCCGGCCGAGGCGAGCACGGCGCCGCTCATGACGAGCGGGCCCGCGTTCCACCACGGCGGCAGGTCGGACTCGTCGGGCTGCGCGCCGATGCGCACCGGTTCGATGCGGTAGTCGCGCGTCGGCTCGAGGCCCGGCAGGCGCACGCGCCCGACGCTCGACAGCGGCGAGCGAGTACCCGCCGAGTAGGCGAACAGCGCGCTCGAGGCGTCGGGCGCGACGACGCCGTGCAGGGCGACCGAGCCCTCGCCGTGGTCGAGGCGCACGAGGTCGCCGCCGTGCAGCAGCGGTCGCAGCCTGCGGTGCAGCGCGACCCATTCGGCGAGCTCGTCGAGCTCGGCACGGCTCGCCTTCCGCAGGTCGAGCTCGATGCCGAGGTGGCCGAAGAGCGCCGTGATCGCGCGGTACGACAGCGAGTGCGTGCGCCCGGTCGTGTGCGACCGCGCCGAGGCGATGTGGGTGCCCATGAGCTCCGGCGCGACGAGCTGGGAGGTCCACCGGTTGATGTCCTCGCGGTCGAGCGGGTCGTTGTTGTCGGAGACCCAGACGCGGTCGGTGCGTTCGAGCACCCCGAGGTCGACCCGGCCGCCGCCCGACGAGCACGACTCGATCTCGAGGCCGGGGAACGCCGCCTTGAGCTCGTCGATGAGGCGGTACGCCGCGGCGGTCTGGCGGTGCACGCCGGGGCGGCGCTGCGGCCCGGTGCCGGCGTCGACGAGGTCGCGGTTGTGATCCCACTTCAGGTAGGCGATGTCGTACTCGCCGAGCAGCGCGACGAGCGCGTCGCGCACGTGCGCATAGGCCTCGGGGTCGGCGAGGTCGAGCACCTGCTGGTGGCGCGACTCGACCGGCAGCCGGTCGCGCGCTGACATGATCCACTCCGGGTGACGGCGGGCGAGCTCGGAGTCGGCGTTGACCATCTCGGGCTCGACCCAGAGCCCGAACTGCATGCCGAGGCCGCGCACCCGCTCGACGAGCGGGTGCAGGCCGTCGGGCCACGCGTCGCGCGAGACGGTCCAGTCGCCGAGGCCGGCACGGTCGTTGCGCCGGTCGCCGAACCAGCCGTCGTCGAGCACGAATCGTTCGACCCCGATGGATGCCGCGTGCTCGGCGAGCTCGCTCAGCACGTCCAGGTCGTGGTCGAAGTAGACGGCCTCCCACGTGTTGAGGGTCACGGGGCGTGGCGACCGGGGGTGGCCGGGCCGTGCGCGGAGCTGCCGGTGGAATCGGCGGGCGGCTTCGTCGAGCCCCGACGCCGCGTACACGCCGTAGACCCACGGGCTCTCGTAGCGCTCGCCGCGGGCGAGCACGATCTCGCCGGGCAGCAGCAGTTCGGCGCCGCCGAGGAGCTGGCGTCCGGCCTGGTCGCGTTCGAGCTGGTGCACGTGGTTGCCCGACCACGCGGTATGCACGCCCCAGAGCTCGCCGTGCCCGAAGCCGAAGCCCGGCGTGCCGGCGACGAGCAGCGTCGCGGCGTCGAGCCCGGTGCGGCCGTGGCGTCCCTCGCGCCGGTGCTGGCCGACGCCCATCCGGCGTCGCTGGGCCGCGCGTTCCCGGCCCCAGCGGCCGGCGAAGTCGAGCACCTCGGAGGCGATGAGCGGCACCGGCAGGCACACGAGCAGTTCGTCGAGCCGGTAGGGCTCGTCGACGAGGTTCTCGAGCGCCGCCCGGGTGCGGATCACGCCCGACTCGGTCAGCTCGACCGTCAGCTCGAGACCGAGCGCGGTCACCGCGTCCACGGCGTCGACGACGACGATGCCGGGGCCGACGTTCACGACGGTCGGGCCGACCGCGCCGGGGGAGGGCGCGACGTCGGCGCCGTCGAGGCGCATCGCCGTGACGGTGAACTCGGGTGCCCACGCCGCCCCGTCGCGCGAGCCGCTCAGCCCGGGGCGGCCGAGCCAGCCGCGGGTCTGCTCCGGCAGCAGCGAGACCGGCACCGGTTCGTCGACCTCGCTCGCCCCGATGGAGGGCACGGCGGCGCGGCTGAGCGCGGCGAATGCCGCGCGGTCGAGCGTGCCGAGATCGGCGCCCCAGTGCAGGATCGAGGGAAGTCCGCCGTCGCGCACCTCGAGGACGAGCGACACGCCACCGGACCGCATGACGATGCCGAGGTTGTGGGGGGTGGACATGTCATGTTCCTCTCAGGGGGTGGTTCCGATAGTGTTTGCGTTGCCATGAAGTCTGCTCAGAATCTTCCCGCACGAGCCTCGATCAATGACGTCGCCGCGCACGCCGGCGTCTCCGCGCAGACGGTCTCGAGGGTGGCGAACGGCCAGAACAACGTGCGCCCGGCCACCCGCGACCGGGTGCTCGCGTCGATGCGTGCACTCGGCTACCGGCCGAACAGCGCGGCACGCAACCTGAAGTCGGGCCGCTTCCGCAGCATCGGGTTCGTGACCTTCAACCTCACGACGCTCGGCAACGAGCGCACGCTCGACGCCGTCACCGCGGCATCCGAGTCTGCCGGGTACACGACGACGCTGCTCTCGATCGCCGATCCCACGCAGGGCGACGTGGCGGGGGCCTTCGGCCGGCTCGAGGAGCAGGCCGTGGACGGCATCATCCTCGTCATGTCGGCCGAGGTCGGTTCGCTCGACGAGCTCACGGTCGCCGCCGGGCTGCCGGTCGTCATCGTCGACTCCGACGCCGACCTGCCCTACACGATCGTCGACACCGATCAGGAGCAGGGCACCCGGCTCGCGGTCGACCACCTGCTCGGCCTCGGCCATCGCGACATCGTGCACATCTCCGGGCCCGCGAAGTCGTTCTCGGCGAACCGCCGCGCCGAGTCGTACCGCCGCACGCTCGAGCGCGCCGGACTGCCGGTGCCCGAGATGCTCGTCGGCGACTGGACGGCGGCCTCCGGTCTCGAGCTCGGTCGACGCCTGCTCGACTCGGAGCACCTGCCGACCGCGATCTTCGTCGCCAACGACCAGATGGCGCTCGGCGTGCTGCACGCCGCCCACGAGCGCGGGCTGCGGGTGCCCGACGACCTCAGCGTCGTGGGCTTCGACGACAGCGACGAGGCCCTGGCGTTCTGGCCGGCGCTGACCACGGTGCACCAGAACTTCGACGAGGTGGGTCGCAAGGCGACCGCGCAGCTCCTCGCCCTCATCGACGGCGAGCCGGTCGAACGCCAGAAGATCCTGATTCCGACGAGGCTCGTCGTGCGGGACAGCACGGGACCGGCGCCGACGCGCTGATCGCGAGGCCGCCGGCCCGCCGAACGCGCGAGCCGGCATCAGAGCTCGGTCGGCCCGAGTTCGGGCGCCCCGGCGAACCGGGCGGTCGGCGAGACGAGCCCCGACAGCTCGAGCACGATGAGCTCGTTGGCGCCTGCGCGCAGCGCGGGCGCGGGCACGTACAGCGTGCGCTGCGGTCCGCGACTCCAGTGCCGACCCAGGTTGAAGCCGTTCACCCACACCGTGCCGGCGCCCCACTCGGTCGTGTCGAGGTGCAGGTCCTGCGGCTCGTCGAGGTGGAAGGTGCCCGACGCGAGGGCGGGCCCGACGATCGGATCAGCGGGGGTGAGCGGGGATCCCGCGCGGTCGAGGGCGTCGCGCACGGCGTCGACGTCGAGGTCGAGCGGGCCTGCGCTCCAGCGCTCGACCGGGCGGCCGTCGAGGGTGGCCGGGCCGATGAGGCCCTTCGACTCGCCGAGCCGCGGGCCGTAGTTGACGCCGCCGAGATGCTCGACGAGCACGGTCAGCCGCCCGGGGCCGGGCACGGCGATGACCCGCTCGCCGTGCTCGCGATCGATCGTGCCGAGTCGCGTGCCGTCGAGGAAGACGTGGGCGCGGTCGCGCACCTCGTCGAAGGCGAGCAGGCCGCCGTGATCGATCGAGGTCGCATAGTGCGAGAATCCGCGCGGCGCACCGAACGCCGAGGCATCCGGGAGCGTGTCGAAACCGGTCTCGCGCACGAGGGCCGCGTCGTGCACCGTGGTGCCGCGGTCGAGGGCGACCTCGAAGGCCGGCGACGCGCCGCGCTCGGCGGGGCGTTCGTCGGGCACCGGGGCGTACTTCGCGATGACCTCGCGGAAGCGCCAGTACTTCTCGGTGGGCGTGCCGTCCTCGGCGAGGGGGGCGTCGTAGTCGTAGCTCGTCGCGATGGGGCGGTAGATGCCCTTGTCGTTCGCGCCCGAGGTGAAGCCGAAGTTCGTGCCGCCGTGGAACATGTAGACGTTCACCGAGGCGCCGGCGGCGAGCAGGGTCTCGAGCTCGGCGGCCGACTCGGCGGCGGGGGTCGTGTGGTGCGGTCCGCCCCAGCTGTCGAACCAGCCGCACCAGAACTCGGAGCACATAAGCGGGCCGGTCGGCTGGTGGCGGCGGAGCGTCTCGAGGCGCTCGGCGGCGCGCGAGCCGAACGAACCGGTGCGGTGCAGTTCGTCGAGGCTGCCGCGCTCGAGCATGCCGTCGAGCGGCTGGTCGACCGTCGTGAGCGGCACCTCGATGCCGGCGCCGCGTGTGTGCGCGACGAGCGCGCGAAGGTAGTCGGCGTCGTCGCCGTAGGCGCCGTACTCGTTCTCGATCTGCACGAGCACCACGGGGCCGCCCTCGTGCACCTGGCGGGGCGCCACGATGTCGTACACGGCGTCGAGGTACTCGGTCACGGCCTCGAGGTAGCCGGGGTCGCTCGAGCGCAGTCGGAGCTCGGCGTCGCCCGTGAGCCAGCCGGGCAGGCCGCCGTCGTGCCATTCGGCGCAGATGTAGGGGCCGGGGCGCACGATGGCGAACAGGCCGGCCTCGTGCACGAGATCGAGGAAGCGTGCCAGGTCGAGGCCGTCGGAGGTGCGGAAGGCGCCGCGCACGGGCGAGTGCTCGTTCCACGGCACGTACGTCTCGATGGTGTTGAGGCCCATCATGCGGGCCTTCTCGATGCGATCGGCCCACTGGTCGGGGTGCACGCGGAAGTAGTGCATCGCGCCGGAGATCACCTGGAACGGTGCTCCGTCGAGCAGGAAGTCGGTCTCGCCGATCGTGAAGGAAGGCATCTGGCTCTCTCGGGGGTTCAGACGGCTCGAGACTTCGCTCGAACCGGGGGAGGCATGCCGCGGGGGACCTGCGCGAGCAGATCCCCCGCGGCGTTCATGCGATTACTGGTTGACGGTGAAGCCCTGCGAGTCGCCGTAGGCGACGAGGGTGTCCTGCCACTCGAGCAGGGCGGCGTTCAGGTCGCCCTCCGACGAGAGCGCCTTGCCGACCGAGTCGCCGAACACGCTGTTCGCGTAGCCCTGGTAGGGGAGGTACTGCCAGCCGGGGATGACCGACTCCGAAGCAGCGGCGCCGACCTCGTTGGCCGTCTGGTCGCCGTAGACCTCGGGCCAGGTGCGGTCGAGCCACTCGGGGTCGCTCATGGTCGCGACCGTCGACGGGAAGCCGCCCTGGTTGACGAGGTCGCGGCCCTCGCCCGAGGCGAGCCACTGCAGCACGCCGGCGGCGGCGGCCTTGTTCTTCGACTGCTCGGTGACGGCGAGCGCGCTGCCGCCGTTCTCGGCCGAGGCGGGCTGTCCGTCGAGCGACGGCATCGGCGCCACCTGCCAGGTGTCACCGGCGTCCACCGGCCCGCCGATCATCCACGAGCCCATCATGAGCGTGCCGAGCTTGCCGGCCGCGAGCGCCCGGTTCCACTCGTCCGACCACGTCGAGACCTGCGACAGCTCGCCCTTCTGTAGCATCCCGCCCCAGAAGTCGGCGAACTGCTTCGAGCCCTCGTCCTGGAGGTCGATCGTGACGTTCTCGCCGTCGATCTTGAAGGGCTGGCCGCCGAACGACCAGATCATGCTCGTGAAGAAGCCGGCGTCGCCGGCGTTGGCGATGTAGGCCTCGGGGTCGTAGGCGTGGATCTTCGCGGAGGCCGCGGCGAACTCGTCCCACGTCTTCGGGGCCTCGGCCACGCCGGCCTTCTCGTAGAGGTCGGTGTTGTAGATCATGACCATGGGGCCGGAGTCGAGCGGCAGGCCGACGAGCTCGCCCTGCACGTTGACCGCGTTCCACGTCGAAGCGGTGAACTCGCTCTCGGTGTCGGCCAGGCCGTACGGCGTCAGGTCGGCGAGGGCGTCGCCGAGCGTCAGCTGGGGGAGCGTCTGGTACTCGACGCCGAGGATGTCGGGGGCACCCGAGCCCGCCTTGACGGCGTTCTGCAGCTTCGTCACGGCGGCGTCGGGGTTGTCGACCTTGACGACGTCGATCGTGATCTTCGGGTGCTCCTCCATGAAGGCGTCGGCCCACGCCTGGGTGGTGTCGCCCCACGTCCACCAGGTGAGGGTGGTCTCGGTGTCGAGGGCGGCCTCGACGTCGGTGCTCTCGTTGCCCGACGCGCCGGCGGCGCAGCCGGAGAGCGCGCCGACGAGCAGTGCGACGGCGCCGGCGACGGCGCCGGCACGCTTCCACAGGCGCATGGTGTTGTTCTTCACGTGCGGTCCCTTTCTCGGGTGCTGTTTCTCTGGGTGTGTGCAGGTGGTGCTGGGTGGTGCGTGCCGACAGGGGGCGGCTATTTCACGCTCCCCGCGGTGAGCCCCGACTGCCAGTAGCGCTGGAGGTAGAGGAATGCCGCGGAGATCGGGATGACGGTGAGCAGCGAACCGGTGATCACCAGGTTGGGGATGGGGACCGTGCCGACCGAGGTCGACGCCGAGGCCCATTGGTTGAGGCCGACCGTGAGCGGGTACCACTGGGGGTCGCTCAGCATGATCAGCGGGAGGAAGTAGTTGTTCCAGGTCGCGACGACGGCGAACATGAGCACGGTGATGAGGGCCGGGGCGAGCTGGCGCAGCGAGATCGAGAAGAAGATGCGCAGCTCGCCGGCACCGTCGAGGCGCGCCGCCTCGAGGAGTTCGTCGGGGATCGCCTCGGCCGCGTACACCCATACGAGGTAGAGCCCGAAGGCGCTCACGAGCGACGGGATGATGACCGACCAGGGCGTGTTCGTGAGGCCCAGTCCGCTGAACATGAGGAACTGCGGCACGGCGAGCACGGAGCCGGGGATGGCGAGCGCGCCCAGGATGATGGCGAACACGGCGCGCCGGCCGGGGAAGCGGTACTTCGCGAGACCGTACCCGGCGAGGGTGGCGAGCAGCGTGGCGCCGCCCGCGCCGACGACGACGTAGAGCAGCGTGTTCGCGAACCAGCGGGCGAACTCGCCGTTGTTGTAGGTGAACACCTCGACGATGTTGTCGAAGAGCGCGAAGTCGGGCGCGAACCAGAGCGCGAAGGTGTCGTAGAGGTCGGCCTGGCTCTTGGTCGAGTTGATCACGAGCCAGAACAGCGGCACGACGCAGTAGAGCAGCATGAGCAGCATGAGCACCGTCAGGGTGATCGACGCGCGGCGGTTGCGGGGGCTGCGGCGCGCGGCCGGGCGGCCCGCGAACGGGATGCGCCCGCTCGCGAGGCGGCTCGGACGACGACCGGCGGTGGTGATCGATTCGGTGGTCATCAGCGCTTCTCCTGCTTGTTGCCCGTCGACTGCGCGAAGTACGCGACGACCATCGTGATGAGGCCCGAGACGATCGCGATCGCCGCGGCGTAGTTGAACTGCTGGCCGGCGAACGACAGGTTGAACGCGTAGAGGTTCGGCGTGAAGTAGCTCGTGATGACGTTCGGGGCGATCGACTGCAGCACGGCCGGTTCGTTGAAGAGCTGGAAGCTGCCGATGATCGAGAAGATCGTCGCCACGAGGATCGCGCCGCGGATCGAGGGGATCTTGATCGCGAAGATCGTGCGGAAGGCGCCCGCGCCGTCGATCTCGGCCGCCTCGTAGAGCTCCTGCGGCACGGCCTTCAGCGCCGAGAAGAAGATCAGCATGTTGTAGCCGACGAACTCCCAGGTCACGATGTTGCCGATCGCGGGCATGATGTAGCTCTCGGAGAGCGGGGCGGGCAGGGAGATGCCGAGCCAGTGCTCGAGGTCGGCGACGAGCCCGAACTGCGAGCCGTACATGTAGCCCCAGATCATGACGGCGACGACGCCCGGAACGGCGTACGGCAGGAAGATGCTGAGCCGGTACAGCGGAACGAAACGCAGGCGCGCACTGTCGAGCGCGAGGGCCACGAAGAGCGCGAGCCCGAGCATGATCGGGACCTGCACGCAGAGGAAGATCGTGACCCGGATCGTCGCGTCCCAGAACTTCGGGTCGGTGAGTGCGAGGCCGTAGTTCTCGAGCCCGACGAAGTGCGTGCCGCCGACGAGCGTCTCGCGGAAGAGGCTGAGGTAGATCGCATACACCAGCGGCGCGATGAGCACGAGCGCGAACACGAGCATGAACGGCCCGACGAACCACCAGCCGGCCCAGTCGCGGCGCACCCGGCGGCGCCCGGTGCGGGACGCCTCGGAGCCGGGCGCGACTCGGCTCGCGTAGGTCGCGTAGGAGACGCCCGCGGGCGGCTCCGCCTTCGCGTGCACCGCGGTCATCGGCGGCCTGCTCTCGCACCTCGGGCGGGTGACGTCTTCGTCATGCGCGATCGCACTCCTTCGTGAATGTTTGCGTTCCCAGTGGAGTATACGGGAGGATCATGTTTACGCAAACAGAAATCCTCGCGCCGTCGATCGGCGCGAGGATCGTCTTCGAAGAAGAGGAGGGCCCGATGTCGGACGGCACGGTGCAGGAAGCGGTGGCCGGGCTGCCGCCCACCGGCGGATCCGCCGGCGGCGAGTGGTGGCGATCGGCGGTGATCTACCAGGTGTACCCGCGCTCGTTCTCCGACTCCGACGGCGACGGCGTCGGCGACCTGCCCGGCATCACCGCGCGGCTCGACGCACTCGTCGAGCTCGGGATCGACGCCCTCTGGCTCTCGCCGTTCTACGTATCGCCGCAGCGCGACGCCGGCTACGACGTCGCCGACTACTGCGACGTCGACCCGCTCTTCGGCACGCTCGCCGATTTCGACCGGCTCGTGGCCGCGGCGCACGCCCGAGGCATCCGCGTCATCGCCGACCTCGTGCCGAACCACTCCTCCGACCGGCACCCGTGGTTCCAGGCCGCCCTCGCGGCCGGCCCGGGCAGCCGCGAGCGCGCCCGGTACCTGTTCCGCGACGGCCGGGGCCCCGGCGGCGACGAGCCGCCGAACAACTGGATGTCGCACTTCGGCGGCCCGGCCTGGACCCGGGTGCCCGAGGCCGACGGCACGCCGGGGCAGTGGTACCTGCACCTCTTCGACTCGTCGCAGCCCGACTTCGACTGGCGCAACGACGACGTGCGCGAGGAGTTCCGCCGCATCCTCCGCTTCTGGCTCGACCGGGGTATCGACGGATTCCGCGTCGATGTGGCGAGCAGCCTCGTGAAGGCGGAGGGACTGCCCGATCACGACCCCGATGCCGACGGATTCGCGCCGTTCGACGGGCAGCCCGAGGTGCACGACGTCTTCCGCGACTGGCGCACGATCGTCGACGCCTACCCGGGCGATCGCGTCCTCGTCGCCGAGGCGTGGATCAAGCCGCTCATCCGCAGGGCCGATTGGGTCCGCCCCGACGAGATGCACCAGGCGTTCAACGACCTGTTCGACGTCTGGGATGCCGCGGCGCTGCGCCGCGCGATCGACGACGCCCTCGAGGCGTATCCGTCGGTCGGGGCGCCGGCGACCTGGGTCTCGTCGAACCACGACTCCGTTCGGCCGGCGACGGGGCTCTCGATGACGGCCCCGCAGCGGGAGGGCGGCCTCGGGCCGCGTTCGTCGGGCGTGCCCGCGTACGCGGACTCGCTCCCGCGCGCCCGCGCGCTCGCACTGCTCATGCTCGCGCTGCCCGGTTCGGCGTACGTCTACCAGGGCGAGGAGCTCGGGCTGCCCGAGGTCACCGGGATCCCCGATGCCGCACGCCAGGACCCGACCTTCTTCCGCACCGGCGGCGAGCAGTACGGGCGCGACGGATGCCGCGTGCCGATTCCGTGGGAGGCCGATGCGCCCGGCTACGGCTTCAGCGGGAACGGCGCGTCGTGGCTGCCCCAGCCGCCCGCCTGGGCGCAGCTCGCGCGCGATCGGCAGCGGATCGACCCCGACTCGACCGTGAACCTGTACCGGCGGGCCCTCGCAGTCCGCCGCGAACGCACCCTCGGCACCGGTGACCTCGACTGGCTCGACGGCCACCCGCCCCACGTGCTCGCCTTCCGCAACGGCGACGTCACCGTACTCGCGAACACCGGCGACCAGCCGGTGCCGCTGCCGCTCGGCGAGATCCTCCTCGCGAGCGCCCCGCTCACCGCCCGTATCCTCGAACCCGACACCGCAGTTTGGATGACCGCATGACCACCGCCCCCGATGTCCGCACGATCCACGTCGTCTTCAAGACCCACCTCGACCTGGGCTTCACCGACACCGCCGCCAACGTCACCGATCGCTACGTGCACGAGTACCTGCCGCGCGCCATCTCGCTCGCGGAGGAGCTCGAGCGCCGCGGCGGACCGGCCCGCTTCATCTGGACGACCGGCTCGTGGCTCATCCACGAGGCGCTCCGCCTCGGCGGCCCCGACGAGCGCGAGGCGCTGGAGCGGGCGATCCGTGCGGGCCACGTCACCTGGCACGCACTGCCCCTGACCACGCACACCGAGCTCATGGATCCCGGACTCGTCGAGCACGCGATCGCGATCGGCCGCAAGCTCGATGCCGGTTTCGGCCACCGCACGACCGCCGCGAAGATGACGGACGTCCCCGGCCACACGATCGGTCTCGTGCCCTTCCTCGCGCGCAGCGGCATCGAGTACCTGCACCTCGGCGTGAACGGCGCCTCGGCGGTGCCCGACGTGCCCGAGTTCTTCGTCTGGCGGGCGCCCGACGGCAGCGAGGTCGTCGTCAACTACGCGCGCAGCTACGGGGCGACCGATCTCGGGCTCGCGGTCGTGCCCGGCGGTACGGACGCACTGCACCTCGCGCACACCGGGGACAACTTCGGCCCGCCCCCGGTCGAGGAGGTCGAGGAGCTCTTCGCCCAGCTCCAGGCGGAGTACCCGGAGGCCCGGGTGGTCGCCTCGACGCTCGAGGCGTTCAGCGCGGGCGTCGTCGCGGTGCGCGAGGGCCTGCCCGTGCTCGAGCACGAGATCGGGGACTCCTGGATCCACGGCGTCGGGAGCGACCCGGTGCAGACGGCGCGGCTCCGCGCCCTGCTGCGGCTCCGGGCCGAGTGGGTGGCGACCGGCGCCCTCGTGCCCGGCACCGAGGAGTGCGACGCGTTCAGCGACGGCCTCCTGCTCGTGCCCGAGCACACCTGGGGCGAGGATCTGAAGACCCACCTGCCCGACTACGTGAACTACGAGAAGGCCGCCTTCCGGCGCGCCCGCGCGGCCGACGTCATCGACCCGACCGCGAATCCCGACGAGTTCGACGAGTACGCCTGGGCGTACACCGAGCACCCGAACCCGCAGGGTCTGCGCTACTCGGCGTTCGAAGCGTCGTGGGCCGAGCAGCGCGCCCACCTCGACCGCGCGCTCGCCGCGCTCTCGCCCGAGCGCCGCACCGAGGCGGAGGCGGCGATCGCGGGCACCCGGCCCGCCGACGCCGAGGGAACGGCCGCGACGCCGATCGACCTCGGCGCCGACCACGCCGTCGGCGCCTACCGCGTGCGCTTCGGCGCCGACGGCGCCCTCGTCTCCCTGGTCGACGCCGACGGCACCGAGTGGGCCGGCCCGGAGCATCCGCTCGCCGCCTACCGGTACGAGACGTTCGACGAGCGCGACGAGGTCCGCTGGGTCGAGGAGTACTGCCGCGACCTCGACGAGCACGCGATGTGGGCGATCCCCGACCAGTCGAAGCCCGGGCTCGCGATCGCAGAGACCCTGCCGGCCACGACGTTCGCGCCGACGGTCGTGTCGGCCGAGCGGGCCGACGATGCCGAAGCAACGGTCGTCGTGCTGCGACTCGCCCTGCCGCAGGCGGCGTGCGAGGCGTGGGGCGGGGCCCGTGACATCCGGCTCGCCTACCGGTTCCCGGCCGAGGCCGGGCCGATCTCGATCACGCTCGACCTGTGCGACAAGGACGCCTCGCGGCTGCCCGAAGCGAGCTGGCTGGCGTTCCGTCCGCGCACCGAGCCCGGCGACTGGCGGCTCACGAAGATCGACACGCCGGTCGACCCGCAAGCGGTCGTGCGGAACGGCAATCGCAGCCTGCACGCGGTCGCCGAGGTCGCGCACTCCGCGGAGCGGAGCTTCTCGCTGCGGCCGCTCGACGCGGCGCTCGTCGCGGTCGGCCGTCCGGCGCTCTATCGCTTCGACAACACGGTGCCCGACCCCGAGGACGGCTTCCACGTCAACCTGCACAACAACGTGTGGGGTACGAACTTCACGATGTGGTTCGACGACGACCTGCGATTCCGCTTCCTCCTCGAGCTCGGGGGCGGTCGATGACCGAACCGCTCGTGACGAGCCCGCCCGTCGTGATGGCGCCGCGCGCCGACGGGTTCGAGGTCGTCTGGGGCGTGAGCCGGCTCAGCCGCGGATGGCTGGAGTGGGAGACCGCCGACGGCACGCGCGGCACCGCGACCGCCGACGCCTTCGGCATGGTGCCGCAGGGCGACCGGGTGCTCCGCGTGCGCACGGCCGGCTGGCCCGCGGGCACCGCCCTGCGCGTGCGCTCGGTCACCGAGGCGGTCGAGGCTCCGAGCGATCGCCACGAGAGCGACTGGAAGCCCGTGCGCACCCTCGACGCGGCATCCGACCGCGCGCGCTTCGCCGTGTGGAACGACACCCACCAGGAGGACGACACCCTGCGGGCGCTGCACGAGGCGACCCCCGAGGTCGACGTGCTCGTGTGGAACGGCGACCTCTGCAACGACTGGAAGGACCCGTCGTGGTTCACCTCGACGGTGCTGAACCCGGCGGGTCTCGACGTCAGCGCCGGGCGCCCCCTCGCGATCGTGGTCGGCAACCACGACGTGCGCGGCACCTGGGCGTACCAGTTCGAGGACTTCGTCGCCACGCCCGAGGGGCGGCCCTTCACCGCGTTCCGCATCGGGCCGGTGGCCTGCATCGTGCTGCACACCGGCGAGGACAAGCCCGACGCCCACCCGACGTTCCAGGGGCGCGTCGCCTTCGAGCCGCTGCGGGCCGAGCAGGCCGAGTGGCTGCGCGAGGTCACGGCACGTCCCGAGCTCCGGGATGCCCCGTACCGGGTCGTCTTCTGCCACATCCCGCTGCGCTGGGTCGACGAGGCCGAGGTCGACTACGACGCCGAGGGCTACGACTGGTTCAGCCGGATGAGCCGCGACGCCTGGCACGACGTGCTCGTGGAGTGGGGCGCGCAGATCGTCGTCTCGGGGCACACCCACTACCAGACCTGGATGCCGGCGACCGAGGACTTCCCGTACGCGCAGCTCATCGGCGGCGGGCCCGACTTCGACGTCGCCTCCGACGAGGCGGCCGCCTGGATCGACGGCGAGGCGAGTGCCGACGAGCTCGTGCTCACGATGCGCGACCTCGGCGGCGAGGTGCTGCAGGAGGTGCGGCTCGCGCCGCTCGCCTGACGCCCGAACGAGCAGGGGCCGGGTCGCGATCGCGACCCGGCCCCGTTCGTCGTTCCTAGACGAGCGTCCCGACGAACAACTCGTTCAGCCGCAGTCCCGAGCCCGAGGTCCATTGCAGCTTGAACTCGGAGATCTCGCCGAACCTGCTCAGATCGACGTTGACATAACCGCCGGTCAGTGTCCCCGCATCGATCCACTCCTGACCGTCAGCCGGCTTGACCTTCAGGTCGACCTCCGATTCCTCGTCCTTGACCAGGATGAGCTTGCTCGCGGCGGGCGTGTTGACGTTGCTGTACGTCAATGCGCCGGCCGCGTCGCCCACGTCGACGGAGGTGAAGAGGTCGAGATCGAGCAGCGTCTCGAGGCCGCCCGGATCACCGCTGAGCACCGCGGTGTCTTCGTCGACAGTCGAATTGACCGCGACGTCCAGCAGCTTGAGCCAGTTGCTCTGCACGCCGTCCGTCAGCTTCACGTAGCGAGCCGACTCGCCGCCGAGCTTCACGACGTTGTCGGCCCCGGCCTTGGTGAACGTGACCGGATCACGCCAGTTCGTCCCGTCAGAACTCAACTCGATGCTGCCCGAAGACACGAGGTCCTTCTCCGATCTGATCAACAGGTCGTAGACCGGGATTTCGCGTCCCAGATCGAAGACGAAGTGCCGGTCACCGCCCGCCCCTCGGAGCCAGAAGGACGTGGCCGGGTCGCCGTCGACGATGTTCTCGACCTTTCCGGAGTAGACGCTCACGTTGTGCGCGCTCGCCGTGGGGCGGATGGAGCCGCCGAGTGCAACGGAGAGCTCCTGTAGCGCGATGTCCTGCGCGACCGTCGACGTGTTCACCACGCGAATGTACGTCGCTGCGTTGATGCGCGGATCCGACCAGTTCATCGCGGTCCATGCACGTCCGTCGGTCGAGAACTCGGCGCTCAGGAACCTCAGATCATCGTCGATCCTCAGCGAATGCGCGTTCTTGAGCTTGTTGAAGCGGAAGCCGAAGTACTCTCCCGGGTCCACGGTGAGATCGCCGGAGCCTCGCAGCGCGACGGTCGATCCTTCGAAGGACAGGGCACGACCCTGCAGACCGGCCACGTTCGTGAAGACCTCGGCAGGGTCTTCCACGTTCACGCGGAACTCCTTGACCGACAACCCGCGATTGGGCGAGCCGGTGACCTCATCCGTGAACTCGTCGGTGGCGCGGTAGCGCAGGAACTGTGCTTCGACGTCGAGTTGCCGAGCGGAGACCGAACTGCTGTCGAAACCGGCCACTTCGAACCAGGTGGCGTTGTCGATCGATGCCTCGAGCACGCCCTGCTTGTAGTAGTTCTTGGCGTCCATGCTGATGAGCACGTTGTCGATACGCGTCGTTCTGCCGAGATTCACACCGAAGTACGCTCCACGGGACACGAATGCGCCCGATCCGGCCGCTGTGGACAGGTCGCCGTCCAGCATCTTCGGGTAGTCCAAGGTCGTGCTTCCGAAGCCATGCATCTTGGGCGGCAGCG
Organism: Agromyces solani; assembly: GCF_058349925.1. Classification (NCBI taxonomy): domain Bacteria; kingdom Bacillati; phylum Actinomycetota; class Actinomycetes; order Micrococcales; family Microbacteriaceae; genus Agromyces; species Agromyces solani. The sequence goes on from NZ_JBYRER010000002.1 coordinate 297,549, forward strand.
AGAGCGCGTTCATGAGTCGAATCTCGACGAGCGAGAGGATCTCCTCGATGAAGGGAACGAGCTCCTTCTGCGCAATCACCTTCGGCGAAGACGAGACTGCGGCCTTGAGGCCGGCTCGCTGGTCCGAGATGAGGGTCATCGCAGCTCGGATCGACGCCGGATCATCCGGAGTGAGGTCGTCCAGGTCGAGGATTCCCTGAACCGCGGCCCGGCTCACTTGCGCGATCCGTTTGAGCTCGTCGAGCCAGGGCCCCAGTTCTCCGGAGATGCCGTTCGATCCGTCGTACGCCTCGAGCGTGTCGACCGCGCTGCTGATCTCGTCGAAGGATCGGATCAGGGTCGCGCCCGATTCGTCGACCTCGCCGTCGGCAGCGAGCAGTTGTTTGAAGGAGGCCAGCTCCGGCAGCAGATAGGCGGACTCCGGGGTGTCGAACGGATTCAGGCCGGCTGAGGCATGGGCCGAGAAGATCCGCAACGCCCGGGCCGCCGTCGCATCGTCCGGGATGATGCGGGCGAACGAGGCCTGCCAAATCAGGTCTGCATTGTAATCGTCGGTGTTCCACGTGTAGTCCGCGACGCTGAAGAGGGAGACCTTCGATGCCTGGGCCTGATTCATCGGGTTCGCGGCGAAGCCGGAGACGTTCTCTACGCCCGCGTGCAGGCCCTTCGACGGTCCCATATGGACATATCCGGCGCGCCCGAGATCGTTGACCGGGTAGTTCCACCACATGTAGACGGGCCGGTCGATGTATTGCGTCACCCAGTCGATGGCGCTCTGCGAGACCGGCGACACCACGTTGTCGCCGGTCCACATGATCTCCACATCCTTCGGGAAACGGCTGATGCTCTTCAGGTAGTTGATCGTCGCTTGACTGCCGCCGTCCTTTCGGTAGTACTGCGGGCAGAAGATGATGGGGCGGACGTCGCCCTTGGGCTTGATGTACTCGCGATCGATGCGGGTGATGAAGTTCACCAACTGATCGTTGTTCGTCGCGGCGTCATCGAAGAAGATCGCGAACTGTCGGACTCCGATCTCGTAGAGCTGATCGAACTTGTCCTCGAGGGCTCGGACATCCGCATCGGAGCCGAGGTCGATCTTGCCGCCGACGTGTGCCGCCCAGACGAACTGCACGTTGGTTTCACGTCCCGTGTCGACCAACTCCTTCAGTTCAGCAAGCTTCTCGGCGGGATACGGCTCTCGCCAGCGGGCGGCGTGGTAGGGATCGTTCTTCGGTCCGTAGAGGTAGGAGTTCATCTTGTGATCGCCACCGAAGACCATGAGGTCCTTCCGATTCTCGTGCGACCAGGGGGTTCCATAGAAGCCCTCGATGAATCCCCGGAACTTGACGTCCGCGTAGTCCTCGATCAGTGTGTCGCGGAGGACCACGCCCGCCTGGCTGAGGATCTGATCGAGGGTGGTCACGCCGTAGAACGCAGCGTCGTTGTCCCTGCCCTCGATGGCGACAACCCGATCGGCGGCATTGATCTCGAGTACGTAGCCGTCGTCGTTGGCAATTGAACGAGCCGGGTCGTACGTCCCGTCGAGGTAGGCGTCATCGGCGCCCTCGTCGTCGTCGATACCCACCAGAACGTCGATGTCGCGCCGCGATGAGTCCGGGCTCGCCGTCGTCACCGCGAAGCCACGCGTCTCGAACAGTGCCTCCGCTTTGGCGGCGGTGTTGGGGCCGACGCCATCGTCGACGACGAGATTGATCGTCGTCTGTTCCGGAATCGCCATGCTTCTCGGCCCAGAGGTGCAGCTGTGGACCTTGGGATACAGGTCGTACTTGCACGGCCGCGTTGCGGACGGCTCCGCGTTCGCAACCCAGGGGGACAGCAATGACAGCGTCAACGCTGACATCAGCACCGTTCCGAGCATCATTTTGCGGCCTGCTATCGGGCGCATCATCCAGCCTCCTCGACCCAGGGTGGGTCAGTGTTGCCTCTGATCCGTCGCGGTGACTCGTCACCGGCGACGAATCCGAGGAGTGTGAAAGTTGTGAACGCGTCGCCGCCGGAGGGCTTCGCGCTGGTGACTTTGTTGACTTAGTAAACTAAGTTGGGGTTGAACCTAGGCGATCGCGAAGTCTCGCGTCAAGCGTCGGAGGCCGATTCGCTCTCGATGTCGGGAACGGCTCGCTAGTCTCACCGGTCACGTGTGGACGCCGGCCGAGCAGCCGGGGCGGGATGAAGGGGCCGGGTCGCGATCGCGACCCGGCCCCGTTCGTCGTCCGCCGCTCAGCTCAGCGGCTTGCAGAGCAGCGCGTCGGGCACGCCGCCGTGCATCCAGCGATACGTGAAGGCCACGCCGGCGATGTACTCGGTGTCCTTGCACTGGCCCTTGTAGTTGCCGGGCGCCCAGTCGCTCGCGGTCGAGCCGCCGCCGGCCGGGCGGTTGTCGCCGTGGTCGAACCAGATCAGGCGGCCCTGGCTCGCCGGCAGCGCCGTGGTGCTCGTCGCGCAGACGAGGTTCCACATCGCGGCCTTGGTGCCGCCGCCGGTGCCGAGGCTGTAGCCGACCGCGACCTCGCCGGGGTTGCACTGCAGCTTGTCATAGCCGGAGGCCCAGTCGTTCGTGATGTTGCCCTGACCGCTCTGCACGCGCGGGTTCGAGGTGGCGATGCCCCCGACGTCGGTGCAGAGGCCGCGGTTGGTGCCCCGTGCGATGCCCTGCAGTCGCTGGCTGTCGGGGCAGGTGCCCTTCCACTGGCCCGGTGACCAGTCGCCCGCCTGCAGCATGCGCAGCGACGACTGGCTGTCGACGAAGCTGCCGCTGCCGATCATGTTCCAGCGCGGCACGGATGCCACGGGACCGGTCTTGCCGTTCGCGTTCACGAGCTTCACCCACTGCGGGTAGCGCCAGTCGTCGGCGATGCTGAGTTTCGTGCCGTCGGGCTTGTATGCGAGCAGTGCGTAGCCGTCGGCGAAGTTGCCCGCGGCGTCCGCCTGGGCGACGAGCGGCCACGCCGCGAAGTCGCTGTCGTTGGCCGCGAGGATGTCGGTGAAGTTCGTCCACCAGGCCTTGTCGAGCGCGCCGGTGTCGGCGGCGTGGCCGATGCCGAACTCGCTGAACCACACGGGCGCGGTGTAGTGCTGGCCTGCCGTGGTGACGTAGGCGGCGGCCCGGTCCACCTCGTCGACGAGTTCGCTCTGGGTGAGGTCGCGGTAGCGGGGGTCGGTGGTCTCACCGAGGCCCGTCGCGCCCGTGTGCTTCGGCCCGGTGTAGGCGTAGATGTGCGCGGAGTAGACGAGCTTGTCGGGGTACGGGAGGGCGTTCGAGAGGTTCGCGACGGGCTTGAGGTGCGGGCGGTCGTGGAAGGTCAGGTCGGTCGGGATGCCCTGCCAGTTGATGCCCTCCATGATGACGAGCACGTCGGGGTTCGCCTGCTGGATGGCGATGCCGGCCCGCTGGTAGGCCTGATAGAGGTCGTGGGCGTCGCCCCAGCCCCAGTTCGCGTCGTTCAGGATGTCGCGCCGCACCTCGTTGCGCAGGTCCATGCCGACGACGCGGGGGTTGTCCTCGTAGCGCTCGGTCAGCATCACCCAGTCGCTGATCCACTTCTCGGTGGTCTGGCTGCTGTTCCACCGCTCGTTGCCGTCGTTGGTTCCGCAGCACCAGCGCGAGGTGGTGGTGTGGTCGTTGAGGATCACGGCGAAGCCGTCGGCCGTGAGCGCCGCGACGACCGCGTCGAAGACCTGCAGCGGCGTCTTGCCCTTCAGCTGGGGGTTCGCCGTCACCGCGACGTCGGGCACCGGCGTCGTCATCCCGAGCATCTCGTTCGAGTACGACAGCCGGATGCTGTTGAGCCCGAGCCCGTGGAAGTCGCTCATGAGCGTCGCCATCGGCACGCGGTCGAGCCCCATGGGGATGTCGTAGCTCATGCCGCTGTTGTGGTTGGCCGGGTCGTTCTTGTCGCCGCTGCCGTTCCAGTGGCCCTGTGCGCCGTCCCAGTTGGCCGACTCGAGCTTGAACCGGTCGCCGTCGGCGTCGACGATGTACCGGCCCCTCGTGCTCAGCGGCGCCGTCCACGAGGCCGCGAGCTGCGGCCCGGTGAGCTGGGCGATGGGTGCCGACTCGGTCTCCGCGTGCGCGGGGACGACGGTCGAGACGGCGAGTGCCGCGGTGACCACGGCTACCGCGAGCGTCGCGATGCGACGATGCATTCGAACCTCCCTGTTCGTTTCTCTCCGCGTCGTCACGGGGTCGGGCTGCACTCGCGGCGACGCCTGGCGGTCGCCATGCTATGGGCGCGCCATTCGAAATGTCAACGTAAACATGTTTGCGTTGCCAGAATCGACGCGAGCATCGGTCAGGATTCGAGAAGCGCCCGTGCCCGCCCCGCTCGTAGCGTGATCGACATGTCAACCATCGAATCCATCACCATCGACGTCGACGACCCCGCTGCCGCCGACCGCTTCTACACCGACGCGCTCGGCCTCGACGGCCGACTGCGCACCCGGCTCGCCACCGAGCCGTCGACCGGCTTCCGCGGGTACACGCTGTCGCTCGTCGTCGCGCAGCCCGGCAACGTGCAGGCCCTGTTCGACGCGGCCGTCGCCGCCGGAGCCACCGTGCTGAAGCCCGTCGCCAAGTCGCTCTGGGGCGTCGGCGCTTCGGTGCAGGCGCCCGACGGCGCGATCTGGAAGTTCGCGACCTCGGCCAAGAAGGACACCGAGCCCGTCAGCAGGGCGTTCGACCGCATGGTGCTCCTCCTCGGCGTCGACGACGTGTCCGCGAGCAAGCGGTTCTACGGCGAGCACGGCTTCGCCGTGGGCAAGAGCTTCGGCAGCTACGCCGAGTTCGAGACGCCCGGCAGCCGCATCGGGCTCGGCCTGTACAAGCGGCGCGCACTCGCGAAGGACGCGGGCGTGCCCGAGGCGGGCACCGGCTCGCACCGGCTCGTCATCACGGGCGACGCCGCGACCACCGACCCCGACGGCTTCGCCTGGGCGCCCCTCACCGCGAAGGCCGACGCCTGACGCGGCGCCGGCCGGGTGCGGCTCAGGGCCCTCCGACGCTGAGCCGCACCCCGACGACGTCGCCGACCTCGAGCGACTCGGCGGCGCGCACCCACGCCTTGACGGGCACGATGTATCCGCCGTCCTTCGGCCAGAGGGCGGTCGGCCACTCGCTGCCGCCGATGCGCACCGTCGCCGGCACCATGCCCCAGCCGTAGCTCACGAGCGGCGCGATCGCGGCGAGGTCGTCGCACACCGGACCGGGCACCGACACGAAGTGCCACGGCGCGGGCCCCTTCCAGAACCACAGCTCGCCGCTGAACTCGAACTCCACGGGCTCAGGATACGGGCGGTGCGCCGGTCGCCGGCGCGTTCCACCGCCGGAGCTTCTCGGGGTTGCGCATGATCCAGGTGCGGCTGATCGCATCTCCACGCACCTCGACGACGGCGACCGTGTCGACGACGCCGTCCTCGCCGAAGGCGAGCGTGAGCCCGTCGGCCGTCTCGTGCATCGACCACTCGAGCGCGGGGCCACGCTGCTCGAGGATGCCCGCGATGAACCGGGCGACATGGTCGGGGCCGAGCACGGGGCGACGTGTCGCCGAGGCGAAGCCCCCGCCGTCGGAGACGAGCACGACGTCGGGGTCGAGCAGCGACAGCAGCGACTCGAGTCGACCCGTTCCGGCCGCGGCGACGAACGCCCGCACCACTTCGTCGTGGCGTTCGCGGCTCACGACGCCGGCGCGACGCTCGCGCACGTGCCGCCGGGCTGAGGCGGCCAGCTGCCGGCAGGCGGCGGGCGTACGCCCGACGACCTCCGCGATCTCGGCGAACGGCATGGCGAACACGTCGTGCAGCACGAACGCGACCCGCTCGGCGGGCGTGAGCGACTCGAGCACGACGAGCAGCGCCGTCGAGACCGATTCGTCGAGCATCGCGCGATCGAGGGGATCGTCGGCGGCGCGAACCGCGAACCGCGCCGCGTCGGCCGTCGGCAGGGGCTCGGGCAGCCACTCGCCGACGTACTGCTCCCGCCGGTGGCGCGCCGAGCCGAGCTGGTCGAGGCAGATCCGGCTCACCGTGCGCATGAGCCACGCACCGGCATTGTCGACCGCGTCCCGCTCGCCACGAGGCATCCGGTACCAGCGGGTGAAGCCGTCCTGCACGGCGTCCTCGGCGTCGGCGACGGTACCGAGCATGCGGAACGCGAGGCCGACCAGGGCCGGCCGCTCGGCGTCGAGCGTCGCATCGCGCGCATCGAGCGGAATCGAGGGCGCATCGGGCATGCTCCCCAGCATGGCACTCGCCGGGGTGCGCGGCACCTTGCATTCCGACGGGCTGCGTCGTCGAGATGGTGAAGAGGCGAACGGATGCCTCGACGCCGCCGCATCGCGGCCCGACCGCAGAGGAGACCATCATGAAGATCGCCGTCGCCGGAGGAACCGGAACCGTCGGACGCCACGTCGTCGAGGCCGCCCGCGAGCGCGGGCACGAGGTGGTCGTGCTCACCCGCTCCGCCGGAGTCGACGTGATCTCGGGCGAGGGACTCGCCGAGGCGATGCAGGGCGTCGACGTCGCCGTCGACACGTCCAACCTGACGACGCTCGACGCCAAGAAGGCCGAGGAGTTCTTCACGACCGGGTCCCGCAACCTGCTCGCCGCCGAGGCCGCCGCCGGCGTGGGGCACCACGTCCTGCTGTCGATCGTCGGCATCGACCGGGCGCCCTACGGCTACTACGCCGCGAAGCTCGCACAGGAGCGGGTCGTCGAGCAGGGCGACGTGCCGTGGACCATCCAGCGGGCCATGCAGTTCCACGAGTTCGCCGGGCAGATGCTCGACGGCATGTCGTTCGCGGGCCTGCATCTCGCGCCCAAGGTGCGCACCGCGCCCGTCGCCGCCCGAGAGGTCGGCGAACGGCTCGTCGCGCTCGCCGAGGCCGGGCCGTCCGGGCACGTCGCCGACCTCGCAGGTCCGCGCGAGGAGCGGCTGGACGAGATGATCCGCAAGCTCGCACGCGCTCGCGGGCTCCGGGGACCGGTCATCCCGGTGTCGGTGCCCGGCAAGCAGTTCGCGGCGATGCGCGCGGGCGTCACGCTGCCCGGGCCCGCGGCCATCCGGGCGCACCAGACGTTCGACGAGTGGGTGGCCACGCCGGTCGAGTAGCGCGCGACGGAGGAGCACGCCCTCCGCCGGTCGAGTAGCGTGCGACGGAGGAGCACGCGTATCGAGACCCCCTCGCTAGGGTGGGGACTCGTGAAGACCATCGATCTCGCCGGCATCGCGGCGCCCAACGTCGTCCTCGGCCTCATGCGCATCGAACAGCTCGGCGACGACGAGGTGCGCGCCCTCGTCGGCACCGCCCGCGACTCGGGCATCGACTTCTTCGACCACGCCGACATCTACGGCGAGACGCTGCACGCGTGCGAGCGCCGGTTCGCCGAGGCGATGCAGCTCTCGCCGGCCGAGCGCGAGCAGGTCATCCTGCAGACGAAGTGCGGCATCGTGAAGGACGGCCCGTACTTCGACTTCTCGTACGAGCACATCATCGAGTCGGTCGAGGGTTCGTTGCGCGCGCTGCAGACCGACTACCTCGACATCCTGCTGCTGCACCGACCCGACGCGCTCGTCGAGCCCGACGAGGTCGCCCGAGCGTTCGACGAGCTCGATGCATCCGGAAAGGTGCGCGCCTTCGGCGTCTCGAACCACACGCCGAGCCAGATCGAACTGCTGCGCCGATCGGTGCGCCAGCCGATCGTCGCGAACCAGCTGCAGCTGTCGATCACGCACTCGCCGATCATCGCCCAGGGCATCTCGGCGAACATGCAGGGCTTCTGGCAGTCGACGATGCTCGACGGCGGAGTGGTCGACTACTGCCGCATGAACGGCATCACGATCCAGGCCTGGTCGCCGTTGCAGGCGGGCTTCTTCAACGGCGTCTTCCTCGGATCGGCCGACTACCCCGAGCTCAACGCGGCCATCGACCGGCTCGCCGAGAAGTACGACGTGACGCCGATCGCGATCGCGACCGCGTGGATCACCCGGCATCCCGCGAACATGCAGGTCGTGCTCGGCACGACGAACGCGTCGCGCGTCGCCGACGCGGCCGCGGGCTCGGCCGTGCCGCTCACGCGCCCCGAGTGGTACGAGCTCTTCCGCGCTGCCGGCTACCAGGTGCCCTGATCGCCGACGGTCGGTCGAGTAGCGCGGAGCGCGTATCGAGACCACCGACCCGAAGCCGACGGTCGGTCGAGTAGCGCGGAGCGCGTATCGAGACCACCGTCACGCGGCCAACGGTCGGTCGAGTAGCGCGGAGCGCGTATCGAGACCACCGACCCGAGGCGCCTACTCGACCGACTGCACGCTCGCGAACGCGGCGTCCAGGATGCGGCGACGCAACCCGTTCGCGCGCTCGGCGAACCCGCGCTGACGGCGCACGTACTCGGCCTTGCCGTCGGCGGTCTCGATGCGCACGGGCGCGCCGCCCCACGGCTCCATGTCGTAGGGCGAGGCCTGCATGTCGAGATAGCGGATGTCTCGGGCCAGCTCGAACGCGTCGAGCAGCAACTCGCCCGGCACGAGCGGACCGAGCTTCACCGCCCACTTGTACACGTCCATGTTGGCGTGCAGGCAGCCGGGCTGCTCGAGCGCGGGCTGCGACTCGCGCGTCGGCTCGAAACGGTTGCGCGGCACCGCGTCGGGCGTGAAGAAGCGGAACGCGTCGATGTGGGTGCAGCGCAGCTCGTTCGCCTCGACGACGTCGTCGGTCGCCGCCTGGCCGAGCCGCAGCGGCACGGGGTGGCGGTGATCGTCCTGGCGGTACACCATGGCCCATTCGTGCAGCCCGAAGCAGCCGAACGCGCCGGCGCGCTTCGCCGTGAGCCGCAGCATCCGCTCGACCGTCGCGAGCATGGGGCCCTTCTCGGCCGTCATCGCGTCGCGGTCGACGACGATCGACCCGGACGCCGCGCCCGGCGCGTACCAGCGCCAGCCCGCGCGCTCGGTGCCGGCGGCCTCGTCGAGCTCGACGCCCGGCCCGGGATGCCACCGGCGCAGCAGGCTCGGCGAGTACGAGTAGTACGTGAAGAGGAAGTCCTCGATCGGGTGCTTCTCGCGCGCGGCCGCGCGGGCGCGATGACCCGCCGTGAGGGCGTCGGCCCGCTCGGCGTGCGCCGCGGCGCGGGCGCGCCAGTCGTCGGCGGCGAGCACGGAGGTCATCCCTCAAGGGTACGTTTCCGGTCGGTCGAGTAGGGCGCAGCGCGTATCGTGACCACCACTGCCCCGTGTCACCCGTGGTCTCGATACGGCGCTGCGCGCGTACACTCGACGGACGCGTGGCATGTCGGCGGCTGGTGCCAGACTGGGCGCGTGCTGCTCGAAGAGCTCGTCACCACGTCAGACACCGTCGCCTCGACCCGTTCGCGCCTCGCCAAGGTCGACGCGCTGGCTGCGCTGCTGCGCCGACTCGAACCCGACGAGATCGCGCCGGCCGTCGGATTCCTCGTCGGCAAGCCGCGCCAGGGCCGGGTCGGCGTGGGCTGGCGCGGGCTCGCCGCCGCCGTCGAGGCGACGCCCGCGGCGGCGGAGCCCTCGCTCACGGTCGACGACCTCGACGGCGCGCTCGACCGACTCGCCGGGGCCGGTGGTGCCGGTTCGTCGGGCGACCGCGCGCGCGAGCTCACCGAGCTGCTGGGCCGGGCGACCGACCGCGAGCAGCACTTCCTCGGCGGGGTGCTGCTCGGCGAGATGCGCACGGGCGCCCTCGAGGGCGTGCTGACCGACGCGGTCGCCCGGGCGGCCGACCGGCCGGGCGACGTCGTGCGCCGCGCCGCCATGCTCTCGGGCGACCTCGGCGAAACCGCGCGGCTCGCGCTCACCGGCACCCCCGCCGAGCTCGAGGCGGTCGGGCTCGTCGTCGGGCGTCCGGTGCTGCCGATGCTCGCCGCGACGGCGGCGACGCCGACGGCCGCGATCGAGCTCACGGGCGAGGCATCCGTCGAATACAAGCTCGACGGGGCGCGCATCCAGGTGCACCGCACCGGCGACGACGTGCGCGTGTTCACCCGCAACCTCGCCGACGTCACCCACCGCCTGCCCGAGGTCGTCGAGGTGGTGCGGTCGCTGCCGGTGCGCGACGTGATCCTCGACGGCGAGACCCTGTCGCTCGACGAGGAGGGGGCGCCGCGACCGTTCCAGGAGACGATGTCGCGGTTCGGCGCCGAGCACGCCCGCGAGACGGTGCTCCATCCGTGGTTCTTCGACGTGCTGCACGTCGACGGTCGCGACCTGCTCGACGAGCCGCTCGCGACGAGGCTCGCCGAGCTCGAGCGCATCGCGCCCGCGCATCGCATCCCCGGCGAGGTGACGGCCGACCCCGCGGCCGCCGAGCGCGTCTCCGCCGAGGCGATCGCGGCGGGTCAGGAGGGCGTCGTCGTGAAGGCGATCGGGTCGCCCTACGCCGCCGGCCGCCGTGGGTCGAGCTGGGTCAAGGTCAAGCCCGTGCACACGTACGACCTCGTCGTGCTCGCATGCGAGTGGGGTTCGGGGCGGCGCACCGGCTGGCTCTCGAACCTGCACCTGGGGGCGCTCGACCCCGCCGGCGAGTTCGGCGAGCCCGGCGGCTACGTGATGGTGGGCAAGACGTTCAAGGGTCTCACCGACGAACTGCTGCGCTGGCAGACGGAGCGCTTCCAGGAGATCGAGGTGCGGCGCACGGCGAACACGGTCTGGGTCGAGCCGGTCACCGTCGTCGAGATCGCGATCGACGGCGTGCAGCGCTCGAGCCGGTACCCGGGCGGCATCGCGCTGCGCTTCGCCCGGGTCAAGCAGTACCGCGACGACAAGCGGCCGGCCGACGCCGACACGATCCAGAACCTGCGGGCGCTGCTCAGGGGGTGACCGGCCCGCCGCCCCGACCGCTACTGTGGCAGCGTGAACTGGCAACTGCTGGTTGTACTCACCCTGCTCGTCGCGTCGATCGTGATGTTCGCGATCAACCGTCCGCGCATGGACGTCGTCGCGGTGGGCCTGCTCGTCGCCCTTCCCCTCACCGGGGTGCTGACGGTGCCCGAGACGCTGTCGGGGTTCTCCGACCCGAACGTCGTGCTGATCGCCGCGCTCTTCGTCATCGGCGAGGGACTCTCGCGCACGGGACTCACCTATCGGCTCGGCGACTGGCTCTCGGCGAGGGCCGGCACGAGCAGTACCCGGCTCATCGTGCTGCTCATGCTGAGCGTCGCGCTGCTCGGCGCGTTCATGAGCTCGACCGGGGTCGTCGCGATCTTCATCCCGGTGGTGCTGAGCATCGCGGCGCGGCTCGGCGTCTCGCCGCGGCAGCTCATGATGCCGCTGAGCGTCGCCGCGCTCATCAGCGGCATGCTGACGCTCATCGCGACTGCGCCGAACCTCGTGATCGACGCCGAGCTCGTGCGCGCGGGCCAGACGGGGTTCGGGTTCTTCTCGGTCACCCCGTTCGGTCTCGTGGTGCTGGCCCTCGGCATCGGCTACATGCTCGTGGCTCGTCGGTTCATCGGTGCCGACACCGCCGACGACTCGACCGGGGACGATCGCACCTACGGCCACCTGATGCGCGACTACGGGCTCGCCGAACGCGATCGGCGCGTGCAGGTCGTACGGGGGTCGCCGCTCATCGGACGGAGTCCGGCCGACCTCGACCTCCGTCGGCACGGCATCCGCGTCCTGGCCGTCGAGCGCCGACGGTGGTTGCAGCGCACGCTCCAGGTGGCGGCGACCGGGTCGTCGGCGCCGCTCGCCCGGGGCGACGTGCTGCTCGTCGACGTCTTCGAGCGTCGCGACGATCTCGAGGCTGGGCTGCGCCGTCTGCACCTGCGCGCCCTGCCCCTCGACGACGGGTTCCTCGCCGAGCGTTCCCGCGAGGTCGGCCTCGGCGAGGTGATGCCGCCGCCGAACTCGGGAGCGCTCGGGCGCACGGTCGGCGACCTGCGCACGCGTGAGCTGTACCGGGTCGACGTGATCGGCCTGCGCCGCGGCGCCGAGGCGTTGCCGGGCTCGCTCGCCGCCGAGCGCGTGCAGCTCGGCGACACGCTGCTCGTGGTCGGGGCGTGGGGCGACGTCAAGCGGTTCACCGCCCGAAGCGCCGACTTCGTCGCGCTCGAGCTTCCCGCCGAGGTGCGCGAGCAGGCGCCCGCGGCGAATCGCGCGCCGTTCGCGTTGCTGAGCGTCGTCGTCATGGTCGTGCTCATGGTCACGGGGCTCGTGCCGAACGTGATCGCCGCGCTCATCGCGTGCCTCATGATGGGCCTGTTCGGCTGCATCGACATGCCGAGCGCGTACCGGTCGATCCACTGGCCGACGCTGCTGCTGATCGTCGGCATGCTGCCGTTCGCGCTCGCGCTCGAGCGCACGGGCGGCATCGACCTCGCGGTCGACGCCCTGACCGGCCTCCTCGGCGAGGGGAGTCCCACCGTGCTGCTCGCGGGGCTCTTCGTGACGACCGCGGCGATCGGGCTGTTCGTCTCGAACACGGCGACGGCGGTGCTGATGGGTCCGGTGGCCATCGCCACGGCCGACAAGCTGGATGCCTCGCCCTACCCCTTCGCGATGGTCGTCATGCTGGCCGCCTCGGCCGCGTTCATGACGCCCGTGTCGTCGCCCGTGAACACGCTCGTGCTCGGGCCGGGCCGCTACCGGTTCGCCGACTTCCTGCGCGTCGGCACGCCGTTCGCCCTGGTCGTGATGGTCGTGGCGATCACGATGGTGCCGTGGCTGCTGCCCCTGTACCCGAACGGTTGACGGCTCAGCGCGGCGTGATCGAGTCGACGAACGCGTACGCCTCGCGCGCGACCTCCCGCCACCGGTCGACGCCCTCGGCGACGGGGACGACCGCCCACTCCCGCATCGGGCGCCCGCGCATCACCATGTTGTCGAGCCCGGCCGCCTCGATGCGGTCGGCGTCGAGCTTCACGACCAGGTCGCCCTGCGACGAGACGAACGCGAAGAACTTGCCTCGCACCGACAGCCCCTCCGAGCCGAACATGCGGCCGAACGCGACGCCGGGCTCGGCGAGGAGTCCGGGCGTGATCTCCCCGAGCAGTTCGAATCCCTCGTCGCGCGTACCCACGTTCACCTCCCGCTCGCCGCTCGGCTCATTCGCCCATCGTGATGCCGGTCACCGGAACGCCCGCGCGGTCGTAGACGAGCCCGACCGCCCCGCTCCCGTACGTGCGCGCGGGCTGGGCGAGCGCGAACGCCGCGGGCTTCACCCCGTCGCGGAAGACCCGCTTGCCGGTGCCGAACGCGATGGGGTAGACGAACAGGTTCAGCCGATCGACGAGGTCCTCGTCGAGCAGCGTCTGCAGCAGGTCGCCGCTGCCGATCAGGTGGATCTCGCTGAACCGCTCCTTGAGCGCGGGCAGGTCGCGAACGGGGTCGGCGATCACCGTCGTGCCGGCCCAGGTCGGTTCGTCGAGCGTGCGCGACACCACGAACTTCGGTACCGCGTTGAACTTCTCGCCGATCGCGTCGGACTGCTTCGGCCAGTAGGCGGCGAAGATGTCGTAGGTCCTGCGGCCGAGCAGCAGGGCGTCGAGCCGGTCGATGCCGGCCATGATGTCGGCGCCGTTCTCGTCGTCGAGGTACGGCGCCTGCCATCCGCCGTAGGGGAATCCGTCCGAAGCATCCTCTTCGGGCCCGCCGGGGGCCTGGTAGACCCCGTCGAGCGTGACGAACAGGTCGGCGGCGATGATGCCCATGGTCCACTCCTTCGCGTGCCGGGCGGCCCCGCCGCCGCGGCTCGTCATCGTTGCGGTTCGCGGGAGGGTCCCGCACCGTCCCATCATTCGCGCATCGGGCGTCGGACGGAACCCCCTCGCCCGACCCGTCGATGAGGGATGCTCCGCCGCCTCGCTCGGCCGACGGGCGAGCTGCACCCGCCAGACCACGACGAAGCCGGCCGCCGCCATCACGGCCACGGCCGTCGCCGCGAGGAGCACCGCCTCGATGCCGAACACGGTCGCCCCGAGGCCCGCGAGCGCAGAGCCGAGCGGCAGTGCGCCCCAGCTGATCACCCGTGAAGCGGCGTACACCCGCCCGATGAGGCCGGCGGGCGTCGTCTGCTGCCGGATGACCGCGACGACGATGCGCCAGACGCTCGACCCCGCGCCCGCCGTGACGACCCCGGCGGCCACGACCCAGAGCGGCGCGCCGAACGCCGAGGGCGCGACGAGCGCGATCGTGCCGAGGCAGTCGGCGAAGAGCAGGGCGCCGTCGCCGAGCCGACGTTGCAGCGGGGCCGTCACGAGCGACGCGGCGATGCCGCCCGCGGCCATCGCCGTGAGCAGCCAGCCGTACCCTGCGGGCGTCAGGCCGAGCGGACCCGGTGCGACGGCGTGCACGACGAACACGGCGAGCCACATGCCCCACACGAGGTTCATCGCCGCGGTGAGCACCGTGAGCGAGCGCTGCAGCGGATGCCGCCAGAGGAAGGCGATGCCGTCGCGCACCCGTCCGGCCGAGGCGTGAGCGCCGGCCCGTGCGACGGTGCCCGGGGTCGCCGCGATGCGGTGTCGTGCCCGTCGCCATCCCGCAGCGAGTCCGACCGCGGCGAGGCCCGCGAGCGCGTAGAGCGCGCTGCCCGTCACTGCGGCCAGCGCCGACGAGACGCCGACGAGGAGTCCGGCCAGGGGCGGGCCGACCAGCTGGTTCGCGACGTTCACCGTCGCCTCGAGCCGGGCGTTCGCGCTCGTGAGTGCTGCGCCCGGCACGATCGCGGGCACCGCGGCGACGAGCGAGGTGTCGACGAGCGTCTCGGCGACGCCGTAGACGAAGGCGGTGGCGAGCACCGCCGAGACGACCGGCCCGTCGAGCACGACGACGGCGGCGAGGCCCGCGAACGCGAGCATGCGAATCACGTTGACGCCTGCGAGCAGGCGCGGTGCGGCGACCCGGTCGACGATCCACCCCGCGTGCAGGCCGAAGAGCGGCCAGGCGATCGTCGCGATGGTCGCGACGAGTGCGATCTCGCCCGGCGACGCGCCCGCGGAGAGTGCGATGAGGGGCAGCGCGGTGAGCATCACGCCGTCGCCGAGGTTGGCGGCGCCGGCGGCGGCCCAGAGCCAGCCGAAGGAACTCGATCCACTCTCACCGGTGAATGCCCGCATACTGGTGAGGCTACGCTTTCGGTGCATAACCTGTCAATTGCCATTGACTGGTGAGAGAATGGTGCGGTGGACTTCGAACACGTCGCGAACTCCCTCGCACTCGAACTCGCGAACTCGGTCACCGGCCGCGACCAGAAGACCGACTGGCTCGCCGAGCCCGCGGTCGCCGCGGCCTGGGCCGAGTCGCTCGGGATGCCGCTCGAGTCGCCGGTCGATGCGCACGGTCATCGACGCCTCGCCGAGCTGCGCACCGCCATCACGGGGATGTTCGGCGCGGTCGCCGCGGGCGAGGTCGCGGACCCTGCGGCGGTGCGCGCCGTCGCCGCGGCCCACGCGCGCGGGCTCGAGGCCTACGCGTTCCGTGTCGACGGGGCATCCGTCTCACGGGACTGGCCCGAGCGCTGGAGCGTGCCCGCCCTGCTCGCGCGCTTCGCGGACTCGGCGATCGACGAGCTCACGGGTGATCGCCTCGGCCGGGTGAAGGAGTGCCCGAGCTGCGGCTGGCTCTTCGTCGACACGAGCCGCAACCACGCCCGCCGCTGGTGCTCGATGGAGATGTGCGGCAATCGCGACAAGGCCTACCGGCATTACCACCGACAGCGCGCGACCGCGTCGGACTAGGCGGATCGGCCTGCGTCAGGCCGCGGTGACCGGTCCGCGGAACGCGGCGCGGTGCACCGCCGGGCTCACCCCGAGCCGGCGCTGGAAGTGGTGCCGCAGCGTGACGGCGCTGCCGAAGCCGGCCTGGGCGGCGACCGCCTCGATCGACGCGTCGCCCTGCTCGAGCAGCAGTCGGGCGTGATCGACGCGCTGCTCGAGCAGCCACTGCTGGGGGCTCGTCGCGGTCCGCTCTCGGAAGCGTCTCGTGAAGGTGCGCCGTGACATGTGGGCGACGCCCGCCCATCGGTCGAGGTCGACGGGATCGGCGAGGCTCGCGCGCGCCCACACCATCGCGCGCTCGATCGGGTCGTCGCCCGCCGGATCGGCGATCGGCACCGGGATGTACTGCGCCTGCGATCCGCCGCGGTGCGGGGCGAGCACGAGCGCGCGGGCGAGCTCGGCGGCGACCGCGCTGCCGCGGTCGCGTCGCGTGAGGTGCACGCAGCAGTCGAGGGCGGCGGCGACGCCTGCTGACGTGACGACATCGCCGAGGTCCGACCAGAGGATGTCGCGCCGCACCGCGACCCGCGGATGCTCGCGGGACAGGCGATCGGCCGCCGACCAGTGCGTGGCGACCTCGCGGCCGTCGGCGATGCCGCTCGCGGCCACCACGAAGGAGCCGAGGCAGAGTCCGACGATGCGCGCCCCTCTCGCGTGCGCAGCACGCACAGCGTCGAGCACCGCGACGGACGGCTCGCGACCGGCCCGCCAGCTCGGGATCACGACCATGTCGGCGTCGGCCATCGCGTCGAGTCCGTCGTCGACGACGATGCGGTAGCCCGCAGCGGTGGCGAGCGCACCCGAGTGTTCGGCGCACACCCGCACGTCGTACTGCGGGGCCGCGCTGTCGAGGCCCGCTCCGCCGAACACGAGCGTGGGAACCGACAGGTGGAACGGGCTGATCCCGTCGAAGGCGAGGACCGCGACCGACTGCATGGCCCGATCTTAGCGAACGGTGACCTGCGGGCCACTTCCGCCGTACGTCGCCGGCCGCCAGCATTGGGGCATGACGACGAACCTCACCAGCACCGGCACGTACGACGCACTGGCGGGCACGGGCACGACCTCGCGTGCTGTCGCCGCGGGCGGCATCGACATGCTCCTCGTGGGCGGCCCGACCCTGCACCTGCGCTACGCGGGACTCTCGGTGCTCACCGACCCGACGTTCGACGAGCCGGGCGACTACGACGGTCCGATCGTGCTGCACAAGCTCACCGGGCCGGCCCTGCAGCCCGCCGATCTCGGACCGATCGACCTCGTGCTGCTCTCGCACGACCAGCACTTCGACAACCTCGACCACTCGGGCCGCGAGCTGCTCCAGGCCGTCGGGACCGTGCTCTCGACGCCCGGTGCCGCCGAGCGCATCCCTGGAGTGGCCGGTCTCGAGCCCTGGCAGGCGGTGCGCGTCGGCGCCGTCGAGGTGATGGCGGTGCCGGCCCTGCACGGGCCGGAGGGAGCCGAGGCGCTGAGCGGCGTCGTCACCGGTTTCGTGCTGCGCGCCGACGGCGAGCCCGTCGTCTACGTCTCGGGCGACAACGCGTCGGTCGACCTCGTGCGGCAGATCGCAGAACGTGTGGGCCCGATCGACGTCGCCGTGCTGTTCACCGGTGCGGCGAACCCCGGCCGGTTCGGCGACACCGACGTCACGCTCAACGCCCGCACCGCCCTCGAGGCGGCCGAAGTGCTCGGCGACGCCCTCATCGTGCCGATCCACGCCGAAGGATGGGCGCACTTCTCCGAGACGCTCGAACGCCTCGAGCTCGTGTTCGGATACGGCGGCGCCGCCGACCGGCTCCGCGTGCCGGTGAAGGGCGAGCGCCTCTCGGTCGCCTGACCGGGGCGGTGGAGGAAGTCGGCGGTGCGGCGTAGCCTGTGCCGCGTGACGGCCGCGACGCCGCGGCCGCTCGAGGAGGGGACTGGCGATGGCCAACCTGGTCGTGCATTTCGAGATCCACGCGAGCGAGCCGCAGCGGCTCGTCGACTTCTACTCCCAGCTGCTCGGCTGGCGGTTCACGCAGTTCGGCGACACGCCCTACTGGGTGATCGACACGGGCGAGGGCTCCATCGGCAACGTCGAGGGCAAGCCGGGCAACGGCATCAACGGCGGGCTCACGCAGCGACAGGGCCCGGCACCCGAGCGCGGTGCCGCCGTGAACGGGTGCAACATCGTGATCGGCGTCGACGAGGTCGACGCCCTGTTCGCGCGGGCCATCGAACTCGGCGGCACCGAGGCGCTGCCGCCGGAGGACATGGAGGGCGTGGGCCGCGGCGCCTACCTCCACGATCCCGACGGCAACCTGTTCGGGCTCATCACGCCGATCATGAGCGACGGCACGAAGGCGATGTAGCGTTCAAGCGGCGCGCTCGAACCAGTCGACCACGAGCGCGGCGACGGCGTCGGGTGCATCGTCGGTGACGAAGTGCGCGGCATCCTCGACGAACGCGAACTCGAGATGATCGGCGAAGCGACGGGTGTCGCCGGAGATCTGCCGCACGACGTCCTCGGTGAACGGCTCGTCGCGGCGCCCGAACACGATCAGGGTCGGGGGCTGCAGGCGCTGCCGCTTGTAGGCCCCGGTGAAGATCCGGCCGGCCTCGGGCAGGATCATGCGTCGATAGAGCCGCCCGATCGCGCCGTCGATCTCGGGTCGGTTCGTGGGGGCGAGGTACGCCTCGACCGTCTCCCGCGCGAAGCCCTGCGCGGCGTACTCGTCGGTGAAGAGCCAGCCGAGCGATCGGCCGCGCCGGTGCAGGCTGAGCGGCGGCAGGTGGCTGAGCCCGCTCATCAGCTTCGGGCTGAACGACATGAACGTCGGCGGCACCGACAGCATGACCATCGAAGCGACGCGCTCGGGGTGCGCGTAGGCGAGCTGCGATCCCGCGATCGCGCCCATGTCGTGGCAGACGAGGCGCACCCGGCCGAGTCCCAGCGCGTCGAGCAGCGCGACGAGATCGTGCAGTCGCGTCTCGCGCCGGATGCCCGGGTCGTCGGCCTCGGTCCATCCCGCGCCGCGCAGGTCGGGGCAGATCGTACGGTATCCGCGCTCGGCGAGCCGCGGAGCGATGTCGCGCCACTGCCACCAGTGCTGCGGGAATCCGTGCAGCATCACGATCGGCTCGCCGTCGCCGATCGCGGCGACGTGGGTGCGCAGGCCGGGCGTCTCGACGATGAAATGCTCGAAGCCGGCCGCCCCCGGCAGGGGCGGTGACCAGGTCGGCGCCTCGGCGGGAACGCGGCGGAGAGCAGGTGCGTCCATGATGACCTCGGGCGCTCAGGCGGACGGCGCGGCTTCACCGGCCGCGAGGAACGCCGCAACGCGGTCGAGTCCTTCCGGCCAGGCGGTCGATTCGAAGAAGTCGCGCATCTCGCTCGCCTGGAACCCCGACTGCTCCACGGTCACGAGCGTGCCGGTGCCCGTCTCCGCGAAGATCATCACGAGGGGTGTTTCGAGGGTGGGCATCGCTTCGCCGCCGATACTGGACTCGCTCACGAGGTCGATGACGAGGCGGTGCGGACGGACGATCTCGCGGAATGTGTGAACGTCGTGCACGAGCGTCTGCGGGTTCGGCCGGAACCAGGCCTCCCAGCGGCCGCCGACCCGAAGGTCGACCGTCGTGTGCACGGCGCCCTCGTCGGGGCCGAGCGCCGACAACCAGATCCGCTGCTTGGCGGGATCGGTGAATGCGTCGAACACCTCCTCGGCCGTGCCGGGAAGCTCGCGCTGAACGGTGAGCCCGAGGCCCGCCGTCGATTCGGTCTGGCTCATGACACTGCTCCTCGTCTTTCCATGGCGACGGCGTCGTCGCCGTCATACTACGTTCGTAGTAGGACTATGTTCATAGTAGACCCGAACGAGCGAGGTGTACATGGCCACGACCCGAGATCGTGCCCTCGACGCGGCACTCCGACTGCTCGGCACCGAGGGGGTGCGCGCGCTCACCCACGCCAGGGTCGATGCGGCCGCAGCGCTGCCCGCCGGCAGCACGTCGAACTGGTTCCGCACCCGCAGGGCGCTCCTCGCCGGGTGCGTCGACCACCTCGCCGAGCAGGAGCGCGCCGAGTTCGACGAGTCGGAGGCGCCCGCCCCGAGCACCCCCGACGAGTTCGTCGACGGGCTCTGCCGGATCTTCGAACTGCAGACCGGCCCGCTCGCGGCCAGAACCCGGGCCCGCTACTCGCTGTGGCTCGAGCTCGGCACCGACCCCGAGCTCGGCGAGCCGCTCCGCCGGCAGCGACTCGAGTTCGAACGCTGGACGGAGGCGTTCCTGGTCGGCATCGGCATGCCCCACCCGGCGACCGCGACCAAGACCCTCATGGCGCTCGGCGACGGGCTCGTGCTGCACCGGGTCACCGTCGATCCGGTCCTCGAAGCGAGGCCCCTCCTCGAGCGGGCCGTGCGCGCCCTCATGGCGGAGGCATAGCGGCCGCACAGCAGCCGGCGAGGCATCCGGGCCATGCTCGCAAGTGACGTGAGGAGCCAGCCATGACCGACCGAACCACCGACCGCACCGCCCCCGAGCCCGACACCGCCCGCGTCGACCCCCGCTGGATCGACGCCGACGGCAATGAGATCGACGAGGATCACCGGGGCCTCGTGTACGACATCCGCACCCTCGTCGACCGCCGGCGCGCGCTCGGCATCTTCGGCGGCATCGGGCTCACGTCGCTGCTCGCGGCCTGCTCGGCCCCCGCCGCCTCGAGCCCGAGCCCGACGACCGCGGCCGGCGCATCGGCGACCACCACGCCGACGGCCTCGACCGGCGCCGGCACCGAGGCATCCGGCTCGCTCGACGAAGTGCCCGACGAGACCGGCGGCCCGTACCCGGGCGACGGCTCGAACGGCGTCAACGTGCTCGACGACTCGGGCATCGTGCGCAGCGACATCCGCTCGTCGTTCGGTTCCTCGACGACCCTCGCCGAGGGCGTGCCGCTCACCATCGCGCTCACGGTGCGCGACGCGGCGACGGGCGGGGCGCTCGTCGGCGCGGGCGTCTACCTCTGGCACTGCGATCGCGGCGGGAACTACTCGCTCTACTCCCCGGGGGTCGAGAACGAGAACTACCTCCGCGGCGTGCAGGCGACCGACGAGACCGGCACCGTGCGGTTCACTTCGATCTACCCGGCCTGCTACTCGGGGCGCTGGCCGCACATCCACTTCGAGGTGTACTCCGACGTCGAGAACGCGGTCGCCTCGGGGCCGATCGTGAAGACCTCCCAGATCGCCCTGCCCGAGGAGGTCAACGGGCTCGTCTACGCGACGACGGGCTACGAGCAGAGCGTGCGCAACATGTCGCAGACGAGCCTCACCCGCGACATGGTCTTCGGCGACGACGGCGGCATCCACCAGATCGCGAGCATGTCGGGCTCGGTCGCGAACGGCTACACGGCGGCCCTCACGATCGGCGTCTGACCGCGTCGCCCCAGAACGAGGATGCCTCGTGCCGCACGTGCGGCACGAGGCATCCTCGGTCAAGCGGGGCCGGGGCGGCGGCTCAGGCCCGCCGGAGTCGCGCGACGACGAACAGGGCCGCGCCGGCGAGCAGTGCGAGGGTCGCGGCGATCACCGGCTCGAGACCGTCGACGCCGGTCTCGGCGAGGCCGCCGTCGGTGCCGTCTGAATCGCGGTCGCCGTCGCCGTCGGTGGACGTGCCGGGTTCGGGTTCGGGCGACGGGGTCGGCGCGACCGCCGTCGCCGTGTTCGTCACGATCACCTCGACGCTCGCGCCGTCGGCGATCGTGACGGTGGAGGCGCTGAGCTCGGGCGCGCCCCACTCGATGCCGTCGATCGCGGGCAGGTCGACCTCCTCGAAGGTGACGACCGTACCGGCCGGCAGGTCCTGCGGGCCTGCGACGACGGCGCCGTCAGCGGGCAGCGCGAGCTCGCCCTCGACGGACTCGCCGTCGAGCTCGTACGAGTAGGCGAGGGTGAACGTCGTCTCGGCGGGCACGGCGCCGGCTGCCCCGCCCTCGACGTGCTTGGCCGCCGAGAAGCCGCCGACCGCGTCGATCGCGGACTCGGTGCGGTTCGTGACCGTCACGAGGGCGTTCTCGCCGTCGGCGATCGTGACCTGCTCGGGGCTGATCGCCGGGGTACCCCACTCGACGCCCGGGATCACGGGCAGGTCGACCTCCTCGAAGTCGACCACCGTGCCGACCGGCAGGTCCTGCGGGCCGTCGACGACGGTCCCGTCGGCGAGGAGGGCGAGCCGGCCGGTGACCGTCTCGCCGTGGAGCACGTACGAGTACTCGAGGGTGAACTCGGTGTCGGCCGGAACGCTGCCCGCCTCGGGGCCGGCGACCGCCTTCGAGGCCGAGAAGCCGCCGACCGTCTCGCAGTCGAACGGCCCGCCGCCGATCCACGGGTAGTTGTGCTGCTCGTTGCCGACGCCGCTCGTCGTGAGGTCGCCGCCGACGTGCAGGCGACCGTTCGTCGAGGCGGTCACGGTGGCGTCGGCCGCCGGCGCGAGGACGGAGCCCAGCACCTGGCTCGAACCGCCGATCGTGAGCGTCGTCGCGTCGGCGACGTTCCACATGATCTGCGAGGCGGCGTTGCCGAAGTTCGGCGACGAGAAGTCGTCGACGCGCTCGCCGTTCAGGTCGAAGTACGTCGGCGCGAACGAGAGCGGCCCGCCGATGACGTTGACGAGGATGGGCGCGTGCTCGGGGATGGCCGCGAAGAACACCTCCGACGTCGTCGAGAGCGCCGCCGCGCTGATCTCGAACACCTGCATGCCGGTGCCGCCGCCGGTGAAGGTCGCGCGGTTGCCGAGCACCTCGGTCGTGCCGTTCACCGGCTGCGCCGCGAGGCCGGCCGAGGCATCCGTGATCACGTCCTGGAAGTCCGCGTAGCGGCCCATCGCCGCCTCGCGGCCCAGGCCGGTGAGGTAGTCCGCGCCGTTGGTCTCGACCTGGCCGGGACCGCCGCCGGCGGGGCTGCCGGTGCCGCCGACGCTCACGGCACCGCCGCCGTCGACGTTCGCGCCGACCTCGATGCGGGTCGGGGCCACGACGTCGAGGTCGCCGCCGACGGCGAGCATCGTCGCGCCGCCCGGGGGTACGATCCCGGAGCCGACGCCGACCGCGCCGACGTTGAAGATGCCGCCCGCGGGCTTGTCGAAGGTCGCATCGCCGCGCACGAGCAGCAGGCCCTCGCTCTCGGCCGCCCCGCCGGTGGCGAGGTAGTCGCCGCCGGCATAGACGGCGACGCTCGCGTCGGTGTAGCTCGGCAGGTTGTCGATCGGCGGCATGCCGCCGTCGGGCGGGCACGTCGGCAGCGGCTCGGCGGCTTCGGCGGGCGCGGCGGGCGCCGCGGCGCTGAGGGCGACGGCGCCGATCACGGCGAGGGTGGCGGCGACGGCGAGGCCGGCGCCCGTGCGGAGGGCGCGGCTGAGTCTGCGGGATTTCACGTGGGGCTCTCTGGTCGATCGGGCGGAAGGGGGAGGGGCGACGTCGCGCGAATTCGCGGACGCCCTCGATGATGAGACGGTCGCGACAGCCGATCATGACGCGAATCCGCGCTCATTCTTCAATAGTCCTTCCGAATGGGCCGGCGACCGCGGGACGGCGCAGTGGCTGTGCGAGTGGCGCAGGATCGCGAGCTGCCCTTCCCCGACGGAACGGTCTACGCCTTCGCCGCCGGCGAGTCGAAGCTCGCGACCGGCGCGCGCCGCCACCTCGTGAACGAGCGGGGCGTGCCCAAGCGCAACGTGTCGTTCTGCGGGTACTGGCGCGCCCGCTGACCGCGGCGATTCCCGCGGCGTAGACTGCGGAAATGGAGGCTCCGTCCAGCACCACGCTGGTCGTCGTCGGAGATGAGACGGCGAGTGCCATCCATGCGCTCGAGGGCTTCGCGAACGTGCGAGCCGCATCGCTGCCCGATGCCTCCGACGTCGACGTCGCGCGCTGGTCGTCGAGTTCCGTGGCTCCGTATCTCGTGCACGACCACGACCCGTTGGCGCACGTCGCCGCCGCGTGGGTGGAGTTCTTCGACGACCTGTCGACCTACGGCGTGCTCGAACTCGAGATCGCCCGGGCGCTCGAGGCGGCCGGCCGGCACGAGTTCGACGTGCCCGACTACTACGTCGTGATCCACCCCGAGAACCTGCCGGTCACCTGGAAGCACTGGTGGCTCGGGGTCCTCGCGAGTGCCTCGCCCAGCCGGGTCATCCCGTGGCCCGCGGCCGACGAGTCGCTCGCGCAACTGCTGCGCCGCCTGCCCGCGGCCCGTGCCTGGCCCGAGGTCGACGCGTGGCTGCCCTCCGTCGCTGCGGCGGTGCCCGACCGCATCGGCCTCGGCTGACGATCGGTGGGGATGACTCGGCGAGTCATTCCGCCGCGGCGCGGGCATAGCGCTCGGAGTAGGTGCGCAGCACCGCGCGCAGCTCGGCCGGCGACTCGATCGTGAAGTCCATGCCGAGCATGCCGATGTAGGCCGCGATCGTCTCGAGGCTGTCGGCGCCCGTCACGAGCATCGACGCCGTTTCGTCGATCGGCTCGACGACGCCGACGGCGGGGTTGATTCGGGCGAGCACCGCGTCGGCCGGCGCGGCGATGCGCAACCGGGCGTGCACGTTCCAGCCGGTCGCGGCGATCGTGCTCATCGCGAAGGCGGTCGCGTCGCCGCCGGGCACCGGCTGGGGCTCGAACCGCCGCCTGGTCGGCATGCGCGGTGCGATCCAGTCGACGCGGTAGGTGCCCCACTCTCCCGTGCGCGGGTCGCGCGCGACGAGGTGCCAGCGGCGCTGCCAGCTCAGCAGCCGATACGGCTCGACGAGCACCGGTTCGCCCCTGAAGTCGAAGCGCAGCCATTCCACGTCGCGGATCGCGCCGGCGACGGCCTGCAGCACGGCGGGGTCGACCTCGGGGTCGGGGGCGTCGGTACCCGTGTTCTCGGGGGCCCGGTCGACGGTGCCGTGCAGGGCCGCCACCGTCGGGCGGAGCCGCGACGGCAGCACCTGCTCGAGCTTGGCGAGGGCCCGCCCGCTCGATTCCTCGATGCCGGCGATGCCGGTCGCCGCGCGCAGGCCCACCGCCACCGCGACCGCCTCCTCGTCGTCGAGCAGCAGCGGGGGCAGCTTGCCGCCGGCGCCGAGCCGGTAGCCGCCCGCGGCGCCGCGGGTCGCGTCGACCGGGTAGTCGAGCTCGCGCAGGCGGTCGATGTCGTTGCGGATCGTGCGGGTGGTGACGCCGAGGCGCTCGGCGAGCTCGGTGCCGGTCCAGTCGGGACGCGACTGCAGCAGCGAGAGCAGGGCGAGCAGGCGTGCGGCGGTGTCGGTCATGTCTCCGAGAATCCTCCGATATTAGGAACGATTCATGCCTGTATCGACCGTACCGTCGAAGACATGAACACCACCACCGCTTCCACCGAGATCCGCCCCTTCCGCGTCGAGGTCGCCCAGGCCGAGCTCGACGACCTGCGCGAGCGGCTGGCCCGCACCCGGCTCCCGCAGCCCGCACCCGTCGACGACTGGGACGCCGGCACGCCGAACTCCTACCTCCGCGAGGCGGTCGACCGCTGGCTCGAGCTCGACTGGCGCGCCGTCGAGGCCCGCATCAATGCGGTGCCGCACTTCATGACCGAGGTCGACGGGCAGCCGATCCACTTCATCCACGTGCGGTCGCCGCACGCCGGTGCGACCCCGCTGCTGCTCGCGCACGCCTATCCCGGCTCGTCGGTCGACTACCTCGAGCTCAATGGCCCGCTCGTCGATCCGGTCGCCCACGGTGGTCGGGCGGAGGACGCCTTCGACGTCGTCGTGCCCGACGCTCCCGGGTTCGGCTTCTCGAACCCCCTGGCCTCGACGGGCTGGACGACCGCTCGCGTCGCCCGGGCGTACGACGAGCTCATGCGCCGGCTCGGCTACGACGAGTACGGCATCCACGGCTCCGACAACGGCGCCCTGGTCGCGCGCGAGCTCGGACTGCTGAACCCCGACGGCTTCCTGGGACTGCACGTGCTGCAGCTGTTCTCGTTCCCCTCCGGCGACCCGGCCGAGTTCGAGCGGCTCGAGCCGCAGGACTTCGCGGGCCTCGAGCACATGCAGTGGTTCCAGTCGGTCGGCGGCTACAACACGATGAACGCGAGCCGGCCGCAGACCGTCTCGGCCGGGCTCAGCGACTCGCCCGTGGGCCTCCTCGCCTACAGCGAGCTGTACAACTCGTTCGGCAACGGCACCTCGCTGGTGCCGCTCGACACGATCCTCCTCGAGGTGAGCGTGAACTGGTTCGCCAACGCCGCGTCGGGCATGAGCCGCATGTACCTCGAGGACGCACGTGCCGCCGCGGCGGCCGCAGCGGCGGGGGAGACCCCGGCCGTGAACGCGGCGCCGACCGGTGTCGCCGTGTTCGCCGACGACTTCCAGACCATCAAGGTCTTCGCCGAGCGCGACAACTCGAACATCGTGCACTGGAGCCGCTTCGACCGCGGCGGCCACTTCGCGGCGCTCGAGGTGCCCGACGACGTGGTCGCCGACATCCGCGCGTTCTTCGCGGGGCTGCGCGCCGCCGGCTGAGCCCCGAACAGCAGGGTGGATGCCGCGGGCTCGTGCTCGCGGCATCCGTTCGTTCTGGCCGTATTGCCCGCGGGTCAGCCGCTCGCGAGGAGGGCGAGGGCGAGGATCGGCGCGACGAGCGTGAGGAGCATCGGGGCGGCGACCACGCCGATTCCGCCGATCAGGCCGGTGAGTGCGGCACCTCGGCCGGTGCCTCCAAGCCGCCGCGCCCGGTTCAACCCGATGGCACCGAGCACGATCGAGAGGACTGCGAGAGCCAGGGCAGGCAGGCCGCCGATCCAGACCAGAATGACGCCGACCGTCTGGGCCGTCGAGTCGGGCACCCATGTGAGCACGATCGGAAGGAGCCAGAAGCAGATACCGACGCCGAGCGCCCAGAAGAACACGGTGCGGGCCCAGCGTGCGATGCGATTCGTCGAGTCCTGCGGCGGCGGGTTCGCGTGGTGGGGCAGCTTCGGCGCGAACTCGGTCTCCGACCAGTGATGGCCGTCCCACCAGCGAAGGACGTCGGGCGCCTCGGGGTCCTCGTACCAACCGGGCGGTGCGGACATCGTCGGACCAGCGCTCATCGTCTGCCTCTCTCGGGTGCGTCGACTCTATCGGTGGCACGGCGAAGGCGCGGACCCTCTCGGGTCCGCGCCTTCCGCGCGTGGGCGATCCGATCAGGCCGCCTGCGTCGCCTGCGCGTGCTCGGTGGCCCAGTTCAGCGCGAACTCGGCGACCTCCTCCCAGCCGTCCTGGCTGACGATGCGGTGCGTGCGGCCGGCGAACTCGCGGAGCTCGACGATCGCGGGGCTGCCGGTCGAGGTGTACTTCTTCACGATCGCCCGGCCGATGGCCGGCGGCACGACGTGGTCGATCTCGCCCGTGATGACGAGCAGGGGAGCGCGGTCGGCGCGGGCGTAGTCGACGTGGGTGACGCCGCCCTTCTCGTTGAGCGTGGAGGCGACGCCCTCGAAGAACACCCGGTTGTACGAGTTCACCGCCTGCTCCTCCCAGATGCGATCGGATGCCTCGCGGGGGAGGTCGTTGCCGAAGGTGAAGTGGAAGTGCGCCTTCGAGATCGGCTTCGCGCCGTTCCTGTCGAACGGGTTGGCGAGGATCGGGAAGCCCGTGCGCAGGGTCGACGGGGGAAGGGTCGTGATGCCGGCGGTCTGCCCGGGCTCGACCCCGACGTAGGCGGCGCCGAGGCCGCGGTCGGCGAGCAGCTGCGTGATCACGCCGCCGAAGGAGTGGCCCATGATGATCGGCTTCTCGGGGAGTGCGCGGATGATGCGCTCGTAGTGATCGGCGATCTGCTTCAGGCCGACGCCCTTGAGCGCCTCGGGGTTCGAGCGGATGTCGGCGACCTCGCGGTCGTCGATGCCGGGCCAGCCGGGGACGATCACCTCGTGACCGCGGGCCCGGAAGTACTCGGCCCAGGTGTCCCAGCTCTTCGGGGTCATCCAGAGGCCGTGGACGAGGACGATGGTGGCCTTGCTGCTGTTCGCGCCGGTGGTGTTCATGATTCCTGCTCCTTGTGTTGTGGCGGCCGGGTGACCGCTTCGTGACTTGTAAAGTAGAACGATCGTTCTATCTCTTTCTATTCCGAGACTGTACGCCCACGGCGGAACCGATGTCAAGCAAAAAGAGAAAGATCGTTCTATCATTTTTGATATGGCTGCACGAACCACTCCCACCGGCGCCTCCGCGGCGCGTGAACGGCTGCTCCAGACCGCGACCGAGCTCTTCTACCGCGAGGGCATCCACGCCGTCGGCGTGGACCGCATCATCGCCGAGGCGGGCGTCACGCGTGCGACCTTCTACCGGCACTTCCCGAGCAAGGAGGACCTCGTCGAGGCGTACCTCGGTGTGGAGGACGCGAACATCCGCGGGGCGTTCGCTGCGGCCGAGGCGTCGGGCGCCGAGCCGCGTGCGCTCGTCCGCCTCGTGATCGACGGTCTCGCCGACGACGTGTCCCGCCACCACACGCGCGGCTGCCCGTTCATCAATGCCGCCGCCGAGTACCCCGACGCCGAGAGCGGCGTGCGCCGGGCCGTCCACGAGCACCGCGAATGGTTCCGGTCGGAACTCGAGCACGTCCTCGGCGCCGCCGATGTGGACGACCCGACAGCGGCCGCAGGCCAGCTCGTGCTGCTCCGCGATGCCGCCATGGTCGGCGGGTACCTCGACGGGTGGGACCGCGTGCGGCCCTCCTTCATCGCCGCCGCCACGCGCACCGCCGGCCTCGACCGCTGACGCGCTACCGAGGCATCCACCCGGCCCGGCCCGCCGACGATGACACCGGCGCCGAAGCGCGGTAGCGTGCCGGAATGGCCGAACCCCGCCCGATCGACCGCGACGCGATCGACGACCTCGAGCGCGAACTGCTCGGCCGCGTGCGCGGTCGCGTGCTCGAGATCGGCGCGGGTGAGGGCGAGAACTTCGGGGCGTTCCACCTCGACGTCGAGTGGATCGGGCTCGAACCCGACGCCGATCGTCGCGCCGAACTCGCGACCCGGGCGCGCGAGTGGCGCCACCCCGCCGAACCGCTCGACGCCGTCGCCGAGCGGATCCCGCTGCCCGACCACTCTGTCGACGCGGTCGTCGGCACCTACGTGCTCTGCTCGGTCGCCGACCAGGCCGCCGCCCTCGCCGAGGTGCGCCGCGTGCTCGTGCCCGGCGGCACCGTCGTCTTCGTCGACCACGTCGCCGCGCCGCCCCGAACGCTCAAGCGCGCCGTGCAGCGGGTCGCGACCCCGATCTCGAAGCGGTGGTGCCACGGCTGCCACTGGGACCGCGAGACCGAGCGGGCGCTCGCCGAGGCCGGATTCATCGGCACCGACGTGCGCCGGCTGCGTGCGAAGTCGATGCCGTTCGGGCCGGTCCCGATCCTCATGTTCGAGGGTCGGGCGCCGGCGTAGCGGCGCTCGCGGTCGGGGCGGTGTCGATATCGCCGATCCTCATGTTCGAGGGTCGGGCGCCGGCGTAGCGGCGCCGTCGAGCGCGGCCCGCGCGAGCATCGTCGACCCGGCGACCGCGGCGGGCATGGTGAACACCGCGCCGAGCGGCACCATGAAGCACAGCTGCGTCGCGACGCCGAAGCCGAACAGCGCCGCCCGATGCCCGCGCAACCGTCGACGTCGGTCGGACCCGTACAGGCCGCGGGCGGCGAACGCCCGCGAGACGAGCTCGGCCGCGAGCAGGCGACCCGACAGCACGACGCCGAGCACCGGCCCGACGAGGGCGCCGACGACGGGCACGAACCCGACGAGTCCGACGCCCATCGCGATGAGCGCGCCGAGCCCGATGAGCGCGAGCGAGTCGCCGACCGCCCGCCAGAAGCCCGCCCCCTCCTCGGGCACGGCGCCGCCGAGCTCCGTCTCGACGGCATGCCAGATGCGCTCGTAGAAGGGATCGCCGACGGCGAGCGTGACGGCCGTGAAGGTGACGGCGGCGAGCACCACCGCGGCGGCGAAGACCACCGTGCCGAGCACCCCGCGCACGATGCCG
Organism: Agromyces solani; assembly: GCF_058349925.1. NCBI lineage: Bacteria > Bacillati > Actinomycetota > Actinomycetes > Micrococcales > Microbacteriaceae > Agromyces > Agromyces solani. The sequence continues at coordinate 327,309 of NZ_JBYRER010000002.1, forward strand.
GGCCACGGGTCGACCCAGTCGTCGGCGAACGGCGTGAGCCAGTCGGTGATCGACGGCAGCCCGAACCCGAGCCCGACGAGCGCCGCGACGACCACGACGAACACGATCGCCGCAGGGATCAGGCCGAGGAACATGATGCCCGGCCGCCTCGCCCAGAAGCCGAAGCCGCGCAGCAGCATGCGCACGCCCGTGAAGAAACCGCCGACCACGCGCCCAGCCTAGGCCTAGGCTGGGCGACGGAAGGGCGGAGGTCGGCATGGTCGCGGAACGCGAGGTCCGGCTCGACGACGGGCGTCTCCTGCATGCGTACGACGCCGGGGCGGATGACGAGGCGAGACTGACCCTCATGTGGCACCACGGCTCGCCGCAGACCGGAGCCCCGCTCGGCGCCGTGCTCGCGGCGGCGTCGGCGCGACGCATCCGCGTCGTCTCCTACGGACGACCGGGCTACGGCGGCTCGACGCCGAACCCGGGTCGCGACGTCGCGTCGGCCGCGGCCGACGCGATCGCCGTCGCGGACGCCCTCGGGGTCGGCCGCTTCGCCGCGATGGGCGCGTCGGGCGGCGGGCCGCACGCGCTCGCGGGCGCGGCCCTCGCGCCCGAGCGGGTGATCGGCGTCGTGACCCTCGCCGGGGTCGCGCCGTACACCGAGGCATTCGACTGGTTCGGCGGCATGCGCGCACCCGGGGCGCTTCGCGCCGCACGAGCGGGCCGAGCCGCACGGGCGGCGTTCGCCGAGACCGATGAGTTCGACCCCGACGTGTTCCTCCCGGTCGACCTGGCCGCCCTCGATGGGGCGTGGTACGACCTGGGTGCCGATTCGGCCCGGGCCGAGCGCGACGGTGCCGGGGGGCTCATCGACGACGACGTGGCGTTCGCGTCGCCGTGGGGCTTCGAGCTCGAGCAGGTCGCGGCGCCCGTGCTGCTCGTGCAGGGCGAGGGCGACCTCATCGTGCCCCGCACGCATGCGGCGTGGATGCTCGGCCGCCTGCCGAACGCCTCGCTCTGGATGCGTCTCGACGACGGCCACGTCTCGGTGCTCGACACGGTGCCCGACGCGATGGACTGGCTGCTCGACCGGCTCGCCTGAGCCGTGCCTACCCGATCGCGTCGAGTGCGCCCGCGAGGTCGCGCCAGAGGTCGTCGACCTGCTCGATGCCGACCGACAGCCGCACGAGTCCGTCGGGAATGGTCGGCTGCTCGGCCGGCCAGCGACGGCGCCGCTCGAACGTCGACTCGACCCCGCCGAGGCTCGTCGCATGCACCCAGAGCGTCGTTCGGGCGACGAGCGCGTCGGCGGGCGCCGCTCCGCCTCGCACGACGATCGAGACGATCGCGCCGAAGCCGGGGTAGCGCACCTCCTCGAGGGCGGGGTGACCGTCGAGCCGGCGCACGAGCTCCTGCGCGTTCGCCTGCGCGCGGTCGAGCCGCACCGCGAGCGTCCGCAGCCCCCGCAGCGCGAGGAAGGCCTCGAGCGGGGCCGGGATCGCCCCGGCCAGCGTGCGGCGCTGCAGCATCGCGTCGGCGTGCTCCCCGGCGGCCGCCACCACGGCGCCCATGAGCACGTCGCTGTGACCCGAGATGTACTTCGTCGCCGAGTGCACGACGAGGTCGGCGCCGAGCGCCAGCGGACGCTGCAGCAGCGGCGTCGCGAACGTGTTGTCGACCGCGACGATCGCACCGTGCGCGTGCGCGGCGGCCACGATCGCGGCGATGTCGGCGACCTCGAGGGCCGGGTTCGTCGGCGTCTCGAACCAGACGAGCGCTGCACCCGCGCTCGCCGCGGCCACGGCGGCCGTGTCGGCGATGTCGACGAACTCGATGCGCAGGCGGCCCTGGGCGGCGCGCTCCTCGAGCAGCGCGACCGTTCCCGTGTACGAGTGCCGCGGCGCCACGACGAGTCCGCCCGTCTCGACGAGGTCGAGCACGGCCGAGATCGCGGCCATGCCCGAGGCGAACGACACGCATCGTCCGCCCTCGAGGGCGCCCAACACGTCTTCGAAGGCGGTCCAGCTCGGGTTGCCGTAACGCCCGTACTCGAGGTCGCCGCCGGCGACGTAGGTCGAGGTCAGGTGCACGGGCACGTTCATCGGGGCGTCGGGTGCGTGGGCGGGGCGGCCGGCGACGACCGCGAGGGTCTCGGGATGGAGTTCGGACTCGGCGGCGTCGTGCATGCCGCAAGGCTAATCGAGTGCGTCTCGCGCCGCGTCGGCATCGTCACGCGCCGACTCGGCGACCCGCGCCGCCCGGTCCCGGTCGCGGGCGAGCCTCCGCCGCTCGCGGCCGCCGTCTGCGAGGCGCTCCTCGAGCTCGCGGAGCTCGTCGTCGAGTTCGTCGCGGCGTTCGGCGTCGGACGCGAGGCGATCGTCGAGGTCGGTGAGCTCGCGTTCGAGGGCTTCGAGCGCGGCGGATGCCTCGGCGGCGCGCTCCTCGGCGACCGAGGCCGCTCGCTCGCGCTCCCGGCGCTCCTCCCGCTCGCGCTCCTCCTGCGCCTCCCGTTCGCGCGCTCCGGTCGCGTCGTCCGCGCCGTCGGCACCGCGGCCATCCGCGCTCCCGCCGCCCTTCCGTCGTGCCGGCCGCTTCGCGGGTGCCGTCCCGCCCGGCCCGCCGGCGACCGCACCGTCGAGGTCGACCTCGACGCCGACCGCTTCGAGGCCGCGCACGAGCCGCCCGCTGCGCACGGCGTCGGCGGCCGCGGCATCCGCCATGCCGGCGTGCAGCGTCTGCGCGAGTTCGTCGAGCACGGGCCGGCGCACCGGTCCGCCGAGCTCCTCGGCGAGGCCGCCCGCCTCTTGGGCGAGGGCCGAGACGAGCCGGCGCCGCTCCTTCGCGAAGCGGGCGAGCGCCGCCGCATCGAGTTCGTCCTGCGCCTCCCGCAGCTCGTCGCCGAGCTCCAGCAGCGTCGCGACCTCGTCGGCGCGATGGCGCACGAGCTGGTTCGCGAGCCATGCCACGGGGGAGGGGCGGCGCAGCGCCGCGACGGCCTCGGCGAGCTCGCGGTCGTCGTCGCGCAGCTCGCGGGCGCGGGCGTTGCGGGCCGCCGTGAACTCCTCGGGTCGGAGCGCGTAGAGCGCCGAGGCCTCGTCGACGAGCGCATCCGCTGGCATACCGCCATCCTGCAAGATCGTGCGCGATTCCGACAGGGCGTGGTGTCATGGAGGCATGCGGGTCGTCGTGCTGACCGGGGCCGGCATCTCGGCCGAGAGCGGGGTGCCGACCTTCCGCGACGCCGGCGGCCTGTGGGAGGGGCACCGCGTCGAGGATGTCGCGACGCCCGAGGCGTTCGACCGCGACCCCGACACGGTGCAGCGCTTCTACGACGCCCGACGGCACGCCGTCGCCCTCGCCGAGCCGAACCCCGCCCATCTGGCGCTCGCCCGCCTCGAGCAGTCGCTGGGCGACGACCTGCTCGTCGTGACCCAGAACATCGACGACCTCCACGAGCAGGCGGGCTCGCGGCGGGTGCGGCACATGCACGGCGAGCTCGCGCTCGCCTGGTGCACGGCGTGCGATGCCCGGTCGCCGGTGCCCGGCGACCTCCTCGGGCGCCCCGCCTGTCCGTCGTGCGGTGCGCGGATGCTGCGCCCCGACGTCGTCTGGTTCGGGGAGATGCCCTACGGGCTCGACGAGATCGAGGCGGCGCTCGCCTCGTGCGACGTGTTCGCCGCGATCGGCACGTCGGGCGCCGTGCATCCGGCGGCCGGTTTCGTCGTGACCGCGGCCGGGCACGGCGCGCGAACGATCGAGCTCAATCTCGCCGCCTCTGAGATCACGCCGCTCTTCGAGGAGGTCCGCCACGGGCCCGCGAGCGTCGTCGTGCCGGAGTGGTGCGACGAACTGGTCCGGTCGGTCGAGTAGCGCGAAGCGCGTATCGAGACCAGCGGTCTCGCGGCATCCGTGGTCGTGGTACGGCGCCGCGCGCCGAGGTTTCGCTGCGGCGCTTCGTGCCTACTCGATCCGCCGCTCGGCGGACGGGTGCTCCTACGCCGCCAGCCACGCCCCGAGCGCATCGAGCACCTGGACCTGCCCCTTGGTCACGAGCGTGCGCGCCTCGCCGATCTCGACCCAGCGCGCGTCGTCGACCTCGGGGAACGCCTGAACCCGGCCCGACCTGGGCGGCCACTCGAGCTCGAAGGTGTTGCTCACCACCGCGGTGACATCGAACCCGGGCGCCTCGCCGGCGAACACGCGGATGAGCTTGCCCGACGAGTAGCGGAACTCGCCGAGGTCGGCGTAGTCGAGTTCGGGGGGTGCGACGCCGATCTCCTCGCCGAACTCACGCCGGGCGGCGAGCAACGGGTGCTCGGTCGCGGCGAGGTACTCGCCCTTCGGCACGCTCCACGCGCCCTCGTGCTTGCGCGCCCAGAAGGGCCCGCCCATGTGCGCGATGAACACCTCGATGCCCCCGCCGAGGTCGCGGTGCAGCAGCAGGCCGGCGCTCGTCACCGTCACGATCGCGCCTCTTGCGTCGTCGCAGCTGCCGGGTAGCGTGGACCGGGACACGCGAAGGAGTCGTCCATGGCACGCATCGTACTCATCGGCGGTCACGGCAGGGTCGCACTCCGGCTCGAACGGCTGCTCACCGCCCGCGGCGACGAGGTCGACGCCGTCATCCGCAATCCGGAGCACGCGGCCGACGTAGCCGCGACCGGCGCGAACCCCGTCGTCGCCGACGTCGAGACACTCGACGTCGACGGTCTCGCCGAGCTCCTGCGCGGGCACGACGCCGTCGTCTGGTCCGCGGGTGCGGGCGGCGGCAACCCGCCTCGCACCTACGCGGTCGACCGCGACGCCGCCCTGCGCTCCATGTTCGCCGCCGAGGCCGCGGGCGTGCGCCGGTACGTGATGGTCTCGTACTTCCGTTCGCCCGACCACTCGGTGCCCGAGGGCGACTCGTTCCACGCCTACGCCGAGGCGAAGGCCGCGGCCGACGAGCACCTCGCGACGACCGCACTCGAGTGGACGATCCTCGGGCCGGGTCGGCTGACCGACGGCGACGGGACGGGCGGCATCGACGCCGAGGCATCCGAGAGCCGCTCGGTGGACCGGGCCGACGTCGCGGCCGTCGCCGCCGCAGTGCTCGTCGAGCCGGCGACGATCCACCGGACCATCCGCTTCAACGCGGGCACGACGCCGATCGCCGACGCGATCCGCTGAGGGCGGCGGTCCAGCGGGCCGGCCGGGCCGATGGGACGACGGCGTGGAGCCGGTGCGGGCGGCGCTCTGCGACTTCGCCGACACGAATTCTCGACAGTTAGGGTAGGCTTACCTTCGCCATCGACCTGCGCGGGCCCCCGTCGCGCGACTCGTGAGGATTCCCCCATCACCGCACTGCCCACCGCCACGCCCATCGGGCTGTCGCTCCTCGGCGGGCGCCCGGGCGACGTCGCCCTCATCGCCGACGGGCGAACGATCGACTACGCCGAACTCGCCGACCGCATCGACGCACGCCGCCGCGAACTCGGCGATGTGCGCCGCCTCGTGATGATCGAGGCGGGCAACACCGTCGAGCCCATCGTCACGTACCTCGCCGCCCTCGAGGGCGGGCACCCGGTCCTGCTCGTCTCCGACGACGAGGGGAGCCGCGCGCACCGCGATCGCCTCGTCGAGCGGTTCGACCCCGACGTCATCGCGGGTCCCGCCGCATCCGGCGCGGCCGATGCCTGGCGGCTCGACGTACGCCGCACCGGCACGCGCCACGACCTGCACCCCGAGCTCGCGCTCCTCGCGAGCACGTCGGGTTCGACCGGCTCGCCGAAGCTCGTGCGGCTGTCGGCCGACAACCTGCGCAGCAACGCCGCTGCGATCGGCGAATACCTGCGCCTCGACCGCGACGACCTCGCGGCGACGACACTGCCGCTGCAGTACTGCTACGGACTGTCGGTCGTCAACAGCCACCTGCTCGCGGGTGCCGGCCTGCTGCTCACCGAACGCTCGGTGACCGACGAGCGCTTCTGGCAGGAGGCGGCCGAGCACCGCATCACCTCCTTCGCCGGCGTGCCGTACACGTTCGAACTGCTCGAGGCGGGCGGCTTCGCCGACCGGCGCCTGCCCGCCCTGCGCTACCTGACGCAGGCGGGCGGCCGGCTGGCGCCGGACGCCGTGCGGCGGTTCGCCCGGCTCGGCGACGAGCAGGGCTTCGAGCTCTTCGTCATGTACGGGCAGACCGAGGCGACCGCGCGCATGGGCTACCTTCCGCCCGAGCTCGCCGAAGAGGCGGCGGGCGCCATCGGCCGCCCCATCCCCGGCGGGCGGTTCCGCATCGAACCGCCGGCGTCGGCGGACTCCGCGGCATCGCCCGGGGCGGCCTCGACCATGCCCGACGGGGTCGGCGAGCTCGTCTACGAGGGCCCGAACGTGATGCTCGGCTACGCCGAGCGGCCCGAGGACTTCGCACTGGGCCGCACGGTGCACGAGCTGCGCACGGGCGACCTCGCCCGCCGGCGGCCCGACGGCCTCGTCGAGATCGTCGGCCGGGCGAACCGATTCGCGAAGGTGTTCGGGCTGCGCATCGACCTCGATCGCGTCGAGCGGCTGCTCGCCGAGGAGGGGCTCACGGTGCGTACCGCGAGCGACGACGAACGGCTGCTCGTCTTCACGACGGCCGAGCGCCTCACCGATCGAGCGCGAGAGCTCGCGGCCGCCGCCACCGGCTTGCCGGCGCACGCGATCGGCGCCTACGCGATCGACGAGTTCCCGCGCACCGCGAGCGGCAAGCCCGACACCGCCGCGCTCGTGCGCCATGCCGCCGAGCACGATCGCCTGCACGACGCGGCCTCGAATGACGCGGCGTCGGACGATGCGACCTCGCCCGAGGCCGTGCGAACGCTTCTCGCGGTGCTCCTCGGACGGCCCGACGCGGGCCTCGACGACTCGTTCGCGGGTCTCGGCGGCGACTCGCTGAGCTACGTCGAGGTGTCGCTGCGACTCGAGCAGCTGCTGGGCGTGCTGCCGCGCGACTGGCCCGCGATGACGGCCCGCGAGCTCGCCGAGTCCGCCGCGCCCCGTGCCGGCGCCTCGGCCGACGCGCCGCCCGAGGCGGCCGACGCCGCGGCGTCGCCGGCCGATCGACCCCGCCGCCGGCCGGTCTGGGTGCGGCTCGAGACGCCCGCGCTCCTGCGCGCCGCCGCGATCGTGCTCATCGTCGCCACGCACGCCGACCTGTTCATGCAGAAGGGCGGCGCCCACCTGCTGCTCGCGGTCGCCGGTTACAACCTCGCCCGTTTCCAGCTCGCGCCGGTGCCCGGCGCGACCCGGGTGCGCCGGCTCTGGCGCAGCACGCTGCAGCTCGCGGTGCCGGCCGTCGTCTGGATCGGCGCCGTGGCGCTCGTGACGGGCCAGTACCGGCCGACCACGGCGCTGCTCGTGAACAACCTCGTGCCGGGCGACGGGCGGTGGAACGAGCAGTGGCAGTTCTGGTTCCTCGAGGCCGCGATCTGGACGATCGTCGGGCTCATGGCGCTGTTCGCCGTCCGTCGCATCGATCGCCTCGAGCGACGTGCTCCCTTCGGCTTCGCGCTCGGAGTGCTCGGCGTCGCGCTCGTCGCGCGGTTCGCGGTCGCCGGCCCGCAGGCCGAGCACGTCGAACGATACGCGGCGCCGGGCGTGGTCTGGCTCATCGCGCTGGGATGGCTCGTGGCCCGTGCCGACACGACGGCGCGCCGCGTGCTCGTCTCGGTCATCGCGATCGCGACCGGATTCGGGTTCTTCGGCGAGCCGGTCCGCGAGGCGATCGTGGTCGGCGGCGTCCTCGCGCTCGTCTGGCTCCGCGCCGTGCCGGTGCCGCGCCTCGTCGTGCCCCTCATCGCGACGCTCGCGAGCGCCTCGATGTTCATCTACCTCACGCACTGGCAGGTCTACCCGCCGTTCGAGCAGAGCGCGCCGTGGCTCGGCACCCTGCTCTCGCTCGGGGTGGGGGTGCTCGCCTGGCGGGTGCACCACGTCGCGACGGCGGGCGTGCGCCGGCTGGCGCGCCGTCGGCGGACGGCCGATCGCGCCGCGACTCGGCGGCGACCGGTGCTCAGGCCCGCGTCGGCGACACGGTGATCGACGGCTCGTCGGGCTCGGGGTAGAGCACGACGCCGCCGTCGACGGCGACCTGCACGGGGCATCCCGGCTCGAACCGCCCGGCCTCGTGCAGCGGCACCCGGTGCGTCACCTCGACGGGGAACTCGGCGGCGCCGAGTCGCAGCTGCAGCTCCGCCGAGGCGCCGACGCGGCGTACGCCGATCACGGTGGCGTTGCCGTCTCCGTCGGCCGGGTCGAGGCGCAGCTGGTCGGGGCGCACCATGGCGCACACCCGGCCGGCGCCGCCGCTGCGGTCATGGCGCACGGCGAGGCATCCGAAGGCGCAGTCGGCCAGCGCGGCGCCCGCCGACCGTGCGGGAACGACGACGACGTCGCCCAGGAACTCGGCGACGCCCGAGTCGATCGGCGCGTCGAACACCGCGGCCGGGTCGCCGGCCTGCACGAGGCGTCCGCCGGCGAGCACGCCGACCTGCTGGCCGAACGACAGCGCCTCCTCCTGGTCGTGGGTGACGAGCACGGCCGTGACGCCGCTGCGCTCGAGCACCTCGATCACCGCGCGTCGCGTCTGCGCGCGCAGCCCGGTGTCGAGGGCGCTGAACGGCTCGTCGAGCAGGATCACGCTCGGGTGCTGTGCGAGCGCGCGAGCGAGCGCGACGCGCTGCTGCTGCCCGCCCGAGAGCTCGTGCGGCATGCGGTCGGCGAGGGCCGGGTCGAGGGACGCGAGCGCCATGAGCTCGCGCACGCGGGCCTGGCGGCCGATGCCGCGCGGCAGGCCGAACGCGATGTTGCGCGCGACCGACAGGTGGGGGAAGAGCGCGCCGTCCTGTGCGACGTAGCCGATCCCACGGCGATGCGCGGGCACCGCCGCCGAGCCGCCGCTCGCGAGTGTCCGGCCGTCGAGGTCGATCGTGCCCGCATCGGGCAGCTCGAATCCCGCGATGAGGCGGAGCAGCGTCGTCTTACCGCTGCCCGACGACCCGACGAGGGCGAGCCGGGTCGCGTCGGGCACCTCGAGGGTGACGTCGCGCAGCACCTCGGTGCCGCCGAACGACTTCGAGATGCCGGTGAGGCGAAGGGTCATCGGAGGCTCCGTCCGGTGGCGTGGGCGAACATCAGGGCGACCGCGGGGATCGAGAGCAGCACGAGCAGCACCGCGTAGGGCGCCGCGGCCGGGTAGTCGAGGGATGACGCGGCCGACCAGAAGCTCGTCGCGACCGTTCGCGTTCCGGTCGGGGCGAGCAGCAGCGTCGCCGTGAGCTCGTTCGCCGCGCCGAGTGCGACGAGGGCGCCGGCGGCGCCGACCGCGGGAACGAGCAGCGGCACGGTGACCCGCAGGCGCGCCGCCCACGGCGAGATGCCGAGCGACCGGGCCGCTTCCTCGAGCGACTCGGGCACCTGGGCGAGGCCCGCGCGAAGCGGCACGAGCGCGCGGGGCAGGAAGATCACGACGTACGCGGCGACGACCGTGACGGCCGTCTGGTAGAGGCCGGGCGCGAGGGCGAGGGTCGTCGCGACGAAGGCGAGTGCCACGATGATCGCGGGCAGGCTGCTCGCGAGGTAGGCGGCGCCCTCGAGCACGCGCGCGATGCGGCCGGGATGACGCACCGAGAGCCAGACGAACGGCAGCGCGACGAGGATCGCGCAGACCGCGCCCGCGAGCGCGAGCGCGAGGGTCTGCAGTGCCGCGGACGCCAGGTCGCCGAACTCCGCCGTGTCGGCCCGCAGCAGCCAGCGCGTGACGCTCGACAGGGGCACGACGATCGCGGCGACGATGAGGGCGGCGACGGCCGCGAGCGCGATCGGGGCGAGCCCGCCGAGGCGGAGCCTCGCGGGCGGGTGCGGTGCCCCGCCGCCGACCCGGGCGTACCGGGCGCGCCCCCGGGCGAGCGATTCGGCCGCGAGCAGCACGAGGCAGAGCACGGTGAGCACGATGCCGAGCGCCGCCGCGTTCGGACCGGCGAAGGTGCTCTGGTAGGCGACGACGATCGCGGTCGTGAACGTGTCGAACCGGAGGAACGCGAAGGCGCCGTACTCGGCGAGGAGGTGGAGGGCGACGACGAGCGCGCCGCCGAGCACGGCGAGGCGCAGCTGCGGCAGCACGATGCGCGCGAAGACGGCCCACGAGCCCATGCCGAGCGATCGCGCCGACTCCTCGAGTGCGGGGTCGAGGCCGCGGATCGCCGCGAGCGCGGGCAGGTAGACGAGCGGATAGTAGGCGAGCACCGAGACGAGCACGCCGCCCCACAGTCCGCTGATCGAGGGGATCGCGCTCGCCCAGCCGTAGCTCGCGACGAAGGCGGGGATCGCGAGCGGCGCCGCGAGCGCGATCGCGAAGGCCCGGCGCCCCGGCAGGTCGGTGCGCTCGACGAGCCAGGCCCCGCCGACGCCGAGCACGACGGTCAGGGGCACCCCGATCACGACGAGCAGCACGGTGTTGACGAGGAGTTCGCCGACCTTCGGCCGGAAGACGAGCGCGGCGAACTCCGCCCAGCCCATCGAGACCGCGGCGACCACCACGTACGCGATCGGCACGAGCGCGCCGGCCGCGAGCACGGTGACGAGTGCGACGAGGCCGACGGGCGCCCGACGCTCGTGCGTCGGGGCCGTCGGTGAGCTCGTCGCGACGGTGCTCAGAGCAGGCCGGCTTCCGTCATCAGCTCGATGACCTGCGGGCCGTTGAGCGTCGAGGGGTCGATCTGCGGCGCGTCGAGGTCGGCGAGCGGGGGCAGTGCGGGGTTCGCCGGCACGTCCGACGCCACCGGGTACTCGAAGCTGTAGCCCTCGCCGAGGATGCGCTGCCCCTCTTCGCCGGCGATGAACGCGAGGAACTGCTGCGCCTCGTCGGGGTGCGGCGCGTTCTCGAGGACGCCGCCGCCCGAGATGCTCACGAAGGCGCCCGGGTCCTGGTTGCCGAAGTAGTGCAGCTTCGTGTTGCCGCTGTCTTCAGCCGCGGCATCCTGGTCGCGGTACCAGTAGTAGTGGTAGATGACGCCGACGGGAACCTCGCCCGCGTTGACGGCCTTCATGGTGACGATGTTGTTGCGGTACTCGGTCGCGTTCTGCGCCATGCCCTCGAGCCACGCACGGGCTCCGTCTTCGCCCTGCGTGGCGAGCACGGCCGAGACGATCGCCTGGAAGTCGGCCTTCGCGGGAGCCGCGCCCCAGCGGCCCTCCCACTCGGGCTTCGCCAGGTCGAGGAGCGACGCCGGCAGCTCGGACTCCGAGATGAGTTCGGGGTTGTAGACGAGCACCGTCGAGCGGGCGGCGATGCCGGTCCAGTCGCCCGATGCGGGTCGGTACTGCTCGGGCACGAGGGCGAGGGTGTCCTCGTCGACGGGGGCGAACAGCCCGGCCTCTTCGACGAGCGACATCGCGGGCGAGTTCTCGGTGAGGAAGACGTCGGCCTTCGATGCGGCGCCCTCCTGCACGAGCTGGTTGCCGAGCTCGCTGTCGTCGCCGTTGCGGAGCACCACGTCGATGCCGGTCTCCGCCGTGAATGCGTCGGCCCACTCCTGGGTGAGTTCCTCGTGCTGCGCGTTGTAGACGACGAGTGCATCGGGGTCGGGCTCGGCGGCACCGGTGGCGCAGCCGGAGAGCAGGAGCGCGGTGACCGCGAGCGGGACGATGAGCAGACGGCGCGGGCGAGCGGACATGCAGCAGGGCCTTTCGGTCCGATGGGGGAGGTAAGGCTATCCTAATGCACCCGAACGGCATGCTCGCGCGGGCCGACCGGTGACGGGATCGGCCGGACACGCCGTGCGGCGACCGCGCAGTGAGCCGCGCGCGGAGCCCGTTCGGCTCAGTGCTCGCGCGGCCGGCGCACGAGCGCCCAGAGCGAGGCGAGCAACCCGATTCCGCCCACCACCGCGATCACCGCGAGCACCGACCACAGCATCTGTTCGACCGACATCGCCCACCTCCGAGTCCGTGGCCCCATTCTGCTCCCGCCGGCGCGCGGAACTCCAGCACCCGCCGCGGTTCGTGCGAGGATCTGGGCATGCCCGCCTCCGAGCTCCCGCTCTCGCGCCGTGTCGGCTCCGCTCCCGAGCCGCAGCTGCCGGTTCACGCGGACGTCGCGACCTGGCGCCCCGCGACGGCGGGCGACGTCGACGATCTGCTCGCGTTCCACGCCGACGTCGCGCGGGCCGACCACCCCGAGTGGATCGAGACGCGCGACGAGGTGATGGAGGCGTTCGAGGTCTCGCACATCGACCCGGTCCGCGACACGATGCTCGGCATCGACCACGGCGGGCGCATCCTCGCCTCGGGCTCCGTCGTCGTGCCGACCGGACGCGAGACGCTCATCCGGGCGATCGCGCTCGGCGCCGTGCGCCCCGAGGCGCGCGGCCGAGGGATCGGCCGGGCCCTGCTCGGCTGGCAGCTCGAGCGGGCGCGCGAACGCCTCGCAGCGTTCGACGACGCGCTGCCGGGATGGATCGTCGCCTACGCCGAGGAGCGGGCGCCCGATGCGGGCGCACTGCTCGAACGGGCCGGGCTGCCGCAGCGCCGTCACTTCTTCACGCTCGGCCGCGATCTCGCGCTGCCGATCGAGCCGATCGTGCCGCGTGCCGCGGGCGTCGAGCTCGTGCCGTGGGCCGCCGAGTGGACCGAGTCGACCCGCCTCGCCCGAAACGAGGCCTTCGCCGACCACTGGGGCAGCCAGTCCACCGCTCCCGAGACGTGGAGCCGCATCGTCGGCGGCGAGCAGTTCGCGCCGTCGCTCTCGTTCGTCGCCGTCGAGCGCGGCGCGCGCGGCGATCGTGTCGTCGGATTCGTGCTCGCGCTCCGCAACCCCGGCGACTGGGCCGGCCAGGGCTTCAGCTCGTCGTACGTGCAGCTCGTCGGCGTGGTCCGCGAGTGGCGCGGGCGGCGCATCGCGCAGGCTCTGCTCGCCCGGCACCTGGAGGCCTGCCGCGCCGACGGCCTCGACCAGTCCGTCCTCGACGTCGACGCCGAGAGTCCGACCGGGGCTCTCGGGCTCTACACGGCCCTCGGCTACGTGGTCGCCAACACGCACCACAGTCACGTGCTCGAGTACTGACCCCGCGCGATGGCCCCGTCAAGCGGTTGACGGATGCCGCGTGGCCCGCGCACGCTCGAATCGACGACCATGACTCGACGAGCAGCGGAGGCATCATGACCGACGAGCGACGTCCCGGACCCATTCCGAGGGATCCCGACGACACGAGTGGCGCAGGGCGGCGTCTCGATCGCGAGGGCGAACCCGCCGATGCGCCCGACGGTCCCGAGCGCGGCACCGACGCCAACGACGTCGAGGCCGACAACCCGGTCGAGGAGGACACGATCGAGACGATCGACCCCGACAACGCTCCCGCGTGACCGCGGGCGTTCCGCCGCGTTCGCCGGACCGGTAGGTAAGGCAATCCTCAGAAGAAAGTCGCATTGATCTGCGGAAAATCGGCACGTACGTGCTGCGGTCGGGAGGGCGGCGGGGCTACCATCCAGACATTGCAGTGTCGCAACCGCTTCAGGAGGTCACCATGAGCATGACGCTCGACGAGATGCCCGCGGTCGCCGAGTGTTCGGTGGCCGGTTGCTCCTACAACGACCACTCGCACTGCCATGCGGCAGCCGTCACGATCGCCGGCTCACCCGGCGACGCCGAGTGCGCCACCTTCATCCCGCTCGGCACGAAGGGCGGGCTCGACAAGGTGCTGACCCACGTCGGCGCATGCCAGCGCTCTGAATGCATCCACAACTCGAGCCTCGAGTGCACGGCGGCGGCCGTGCGCATCGGTGCCGGTGCCGACGACGCCGACTGCCTCACGTACGAGGTCGCCTGACCGCTCGACCACGACGGGCCGTTCCGCAGAGGCGGAGCGGCCCGTCGTCATGTGCCGCGACCGTTCTGAGCGCGTTCTGCTGTGAGCGGATCGCACTGTCGCGTCCGACGGGGCGCGGTTAGCCTCGGGGCATGGGCAAGGTCGTCGAGTTCCCGCAGATGCCGCGCCGGTCGAAGCCGCTCTGGCGCGACGTTCTCGGTGAGGTGCTCCGGGGCGAGCGACTCGCCCAGGAACGCATCCTGACCGAGGTCGCCGCGGCGGCGGGCGTCTCGCCGCAGTACCTCTCCGAGATCGAACGCGGGCGCAAGGAGCCGTCGAGCGAGGTGCTCGGCGCTGTCGCCGACGCGCTGGGGCTCGAGCTCTTCGAAGTGGTGCACCGGGTGAGCGAGTCGCTCGAGGCACGGCACGAGGCCGAACGGCGCGAGGCCGAGCGGCGCGAGCGCATCGACGTCGAGCGGGCATTCGCCTTCCGCGCCGACCTGCCGGTGAGGCATCCCGCCCTCGACGACGACGCCGTGCTCGTGCTCGACCTCGACGGCGCGACCGGCGAGGGCGGCACGACGGTCGCCGCGCCGCCCGCCGGCGTCTACCTGCTCGCGGCGTAGCTCGCCGCGCCGGCGCCGATCGGCACGCGCGCGGTCAGCACGTGGTCGGCGAGGCCGTAGTCGACCGCCGCCGCCGCCGGCAGGATGAGGTCGCGGTCGGTGTCGTGCCGCAGTGTCGCCACGTCGTGCCCGGTGTCGGCGGCGAGGGCTGCCTCGAGCTCGGCGCGCACCCGCACGACCTCGTCGGCGTGGATGATGAGGTCGGGGATCGTGCCCCGCCCCTGCGTCGAGGGCTGGTGCAGCACGACCCGGCCGTGCGGCAGGATCGCCCGCTGACCCTTGGCCCCGCCGGCGAGCAGCACGGCGGCCGGCCCGCCCGCCTGGCCGACGCACGTCGTCGCGACGTCGGGGCGGATGTGCTGCATCGTGTCGTACACGGCGAGGGCCGCTCCGGGCGATCCGCCGGGGGAGTTCAGGTAGAGGCTGATCGGGGTGTCGCTCGACTCCGACGCGAGGTGCAGGAACTGCGCGATGAGCACGTTGGCGACGCCGTCGTCGATCTCGGTGCCCAGGTAGACGATGCGCTCGGAGAGCAGGCGGCTGTACACGTCGAGCGATCGCTCGGTGTTGCCGCGGCGCTCGACGACGTAGGGGATCGTGTAACTGGTCATGCGGGCACTCGCAATCCGGTCTGGGGGCGTACGGCCCTCGGGAACATCTCGTCGAAGCCGTCGACGACGCGGTCGATGAAGCCGTAGTCGACCGCCTCCGCGGCCGTGTACCAGCGGTCGCGCAGGGAGTCTTCGGCGATCTTCGCGAGCGGCTGCCCGGTGTTCTCGGCGGTGATGCCGAGCACCGTGTCGCGCGTGTGGCGCAGGTCGTCGGCCTGCAGCTCGATGTCGACCGCGGTGCCGCCGATGCCGGCCGAGCCCTGGTGCATGAGAATGCGCGCGTGCGGCAGCGCGAAGCGCTTGCCCGGCGTGCCGGCGCTCAGCAGGAACTGTCCCGCGCTCGCCGCGATGCCGTAGGCGATCGTCGCGACGTCGTTGGGGATGGAGCGCATGAGGTCGGCGATCGCGAGCATCGCCGAGACCGAACCGCCGGGCGAGTTGATCCAGAACCGGATGTCGCGTCGGGGGTCGTCGGCGGCGAGGAGTGCGAGCTGCGCGCAGAGGCGGTTGCCGCCCTGCTGGTCGAGCTCGTCGCCGAGCACGATGATGCGTTCGTGGAAGAGCCGGGCGGTGAGCTCGGCGTCGATCGGCTGGATCGCCGGGGTCTGTTCGCTCATGCCCCCAGCTTGCGCGGCGCGGGTGCCGGATGGGGTGGATGCTGCTGTCGGCAGCGCTGCTGTCGGCAGCGCTGCGCCGGTCGAGGAGGCGCGCCGGCTCAGCCCGCGAGTTCGCGCGCGACGGGTCCCTCGCTGTATTGGCACGAGGTCGCCGAGAGCCGCTCGTCGGGGTCGAGCTTCGCGAGCACGGCGCCGGCGATCACGTAGAGCTGCTCGAGCTGCTCGGGGGTGAGCGCGTCGAGCACGTTGGCCCGCACGGTGCCGACGTGGCCGGGTGCGGCCTCGGCCATGAGGTCGAGGCCGGCCTCGGTGATCGTCGCGTTCGTCGCGCGCCGGTCTTCGGGGCAGGGGAAGCGGCGGATCAGCCCGCGCTCCTCGAGCCGACGGGCGACGTGCGAGAGGCGGGGGAGCGTGGCGTTCGTGCGGGAGGCGAGCTCGGTCATGCGGAGCGTGCGGCCGGGTTCGTCGGCGAGCGCCATGAGCGCGACGTACTCGAAGTGGGTGATGCCGGCGTCGCGGAGCAGCTGCGCGTCGAGCGCTCCGGGCAGCAGTTCTGCGACGGCGATGAGGCGAACCCACGCCGCCGATTCCTCGGTGCTGAGCCACTTCGTGTCGTCGGTCATGACCCCAGTCTACCGCAATGGTTGACGAGACAACTTAATTGGCCTATCGTAATGGTTGTCGAAACAAGTAATCGCGTCGAAGGGCGCGGGGAGGAAAGACAATGACGACCGTCAGCATCATCGGGAACGGCAACATGGGCCAGGCCATCGGGGGCATCGTCGCCGCGGGCGGCAACAGCGTCGAGGTGCTCGGCCGCGACCTCTCGCAGCCCGTCACGGGCGACATCGTCGTGCTCGCCGTGCCGCACTTCGCGGTCGCCGAGATCGTCGAGGCCCGTCGTGCCGAGCTCGCCGGCAAGATCGTCGTCGACATCTCGAACCCGCTGGACTTCGAGACGTTCGACTCGCTCGTGCCCGCCTCCGACAGCTCGAAGGCCGCCGAGCTCGCCGAGCTCCTGCCCGAGTCGCGCGTGCTGAAGGCGTTCAACACGAACTTCGCCGCGACGCTCGCCTCGAAGACGGTCGGCGAAGAGGAGACCACGGTGCTCGTGGCCGGCGACGACGCGGTGGCCAAGCAGGCCCTCATCGACGTCGTCCGCGCCGGTGGCGTGAAGGCGATCGACGCCGGCGCCCTCAAGCGGGCGCGCGAGCTCGAGTCGATCGGCTTCCTGCAGCTCACCCTCGCCGTGCAGGAGAAGATCGGCTGGACCGGCGGCTTCGCCGTCGCGGCCTGACCTGGGCGTCGTTCAACGATCGAAGGGCCCGGGTTCCTCGCGGAACCGGGCCCTTCGCCGTCGGTCGGGCCGTCAGGCGGGGTCGCGCAGGTACTTCAGCTGGGCACGCATGGATGCCTCGGCCGCGCCCCGCACCGAGGGATCCGTGTCGGCGTAGACGAGGTCGGTGACCGCGCCGACCGACGCGTCGGCCCCGAGCCGGGCGAGCGCGGCGCGCACCTGGTCGAGCCGCTCGGCGCGGTGGGCGAGATAGGCGTCGCAGATCGCCGCGAGATCGGGCAGCTCGGGACCGTGGCCCGGCAGCACCGCGACCGCGCCCGGTGCGCCGAGCGCGCGCAGCCGCTCGAGCGAGTCGAGGTACGGGCCGAGCGCGCCGTCGGGGTCGGCGATGATCGTCGTGCCCCGACCGAGCACGGTGTCGCCCGTGAGCACCGCGAGCGGGCGTCGGGCCTCGGAAGCGGCGTCGGCCGCGGCATCCGCCTCGCCGGAGTCGTTCGCGCCGGCCTCGCCGAGCAGGATGAAGCACACCGAGTCGCGCGTGTGGCCGGGGGTCGCGACGACCTCGAGCTCGAGGCCCGCCGCCGTGATGCGCTCGCCGTCGACGAGCGGCTCGGCGTCGCGGCAGAAGGTCGCGTCGATCGCGCGCACCGGCGCGCCCGTCAGCCGTGCGAACGCGTCGATCGCCTCGGTGTGGTCGGCGTGGTGGTGCGTGATGAGCACGAGCTCGACCGGAGCGGCGGCGAGTCGTTCGAGGTGGCCGGCGTCGGCCGGCCCCGGGTCGACGACGACGGTCGTGCGGGCTCCCGGCGCCTGCAGCACGTAGCTGTTCGTGCCGTCGAGCGTCATCGGGCCGGGGTTCGGCGCGAGCACCGCGCGGGCGAACCGCGACGGGCCCGCGGGATCGACGTGCGGCTGGTCGGCGGGCTCGTCCATGTCGGCAGTGTATCGGCGGCCCCCGCGAACGGTGGTCTGGCCCGGCCGGAGCCACCGGCCTAGGCTGAAGGGATGGACCGCGTGCCCGAGACTCCGTCCACCCCGGTTTCCGTCGCCGCACCGCCCGCCGTCGGCTCCGCCGCCACCGTCGTGCTGCTGCGCGACGGCGAACTCGGCGTGGAGGTGCTGCTCGCCGAGCGGCCCCGCGATCGAGGGTCGTTCGCGGGCGCGTGGGTGTTCCCAGGCGGTGCCGTCGACGACGACGACCTGCACGGCGCTCCGCGTGACGGCATCGACGCCGCCCGCCGCGCCGCGGTGCGGGAGATCGCCGAGGAGGTCGGCCTCGTGCTCGACCCCGATGAGCTCGTGCCGTTCTCGAGGTGGACGCCCCCGAAGGGGGCACCGAAGCAGCTCACGACCACCTTCTTCGCCGTGCGCGTTCCCGACGGCGAGTTCCGGCTCGCCGCCGACGAGGTCGTCTCGGTCGACTGGCTGCGCCCGGCCGATGCGCTCGAACGCCACGCGGCCGGCGAGCTCACCCTCTGGCCGCCGACGTGGGTCACGCTGCACGGCCTCACGGTCGCCGACTCGGTCGACCACGCGCTCGCCGGGTTCGCCGCGGGCGACGTGCTCGAGTACGTGGCCCGCCGCGACGAGGCCCGCCGCATGGTGCTCTGGCAGGAGGACGACGAGGTGTCGGGCGCTCGAGGCCACCGGCACCGGCTGCTCATGGAGCGGCTGCCCTGGGTCTACCAGCGCGAGTTCTGACCCGTGGCCGACGTCACCGTCGTGGGCTCGGGGCCGAACGGCCTCGTCGCCGCCGTCGTCGCCGCCCGCTCGGGGCTGTCGGTGCGGGTCGTCGAAGCCGCGCCGACCCTCGGCGGCGGCGTGCGGACGAGCGAACTGACCCTCCCCGGATTCCGGCACGACGTCTGCTCGGCCGTGCACCCCGCGGGGCTCGCCTCGCCCGTGTTCCGCAAGCTCGGCCTCATCGACGGCCCGCACGCCCCCGAATGGATCGTGCCCGACGTCTCCTACGCCCACCCGCTGCCCGGCGGACGTGCCGGCATCGCGTGGCACGACCTCGACCGCACGGTCGACGGTCTCGGCGTCGACGGCCCCGCCTGGCGCCGTCTCGTCGCGCCGCTCCTCGCCCGAGAGCGCGGCGTCGTCGCGTTCACGGGGTCGCAACTGCTGCAGGTGCCGCGCGACCCGATCGCGGCCGTGCGGTTCGGACTCCGCGCGCTCGAGCAGGGCACCGCGGCGTGGAACTCGCGCTTCAGCGGCGACGTCGCGCCCGCCCTCCTCAGCGGCGTCGTGGCCCATGCCGCGGGCGGCATGCCATCGCTCGCCTCGGCCGGCGCCGGGCTGCTGCTCGCGATGCACGGCCACGGCGTCGGCTGGGGCGTCCCGGTCGGCGGCTCGCAGGCGATCGCCGACGCGCTCGTCGCCGAGCTCCGCGAATGCGGGGCCGAGCTCGTGACCGACGCCCCGGTCCGCTCGCTCGACGAGGTCGGCGACTCGGCCGCCGTGCTCCTCGACACCTCGCCCGAACTGCTCTTCTCGGCCGACCTGCCCCGCCGCTACGAACGTGCACTGCGCCGGTACCGTTACGGATCGGGCATCGCGAAGGTCGACTTCGCGCTCGACGGCCCCGTGCCGTGGTCGAACCCCGCCGTCGGGCTCGCGCCGACGGTGCACGTCGGCGGCAGCCGCCGCGAGATCGCGCTCGCCGAGAACGCCGTCGCGCGCGGCCTCCAGCCCGGGGTGAACGTCCGGGTCACGGGGCACGGCGGCGCGCCGAGGCATCCCTACGTGCTGGTGTGCCAGCCGAGCGTCGTCGACCCGACCCGAGCACCCGAGGGCAAGCAGGTGCTGTGGGCGTACACGCACGTGCCGGCCGGCTCGACGCTCGACGCGACCGAGCTCGTGACGGCCGCCGTCGAGCGGTTCGCGCCGGGCTTCCGCGACGTGGTGCTCGCGTCGGCCGCGAGTTCGGCGGCCGAGGTCGGCGCGTACAACGCGAACTACGTCGGCGGCGACATCTACTCGGGCGAGCTCACGCTCACGCAGCTCGTCAAGCGGCCGGTCGTCTCGACGGCGCCGTGGCGCACGCCCGTCGACGGCGTGTACCTGTGCTCGAGCGCGACGCCCCCGGGCCCCGCCGTGCACGGCATGAACGGATGGTACGCCGCGAAGCTCGCGCTGAAGGAGCGGTTCGGACTCCACTAGCAGGAGGGTCGGTCGAGTAGCGACGAAGGAGCGTATCGAGACACTCCGTCGGTGGTCTCGATACGGTCGCTGCGCTCCCTACTCGACCGACCTGTGCGTCGCTGCGCTCCCTACTCGACCGACCGGCGCGGGGCGTAGCTTGGAGGCGTGGACTGGACCGCCTGGTTCGACGCGCACGACTACGAGGTCGCCCGCCAGGTGCTGCAGCGCGGCGTCGCGGCGCTCGCGGTGGTCGCGTTCACCTCGACGCTGAACCAGTTCCGGCCGCTGCTCGGCGAGCACGGGCTGCTGCCGGTGCCCGAGCTGCTGCGCCGGGCGAGTGCGCGGGGCGCGCGGCTGCGCGGGCCGACCCTGTTCCGGTGGGGGTACTCCGACCGCCGGCTCGTCGCCGTCGCCGCGATCGGCATCGTCGTCGCGGCATCCCTCGTCGTGGGCCTGCCGCAGCTGGGCCCGCCGTGGTTGCCGCTCGTCCTGTTCCTCCTGCTCTGGGTGCTGTACCTGTCGATCGTGAACGTCGGCCAGACGTTCTACGGCTTCGGCTGGGAGATGCTGCTGTGCGAGGCGCTCTTCACCGTGGCCTTCCTCGGTTCCGACCAGGTCCCGCCGCCGGTCGCGATCGTCGTCGCGGTGTGGTGGCTCGTCTTCCGCCTCGAGTTCGGCGCCGGCATGATCAAGATCCGCGGCGGGCGCGAGTGGCGCGACCTCACCGCGCTCATGTACCACCACGAGACGCAGCCGATGCCCGGGCCGCTGAGCCGGCAGGCGCACCTGCTCCCGCCGTGGTTCCACCGCGGCGAGGTGCTCGGCAACCACTTCGCGCAGCTCGTCGTGCCGTTCCTGCTGTTCGTGCCGGGGCCGGTGGGGTCCGCGGCGGCCGCGGTGGTCATCCTCACGCAGCTGTGGCTCATCGTCACCGGCAACTTCGCGTGGCTCAACTGGATCACGGTCGTCCTCGCGGCGTCGGCCATCACCGACCCGGTCTGGCACTGGCTGGTCCCCGCGATCCCGGCGGATCTCGGCACGGATGCCGCGGACTCGCCGATCTGGTGGGTCGTCGTCGTGCTCGCGGTGGGCGCCCTCATCGTCGTGCTCAGCTGGTGGCCGCTGCGCAACCTGTTCGCGCACCGCCAGCTCATGAATGCGAGCTTCAACCGGTGGATGCTCGTGAACGCCTACGGCGCATTCGGCACCGTCACGAAGCGCCGCATCGAGATCGTCGTCGCCGGCACGCTTGACGAGATCCCCGACGAGGATGCCGCGTGGCACGAGTACGGCTTCAAGGGCAAGCCCGGCGACGTGCGCGCGCTGCCGCGCCAGTGGGCGCCGTACCACCTGCGGCTCGACTGGCTGATGTGGTTCCTGCCGCTCGGGCGGATGTGGGAGCCGTGGTTCGGCGTCTTCATCGAGCGCCTGCTCGCGGCCGACCCGGCGACCCTCGCGCTGCTCGCGCACGACCCGTTCGACGGGGCGCCGCCGAAGTGGGTGCGGGTCGACGCCTATCGCTACCGATTCGCGACGCGGGCGGAGCACCGCGCGACCGGCGACCGCTGGGTGCGCACGCTCGAGGGCGAGGTCATGCCGCCCGCCGGGCGCTGGGACTGAGGCCGGCCGACGAGTCGCAGGAACCGACCGGCGAATCCGCGCCTTCAGGGGTGCAGTGGGCCGAATTCTCCTGCGACCCGTCAGGGCGCGGCCCGGCGGCAGGCCGGAGATTCGCGGGTCGCAGGAGCAGATCGGCCGATCGGGCGGGCCACGTGGCGCGACGGGAGAATCCTCCTGCGACTCGTGAGCCGCTCGGCAGCCCTGGCGTCAGGCGGCGGCGGATGCCTCGGCGGGGCGGTGCTCGATGTCGTCGACGCGGGCCCGCGGCATCGCGACGGCGGCGATGATCGTGAGCACCGCCGCGACGGCGACCGCGAGGAACACCGCGGCCGACGCGGCCTGGATCGCGACGGGGGAGTGGTCGCCGAGCCCCGATCGGGCGATGACGCCGTTCGCGATCGCGCCGAAGATCGCGACGCCGACCGCGCTGCCCACCGAGCGCAGGAACATGTTGGCGCCGGTGACGACGCCGCGCTCCTCCCACGGCACCGACGACTGCGCGGCGATGAGCGTGGGCGACGCGATGAGGCCAAGCCCGAGGCCGACGATGAAGCACGCGATCGCCGTCGTGACGACGTTCGGGGCGAACGACGCGGCGAAGAGCGCGATGCTGCCGAGCACGGCGATCGCGATGCCGATCAGCGCGGTGTTCTTGAACCCGATGCGCAGGTACAGCCGGCCCGAGTTCGACGCCGAGATCGGCCAGCCGAGCGTGAGCGCCGCGACCGCGAGCCCCGAGACGATCGGTGTCGCGTCGGCCGTGATCTCGAGGAAGGTCGGCACGTACGAGGTGAGCCCGATGAGCACGGCGCCGACGCCGAGCGAGATGAGCGAGGTCGTGACGATGAGCCGGCGCGAGAACACCCACAGCGGCAGCACGGGCTCGGCCGCCCGCAGCTCGATGAAGACGAACGCGACGAGCAGCGCCCCGCCGAGGCCGAACGCGACGAGGCTCTGCCACGAGTACCAGGCCCACGCCTGGCCGCCCTCGAGCACGCCGAGGATCACGAGCGTGAGGCCGATCGTGAGCACGATCGACCCGGTGAGGTCGATGCGGTGCTTCTTGCGCGCGAACGACTCGTGGTAGGCGCGCCACAGCATGACGCCCGCGATGATGCACAGCGGGATGTTGATGAAGAAGATCCACCGCCACGAGAGGAACTCGGCGAACACACCGCCGAGGGTCGGGCCGAGCACCGACGACGCCGCCCAGACGCTCGCGATGTAGCCCTGCACCCTGGCGCGCTCCCGCACGGTGTAGATGTCGCCCGTGATCGTGATCGACACCGGCAGCACGGCGCCCGCGCCGAGGCCCTGCACCGCGCGGAACACGATGAGCGACGTCATGTCCCACGCGAATCCGCAGAGCACCGACCCGACGAGGAATAAGGCGATGCCGACGAGCATGATCGGCTTGCGCCCGACGGTGTCGGCGAGCTTCGCGTACACCGGCACCGACACGGCCTGCGCGAGCAGGTAGATCGAGAACAGCCAGGGGAACTGGGCGAACCCGCCGATGTCGCGAACGATCGACGGCACCGCGGTCGCGAGGATCGTCGAGTCGATCGCGATGAGCCCCGTCGCGAGCATGACCGCGATGAGCACCGGCCCTCGCTCGGATCGGAAACCCACACCTGCTGCGTCGCCCACGCTGCTCCTCACCCGGGCGCACGTCACCGCCCCGTTGATCACAATCGCCGCGGCATCCGTTTCATTCCCGAGGGATGCCTCGCCCCGGCGGTAGCGTCAGCGCTATGCGAATCCGTACGAAGCGTGCGCCTTCGGCGCCGCCGCCCGCGACCGAGGTGACGAGCGACGGCGATGCGCGCGCCCCGGAGGTGAAGATCAGGGCGTTCCGCATCGGATTCGTGGGCGCCCTCGGCGTGCTGCTCGCGCTGGTGCTCGGGGGCATCGTCGGGCAGCTCGGCACGGTCATCCTCTACGTCGCGCTCGCGCTGTTCCTGGCGCTGGGCCTCGACCCGATCGTGAGCTGGTTGCAGCGGCGGGGCCTGGCACGCTGGCTCGCGATCCTCATCGTGTTCGCGGTCGTGATCGGCCTGTTCGTCGGGCTCATCGCGACGATCGTGCCGATCATCGTCGAGCAGACGACCTACGTGATCGAGAACTGGCCGACGATCGTCGCGAACTTCAAGCACAGCGACCTCGTCACCTGGCTCAACGGCATCTCGGGCTCGGGCGACGCCATCAACGACGCGATCGAGTCGGCGGGCGACTGGCTCGCCGATCCGAAGAACCTCGGCTCGCTCGGCGGCGGCATCCTCGCGGTGGGCGCCGGCATCGCGGGCGGGTTCACCGGCGCGACGATCGTGCTCATCCTCACGCTCTACTTCCTCGCCTCGCTCGACTCGATGAAGCGTTACGCAGCCCGGTTCGTGCCGGCGACGTCGCGGGCCGGCTACCGGGATGTCTCGGAGGAGATCACGGGTTCGGTCGGCCGCTACGTCATGGGCCAGGTCAGCCTCGCCGCCGTCAACGGCGTGCTCAGCCTCATCTTCCTGACGATCATCGGGGCGCCCGCGCCCATCCTGCTCGCGTTCGTCGCGTTCCTGTTCTCGCTCGTGCCGCTCGTCGGCACGCTGACGGGCGCGATCATCATCTCGCTCGTCTGCCTCGCGGCCTCGCCGACGACGGCGCTCGCCGCGGCGATCTACTACCTGATCTACATGCAGGTCGAGGCGTACGTGCTGAGCCCGCGCATCATGAACCGTGCGGTGGCCGTGCCCGGCGCCCTCGTCGTCATCGCGGCGGTCGCGGGCGGCACCCTCGGCGGCGTGCTCGGCGCCCTCGTGGCGATCCCGGTCGCCGCATCGCTCATCATCATCGTGGAGAAGGTCGTCTTCCCCCGGCAGGACGCGATCTAGGCGTCCTCCTCGGCTCGCGGGCGCACGCGCCCGGTCAGAACCAGATGCTGAGGTGCGGCGTGCGCGGCGACGCGAAGACTCGATCGGCCAGCGCGAGCGAGCCGGGTGTCGTCTCGACGATGCGGCCCGCGCGGGCGAGCAGCGACGGTGGGACGTCGCCGAGGTAGATCGCACCGAGCTCGGCGACGCCGAGCCGCAGGCCGAGGCCCTGCGCGGGCCTCGACCGCCGGGCGGCGCGAGCCGAGGCATCCTTGCTGTTCGGCTCGGCTCGGCGCACCTCGGCGTGACCCTTGGCCGAGAACTCGATCTCGAACCGGCCGGAGGCGTAGCCCTGCGGGTCGTCGATGTCGAGCACGAGCGATCCGGAGCCCGAGTACCGGCGCGCCTCGAGCGCGGACACCGGGTCGATGATCCGCAGCCAGAGGTGGTCGCTGACGTCGCGCACCGTGATCGCGCGCCGATCGGAGATGAGCCAGGGCAGCGGCTCGTCGATCGAGCGCAGTCGGCCGCGCACGCGGGAGACGAGGTCGTGCTCGGTGAGGAACCGCCAGAGCGCCCGCTCGGCCTCGTCGGTCGCGGCCGCGAGGAAGTCGAACTCGAGCACGCCCGCGGGATCGTCGTGCTGCGGGCGCACCCGGTACACGACGAACCCCTGCGGCTGGTCGTGCCGGTCGTCGTACCGTGCGACGCGGATGGCGCGCGATCGCTCGCCGTCGGGATCGTGCGTGCCGAGCATCCGGTCGAGCAGGCCGGGCCAGCGGTCGATCTCGCCGGGCGTGCGGGCGACGGCGCGCCGGGCGATCGCTGCGGCCGCCTTGCGCATGACGGCGGGCGCGACGAACTGCACGCGCCCGGGCTCGGCGGGAGTGATCCACTCGACGCGCCGACGGTCGACCTCGACGGTCGAGATGCGTGCCGCCGGCGCGTACCCGTAGCGGGCGTAGAGCGTGGCCTCCGACGCGGTGAGCATCGCGAGCGCGGCGCCCGCGGCCTGCGCGTTGCGCAGCTCGGCCTCCATCATCGCGCGGGCGATGCCGCGGCGACGGTGGGTCGGGGCGACCGTGACCGACGCGACGGCCCAGCCGTCGACGCTGCGACCGCCGGGAACGCTGAGCCCGGTCGGCCAGCTCGCGGTCGTGGCGACGGGGACCTCGGGGGCGTCGAGCGTCGGGTCGTAGACGGCGGTGACGCGGCGGTCGGCGATCACCGAGAGTTCGCGGGCGAACTCGGCCGCGCCGGCCCGGCCCTCGTTGAACCCGCGCCGATCGGCCTCGACCCACATCTCGAGTGCTTCGCGATCCTCGGGAAGGACGACGCGGTACTCGAGGCCGCGCGCCGCGAGCGCGGCCTCGGCCTTCGGGTCGAGCGGGATGTCTCTCAGATCGAACGGCACCGATCCAGCCTACCGAGGCGGTGCATCGCCCGGCCCGGCGGATCCGGGCGGAGACGTGTCTTCGGGCATCGCAGGGCGCGAGGGGATGTCGCGCCTTCCGCTAGACTCGTGTCTTCACGAATCGGTTCGAATCGATTCGAGCCCGGTGTCCGAAGGCGTGCACCGACGCATCCAGCCGTTCTCCCTCCCGCCTCGAGCACGCCAGGAACCGCATGTCCGCCACGAGCCCCATCCCCATCGTCCGTCCCGACGACACCCGGTCGACCCCCGTCGTCGCGACCCACCCCGGCGACGCGCTGTCGAGTCGCCAGCGCCTCGTCTACGTGCTCGTGCTCGGTGCGCTCACGGCGCTCGGGCCGTTCACGGTCGACCTGTACCTGCCCGCGTTCCCCGTGCTGCAGGACGAGTTCGGCGTCTCGGCCGCGGCGGTGCAGATCACGCTCACGGGCACGATGATCGGGTTCGGCTTCGGCCAGCTCATCGTCGGCCCGTGGAGCGACAAGGTCGGCCGGCGGTTGCCGCTCATGCTGTCGACCGCGCTGCACATCGCCGCCTCGGTCGGCGCGGCGCTCGCGCCCGACATCGCCTGGCTCGCGGCGTTCCGCCTGTTGCAGGGCTTCGGCGCCGCGGCGGGCGGCGTCGTCGCGATGGCGATGGTGCGCGACCTGTTCGGCGGCAAGCCGCTCGTGAAGATGCTTTCGCGACTGGCGCTCGTCAACGGCCTCGCGCCGGTGCTCGCGCCGGTCATCGGGTCGCAGCTGCTGCAGGTCATGGACTGGCGCGGCGTGTTCTGGGTGCTCGCGGGCTACGGCGTCGTCGTCGTGCTCTCGGTCGCGTTCCTCATCGTCGAGACGCTGCCGCCGTCGCGCCGCCACGTGTCGGGGCACTCGACCATGCGCGACCGCTACCGCTCGCTCTTCCGCGACCGCGTCTACCTCGGCGCGGCGCTCGTCGGCGGAATGGTGTTCACCGGCCTGTTCGGCTACCTGTCGACGTCGTCGTTCCTGTTCCAGGAGGTCTACGAGTTCACCGCCCAGCAGTACGGGCTGCTCTTCGGCGTCAACTCCGTCGGCATCATCATCGGCGTGCAGACGAGCTCGCGGCTCATGCGGGGCCGGGTGGCACCGCAGTGGATCCTCGCGGTCACGACCGTCGTGCTGTTCGGCTCGGCGATCGCGATCGGCGTGCTCGACGTGACGGGCGCGGGCCTGTGGGGCACCATCGTGCCGCTGTTCCTGTTCATCACGGCGTGCGGGTTCTCGTTCCCGGCGGTGCAGATCCTCGCGCTCGCGTCGCACGGCAGCGAGGCCGGCACGGCGGCCTCGCTGCTCGGCGCCCTGAACTTCGGGCTCGCGGGCCTCATCTCGCCGCTCATCGGCCTCATGGGCGTCGGCAGCGCGTTGCCCATGGCGATCGTGATGACGGGCGCCGCGGCGGTCGCGATCATCGGCCTCTGGGCGCTCGTGCGCCCGAGGACGGTGCCGCCGCTCACCGACTGATCGGTCGCGCCGCTGCCGCGCTCGATCGCGCGTGCGGGTTACCGTGGGGGGATGCAGGCGGCGAACACCATCGAGACGAAGCAACGGGATGCCTCGGTGCGCCGCATCCGGCGACGCGCGCCCCTCATCGGCGGCATCGCCTCGATCGTGACGGCGACGCTCCTCGGATTCGTGATCATGGTGCGCAACGCCGGCGTGCCGTTCCCGATCGACGAGGAGTGGGTGGAGGAGATGCTCTCGCTCCGCGGCCCGATCGGTGATGTGTTCGCCTACTTCATGAACGCGCTCGGCGGCGGGGTGATCGGCGTGTTCATCGTTCCCGTCGGCACGGCGATCGTGCTGCTCGTGCTGCGCCGCCCGTGGGCCGCGTTCTACTTCATCGTCGCGTCGGCCGCGAGCGCCGGTGTCGTGCAGCTCCTGAAGACGTTCTTCGGCCGCGCCCGACCGGAAGACATGATCGTCACCTCGGACTTCGGTTCATTCCCCTCGGGGCATGTTGCGAATGCCGCGACCATCGCCGTCGCGATCGGGGTGATCGTGCCCCGACTCTGGGTGTGGGTGCTCGGAGCCGCGTACACGGTACTCATGGCGATCAGCCGCACGTACCTCGGCGCGCACTGGCTGAGCGACACGATCGGCGGCGCGCTCGTCGGTGCGGGGGTCGCCCTCGTGCTCTGGGCGGTGTTCGCGGTGCCCCTCGAGCGCGAACGGCTCGACTGGATCGCCCGGCTGTCCGAACGCAACGCCGCGCTCGCCCAGACCCATGTCACCCCGCCGCGCGTACCGCGCGAACGCTCACCGTCGGTCGAGTAGCGATCGACGGAGGAGGCCGAGTATCGAGACCACCCTCGCGGCGCGTCAGCCTCGGCCGGGCCTTCGGTTGCGAACGGGCGACCACATGACCACATGGCCACAACTGGTGCGACCACATGACCACATGGCCACAGGTGTGGCGACCACATGACCACATGACCACATGGCCACAGGTGTGGCGACCACATGACCACATGACCACACGCCACTCGGAGGGACTCGCCGCCGGCAGCCCCGCGCGCGGCGCGGCCGGGCCGGGCACACGGCCGGGAGCCCGGTCGTCAGCCGGTGCGCGAGTGATCGCCACCCGCGAGCTGGTCGAGGATGTGGTCGAGCACCTCGTCGAGCAGCGCGAGACCGTCGCGCACCCCGCCGCGCGAGCCCGGCAGGTTCACGACGAACGTCGAGCCCGCGACCCCGGCGACGCCGCGGGTGAGCAGCGCGGTCGGCGTGGTCGCGGCGCCGCGGCGGCGCAGCTCTTCCATGAAGCCGGGCAGCTCGCGATCGAGCACGAGCGCGGTCGCCTCGGGGGTGAGGTCGGTCGGCGCGAGCCCTGTGCCGCCGGTCGTCACGACGACCGCCGGAGCGGCGTCGATCGCCCGGCCGAGCGCGACGGCGAACTCGGCACCGTCGGCGACGACCACGGGTCCGGCCACGTCGTACCCGCGCTCCGCGAACCACGACGCGATGACGGGCCCGGTCGTGTCCTCGTACACGCCGGCCGCGGCGCGCGTCGACGCGACGAGCACGGTCGCGGCACGAGGCATCCCGCTCGCCGAATCGAGGCCCGCGCCCGCACCGCTCATTCGCGACTCCAGTCGCCGCTCTTGCCGCCCTCCTTCGCGAGCACCATGATGTCGCCGATCACCGCGCGGTTGTCGACGGCCTTGATCATGTCGTAGAGCGTGAGCGCGGCGACGCTCGCGGCGGTCAGCGCCTCCATCTCGACGCCCGTCACGCCCTTCGTCGTCGCCGTCGCGACCACCCGAACGCGCGAACCGTCGGCCGTGATGTCGACGTCGAGCTTCGTGAGCGGCAGCGGGTGGCAGAGCGGGATGAGCGCCGACGTCTGCTTCGCCGCCATGATGCCGGCGATGCGGGCGGTGCCGATCGCCTCGCCCTTCGGCAGGGTGCCGTCGGCGATCATCGCGACCACCTCGGGCCGCGTCGTGAGCACCGCCTGCGCGCTCGCCGTGCGCTTCGTGATCGCCTTGTCGGTCACGTCGACCATGTGCGCCGAGCCGTCGTCGCGCAGGTGGGTGAGGCGGGGCGGGGTGTCAGTCATCGATCCTCCAGACGTCGACGAGTGAGCCGGCCGGCAGCGCGTCGACGCCGACCGGCAGGTGCACGAGCACCGTGGCGTTCGCGTACGCGTGCAGCAGGTGGGAGCTCGGGGCGCCGACCTCGACGGCGCCGTCGCCGTCGACGATGCCGCGTCGGATCTGGTGCCGCCGCGGTGGCGAGACGACGTCGTGCGCGAGCCGCAGCCGGGCGCGGTGCCGGTCGGGGGTGAGGCCCTCGAGGCGACGAAGCACCGGGCGGAGGAACAGCTCGAACGACACGAGCGCCGACACGGGGTTGCCCGGGAACGAGACGACGGGCACGGATGCCTCCGCCGAGGCATCCTCGTCGGTCGGCAGCATCGCCGTGCCGAGCCCCTGCGGTCCGCCGGGTTGGATCGCGACCTTCGTGAACTCGACGCCGAGCGGTTCGAGCGCGTCGCGCACGACCTCGAAGGCGCCGGCGCTCACGCCGCCCGTCGTGACCACGAGGTCGACGGGCTCGCGGTCGCCGGGGCGGAGCGCGCGGGAGATCGCGGCCCGCACCTCGCCCGGCTCGTCGGGTGCGACGGCGTCGACGACGTCGGCGCCGCACTCGCGCAGGGCGGCGCCGAGCATCGCGGTGTTGGCATCGTGGATCTGGCCCGGCCGGAGCGCAGACCCCGGCGGTCGCAGCTCGTGCCCGGTCGAGAGCAGCAGCACGCGCAGGCGGCGGCGCACCGCGACGCGGGTGAGCCCGGCGGCGGAGATCACGCCGAGCTGGGCCGGCCCGAGTCGGGAGCCCGCCGCGAGCAGGAGTTCGCCCGCGGCGACGTCGCTGCCCGCCGGTCGCACGAACCGGCCGTGCTCGACAGGGGCGGTGAACGCGACGACCGAACCGGCAGGGGAGTCGTGCCGTCCGTTGCCGAGCCCGATGAATGCGGGCGGGTCGGCGACCTCGATCTGCACGACGGCGTCGGCCCCCCTCGGGATCGGCGCACCCGTCATGACCGGTGAGGCCGTACGCGGCGGGAGGTCGAAGATGGCGTCGCCCGCGGCGCTCGTCGGGCCGACGGGGAGCCGCACCGGTGCGCCCGGGCTCGCGGACGCGAGGTCCACCGCACGCACGGCGTAGCCGTCCATCTGCGAGTTGTCGAAGCCCGGCAGGTCGGTGGGGGAGAGGAGGTCGCCGGCGAGCACCCGTCCGAGGGCGTCGGCGACGTCGACGGTGTCGGCGCCGTCAGCGCCGCCGGCGGAGAGCTTTGCTGCGAGCGGGTCGAGCAGCTCGTGCACGGCGCGCTGGTGTTCGGCATAGGTGCGCATGCGGCCTCCTGCTGGTACGTCGTGGTGCTTCGTCGCCCAGTGGGCAGTGTAGTCGCGGGGCCCGCCGCGGTGCCGGGTCGCGGTGCGCTCGCTACGCCGGCGCGCCCTGCCGGCGCACCATCTCGCCGATCCAGGCCGGCGCGTAGGGCGACGTGCAGTTCGGCGGCGTCGGATAGTCCTTCAGCACCTCGAGGCGTTCACCGATCGCGAGGGCCCGCGCCCGCTTCGCCGGGTGATGGATGCCGATCATCGCGAGGCAGGTGTTCATCTCCCACTGCAGCGGCTCGGCGGCGCCCTGCATCTCGCGCTCGATCACGTCGAGCAGGGCGTCGAGGTCGACGAGCTCGGACTGCTTGGCGACCACGTCGGCCGTGAGCGCCCAGCCGGCGGCGGCCACGTAGGGGTCGTCGTCGTCGAGCCAGGCGAGCCGCAACTCCTCGCGGTGCGGGCTCTTCTTCACGACGTAGTTCACGAGCCAGTCGCGCACCTTGGGGGCGCGCGCCTCGCGCAGCATCGCATCGAGCTCGGCGGCGCCGAACTCCTTCGGCTTCGCCACGAGGATCGCGACGAGCCGCGCCGGGGTGTCGTCGGTCGCCCAGAGTTCGAGCGCGAGCTCGTGCTGAGTCTTGAGCTCCTTCGCGACCGCGCGCAGCTTCGTGAGGTTCACGCCGTGGTCGTCGCCGTGACGCTCGTTCACGGCACGCATCTTCGGATCTTCGAGCTCGGCGAGCCGGGCCAGCACGTCGGCCGCGGTCATCGTGGTCGTCACGGCCACGCTCATCCTCCGGCGAAGGGCGGGAGGATGTCGACGGTCGCCCCGACCGGGTGCGCCGGGTCGCGACGCACGGTGCCGTCGACGAGGAACGAACCGCTGCGGAGCACCCGCTCCATCGCGAGTCCGTAGCGCTCGACGAGCTCGTCGCGCAGCGCGCCGAGCGTCGCGCCGTCGGCGATCTCGAGGCGCTCCTCTTCGACGCCGGCCGCCTCGGCGGCCGCCGCGAAGTACCGGACGGTCACGGGGGGCATGCGTCGATGGTACCCCGCAGTGGGATGCTTCGGGACGGATGCCTCCATGAAATGGAATCGAATCTCCACGAGGCGGAAGCAGCGTTCGACGGTCTGCGTACAATTGCCGCATGCCGTCGATGCCCGCTCACGCCGCGACGCCCCGCTCGGGCGCCGCCCGGCCGGCGCCCCTCGTCGAGCCCGGTCCGCCGCTCGCTCCCGAGCGCATCGCCCGGTACAGCCGGCAGATCATGCTGCCGGGATTCGGCGAACTCGCCCAGCGGCGGCTCGCGGCTGCCCGCGTTCTCGTGATCGGCGCGGGCGGTCTCGGTGCGACCGTCGTACCGTTGCTCGCGGCGACCGGCGTCGGCACGATCGGCATCGCCGACGACGACGACGTCGAGCTCTCGAACCTGCACCGCCAGCTCGGGCACGGGCTCGCCGACATCGGCCGGTCGAAGGTCGACTCGCTCGCCGACACCGTCGCGGCCACCGATCCCGAGATCCGCGTCGTGCGGCATCGCGAGCGGCTGACCTCGGCGAACCTGCTCGAACTCCTCGCCGATTACGACCTGCTCGTCGACGGCAGCGACAACTTCCCGACCCGGTACCTCGCGAACGACGCCGCCCTCCTCGCGGGCGTTCCGCTCGTGTGGGGGTCGATCCTGCGGTTCCACGGCCAGGTGAGCATCGCCTGGTACCGCGAGGGCCCGACGTACCGCGACCTGTTCCCGGTGCCGCCGCCGCCGGAGGAGGTGCTCTCGTGCGAGCTCGGCGGCGTGCTGCCCTCGCTCTGCGTGACGGTCGGCGCGCTCATGGCCGGCGAGGTCGTGAAGCTCGTGACCGGAGTCGGCACCCCGCTGCTCGGCCGGGTCACGACGATCGACGCGCTCACGGGTCGCACCCGAGAGCTCGCGTACGAGACGATCGCCGATGCGCCCGAGGTCACGTCGCTCGTCGACTACGAGCTGTTCTGCGGGCTCGAGCCGGCGGTCGGCGCCGGCGCCGAGGCATCCACCCGATCGAATCAGGATGCCGCGGACCCCCGCATCTCGGCCGCCGAACTGCTGCGCCGCCTGCGCGAGGGCGCACCCATGCGGCTCGTCGATGTGCGCGA
Organism: Agromyces solani; assembly: GCF_058349925.1. Taxonomy (NCBI): domain Bacteria; kingdom Bacillati; phylum Actinomycetota; class Actinomycetes; order Micrococcales; family Microbacteriaceae; genus Agromyces; species Agromyces solani. The sequence goes on from NZ_JBYRER010000002.1 coordinate 360,329, forward strand.
GCCCGCCGAGGCCGAGCTGCGGCGCATCGACGGCTCGGAGCTCGTGCCGCTCGGCGACCTGCTCATGGGCGCGGAGCCTACCGACGGCGACGGCGCGATCGTCGTCTACTGTGAACGGGACGTTCGCTCGCGCCGCGCGGCGCGAGCGCTCGCCGACCGGGGCCACGTCGACGTGACGTACCTGGCCGGCGGCATCGACGGCTTCGCCGCCGTCGCCTCGGAGTTCGTGCGCCGGTGACGGCGCCGACGAGTCGGAAGCGAGACGCATGAGCACCACCCTGGCCGCGATCACCGACCAGCCCATCGACGAGCAGGCGGTGCGCGCCGCCGTCGAGGCCGACGCGAGCGGCGCGATCGTGCTGTTCTGCGGCGTCGTGCGCGACCACGACGGCGGCCGCGGCGTGCGCTCGCTCGACTACCGCGCACACCCCGAGGCCGAGCGGTTCCTCGCCGAGTGCGTCGAGCGCGTCGCCGAGGAGACCGGGCTCGCGATCGCCGCAGTGCACCGGGTCGGCGAGCTGAAGATCGGCGACGTCGCGCTCTACGCGGCGACGGCCGCCGCACACCGGGCCGAGGCGTTCGACGCGTGCGAGCGGCTCGTGGAGGAGATCAAGCGCACCGTGCCCATCTGGAAGCGGCAGCACTTCGCCGACGGCGTCTCGGAGTGGGTCGGGCTGTAGGAGCCGAGCCACGTCGGTCGAGGAGCGCGAAGCTCGTATCGAGACCACGCTGCGCGCCTATTCGACCGACCGGGTGGACTCGACCGACCGCGGCTCAACCGCCGATGTAGCTCATCTCGACCTTCTGCCGCGACGCGCGCAGCTCGGGCGTGAGGGTCGAGCGGATCTCGCTGTAGCGGTCGTCGCGCGCGCCCCAGATGCCGGCCATCGCCTGCGACAGCCCGTCGTCGTCGATGCCGCCGCGCAGCAGCGCACGGAGGTCGTGCCCCTCGTCGGCGAACAGGCACGTGAAGAGCTTGCCCTCGGTCGAGATGCGCGCGCGGTTGCACGTGCCGCAGAACGCGTTCGTGACGCTCGAGATGAGTCCGATCTCACCGCCGCCGTCGGCGTAGCGCCATCGGGTCGCCGTCTCGCCGGGCGCGGTCGCACCGAGGGGTTCGAGCGGCATCTCCGCGCCGATGCGCGCGACGATCTCGGCCGACGGCACGACCTCGTCGAGCGACCAGCCGTTCGAGGTCCCGACGTCCATGTACTCGATGTACCGCAGGGTGTACGGGGTTCCCTTGAAATGCCTGGCCATCGGCACGATCTCGTCGTCGTTGAGTCCGCGCTTGACGACCATGTTGAGCTTGATCGGGCCGAGGCCCGCCTCGTGTGCGGCGTCGATGCCGTCGAGCACGCGCGACACCGGGAACCGCACGTCGTTCATCGCCTGGAAGCGGGCGTCGTCGAGCGAGTCGAGCGACACGGTGACGCGCGTGAGTCCGGCGGCCTTGAGCGACGCGGCCTTCACGGCGAGGGCCGACCCGTTCGTCGTGAGGGCGATCTCGAGCGGGCGCCCGTCGGGCGTGCGCAGCTCGGCGAGCTGTTCGATGAGCGACTCGACCCCGCGCCGCAGCAACGGTTCGCCGCCCGTGAGGCGGAGCTTCTCGACCCCGTTCGCCGCGGCGACCCGGGCGATGCGCGTGATCTCCTCGAAGGTCAGCAGCTCGTCGCGGTCGAGGAACGCGTAGTCGCGCCCGAAGACGGCCTTCGGCATGCAGTACACGCAGCGGAAGTTGCAGCGATCGGTGATCGAGATGCGGAGATCCCGCATCGGCCGCGCGAGGCGATCGGTGACGAGCCCGGTCGAGGGAAGCCGGCGCGCGCGAGGTCGCTGCGGAGCGTCGTCGCGCGTCGGAACGGTCGTCGTCATCGGTCACCCCCTCGTGGTGGGCACTACGGTAACACCACGTCGGGCCGCCTCCCGAACCGGCGTCACCACTCGGGTCGCACCGAGACATCGGCGACCGCGACCGTGAACGCGAGGCGTGCGCCGTTCCGCAGGTCGAGGTCGACGGCCCGCGACGAGGGCACGTCGACGGCGAGCGCGGGGTGCTCGGCGATGCGGATCCGCACGCCTCCCGGGGCGGGCTCGACGAGCGAGACGGTGCCGAGCCAGCCGTTCGGTGCGGCCGGTCGGCCGCCCGCGCTCCCCGGCTTCCGAGGGCCGTCGCCGGCCGCCTCGGGCGGGGATGCCTCGGTGCCGGCGGTTCTCTCGATGCCGGCGGATGTCGCCTGACCGACGTGAACGGCTCCCGGGCTGAAGACCGCGGATGCACCGGCGCCGGGTCTCAGTTCGCCGAGGCCCCGCAGGTCGAGGTCGCCCGAGACGAGCCGGTCGGTCGCGGTGGCCGTGCCGGTCACGAGGTTGACCCCGGCGAGGGCGGCGATGAACGGCGTGCGGGGGTGGCCGAGCACGTCGCCGGTCGGCCCCTCGTCGACGATCGCGCCGTCGTGCAGGATCGCCGCGCGACGGGCGAGCACGATCGCGTCGAGCGGGTCGTGGGTGACGAGCACCGCGGGCACCTCGAGCCGGGCCAGTTCGTCGGCGACGAGCCGGCGCATCGACGACGCCGCCTCGACGTCGAGCGCGGCGAACGGTTCGTCGAGGAGGAGCACCTCGGGCTCGGCGGCGAGGGTGCGGGCGAGCGCGACGCGCTGCTGCTGCCCGCCCGAGAGCGCCGCGGGCCGGCGGTCGCCGAGCCCATCGAGGCCGACGCGGGCGAGCCACTCGTCGGCCGCGGCGCGCGCCGCACGGGCGGGCACGCCACGTGCGCGAGGGCCGAAGGCGATGTTCTCGCGGGCGCTGAGGTGCGGGAAGACGAGCGCGTGCTGGCCGAGCAGGCCCACCCGGCGATCGGCCGGCGGCAGCGCCACACGTCGGGCTTCGTCGACCTCGGTCAGCATCCGGCCGCCGAGCCGGACGCGCCCGGCCGACGGCTCGAGGTGACCGGCGATCGCGCCGAGCAGGGTCGACTTGCCCGAGCCGTTCGGTCCGAGCACGGCGAGCACGTCGCCCGGTCCGACGACGAGTCGGGCGATGAGCGCGAACGCCCCGGCCTCGACCCGCACGTCGACGTCGAGTGCGCCGACCGGTGCCGATGCGTCCGGGCCGTCGGGTCGCGGATCGGTCGCGTGCGGGGGAGTCGGCGTCGTCATCGCGGTGCGTCCGCTCGCCAGCCGCGCATGAGCAGCAGCACGCCGACCGCGACGAGGATGAGCATGAGCGACAGCGCGATCGCGGTGTCCTCCGCGACACCGGCCCCGTTGAACGCCGTGTAGATCGCGAGCGGCATGGTGCGGGTCGTACCGGCGGAGTTGCCCGCGAAGAGGGCCGTGGCGCCGAACTCGCCGAGCGCCCGCGCGAAGCACAGCACGGTGCCCGCGACCAGTCCCGGTGCGACGAGCGGCAGCGTGATGCGGCGGAACACCGTCCACCTGCTCGCGCCGAGCCCGGCGGCGACGAGCTCGTACCGCGTGCCCGCGGTGCGCAGCGACCCCTCGACCGAGATCACGAGGAACGGCAGCGCGACGAACGTCTGCGCGACGACGACCGCCGTCGTCGTGAACGGGATGCGCAGCCCGAATGCCGCGAGGGCGTCACCGAAGAGTCCCTGACGGCCGAGCAGGGCGAGCAGCGCGATGCCGCCGACGAGCGGCGGCAGCACGAGCGGCAGCGTCGCGAGCGTGCGCAGCACCGCCGCGACCGCCGGCCCCGAACGGGCGATCACGAGCGCGAGCGGCACGCCGAGCACGATGCAGGCCGCGGTCGCGATCGAGGCCGTCAGGAGCGAGAGCCCGAGGGCCTGGAGCGCTTCGGGCGACGACATCGCGGCCGGCACGCCCGGCCAGTCGAGTCGCGCGAGGAGCGCGGCGAACGGCAGCACGAGCACGGCGACGCCGGCGGCGGCCGGAATGTAGAGCCACAGCGGGAAGCGCGCCGCGACGCGGGTCGCGTCGCGGCGCGCGGGTGGAGTCGCCGTGATCGGGGTCACGGCGCTCCGAAGCCGAAGGACGAGAGCACCTGCCGACCCTCGTCGGAGGCGACGAACTCGACGAACGCCGCGGCGGCGTCGGGATTCGGCGCATCCGCCAGCGCGGCGAGGGGGTAGACGTTGGTCGCGGCATCCGCGTTCTCGATCTCGACACCCGCGACGGCGTCGCCGGCGGCCTGCACGTCGGTGACGTAGACGAGCCCGGCGTCGGCCTCGCCGGCCTTGACCTTCGTGAGCACCGCGGTGACGTTCTGCTCCTCGCTCGCGGGCGTGACCGTCATGCCGGCGTCGTCGATGAGGGTCTGGGCCGCGTTGCCGCACGGCACCTCCGCCGCGCACAGCACGACCGTGAGGGGGGCTCCGTCGGCGCCCCTCGTCGCGCCGTCGGCGAGGTCGTCGAGCCCGGCGATGCCGAGCGGGTTGCCGGGAGCGACCGCGATCTCGAGCACGTTGGTCGCGAAGTCGACCGGTTCGTCGGCCAGCGCTGCGTCGACCACCTTGGTCATGTTCTTCCCGTCGGCCGAGGCGAACACGTCGGCCTGCGCGCCCTCGATCAGCTGGGTCGCGAGTACGGACGACCCGTCGTAGGTGATCGGCGCGACGTCGAGCGCGGGGTGCGCGGCCTCGAACTGCTCGGCGAGCTCGTCGAAGGCGCCGCTCAGCGACGCCGCCGCGAAGATCGTGAGCTCGCCCTCCAGCTCGGGGCCGGCCGCGGCGGTGCCCTCGCCCGCATCCGTGGTCGGCTCGGCGGCGTCTCCCGCGGCGCACCCGGTGAGGGCGAGAGCGAGGGCGAGGCCCACGACGGCGGGCAGGGCGAGGCGGTGGAGCGGGGTCACTGCGAAGCATCCTTCTCGGTCTCGATGATGACGGTGGTCGCCTTGACCACGGCGACGCTGCGCGAGCCGACCTCGAGTCGCAGCTCGCGCGCCGCCTCGGCGGACATGAGCGAGACGACCCGGTGCGGCCCGCACTGCAGCTCGACCTGGGCCATGAGGCCGTCGATCTGCACGTCGGTCACGAGGCCGACGAACCGGTTGCGCGCGCTGCGGCGCACGTGGCTGCGGTCGGCGACGGTCGCGGCGACCGCCTTGGCCCGCTCGGCGAGCTCGGCTCCGGGAACGACCTGCAGGCCGGCCTCGTCCTTCGCCGAGCTCAGCACGCCGTCGTGCACCCAACGTCGCACGGTGTCGTCGCTCACGCCGAGCAGTTCGGCGGCCTCGCTGATCCGATAGTGCGTCATAAGTAGGACGATATCGCCGCACATGCGGAAGCGCAATGCTCATGTCCACAATGTGGAAGCACGATTCCGAAAATGTATAGACGCACGCCCGCCCGGCTGCTACCTTCGAACCCGGCCGCCGCAGGAACCCTGACGATCGTGCGGCCACCCATGAGTCGGATCAACGGAGATCCACCCGGTACCCCGGGGAGTCCACCGCGCCGGCGTTCGACAGCAAGGAAGCCCTCTCATGGATTCGACAACGCGCGCCGGCGATGACGCCGCCGTGACGCAGTCCGACGGCACCGCCGGGACTGCAGATTCCCCGACCCCCAACCCCACTGAGCCGTCGCTCGACACGTTCGCCGTCGCGAGCGTGCCGAACCCGCTGCCCACGGGCGCGACGACGACCGTCGAGGCGGAACCGAAGAACGGCTTCGACCGGTTCTTCGAGATCTCGCGTCGCGGCTCGACCCTCGCCCGGGAGTTCCGCGGCGGCATCGTGACCTTCGTCACGATGGCCTACATCGTCATCCTCAACCCGCTCATCCTCGGCAACGTGCCCGACGTCGACGGCAACGTGCTGAACCCCGCCATGGTCGGCGCGGCCACCGGCCTCACGGCCGGTGTCATGACGATCCTGTTCGGCGTGTTCGCCCGACTGCCGTTCGCGATCGCGGCGGGCCTCGGCATCAACTCGTTCCTCGCCGTCTCGGTCGTCGGGCAGGTCACCTGGCCCGAGGCGATGGGACTCGTCGTCATCAACGGCGTCATCATCGTGCTGCTCGGAGCCACCGGCGCGCGGACCGCGATCTTCAAGGCCGTGCCGCAGGCGCTCAAGGCCGCGATCACGGTCGGCATCGGCCTCTTCATCGCGTTCATCGGCTTCGTCGACTCGGGCTTCGTGAACCGCACGCCGGGCGGCCCGCCCGTGCAGCTCGGCGACGCCGGCTCGATCACATCGGTGCCGACGCTCATCTTCCTCCTCGGCCTCATCACGATCGGCATCCTCGTCGCGCGGCGCGTGCCCGGAGGCATCCTCATCGGCATCGTCGCGACCACGATCGTCGCGATCATCGCGCAGGCCATCCTCAACCTCGGCCCCTCGTACGAGGACCCGAACGGCTGGCACATGACGATCCCCGAGCTGCCGACCTCGTGGGTCACCGTGCCCGACTTCGGCCTCGTCGGCCAGTTCGACCTGTTCGGAGCGTTCGGCCGCATCGGCGCCCTCAGTGCGACGATGCTCATCTTCACCCTCGTGTTCTCGAACTTCTTCGACGCGATGGGCACGATGACCGGCCTCGCGAAGAACGCCGGGCTCGCCTACAAGGACGGCACCTTCCCCCGCCTGCGTTCGGCGTTCGTCGTCGAGGGCCTCGGCGCGGTCGCCGGCGGTGCGACGTCGACGTCGTCGAACACGGTCTACGTCGACAGCGCCTCGGGCATCGGCGAGGGGGCCCGGTCGGGCGTCGCATCGCTCGTCGTCGGCGTGCTGTTCCTGCTCTCGATGTTCCTCACGCCGCTCACCCTCGTGGTGCCGATCGAGGTCGGCTCGGCCGCCCTCGTCGTCGTCGGCGCGATGATGATGGGCCAGATCAAGGAGATCAAGTTCTCGAACTTCGCGGTCGCGCTGCCGGCGTTCCTCACGATCGTGACGATGCCGCTGACCTACTCGATCGCGAACGGCATCGGCGTCGGCTTCATCTCCTGGACGCTCGTGAACGCCCTCTCGGGCCGTGCCAACAAGGTGCACTGGCTCATGTGGGTGGTCTCGGCGGGCTTCGCGCTCTACTTCGTGCGCGGACCGATCGAGGCGATGCTGGCAGGCTAGACGCAGCCGGCACCACCACGACGGCCTGGCCCGGCCCGCACCTCGCGTGCGGTCCGGGTCGGGCCGCTTCGCGTGCGACATGATTCGCTCCGGGATGCCTCGGCGCGAGGCATCCGCACCGTGAAGCCCGCCCGACCGCCCTCGCGGGAGCCCCGCCGGTATCGCCCCTAAGAGAAAGAGGAACGCCCGTGACGCAATCGGTCTGGCGCGCACCGGGCATGCCCGCCCTGCTGACGATGGTCGCGGCGGGCTTCTCGGGCTACGCGGTGCTGCTGCCCGTCGCGCCGCAATGGGCGGTCACCGGCGGTGCGGACGCCGCGGGCGCCGGCCTCGTCACGGGCGTCTTCATGCTGTCGACGGTGCTGTTCCAGACCTTCGTGCCCGCGGCGCTGCGCCGGCTCGGCTGGGGGCCCGTGCTCGTCGCCGGGCTCGTGCTGCTCGGGGCGCCGTCGCTGGCGCACCTGCTGTCGAATTCGCTCGGAGTCATCCTGGTGATCGCCGCCGTGCGTGGCGCGGGCTTCGCGGTGCTCACCGTCGCCGGTTCGGGCGCGGTCGCCGATCTCGTCGAGCCCGCTCGCCGGGGGCGCGCCATCGGTGCGTTCGGGCTCGCGATCGCCGGCCCGCAGCTCGTGCTGCTGCCGATCGCGCCGTGGGTCGCCGAGACGTTCGGCTACCAGTGGGTGTTCCTGGCGGGCGCACTGCCCCTCGCCGGCATCGTGCCGGCGATCCGGCTCGCCCGACGCCTGCACGCCCGCCACGCCGAGCAGGCCGTCGCCGCGGCGGCCGCGGGCCACGTGCACCAGGTCGGACGGGGCGCCGCGCTGCGCGCGCTCCTGGCACCGGTCGGAATCCTCCTCGGCGTGACGCTCGCGGGCGGTGCGCTCATCACGTTCACGCCGCAGATCACGGGCGACGCCGTCGCGGTGACGTTCGGCCTCGCGCTGTTCACCGGCACGGCGGCACTCACCCGGTGGCTCGTCGGCGGCCTCGCCGACCGCTTCGGCACGCACCGGCTGCTGGTGCCGTTCATCCTCGTGACGACGGCAGGCCTCGGCCTCGTCGCGTGGGCCGTGGTCGGCGTCGCCGGCGATGCGGGCGCGGGCGCCGGCGACGCCGCATCGGCGGTGGATGCCTCGACGGCGCCCCTCCTCGTCGGGCTCGCGCTCGTCGGGATGAGCTACGGCGCGCTGCAGAACCTCACGATGGGCGAGGCGTTCGCCGTCGTGCCGCCGAACCAGTCGGTGTTCGCGAGCGCCGTGTGGAACATCGGCTTCGACGCCGGCAGCGGCATCGGCGCGATCGTGGTCGGCGTCATCGCGACGGGCAGTTCGTTCGGCGTCGCGTTCCTGGTCGCGGCCGCGATCTCGCTCGCGACGCTGCCGCTCGCCCTGCGCCGTCGGCCGGTCGTGCCCGCGGCCTGAGGTCGCGACCCTCGCACCCGGACGGTGGTCCGGCCGGCGCCCCATTTCTCGGCGTCAATACCCGCCTTCAGTGGTCGCGTTTCCGATTACAGGCACTTCCGGCGAGTGCTCGGCGTGTCGGTGCCGACACGCCGGTCGCTCACACAATCTGCCTGTAGGTGCGCGGTCGGCGATGCGCGAGTCGTGCTCCCGCCGAGCGATTCGCGCGCTACCGGCAGGAGTCAGCCGCGGCCGATGAAGGGCATGCCGGCGGCGGTCGCCGTGAGCTGCGGCACGCTCGCCTCGGCGGGGAGGCTCGCGAGCTGCACGATGAGGCCCGCGACGATCGCGACGTCCATGGTCGGCTCGACGAGGCGGCGCCCGTCGGGCTGCAGGGCGCCCTCGCCGACGAAGTCGTCGAGCAGTTCCGTGCGCGCGTTGCCGACGTCGAGCTGGGTGCAGCTGATGCCGTAGGGGCGTCCGTCGAGCTCGATCGACTTGGAGAGCCCGGCGATCGCGTGCTTCGTCGTCGTGTAGGCCACCGACTTCGGCCGCGGCGACTGCGCGGCGATCGAGCCGTTGTCGATGATGCGTCCGCCGCTCGGTCGCTGCGCCGCCATCTGCCGGAACGCGGCGCCCGCGCAGAGCACCGCTCCCGTGAGGTTCACGGCGACGACCGCCGCCCAGTCGTCGGGGCGCAGTTCGCCGACATCGGCCGCGGGGCCGGGCACGCCCGCGTTGTTCACGAGCACATCGAGGCGGCCGAACCGTTCGACGTGGGCGGCGACGAGCGCGTCGACCTGGTCGGCGTCGGTCACATCGCACGGCACGACGAGGGCGGCGGGATGCCTCGAGCCGTCGTCGCCGGTCGCGGCGGCCTCCTCGAGCGGTGCGGTGCGGCGCCCCGCGAGCGTGACGCCGAAGCCCGCGGCGAGCAGGGCGCGAGCGGTCGCCCGCCCGATGCCCGTGCCCGCCCCGGTGACGATGACGGAGCGCGCGGCTGAGCTCATGCCGCCGACCCCGCGCCCGGAACCCGGCGATCGCCGCGCGCTTCGGCGGCATGCGCCGTGCCCGCGTCGGAATCCGCGGCCCGACCCGCGTCGACGCTGTCGGGGGTCGCGCCCGCGTCGGTGCCTCCGCCCGCGTCGGCGAGCTCGGCAGTCGGGGTGACCGCCGTCGTGTCGGCGCGGCCGGGTACCTCGGCGCCGTCGACCGTCTCGTCGACCGGCGTCGGCTGCGCCTCCTCGATGAGCTGCAGGATGCGCGCGGCGACACTCACCGCGATCGTCGCCGGCGCCTTGCCCGCGACCTCGGGGATGCCGATCGGCGTCGTCACCCGCCCGAGGTCGGCCTCGTCGTGACCGAGCTCGGTGAGCTTCGCCCGGAAGCGCACCCACTTCGACTTCGACCCGATGAGCCCGATCGAACCGAGGCTCTCGCGCCGCAGCGCGCTGTCGGTGATCGCGAGGTCTTCGAGGTGGTCGTGGGTCATGATGAGCACGTGGGCGCCGGGCGGCAGCTCGGTGAGCCCCGCCTCGGGCACGGGCTCGTGGTGCACGCGCACGTCGGCGACGGCGTCGGCGAGCACGCCCGAGACCCCGGGCACGCCGAGGCGCTCCGGCGTGAGCATCTCGGCGCGCGAGTCGACGAGGTGCAGTTGGAGCTCCTGTCGCGCGAGGATGCGCGCGAGCTCGAGGCCCACGTGCCCCATGCCGAACACGGCGACCGACGGCACGACCCGCACGGGTTCGAGCATGAGCGTGACCTCTCCTCCGCAGCATTGCACGCCGTACTCGGTCGTGGCCTTGTCGCTGAGTTTCAGGGTGAGCAGCTCGGGCTCCGCCGAGCCGCTCGCGAGCATGTGGCGGGCCCGGTCGATCGCCGTCTGCTCGAGGTTGCCGCCGCCGACGGTGCCGAACACCGTGTCGGGGGCGACGACCATCTTCGCACCGCCGTTGCGCGGGGCATGGCCGCGCACGACGGCGAGCGTGACGATGACGGCGGGCGTCCGTGTCTCGCGGAGCCGTCGCAGCGCGTCGAGCCAGTCCATCGTGCGCGGCCTCCGCTCAGGAGTCCGCGCCCGCGAGGGCGGGCTCGGTGCCGGCCTCGGCATCGACGTCCGCACGGTTCGGCTCCGAGGCATCCGCATCGATGGATGCCTCGGCCCGCGCCGCCTCGACGGCCCAGTAGACCGCCTCGGGCGTGGCGGGGGAGCCCAGCACGACGCCGCGGCCGGCGGGGCCGAACGCGCCGACGGCGGTGCGGATCGCCTCGCGGGCGCTGAACGCGAGCATCAACGGCGGTTCGCCGACGGCCTTCGAGCCGTAGACCGCGCCGTCCTCCCGCGCCTTCTCGAACAGGCGGACGTTGAACTCCTCGGGCATCTCCGAGAAGCTCGGCAGCTTGTACGTCGAAGCCGACTGGGTGAGCAGCCGCCCGCGGCCGGGGCCGTCGGTCTCGTCCCAGCGGAGCTCCTCGAGCGTGAGCCATCCGACGCCCTGCACGTATGCGCCCTCGATCTGGCCGATGTCGAGCATCGGGGAGAGCGAGTCGCCGACGTCGTGGATGATGTCGACCCGGCGCACCCGGTACGCGCCCGTGAAGCCGTCGACCTCGACCTCGGTCGCCGCAGCGCCGTAGGAGAAGTACTTGAACGGCGAGCCCTGCATGAGGTCGGGGTTCCAGTGCAGCCCCTCGGTGCGGTAGTAGCCCGCCGCCCACAGCTGCACGCGCTGCAGGTACGCCGCCTCGGCGACCTCGGCGAAGCTCAGCCGCTGGTCGCGGTTGCCGAGGCCCGTGACGAAGCCGCCCTCGAAGCGCACGTCGCGCTCGTCGACGTTCAAGAGGCGCCCGGCGACCTTCGCCATGCGCTCGCGGATCTGCTCGCACGCGTTCTTCACCGCGCCGCCGTTGAGGTCGGCGCCCGACGACGCCGCGGTGGCCGAGGTGTTCGGCACCTTGTCGGTGCGGGTCGGGGCGAGTCGCACCTGGTGCAGCTCGAGCCCGAGCGCGGTCGCGGCGACCTGCAGCATCTTCGTGTGCAGGCCCTGGCCCATCTCGGTGCCGCCGTGGTTGACGAGGACCGAGCCGTCCTTGTAGACGTGCACGAGGGCACCGGCCTGGTTGAACGCGGCGAAGTTGAACGAGATGCCGAACTTGATGGGCGTGATCGCGAGGCCGCGCTTCACGTCGTCGTGCCCGGCGTTGAACTCGGCCACCTCGGCGCTGCGCGCGTCGAAGTCGCACTCGTCCTTCAGCTGCGACCAGATGAGCGGCATGCGCTCGGCGTCCTTCACGAGCTGGCCGTACGGCGTCGACTGGCCGGGCACGTAGAAGTTCTGCCCGCGCAGCACCGTCGGATCGATGCCGAGCTGAGGCGCGATGCGGCCGAGGATGTCCTCGATGAGGAAGACGCCCTGCGGGCCGCCGAAGCCGCGGAACGCCGTGTTCGACGTCTTGTTCGTCTTCGCGATGCGCCCGTGGGCGTGCACGTTCGGAATCCAGTAGGCGTTGTCGAGGTGGCAGAGGGCTCGGCCGAGCACGGGCTCGGAGAGGTCGATGCTCCAGCCGCCGTCGGCGGTGAGGGTCGCGTCGAGCCCCTGCAGGTACCCGTCGGCGCTCACGCCGACCTTCCACGTGATGTGGAAGGGGTGGCGCTTGCCCGTCATCGTGAGGTCCTGCGTGCGGTTGAGTCGCAGGCGAACCGGGCGACCGGTGAGCTTCGACCCGAGCGCGGCGATCGCGGCGAGGCCGTGCGGCTGCATCTCCTTGCCGCCGAAGCCGCCGCCCATGCGCAGCTGCTGCACGGTGACCTCGCTCGACGAGATGCCGAGCACGTGGGCGACGATCTCCTGCGTCTCGGAGGGATGCTGCGTCGAGCACTGGATGAAGTACTGCCCCTCGCTGTCGCGCACGGCGAACGAGGCCTGCGTCTCGAGGTAGAAGTGCTCCTGGCCGCCGAACTGGGTGACGCCCTCGAAGACGCGGTCGGCCTCGGCGATCGCGGTCTTCGCGTCGCCGCGCTCGACCGTGCGGGCGATGCCCTGGAACGAGCCGGCGTCGATCGCCTCCTGCACGGTGATGTACGAGGGAAGCGGCTCGTACTCGACCTTCACGGCCTCGGCGCCGAGACGGGCCGCCTCCTGCGTCTCGCCGAGCACCCAGACGAGGGCGTGTCCGTAGAACATCGCCTCGCTCGGGAAGAGCGGTTCGTCGTGCTTGATGCCGGCGTCGTTGAGACCGGGCACGTCCTCTGCGGTGAGCACGCGCACGACGCCAGGCACCTCGTAGGCGGGGGCGACGTCGATCGTCACGCGAGCGTGCGCGTTGGTCGACTGCACGGGCCACGCGGTGAGCACGCCCGTCGAGAGGCCGGCGACGTCGTCGGTGTACATGGCGGCGCCGGTCACGTGCAGCGCGGCGCTCTCGTGCACCGCGCGGCGGCCGACGACGGGGTTGGCGGGGCGGTCGGCGAGGTGGCTCATGCCGACACCTCCTTGTTCTCGTCGTGGATCGTGGTCGAGTAGAGCTTGAGCAGCGCGCTGCCGAGCATGAGCGAGCGGTAGTCGCTCGAGGCGCGATGGTCGCTCATCGGCGTGCCCTCGCCCTTCAGCACCGTCGACGCCGCCTTGACGGTCGCGATGTTCCAGGCCTTGCCCACGAGCGCGGCCTCGGTGTCGTAGGCGCGCAGCGGCGTCGCGGCGACGCCGCCGAGCCCGATGCGGGCGCTCGTGACGACGCCGCCCTCGATGTCGAGCGCGAAGCCGAGCGCGACGCTCGAGATGTCGTCGAAGCGGCGCTTCGCGATCTTGTGGAAGGCCGTGACCCTGGCGAGCGGCAGCGGGATGCGGACCGCGCGGATGAGCTCGTCGGGGCGGCGGATCGTCTGCCGGTACCCGGTGAAGTAGTCGGCGAGCTCGACCTCGCGCTCGCCGTCGGCCGACGCGAGCACGAGCCGGGCGCCGAGCGCGAGCAGGGCCGGAGGGGTGTCGCCGATGGGCGAGCCCGTGCCGAGGTTGCCGCCGATCGTGCCGCGGTTGCGGATGAGTCGGGAGGCGAACTGCGGGAAGAGCTGCGCGAGCAGCGGCACCCGGCCGTCGAGCCGGCGTTCGATCTCGGAGAGGGGCAGTGCCGCCCCGATCTCGATGACGTCGTCGCCGACGCTGAGGGTGCGCAGCTCGTCGAGCTGTTCGATCGCGACGGCGAGCGGAGCACGGCGGCCGCGCAGGTTGACCTCGACGCCGACGTCGGTCGAGCCGGCGACGAGCAGCGCCGTGGGTTCGTCGCGGAGGAATCGCAGGGTCTCGTCGAGCGAGGCGGGGCGCACGAACCGCCCGCCGCCCGCCGTGAAGTCGGTGGGCACCGGTGCGGGTGCCGGACGCTCGCGCCGCTCGGCGAGCTCGTCGCCCGCCTCGGGCAGGCCGAGCTCGTAGGCGGCGTCGCGGATCGGGCGGTACCCGGTGCAGCGACACAGGTTGCCGCTCAGCGCGTGCAGGTCGAACCCGTTCGGCCCGTGCTCGGGGTCGTGCACGGGGCATCCTTCGTCGTGCCCGTCGGCCGGGTCGTGATCGTGCGCCGCCTCGGGGACGCGGTCGGCGCGGTAGTACTCGCCGGCCATGCTGCAGGCGAAGCCGGGGGTGCAGTAGCCGCACTGCGAGCCGCCCGCCTCGGCGAGCTTCTCCTGCACGGGGTGCAGGGCATCGGGGGAGCCGAGCCCCTCGGCAGTCACGACCTCCTGGCCGTTGAGCGCCGCGACGGGCACGAGGCAGGCGTTGACCGCCGTCCAGGCGGTGCCGCCGTCGTCGCCGGGCGTCGCGACGAGCATCGCGCAGGCGCCGCACTCGCCTTCGGCGCAGCCCTCCTTGCTGCCCGTGAGGCCCGTGTCGCGCAACCAGTCGAGCGCGGTGGTGTGGGCGGTGGCACCGTCGAGCGGGCGTCGAAGCCCGTTGACGGTGATGGCGATCTCGTCCATGGGATCTCCTCGGGTGAGGGCGGCGTCATCGATGACGCCTGCGGCACCGGGGCCCCGGTGGCCCCACCTCGCACCGCAGCTGCGTGAGCAGTACATACCGATAGTACTGCGTCAGCGGCAGCGAGTTCTTGCTAGTCGGAATCCCGATTTCGCAGAACGGATATTCGCTCGCTCGTCGCGCGGGTTGTCGCCCGTCTCAGGCGACGCGGCGACTCAGCCCCGGCGTGCGGTGGAACCATCGGACGAAGCGGCTTCGCCGGTCGGCCCGCGCCGGGATGTAGATGTCGGGGTCGACCTCGATCGAGGCGTAGCCGACGGCGAGCGGTCGGTTGACGGTCGGTGCGTCCTCGTGGTCGTGGCGGTCGTACATTCGTCACCCTCCTCTCCGTCGAGTACTTCCGATATACGGAAGCAAAGTTCTGAACTACGGAAAGAGTACGGCGCGGCGGGATGCCTCGTCAAGAGGTGCGCGCGCCGACCGTTGCCGTTCGTGCCGAGGGTCGCCGAAGTGGCGGCGCCACTCGGTCGAAACGGCGACATTCGGTCGGCGGGCGCGCGCCGTCGGTCGAGTAGGCGCGCAGCGCCGTATCGAGACCACGCCGCCGGTCGGTCGAGTAGGCGCGCAGCGCCGTATCGAGACCACGGATGCCTCGATACGAGGTGCTCTCGATTCGCTCCTTCGTCGCTGCTCGACCGACGGAGGGTGCCCCGCTTACGCGGCGGCGGTGGCGTCGGCGATCTCCTGCACGACCTCGCGCAGCACGGGGATGGCTCGCTCGGCGAAGTCCTCGTCGACGCGGGCGACCGGGCCCGACACGGACACCGCCGTCGGGATGGGGGCACCGGGCACCGTCATCGCGTAGCACCGCACGCCGATCTCCTGCTCGCCGTCGTCGATGGCGTACCCGCGCTCGCGGGTGATGCGCAGGTCTTCGAGCAGGTCGTCGAGCGTGGCGATCGAGTGCACGGTCGACTGCGGCAGGCCGGTGCGGGCGATGATGTCGCGCACGGTGTCGTCGTCGAGCTGGGCGAGGATGGCCTTGCCGACGCCCGTCGCGTGCAGGTGCGAGCGGCGGCCGACCTCGGTGAACATGCGCATGGCGTGCGGCGACGGCGCCTGGGAGACGTAGATCACCTGGTCGCCGTCGAGGGTCGCGAGGTTCGCGGTCTCGCCGAGTCGCTCGACGAGCTCCTTGAGCTGGGGGCGTGCCATGCGGCCGAACTGGCGGTTCGCGACCTCGCCGAGGCGCACGAGCCGGGGCCCGAGTGCGTAGCGGCGGTTCGCGAGCTGGCGGGCGTAGCCGAGGGCGACGAGGGTGCGCAGCAGGCGGTGGATGGTCGGCAGCGGCAGCTCGGCCATCGTCGAGAGCTCGCTCAGCGTGACGTCGCCGCCGGCGTCGGCGATGAGCTCGAGCAGATCGAACACCCGCGCGACCGACTTGACGCCCTCGGGCTGACCTTCCGCCATGCCGTGCTCCCGTTCTCGTCGTGGCAGCCCATATCCGCATCGCGGAAAACTGCCGGGATGCAGTCAACATACCGCACACGCCCGTGCGACCCGGCACGCGACGGGCGTCGCGGTGCGGCATCCGCGAATCAGGGGTTGAGTTTCCGAATGGCAGACATTAACATCCGTAATACGGAAACCGCCGCGCTTGAAACAACGCGGGCATTCAAGAAAGTCGATCCGATGGCGAATCCCAGTCCCGGTTATTCCATCCAGCTCCGCGTCGAGGCGCCCGCGGGCGTCACCGCGACGAGCGAACTCGTGGTCGCGGCGGCCGAGGCCGGCGCCGTCATCACCGCCGTCGACGTCAGCGAGTCGAGCACCGACCGCGTGCTCGTCGACCTGACCTGCTACGCCGGGAGCGCCGAGCACGCGGCGCAGGTCGCGGCGGCCCTGGCTGCGCGCGACGGCGTCGTCGTGCACGAGGTCGCCGACCGCACCTTCCGCCTGCACCAGGGCGGCAAGCTCGAGATCGTGCCGAAGACCCCGCTGCGCAACCGCGACGACCTCTCCCGCGCCTACACGCCGGGCGTCGCCCGCGTCTGCCTCGCGATCGCCGACCGCCCGGCCGACGCCCGCCGGCTCACCGTGAAGGGCAACACGATCGCCGTCGTCACCGACGGTTCGGCGGTGCTCGGCCTCGGCAACATCGGCGCGACCGCATCGATCCCGGTCATGGAGGGCAAGGCCGCCCTCTTCAAGCAGTTCGCCGACGTCGACGCCTGGCCGGTCGCCCTCGACACGCAGGACACCGAGGAGATCATCAGCATCGTCAAGGCGCTCGCGCCGGTGTACGGCGGCATCAACCTCGAGGACATCGCGGCGCCCCGCTGCTTCGAGATCGAGCGGCGCCTGCGCGATGAACTCGACATCCCCGTCTTCCACGACGACCAGCACGGCACCGCGATCGTCACGCTCGCCGCGCTCATGAACGCGCTCCGCGTGGTCGGCAAGCGGCTCGACACCGTGCGGATCGTGGTCTCGGGCGTCGGCGCGGCCGGCAACGCGATCATCCAGCTGCTCATGGCCGAGGGGGCGAAGCACGTCGTCGCGTGCGGCCGCAACGGGGCCATCCACCGCGGTGAGCAGTACGCCGACGAGCACCGCACCTGGCTCGCCGCGAACACGAACGCCGATGGCGTCACCGGCACGCTCGCCGAAGTGCTCGCCGGCGCCGACGTCTTCATCGGCGTGAGCGCCCCGAACCTGCTGGGGGAGGCCGAGATCCAGAGCATGGCCGACGACGCCATCGTCTTCGCGATGGCGAACCCCGACCCCGAGGTCGACCCCGTCGTCGCAGCCCGCCACGCGGCGGTCGTCGCGACCGGTCGCAGCGACTTCCCGAACCAGATCAACAACGTGCTCGCCTTCCCGGGCTTCTTCCGGGGCCTGCTGGACGCCGGTGCCGTCGACATCACGCCCGAGATGCTCGTCGCCGCGGCAGAGGCGATCGCGTCGTGCGTGCGCGATGATGAGCTGAACGCGAGTTACATCATTCCGAGCGTCTTCGATCCCGATGTCGCCCGCGCCGTCGCCGAGGCCGTCGCCGGCGCCGCGCATCGCGAAGACACCAACCGGGACACCGAGCTCACCGTCGAGACGCAGGAAGGCGCCGCCGCATGACCACCGACATCCGTTCCCTCGAGATCACCCGCCCGGCCGAGATCGACGGTGCCGACGAGATCCTGACCGCCGAGGCCCTCGCCTTCGTCGAGGCGCTGCACCGCGAGTTCGACGCCCGTCGCCTCGAGCTGCTCGCCGCGCGGAAGGAGAAGCGCGACCGCATCGCCGCGGGCGGCACCCTCGCCTTCCTGCCGGAGACCCGCGAGATCCGCGAGTCGGAGTGGAAGGTCGCGCCGGCGCCCGAGGCCCTCCTCGATCGCCGCGTCGAGATCACCGGCCCGCCAGCCCCCGCCAAGATGGCGATCAACGCCCTCAACTCCGAGGCGCGCGTGTGGCTCGCCGACCTCGAGGACGCCGCGGCCCCCGAGTGGGAGAACGTCGTCGCCGGCATCCTCAACCTCCGCGACGCCGCCCGCGGCACGCTCGCCTTCACCTCGCCGCAGGGCAAGGCGTACGCGCTCCGCACCGACGTGCGCCGCCCCACGGTCGTCACCCGCCCGCGCGGCTGGCACCTGCCCGAGCGGCACGTGCTCGTGGACGGCCGCGAGGGCAGCGGCTCGCTCGTCGACTTCGGCCTGCACTTCTTCCACACCGCGAAGCAGCTCATCGAGAACGGCGACGGTCCGTACTACTACCTGCCGAAGATGGAGAGTCACCTCGAGGCCCGCCTCTGGAACGACGTCTTCGTCTTCGCCCAGGAGTACCTCGGCATCGCCCGCGGCACCGTGCGGGCGACCGTGCTCATCGAGACGATCCCCGCCGCGTTCGAGATGGACGAGATCCTCTACGAGCTGCGCGAGCACGCCTCGGGCCTCAATGCCGGCCGATGGGACTACCTGTTCAGCATGATCAAGGTCTTCCGCGACGCGGGCGACGCGTTCGTGCTGCCCGACCGCGCCCAGGTGTCGATGACCGCGCCGTTCATGCGCGCGTACACCGAGCTGCTCGTGAAGACGTGCCACCGTCGCGGCGCCTTCGCGATGGGCGGCATGGCCGCCGTGGTGCCGAATCGCGACGACCTCGAGGTCACCCGCGCGGCGTTCGACAAGGTGCGCGCCGACAAGACGCGCGAGGCCAACGACGGCTTCGACGGCTCATGGGTCGCGCACCCCGACCTCGTGCCGGTCTGCCGCGAGGTGTTCGACGAGGTGCTCGGCGCGAAGCCGAACCAGCTCGACAAGCAGCGCCCCGAGGTCGAGGTCACGGCGGCGCAGCTGCTCGACGTCGCGTCGGCGGGCGGACGGGTCACCGAGGCGGGGCTGCACGACAACCTCTACGTCGCGGTCGCCTACACCGCGGTCTGGCTCTCGGGCAACGGCGCGGTCGCGATCCACAACCTGATGGAGGATGCCGCGACCGCCGAGATCTCGCGCTCGCAGGTGTGGCAGCAGCTGAAGAACGGCGTCGTGCTCGCCGACACCGGCGAGACCGTCACGGTCGAGCTCGTACGGAGTGTCCTGGCTGAAGAGGTCGACCGTCTGCGCGGCGAGGTCGCCCCCGAGCGGTTCACCGCCTACTACGAGCCGGCCGCGAAGCTCATCGAGGAGATCTGCACCTCCGACGACTACGTCGACTTCCTCACCCTCCCCGCCTACGAGCTGCTGGGATGAGCATGGTCGACAGCGAGATCGGGGGCGCGGCGGGCGCGCAGGGCGCCGAGGGCACGGCATCGGATGCCGCGGCGCCGCGCACCGCGCTGACCGACGCCGACCTCGCCCGCGTCGAGGCGCGGCTCGCCGACACCGACGACCTGCTCGCCGCCGTCTACCCGGGAGACGACGGCTCCCGCCAGCCCGTGCACACCGTGTACGTGCCGGCCGACACCTTCACTCCCGAGCTGCCTGCGGCGTGGGGCCGCGCAGCCGAGGAGTCCGTGACTGCGGACGGCGGGTTCGAGGCGCTCGCCGTTCGCATCGGGGTGGATCCCGCACTCGCGGCGCGCATCGCGCCGCGAGTGCGGGAGAAACTCGCCCGCGAACCGATCGAAGACCTGCGCCTCGACTTCGAGGACGGCTACGGCGATCGCGGCGACGAGGTCGAGGACGCCGACGCCGTGCGCGCGGCCGAGCAGGTCGCCGCCGCCGTCGAGGCCGGGGTGGCACCGCCCTTCATCGGCATCCGGTTCAAGTGCTTCGAAGCGCCCACGCGGGCCCGAGGCATCCGCACCCTCGATCTCTTCATCGGCGCGCTCGTCGCGCGAAGCAGCGACGGCGGCCTGCCCGACGGGCTCGTGCTCACGCTGCCGAAGGTCACGACCGTCGCGCAGGTCGAGGCGATGGTCGACGTCGTCACCGCGCTCGAACGTGCGCACGGCCTGCCCGAGGGGCGGTTGCGCTTCGAGGTGCAGGTCGAGACGCCGCAGCTCATCCTCGGGGCCGACGGCACCGCGCCCGTCGCGCAGCTCGCGGTCGCCGCCCCCGGCCGCATCAGCGCGCTGCACTACGGCACCTACGACTACAGCGCGTCGCTGCAGATCGCGGCCCGCTACCAGTCGATGGAGCATCCCGTCGCCGACCTCGCGAAGGAGATCATGCAGCTCGCGGTCGCCGGCACCGGCATCCGCCTGTCCGACGGCTCGACGAACATCCTGCCGATCGGCGACCGCACCGAGGAGGCGTGGCGACTGCACGCGCGGCTCGTGCGTCGCTCGCTCGAGCGCGGCTTCTACCAGGGTTGGGACCTCCACCCGCACCAGCTGCCCACCCGCTACCTCGCGACCTACGCCTTCTTCCGCGAGGGCTACCCCGAGGCATCCGTTCGCCTGCGCAACTATCTCGAGCGCACGGCCGGCGCCGTGCTCGACGAACCGGCGACGGCCCGCGCGCTCGCCGACTTCGTGCTGCGCGGCGTCGAGTGCGGCGCGGTCGGCGAGGCCGAGATCGTCGCCGACATCGGCATCGACCGGCGCGCGCTGACGCTGCTCGCGCACCCCAAGCTCGCCGGCACCGCGAGCGACTGAGCGGATGCCGCGACCCACCCCGAAACACAAGGAACGAGCATGAGCTACTACACCCCGCAGGGCGGGCTGCCGCCGCAGACCGACCTGCTCACCGACCGCGCGGTCGTCAAGCAGGCGTACACCTTCATCCCGAAGGGCGTGCTGCGCGACATCGTCACGTCGAACCTCCCCGGCTTCACCGACACCCGTGCCTGGATCATCGCCCGACCCGTCGCGGGCGGGGCGACGACATTCTCGCAGCTCATCGTCGAGATCGCTCCCGGCGGCGGCGCCGCGACGCCCGAGGCCGAGGCCGGCGTCGAGGGCGTCGTGTTCGTGACGACCGGCGAGCTCACGCTGACGCTCGAGGGGGAGCGGCACGTGCTCGAGGCGGGCGGCTACGCGTTCCTCGCGCCCGGCGCCGAGTGGTCGCTCGCGAACGAGGGCACCGAGCTCACGAGCTTCCACTGGATCCGCAAGGCGTACGAGTTCCTCGACGGCGTCGAGCCGCCGGCGTCGTTCGTCACCCGCGACCAGGACATCGAGCCCGTGCCGATGCCCGGCACCGACGCATGGGCCACGACCCGGTTCACCGACTCGAACGACCTCGCGCACGACATGCAGGTCAACATCGTCACGTTCCAGCCCGGCGGGTCGATCCCGTTCGCCGAGACCCACGTCATGGAGCACGGCCTCTTCGTGCTGCAGGGCAAGGCGGTCTACCGCCTCAACGACGACTGGGTCGAGTGCGAGGCGGGCGACTACATGCTGCTGCGAGCGTTCTGCCCGCAGGCCTGCTACGCGGGCGGCCCCGAGCCGTTCCGCTACCTGCTGTACAAGGACATGAACCGGCAGATCCGGCTCACCTGAGAACGTGCCCGCGGGCGACACCCCGCGGGCGTGCGTGCGAAGCGCCCGGCGACGAGAGGTCCGTCGCCGGGCGCTTCGTCGTTCACGTCGGTCGAGTAGGCGCGAAGCGCGTATCGAGACCACGCGTCCGTCGGTCGAGTAGGCGCGAAGCGCCGTATCGAGACCACGGATGCCGCGACCGCGGTGGTCTCGATACGCGCTTCTACTCGACCGGCTGAGTGGTCTCGATACGCGCTTCGCGCTACTCGACCGACTGAGTGGTCTCGATACGCGCTTCGCGCTACTCGACCGACCGGGTGGTCTCGATACGCGCTCGCGCGCTGCTCGACCGACCGGGGCGTCACGAGGGTTGACGTGCCGCGGGGATGCGCTTACGATTTCATACAGCAAAAGAACTCTTCCGGAATACGGAAGAAGCGACAGGAAAGAAGTCGACGATGACCTACACGGTGAACTGCTCGATCCTCCTCACCGAGCTGCCCCTGCTCGAGCGCCCCGCCGCGGCCAAGGCCGCCGGCTTCGACGCCGTCGAGTTCTGGTGGCCCTTCGCCGAGTCGGTGCCCGCCGACCGCGACGTCGACGCCTTCATCGGCGCGATCCGCGACGCCGGCGTGCAGCTGACCGGCCTCAACTTCAACGCGGGCGACATGCCCGGCGGCGACCGGGGCCTCGTCTCGTGGACGGGTCGCGAGCAGGAGTTCCGCGACAACATCGCGGTCGTCGCCGGCATCGGTCGCGAACTCGGCACCAAGGGCTTCAACGCGCTCTACGGCAACCGCATCGACGGCGTCGACGCCGCCGCGCAAGACGAGACCGCCGTCGCGAACCTCGCGGCCGCGGCCGCCGGCGTCGCCGCGATCGGCGGCACCGTGCTGCTCGAGCCGGTCTCGGGCGCCGCCCGGTACCCGCTGCTCAAGGCGGCCGACGCGCTCGCGGTCATCGAGCGGGTGCGGGCCACCGGCAACGAGAACATCAAGCTCCTCGCCGACTTCTACCACCTCGCCGTCAACGGCGACGACGTCGCCGCGGTCATCGAGGCGCACGCCCCGTCGTTCGGCCACATCCAGATCGCCGACGACCCCGGTCGCGGTGCCCCCGGTACGGGCGAACTCCCGCTCGAGACGTGGATCGCCCGCAGCCGCGAGCTCGGCTACGAGGGCCCGATCGGCCTCGAGTACAAGGCCCCGATCGACGAGGCATTCACGTGGCTCGCCGGCGCCGAGGCATCCGCCACCGCCTGACCCGACCGCCACCCGCAGACCCCAGACCCGCACGACGTACGCAGAAGGACCCCCCTCATGAGCAACATCGCGATCATCGGCCTCGGCATCATGGGCCTGCCCATGGCCAAGAACCTCGTCACCGCCGGCCACGACGTCACCGGCTTCAACCGCAGCCAGGCGCCGATCGACGCGCTCGTCGCGGCTGGCGGCCACGGCGCCTCGAGCATCGCCGACGCGGTGAAGGACGCCGACGTCGTCATCACGATGGTGCCCGACTCGCCCGACGTCGAGGGCGTCGTGCGCGGCGAGGGCGGCGTGTTCGCCAATGCCAAGGCCGGCGCGCTCTGGATCGACAACTCGTCGATCCGCCCCGACGTCGCGAAGGAGCTCGCCGAGGAGGCCGTCGCGGCCGGCTTCGGCGCGGTCGACGCGCCCGTCTCGGGCGGCGAGCAGGGCGCCATCGACGGCGTGCTCTCGATCATGGTCGGCGGCTCCGAAGCCGACTTCGCCAAGGCGCTGCCCGTGCTCGAGGGCATCGGCAAGACGATCGTGCACGTCGGCCCCGCCGGCGCCGGCCAGACCGTCAAGGCGGCCAACCAGCTCATCGTCGCCGTCAACATCCAGGCGCTCGCCGAGGCGGTCGTCTTCCTCGAAGCCTTCGGCGTCGACACCGACGCCGCACTGAAGGTCCTGGGCGGCGGGCTCGCCGGCTCCAAGGTCCTCGACCAGAAGGGGCAGAAGATGCTGAACCGCGACTTCGTCCCCGGATTCCGCCTCGCGCTCCACAACAAGGACCTGGGCATCGTCACCGCCGCCGCACGACAGGCCGGCATCACCGTTCCGCTCGGCTCAGCCGTCGCCCAGCTGGTCACCTCGCTCGTCGCCCGCGGCGACGGCGGCCTCGACCACTCGGGCCTCTTCAAGCTCACCGCCGAGCTCGCCGGCCGCGAGTAACTCGCGCTGCGGCATCCACCCACGTCTTTCCACTCTCCCCGAAGGAGCACTCCCATGACTCGCATGCGCGCCGTCGACGCCATCGTGCAGATCCTGATCAAGGAGGGCGCCACCGAGGCCTTCGGCCTGCCCGGCGCCGCCATCAACCCGCTCTACTCCGCGATGCGCGCGAACGGCGGCATCCGGCACACCCTCGCCCGCCACGTCGAGGGCGCCTCGCACATGGCCGACGGCTACAGTCGCACCGGCGACGGCCGCATCGGCGTGTGTATCGGCACGTCGGGCCCCGCGGGCACCGACATGATCACGGGCCTGTACGCCGCGATCGCCGACTCGATCCCCATGCTGTGCATCACGGGCCAGGCGCCCGTCGCGAAGCTCGACAAGGAGGACTTCCAGGCCGTCGACATCGCGTCGATCGCGAAGCCCGTCACGAAGTTCGCGAAGACGGTGCTCGAGGGCGCCCAGGTGCCCGGCGTCTTCCAGTCGGCGTTCCAGATCATGCGCTCGGGCCGCCCGGGCCCGGTGCTCATCGACCTGCCGTTCGACGTGCAGATGACCGAGATCGACTTCGACATCGACACCTACGAGCCACTGCCGGTCGCCAAGCCGACCGCGACCCGCGCACAGGCCGAGAAGGTGCTCGACCTGCTCGTCGCGTCGAAGCACCCGGCGATCGTCGCGGGCGGCGGCGTCGTCAACTCGGGCGCCGCAGCGTCGCTCGTCGAGCTCGCCGAGACGCTCGGCGTGCCCGTCTTCCCGACCCTGATGGGCTGGGGCGCGATCGCCGATGACCACCCGCTCGCCGCGGGCCTCGTCGGCATCCAGACCTCGCAGCGCTACGGCAACGCGAGCTTCCTCGAGTCCGACTTCGTGCTCGGCATCGGCAACCGCTGGGCGAACCGCCACACGGGCGGCCTCGACACCTACCGCAAGGGCCGCACCTTCGTGCACGTCGACATCGAGCCCACCCAGATCGGCCGCGTGTTCGCGCCCGACTACGGCGTGGTCTCCGACGCGGGGGCGTTCATCGACGCCCTGCTCGAGGCGGCCCGCGACCGCGTCGCCGACCTGCCCGACTACTTCGGCTGGGCCGAGGAGTGCCGCGGCCGCAAGGCGACGCTGCAGCGCAAGACCAACTTCGACCAGGTGCCGATGAAGCCGCACCGCGTCTACCAGGAGATGCTCTCCGCGTTCGGCCACGACACCACCTACGTGACCACGATCGGGCTGTCGCAGATCGCCGGCGCCCAGCTGCTCCACGTCTACGGCCCGCGCCAGTGGATCAATGCCGGCCAGGCCGGCCCCCTCGGCTGGACCCTGCCCGCGGCGCTCGGCGTCGTGCGCGGCAAGCCGGATGAGAACGTGGTCGCGCTGTCGGGCGACTACGACTTCCAGTTCATGATCGAGGAGCTCGCGGTCGGCGCGCAGCACCGGCTGCCGTACATCCACGTCGTGGTGAACAACAGCTACCTGGGCCTGATCCGCCAGTCGCAGCGCGGCTTCGAGATGGACTACGAGGTCTCGCTGGCGTTCGACAACGTCAACACGCCGTTCGACCCCTCCAGCGTCGCGACCGGCTACGGCGTCGACCACGTCAAGGTGGCCGAGGGCCTCGGCTGCAAGGCGATCCGTGTCGAGCGTCCCGAGGACCTCGCGGCGGGCTTCGCCGAGGCCGAGCGCCTGCGTGACGAGTTCCAGGTGCCCGTGGTCGTCGAGGTCATCCTCGAGCGCGTCACGAACATCGCGATGGGTGCCGACCTCGACACGGTGAACGAGTTCGAGGACCTCGCGACGTCGCCGGCCGACGCGCCCGAGGCCGTCTACGCACTGCTCGACTGAGCCGCGCGCCTCGCACTCCCGCTGAACCTGCAGACACGGAAGACTGAACCCATGCGCATCGTGATCGCGCCCGACAAGTTCAAGGGGTCGCTCTCGGCGCCCGAGGTGGCCGCCAAGGTCGCCGAGGGCGCCCGCCGCGTCGACCCCTCGATCGAGATCGAGGCGATCCCGGTGGCCGACGGCGGCGAGGGCACGCTCGACGCGGCCCTCGCGGCCGGTTTCGAACGCCGCATCGCACGCGTCACCGGCCCGCTGGGCGCGCCGGTCGACGCGGCGCTCGCCCTGCGCGGCGACGAGGCGGTCGTCGAGATGGCGCAGGCGTCCGGGCTCGACCTGGTCCCTTCGGGCGGGGCGGATGCCTCGGCCGCGACGAGCCTCGGCACTGGCCAGTTGATCGCGGCCGCGCTCGACGCGGGCGCGCGGCGCATCGTGCTCGGCATCGGAGGCAGCGCCTCGACCGACGGGGGAGCCGGGCTCCTCCAGGGGCTCGGGGCGCGCCTGCTCGACGACGCGGGGCGCGAGCTGCCGGTCGGGGGCGGGGCCCTCGCCGAGCTCGCGAGCATCGAGCTCGGCGGGCTCGACCCGCGGCTCGCCGAGACCGAGATCGTGCTCGCGAGCGACGTCGACAACCCGCTGCTGGGGCCCTCGGGCGCCGCCGCGGTCTTCGGTCCGCAGAAGGGTGCGACGCCCGACGAGGTGGCCCGGCTCGACGCGGCGCTCGCGAACTTCGTGGACGTGCTCGCCACTCACGACGCCGTCCCGGCCCGCATCGCGGCCGAGCGCCCCGGCGCGGGGGCCGCGGGCGGGGTCGGCTTCGCCGCCCTCGCGGTGCTCTGCGCCGAGCGCCGGCCCGGCATCGACGTGGTGCTCGAGTTCACCGGCCTCGAGGCCCGGCTGGCCGGGGCCGACGCCGTGATCACGGGCGAGGGCAGCCTCGACGCGCAGAGCCTCATGGGCAAGACGCCGATCGGCGTCGCCCGTGCCGCCCGACGGGCCGGCGTGCCCGTCTACGCCGTGAGCGGCCGACGCCTGCTGAGCGACGACGAAGTGCGCGACGCGGGATTCGCGAACGCCCGCGCCCTCGCCGAGCTCGAACCCGATCCGGCCCGCAGCATGGCCGAGGCATCCGATCTGCTCACCCGACTCGCGGAGGAACTCGTGACCGATTTCATCACCGACCAGGCCGCCACCCGCGCCACCGAGAGCCGCGCCGCCGAGTCGCCCGATTCTGCACAAAGTCGGGCAACTCGCGAAGAACCGTTCGAGCGCGAGGCGTTCGACGTCGTGTTCCGCGCGGCGCGCGCGCTCGTCGCCGGCGAGGGCTCGCCCGTCGAACGGGCCGTCGAGATCGGCGTGCGCGACGGCCGTATCGTCGCGATCTCGCCGCTCGGCACCGGGCTCGCAGGCGCGACCGTCGTCGAGCTCGCCGCCGACGAGGTGCTGCTGCCCGGACTCGTCGACACCCACGTGCACGTCAACGAGCCCGGCCGCACCGAGTGGGAGGGCTTCGCCTCGGCGACCCGTGCCGCCGCGGCCGGCGGGGTGACGACGATCGTCGACATGCCGCTCAACTCGATCCCGCCGACGGTCTCGGTCGCGGCGCTCGACGAGAAGCGGGCGGCGGCCGAAGGCCAGACGTTCGTCGACGTCGGGTTCTGGGGCGGCGTCGTGCCCGGCAACCTCGACGAGCTCGCGCCGCTCGTGGCCGAGGGCGTCTTCGGCTTCAAGTGCTTCCTGCTGCACTCGGGCGTCGACGAGTTCCCGCAGGTGACTGCCGACGAGATGGAGCAGGCGATGCGCGTCATCGCCGAGCACGACTCGATGCTCGTCGTGCACGCGGAGGACGCCCATGTCATCGACGCCGCGCCCCACGCCGGCGGCCCCGGCTACGCTGACTTCCTCGCGTCGCGCCCCCGCGAGGCCGAGGATACGGCGATCGCCGAGGTCATCGAGCGGGCGACCCGCACGGGCGCCCGGTCGCACATCCTGCACCTCTCCTCGTCGGACTCGCTCGGGCAGATCGCCCGGGCCAAGGCCGCGGGCACGGATCTCAGCGTCGAGACGTGCCCGCACTACCTCACGCTGTTCGCCGAGGACGTGCCCGCGGGCGCGACGGCGTTCAAGTGCTGCCCGCCCATCCGCGAGGACGCGAACCGCGACCGGTTGTGGGAGGGGCTCCGCGACGGCGTCATCGACTACGTCGTCTCCGACCACTCCCCGTCGACGCCCGAGATGAAGTACAAGGGCGACGGCGACTTCGAGCTCGCGTGGGGCGGCATCGCGTCTCTGCAGCTCGGCCTGCCGCTCATCTGGACCGAGGCGCGCGAGCGCGGCATCGGCCTCGAGCGGGTCGTCGAGTGGATGGCGCAGCGACCCGCCGAGCGGGTCGGCCTCGCCACGAAGGGCCGCATCGCGACCGGCTACGCGGCCGACTTCGCGGTCTTCGCACCCGACGAGCCGTTCACCGTCGATGCCCGTTCGCTCGAGCATCGGCATCCCGTCACGCCGTACGACGGTCGCGAGCTCACGGGAGGCGTGCGCCGCGCGTACCTCGCGGGCGCACCCGTCGACCGCGAACGGGCCCAGGGCCGGATGCTTCGAAAAGGGAACGCGTAGCATCCCGGGGGCTGTGAGGCCGGGCGGTCCGATACCGTGCCGGTCCACGGCCGCATCCATTCCCGGCCCCTCCGCCGGGACCCCATCGTCCCCACCACCACCATCCCTCCCGCCGACCGAACCGGATCACCGGACCCCGCGAAGGGCACCGGCGCCGAGGCATCCCCTCGACCGATGAAACGGAGCACCTCATGATCAACTCGTCCGAAGAGCTGGAGACCGGCCAGGCCGCCCCCGACTTCGCCCTGCCCGACGCCACCGGAACGGTGCGCCGCCTGAGCGACCACCGCGGCGGCCCGGTCATCGTCTACTTCTACCCGGCCGCGTTCACGCCCGGGTGCACGACCGAGGCGTGCGACTTCCGCGAGAACCTCGCGTCGTTCCAGTCGGCCGGCTACACGGTGCTCGGCATCTCGCCCGACCCGGTCTCGCGGCTCGCCGAGTTCGCCGAGGCCGAGCAGCTCGCGTTCTCGCTGCTGAGCGACGAAGGCGCACAGGTCGCCCGCGCCTGGGGTGCGTGGGGCCAGAAGACGGTCGCCGGGCGCACCTTCGACGGGCTCATCCGCTCGACCGCCGTCGTCGACGCCGAGGGTCGAGTCTCGGCGCTCGAGTACAACGTCGACCCGAACGGGCACGTCGGCCGGCTGCGGGAGCAGCTCGGTCTGTAGCACATGAAATCGGATGCCTCGTGGCGCGACTTCTTCGCCGGAAATCGTTGCCACGAGGCATCCGCGTTGTTAGCATTGTCACATGCTGAAATAACAGTTCCACGATACGAAACATCAGTTTCGTATATCCGTACACCGTGGATGCCAGCAGAATGAGAAAGTGACTCAAGCGATGAAGCTTGAACAGTTCAACGAAGCCGATCGTTCGGAGGCGATCGCCACGCTTCGACCATGCGTCGACATCACGCGATGGTGCGAGCACCTCGCCGACCGTCGACCGTACGGCTCGATCGACGAGCTCGTGAACGAGGCCGGCACCGCCGCGTCGCCGTTCACCGCCGGCGAGATCGAGCAGGCGCTCAGCCACCATCCCCGGATCGGGGAGCGGGCGAGCGGTGCGAGCACCGAGGCGGCCCTGTCGCGATCCGAGCAGGCGGGCGTCGACCCGGCCGACGCCGAGATCGCGCGGGCCCTCGCCGAGGGCAACGCCGCGTACGAGCAGCGGTTCGGCCGGGTGTTCCTCATCCGTGCCGCCGGACGCTCGGCGGGCGAGATCCTCGAGGCGCTCACCGCCCGGCTCGGCAACGACGACGCGACCGAAGACCAGGTCGTCGCCGAGCAGCTGCGCGAGATCGCCGTTCTGAGATTGAAGGGGGCCATCGCCGCATGACCGTTTCGCAGATCACGACGCACGTGCTCGACGCCCGGCGCGGCAAGCCCGCCGCCGGGGTGCCCGTCGAGCTGTACCGCCGCTCGGCCGCCGGGGCTTCCTCGGCTTCGGCCGACGGCTGGGAGCTCCTCGCGAGCGCCGTGACCGACGACGACGGGCGGGCGAAGCAGCTCGGCCCCGAGACCATCCCCAACGGCGAGTACCGGCTCCGGTTCGACACCGGTGCCTACTTCGCCTCCACCCAGACCGAAGCCTTCTACCCCGAAGTGCAGCTCACGTTCCTCGTCGCCGAGGAGGGTCGCCACTACCACGTGCCGATCCTGCTGAGCCCCTTCGCCTATTCGACCTACCGAGGAAGCTAGACCACCATGACCGACACCCTGATCAACTCCGTGACCACCACCGACGCCGCCGGCTCCGGCTCCGGCTCCGGCTCCGGCTCGATCGTGCTCGGCCCGAACCAGTACGGCAAGGCCGAGGTGCGCGTCGTCAAGGTCACCCGCGACACCGACCGTCACGAGATCGAGGACCTCAACGTCACCTCGCAGCTGCGCGGCGACTTCGCGGGCGCCCACCTCGACGGCGACAACTCGCACGTCGTCGCGACCGACACGCAGAAGAACACCGTCTTCGCCTTCGCCCGCGACGGCGTCGGCTCGCCCGAGGCGTTCCTGCTGCGCCTCGCCGACCACTTCGTCGGCTCCTTCGACTGGGTGACCGGCGGCCGCTGGCTCGCCGAGAGCTACGCGTGGGAGCGCATCGTCGCCCACGGCCAGCCGCACGACCACTCGTTCGTCCGCAAGGGCCAGGAGATCCGCACGGCCGCGGTCATCGCCGACGGCGACACCCGCCACGTCATCGCGGGCCTCAAGGACCTCACGGTGCTCAAGACCACCCAGTCGGGCTTCGTCGGCTACCCGAAGGACCGCTACACGACGCTCCAGGAGACGACCGACCGAATCCTCGCCACGAGCGTCGCCACCCGCTGGCGCTACCAGCCGGGTGCCGAGGTCGACTACAACGTCGTCTACGACAGCGTGAAGGCGATCCTGCTCGAGACGTTCACCGAGAACTACTCGGCGGCGCTGCAGACGACGCTCTTCGAGATGGGCCAGGCGGTGCTCGAGGCGCACCCCGAGATCGCGGAGATCCGGTTCTCGATGCCGAACAAGCACCACTTCGTCGTCGACCTCGAGCCGTTCGGCCTCGACAACCCCAACGAGGTGTTCTACGCGAGCGACCGCTCCTACGGCCTCATCGAGGCCACGGTCACCCGCGAGGGCCTCGCCGAGGTGCCCGAGGTCTGGGCGTCGACCGGCGCCTTCTGCTGATCGGGTCTCGCCTCACCTGATTCGCGAACGCCCCGTCCGGCTCCGCCGGCGGGTTCTCGCCTCGCGCCTGAGCGCCGGCCCCACCTGATTCACCGAGAGTGCACTTGTCGCCCAGTTCCGGGCGGCAAGTGCACTCTCGGGTGCGCTCGGGGCGCGGCATCGCCGACCTGCCTGCGGCCGGAGATGCCGAAAGTGCACTCGTCGCCCCTATCGGGGCGACGAGTGCACTTTCGACGAGGCGCGCGAACGCCACCGGACGTTCGCGCCCGCGGTCACTCCTCCTGCACACCCGCCCAGGGAGCCGCGCGCCCCACATACCGTGGTCGGGCCGCAGCGTCGGCTCATCGCCCTGCCAACCTCGGAGCATGCGCGCCGAACTCCCGCTCGACCTCGCCCTGCGCCCGTTCACGACCTCCGAAGGCGAGGTGCACGGCCTGAGCGAGAAGCGGATGCGGTGCGCCGACCTCGTCGCTCCGATCCGCGGCATTCGGATGCCCGCCAAGGACGCGAAATCGCTCCTGCAGCGGTGCGCGGCCCTCGAACTGCATCTGAGGCATTCGAGCGCCGCGTTCAGTCACGCGACGGCGGCGGAGCTGTGGGGGATGCCGCTTCCGTTCCGGCTGCAGTCGCCCGCCGAGCTGCACGTCGTCGTGTGGGGCGGCTCATTTCCGCCGCGGGTGCGGGGAGTCGTCGGGCATCGCACGGCGGTCGCCCCGACGACGCGTCGGCTCGGGGGATTGCGACTGGTGAGCCCGGCCGACGCGTGGTGCCAGCTCGCGACCCTGGTCGGTGAGACCGAGCTCGTGCAGGCCGGCGATCGGCTGGTGGGCCGACCGCACCCGCTCACCACGTTCGAAGAGATCGACGCCGCGATGCAGCGTCATGGGTCACGGCGCGGATGCCGCGTGCTTCGCGCCGCTCGCGAGCATCTGCGAGCCGGCTCCGAGTCGGCGAAGGAGAGCACCCTCCGTCTCGATGCGATCGCCGCGGGGTTTCCCGAACCCGAATCGAACGGCGTCATCCGGCTGCGGTCGGGTCGGCAGACGCACGGCGACCTCGTCTTCCGCGAGTGGATGGTGCTGCTCGAGTACGACGGCGACCACCATCGCGAGGACGACGTGCAGTGGGAGCGCGACGTCGACCGGCTGAACGAGCTCGCCGGCAACGGTTGGTTGGTGATCCGCGTGAGCAAGAACTCCCGACCGGGGTCCTGGACCCGGCAACTCGCCGAAGCGCTGCGACTCCGGGGCTGGAGCGGCTCGCCCTGCGGCATCGTCGCCTGAGGTGAGATCCGGCGCGCTCGCGTGCGTCCGCGCCAGGGGGTTCCGTCCCGCTCGTCGAGCGTGCAGTCGTCGCCCGGAGCCGAGCGGGGAGTGCACTCTCGGCGAGATGCCCGGCGTCGCGGTGGGCGTCGAGAGTGCAGTTCTCGCCCGGAGCAGGGCGGGGAGTGCACTCTCGGTGAGGTGGGACGGGTCGGGTGGAGCGACGAGGTGCGACGGCGTGGGGGGAAGGACGCGAGAACACGAGCGCGGCGGGCGCGCGCGCTCGGCTAGCCTCGGAGCATGGACGCTGACGTCGCGGAGGCCGTGCGACTCGCCGATCGCGCCGACCTCGGCGCGGGCATCATCACTCGCGCGGCCGCCGAGCACGAGATCACCGGCGTGCTCGCCCGGTTCGAAGCGACCTGGGGCGCGGGACGCGGGCCCGACCACTCCATGATCCGGGCGCTCGTGCACGCGGGCGGCACCGTGCTCGTCGCGGTCGCCGACGACGAGGGCGGGGTGGATGCCTCGGCCACGCCGCCGTTCTCCGAGCCCGGTCAGCTGCTCGGGGCGACCCTCGGGTTCCTCGGCTGGAACGAGGGCGTTCACCTGCACTCGCACATGAACGCGGTCGCGCCGGCCGCGCGCGGGCACGGCATCGGGCTCGCGCTCAAGCTGCGCCAACGAGCCGTGTGCCTCGAGCACGGCATCGACGAGATCCGCTGGACGTTCGACCCCCTCATCCGGCGCAACGCCCGCATGAACCTCGTGCGGCTCGGGGCCGAGGTCTCCGCCTACCTGCCCGAGTTCTACGGCGTACTCGACGACGAGATCACGGGCGCCGACCGCAGCGACCGTTTCGAGGTGCGCTGGCGACTCGGCTCGCCGCGCGTGCGGCGGGCGCTCGCGGGCGGCCCGGCCCCGCACTGGTCGTCGACGGCCGGGTTCGCGCTCGTCCCCGACTTCGAGTCGTTCAGGCGGGATGCCGCGGCCGACGCCGCGCGCATGCGGGAGGCGTCCGTACGCGCATTCACCGACATGGCCCGGCAGGGGCTCCGGCCCGAGCTCGACGTGGCCGGCGACTACGTGTTCACCGACGATCCGCCCGACACCGCACCCGCGGAGGACGTCGAGGTCGAGGAGGGTGCCGCGAGCGTCGATCGCGGCACGGACCCCGCGACCACGCCCGGTGCGGGCGAGGCGGGAGGGCGCCGCACCGACCCGATGCCCGAGGAGGCGAGATGACGACGAATCCGACCCGCGTCGAGGCGATCGAGCTGCACCGCATCGAAGTGCCGCTCGTGCGGCCGTTCGAGACGAGCTTCGGTCGCGAGACGGTGCGCGAGGCATTGCTCGTGCACGTGCGCACCGACGCCGGCGAGGGCTGGGGCGAGTGCGTGGCGGGCCGCGAGCCGTTCTACTCGTCCGAGTACGTCGACGGCGCGGCATCCGTCATCGAGCGATTCCTCGGCCCCGCGCTGCTCGACGCGAGCGTCGCGCACGGTGGGGCCGCGCATGCCGGCGCCGACCGCGCCGCGACCGAGGCCGTCGAGGGGCCCGGAACACGCGGCGCCTCGATGCCGCTCGCGAGCTCGGTCGCGGGCACGCTCGCGTTCGTCGCCGGTCACCGCATGGCGAAGGCGGCGCTCGAGGCCGCCGTGCTCGACGCCGAGCTGCGGGCGCAGGGGCGCTCGATGGGCGAGGCGTTCGGCGCCGTCC
The DNA here is from genome assembly GCF_058349925.1 of Agromyces solani. Classification (NCBI taxonomy): domain Bacteria; kingdom Bacillati; phylum Actinomycetota; class Actinomycetes; order Micrococcales; family Microbacteriaceae; genus Agromyces; species Agromyces solani. The sequence continues at coordinate 393,973 of NZ_JBYRER010000002.1, forward strand.
GCCAATGGGTCGACTGCGGGGTGTCGGTCGGCATCGCCCCGACGCTCGAGGAGCTGCTCGACGAGGTGACCGGGTACCTCGAGGACGGCTACCGCCGCATCAAGCTCAAGATCAAGCCCGGCTGGGACCTCGTGCCCGTCGCCGCCGTGCGCGAGCTCATGGGGCGCGACGGCCTGCTGCAGGTCGATGCCAACACGGCGTACACGGCCGACGACATCCCGACCCTCGCGAGCCTCGACGCGTTCGACCTGCTGCTCATCGAGCAGCCGTTCGCCGAGGAGGATCTCGCGACCCACGTCCGCCTCGCCGAAGCATGCGAGACACCCGTCTGCCTCGACGAGTCGATCCTCGATGCCGCGACCGCCGTCGATGCGATCGACCGCGGCGCCACGAGCGTCATCAACATCAAGCCGGGTCGCATGGGCGGCTACCTCGAGGGCCTGCGGGTGCACGACGCCTGCCGCGAACTCGACGTGCCGGTGTGGTGCGGCGGAATGCTCGAGACCGGCATCGGCCGCGCCGCCAACGTCGCCCTCGCCGCGCTGCCCGGTTTCACGCTGCCGGGCGACACCTCGGCGTCGGGCCGCTACTACGCCGACGACGTGACCGAGCCGTTCGTGCTCGGCGAGGGCGAGCACCGCGGGCAGTTGCGGGTGCCCGACGGGCCCGGCACCGGGGTCGAGGTGCGCACCGAACTGGTGCGGGAGTGGGCATCTCGGCCGCCGCTGACGCTCGGCGGCCGCTGAGGTTCGGCCGCCGCTGAGGTTCGGCCGCCGCCGACGCCCGGGCGTGCCCGTGCGTGGCGACCGACGGCGATCAGAGCGGCAGATCGGCGGCCGTCACGCCGAGGCGGGTGACCGATTCGGCGTGCCCCGGGTCGTCGGCGATCGCGAACCACGTCGACGACAGGGCGCACCACGCCACGAGCCAGTCGCGCAGGCGAGACGGCTGGATCGCGGTCTTCCCGACGACGACGGCGAACTGCCGGGCCAGCCGGCCCGGCAGGAGGGCCCGCGCGTGCGACGGGTTGCACAGCAGATTGCAGTAGTCGAACGCCGCCTCGCCGACGAGGCCCTTCGGGTCGATGACGAGCCAGCCGCGCTCGCCGAAGTCGAGCACGTTGCCGTGGTGCAGGTCGCCGTGCAGCACCCGTTCGTCGCGCTGCGACGAGAGCAGCCGGTCGGCGTAGTCGGCGCCCTGACGGTGCAGCGGGTCGAAGTCGTCGGCGTGCGCGAACAGTTCGCGGAACCACGTCTCGAGCGGCACGAGCAGCGGGACCCCCGAGTCGGTCAGGGTCGGAAGCTCCGCGGGGTCGCGGTGCACGAGGGCCGCCGCGTCGCAGATGACCCGCGTCGCGCCGTCGTCGTCACCGTCGACCACCATGCGCACGAGGTCCCTCGTGCCGGTCGCCCGTTCGAGCAGGAGCGCCCGTCCCTCGCGGCGGAGCACTCGGGCGACGCCGCGCCCGTCGAGGAGCTCGAGCAGCTCCGCCCCGCGCTCCTCTTCGTCGACGTGCGCGATCTTGAGCATCGCGGGCTGTCCGTCGGCCGCCCGCACGGGAAGGAGGGTGCTCGACGCGGTCGTCTGCGGATCGCCCTCGGGGCGGAGCCGCCACCGGTGCAGCCATTCGAGGTCGGCGTGGTGGCCGGGGTCGACCGGTCCGAAGTCGCTCACGAGGTGCGGCCCGCTGCGTCGTCGCCGCGGGCGCGGCCCTGGGGGAACGAGAGCTGCCCGTCGGCGTCGCGGTACTTCGCCCACGGGTCGTAGTCGACCTCGAGCGGCTCCTGCTCGGGGCGGTCGCCCTCGGGCACGTGCTGCAGGTTCACGCGGATCCGGTACCAGAGCGACGAGCTGCCGCGCATGCCGTCGACGAGCACGTCGGCCGGTTCGAGCCGGGCGACGACGTCGGGATGCCTCGCCTTCCACCGTTCGAGGCCGTCGAGCGCCTCGGGCTTGGTCTTGGCCCGTGCGATCTCGATGAGCGGCATCGTCGACAGCCGTTGCCCCGACCCGTCGCCTGGGCCGCGGCGGGGCGGCTTCTCGGCGGGGCCGAGCTCGTCGGCCAGTCGCAGCAGCCCGTCGAGCCGGCCCACCGCGTCCTCGATGCCGGCCGCGGGGTCGCCGCGTTCGGCGAAGCGCTCGAGCACGGTCGCGACGGTGAATCGCTCGGGCCGGCTCTCGCGCACCTCCGACCAGTCGAGCGGGGTCGAGACGCGGGCGTCGGGCAACGGTCGCACCGAGTAGGCCGAGGCGACCGTGCGGTCCTTCGCGTTCTGGTTGAAGTCGACGAAGACGCTCTCGCCGCGCTCCTCCTTCCACCAGCGGGCGGAGGCGAGTCCGGGGGCGCGGAGCTCGACCTCGCGGGCGAGCGTCTCGGCGGCGAGCCGCACCTCGGGGTAGGTCCATTCGGGCGCGATGCGCACCGAGATGTGCATGCCGCGCGAGCCCGAGGTCTTCGGCCAGCCGACGAGACCGACGTCGTCGAGCACCTCGCGCGCGACGAACGCGACGTCGACGATCTGCGACCAGTCGACGCCGGGCATCGGGTCGAGGTCGACGCGCAGCTCGTCGGGGTGGTCGAGGTCGTCGGCCCGCACCGGGTGCGGGTTGAGGTCGATGCATCCCAGGTTCACGACCCAGGCGAGCGCGGCCGCGTCGTTGACGACGACCTCTTCGGCCGAGTTGCCCGAGGCGTAGTGCAGGGTGGCCGTGTCGATCCAGTCGGGGCGCTTGTCGGGCACCCGCTTCTGGAAGAACGCCTCCTGGTCGATGCCCTTGACGAAGCGCTTGAGCACCATCGGCCGGCCGCCCGCTCCGCGGAGGGCGCCGTCGGCGACGGCGAGGTAGTAGTTCACGAGGTCGAGCTTGGTGAGACCGGGCTCGGGGAAGACGACCTTGTCGGGGTGCGAGATGCGCACCTCGCGACCGTCGACCTCGATGACCTCTGCCGCACGCGCCGTCGGACTCACCCTCTCACCCTAGGTCGGGCCGTCATTCGGAGGGAAGACCGCGGGCCGACCGCGCTGCCGCCGCATAGCGTCGCGGCGTCTCGCCGATGACGGTGCGGAACTCGCGGGTGAAGTGCGCCTGGTCGGCGAATCCGAGCTCGGCGGCCAACTCGGCGAGCGGCGGCGCCTCGGGGGCGGCCAGGCGGTGCGCCGCCTCCTGCATGCGGTAGCGGCCGATGAGCCATTTCGGCGTCAACCCGAGTCGGGAGCGCACGAGTCGCTCGAGTGCGCGCAGGCCGAGCCCGCTCGCGTCGGCCAGTTCGCTCGCCCGCAGGATGGTGCGATCGGTCTCGGCGAGTTCGACGACGCGAGCGGCGAGCGCCGCATCGGCGTCGAGCTCGATCGACTGCGCGCCGAGCCAGTCGGCGAACGCCGCGACGGCCTCCTCGTCGCGACCGGCTTCGGCGGCCGCGCGAACCCGCGCGATGCCGGTCGCGGTGCCCCGGAGTCGCAGGGCCCCGACCGGCACCGAGCTGCCGACGAGCGTGCGGGTCTCGCCCGGTGCGATGCGGCCCGCGACGCCCGGCTGCAGGAGTGCGCCGACGGCCCACCCCTCGCCCTCGAGGCGGGAGACGCCGCGCCCGATCGACGGCCCGTGCAGCGCGGTGCCCGCGGGCTCGACGACGAGGTTCGCCGACGGGTACTCGAGCACGCCCTGCTCGACGACGACGCCGGCGGGAAGCCGCCACCGCGGCACCCAGAAGTGCCGCACGACGTGCGCGACCGAGGGTGGCGCCGGGAACCGCGCGAGCCGCACCGGCGCCTCGGCCGCGTGCTGCGCGGCCGCGTCGGCCGCGATCGGCGCGAGCCCGGGCTCGCCGGGCCGCGGCGCGAGCACGCCCTTGTCGGCGGCGCCCGCGCGCGTGCGCCAGTACTCCGAGGGCTGCATGGTCCGAGTATGGGGTCCGCCGCCGACACCGCGCGAGCAGGCACCCCGGCCCACCGCCGCCGGCCGCTGTCGTGTTTGTGCAAGACGCCCGCCACGAGGCATCCGTACCGTCGAACCGAACCGACGGAACCGATGGAGGGAACGACCATGTCCGACTTCGAGATGACCCTGTACGTCGCGGCCGAGCCGCAGCAGGTGTGGGACGCGATCACCGGCGACGCGGGCAGCCGCGCCGTCATGTGGGGCTCGGTGCTCCGCGGCGAGCTCGCCCCGGGCGAGCGCTACGAGTACGTCGGCCCGGGCCAGGACGGCGACGAGACCGTGCACGTCTACGGCGAGGTGCTCGCCGCCGAGCCGGGCGCGCTGCTGCAGCTCTCCGAGCACCCCGGGCCCACGTACCGCGAGAACCACGCGGAGCTGCGCAGTCGCATGACCTGGCGCATGAGCTCGGCCGGCGACGCGCTCACGAAGCTCACGTTCACGAACGACGAATGGAGCGAGGGCCACCCGGCCGAGGCCGAGACCGCCGAGACCTGGCCCCTCGTGCTCTCGAGCTTCAAGTCGTGGATCGAGACCGGTCGCGCACTGCCGTTCCCGGTGTGAGGGGCGGCGCGGCGAGCCCGCTCGGTAGGATCGCGGCATGGCCGATGACGCGGTGAAGCAAGCTCAGGAGGCGGCCGCCGCTGCGGCCGAGGCGGCGAAGGCCCTGCAGGCGCAGGCCGACGCCGCGATCAAGGCGGCCGAGGAGGCTGCGGCGCTCGCGAAGGCGGCCGCCGAGGCTGCGATGGCCGGGGATGCCTCGACCGAGTCACCTGCGGACGCCGCAGGGCCTGCCGTTCCGTCGCCCGCCGAGGCCGGGCCGGCGGCCGGGCAGGCCGCGCCCGAGTCATCCGGCCCGCTCGACGCGAAGCACGTGGAAGCCGTGCGCACCGGGTACGCCTTCGAGGGCGCGGCGCTCGAGATGGGAGCGCTCGTCAACGGCGAGGCGATGCCCTCCGTCCCGGTGCGCATTCCGATCGCGATGACCAACCGGCACGGGCTCGTCGCCGGTGCGACCGGCACGGGCAAGACCCGCACGCTCCAGGTGCTCGCCGAGCAGCTCTCGGCGGCGGGCGTCGCCGTGTTCGCGGCCGACATCAAGGGCGACCTCTCGGGCGTCGCGACGCCGGGCGAGGGCAACGAGAAGCTGCTGAAGCGCACCGCCGGCATCGGGCAGGAGTGGACGGCGGCGAGCTTCCCGACCGAGTTCTTCTCGCTCGGCGGCGTCGGCAAGGGCGTGCCGATCCGCGCCACGATCTCGGGCTTCGGGCCGCTGCTGCTCTCGAAGGTGCTCGGCCTCAACGACACGCAGGAGTCGAGCCTCGGCCTCGTCTTCCACTACGCCAACAAGAACAACCTCGCCCTCCTCGACCTCGAGGACCTGCGCGCCGTGCTCGCCTACCTCGTGAGCGACGAGGGCAAACCCGAGCTCGAAGGGCTCGGCGGGCTCTCGAAGGCGACGGTCGGGGTCATCCTGCGCGAGCTCATCACGTTCGCCGACCAGGGCGCCGACGTCTTCTTCGGCGAGCCCGAGATCGACACGGCCGAGTTCCTGCGCACCGCGCCCGATGGCCGCGGCATCATCAGCCTGCTCGAGGTGCCGGGCGTCGCCGACAAGCCGGCCCTCTACTCGACGTTCCTCATGTGGCTGCTCGCCGACCTCTTCACGGACCTGCCCGAGGTCGGCGACCTCGACAAGCCGAAGCTCGTGTTCTTCTTCGACGAGGCGCACCTCCTGTTCAAGGATGCGTCGAAGGAGTTCCTCGCCCAGATCACCCAGACCGTGCGGCTCATCCGCTCGAAGGGCGTCGGCGTGTTCTTCGTGACGCAGACCCCGAAGGACGTGCCGGGCGACGTGCTCGCCCAGCTCGGCTCGCGCGTGCAGCACCAGCTGCGCGCCTTCACGCCCGACGACGCGAAGGCGCTGCGCGCCACGGTCTCGACGTATCCGAACTCGGGCTACGACCTGGAGGAGACGCTCACCGTGCTCGGCACCGGCGAGGCGATCGTCACGGTCATGAACGAGAAGGGCGCGCCGTCGCCCGTCGCGTGGACGCGGCTGCGCGCGCCCCAGGCATCCATGTCGCCCTCGCCCGACGCGGCGATCGACGCGGCCGTCGCCGCGTCGCCGCTGTCGGCGAAGTACGCGACGGGCATCGATCGCGAGTCGGCGCACGAGATCCTCACGAAGAAGCTCGCGGATGCCGCGGCGAAGGTCGACGCCGAGGAGGCCGCGGCGGCCAAGGCGAAGGCCGATGCCGAGTACGCGAAGATGCAGGCGAAGATCCAGGCCGACGCGGCGAAGGCCGACAAGAAGGCGCAGGCCGAGTACGACCGCCTCATGAAGCAGACGTCGGGGAGCTCGCGGTCGGGGTCGTCGTCGCGTTCTCGTTCGAAGGAGAAGTCGGCCCTCGAGGAGGTGCTCGGCTCGCGCACGACCCAGACCGTGCTGAAGCAGGTCATCACCGGCATCTTCGGCATGGCCAAGCGGCGCTGATGCCGTTCGAAATCCGCCCGTACCGCCCCGGCGACCGCGAAGACGTCGCGCTCATCTGCCTGCGCACGGCGGCGGCGGGCGGCGACGCCACGGGCGTGTACTCCGACGACTCGCTCATGCCCGAGGTGTTCGCGCTGCCGTACGTCGAGTACGCGCCCGAGCTCGTGTTCGTCGTCGCCGACGACGAGCGGGCCGCCGGATACGTGATGGCGGTGGCCGACACCGCCGACTTCGTCGAGTGGTGGCGACGCGAGTGGGCCCCGGGCTTCGCGGCGAGGCATCCCGTCGCCGGGCCGCCGACCGCGCACGCGCCCGCGTTCACGGAGACCGCGCTCATCGAGGCCGGCACGCACCCCGAGCGGATGCTCATCGCCGAACTCGACGACTATCCCGCCCACCTGCACATCGACCTGCTGCCCGAACTGCAGGCGCAGGGCTGGGGGCGCCGGCTCATCGACACGGTGCGCGGCGCGCTCGCCGACCGCGGCGTCGCGGCCGTGCACCTCGGGCTGGCCGCCGAGAACACGGCCGCGCGCGCGTTCTACGATCGGCTCGGATTCCACGAACTGCCGTCGAGCACGCCCGAGTCGCCGAAGCTCGGGATCGCGACGAGGTCGGTCGAGTAGCGCGGAGCGCGTATCGTGTCGGTCGGTCGAGTAGCGCGGAGCGCGCATCGAGACCACCGAGCCGTGAGCTTCAGACCATGAGCGAGCGGCGTTCGAACCAGTAGAGGAGCCCCGGGTCGCTCTCGCGCAGCTCGGCGAGCGTGACGGGGTGCTCCCTGGTCGACTCCTCGACGTCGAGCACGTCGGCCACGAGATCCATCGAGGACTCGTCCCAGAACCGGCCGCGCATGCGGAAGCGACCGCGGCCGCTTCGGCACACCACGAAGAGCTCGTCGGTCGTGTCGAGGCTGCTGGGCCGGTACAGCTCGAGGCGCAGCACGTTCGCGATGTCGCGGGCCGCCACGACGGTCGTGGTGCCGAAGAACCCGCGCTCGACGACGCCGTAGCGACTGATGGAGACCTGCGTTCGTCGGTACGCGATCCAGGCGAGGCCCATGAGCGCGCCGACGATCGCGGCCGTCACGGCGACGACCGGCCACGAGCCGCTCGGATCGAGCACCCACAGCTCGACCGCGAGGAGCGGGAGCACGAGCGCCGCAGCGGCGACGCCGTAGCTCCATCCGAGCGTGCGACGAGGCCTCAGGGTGATCACCCTGAGGCCGCCGCCCCCTGCTGCCGCCGCGCTGGTGGAGGAGCCCCCTGAATCCCCACTCCTCGCTTCCACCGGTGCAGCTGACATCTCTCACATCATGCGCCTCGCGCGGGGAGCGCGCTATTCGGCATTAATGAGGACACGACGGGGGACACGAGGCGCCCGCGCGGCGATCGATGTGAGGGGGGAGGATGTGCCGGCGTCGTGGGGTCAACGAGAACGCCGTCGTCTTCGTCGACATCTCGGGCCCTCACGACCCGGCTCAGGACAGCATAGGCGGTGCCGGCGACCTTCCGGTGCACGATCGGAGAAGGTGCATCGAGCCTCGGGGAGCGCGAACTAGGATGCTCCTGACCCGCACGAAATCCCGCTGCGAGTCGATCGCTGCGGCGCCGTCCGCATCCGAAATGGAGACCATGTGGCGACTCCGCGCGACCTGACCGTCGACGAGACGGTCGACACCGTCGATTTCCGCATCGTTCGCCTGCTCGGCGAACTCGCGACGCTTCTGGAGTACATGAATCGCGACGCGTGGGCACGCGGCCTGCGCTTCGACGCGGAGCGACTCCGGGGCGGCGACCGCGAGGCGGTGCCGGCACTTCGTCGGTACTTCTCCGATGAGCCCAGACTCCTGTCGGTCCAGCTCGCCGATCCCGCCGAGCAGCGCCGCTTCGAGTCGATGGTGATGCAATTGCACAGCCTGCTCGATGAGCGCGACTCCCGCCAGGCGTGGGCGTCGGATCCGCGACGCGAGGTGCCGGGCAAGACGCTCGGCATCGTCGGGTTCGTCCTCGCGCTCGTCGGCGGCCTGAATCTCGTCGGGCTGATCCTCAGTTGGGTGGCGCTCGTCCAGTCGAAGCGTGCGGGGGCGAAGAACCCGCTCGCGCTCGCCGGAGTGATCATCGGCGCGGCCGGGGTCGTCCTCGCCGTCGTCGTGCTGTCGCTCGCCGCCGGCAGCTTCATCGACCTGTTCGAGACGTGCGGTCGGCTCGGCACCGGCGTGCACGAGGTCGGCGACGCGGTGTACACCTGCACGCCGACGTCGGCGAGCGTCCACAGCGCGGGCTGAGCCGATCGGTTCGCGCGGATTCGCCGGACCGGTCGGAACGAAGACCGCCCCTCATGCGGATCGATGAGGGGCGTGCCCGAGAACGGATCTCGTGAACTGAGTTTGGCGGAGGATGGGGGATTCGAACCCCCGAGGGCTTTCACCCAACACGCTTTCCAAGCGTGCGCCATAGGCCACTAGGCGAATCCTCCAGTGACCCCCCACGCACCCGCCAGAGCCCGGTTACCCTTGCTGCGTTTCCGCCCTGGGGGAGTTGGCCTGGATAGCGCCACGTGGGGAGCCTCGGACAGTCTACCCGAGTCCGGAGCGCCCGCCGTACGCTCGCCCGTTCGCGGTGTCCGCCCGCGATCTTCGCGTGTCGACACCGTGCGTCCCGTCGGTGTGGTCGTGTGGTCATGTGGTCGTACCGGGTGTGGTCGTGTGGTCATGTGGTCGCACTCCGCGGAGAGATCACCGCGCGAGGCGCGGCGCGGGAGGCGCGGCGCGGGAGGCCCGCCGCGGCAGGCGCACCGTGACCGAGTCGGTCGGCGACGTTCCGCCGAGTGCGAACACTCGCCGTCGTTCCGCCCGAACTCCCGGCGGAGCGATGAGCCCGCCGAATAGGCTGGATGCGTGGCGCACAGCATCTACATCTGCTCGGCCGAGGGGAACACCGGCAAGTCCACCGTCGCGCTCGGCACGCTCGACACGCTGACCCGGCGTGCGGCGAAGGTCGGCGTCTTCCGTCCGATCGCACGGTCGACCGCCGAACGCGACTACGTGCTCGAGCTGCTGCTCGCGCACGACGGCGTCGTGCCGCTCTCGTACGACGAGGCGATCGGCGTCGGCTACGACGAGGTGCACGCCGACCCCGACGCCGCACTCGCCACGATCGTGCGGCGGTTCAAGGCCATCGAGGGCCGGTGCGACGCGGTCGTCATCATCGGCTCCGACTACACCGACGTCGGCAGCCCGACCGAGCTCGCGTACAACGCCCGCATCGCCGCGAACCTCGGTGCGCCGGTGCTGCTCGTGCTCGGCGGCAGGGTCGGCGAGGGGCAGGGGCGCGCCCTCAGCGAGCGACTCGGCGACAGCGACGCCCGCACGCCCGACGAACTCGCGCAGCTCTCCGAACTCGCGGTCGAGGAGCTCGAGCGCGAGCACGCGTCGCTGCTCGGCGTGGTCGTCAACCGTGCCGATCCCGACCGGCTCGGCGAGATCGTCGACGCGGTGCGCGCGGGCGGACTCGGACCCGCGGCCGCCGCACGGCCCGCCGCACGGCCCACCGTCGGCACCGCCGGCGAGGCATCCGCGGCGCTCGTCTGGGCCATTCCCGAAGACCAGTTCCTCGTCGCGCCCTCGATGCGCACGATCATGCAGGCCGTCGACGGCGAGCTGTACGCGGGCGATCCCGACCTGCTCGACCGCGAGGCGCTCGGCGTCGTCATCGCGGCGATGTCGATGGAGAACGTGCTCTCGCGCCTCATCGAGGGTTCGGTGGTGATCGTGCCGGGCGACCGCAGCGAGGTGCTGCTCGGTGTGCTCACCGCCCACTCGTCGCAGACGTTCCCGTCGGTGTCGGGCATCGTGCTGAACGGCGGGTTCCCGCTCTCCGAGCACATCGTGCGCCTCGTCGAGGGCCTGAAGGCCGGCCTGCCGATCATCCGCACCGAGCTCTCGAGCTACGAGACCGCACTGGCGATCACGCACACCCGCGGCCGGCTCGCCGCCGAGTCGCAGCGCAAGCGCGACACGGCGCTGTCGCTGTTCGAGCACCACGTCGACGCCGATGCGCTCCTCGACGGGCTCGAGATCGCGAGCCCCGACGTGGTCACGCCGCTCATGTTCGAGTACGGCCTGCTCGAGCGGGCGCGCCGCGAACGGAAGCACATCGTGCTGCCCGAGGGGTACGACGACCGCATTCTGCGTGCCGCGGCGACGCTGCTCGCCCGCGACGTCGCCGACCTCACGATCCTCGGCGAGGAGATCGAGGTGCGTTCGCGCGCGATCGGGCTGGGCCTCGACATCTCGCGGGCGACCGTGCTCTCGAACCACGACTTCGTCTACGTCACGCGCTTCGCCGAGGAGTACCAGAAGCGTCGCGCGCACAAGGGCGTCACGCTCGAGCAGGCGCGCGAGCGCGTGCAGGACGTCTCGTACTTCGGCACGATGATGGTCGAGCTCGGCATGGCCGACGGCATGGTGTCGGGCGCGGCGCACACGACCGCGCACACGATCAGGCCGTCGTTCGAGATCATCAAGACGAAGGACGGCGTCGACGTCGTGTCGAGCGTGTTCCTCATGGCGCTCGCCGACCGCGTGCTCGTCTACGGCGACTGCGCGATCGTTCCCGACCCGACGGCCGAGCAGCTCGCCGACATCGCGATCTCGTCGGCCACGACGGCCGCCCAGTTCGGCATCGAGCCGCGCATCGCGATGCTCTCGTACTCGACGGGGGAGTCGGGCGCGGGCGCCGACGTCGACAAGGTGCGCCGCGCGACGGCCCTCGTGCGCGAGCGCGCGCCCGAGCTCGCGGTCGAGGGGCCGATCCAGTACGACGCGGCCGCCGACGCCGCGGTCGCGCGCACCAAGCTGCCCGACTCGGATGTCGCCGGGCGGGCCACCGTCTTCGTCTTCCCCGACCTCAACACGGGCAACAACACGTACAAGGCCGTGCAGCGCTCGGCGGGGGCGGTCGCGATCGGGCCCGTGCTGCAGGGCCTGCGCAAGCCCATCAACGACCTCTCGCGCGGCGCCCTCGTACAGGACATCGTGAACACCGTGGCCATCACGGCGATCCAGGCGGCGGATGCCTCGTGAGCGTCGTCCTCGTCATCAACTCGGGTTCCTCGTCGCTGAAGTACCGGTTGATCGAGACCGACTCGGGTCGCTCGCTCGCCTCGGGGCTCGTCGAGCGGATCGGGCGCGAGGGCGGGCTCGCGAAGCACGTGAACGCCGGGGTGCTCGACGACTCGGGCGGAGGTGCCGGCGAGGCATCCGTCACCCGTGAGCTCGAGGTCGACGCGCACGACCACTTCGCCGCCTTCGAGGTGATGCTCGCCGCGTTCGCGGAGGCGGGGCCGTCGCTCGAGGCGCACCCGCCGGTCGCCGTCGGGCATCGCGTCGTGCAGGGCGGGGCGCGCTTCTTCGAGCCGACGGTCATCACCGAGCTCGTGAAGATCAACATCGACGAGCTCTCGACCCTCGCGCCGCTGCACAACCCCGCGAACCTCGAGGGCATCGAGGCGGCGCAGCGGGCGTTCCCCGAGGTGCCGCACGTCGCGGTGTTCGATACGGCGTTCCACCAGACGATGCCGCCCGCGGCGTACACGTACGCGATCGACCGCGATCTCGCTGCGAGGTACCGCATCCGGCGGTACGGATTCCACGGCACGTCGCACCGGTACGTGTCGCTGGCGGCAGCCGAGTTCCTCGGGCGGCCGGTCGAGGAGCTGCGCCAGATCGTGCTGCACCTCGGCAACGGGGCGTCGGCGTGCGCCATCGACGGCGGACGCTCGATGGACACGAGCATGGGCATGACTCCGCTCGAGGGGCTCGTCATGGGCACCCGGTCGGGCGACATCGATCCCGCGGTGCTGTTGCACCTGCAGCGGCGCGGGGGACTCGGGGTCGACGACGTCGACGACCTGCTCAATCTGCGCAGCGGCATCCTCGGGCTTGGCGGGCACGCCGACATGCGCGACCTCGTGGACGCGGCCGAGTCGGGCGACGAGCGCGCTGCCCTCGCGCTCGACGTCTACGCCCACCGGGTCAGGGCGTACGTGGGCGCCTACCTGGCCCAGCTCGGCGGGGCCGACGTCATCTCGTTCACGGCGGGTGTCGGCGAGAACTCGGCACCCGTGCGCGCCGCCGCGCTCGCCGGGCTCGAGGGGCTCGGCATCGAGCTCGACCCCGCTCGGAACGCCCTCCGCGCGAACGAGACCCGCGTGATTTCGACCGACGCGTCGCCGATCACGGTGCTCGTGGTCCCGACGAACGAGGAGTTCGAGATCGCTCGACAGACGCTCGAGGCCATCTGAGCCAACTCTGCAATAACTGTTGTGCAATAACTCTTGCAGAGTTAGCATGACGGTATGAGCGAACCCCGGAAGTCCATCGACCTGCATGATGCGGGGGCCATGCGCGCCATGGCGCATCCGCTGCGGCTGCGCATCCTCGGCCTGCTCCGCATGCACGGTCCGCACTCGGTCGGCATGCTCGCCGAAGCGACCGGCGCGGCTTCGGGCTCGATCAGCTACCACCTGTCGACGCTCGCGAAGCACGGCTTCGTCGAGCCCGCGCCCGAGCACGAGCGCGACGGGCGCGAGCGCTGGTGGCGTTCGGCGCATGAGATGACGAGCCTCACCGCCGAGAGCTACCTCGACGACCCCGACCGCCGCGAGGCCGCCGAGGCGATGCGCCGGACGGTCATCGACTCGTACCACCGCGAACTCCTCGACGCGCTCGACGCCGAGCTCGGGCTCGAGCCCGAGTGGATCGCCGCGTCCGACTCGAGCGACGGCGGCGCCCAGCTCACACTCGACGAGTTCCGCGAGCTCACCGCCGACCTCGCGGCCGTGCGCGAGAAGTGGTGGGCGGTCGGCCGCGAGCCGCGCCCCGGTACCCGCGCCGTCCGTTGGATCACCCACACCTTCCCGAGGACCGAGCGATGAGCGCCGAGATCGCCCGCGACGTTCAGGGCGAGGCGGATGTCGCGGAGCCCAGTCGGGCCGGTCGAGTCGGCGCGCCGGTGCCGAATCGAGACCACTCAGCCGGTGGCCTCGATACGCTGCGCGACTCGACCGGCCATGAGCCCGACGGCCCCCGCCGTCGCGTCCCGCTCGTCGCGAACCTCGCCGCCGCGCTGTTCTCCCTCGGCGGCAATGCGATCGCCCTCGTCGCGCTGCCGATCATCGCGCTGCAGCAGACCGGCTCGCCGCTCGCCGCGGGCGTCGTCGGGGTGTTCTCGACCGTGCCGCTCGTGATCGGCGGGGCCCTCGGCGGCGTGCTCGTCGACCGGTTCGGCTACCGCCTCTCGTCGATCGTCGCCGACCTCGCGAGCGCGGTGACGGTGCTCGCGATCCCGCTGCTGCACGCGACCGTCGGCCTGCCCTTCGGCGCGCTGCTCGCCCTCGTGTTCCTGGGCGGCCTGCTCGACCCGCCCGGCGACACCGCGAAGACCTCGATGACGCCCGATCTCGCGGCGCTCGCTCGATGGCCCATCGAGCGAGCGGCGGGCGCCCAGGCGGCCGTGCAGCGCACCGCGATGATGCTCGGCGCGGCGACCGCGGGCGGCCTCGTGGCCTTCCTCGGGCCGATGCCCGCGCTGTACGTCGACGCCGCCGGGTTCGTCGTCTCGGCGCTCCTCGTGGCGTGCTTCATCCCGCGACGGGCGGGTCGCAGCGCCGAGGCGCCAGAGCCCGGCGGCCCCGCGGCCGACGAGGCCGCCACCGCCCGCCGCGGCGGCTTCGTCGAGGGGCTCCGCTTCGTGGCATCCTCGCCGTTGCTGCGCTCGATCGTGCTGCTCGTGACCCTCACCAACGCGATCGACGCGGCCGGCCTCACGGTGCTCAAGCCGCTGTACGCGACCGAGATGCTCGGCGATCCCGCCCAGCTCGGTTACATGGTCGGATGCTTCGCCGCCGGCGCCCTCACCGGGTCGATCCTGTTCGGGGCCGTCGGACATCGGTTCTCGGGGCGGCTCATGTTCGCCGCGTGCTTCATGGTCGCCGGCACGGTGCCGTACCTCACGATGGCGCTCGGCGCCCCCGCGCCCGTACTGCTGCCGGTGCTCGCGCTGTCGGGCCTCGCCGCCGGTGCGATCAACCCGATGATCTCGACCGCGATGTACGGCCTCATCCCCGACGGCATGCGGGCCCGCGTCTTCGGCGTCACCACGGCCGGGGTCGCCGCGACCATGCCGCTCGGCGCGTTCCTCGGCGGCCTCGCGGCCGAGCAGCTCGGGCTCGTGCCGACGCTCGCGGGGTGCGCGGTGATCTACCTCGTCCTCGCGTCGTCGCCGCTCTACCTGCGGTCGTTCAAGGGGCTGCGGTCGGTGGGTTGAAGCGCGGGCGACGAGGGAGGGAGCCCGGCCGGTGGCCGGACTCCCTCATGGGTCAGTGGTACGACAGGCTACTTCTTGCCGTTCTTGCCCCAACCCTTCGCGAGACCCTTCGGAGACGCGCCGGACTTCCCGAGCTCGCCCTTCGTGAGTTCGTTCGAGATGCTCGACTGCAGCGAGTCCTCGCTCATGAACGACATCGCCTTCGCCGCGGCCGCGTCACCGGTTGTCGGACCGAGGACGAAGGCGTACGAGCGCGCCACCACGATGTCGATCGCCGGGGTGGGCCCGACGGCATTCAGATGCACGACGAGCGGCAGGGTCTCCACGCCCGAGGCGAACTCGGTTCGGCCGTTCACGACGACGTAACCGAGGTTGGTCGGCAATTGGATGACGGTATTCACCGGCGTGTCGACCGCGACTGGGACGCCGGCCACGACCAGGTTCGTGAACGACGAAGAGGTGCCGTTCTTGCTCACGGTCTGGCCGCCGTTGGCCGTCTCGGCGTGCGACGTCGAGGAGACGACATCAGCGGTGACCAAGCCGCCTGCGAGGTTCACGCCGGCGACCTCACTCGAGGTCGTCGCTGCACCGTTCAGTCCGGAATGCGTGCCCTCTGCAGTGGAGGTCACGACGCCGAGGGAACCGAGGTCGCCCGGGAGCGTCACGCTGGGCAGCGAGCTCTGCACCGGCCCACCACCTGCGCACGGCACCTGGGCGGTGACGAGCGGTCCGACCTCGAGGAGGTCGTCGCTCGTGATGACCCGAACACCCTCGCCGGCGCCGAAGAGCCAGTTCTGATCGGGTTCGCCGTACAAAGCCGCGTACGTCTCGCCGATTGCGGTATTGACCGTCTGGCCGAACAGCTGCACGCGGATGCCGGTGTTCATCTTGCCCATCAGGCCGGCCGCGTTGCTGCCGTACAGGTTCGTCGAGTGGAAGCCGATCGTCGCCACGTTGGGAATGTTGATCGGGGTCGCATCCGGCGCGACGATGCCGTTGAGGCTGATGACCGGCGGAAGCAGGCCGTTCCGAACCGTCAGGTTCGTGACGTTCATCGTGGACGAGTTCGTGAACGTCTCGGCGACGGTGTCGTACGTCACGGTGGAGGTCACGGTGATGGCGTCGGCGGTCAGGGCGAGCCCGAGCAGCAGCGGCATGTCGACATCCGTGGCTTGGAACGTCGAGGTCACGGTCTGCACGTTGCCCGACTTCGAGGCCTGGCTCGTCGTGTTGCTCGTGCCGAGCGTGACGCCCGCGAGATCGACGTTGGCGACCCCGTTCGAGTAATACAGCGGGGCCTTGTCTGAGCACCCGACGCCCGCCGCGGAGACCGGCCCTGCGTTGACCGCCCCTCCCGCGGCGTAGACCTTGATGTCGTGCGCGTAGCCGTTGATCGCCTTATTGCCTTCGATCGCGGCCGACGCGGGTTGCGCGCCGAAGCCGATCGCCGCGACCGAGATGGCGAGCGCGATCGCCAGCTTCTGCCCCAAATGGGAAATTACGGGCATGATTCCCCCCATGCACTCGTTATCCCGGCCGCATCCGTGAGACCGGGCCTGATGAATCCTCATGCTAGGGATGCGAGGAATGGCTGAAAAGACCGTCGTCAAGGGAATGTCGGATTCGTGCCCCGATTTGGGGGTAGAGCCGGTCCGGTGCCCGTCAGGCGGGACCGGCGGTCGTCGGGCCCCCTCGAGTGCCCCCGATTCGCACCGAGCTCGGGCGCTACCATGTGCGAGATGACTCGGCGCAAACGCGTAGTTCTCTTCGCCGCGGTCGCCTTCGTCGGCATGGTGGCGGCGGCCGTGGGCGCCACCGCGCTCTACCTCGGCTCGCTCGCCGAGCAGTTCGACGACCACACGGTGAAGATCGCGGAGCCGTTCCCGGTTGAGACCTTGCGTCCCGCGCCGCCGACGGGCGAGCCGGCGAACGCGCAGAACATCCTCCTGCTCGGCTCCGACACCCGCGGATCCGTCGACTCGATCGACGACACGGGCTCTCGGAGCGACACGATGATGGTCGTGCACATCCCCGCCGATCGGAGCCGGATCACCGTGTTGTCGCTCATGCGCGACAGCTGGGTCGATGTGCCGGGCTTCGGCGAAGCGAAGCTGAACGCCGCAATGGCCTGGGGAGGAACCCCGCTCGCGGTGCAGACGGTCGAGTCGCTCATCGGAGTCCGCATCGACCACGTCGTCATGGTGGACTTCGAGGGATTCGGCAGGATCACCGAGGCACTCGGCGGTGTCGACGTCGAGAACCCGATCGAGTTCGAAGTCGCGGGGCAGCACTTTCCGCAGGGCGTCGTGCATCTCGACGGTGCGAACGCGTTGAATTTCGTCCGGGAGCGTCATGAGTTCGTCGACGCCGACTACCAACGGGTCCGCAATCAGCAGGCATTCATGAGGGCGGTCGTCGGAAAGGTCTTGAGCACCGCTTCGGCGCTGGACGCCGGCCGAGTTCGGGATCTGGTCACCGCGATCTCGCCGTACCTCGCAGTCGACGAGGGATTCGACAGCGGCTACGTCGCGAATCTCGCACTCGAGTTGCGGGATCTCCGCTCGGGCGACGTGGCCTTCTTCACCGCGCCGAGCCTGGGTACCTCGACATCTGCGGATGGGCAGTCGATCGTGGTGCTCGACGACGTTCGGATGGCCGTGATCCGGCAGGCCTTCGTGGACGATCAGGTGGACGACCTGCCAGCCACCTCGTTCCAGTGACGTCAGGTTCGTCGCGGGAGGAATGTCGCCCGTTTGCCCCCCGGTCGGGTGTCGACACGTTCCGCGTTGCCGTGTCACACTACCGACATCCGCGTCCGGCTGAGGGGGGCATGTGAACGGATCGGTTGTAGTGCGAGGTGCTGCGTTTCCATGGTCGGCCCGCGCGCGGGGCGCGCGTTCGGAGCGACCGGGGGGATAACCCGTGGCGTTCCGAGTGCTCCTCGTGTGCACGGGCAACGTCTGTCGTTCGCCGATGGCGGAGGTGCTGCTTCGCGAGCGCCTCGGCGCACTCGAGGGCGTCATGACGACGAGCGCCGGCACCGCAGCCGTGACGGGCGAGGCCATGACGGCGCAAGCCGCGACGATGGCGCTCCGTCACGGAGCGACCCCGACCGAGGTCGCGGCGCATCGAGCACGACAGCTCGAGCCCTGGATGCTTCGCGAGGCCGACCTGGTCATGGCGCTCACCCGCGATCACCGAAGCGCGATCCTGAAGCTCGAGCCGGCAGTCACACGTCGTGCGTTCACCTTGCGCGAGTTCGCGCACGTAACGGATTCGATGCCGGCGCCGAACGTCACCGATCACGACCGGCATGAACGGCTTCGGGTCGGTGTTGCCGCGGCGGCCGCCCTGCGCGGAGTCGTGTCGCCACTCGGCCGCCCCGAGGATGCCGACGTGATCGACCCCTACCTGCGGTCGGACACCGTGTACGAGCAGAGCGCGGCACAACTCACCGCGGCCGTCGAATCGGTCGGCCGGTTCCTCGTCCGAACGGCGGGGGGCGCGGCATGACGGGATTCCCGACTACCGGGCTCGGCTTCGGTCGGCAACGTGCATTGGCCGGGGCCGTGTCCGACCCCGGTTCGGTCGCCGGCAAGGAGCTTCGGCTCGCGCGACTCGGGGCTCAGTACACCATCGACGCCGCGTGGTGGGCCATCGCCCTCGTCGTCGCGCTGCTGCTGCGGTTCGAGTTCAGCCCGTCCGCAATCCAGGTGATCCCGACCCTGTACCTCGTGGCCTGCTTGGCCGTACTTCAGCTCACGGCCGGGTGGGCGTTCAAGCTCTACCAGGGGCGCTTCGTGTACGGAACGTTCGAAGAAGTTCGCGCCGTCACGCTCGCCGTGGTCTCGGTCGGGGCGATCGTCGGGATCCCGCTGCTCTTCTTCGGCTCGTCGCTCGGGCTGCCCCGTTCGAGCGTCATCATCGCCGTGCCGATCGGACTGGTCGCGATGCTCGGCACGCGATATCTCAGAAGACTCGAGGTCGAGCGCCGGTGCACGCCTGCCGACGACTGCGAACGGGTCGTCGTCTATGGCGCAGGCTCACTCGGCGGAATGATCGTGCGCCAGATGCTCACGAACCCCGGGTCGCACTACGTTCCGGTCGCGATGCTCGACGACGATCCGGGCCGGCGGAACCTGCAGCACGCCGGGATCCCGGTTCGCGGCACGCTCGGGGACCTCGAGCGCGTAGCCCGAGAGACGGATGCGACGGTGGTACTCGTGGCGATCGCACGCGCGGACTCCGAGTTGCTGCGCACGGTGGACGCGCTCGGCGAGCGGCTCGGGCTGCAGGTCAAGGTTCTGCCCAAGCTCGACGAGATCATCTCCGGCACGCACCGCTTCGGGGACATGCGCGACCTCTCGATCGAAGATCTCATGGGGCGCCACGCGGTCGACACCGATCTCGAGTCGATCGCCGACTATCTCCGCGGACGGCGCGTACTCATCACGGGCGCGGGCGGTTCGATCGGGTCGGAGCTGTGCAGCCAGGTGCTGAAGTTCGGTCCGGCCGAGCTCATCATGCTCGATCGCGACGAGACCGGGCTCCAATCGACCCAGCTGAGGACCGCGGGTCACGGACTCCTCGACACGAAGGATGTCGTGCTGGCCGACATCCGAGATGCTGAGGCGATCACGGCGCTCTTCCTCGAGCGTCGGCCCGAAGTGGTGTTCCACGCGGCGGCACTCAAGCACCTGCCGATGCTCGAGCAGTACGCGGACGAGGCCTGGAAGACGAACGTGATCGGGACGCGGAACGTACTCGAGGCTGCTCGCCGCGCCGGCGTGACGACGTTCGTGAACATCTCGACCGACAAGGCTGCGAACCCGACGAGCGTGCTCGGACACTCGAAGCGACTGGCCGAGCGGCTCACCGCGTGGATGGCGCAGCAAACCGGTCGACGGTACCTGTCGGTGAGGTTCGGAAACGTGATCGGGAGCCGGGGGTCGATGCTCCCGACATTCACGGCCTTGATCGAGGCCGGCAAACCGCTCACGGTCACGCATCCCGATGCCACGCGCTACTTCATGACCATCCCCGAGGCCTGCCAGCTCGTCGTTCAGGCGGGGGCGATCGGGCGGCCGGGCGACGTGATGATCCTCGATATGGGGCAGCCGGTTCGGATCCTCGACGTCGCCAGGCGCATGATCGCGATGTCCGGGCGGGAAGTCGAGATCGTCTACACGGGCCTCCGACCCGGGGAGAAGCTCCACGAGGAACTGGTGAGCACGGCCGAGCAGGCGACCCGCTCGTCGCATCCGAAGATCTGTCAAGCGCGGGTCATGCCGATCGCGCCGCGGGACCTCAGCCTGCACGAGTGGCGGGGTGCCGTGGCCGAGGCTGCGCGCACCGATCCGGTCGCGGTCCTCATCTCAGCGAATCCCGGGGAGTCCGCCACGTGAACGCACGGATCTACCTGTCGTCGCCGGACGTCGGCGAGTTGGAGGAGCGATCGGTCGCCGCGGCAGTGAGATCCGGCTGGGTCGCACCGCTCGGTCCCGACGTCGACGCCTTCGAATCCGAGCTCGCAGCCAGGGTCGGAGTCGCCCACGCCGTGGCACTCTCCTCGGGGACGGCGGCGCTGCACCTCGGTCTCCTCGCACTCGGGGCCGGGCCGGGCCAGGTCGTCGTCACGTCGTCGATGACCTTCGCCGCAACGGCCAATGCCATCGTGTACACGGGGGCCGAGCCGTACTTCATCGACAGCGACATCACGACAGGAACCCTGGACGTCGCGCTGCTCGACCGAACTCTCGCCGATCTGGCGGTACGAGGTGAGCGGGTTGCCGCGATCGTTCCCGTCGATCTGCTCGGAAAGTGCGTCGACTACACCGCCGTCGAGGAGGTGGCCGCCCGGCACGGCATCCCGGTGCTCGCCGACGCTGCCGAGTCGCTCGGCGCTTCGCACAACGGGCGGGCCGCCGGATCGTTCGGGCGTGCCTCGGCCGTCTCGTTCAACGGGAACAAGATCCTCACGACGTCCGGCGGGGGAATGCTGCTGACCGACGATGGAGAACTCGCTTCGTACGCGCGCTACCTCGCGACGCAGGCACGCCAGCCGGTCACCCACTACGAGCACCACGAGATCGGCTACAACTACCGGATGAGCAACGTGCTCGCCGCCCTCGGCCGAGCGCAGCTCACGAGGCTGGATGAGATGATCACCCGCCGCAGGGCCCATCGCGACCGATACAAGCGGATTTTCGCCGGTGAGCGCGGAGTCGAGGTGTTCGGTGCCCCCGGTGACGAGTTCGACAACGCATGGCTGACGGCGATCACCGTCGATCCGGCCATCTCGGGATGGCGCGTCGACCAGTTGCAGTCCTGGCTCGACGCCGCGGACATCGAGTCGCGCGCGCTGTGGAAGCCGATGCACCGCCAGCCGGCGTTCGCGGGGGCGCGGGCGGCCGTGAACGGCAATTCGGAATGGTTGTTCGAACATGGGCTGACCCTGCCGAGCGGTTCGGGGCTCACCGCTGACCAGATCGCGAGAATCGACGAGCGGATCACGTCGTTTCCCGGGCTCCGGAGGTCGGCATGAATCCGCCGACCGCTGACCGTCGACCGTACGACGTCGTGAAGCGAGCGATCGATGTCGTCGGTTCCGTCACCGCGCTCGTGCTGCTCGCACCCGTCATCGTCGCGGTCGCCGTCGCCGTGATCGGCAACCTCGGCCGTCCGATGCTCTATTCCCAAGAGCGCCCCGGGCGCGGCGGGGTCCCGTTCCGTCTGGTGAAGTTCCGCAGCATGGCCGACGGCGATGCGGCTCGCGGGCTCGTCTCCGATGAGCAGCGACTCACCGCCTTCGGGCGGTCGCTGCGCGCATCGAGCCTCGATGAATTGCCCGAGCTCTGGAACGTGCTGCGCGGCGATATGAGTCTCGTCGGCCCGAGACCGTTGCTGATGAGCTATCTCGAGAGGTACACGCCGAGACAGGCACGGCGGCACGAGGTGCGACCGGGAATCACGGGTCTCGCACAGGTCAGCGGGCGCAACGCGCTCGAGTGGGGGGACCGGCTCGAACTCGACGTCGAGTACGTCGAGACTCGCAGCCTCCGGCTCGACGCGCGGATCCTTCTGCGCACCGTGGTCGCCGTCCTGCGGCGCGAGGGCACGTCGGCGGAGGGCCATGCGACGATGCCGGAGTTCAAGGGGCAATCGGGGGCAGGCGTATGATCCGGGACCTCGTCATCATCGGGGCGGGCGGCTTCGGCCGAGAAGTGCTCGACGTCGCGGATGCCGCGATCGGATCAGGTGCGCCGTTCCGCATACTCGGGGTCGTCGACGACGATCCGAGCGCGACGAACCTCGAACGGCTGGGCGCGCGCGAGGTGGCGTTCCTCGGCAACGCCGCCGATTGGCTGGACCGGGATCGCCGTGGTGCGGCCTATCTCGTCGGCGTGGGCGCGCCGGCGGCGCGCGAATCCGTCGCCCGACGGTTCGATGCAGCCGGCCTCGATGCGGCGACGCTCGTCCATCCGATGGCGACGATCGGCAGCCGAACCACCCTCGGGCCCGGCAGCGTGATCTGCGCCGGTGTGCAGATGTCGACCAACGTGCGCACCGGGCGGCACGTGCACGTCAACCCGGGCGCCATCATCGGGCACGACGTCGTACTCGAGGACTTCGTCTCGGTGAATCCCGGTGCGGTGGTGTCGGGCGAGGTGCTCATCGAGCGCGGTGCGCTCGTCGGCGCGGGATCGGTCGTCCTCCAGGGCCTCCGGGTGGGGAACGGAGCCGTCGTCGGAGCTGCGGCCTGTGCGGTCCACGACGTCGAAGCGGGCTCAGTGGTGAAGGGCGTACCGGCACGGTGAGGCGCGACGCGAGCGAAGGGGAGGCGACGAGATGACGCGCAGGGTCCTGATCACAGGTGGAGCGGGGTTCATCGGGGCGAACCTGGCACGACGCCTCTGTGCGGACGACTCCATCCGTGTCCGGGTTCTCGACGACCTGAGCTCGAGCACGGGCACGGCGCTCGAAGGTGTCGGGGCCGAGTTGATTCCCGGCTCGATCCTCGACGAATCGCTGCTTCGCGATTGCATGCGCGACGTCGACTCCGTGGTTCATCTCGCTGCGGTGGCGAGCGTTCCGTTGTCGGTCGCCGACCCGCGGCGCACCCACGAGGTGAATGTGAACGGCACGCTCGACATCCTCGATGAGGCTCGGCGCGGTGGCCAGCACGTCGTCTTCGCCTCATCGAGTGCCGTCTTCGGCAGCAACCCGAAGACGCCGCACGACCCGTACGACTGGACACGACCGATCAGCCCCTACGGCGCGACCAAGCTCGCCGCCGAAGGTTATGTGAACGCATACTTCGCCACCTTCGGCCTGCCGACGCTCGCGCTGAGGTTCTTCAACGTCTACGGCCCGGGCCAGCGCGCCGATCACGCGTACTCGGCCGTCATCCCGCGCTTCGTCGAAGCGGCGCTCGCGGGCGAACCCGTGGAGATCCACGGCGACGGTCGGCAGTCGCGCGACTTCATCTTCGTCGAGACGCTGTGCGACGCGATCGCATACGCCGTCGACCGACGTCTCACCAGTCCCGATCCGGTCCACCTCGCGCTCGGAACGCCGACCACCGTGCTCGACGTCGTCGACGAACTCGAGCGTGCACTCGGCCGCCCGCTCTCGCGTACCTACGTCGAGGCGCGAGTGGGCGATGTGCGGGCGTCGCAGTCGGCCCCGGGACTCCTTCAAGAGCAGTTCCCGGACGTCGTGCCGATCGACCTGCCCACCGGCCTCGCCCGGACGGTCGAGTGGGCGCGGACGCAGGCGACGTGACCAGGGTCGTCGTCGTGCTGAAGACGAGCGAGGGCGGCCTCTGGGTCGTGCCCCAGCTCGAGGCGATGCTGTCGCGGGGGGCTGAGGTCGTCGTCGTGATTCCCGAAGCGGACGGTCGACTCGCCAGGGCTGTCGTGGATCTCGCGGCGCAACGGCAGGGACTGACGATCGTTCGAACGGCCTTCGACTTCCGTTTCACACCCACCGTCGGCACATTCAGAGAGCTCGGCAGGTTTCGAACCCTCCTGCGCGCGATCGATGCCGATGCAGCGCTGTATCACCTGTACGCGAGCGCGCTCGCCTCGCGGTTCGCACTCGCGGGTTCGCGGACGCGTCGCGTGCATATGGTCGCGGGGCCGCTCTACCTCGAGTCGCCGTTCATCCGGATGATCGAGCGACGTGCCGTCGGCTGGGATCACGCGCTCATCGCCGGGAGCGAGTACACGGCGAAAAGGTACGCCGAGCTCGGCGTGCGCCCTGATCGGCTCTTCGCGATCCCGTACGGGGTCGACGTCGGGCATTTCTCGTCCTCGCCGGGGCGCCCGGTACCGGGCGACCGGTTCAGGGTGGTGATGGTCGCCTACGTCTACGCGCCGAAACGGATCGTGCACGCAGGCAAGGGGATCAAGGGACACGACGTGCTGTTGAACGCGTGGCGGCGTTTCGCGAGTCGGCACGGCGATGCGGAGCTCCGCCTCGTCGGTGGTGGGTTCGATGGGCGCGGCGAGTTCCTCCGCCAGCGCCTCATCGCCGAGTTCGACGACCTCATCCGTTGTGGATCGGTCAGCTGGACGACTTCGGTGGACGATGTCCGCGACGCGTACCGCACGGCGGACCTGAGCGTGAGTCCGTCGCTGTCCGAGAATCACGGCGCTGCGCTCGAGGCTGGCTCGATGGGCGTCCCGTCGATCGTGAGCGACGCGGGCGGTTTGCCGGAGACGGTGATTCCCGATGGGGGCTGGGTCGTCCCCGCCGGCTCCGTCGATGAACTGGATGCCGCGCTCGAGTGCGCCTATCGGGAATGGCTGAGTGGTGAGCTGTCGGAGCGGGGCAGGCTGGCGAGGACGCACGTCGTACGCGGATTCGATCGGACTGTGACGTCGGAACTCGTCGCCGACGTCGTGCTCGGTCGTGAGGCGGGTCTCGGGTGAGCGGCGTGGGCGGGGAACCGTGCATCACGTTGTTCGTCGAGTCACGGGCGCGGCGCGCGACCGGCGGATCGTGCGTCACCGACGACGCCGGGCTCGTCGGGCGCGGCTGGGAAGCCGAGCTCCGCGAGAACGGTCGGCTCCGGTTGGCACTCCGGGTCGACGAACGGCAGTCCGCATCCGCCGGTGAGCGGATCGACGGGAGCGTGGTGCCCCTTCCGTACTATGTCGGTGCCCTGTCCATGGTGCGACGGCTGCCGGCCCTCGTCAGGGCGGTCGACACGGCCGTGAAGCGGTCGGACATCGTGGACGTCAAGCTGCCGGGAATGGTGGGTCTGGTCGCGGTGGCGCGGGCGCGTCGTCGCCGCAAGCCGATCGCCGTGCAGGTCGTCGGTGACATCGCCGAGGTACTGCGGTCGGGAATTGCCGGGCGGACCGGCGTCGTGCTCGCTCCCGTCGCGGCCGCCGCGATCCGGTGGGCGGTGCGGCAGGGCGACGCGGTTCGCTATGTGACCGAGCGGGTGCTTCAAGAACGTTATCCGGCGGGCCGTGACGCGACGGCCGTCGCCTTCAGCGATGTCCGAGTCGATCTTCCTGAGCGCGAAACCCGCAGGACGATCCCCGGCCGCATTATCGCGGTCGGCTCGCAGGAGCAGCCCTACAAGGGGCACCAGGTCCTGATCGAAGCGCTTGCCGAGTTGGCAGGATCGGACCCTCGGTACCACCTCGTCCTCGTCGGCGACGGACGTTACCGCCCACGATTGCAGCAGCTCGCGGACGGGCGTGGAGTCGGGGACCGGGTTCGATTCGCGGGGCACATCCGAGACCGCAGTGAGCTGATCGGGCTCCTCGACTCGGCCGAGGTCTTCGCCATGCCCTCGCTCACGGAGGGGCTGCCGCGTGCACTCGTCGAAGCGATGGCGTGGGGGCTGCCGTGCATCGGCTCGGATGTCGGTGGTATTCCCGAGCTGCTCCCGGCCGAAGCGCTGGTCCCCGCGGGCGATCCCCGCGCCCTCGCGGGGCTGCTCGAGCGAGTCCTTCGCGACGAAGCGCTGCGCGACCGCCTGAGTCGAGCGTCGCGGTCGACGGCGGAACGTTTCGATCCGGAGGCGCTGGAGTCCCGTCGACGGGAGTGGTCGGCGGCCGTCCGGCAGCTCGCCATGCCCGAGGAGGCCCGGGTATGACGACGACGGTCGTGCATCTCATCGGCTCGCTCGATCGAGGCGGCGCCGAGATGGTGGCGTTGGATCTCTGCCGACGGATTCCGGCGACGGAGGTCCAGCAGGTGTTCGTGTGCCTCTCGGGGCGCGCCGGCTCGTTGGCGGATGCGTTCGAGGCGAGCGGGGCGATCGTCGAGCCGGCAGGATTCGCTTCGCCGATCGGTGCGGGCCGGGTCGTTCGTACGGCGATCAGACGTCACCGACCGCACGCGATCGTCTCCCACGTCTCACTCGCCAGTGGGTGGCTGCTCGCGGCCGCGTGGTCGCAACGGGTCCCGATTCGGATCGCCCGGCTCCACTCCGAGGGCGACGGGCGCGGCGACGGTCTTGGGCGTCGCGCGTACCGCGTCGTCGCGCGAGCGATGACGGTCGCCACGGCGTCACGGATCGTTGCCGTATCGGGCGCGAGCCTTCGATTCGCGCTCGGCCGGTGGGCGCCGCTGCTTCGGCCCGGTCGTGCGGTCGTCATCGGAAACGGAGTCGACACCGAGCGGTTCGCGCCGGGGCCGGTGCCGGACCGCAGCACGCTGCCACGGATCATCCACGTCGGGAGGGCGTCGCCCGAGAAGAACCGCGCGGCGCTGGTGCCGATCTTCCGTGCTCTCGATACGACGATCCGATCGGATTGGTGGGTCGTCGGCCCCGGCGATCCGGTGGATCTGGGCGACGTTCCCGAGGCCCGGTTCGAGGTCCTCGGCGATCGCTCCGACGTCGCCGATCTGCTGCGGGCGTCGGATGTCCTGCTGCTTCCGTCCAAACGGGAGGGACTGCCAGGGGTCATCCTCGAGGCACTGGCGACGGGGGTGCCGGTCGTGGCGTCCGACCTCGACACGCTCCGCGAACTCGCGGCGAAGTTGCCCGGCATCTCCCTGGTCCCGGTGGGAGCATCGGCGGAGAGGTGGGCCGAAGCGATCGCGGATGCCCTTCACGTCGGGGAGACCGAGTCGTCCACGATCCGGGCTGCCGTGCTGGACTCGGAATTCACACTCGGGAGGAGCGTGCATGACTGGCGTCGTCTCTTCCAGTACGGGTGAGTGGCTCGCGGACCGACGCGCCGTTCCGGGCGACGGCCGCTACCGACGCGTATTCGGTCTCGCGCTCAGCGTCGTGGCGCTCGTCGCTCAGTTGAGTGGGGCCCAGGCGCTGCCGACCGAAGCCGGCATCCTCGTGGTCGCCCTCTTCGGTGGCGCGCTCGTCGCGTGGCGGCGGGATCGGGGAGTCGGCGGAGCCGCGTTCATCTACGTGCTCGTGTTCGGCCTGTTCCACGCAGGGCTCGTGATCGCGCTGTCGATCGAAGGGGACCGGATGCTCGTCGGTCGAGGAGCGAACGCGTGGGCGCTCTCGGAAGCCGTTCCCCCGGCGGTGACCGCCGTCTGCATCGCGATCGTCGCCCTCGAATGCGGCATCCTCGTCAGCCGTCCGAGCCGCATTTCGACCGAATCGACGACGGAGACCGAACACGTCAGTCGCACGGACATCGTCGGATACCTCGGCGTCGCGGCGGGTCTGTCGCTCATCGCCATCTCGCTCGAGGCCGAGGGGGGCCTCGGGGCGCTCTTCTCGGGCTATCTCGAGTTCCTGGAGAAGGTGTCGAGCGACGGCGAATTCGGGTACGGCGTCGCACTCCTCGGTTGCGGCGTCGGATTCCTGGTCGCGAGCGGCGGGCGCGCGCGAGTCGTCGGATGGGTGGTGGTCGTCATCGTCGCGGCGGTCGGGCTCCCGCTCGGGCTTCGCGGAACCGTGCTCTTCCTCCTCGTGACCGTGCTCGTCGTCGAGGCCAAGCGCACCCGGATCAACGCCTGGCTGTTCGTGGCAGCGTCGATCGCCGTCCTCGCAGTGGTGTCGGTGCTGCGCACCACCCGCGTCGGCGGTATCGGCGCTCTCCTCACGGACGGCGTCGAGGGAGCCACGCCCATGGAAGCCCTGGCCGAGATGGGGTACTCGCTGTACCCGGTCGTCGTCGTGCAGGAGTGGCTCGCCGGCGGCGTCGAGTACCGGTACGGCGTCACGTTCGTCGCCCCCGTCCTTCGCTTCGTCGAGCATCTGACCGGTGCCGACCCGGGGCCGGCCGAGAACGACCTTCGGATCTTCAACGTCGAGATCTTCTCGAGCGCGGGGCCGATCGGTGGGTCACCAGTGGCGGAGGGACTGCGCAACTGGGGGATGATCGGTGTCTGCGTGCTCATGTTCACGATCGGGTATCTGATCGGCAGGGTCGACCGGCTCCCGGCGACCGCCGATGGCGGCGCGATCACCGTCGTCGTGCTGCTGCCCCTCGTCATCGCGATCCGCAACTCGTTCGCGCCGGTGCTCGTGCAGATCGGCATCGGCGTCGTGATGCTGGTCGTCGCCCGCGCACTCGGGCGCATCCGGAGCGAGCGCAGTACGCCGTGATGCGTTCGGGCTTCGTGCGAAGCGCAGGAGCGCTGCTCGCCGGTTCTGGCGCCCAACTCGCGGGGAGCGTGGGTTCGGCCCTCCTCGCGACCGCGGTCCTGCCGGTCGATCAGCGAGGGCTGATGGTCGTGATGGCGACGCTGGCATCGTTCGTGGGGCTGCTCGGCGGCGCCGGCGCCGGCAACGCGTTCCGCCGCCGTCACCCCTCGGAGCCGGACTCCACCCGACTCGCCACCGACTACACGTGGCTCGCCGTCGCGCTCGTCGTGGTCTCCGGTATCGCCGGGGCAGTGACCTGCCTCGCGATGTCGCTGATCGCCGACGTCAGGCTCGGCGGTCCGACGTACCTCGTCGCGACCGGCCTCGCGTCCGCGACACAGGTGCTCATGCTGCTCGTCACGGATGCCAGATTCGCGGTCGGGCAGTTCACTGCCGGCGCCCAATGGGCCGCCTTCGGCGCCGTCGCGGGATTCGCCGGTGTGTGCATCGCACTCCTCGCCGACGCGGATGCGGCGCTCGTGGTTGCCGCTCAGGCCGCCTTCCAGCTCGTCGTGCTCGTCCTTGCGGCACTTGCGGCGACTCGCGCATCGGCCCTCGCCTGGGCACGGCCGAGCCTCGTGGGCATCGGCGTGCTCGTACACGAGGGCCTGCGCTCGCTGCTCCTCCCGCTCGCGATCATCGTCGTGTCCCGCTTCGATCGGCTCATGCTCGCGGTCTTCGATACTGCGGAGGCGGTCGCGGTGTACGCGCTCGCTGCGACCATCGTCGAGATCGCGCGGCTCGCGCCGACCGCGATCGGACAGTTGACGACGCGCGAGGTCGCCACGGGAACGGATTGGCCGGGGCTGCGGGGACGGATGCTCCAGGCAGGGGGCGCGGCGGCCGTCGGCGGGGTGATCCTGGCCGTCATCGCTTTCATGACCGTACCGCTGGTGTTCGGGCCGGCCTACGCCGAGGCATCCCCGCTGACGGTGGTGCTCCTCGGGTCGGAGGCCGTCGCAGCGCTCGTCATCGTCGCAAACCTCGCCGTCATCGGCGGAGGATGGTCGACCGAGGCGATGCGCATGAGCCTCGTCGCGATCGGCATCGCCGTCCCCGCCTACGCCTTCGGTGCCATCCTCGGCGGGGCGTTCGGCGTCGCCTTCGCGCGGGTGCTCGTCTTCGCCGCGCTCGCCGCGCTGATGTGGTCGGTGGTGCGGCGGAAAATCACGTCGTCGGAGCGTGCGAGCCGCTGATCTCGGCGCCGTTCTCCGTCGACGCCGCCCTGCCTGAGGCGGACTCGGCACGGTGATCGGCGACATGAGAGTGCCTCGGCTCCCCGCTGGTCGGAACCGCGGGTTCGGTCGGCGTCGACGCCGCGGCATTCCGGCCGTAGTAGCCGCGGTACCTGTAGCCGTATCCGTCGCCGGCACCGCTCCCGCGAGGTACGCCGTTGAGGATCACGCCCAGCGCGCGGCCCTTCACACGCTCGAGATTGCGCAGCGCATGCTCGATCGCATCGTGCGTGGTTCGGCGTGCGTACGCGAGGATGAGCGCGCCATCCGTGCGCGCGGTGAGGATGGCGGCATCGGTGACCGGAATGAGTGGCGGCGCGTCGATGAGCACGATCGCATCCTTCGAGAGCTCCTCGACCACCGCGTGCATCGCGTTCGACCCGAGCAGTTCACTGGGGTTCGGCGGCACCGACCCGGAGCCGAGCACCGACAGCCTGCCGTCATCGCCCCACGGCTGCACCACATCGCGCAGCTCGGCGCGGCCGATGAGCACGTCGGTCAGGCCGACGCCCGGCAGAACACCGAAGATCCGTGCGACCGATGGCCGGCGGAGGTCGCCATCGACCACCACGACCTTCTCTCCCGATGCGGCGATCGCGATGGCGAGGTTCGCCGCGACCGTCGATTTTCCCTCGCCGGGCAGGGAACTCGTGACGACGATCGTGCGCGGCGGATTGTCGACGTCCATGAACGTCAGATTGGTCCGCAGCTCTCGCATCGCCTCTGCGATGTCGTGTTCGGAGCCGCTGCGATGAATATCGTTCGCGCCCTGCGAGACGACGATGCGATCGCTCTCCGTGAAATGCTTGTTGAACGGGATCATGCCGAGGACGGGCAGGCCGGTCTCACGCTGGAGCTGTTCCGACGAGCGGATGCGTCGATCGAAGACGTTCCGGAGGAACGCATACGCCACGCCGATCGCGAATCCGATTAGGAGGCCGAGCGCGACGACCAACCTCGTGTTCGGCGACGACTGCTCGGTCGGGAGCACCGCGGAATCGAGCGACGTGAACTCGACGATCGAGCGGTCGTTCGAGGTGGACGGGGCGTCAGCGTTCTCGAGCGCCGTCACCTGTCGGCCGATGCCCTCGATCCATACCTCGGCCAGATCGCGCGCCTGCTGCGGGCTGGCGGCGTTCGCCGTCACCTTGATCACCGGGGTGTCGAGTGGGTTGAGCACACTCACCTTCGTGATGAGTACGTCGGGTGTGACGTCGAGATCGAGTTCGGAGATCGCGTACTCGGCGACCGTGCGCGACTTCGCGACATCCATGTACGCCTTGACCCGCGACTTCGCGTACGTGTCGCCGGCCAGTGCGGTGCTGAGGTCGTTCGTGACGCCCGTGGAGAGCAGTCCGCTGGCATCAGCCGAGTACACCTTCGGTTGTATCTGCGTCCAGCCGTACGCGGCCACGCCGCCGATGAGTGTGATCAGCACGATCGCCACCCAGTGTGCGCGAAGAATGCGCCAGTAGTCCGTCAACTCCACCTGGTTGCCCCCCGGGATCGACCTGCTCGGCACCATCGTAATGCTGGGGTGCGCAGGCGCACCCGACGAATCAGTGCGCCGCGAGGCGCGCGCAGTCGATGCAGAGCGTCGCGGTCGGGCGGGCGTCGAGCCGGGCGACCGTGATGCGCTTGCCGCAGCGGGCGCAGATGCCGTAGGTGCCGTCGGCGATGCGCGCGAGGGCGTGGTCGATCTCGGCGAGCTCCGCCTGCGCGTCGGCGAGCACGGCGGTGCGCTGCGACCATTCCTGCGTCATCGTCGGACCCTCGGGGTCGTGCTCGTCGTCGGCGCTCGCCTCGGAGCGCGCGTGGCGAACCTCGCTCATCTGGTCGTCGAACTCGGCGAAGCGCTCTGCGGCCTCCGCGCGCTCGGCGAGCAACCTCGCCTGGAATCGTTCGAGCTGTGCCGGGGTCATCGTCGTCACCGTGATCACGCTCCTTCCGTCCGTGAATCGTACGCCCGAGGCATCCGGATGTGGTGTCGGACGCGGTGACTACCATTGATGCGTGGTCACCGCCTTGTATCGCCGCTACCGGCCAGAGACGTTCGCCGAGATGATCGGCCAGTCCCAGGTGACGGAGCCGCTGATGACGGCGCTCCGCACCGATCGGGTCAATCACGCCTACCTGTTCAGCGGCCCGCGCGGCTGCGGCAAGACCACGTCGGCCCGCATCCTCGCCCGCTGCCTGAACTGCGTCGAGGGGCCGACCGACTCGCCGTGCGGCGTGTGCCCGAGCTGCGTCGAGCTCTCGCGCGGCGGCGGCGGGTCGCTCGACGTCGTCGAGATCGATGCGGCGAGCCACGGCGGCGTCGACGACGCCCGCGATCTCCGCGAACGTGCGATCTTCGCGCCCGCGCGCGACCGGTTCAAGATCTTCATCATCGACGAGGCGCACATGGTGACCTCGGGTGGCTTCAACGCGCTGCTGAAGATCGTCGAAGAGCCGCCCGAGCACGTCAAGTTCATCTTCGCGACCACCGAGCCCGACAAGGTGCTCGGCACGATCCGGTCGCGTACGCACCACTACCCGTTCCGCCTCGTGCCGCCGGCGCCGATGCTCGAGTACGTGCAGCAGCTCTGCAACGAAGAGGGCATCACGGTCGAGCCCGGCGTGCTCGCGCTCGTCGTGCGGGCCGGCGGCGGCTCGCCGAGAGACACGCTGTCGCTGCTCGACCAGCTCATCGCGGGATCCGAGGGTTCGGCGATCGACTACGAGCGCGCGGTCGCGCTGCTCGGGTATACGCACGGCGCCCTGCTCGACGAGGTGATCGACGCGATCGGCTCGCACGACGCCGCCGGCGCGTTCGCGGCGGCCGACCGGGTCGTGCAGACCGGTCAGGACCCGCGGCGCTTCGTCGAAGACCTGCTCGAGCGCCTGCGCGACCTCATCGTCGTCGCGGCATCGACGCCCGAGGCCGCCGCCGCGGTGCTGCGCGGCGTGCCCGAAGACGAACTCGCCCGGATGGCGGTGCAGGCGCAGGCGTTCGGCCCCGCCGAGCTCTCGCGTGTCGCAGACCTCGTCAGCCAGACCCTCACCGAGATGACCGGCGCGACATCGCCCCGCCTGCACCTCGAGCTCATGCTCGCCCGCGTGCTCGTGCCGGCGAGCGACGACACCGAGCGCGGTGCGCTCGCGCGCGTCGAGCGGCTCGAACGCCAGGTCGGGGCCGGGGGAGCGGTGATCGCGAGTGCACCGTCGCCGGCCACGCCGGATGCCGCGCCTGCCAGGCCGAACTCCGAGCCGTCTCGCGTCGAGGCGCCCGCGGCGCGTGCCGGCGCGTCCGAGCGCATGCCCGAGCCGGCTCGCCCTGCGGCGTCCGCACCGGAGGTGGCGCCCGTGCCGTCGGCCGCGGCCGGGCGTACTCCCGCCGAACCGACCGTCGTGTCCGAGCGCCCGGCACCGACCGGTACGCCGACCGCGTCGGGCGGAGCCGCAACGACGGCCGCCGCGCCGCCCGCGCCCGAAGCCCCCGCGTTCGTTCGCCCGACGGGGCCGATCACACTGCAGCAGATGCGCGACGCGTGGCCCGAGGTGCTCAACGTGCTCCAGCGCAAGAAGCGCACCGCGTGGATGGCGGCGCTGACCGCACAGGTGCTCGAATACCGCACCGATGAGTCGGTGCTCGTGCTCGGCTTCACGAGCGCGGGAGACGTCGAGAGCCTGCGCAACGGCACGGGCGCCCAGAACTCGGCCGAGCTGCTGCGCACCGCGATCGACGAGGTACTCGGTGTGACCGTCAAGTTCATCCCGCGCGTGATCGGCGGCGGGCAGGGCGGCGGTTCCGCGCGGCCCGAGACGTCACCGCCGTCGACGCCCGGGTCGTCGGGGTCGGGCGCCGGCCCGTCGTCGAGCCTCGACGCCCCGGCGGCGACCGCGGGTTCGGCGGGGTCGAGCCCTGCGGTCGCGACGACCCCGACGGCGAGCAGTCCGAGCAGCCCCTCGACCGGTACCTCGTCGTCGGCCGAAGCGGCCCGAGCGTCGGGGCCGGTCGACTCGTGGGCGACGGTCGCCATTCCCCGCGACCCCGAGCCGCAGCCCGACTCGAGCACCGCTCTCGCCTCGCCGCGAACGGCGACCGCGCTCGCGGAGCGTCCGGCGCCGCAACCGGCGACCTCGGCGCCGGCGGCGCCCACCCGCGGTGGCGCGGGCGAGCCCACAGCCGACTACGTGCCCGACGACGCCGATGCGCCGCCGCCCGACGAGGAGCCGCCGTTCGACCCGGGCCCTGAGCCCGAGCCGTTCGACGCGCCGCCGGCCGCTGCGGCACCCGCGTCGGCGCCCCCTCGCACCGCATCGGGGCCCCGGGCGAACGCCGCCCCGAGCCGACCGCGCCAGGCCGTCGCGACGACCGACGGCGGCATCCAGCGATACGGCGAGGCGGTCGTGCGCGAGGTGCTCGGCGCGACCTTCCTGGAAGAGATCGAAGTGCCCGGTCGCGGGTTCGGGGAGCGTGCGTAGCCCGTGTACGAAGGCATCGTCCAAGAACTGATCGACGAGCTCGGCCGGCTGCCCGGCATCGGGCCGAAGTCGGCGCAGCGCATCGCATTCCACATCGTGCAGACCGAGCACTTCGACGTCACGCGACTCGCCGAGATCCTGCTGCAGATCCGCGACAAGGTGCGGTTCTGCGAGATCTGCGGCAACGTCTCCGAGCAGTCGACCTGCTCGATCTGTCGAGACCCGCGCCGTGACCCGTCGTTCATCTGCGTCGTCGAAGAGGCGAAGGACGTCGTCGCGATCGAGCGCACCCGCGAGTTCCGCGGGCTGTACCACGTGCTCGGCGGGGCGATCAGCCCGATCGACGGCATCGGTCCCGACGAGCTGCGCATCCGCCAGCTCATGCAGCGGCTCGCCGACGGATCGGTGACCGAGGTGATCATCGCGACCGACCCCAACCTCGAGGGTGAGGCGACGGCGACGTACCTCAGTCGTCTGCTCACGACGCTCGAGATCAAGGTGACCCGTCTCGCGTCGGGCCTGCCGGTCGGCGGCGACCTCGAATACGCCGACGAGGTCACGCTCGGCCGCGCGTTCGAAGGGCGTCGCGTCGTCGGCTGAGTCGGCACGAGTCCGTCAGGTGGTCTCGATACGGCGCTGCGCGCCTACTCGACCGACTTGGTCTCGATACGGCGCTGCGCGCCTACTCGACCGACTTGGTCTCGATACGGCGCTGCGCGCCTACTCGACCGACCTGGTCTCGATACGGCGCTGCGCGCCTACTCGACCGACCTCGTCTCGATGCGGCGCTGCGCGCCTACTCGACCGACCTGGTCTCGATACGGCGCTGCTCGATCGACCGATGGTTGACGCATCCACGATACGCGCGTAGACCGAAGAGATGAGCGAGACGACCGAGCAGGCATCCGATCGCACGACGGCCTGGGTCGACGGCTACGTCAGGGCCTGGCGCAGCAACGACCCCGATGACATCCGCGCGCTCTTCACCGAAGACGCCGTCTACCTCCTGGCGCCCGACGCCGAACCGCTGCGCGGCCACGACGCGATCGTGTCGGGCTGGCTCGCCCATGCCGACCAGGAGGGCGAATGGTCGTTCGAGTGGAAGCCGGTGCACGAGGCATCCGACCTCGCGCTCGTGCAGGGACGCACCGAATACCCGGCCGAGCGCGACTACCTCAACCTGTGGGTGATCCGGTTCGCGCCCGACGGGCGCGCGACCGAGTTCACCGAGTGGTACATGGCCCGCGACCACGAGGGGTGAGGCGAGCCGGGTGGTCTCGGTACGCGCTTCGCGCTCCTCGACCGACCGGAGCCGGGTGGTCTCGATACGCGCTCCGCGCTCCTCGACCGACCGGAGCCGCCCGGCGTCACATGGCGAGGCGCGCATGCGTGCCGCCGTATGATGAAGAATCCGACGACGGGCCCGTCGGCCCGCGCGCGCCCAGAACCCCCTGGAGGCCCCGTGAGCTTGATCGTGCAGAAGTTCGGCGGGTCGTCCGTCGCCGACGCGGAGAGCATCAAGCGGGTCGCGAAGCGCATCGTCGAGACGCGCAAGGCGGGCAACGACGTCGTCGTCGCGGTCTCCGCGATGGGCGACACGACCGACGAACTGCTCGACCTCGCGAACGAGGTCACGCCGATCCCGGCGCCGCGCGAGCTCGACATGCTGCTGTCGGCGGGTGAGCGCATCTCGATGGCGCTGCTCGCGATGGCGATCAAGAGCATGGGGCACGAGGCGCGCAGCTTCACCGGCAGCCAGGCCGGCATGATCACCGACGCGCAGCACGGCTCGGCCCGCATCGTCGACGTCACCCCCGTGCGCCTGCGGGAGGCGCTCGACGAGGGCGCGATCGTCATCGTCGCCGGCTTCCAGGGCTTCAACCGCGACACTCGCGACATCACGACCCTCGGCCGCGGCGGCAGCGACACGACCGCGGTCGCGCTCGCCGCGTCGCTCGATGCCGACGTCTGCGAGATCTACACCGACGTCGACGGCGTCTTCACCTCCGACCCGCGCGTCGTGAAGAAGGCGCACAAGCTCGACCGCATCACGAGCGAAGAGATGCTCGAACTCGCCGCATCGGGAGCCAAGGTCCTGCACATCCGCGCCGTCGAGTACGCGCGCCGCCACGGCGTGACCCTGCACGTGCGTTCGTCGTTCAACAACAACGAGGGGACGATCGTCTACGACCCCTCGCGTCTTCCCGAAGGAGCAGCTGTGGAAGAGTCCGTCATCGCCGGCGTCGCGATCGACCTGTCCGAGGCCAAGATCACCGTCGTCGGCGTGCCCGACAAGCCGGGGGCCGCGGCGAAGATCTTCAAGATCGTGGCGGGCACCAACGCGAACGTCGACGTCATCGTGCAGAACGTGTCGGCCGCCGCGACCGGCCGAACCGACATCTCGTTCACCGTGCCGAAGGCCGAGGGCGAGAAGGCGCTCACCGCGCTCGCCGGCGCCCAGGACGCGGTCGGGTTCGAGTCGCTGCAGTACGACGACCAGATCGGCAAGCTGTCGCTCGTGGGCAACGCGATGCGCTCGGCGACGGGTGTCTCGGCGAAGCTGTTCGAGGCGCTCTACGAGGCGGGCATCAACATCGAGATGATCTCGACGAGCGAGATCCGCATCTCCGTCGTGACCCGCGCCGACAGCGTGCACGCCGCCGCGCGTGCCGTGCACACGGCGTTCGACCTCGACGGCGACGACGACGCGGTCGTGCACGGCGGCACCGGCCGCTGACCGCACGGATGCCTCGGGCGCGCACCGTGCGCCCGCCGGCGCCCGCGGGCACCGGCCACGAGGCATCCACCCTCGAATCTCTGCCGGTTCACCGGGCATTCCCGCCGTTTCAGGAGGTGGGAACGCTCACACGTCCCGCGAACCCCGAAACGTCCTGCAGACTGGATGCAGCAGCGTAGTGAGGAAGACACGAATATGAGCAATGGTGTGAACATCGGCGTCGTCGGCGCCACCGGCCAGGTCGGCGCTGTCGTGCGTCGCCTCCTCGAGGAGCGCGACTTCCCGATCGCGCAGATCCGCTTCTTCGCGTCGGCGCGCTCGGCGGGCACGACGCTGCCGTTCAAGGGCGAGGACATCGTCGTGGAAGACGCCTCGACCGCCGACCCCACGGGGCTCGACCTCGCGATCTTCTCGGCGGGGGCGACCCTCTCGAAGGCGCAGGCGCCGCGATTCGCCGCGGCCGGCGTGACGGTGATCGACAACTCGAGCGGCTGGCGCATGGACCCCGAGGTGCCGCTCGTCGTCAGCGAGGTCAACCCGCACGCGATCGACGAGGCCGAGAAGGGCATCATCGCGAACCCGAACTGCACCACGATGGCCGCGATGCCCGTGCTCAAGGTGCTCCACGACGAGGCCGGCCTCGAGCGCCTGATCGTCTCGACCTACCAGGCGGTCTCGGGTGCCGGGCTCGCCGGCGGCGAGGAGCTGCTCGAGCAGGCCCGCGCCGCGGTCGCACAGGACGCCATCGGTCTCGTGCACGACGGCGCCGCCGTCGAGTTCCCCGCGCCCGAGAAGTTCCCGCGGCCCATCGCGTTCGACGTGATCCCGCTCGCCGGCTCGATCGTCGACGACGGCGACCTCGAGACCGACGAGGAGAAGAAGCTCCGCAACGAGAGCCGCAAGATCCTCGAGCTGCCGGGCCTGCTCGTCGCGGGCACGTGTGTTCGCGTGCCCGTCTTCACCGGTCACTCGCTGTCGATCCACGCCGAGTTCGCGAACCCGATCACGCCCGAGCGCGCGACCGAGCTGCTCGCCGACGCCCCCGGCGTCGCGCTGAGCGAGGTGCCGACCCCGCTGCAGGCCGCCGGCACCGACCCGAGCTACGTCGGCCGAATCCGCCAGGACCAGTCGGCCCCCGAGGGCAAGGGCCTCGTGCTCTTCGTCTCGAACGACAACCTGCGCAAGGGCGCGGCGCTCAACGCGGTGCAGATCGCGGAGCTCGTCGCGGCCAAGCTGCCGGCGCGCGTCTGACGCTCACCTCGCACAGCACGACAAGGATGCCTCGTGGCCGACCGGCCACGAGGCATCCGTCGTCATGGCCGGGGCTTGCGTCGGCGTCGGTACGAGATGACCGCGTAGCCGATCGACGCGCCGGCCGTGTTCGCGACCACGTCGCTGATCGACGGGAGGCGGCTCGGCAACGCGATCTGCATCAGCTCGATCGAAGCGCTGAGCAGGCATCCAGCGACGATCACCCTCCACGCCGACATCTCGGGCCACGCGAGCGCGACGAGCAGGCCGAACGGCGCGAACAGGGCGACGTTCGCGAGGAACTCGAACACGGCCGCCGCGGTGTCGCGCGGCACGCCCCAGCCGGCGACCGCATCTGCGAAGACCTGGACGACGCCGGTGACCGTGCCGGCGGCGTCCGCGGGCAGCAGCGTGAGCAGGCCGACGACCACGAGGTACGGCGCCAAGAGGGCGCGCGCGACGGTCACGGAACGGGTCATTCGAAGATCGTAGCCGCGTGGGAAACGAGCCCGTTGCGCGTTCGTGATCTGCCGCACCTTGACGGAATTGAGTTTTGTATACAGAATAATGACGAGCAATCCCCCTCACGCCGGCATTCCGCCGGCCCCTCCTGCAATGACGAAAGAGGTAGCGGAATGGCCCGCTCGAACTCGAAGATGAGGCGTCTGTTGGCGATCGGCGCTGCGAGCGCCGTCGCGATCGGCTTGGCGGCGTGCAGCGGCGGGGGAGGTGCAGACGAGAAGAACACCGTCGTGTGGTCGACGTGGGGCTCGGCCGACGAGCTGACCCGCTACAAGGAGTTCAACGAAGAATTCATGAAGCGCCACCCCGACATCACGGTGAAGTTCCAGCCGGTGGCCGGCTACGGCGACTACCACTCGAAGCTGCTCGCCCAGCTCGCGAGCAACACCGCCCCCGACGTGTTCTACGTCGGCGACGACCAGATCGGCCAGTTCGTCGACTCCGGCCGGCTCATGGACATGACGAAGCTCATGAACTCGAAGGAGAGCCAGACCAAGCCCGACGACTTCTTCCCGGGCCTGTTCGGTGCCGCCGAGAAGGACGGCGAGTACTACGCCGCACCGAACGACGCGAACCCCGATGTGCTCTGGTACGACAAGGAGACGCTCAAGGCGGCCGGCATCACCGAGGACCCCGCGACCCTGGCCGAGAACGGCGAGTGGACGACCGACAAGTTCCTCGAGATGAACGACAAGCTCAAGGCCAACGGCGTCGCCGGCACCCTCTTCTGGAACTACTGGGCGACCCACTGGAGCTGGCTGTCGTCGCAGGGCGACCCGGCCCCGTACGACGAGTCGGGCGCGTTCGTCGCGAACGAGGACCCGCAGACGGTCGCCGACGTCGAGACGCTCGGCGAGTACTTCCAGGACGGCAAGTTCGTCGTGGCCGACACGCTGCCCGACGGCGCCGGGGCCGACAGCCTCTTCGTGACGGGGAAGGCCGGCTTCTTCGTGCAGGGTCGCTACACGATCGGCACGGTCGAGGCGGCAGGCACCGCCGACCAGGTCGACATCGTCCGCTGGCCCACGCCCGACGGCGTGGAAGCCCCGACCGGCGTCGCGACGAGCTTCCTCGCGATGAACGAGGCCACCAAGTCGAAGGACGCCTCGTTCACCTTCTGGACCGAGTTCCTGAGCGCCGAGGGCCAGAAGTTCCGCCTCTCCGGCGGCGGCAACGCGGTGCCGTCGATCAAGGGCGCCGACGAGGTCGTGCTCGAGGACGACTACCCCGCCCACGCCCAGACGATGCTCGAGATGCGCGACATCGGGTTCGAGGACTACCCGGCCGAGGCAGCGATCCCGAGCCTCGCGACCGACATCAGCGAGCTGTTCCAGAAGCTCTACGAGGGCAAGGCCGATGCCCAGCAGACGCTCGACGCGGCCGCCGACCTCGTCGCGGAGAAGCAGGGCGAGTAAGCGTGAGCCAGATCGCTTCCGGCGAGCGGATGCTGCAGGACCTTCCTGCGGCATCCGCTCCGCCCCCGCGCCAGTTCCGCAAGGAGGCGGCGTGGCGCCGCCGCGACCGGCGATGGGGCTTCGTCTTCGTCGCGCCGCAGCTCATCGGCATGGTGCTGTTCGTCGTGCTGCCGTTCGCGGCGAGCCTCGTGCTCGCCTTCACCAGCTGGGACGGGCTGGGCGATCTGACCTGGGTCGGCTTCGAGAACTTCACCGCGCAGTTCCAGGACGACCTGCTGTGGCGTTCCATCCTGAACACGCTCATCATCGCCGTGATCACGGTGCCCATCGGCCTCGGCCTCGCGGTCATCATCGCCGTGGCGCTCGAGAAGCTCAAGACGCGGACGCTCTACCTCATCCTGTTCTTCGCGCCGGTGGTCACGTCGACCGTCGCCGTCGCGATGATCTGGCAGCAGATGTTCCGCTCCGACGGCGTGCTCTCGACCGCCATCTCGAAGATCTTCGGCATCGCGCCGCCCGACTGGCTGCAGGACCCGAAGCTCGCACTGCTCGCGGTGTGCATCGTCGCGATCTGGGCGTCGCTGGGCCTCAACGTCGTGATCTTCCTCGCGGGTCTGCAGAACATCTCGCCCTCGGTCATCGAGGCTGCTCGCATCGACGGCGCCGGCGCCTGGCGGCTCTTCACGAGCATCCGGCTGCCGCTGCTCTCGCCGATCGTGTTCTTCTCGTCGGTCGTCGCGTTCATCTCGTCGTTGCAGACGTTCGACATCGTCTACGTGCTCGTGTCGGGCGGTGGCCCCGACAATGCGACCCGCACGATCGTATACCACATCTACGACCTCGGCTTCGGCCGCTTCGAGTTCGGTCCGTCGAGCGCGGCGAGCATCATCCTGCTCGTGCTCACGCTCATCATCACGGCCATCCAGTTCGGCGCGCAGAAGAAGTTCGTGCACTACGAGGACGACCCCGCATGAGTCTCACGAATCCAAGCCTCGCCGACGGCACGCTCGCTCCGCCGACCGACTCGACCGTCGCGATGAGCGCGCCCGGCTACGCGCCGCGCCCCACCGGCGCGCGCACCGGCAAGGGCAAGCGGCGCCTCGGGTCGACGATCCTGCACCTCGTGCTCATCGTCGCCGGCATCGCGATGGTGTTCCCGTTCATCTGGATGCTGCTCACCTCGTTCAAGTCGCTGCCGCAGCTGCTGCAGGACCCGCTGTCGTTCCTGCCGCAGCCGTGGACGTTCGACAACTACGTCGAAGCGTGGAACGCCGTGCCGTTCGGGCAGGCCTACGTCAACAGCATCTACATCTCGGTGCTCGTCGTCGTGGGCACGCTCATCACCGCGTCGATGGCCGGCTACGCGTTCGCGCGCATCCCGTTCAAGGGCAGCCGGGTGCTGTTCATCGTGTTCCTCGCTACGCAGATGATTCCGGCGCAGGTGACGCTCATCCCGTTCTACCTGCTCATGTCGCAGTTCGGCTGGGTGGACTCGCACCTGTCGCTCATCGTGCCGGGCCTGCTCGCGAACCCGTTCGCCGTGTTCCTCATGCGGCAGTTCGTGCTGAGCCTGCCGAAGGAGCTCGAGGAGGCCGCGCTCGTCGACGGCGCCGGCCGCTGGCGCATCTTCTGGAGCATCGTGCTGCCGAACCTGAAGCCGGGGCTCGCGGCGCTCGCGATCATCACGGCGCTCGGAGTGTGGAACGCGTTCCTGTTCCCCCTCGTGCTGCTCAACACGCCCGACCTGTTCACGGTGCCGTTGCTGCTCACGAGCTTCCAGGGCCAGTTCGGCTCGATCAACTACGGCCTCGTGATGGCGGCCAGCGCGATCTCGACGATCCCGATGCTCATCGTGTTCGTCATCGGGCAGCGCCGCATCCTCAACAGCATGGCCGCCTCGGGACTGGGAGGACGATGACCAGCCATCGTCGGTCGAGCGGTGGATTGAGTAGGCGCGCCAGCGCCGTATCGAAATCTAGCGAAGCGTATCGAGACCACGACACCCCGGATGCCTCGGCGCTGGCCGGCCTCGCCGGCCGCCATCTCGACCTGGTGCAGGCCCCCTTCACCCTGCCGCGTTCGCGCGTGCTCGTGTTCCGGGCCGACCGGGCGGAGGTCGAGGAACGTGAGGGCGCCGGCACCGGCGCTCCTGCGACGGCGGTGCGCGTGCACACGTCGGAGTACGAGCGCTGGCTCGACGACTGCCGCGTCATCGACGAGCTGACGGTGCGGGATGCCTCGGGGCGGGCGCTGCCCGTGACCGCGGTGCTGCCCCACGCGATCGAGTTCGGCGACGGCGCCGCGACGCTCACCTTCGCCGGTACGGGCGCGCTGTCGGTCGGCCTCTGTCGGTCGAGTAGCGAAGCGTATCGAGACCACCGCACCGATGGTCTCGATACGGCGCTGCGCGCCTACTCGACCGACGACCTCGCGGTCGAGTGGACCACCCCCGACGGCGAGTCGACCCGCGTCGAGCTCACGCCGGAGGCGCCCTCGGTGCTGCTGCACGTCGCGGCCGACCGGAGCGTACGGCACGAGGCATCCACCTCGCACGACGTCGATCTCGCAGAGACCGAGCAGCTCTGGCTCGAGTGGTTCGCGAAGTGCCCGATCGTGCGCGACGACCTGCAGCAGATGGCCGCCTTCTGCTGGTGGGTACTCGGCGCCAACATCGTCGAGCTGCCGGGCCTCGGCGATGCGCGCGGCGTCGTGCC
Source organism: Agromyces solani (assembly GCF_058349925.1). NCBI lineage: Bacteria > Bacillati > Actinomycetota > Actinomycetes > Micrococcales > Microbacteriaceae > Agromyces > Agromyces solani. Next base: position 436,662 of record NZ_JBYRER010000002.1, read on the forward strand.
GTCGAAGATCGGCTACGTCGGCGTGTGGCAGTGGGACGCGTATTTCATCGCGATGGGCCTGCGACACGGCGACCCCGCGCTCGCGCGCGAGCAGCTCGAGATCGCGTTCCGCTTTCCGAGCGAGAACGGGCAGCTGCCCGACGTCGTGCACGAGGAGGGCGTGCTCGCCACGAGCGACGACCTGCCGCAGGCCGACCGCGACCGGTTGCGGCGTGCGGGCTCGCAGATCGCCGACCCGACCGCGCCCGTGCCGCTCACCAAGCCGCCGCTCGCGGCGTGGGCGCTCGCGAAGGTGCTCGAGGCCGAGGACGCGCCAGAGTGGGCCCGCGAGCAGCTCGCGACGATCCGACGGTCGCAGGACTGGTGGTTCGCGGGCAGCGACCTCGACGGCGACGGCATGCCCGAGTACGGGCACCCGTACTCGTCGGGCCTCGACGACAGCCCGATCTTCGACGGCCCGCTGCCGACGACTGCGCCCGACCTCGGCGCGTACCTCGTGCTGCAGGACCTCGAGCTGGCTCGGCTCGCCGAGCGCTACGGCGACGACGCCGCGGGCGACCCCGCTGCGCATCGCGCACGCGCCGCGCGCACGCTCGACCTACTGCTCGGGCTCTGGAACGAGGCATCCGGACGGTTCGAGGCGCGCGCGGCGGGCGACACCGTCGTGAGCGACGCGATCGTCGGGTTCATGCCGCTCCTGACCGGAGCGCTGCCCGAGCCCGTGCTCGCGGCGCTGATCGAGGCGCTCGGCGATCCCGAGCGCTACGCACTGCCGTGGACGGTGCCGACGGTCTCGGCCGCCGACCCCGACTTCTCGGCGACGCGCATGTGGCGCGGGCCGGTGTGGGTGAACACCAACCGGCTCATCATCGAAGGGCTGCGGGCCTCGGGGCGCGACGATCTCGCGCACGACCTCGCCGAGCGCACCGTCGCTCTCGTCGTGCACGGCGGCGGGCCGCACGAGTACTTCAACCCGCTCACGGGTGAGAAGGCGCCGACCGCCACGACGGCCTTCGGCTGGTCGGCGGCGCTGTTCATCGACCTCGCGGTCGAGCTCTCTCGGTCGGTCGAGTAGCGGAGCGTATCGAGACCACAACTCGGTCGGTCGAGTAGCGACGGAGTCGCGTATCGAGACCACCACCCCGAGCACACCTCACCGGTGGTCTCGATACGGCGCTGCGCGCCTACTCGACCGACCGAGTGGTCTCGATACGGCGCTGCGCGCCTACTCGACCGACCGAGCCAACGCAGTTCCCCCCTAACAGACAAGGAAGTCAGATGAGATCACGCACGTTGCTCGCCCCCGTCGTCGCCCTCGGCGCCGCGGCACTCCTCGCAGGCTGCGCCATGGGCGGCGGCCAGCCTGCCGGTGGCTCGGTCGTGCTCGACCCCGAAGCGAAGGTCGACGGCGAGATCACGGTGTGGTCGTGGGACGTCGCCGCGACCGCGCTCGAGCGTCTCGCGCCCGAGTTCGAGGCCGAGCACCCCGGCACGACGATCAACGTCGTCGACGTCGGCTACGACAACGCGTACGACAAGCTCTCGGTCGGCCTCCAGGCGGGCAGCGGCCTGCCCGACGTCGTCACGATCGAGACCGACCGGGCGCCCGGCTACATCAACGAGTTCCCGACCGGGCTCGTCGACCTCACGCCCGTATTCGGCGACGACGAGGCCGACTTCGACCCGTTCAAGTGGCAGGCGCAGTCCGACGCCGACGGTGCGCTCAAGGTCGTGCCGTGGGACTCGGGCACGGTCGGCCTGTTCTACCGCGCCGACTACTTCGACGAGGCCGGCATCGACCCGACCACGATCGAGACGTGGGACGAGCTCGTCGCCGCGGGCGAGCAGATCAAGGCGAAGACCGGCCGCACGCTCATGTCGCAGGACGTCTCGACCGGCGGCGGCTTCCAGATGCTGCTGCAGCAGCAGGGCCAGGGCCTCTTCGACGAGAACGGCGACATCACCGTCAACTCGCCCGAGGCCGTCGAGGCGCTCACGCTGCTCAAGACGATCAACGAGAAGGGCCTGCTCAAGAACGTCGACGGGTGGGACGGCCGCGTCACGAGCGCGAAGGACGGCGACTCGGCGGTCACGCCCGAGGCGGTCTGGTGGATCGGCACCCTGCAGGGCGACGCGCCCGAGCTCGCCGGCACCTACGGCGTGACCGAGCTGCCCGCCTTCGAGGAGGGCGGCGTGCGCACCTCCAACAGCGGCGGCTCTGGCCTCGCGATCCCGACGCAGGCGAAGAACCCGCAGCTCGCTGCGGCGTTCATCGACTTCGCGCTCGCCGACGCCGACAACCAGGCGTCGATGATGGAGAGCGAGGGACTGTTCCCCTCGTACCTGCCGGCCCTGCAGGGCGAGTACTTCGCGAAGCCGCAGGAGTACTTCGGCGGCCAGCCGGTCTACGAGCTCTTCGCCGAGCAGACCGCGAACATCCCGCCGATCACGTTCACGACCGACAACGCCGAGGCGAGCGACATCGTGGCCAACGCCGTCGTCGCCGCCGTGCTGAACGGCGCCGACCCGCAGCAGGCGCTCGACGACGCCGCGAAGCAGATCGCCACCGCGACCGGCCGCGAGATCGCCGAGTAGGTCCGGCGTCATGACCGCACCGACGTTCGCCACCGGCGAGCAGGCGGCGGCCCGCGGCATCCAGGGCAAGAAGCCGGATGCCGCGGGCCGGCGCCGCCGGTCGCTGGGGCGTCGCCTCCAGCGGCCGGGAGCGTGGTTCGCCCTGCCCGCCGCCGCCCTGCTCGTCGTCTTCTTCGCGTACCCGCTCGTCACGTCGCTCTGGCCGAGCTTCTTCGCCACCTCGGGCGGAGTGTCGACGTGGGTCGGACTGGAGCAGTACGCCCGGCTCTTCGAGGATCCGCTCGTCGCGAAGAGCCTCTTCAACGCGCTCATCATCCTCGTCGTGCAGGTGCCGCTCATGATCGGCCTCGCGCTCGGGCTCGCCTACCTGCTGAACCAGTCGTGGCTGCGGTTCCGGTCGGGGTTCCGGCTGCTCGCGTTCCTGCCGGCGGTCACGACGCTCGTGGCCTACGCCGTCGTCTTCAAGGTGATGCTGGCGACCGACGGGGGAGCGATCAACCAGATGCTCGGGCTCGTCGGCATCGCGCCGGTCGACTGGCTCAACAACGAGTGGTGGGCGCGCGTCGCGCTCGTCGCCGCGATCACGTGGCGCTGGACCGGTTACAACATGGTCATCATCCTCGCGGGGCTGCAGTCGATCCCGGGCGAGCTCTACGAGGCGGCGCGCATCGACGGCGCCGGCCGCTGGCAGATCTTCACGAGGATCGTCATCCCGCAACTGCGGCCCGTGCTCATCTTCACGACCGTCACCTCGACGATCGGGGCGCTGCAGCTCTTCGACGAGAACTGGATCCTCACCGAGGGCGGGCCGAACGACGCGACCCTGACGCCTGTGCTCTACCTCTACAAGGTCGGCTTCCGGCAGTTCGACTTCGGCTACGCGTCGGCGATCGCCTGGATGCTCGTCGTCATCACCGCGATCATCTCGATCGTGCAGTTCCGTCTCATGAGGGAGAAGCCGTGACCGCGACGAGCGCGCTGACCGCCGTCAACCCCGCCGTCGGCGCGCCCCGCGAGGAGCGGCCGACCGGCTTCCGGCCGGCGCGCGCCCGAGGCATCCTGCGCCTGCCCGTCTACCTCGTGCTCGTCGTCGCGAGCGTGCTCGCGATCGTGCCGTTCCTGTGGATGGTGATCGCGTCGACGCACTCGACGCCGGACCTCTTCGGCACGCCGCTGCCGGTGCTGCCCGGCGACCAGCTGTGGGAGAACCTCGCGCGCCTGCAGGAGTCGGTGAACTTCAGCCAGGTGATGCTGAACAGCTTCGGCATCGCCGTGGTCTACACCGTGTTCTCGTCGGCCGTGAGCGTCATGGCGGGGTACGGCCTCGCGACCTACCGGTTCAGGGGCCGCGGCGTGCTGCTCGGGGTCGTGCTCGTGACGATGATGATCCCGATGCAGGTGCTGCTCGTGCCGCTGTTCCAGATGATGGCGAGCGCGGGGCTCATCGACACGTACCAGGCGGTGATCCTGCCGTTCCTCGCGAACGCGTTCGGCATCTTCCTGATGCGGCAGGCGTTCCTCGACTTCCCGGTGACGCTCATCGAGGCGGCCCGCATCGACGGGGCGGGGGAGCTGCGCACGTTCTGGCGAATCGTCCTGCCCGTCGCCCGACCGCAGCTCGCGGCGCTCGTGATCTACACGTTCATCAGCCAGTGGAACTCGTTCATCTGGCCACTGCTCATGCTGAACACCGAGGACAAGTACACGGTGCCGGTCGCGCTCAACACGATGATCGGGATGTCTCGGGTCGACTACTCGGGCCTCATGCTCGGGTCGCTGCTCGCGACGCTGCCGCTGCTCGTGCTGTTCCTGGTCTTCCAGAAGCAGTTCGTGTCGGGCCTGCTCGGCGGGGCCGTGAAGGGCTGAGTCGGTCGAGTAGGCGCGAAGCGCCGTATCGAGACCACCATCAGACCGGATGCCTCGTGGTCGGCGCCGCCCGCGGGGCATCCGGATCTCGCGCGGCGGCGCGGCGATCGAGCTACACGTCTGCGCGGGACTCGGCGAGACTGACAGTTCGACGGGACCAGGCAACGTGCTGTTGTACGACCATCCCCTCGCCCCAACGGGTGTCATCGGTCACATCGATGCCGATGGCCATGAGATACGAGAGCAGCGCATCGCGGTCGAACCGGTCGCGGATGCGCCGCCTCGTGTAACGCTCGGTGTCTTCGTAGGGCTGGGGTGCGCCGGTCTCGAGCCACGACCACCGACCGTCCTGCTGATGGACGCTGACCGTGCGGATCGACATCGACGGCCGCTCGCCACCCGGGCCCGACAGCAACAGCTGCGTGCTCGAGTGACCCGGGCCGTGCGCCGGGCTGTGCATCGCGACGACATGCCGCACACCGAGTGCATTCGCCGTCACGTTGGCGGACGCCGACGGGTCGCCGCCCCCGATGGCGTTGTTCAGGAATGCGGTCCAGCCGTCGAGCGGGAGGAGCAGTTCGCGCGTCCAGGGTTTCTCGAACGGGGTCAGTACACGCAGCGCCTGCGGGAACTCCAGTGGCTTCGAGACGGTGATCCGCGCGTCGGGAAGTGAGCGCCGCCACGCGAGGTGAGCGGCCAGCGTCGTCTCGAACGGTGCGTCGACGAACTGCACGCACCAGCCCAAGGGGCTCTCCTCACCACCGAGCAGGACCGTCATGGGCCTCACGTTAGCCGGTGGCGGGCCGTCCGTCGGCGGCGCCCGTGACGCCGGGAGGTTCCGGTTCGCGAACGGCGTGGTCGTGCGGTCGCGACCGGTGTGGTCATGTGGTCATGTGGTCGCCCTTCGACGAGCGACACCCGGCCCGTGCACGTCGGTCGTCTTCCGGGGAGACCACCGGCCGCGGCATCCGTGGTCTCGATACGGCGCTGCGCGCCTACTCGACCGACGTTCGCGCGCCTACTTGACCGACCTACGCGGTGAAGTAGGGACTCGACGCATTGTCGAGGATGCGGCGCATGCCGTGCATCCAGTTGACCTTGAGGGCCGCGATCGCGCCGGGCACGTCGCCGTCGGCCAGGCAGGAGGCGATCGCGGCATGCTCGGCGGCGACGCGCTCGATCATGACGTCGCTCGGCACGAGCAGCGACTCGTACCGGTGGAAGGCGCCGCGGACGCTCTCGATGACGTCGAGCAGGCGACGGTTCGGGCAGGCGGAGAGCATGATGCCGTGCCACTCGTCGTCCTTCGTCACGACGAGCGAGTGCTCGACGACCTCCTGGTCGAACTCGGCCGCGAGCGTCGAGAGGCGCGCGCCGATCGCGCGCAGCTCGTCGAGCGGACTGAGCTCGAGCGCGAGGCTCTCGAGGGCGGCCATGACGGGCGCGAGGTCTTCGAACTCGCTCGCGCTGAGGGGCACGAACCGGAAGCCCTTGCCGTTCTCGCTCGTGATCTGGCCCTCGCTCTCGAGGGCGATGAGCGCCTCACGCAGGGGAGTGCGGCTGACGCCGAGCTCGCCGGCGAGCTGCACCTCGTTGATGCCCTCGCCCGGCTGCACCTCGCCCGCGCGCATGCGCGCGAGCAACTCCTCACGGACCTGCGAGCGCAGGTTCTTGCGTTCGATCGCCATGAGATCGCCTTTCGGGCCGCGAACGGCCGTTCGTCCGTCGCGGTAAGCCTAGGGCTCGGCCCGGGCTTGACCGCTTCCGGCATCCGGTTTACGGTGTCTGTATACAGAATACATTCTGCATCGCAGAAGTACACCCCCACGCACATCCGGACCGCGCACGCGGACGCACTCAGAGAGGAGCAGGTGTGACCGACGAGACCCCTCGAGCGATCCGCCTCGACGCCCTCGCCTACGGCGGCGACTACAACCCCGACCAGTGGTCGGAGGAGGTCTGGCACGAGGACATCCGCCTCATGCGCGAGGCCGGCGTCAACATCGTGAGCCTCCCGGTGTTCTCGTGGCCGCAGCTCGAGGTCGCCCCGGGCGTCTACGAGTGGGGCTGGCTCGACCGCATCATCGACCTGCTCTGGGAGGGCGGCATCAAGGTCGACCTCGCGACCGCGACGGCGACGCCGCCGTCTTGGCTCATCCGCTCCCATCCCGAGATGCTGCCCTGGAACGAGGAGGGGCAGCGCCTCGAATTCGGTTCGCGGCAGGCCTACTGCCCGAGCTCGCCCGTGTGGCGCGAGCACGTGGCCCGCATGACGCGGGCGATGGCCGACCGCTACGGCGACCACCCCGCGCTCGCCCTCTGGCACGTCTCGAACGAGTACGGCGACCACGTATCGCGCTGCTGGTGCCCCGAGTCGTCGGCGCACTTCCGTCGCTGGCTCGAGGCTCGCTACGGCGATCTCGACGCGCTCAACGAGGCGTGGGGCGTCAACGTGTGGGGCCAGCGCTACACCGACTGGGCGCACATCGAGGCGCCGCGCCGCTCGACCGGTCCCGTGAACCCGACCCAATTGCTCGACTTCGAGCGCTTCTCGTCTGACGCACTGCTCGAGCTCTTCCAGCTCGAGGTCGACATCCTGCGCGAGGCCACACCCGAGATCGGCGTCACCACGAACTTCATGTCGATCCTGCGCGACCTGAACTACTGGGACTTCGCCGCCGCCGAAGACCTCGTCACCGACGACGCCTACCCCGACCCGGCCGACCCGCTCGCGCACGTGCCGGCGGCGCTCAACTACGGCTACATGCGCTCGCTCAAGGGCGGGCGGCCGTGGCTGTTGCTCGAGCAGGCGCCGAGCGGCGTGAGCTGGCGCGACGTCAACGTGCCGAAGGCGCCCGGCCAGTACCGCGTCGGCAGCCTGCAGGCGATCGCGCACGGCTCCGACGGCGCGATGGTGTTCCAGTGGCGGCAGGCCAAGTACGGCCAGGAGAAGTTCCACTCGGCGATGGTCGGACACCGCGGCGAGGCATCCCGCTCGTTCCAGGAGGCGAAGGCGTTCGGCGCCGAGCTGAAGATGCTCGATCCGGTGCGCGGCACCCGGGTGCGCTCGCGGGTCGCGCTCGTCGTCGACCACGACTCGTGGTGGGGCTCGTCGGCGGCCGAGTCGCTGCCCTCGCAGCGGTTGCAGTGGCTCGCCCAGGCGCGCGCCTGGCACGCAGCGCTGCACGCGCTCGGCCACGCGGTCGACACGGTGCGGGCGACCGGCCCGCTCGACGGCTACGACGTCGTCGTGGTGCCGAACCTGTACGTTGCGGATGCCTCGCAGGCCGAGGTGTTCTCCGACTTCGTCGCCCGCGGCGGCCAGCTCGTCGTCGGCCCGTTCTCGGGCGTCGTCGACGACACCGAGAAGGTCCACGACGGCGGAGCTCCCGGCCCGCTGCGCGGCCTCCTCGGCGTCGAGGTCGACGAGCAGTGGCCGGTCGCGGACGGGCTCGCCGAACGCGTGCGGTTCGTCGGTCGAGTAGCGAGCGCCAGCGAGCGTATCGAGACCACGAACGCGGGTGGTCTCGATACGGCGCTTCGCGCCTACTCGACCGACCCTGCCGAGTTCGAGGCGCCGACGTGGGGCGAGTGGCTCGAGGTGCATGACGGAACCGAGTTGCTCGCGATCTACGCCTCGGGCGAGCTCGAGGGCCGCGCGGCGATCACCCGGCGCGGGGCGGGAGCCGAGGCATCCGGCGCCGCCTGGTACGTGAGCTGCGTGCTCGAGCGCGACGGCCTCGTCGCGCTCTTCCGCGAGGTGCTCGCCGCAGCCGGACTGCCGGCGCGCGAGCGCATCGACTTCGACCTCGAGGCCGTCACGCGCAGCGACGAGACGACCGACTACACCTTCGTGCTCAACCACGGCCGCCGGGAGATCACGGTCGACGTGCCCGCCGGGGCGCGCGACCTGCTCGCGAGTGGCGATGGTGGTCTCGATACGGCGCTGCGCGCCTACTCGACCGACCGAGCCACCCTCACGCTCCCGCGCTTCGGCGCCGCCGTGCTCGCGACGCCGCGCGCAGCGGAGCCGCCCTTCATCACCCTGTCCGACACGACCGACTGAACGACCGAGGCCGACATGACCGACACCTTCGTCCATCCGTACATCCCCAACACCGCGCCAGCGACCAAGCAGGCGATGCTCGACGCCGTCGGCGCTGCCTCGACCGAGGAGTTCTACGCCGACGTGCCCGCCGAGCTCCGGCTCGGCCGTGCGCTCGACCTTCCGGCGCCGCTCGTCGCCGAGCAGGACCTCGCCCGCCACGTGCGGGGCCTGCTCGCGAAGAACCGCTCGACCGACGAGCGCCTGAGCTTCCTCGGCCACGGCACGTACCACCACTACGTGCCCGCCGTCGTCGACGAGGTGATCAACCGCAGCGAGTTCCTCACCGCCTACGCGGGCGAACCCTATGAGGATCACGGCCGCTTCCAGGCGCTGTTCCAGTACCAGTCGCTCATGGCCGAGCTGCTCGCGATGGACGTCGTCAACGTACCCACCTACGACGGCTACCAGGCGACCGCGACGAGCCTCGCCATGGCCGGGCGCATCACCGGGCGCCGCCGCGTGCTCGTCGCGAGCGACGTGCTGCCCGCCAAGTACTCCAAGGTGCTCGACTACGTGCGCGTGCACCTCGACCTCGAGCAGGTGCCCACGGCGAACGGCACGGCGGATGTCGCGGCCGTGGCCGCACGACTGGGCGACGACGTCGCGGCCGTGTGGATCGAGACGCCGAGCGTCACCGGTGCCGTCGAGGCCGCCCTCCCCGCGCTCGCCGAGGCCGCCCACGCGGTCGGGGCCGTCGTGGTGGTCGGCACCGACCCGATCGGCTACGGCGTGCTGACGCCGCCCGCCGAGCAGGGCGCCGACATCGTCTGCGGCGACATCCAGTCGCTCGGCCTGCACCAGTGGTTCGGCGGCGCGCACGGCGGGTTCATCGCCGTCGCCGACGACCCGACGTTCGTCATGGAGATGCCGTCGCGCCTCTTCGGCCTCGCGACGACCGACGTGCCCGGCGAGGTCGGCTTCGGCGACGTCGCCTACGAGCGCACGTCGTTCGCCCTCCGCGAGGAGGGCAAAGAGTGGGTCGGCACCGCCGCAGCGCTCTGGGGCATCGCCGCGGGCGTCTACCTCGCGCTCATGGGCCCGCAGGGCATGGCGGAGCTCGGCGAGCTGCTGCTCGCCCGCACCCGCTACGCGCAGTTGCGGCTCGCCGCGATCCCGGGAGTCGAGCTCACCGACGACGCGGTGCACCTGCGCGAGTTCACCGTCGACCTCTCGGGCGCCGGCCTCACCGCCAGGGGCGTCGTCGAGGCGCTCCGCCGCCACTGCATCGAGCCCGGTGTCGCGCTCGGCGAGCACGAGCTCGTCGTCTGCGTCACCGAGCTCACGGGCCAGGCCGACATCGACCGGCTCGCCGCCGCGATCGGCGCGCTCACCGAGGCATCCACCACCACGACCACCGAGGAGCAGAACGCATGAGCCTCCCGCTCGCACCCAAGCCGGCCCTCCGCCGCTTCCACCAGGCCAGCTGGGACGAACCGGTCATCTTCGAGCTCTCCACCCCGGGCGAGCGCGGCGTGCTCGTCACGCCGATCGAGCCGGGCGTGCGCGAGGTCGTCGGCGACGTCGTCGCGGGCCTCCCCGCAGGTCTCCGCCGCGAGGTGCCGCCGGCCCTGCCCGAGATGGGCCAGCAGCGCGTGCTCAAGCACTACCTGCGCCTCTCGCAGGAGAACCTCGGCGCCGACCTCAACGTCGACATCGGCCAGGGCACGTGCACCATGAAGTACTCGCCGAAGATCAACGACCAGCTGATCGGCGTGCCGCAGCTCACGGCCATGCACCCGCTGCAGGACCCGGCCGACGCGCAGGGCGTGCTCGAGATCACCTGGAACCTCGAGCGCATGCTCGCCGAGATCTCGGGCATGGACGAGGTGTCGCTGCACACCCAGGGCGGCTCGGCCGCGATCTGGGCGAACATCGCGATGATCCGCGCCTACCACGAGGCGAACGGCGAAGGGGAGCAGCGTCGCGAGGTCATCACGACGATCTTCAGCCACCCGTCGAACGCGGCGGCGGCGAAGGCGGCCGGCTACGACGTCATCACGATCTTCCCGGACGCCGACGGCTACCCCGACCTGGCGGCCCTGAAGGCCGCGCTCTCGCCGCGCACCGCGGCGATCATGGTCACCAACCCCGAGGACACGGGCATCTACAACCCGGCGATCAAGCAGTGGGTGGATGCCGCGCACGAGGTCGGCGCCCTCGCGTCGTACGACCAGGCGAACGCCAACGGCATCCTCGGCATCACGCGGGCCCGGGACGCCGGGTTCGATGTCTGCCACTTCAACCTGCACAAGACGTTCTCGACTCCGCACGCGTGCGGCGGCCCGGGCGCCGGGGCCAACGCGGTGAGCGCCGCGCTCGCACCGTACCTGCCCGGGCCGCGCGTCGTGCGCTCGACCGATGCATCGGGCGCGGTGCGCTTCGACGTGCAGGAGGCCGGACCGCAGTCGATCGGCTCGGTTGCGCCGTTCCACGGCGTCGTGCCGAACATCGTGCGCGCGTACTCGTGGATCATGGCGCTCGGCGCCGAGGGCCTCGTCGCCGCCGCCGAGATCGCCGTGCTCAACAACAACTACCTGCTGAAGAAGGTCACCGATATCCCCGGCGCCTCGGCGCCGTACGCCGAGGGCCGCCGCCGCATCGAGCAGGTGCGCTACTCGTGGCAGGAGCTCTTCGAGGAGACGGGCATCTCGTCGGAGGAGATCGGCATCCGCATGACCGACTTCGGCATGCACTACTGGACGAGCCACCACCCCTACGTCGTGCCGCAGCCGTTCACGCTCGAGCCGACCGAGTCGTACTCGATGGCCGAGATCGACGAGTACGTCGCCGCGCTCGCCGAGGTCGCCCGCGAGGCCCGCGAGACGCCCGAGGTCGTGCGCACCGCGCCGCACAACCAGACGGTGCACCACACCCACCACGACGACCTCGACGACCCCGAGCGCTGGGCGATCACGTGGCGCGCCTACCGCCGGAAGTACTTCGGCGAGACCCCGGTCGGTCGAGTAGCGCAGCGTATCGGGACCACCGCCGCCGCGTCGGAGTCGGCCGCCTGAGCATGCTCGCCCTCGTCGTGAACCCCGTCGCCGGGGTCGGCGGTCCCGCTGGGCTCGCCGGCTCCGACGGCGCGGACGTGCAGGCGGAGGCCGCCGAGCGCGGCGCCCGCCCGCACGCCGACGAGCGCGCACGGCTCGCGCTCGAGGTCGTCGCGACGATCTCGCGGGCTGAGCAGGGAGCGCAGCGACCGTCTCGAAACCCGGCCGGTGGTCTCGATACGGCGCTGCGCGCCTACTCGACCGACGGTCGCCCGGTCGTCGTCACCGCCGCCGGCCCGATGGGGGAGGACGCGGTGCGCGCCGCCGGCCTCGAGCCGCGCGTCGTCTACCGGCCGAGCGGGGCCGGCGCCGAGGCATCCGCGTTCGCGACGACGCCCGCCGACACGACGGCCGCCGTGCGCGCGCTCGTCGACGCGGGCGCGACCCTCGTGCTCTTCGCCGGCGGCGACGGCACCGCGCGCGACGTCGCCGCGGGACTGCAGCCGGTCGGTCGAGTAGCGGCGACGGAGTCGTCGCGTATCGAGACCACCCGCAGCAGTGGTCTCGATACGGCGCTGCGCGCCTACTCGACCGACGGGGGTGTCGCCGCGCTCGGCATCCCGGCGGGCGTCAAGATGTACTCGCCGGTGTTCGCCGTGAGTCCGCGGGCGGCCGGCGCGCTCGCGGCCGCCTGGGTCGAGGCATCCACGCCGCTGCCGGTGCAGGAGCGCGAGGTGCTCGACATCGACGAGGCCGCGATGCGGCGCGCCCGCGTCGAGCCGCGGCTCTACGGCACCATGCCCGTGCCGTATCGCGCGGGCCGCACCCAGTCGCGCAAGGCGGCGACGCCCGCGAGCGAGCAGGCCGCGGTCGCCGCAGCGGCGCGCGGGGCCGCCCGCGCGATGCGCCCGGGCATCCGGTACCTGCTCGGCCCGGGCGGCACGATGGCCGAGCTCGCCCGCGAACTCGGCGTCGGGAAGACCCCGCTCGGCGTCGACGTCGTGCTCGACGGTCGAGTCGTGCGCGCCGGCGCGAGCGAGCGCGACCTCGTCGACGAGATCTCGCGCGGACCCGCGAAGGCCGTCGTGAGCGTCATCGGCGGGCAGGGATTCCTGCTCGGCCGCGGCAATCAGCAGCTCTCGGCGCGCGTCCTGCGCCTGCTCGACGACGACCCGCTCATGGTCGTCGCGCCCGAGCAGAAGCTCATCGACCTCGGCGGGCGCCCCCTGCTCGTCGACACCGGCGACTCCCGCGTCGACGCCCGCCTCGCCGGCTTCGCGCGCGTGATCACCGGCCCGTCGACGACGAGCGTCTACCCTGTGCAGGCGCCCGACGCAGAGGCATCCGACCACGACCCGGATGGTCTCGATACGGGCTCCGCCCTACTCGACCGACCGGACGACCACTCCGCCCTACTCGACCGACCGTTCACCCACCCCCACACCGAAGGAGAAGGCCATGCGCCTTGAGAACAAGCAGGCCATCGTCACCGGCGGCGCGGGCGGCATCGGCCGCGCGACCTCGATCGCCCTCGCCGCCGAGGGCGCGAAGGTCGCCGTCGTCGACCTGAACCTCGAGGCCGCGCAGGCGGTCGCCGACGAGATCCGCGCGGCCGGCGGCACCGCCGTCGCGATCGGGGCGGATGTCTCGAGCGAGGCGGACATCGAACGGGTCGTCGCGAGCGTGGTCGACGAGTTCGGGGGCGTGAACGTCGTCTTCAACAACGCGGGCATCATCCGCCGCACGACCGCCGTCGAGACGACCGTCGAGGAGTGGGACCGCGTGTTCGGCGTGAACGTGCGCTCGATCTTCCTCATGTGCAAGCACGTCGTGCCGATCATGGAAGCGGCGGGCGGCGGTTCGATCGTCAACACCGGCTCGGGCTGGGGCCTCAAGGGCGGCGGGCAGGCGATCTCGTACTGCGCCTCGAAGGGCGCCGTCGTCAACATGACCCGCGCGCTCGCGATCGACCACGGCCCGCAGGGCATCCGCGTGAACTCGGTGAACCCGGGCGACGTGAACACCGGGATGCTGCGCGATGAGGCCCGCCAGCTCGGTCAGGCCGAGGACGGCTTCCTCGCCGAGGCCGCCGACCGGCCGCTGCGCCGCATGGGCGAGCCGCGCGAGATCGCGTCGGCCGTCGTCTGGCTCGCGAGCGACGAGTCGAGCTACGTCACGGGGTCGGCGCTCGTCGTCGACGGCGGCGGGATCGCGTAAACCGCCTTCGTCGGTCGAGTAGCGGAGCGTATCGAGAACACGTCGGCTGCGGGGTGGTCTCGATACGCTCCTTCGTCGCTACTCGACCGACCGGGGGGTCAGGCTTGCGGGATCGCGGCGACGACGTCGATCTCGACGAGGATGTTCGCGAGGCGCGAGCCCACGGTCGTGCGCACGGGGTACGGCTCGGTGAAGAACTCGGCGTAGGCCTCGTTGTACTCGGCGAAGTCGTCGAGGTCCTCGAGGTGGGCGGTCACCTTCACGACGTCGTCGTGGGTGAGCCCGTACTCGCCGAGCACGGCGCCGATGTTCCGCAGCACCTGGCGGGTCTGCTCCTTGACGCCGCCCTCGACGACGAGGCCCGTCGCCGGGTCCTGGGGGCCGAAGCCGGCCGTGTACAGGAACCCGTTGGCGACGACGCCGTGGCTGTACGGCCCCGCGGGCTTCGGCGCGTTCGAGAGGGTGACGGCGGTCTTGGACATGGTTCCTCCTGTTGTGGGTGGTCGTGGGGGATGCCTCGGGCCGGCCCCGAGGCATCCGGTCAGCCGAGCTCGCGGGAGATGAGTTCGGCGGTCTCCCGCATGGCGGGCAGGTCGGCCTTCAGCCTGTCGAGGTCGGCGACCATGCGGATGGCCGTGACCGACAGCGCGCCGACGATGCCCATCGAACTGCGGATGGGCACGGCGATGCAGTTCACGAAGGCCTCGAACTCGCGGTCGTCGGTCGCGTAGCCGCGAGCCGAGACGAGGGCGAGCTCGCGGTCGAGCCGCTCGCGCGAATCGATGGTGAGGTCGGTGTAGCGCTCCCAGACGACGCCGTCGAGCACGGCGTCGCGGCCGGCCCGGTCGAGGTCGGCGAGGATCGCCTTGCCGACGGCCGAGCAGTACGGGATCACGGCGCGGCCGATGCGGGAGTACATGCGCACCCCCGACTCGTCCTCGGCCTTGTCGACGTAGACGATCGAGCGGTCCATGAGCGCGGCGAGGTGCACGGTGTTGCCGGTTCGTCGCTGCAGCCGGCGCACGTGCTCCGCACCGGCCTCGCGCAGGTCGAGCGAGTCGAGCGCCTGCTTCGACAGCGTCGCGAGGTGGGTGCCGAGCGTGTAGCGGCCCGAGCCGCGCTTGCGCACCCAGCCGACCTGCTCGAGCGCCTGCAGCTCGCGGAACATCGTCGAGCGGTGCAGGCCGAACTCCTCGGCGAGCTCGGCGACGGTGCGCGGGTCGGCCGCGATCGCGTCGATGATGCGCGCCGCGCGCGTCACGCTCTGCGACATGTCACGCCTCCTGCCTTGCCGTCGATGCTTCCGTCGGTCGAGTAGCGTCCGACGAAGGAGGACGCGTATCGAGACCACGCCCCCGATCAGGCTCGGTCGCCCGCCGAACCCCGACGCCCGGTGTCGCCCCCGTCAGCTCGCCGCCGGCGAGCACGGGCACACCGGCGACGAACACGTCGTCGATGCCCTCCGCGAGCCCGAGCGGGGCGTCGTACGTCGCGCGGGCGTTGACCCGCGAAGCGTCGACGAGCACGAGGTCGGCGATCGCCCCCTCGCGCACGGCGCCGCGGTCGCCGAGCCCGAAGCGCTGCACGGCCCGCGCCGAGACCAGGCCCGAGGCATCCGCCCAGCCCATCGCCCCCTGCTCGCGGACGAGCAGCGAGAGGTACCGGGCGAACGAGCCGCGCGCCCGTGGATGCGGGTGCCGGCCCACGAAGATGCCGTCGGAACCGCCGGTCGCTCCGGGCAGCGAGAGGATCTCGGCGAGCTGCGCGTCGCTGCGCTCGTGCTGCACCGCCATCACGACGTTGACCTCGAGACGGGAGGCGACGAGCACGTCGAGCGCGAAGTCGATCGCGTCGGCTTCGACGCCGGTGCGTGCGCTCGCCTGCGCCGCGCCCTCGGCGAGGGTGAGCCCGTGCGCCCAGTCGTACTCGGGGGCGGCGATGTGCGCGAGGGTCAGCATTCCGGGCCACTCGGGGCCGAGGCTCGCATAGCCCGTGATCGTCGGGAACCACTCGGCGCGCAGTCGCGCCCGCGACGCCGGGTCGGCGAGCACGCCCACCACCTCGGAGGCGGGACGCACGGTGAGCGATGCGGGCAGGATCGGCATCGCGAGGATCGAGCAGCCGCGCGTGTACGGGTAGGCGTCGAAGCTCGCATCGACACCGACCGCGGCGAGCCGGTCGAGCTCGCCGCGCACGATCGCCGGCTCGGCGTGGAAGTGCGACACGTGCACCCGAACCCCGCTGGCCGCGGCGATGTCGACGATCTCGTCGATGCCGGCGGCCGAGTTCGCCTCGTACCCACCGCGCAGGTGCGAGACGTATACGCCGCCCGCCTCCGCGACGGGGCGTGCGAGCTCGGCGAGTTCGGCGGCGTCGGCGAACACGCCGGGCACGTAGTCGAGTCCGGTCGACAGGCCGACGGCGCCGTCGGCGAGGCCGGATGCCACGAGCTCGCGCATCTCGTCGAGCTCGGCCGTGCTCGGCGCCGCGGTCGAGCGCCCCATGACGGCGAAGCGCACCGTGCCGGCGGGTACGAGGGTCGCGACGTTGATCGCTGTCGCTCCGTCGTAGCCGGAGAGCAGGTCGGCGATGCCGCCGCCCGGGTAGTGCGGGTGCCGCCCGTTGATCGCCGCGAAGTACTCGCTGCCGTAGGCCCCGTCGCCGGGCGCGAAGCCGACGCCGTCCTGTCCGCCGACGATCGTCGTGACGCCCTGCCGGAGGAGCGCGAGCTGCACCTCGGGGTCGAAGACCGCCGCGTCGGCGTGCGAGTGCGCGTCGACGAATCCGGGCATGAGGAGGCGCCCGCCGGCGTCGACCACGGTCCGCCCGGGTCGGTCGAGTGGCGCGGAGCGCGGGACCACGGCCGCGATCCGCCCCTCGTCGAGCAGCACGTCGTGAAGGCCGGGCCGTTCGCCCGCCGCATCGACGACACGCGCGTTGCTGATCAGTACGGTCATGGCGCGCCCCTCAGAAGTAGGTGCGCACGAGGTCGACGACGAGGTCGCTGCCGGCGCGCTCGACGACGGGGATCCACCGCCACTTGTCGAACGCCGTGCACGGGTGCGAGAGTCCGAGCGCGACGACATCGCCGATCGCGACCGGCAGGCCGAGGCCGGCGCCGGCGCGAAGGTAGGCGTGCTGGTCGTTGACCGCCGTGATGGATGCCTCGTCGAGGGGCTGGAGCTCGGCACCGGGCGTCGCGGCGACGCCGAGCGGCACCGGCAGCCCCTCGTCGTACGGCAGGTCGCGCTTGCCGCCGTCGAGCAGGGCGAGGCCCGGCTCGGGGTGCGAGACGACGCGGGCGTGACCCCGCATCGCGGCGACGAGCTCGGCGTCGATGGGGGATATGCCGCGGTAGAAGCCGTCGTCGTGCACGAGCGAGGCGCCCGAGCGCAGCACCCACCGGGTGTCGCGGGTGCTGCCGTGCACGTCGATCCCGGGGCCGAACACGTCGGCGACGAGGTCGAGGTAGGCGCTGCCGCCCGCGGTGACGACGAGTGGGCCGTCGGCCGGGTCGGCGAGCGCCCGCACCTCGTCGTGGAGCTCGAGCAGGTCGGCCAGGTAGTCGCGCACGGCCGCGACGGCGACCGACGAGCGGTCGTGGCCGAGGCTGCCCTCGTAGCCGGCGACGCCGGCGAGCCGCAGTGCGGGGGAGTCGGCGATGCGGCGGGCGATCGCGATCGCCTCGTCGAGTCCGCGCGCACCGGTGCGGCCGCCGCCCGCGCCGAGCTCGACGAGCACCGCGAGCGGACGCGAGCGGGTGCCGGGTGCCGCGGCGAGGCCCCGCTCCATCGCCTCGACGGTCTCGATCGAGTCGGCCCACGACCAGAACTCGAATCCGGCGTCGGACGCCTGCTCGGCGGCGACCCAGGCGAGTGCGGCGGGCGAGACGAGCGCGTTCGCGAGCATGATCGAGCGGACCCCGAACGACCGCGCGGTGCGCACCTGGCCGGGCGTCGCGAGGGTGAGCCCGGTCGCGCCGCCCTCGAGCTGCAGGCGCCACAGCGCCGGCGCCATCGTCGTCTTGCCGTGCGGCATGAGCTCGAGCCCGCGCTCGTCGCACCAGTGCTGGATCGTCGCGGCGTTGTGCTCGAGCGCGGCCCGGTCGAGGGCGAGCAGCGGCGTCCAGAACTCCGAGAGCCTCGGCGCGGTCGCGAGGAACTCGCGCACCGTGAGACCGGCGGCACGGGCGGGCAGCCCCTTGTCGCCCGCCCCCAGTCGGACGTCGGCGGTCTCGGCGAGCGGCGCGAGGCGAGTCATCCGGAGCGCTCCTTCAGTTTGTTGCGAATACTGCAACGCGTTTGCGCAGCAGTTGCACACCCGTCAGCATAGACCCGTGACTGCCGCCCCGCCCGAGATCATCGCCATCGGCGAGACGATGGCGCTCGTCACGCCCGCGCTCGCCGAGCCGCTCGATCGGGCCGCCGAATTCCACCTCGACGCGGGCGGTGCCGAGTCGAACGTCGCCTCGCACCTCGCCGCGCTCGGCCGCGCCGCGGCCTGGGCCGGCCGGGTCGGCGACGATGCTCTCGGGCGGCGGCTCGTCGCGCAGCTCGCGGCACGCGGCGTCGACACCCGCCACGTCGAACGCGACGCGCAGGCGCCGACGGGGCTGTACGTGAAGGACCCGGGCTCCGGCGTGCAGTACTTCCGCGCCGGGTCGGCCGCGTCGCGCATGTCGCCCGCCTTCGTCGAGCGCCTGCCGCTCGACGGCGTGCGCGTCGTGCACGTGAGCGGCATCACCGCGGCGCTCTCGCCCGCCTGCGATGCGATGCTCGACGCGACGATCGCGCGGGTCGCGGCGACGCCGGCGATCCTGAGCTTCGACGTCAACCACCGGCCCGCCCTCTGGTCCGACGGCGTCGTCGCGGCCGACCGGCTCCGCGCGCTCGCCATGGCCGCCGACCTCGTCTTCGTCGGGCTCGACGAGGCGGCACGGCTCTGGGGCACGGCGACTCCGGCCGAGGTGCGACGGCTCCTGCCGGGGCCCGCGCGGCTCGTGGTGAAGGACGGCGACGTCGGTGCGACCGAGTTCGCACGCGGCGACGCCGGCGTCGACGAGTCGTCGCACGTTCCCGCGCATGCAGTCGAGGTCGTCGAAGCCGTTGGCGCGGGCGACGCGTTCGCGGCCGGCTACCTCGCCGCACTGCTCGAAGGCCGCGACGCCGCCGGCCGGCTGCGAGCCGGCCACGACCGGGCGGTGCTCGTGCTCGGCGAGACGAGCGACTTCCCGCGCGACGTGCGCCCGACGCCCGCGACCCCACCGGCATCCGTGAGCGGCGCAGCCATGACGATCGACAACACCGCCTTCGACACCATGCTCGCCGGGCGCCCGCTCATGGCGATCTTCCGCGGCCTCGGCGTCGAGCGGAGCCTCGAGCTCGCCCGGCAGGCCTGGTCGCTCGGCATCGACGTCGTCGAGCTGCCGATCCAGTCCGAAGCCGACGTCGCGGCGCTCGCGGCCGTCGCCGATGCCGGACGCGCCGAGGGACGCATCGTCGGCGCGGGCACCGTCCTCACCCCGCGGCACGTCGAGCAGGCCGCCGCCGCCGGCGCCGCGTTCACCGTGAGCCCCGGTCTCGACGAGCGGGTCGTGCGCGCTTCGTTCGACGCCGGCCTGCCGCCGCTGCCGGGCGTCGCCACCGCCACCGAGGTGCAGCAGGCGATGGCGCTCGGCCTCACCTGGCTGAAGGCATTCCCCGCCGCCCTGCTCGGCCCCGCCTGGTTCGGTGCGATGGCCGGGCCGTTCCCCGGGGCGCGGTTCGTCGCGACCGGCGGCATGGATGCCTCGAACGCGGGCCGCTTCCTCGCGCGGGGTGTGCGCACCGTCGCCGTGGGGTCGGCGCTCGAGGACCCCGAGCAGCTGCCGGCGCTCGCCGCGCTGCTCGCTGCGCGGTAGTCCGCAATCGGCGCTCATCCGCGAGCGTCGGCCCGACGGCGCGCGTCGCGGCGTCGCCTGAGCCACTCGCGGCCGACGCGCGGGCGCCGGCGCGCGAGCGCGGAGGCATCCCTCGCGGATTAACTGTAAATCTTCTTTCCGGATTGTTTCCTTTCTGTTAGGGTCATTTCCAGTAACGCCGGCAACGTCTTCTGCACCTCGCGGCGTCACTGCACTTTCCACGCAATGAGGCAACGAAAGGAACGACGGAACGATGATTCGAACCAGACGCTCGCTGGCTGCCGCACTCGCGGCCGGGGCGGCCGCGGTCACGCTCGCACTCGCCGGTTGCGCGCCGTCCGACTCGGGCGGCGGCGACACCGCCGTGCTCCGGGTCTGGGCCGGCAGCGCGACGCCCATCAACAACAACTTCAACCCGTTCGCCGTCGACACCGCCGTGCACGCGACGTACGGCGCGATCTACGAGCCGCTCTTCTTCTTCAACCAGTTGTCGGCCGACCCGCCCGTCGGGCTCATCGGAGACAGCTACGAGTACAGCGAGGACGGCAAGACCCTCACGATCACGATCAAGCCCGACCAGAAGTGGAACGACGGCGAGCCGCTCACCGCCGAGGACGTCGCGTTCACCTTCACGTACGGCTCGAACGTCGACGAGCAGCTCGTCTCCTCCGAGGCGGTCGACGACACGACGGTCGTGCTCACCTACAGCGAGCCGAAGTTCACGGCCGCATCGCTCATCCTCGGCTCCACCTGGATCGTGCCGAAGCACGTCTGGGAGGGCATCGACGACTTCATGGGCGAGACGAACCCGGAGCCGGTCGGGTCCGGGCCGTACAAGCTCAAGGCGTTCACCGAGGCCGCCTACACGGTCGAGGCCAACGAACTGTTCCGCGACGGGGCTCCCGCCGTGAAGCAGGTGCAGTACCTCGGCCTCGACTCGAACCAGTCGTCGCAGGACCTGCTCACGACCGGCAAGATCGACTGGGTCGGCCAGTTCATCGCGAACCCCGACTCGGTGACCTCGGAGGGCGACATCTCGACCCTCAACGAGCAGCAGGACCCGACCGTGCTGATCACCTGCTCGAACGCCGACCTCGGCTGCAGCGGCCCGCAGACCGACCCGGCCGTGCGCCAGGCGATCAACGTGGCCATCGACCGCGCGACGATCCGCGAGAAGGCGTTCGCCGGGCTCGCGGGCGAGTCGACGCCGTCGTTCACCCTGCAGCCGCGTGACGAGCAGTGGCTCTCCGACCCCGCGCTCGCGACGAGCCCGCAGGAGGCCGATGCCGAAGGCGCCGGCGAGATCCTCGAGGCCGCCGGCTACACGAAGGACGCCGACGGCTTCTACGGCAAGGGCGGCACGGCGATCGAGATCGACCTGTTCTCGCCCGACGGCTGGACCGACTACAACGACGCCGCGAAGCTGATCTCGGAGCAGGCGGCCGAGGCCGGCATCCGGATCAACGCGCGCACCGTCTCGGACGCCGAGTACTGGACCCCGATCTCGGCGGGCGATTACCAGATGGCGATGTACGGCCTCACCCCGTCGCTCGTGGCCGACCCGTACTCGAACTACAGCGAGTACTTCGCGGGTCCCTCGACGGCGCCCGTCGGCGAGGACCCGCTCGCCGGGCAGAACTACTCGCGGTACTCGAACCCGGTCGTCGACGAGGCGGTGCTCGCCGCCGGCGCGACGCAGGATGTCGCGACGAAGCAGGCTGCGTACGCCGCGATCCAGACCGAGATCGCCCGCGACCTGCCGTACATCCCGGTGGTGCTGAACGCCTCGCAGGCCTTCTTCAACACGGAGAAGTTCGCCGGCTGGCCCGATGAGTCCGACCTCTACGCGGCGCCGTTGCCCTACCTGTCGGCCGCCTCGGCCGTCGTGCTCGCGAACCTGAAGCCGGCCGAGAAGTAGGCCGACCGTGACATCCCCGCTCCGCGCCCGAGGGGAGGCGACCTGATGTTCTACGTCCGTCGGATCGCGTTCTACCTCGTCACCTTCTGGGCCGCGATCTCGTTGAACTTCCTGCTGCCCCGGCTGCTGCCGGGCGACCCCGCCGCGATCATGCTCGGCAAGCTCCGCCGGGCGAACGGCGGCCGTCCTCTCTCCGAGGAGACGGTGGAGGCGATCCGGTCGATCCTCGGCGCGGGGCAGGGGATGTCGCTGTGGGACCAGTACGTCGCGTACTGGGGCCGCCTCCTCCAGGGCGACCTCGGCGTCTCGTCGACCCGTTACCCGGCGTCGGTCGCCGACCTCATCGCGAGCGCGCTGCCCTGGACCGTGATCCTCGTCGGCACCGCGACCGTCATCTCGTTCGTGATCGGCATCGCCGTCGGCGCCTGGGTCGGCTGGAAGCGCGGCACCTGGCTCGACCAGCTCGTGCCCGTCACGACCGTGTTCCAGTCGATCCCGTACTTCTGGCTCGCGCTCGTGCTCGTCGCCGTGTTCTCGGTGCAGCTCGGGCTGCTGCCGATCATCGGCGGGTACGACGTGTTCGAGTTCCCGGCCGGGCCCGAGTGGAGCTGGGCGTTCTTCGCGAGCGCCGTGCAGCACGCCATCCTGCCCGCGGCGACCATCGTGATCTCGTCGGTCGGCGGCTGGCTGCTCGGCATGCGCAACATGATGGTCTCGACGATGTCGGAGGACTACGTCGTCACGGCTGAGGCGAAGGGCCTCAGGTCCCGCCGCATCCGCGGCCGCTACGCGTCGCGCAACGCGATGATCCCGAGCCTCGCGGGCTTCGGCATCGCGCTCGGGTTCGTGGTCGCCGGCTCGATCGTCATGGAGCAGGTCTTCAGCTATCCGGGCATCGGCAAGCTCATGATCCAGGCGGTGCAGGGGCTCGACTACGCGCTCATGCAGGGCGTGTTCCTCGTGATCACGCTCACGGTGCTCGTCGCGAACTTCGCGATGGACCTCATCTACGGCTTCATCGACCCGAGGGCGAGGCACAATGGCTGACCCGCAGACCACCGAACGGCTCACCGACACGCCGACCGAGTCGCCGGCGACGGCCGCGGCCGTCCGTGCCGTGGCGCGCGACCTCGCGGCGCAGGAGGCCTTCGACGCCGGCTCCACGACCGCCGCGGTCGCCGCCGCCCGCGGGCGCCGCCGCGGCAGCTGGGCGCACCTGCTGCCGCGACGCTCGGGCAAGCTCATCATGGGCATCGTGATCGTCGGCGCCATCGTGGCGTTCGGTCTCTTCGGACCGCTCATCGCCCAGCCGCCCCGCGATTCCGACAACCCGGCCCTGCTGCCGCCGAGCCCCGAGCACTGGCTCGGCACGACGAAGCTCGGCTACGACGTGTTCTCGCAGCTCGCGTGGGGCACGCAGGGGTCGCTCTTCATCGGCATCGTCGCGGGCGTCGTCTCGCTCGTGCTCGCGATCGTGTTCGGCGTGCTCGCCGGGTACTTCGGCGGCTGGACCGACGAGATCCTCACCCTCTTCACGAACATCATCCTCGTGATCCCCGGCCTGCCCGTGGCGATGGTGATCGCGGCCTACGTGCAGAGCGCGGAGGGCCTCGGGCCGCTCGCGCGCAGTTCGCTGCTCGTGGCGCTCGTGCTCGGCATCACGAGCTGGGCGGGCGCGGCGGTCGTGTTGCGGGCGCAGTCGAAGTCGCTGCGCACCCGTGAGTACGTCGCGGCCGCGCGCGTGGCCGGCGAGGGCCCGATGCGGGTCATCTTCGTCGAGATCCTGCCCAACCTCGTGCCGCTGCTCGCCGCGCAGTTCATCTTCGGCATCATCTTCGCCGTGCTCGGCGAGGCCGGCCTCTCGTACCTCGGCCTCGGGCCGACGGGGTCGATCACCCTCGGCACGATGCTCAACGACGCGCAGACCGGCCAGGCCGTCGGCAGCGGCGCGTGGTGGTGGTTCGTTCCGCCGGGGGCGATGATCGCCCTGCTCGGCGCCGGGCTCGCGCTCATCAACTTCGCGATCGACGAGGTCGTGAACCCGAAGCTTCGGCTCGCACCGCAGGCGGCCCGCCGTCAGCGCCGCGCCGCGAAGGCCGGACGCGGCGTGCCCGACGCGGGAGCGTTCGCATGAACCGCGCCGAACCCGTGCTGACCGCCCGCGGCGTCTCGATCGAGTACGAGGTCGACCCGCCCGTGAAGGCCGTGCGCAACGCCTCCCTGACGCTGCATCGCGGTGAGATCCTCGGACTCGCGGGCGAGTCGGGGTGCGGCAAGACGACCCTCGCCTACGGGCTGAACCGCCTGCTCAAGGCGCCGGCGCTCATGACCGCCGGCGAGGTCGTGCTGCACGACGTCGACGGTGACCTCGACGTCGTCGGGCTCTCGGGCGAGGGCCTCCGCCGCTTCCGCTGGAGCAAGGTGTCGATGGTCTTCCAGGGGTCGATGAACTCGCTGAATCCCGTCATGACCGTGCGCGCGCAGCTGCACGACGTCTTCACGACGCACCGGCCGGGCATGCGCCGTGCCGAACGCGACGCGCGCAGCGCCGAACTGCTCGAGCTCGTGGGGGTCGACCCGTCGCGGCTGTCGGCGTACCCGCACGAGCTGTCGGGCGGCATGCGCCAGCGCGTCATGATCGCCATGGCGCTCGCCCTCGACCCGCAGGTCATGATCATGGACGAGCCCACGACGGCCCTCGACGTGGTCGTGCAGCGCGGGATCATCCGCGAGATCATGCGGCTGCGCGAGCGGCTCGGGTTCGCCGTGATCTTCATCACGCACGACCTGCCGCTGCTCATCGAGATCAGCGACCGCATCGCCGTGATGCTCGAGGGGGAGATCGTCGAGCAGGGCGAGGCCGCCGAGATCTACCGCGATCCGCAGCATCCCTATACGAAGCGCCTGCTCGCGAGCTTCCCGAGCCTGCGCGGCGAGCGCGGCGACTTCGTGCGCCGCGGCGCGGGCGCGCCCGGCGCACCCGACGCCGTCGCGGGAGGTGCCGCATGACCCGCATCGAAGACCTCGACGGCCCCGAGCGGCTCGAGGCGCGCCATCTCGTGAAGGACTTCCGGCTGCGCCGCGGCGTGACGTTCACGACCCTCAACGCCGTGAAGGACGTCTCGTTCACGCTCGAACCCGGCCGGACGGTCGCGCTCGTCGGCGAGAGCGGCTCGGGCAAGTCGACGATCGCCCGCATGCTCGCGAAGCTCGAGACCCCGACGTCGGGCTCGGTGCTGCTCGACGGCCGGCCGACGACGGGGCGCGGCACGAGCCTCGCGCGGTACCGGCGGCAGGTGCAGATGGTCTTCCAGGACCCGTTCGCCTCGCTGAACCCGTTCCACACGATCCTGCACCACGTCGAGCGGCCGGTGCGGCTGCACCATCCGAGGCTCTCCGCCGACGAGGCTCGCGAGCGGGCGTGCGAGCTCCTCGAGCGGGTCAGGCTCTCGCCGGCCGAGCAGTTCGCCGACCGGCGGCCGCACGAACTCTCGGGCGGGCAGCGGCAGCGGGTCGCGATCGCGCGGGCCCTCGCGCCGGGCGCCCGGTTCATCGTCGCCGACGAACCGGTCTCGATGCTCGACGTCTCGATCCGGCTCGGGGTGCTGAACCTCCTCGCCGACCTCCAGCGCGAATCGCAGCTCGGCGTGCTCTACATCACGCACGACCTCGCGACCGCCCGGCACTTCTCCGACGAGATCCTCGTGATGTATCGCGGCGAGATCGTCGAGCGCGGGCCGTCCGACGACGTCATCCTGCATCCGCGGCACGACTACACGAAGACGCTGCTCGACGCGGCCGCCGATCCCGAACGGCTCGGCGCGCTCCGCGACGAGGTGAGAAACGGGGGGTGATCCATCATTTCGGTAAGAAACCTTGAAGATAGAGTGGGTCGAGCCGGGCCGGATGTCGCGGCCGACGCGACCGTCACGGCCGGCGGGATCGACGGGGGAGGTGCGGCGCCGATGAACCGGATCGATCCGGGCACGCCCACCTGGTTGCGCGCGCACAACGACCGCACCGCCTTCCGGCTCCTCCTCGAGCACGGGCCGCTCACCCGGGCGCAGCTCGGCGAGCTCTCGGGCATGTCGAAGCCGACGGCCGCGCAGATGATCACGCGGCTCGAGCGCGTCGAGCTCATCCACGCGGTGGGCGAGGTCTCGGGCGGCCGGGGGCCGAATGCCGTGAGCTACGGCGTGCGCACCGACCGGCTGACGGGCGTCGCGATCAGCGTGCTCGCCGACACGATCGAGGCGGTCGTCGTCGATGCGGCCGACGTCGCGCATCCCGTCGTCGAGATCCCGACGGCCGCCTCCGGGCGGACGCCCGAGGGCGACGTGGCGGGCGCCATCGATGCGGCGTGCCGCGCCGCGGGCGTCCCCGTCGAGACGGTCGGCATCGTGGCGGTCGGCGTGCAGGCGGCGTTCGACGCCGAGGGCGACGAGCTGTCGTTCACCGACACGCTGCCCGGCTGGCCGCAGCGGGGCTCGCGGGCGCGGCTCGAAGCGGGCCTCGGGCACACCGTCCTCATCGAGAACGACGTGAACCTCGCGGCCATGGCCGAACGCGCCGGCGGAGCGGCGACCGACGTCGCGAGCTTCGTGCTGTTCTGGATGGGCGACGGGCTCGGAGTCGGCATCGACCTCGGCGGCGTGGTGCACCGCGGCGCGACCGGGGGCGCCGGTGAGATCGGGTACCTCGAGGTCTCGCGCGGGGCGGAGGCGATCGCTCCCGAGGCGCACGACCTCACCGACCTGCTCGGCGGCCCTGCGGTCGCCCGCCTGCTCGGCGCAGCGCCCGGCACGAGGCTCGCCGACGCGCTGCCGGGCCTCGCGTCCGATCCGGTCGCGCTCGCCGGCATCGCCGATCGCGCGGTCATCGCGATCGCCCCGCTGCTCGCGGTGATCGACCCCGCCATGGTCGTGCTCGGCGGTCCGACCGCCCGCGAGGGCGGATCGGCGCTCGCCGAACTCGTCGCCGCGCGCATCGACTCGGCCGCCCACCCGCGACTCGTCGTCCGCACGAGCGGCACCGACGACCACCCGGTGCTCCTCGGGGCACGGCAGCTGCTCGTCGACCGCATCCGCGACCGCCTCGAGGACGCGATCACGAGCGCGGCCTGACGCCGCGCCGCATCGACGCACCCGGCCGGCCCCGACGCCGCCCGCTCAGGGAGACACCCGCCGTCCGGCGGTGCTCCGACCGTTCCCGCAATCTCGCTTCCCATGACCGGAGGACCCATGAAACTCGCCATCGTCGGCGGTGGTTCGACCTACACGCCCGAGCTCATCGACGGGTTCGCCCGCCTGCGCGAGACGCTCCCGCTCGAAGAGGTGCGACTCGTCGATCCCGACGAGTCGCGGCTCGCCCTCGTCGCCGGGATGTCGCGGCGCATGCTCGCGCACGCGGGCCACCCCGCCCGGGTCGTCGGCACGACCGACCTCGTCGCGGGTGTCGCCGACGCCGACGCCGTGCTCGTGCAATTGCGGGTCGGCGGGCAGCACGCGCGTCACGCCGACGAGACGTGGCCGCACGAGGTCGGCTGCATCGGCCAGGAGACGACGGGCCCCGGCGGACTCGCGAAGGCGCTGCGCACCGTGCCCGTCGTGCTGCGCATCGCCGAGGCGGTGCGCCGGCATGCGAAGGCCGACGCGTGGATCGTCGACTTCACGAACCCCGTCGGCATCGTCACCCGTGCCCTGCTCGAGGCGGGCCATCGGGCGGTCGGCCTCTGCAACGTCGCGATCGGGTTCCAGCGCCGGTACGCGTCGCTCTACGGGGTCGAACACGACCGGGTGCACCTCGGCCATGTCGGACTCAACCACCTCACGTGGGAGCGCAGCGTCACGATCGACGGCCGTGACCGGCTGCCCGAGCTGCTCGCGGAGCGGCTCGGCGACCTCGCCGACGAGGTGCACCTCGCACCAGGGCTGCTCACCCAGCTCGGGGTCGTGCCCTCGTACTACCTGCGCTATTACTACGCCCACGACGAGGTGCTGCGCGAGCAGCTCGCCGAGCCGACGCGTGCCGAGGCCGTGCAGGCGATCGAGCGGGAACTGCTCGACCTCTACGCCGACGATTCGCAGCATTCCAAGCCCGCCGCGCTCGAGGGCCGGGGCGGCGCGTTCTACTCGGAGGCCGCGATCGAACTCCTCGCCGCCATCCACGGCGGCGCCGACCGGGCGCGCGTGGTGAACCTCCGCAACGACGGCGTGCTGCCGTTCCTGCCCGACGACCACGTCATCGAGGTGCCGGCCGTGTTCCGCGACGGGGGATTCGTCGCGGAACCGGTCGCGCCGCTCGCCGACGACCTCGCGGGACTCGTCTCCGCGGTGGCGGGCTACGAGCGTCTCGCGCTCGACGCGGCGGTGCAGGGCGGACGCGACCGCGTGCTGCGCGCGATGCGAGCGCACCCGCTCGTGCTGCAGCACGATCGTGCCGAGCGGTTGACCGACCTGCTGCTCGCCGAGAACGCGGGCTTCCTGGAGTGGGCGTGAACGGGGCGGGAGCGCCTGCGCCGGTCGTCGTCGCGGTCGACGGGGGCGGCTCGAAGACCGACGTCGTCGCGCTCGAACTCGACGGCACGGTCATCGCGCATCGCCGCGGCTCCGGCTCGAGTCCGCACTTCGAGGGGCTCGACGCCTCGGTCGCAGTCGTCGACTCGCTCGTGCGGGCGGTCGCGGCGGAGCGACCGGTGGCGCACGCGGGCCTCTACCTCTCGGGTCTCGACCTGCCGATCGAGATCGAGCGATACCGGGAGGCCGTCGCGCGGCAGCACTGGGCTGCGGCGTCGCTCGCGGTCGACAACGACCTGTACGCGCTGCTGCGCGCCGGCACCGACGAACCCGATGCCGTCGCGATCGTGTGCGGCACGGGCGTGAACGCGATCGGGCTCCGCGCCGACGGTGCCGAGGTGCGGTTCCCGTCGCTCGGCCCGCTGTCGGGGGACTGGGGCGGCGGGTCCGGCCTCGGCGAGGCGGCACTGTGGCACGCCGCCCGCGCGGTCGACGGGCGCGGCCCGTCGACCGCGCTCGTCGGCGAGATCGAACGGCGCCTCGGCGTCGGCTCGGTCGGCGAGCTGATCGAGGGCCTGCACTTCGGCGACCGGGATGCCTCGGAGCTGATCGCCCTCGCCCCCGCGGTGTTCGAGGCGGCGCGGGCCGGTGACGCCGTCGCGACCGGGCTCGTCGACCGCCAGGCGACGGAACTCGCGGACTTCGCACGGGCATGCCTCACGCGCCTCGGGCTGCTCGATCGCGAAGTGCCGGTCGTGCTCGGCGGCGGCATCGCCCGGTCGGGCGACGAACGCCTGCTCCGTGGCATCCGCTCGGATCTCGCGGCGGTCGCACCGCTCGCCCGCGTGAGCGTCGTCGACGAGGCGCCCATCGTCGGGGCGGCGCTGCTCGCCCTCGCCTCGGCGGGCGCCGACGGCGCCGCGCTCGTGCGAGCGCGGTCGGCGGTCGCGGCCGTCACCGCCGCCGAGGCGGCGCTGCTCGACGCCTGACCCGGAGGGGCCTCGGGCGACGGACGGCACGTGACGTCGTCGGCGCCGGGGCGTACGCTCGCCCCATGAACATCCCGCAGCGCTTCTCACTCGTCACGCTCGGCGTCGCCGACGTCGAGGCGGCGACCGCCTTCTACCACCGGCTCGGCTGGCACGAGGCCCGCTCCTCGGTGCCCGGTGAGATCACGTTCTTCGCGACGCCGGGCGGAGTCGTCGCGCTGTGGGAGACGGCCGAACTCGCGAAGGACGCGGCCCTGCCGACGTTCCACGCGAATGCGCCGGGTTTCCGCGCCGTCGCGCTCGCGATCAACCTCGGCTCCCGCGAGGAGGTCGACGACGCGGTCGGCGACTGGGTGCTCGCGGGCGGCTCGATCTCGAAGGCCGCCAGCGCGACCGAGTGGGGCGGGTACAGCGGGTACGTCGCCGATCCCGACGGCAACCTGTGGGAGCTCGCCCACAACCCCGGCTGGCCGCTCGACGAGCGGGGGCTGCCGCAGCTCGGCTGACGGCGCAGCGTAGCGTAGCGCGGTCAAGGGCACCCTCCGCGCCCATCTAGACTGGAATCCGTGAATTCAGAGGAAACCGTCGACGTCGTGCTGATCGGCGGGGGCATCATGAGCGCGACGCTCGGCTCCCTGATCTCCCAGCTGCAGCCCGATTGGACGATCCGCCTCTACGAGCGCCTCGGCGAGGTGGCGCAGGAATCCTCGAACGCGTGGAACAACGCCGGCACGGGTCACGCCGCCCTCTGCGAGCTCAACTACATGCCCGAGAACCCCGACGGCTCGGTGAGTGCGGCGAAGGCCGTCTCGATCAACGAGCAGTTCCAGATCAGCCGCCAGTACTGGGCCTATCTCGTCGCGCAGGGCGCGCTGCCCGAGCCGCACAACTTCATCAACTCGACGCCGCACATGACCTTCGTGCGCGGTGCGGCGAACATCGAGTACCTGCGCAAGCGGGTCGCGGCCCTGAAGGACCAGCCGCTCTTCCCCGACCTCGAGTACACCGAAGACCTCGAGCGCATCGCCGAGTGGACCCCGCTGCTCGCGAAGAAGCGCAACCCGAAGGCGCGCGTCGCCGCGACCCGCATCGAGGCGGGCACCGACGTCGACTTCGGCGCGCTCACGAAGTACCTCATGGAGGACATGGAGCGGCGCGGCGCGTCGATCCAGACGAACCACCAGGTCACCTGGCTCAAGCGCCAGAAGGACGGCACCTGGAAGCTGCGGCTGCGCCACACCGTCGGCAACACCCCGAAGACCGTGCGCGCGCGCTTCGTGTTCGTCGGTGCCGGCGGCGGTGCGCTCGCCCTCCTGCAGCACTCGGGCATCCCCGAGATCAAGGGCTTCGGCGGGTTCCCGATCTCGGGCCAGTTCCTGCGCACGACCGACCCGAAGATCGTCGCCCAGCACCAGGCCAAGGTCTACGGCAAGGCCGCCGTGGGCGCCCCGCCGATGTCGGTGCCGCACCTCGACACCCGCGTCGTCGACGGTGAGACGGCGCTGCTCTTCGGCCCGTACGCGGGCTTCACGCCGAAGTTCCTCAAGACGAGCACATGGTTCGACCTGCCGTTCTCGATCCGCCTCCACAACCTGTGGCCGATGATCCAGGTGGGCCTCAAGAACTTCGACCTCGTCAAGTACCTCGTCGGCGAGCTCATGGCGAACCGCGAGAAGAAGATGAAGGCACTGCGCGAGTTCATGCCGACGGCCAAGACCGGCGACTGGGAGCTCATCACCGCCGGCCAGCGCGTGCAGGTCATGAAGAAGGACGGCAAGAAGGGCGGCGTGCTGCAGTTCGGCACCGAGGTCATCACGGGCGCCGACGGCACGATCGCCGGCCTCCTCGGCGCCTCGCCGGGCGCCTCGACGGCCGCGCCGATCATGCTCGACCTGCTCGGCCGCTGCTTCCCCGACCGCGTCGCCGAGTGGGAGCCGAAGCTCCGCGAGATGATCCCGAGCTACGGCACGCGGCTCTCCGACGACCCGGCCGCCGCCGAGGCATCGCTGAAGGCGACCGCGGAGGTGCTGGGCCTCACGGCCTGATCACCCTGCCCTTGCATTCGGGAACGACCGTCTGGTAGCGGTCGTTCCCGCTATGAAGTGAGTACATCCCACCGTCCCGCGCCTGAGGCGCCGTAGACAACGGGTGTGCTCGTGAGGTTGACGAACCTCCACCGATCGCGACGGCGCTGTGCGCACCCATCTCGGCAATGCCCGGCGGGATTCCACTCTCCGCCTCCGAACGGTCGCCGCGACCGCGGCCGGCACGCGGGGCGACGCGCGAGCGTCGCCCGTCGCCGGTGCACCGGGCGAACCGCCTGTCGCCGCCAGAGCGACGACCGTTCGGGGGCTTCCCGCGAAGGGCGGTCTCCCATGCCGGTACAACTTTCCTCCTCCAACCATCTCCGGGCCGACGGACTCTCGGTCTCCTATCCCGATCGGCGGATCTTCACCGATCTCGGCTTCTCCGTGGCACCCGGACAGCGGGTCGGCCTCATCGGCGAGAACGGGGCGGGCAAGTCCACGCTCCTGCGGCTTCTCGCGGGCGGCACGGATGCCTCGTCCGTCGCGCTTCCCGACGAGGCATCCGTCTCGGGCCGGCTGACGCGGCCGCGCCGCACGGGCCTCCTCGAACAGGAGGTTCCGTTCGCCCCCGACGAGCGCGTCGGGCTCGTGCTCGAGGCGGCCCTCAGCGAGGTCCGTGCGATCGAGCGCGAACTCGACGACGCGGCCGCCGCGCTCGGCGCCGACGACGCCGATTCGGCGTCGGCGCGGTACTCGGCGGCCCTCGACGCGGCCGAGCGGGCCGAGGTCTGGTCGGCCGAGTCGCGTCGCGACGAGTTGCTCGAGGGGCTCGGCGTCGCCGGGCTCTCCCTCGACCGGCGCATCGACGAGCTCTCGGGCGGCCAGCGCTCGCGGTTCGCCCTCGCGGCGCTGCTGCTCTCCGCGCCCGAGGGGCTGCTGCTCGACGAGCCCACGAACCACCTCGACGACGACGCGGCCGACTTCCTCGAGTCGCGGCTTCGCGCGTGGCGGGGGCCCGTGTTGTTCGCGAGCCACGACCGCGCCTTCCTCGACCGGGTCGCGACGGGCCTGATCGACCTCGACCCGGGCCGGCAGGGCGCGATCGCTGCGGCGCACGCGGCCGCCGAGG
Source organism: Agromyces solani (assembly GCF_058349925.1). Lineage (NCBI taxonomy): Bacteria > Bacillati > Actinomycetota > Actinomycetes > Micrococcales > Microbacteriaceae > Agromyces > Agromyces solani. The sequence continues at coordinate 468,918 of NZ_JBYRER010000002.1, forward strand.
GCGGCGGGCGAGACGGCGTCGGCCGTCGCAACGTCAACCGCGGCGACGTGCTGAGCGCGTCGGGCGGCACGGTCTTCGGAGGCGGATTCAGCGAGTTCCTCGCGGTCAAGGCCGATGAGCGCACGCGCTGGCAGCACCAGTACGACGACGAGCAGGAGGAGCTGAAGCGCCTGCGCGCCGCCGTCGCCGAGACGGCGCGCAACGTCGCCTACGGGCGGGCCGCCACCGACAACGACAAGTACATCCGGCACTTCAAGGGCGAGAACGTCGCCCGCACCGTGTCGCGCCGGGTGCGCAACGCCGAGCAACGCCTCGAGGTGCTCGAGCGCGAACAGCTGCCGAAGCCGCCGGCACCGCTGGCGTTCGCCGGGATCCCGACGGGGTCGCACGCGCTCGACGACGAGGCCGGCTCGCTCGTGCAGGTCGGCGAGGTGGTGGTCGAGGGGCGCCTGCGCATCGACGAGCTGAACCTCGCGCCGCTCGCGCGCCTGCTCGTCACCGGTGCGAACGGCGCGGGCAAATCGACCCTGCTCGCTGTGCTCGCGGGCGAGCTCGCCCCCGACCGCGGCACGCTGCGGCGCCGCAAGGGTCTGCGCGTGCAGCTGCTCGAGCAGGACGTGCGCTTCGCCGACCCATCGGCGACCCCCCGCGCCCTGTACGAGCGGGTGCTCGGCGAGCGGCGGGCCGAACAGGTGCCGCTCGCGAGCCTGGGGCTCATCGCCCTGCGCGACCTCGATCGGCCGGTGGGGGCGCTCTCGGTCGGACAGCAGCGACGGCTCGCGCTCGCGCTCGTGATCGCGCGGCCGCCGCACGTGTTCCTGCTCGACGAGCCGACGAACCACCTCTCGCTCGCACTCGCGACCGACCTCGAGGAGGCACTCGGCGGCTACCCCGGAGCGGTGGTGATCGCGAGCCACGACCGCTGGCTGCGCCGGCGGTGGACGGGGGAGCGGCTCGAGTTGCACGCGGGTGCTGCCGTTGCGGCGCCCGTGGTGAGCTGACGGGGGTGGATGCCTCGGGTCCGAGTCGCGGCCCCGAGGCATCCACCGCGCTCGTGCCCGGGCGCGGAGCTTTTCGGACACGCGCTTGGCTTTCACTCGAAGATATGTTCGAATGTACGGGTGAGATGGAGCGGGCAGGAGCTGGGTGTCGACCAGGTCGACGCGCTGCCCGGCCTCGCGCGGCTCAACAACCTCGTGCGCTCGGTGCAGACGCCCGAGTTCGCGGGCATCACGTTCCACGAGGTCCTCGCCAAGTCGGCATTGAACCGGGTGCCGGGCCAGTCGATGATGCCCTTCGGCTGGACCATCAATCCGTACCGGGGCTGCAGCCACGCCTGCGTCTACTGCCTGGATCCGTTGACCGCCATCACTATGGCCGACGGGCGTACCAAACCGCTGGCCGAGATCGAGATCGGCGACGAAGTGATGGGCACCATGCAGGTCGGTGCCTCTCGGCGGTATGTGCCGACGACCGTGCTGGCGAGATGGGCGACGCGCAAGCCTGCGTACCGAGTGCGTCTCGCCGACGGCACCACGTTGGTGGCGAGTGCTGATCACCGTTTCCTGACCGATCGCGGATGGAAATACGTCACCGGGGCGATGGCCGGCGGCGAGCGTCGACCGTATCTCACCGAGAACAACCGACTCATCGGATTCGGGGCCCGTACAGCGAAACCGATTCCATCGACGATGTCCGACGACTACCGGCGCGGGTATCTGACGGGAATGATTCGTGGCGACGGCATAATGATCCGACGGCGCTATCCGCGAACACGTGGGGGCTCATACGTCGCTCACCACTTTCGTCTGGCACTCGCCGACGACGAGGCACTGACGCGTTCCCGTGCGTACCTCGCTCATTTCGGGGTGCGGACGTCGACGTTCCAGTTCGCACCCTCGACCGCGAACCGTCGAGCGATGTCTGCGATCCGAACCTCGAAGTCGGCGGACTACGATGCCATCTGCGCGCTGATCGATTGGCCCGACGGTCCGAGCGCTGAGTGGCATGCAGGGTACCTCGGCGGCATTTTCGACGCCGAAGGCTCATGTTCTCGAGGCGTGCTTCGTGTGAGCAACTCGAACGAGCGGATCCTCGCTGCGGTCGAAGCGGCCCTCTCGATGTTCGATGTCCCGCACGTGCGAGAGCGGCCGAGCGCGAACGGTGTCTCGAACGTCCGCGTTCGAGGTGGGCTCGTCGCACGCAACACCTTCTTCGCAGTCAGCCAACCGGCGATCAGTCGGAAGATCGCATTCGCGGGAGCGACGGTGAAGACGCTCGTCGATCTTCGGGTCGTATCCGTCGAACCTCTCGGCACCGAACTCGAGATGCTCGACATCACGACCTCGACCGGAGACTTCATCGCGAACGGCGTGGTGAGCCACAATTGCTTCGCTCGCCCGACGCACAGCTACCTCGACCTCGACGCGGGCGACGACTTCGATCGGCAGATCATCGTCAAGGTCAACGTCGCCGAAGTGCTGCGGCGAGAACTCGCCCGGCCGTCCTGGCGGCACGAGTCGGTCGCGCTCGGCACCAACACCGATCCGTACCAGCGGGCCGAGGGGCGGTACGAGCTCATGCCCGGCATCGTCGACGAGCTCACCGCGAGCGGCACGCCCTTCAGCATCCTGACGAAGGGCACGCTGCTGCGGCGCGACCTGCCGAAGATCGCGGCGGCCGCCGAGCACGTGCCGGTCGACCTCGCGATGTCGATCGCGATCTACGACCCCGAGCTGCAGCAGTCGATCGAACCGGGCACGCCCTCGACGCGGGCGCGGCTCGCCACCGTCACCGCCGTGCGCGAGGCGGGGCTCGACTGCGCGGTCTTCCTCATGCCGATCCTGCCGTATCTCACCGACACGCGCGCCCACCTCGACGAGGCGCTCCGACAGGCGAAGGCCGCCGGCGCCACGAGCGTGCTGTACGCGGCGCTGCACCTGCGCGGGGCCGTGAAACCGTGGTTCATGCAGTGGCTCGAGCGCACCCACCCCGAGCTCGTGCCGAGGTACCGGTCCATGTACTACGGCAACAACGCCTACGCACCGAAGGAGTACCGGCGCTGGCTCGGGCAGCGCATGCAACCCCTCATCCGCGCGCACGGCCTGGCTCGCGGCATCGAAGACCCGGTCACCGGCGGCGTGCGTTCGTCGGCGTTGCGCGGCGAGCGCGGGGTGGCGCGACGCGCGGGCGGTGAGCTTCCCCTCGAGATCGCCGCGCCGAGCGACCCGGCGATGCTGTTCTGAGGGGCAGCGGAATCTCGGACGTCCTGACTGCTCGATGGCCGTGGATCTGCTCGTTCACGCTCGCCGGCACCCGCAGATGCGCGGAAGCGCGCAGAACTGGGATAATTCGCTGAGCCCGATCCAGATGGCGCGGTCGGGCCGCAGTCGCGAGTGGAGGTTCACCGATGAGCCTGGGGTTGCCCGGACACCTCGCGCGCGACAGCCTGAGCCGAGCACTCGCCTTCGCGGGCCATTGTGCGGCGTTCGCCTGCCTCGGCGTGTCGATCGCGGTCGGCGTCATCATCGCGACCGTCGGCGACGCGCCCGGCGGATGGACCGGCGCGGCGCTCGCCGCCGTCATGGCCCTCGCCCTCGGGGCCGTGGCCCGGTTCCCGACGGTGACGCTGACCGTGCTGGCACTCGTCGTCGGCACCGGGGCGATCATCGCCCTCACCGTGCTCATCATGCGACCCGGCGGCTTCGAGTCGACGAACAACGCGCTGCTCGCGCTGCCGCGCATCGCACTGCTGCTCGTCGGCGGAGCGGGCACCGGATCGCTCATCGCGGTCGTGTGGGCATCGCTCGGTTACGCGCTCGGCGAGGCGGCGATGTTCCTCGGCGTCGCGCTCATCGGCGGCGTCTACGCCCCGAACATGGCGGCTGCGGCGGCGTTCGGCATCCTCGTCGTCGTGCGCGTCTTCGACGGCCTCTCCCGACGCTCCGACGCCCGCCAGGCGACGGGGCTGCACCGCGCGAGCCAGCAGACGCGCGAACTCGCCATCCGCCACGACTACGAGCTCCGCGCGACCGCGCGGCTCCACGACACCGCGCTCAGCCATCTCATCGCGATCGCCGCGGCGGGTTCCGGCGCCGTCGACGAGCGGCTCCGCGCCGGGATCCGGCAGGACCTCGGCCTCATCGTGGGCCGCGACTGGGCGATCGATCATGCGGCGCACTCGACCGCTCCCGGCGGCGCATCGGCCGGGCGGGGCCCGAGCGCGAACGGCCGGCCGGCGCAGCCTGCGGCGTCCGTCGCGGGCGCGACGGCGACCCCGTCGGCCGTCGACGACCCCGTCTCGTCGTGGGGCCGCGGACGCAAGCGGGGCGGGGCACGACGGTCCACGGTGGCAGGCGACGGGGCGGGAGCGGCCGCGACCGCGGTCGCCGGCCGTGCGACCGAGGAGGGGGCGCCCACGCTCACGCAGGCGTTCACCGCGGCCGAGCACGCCGGTCTGGCCGTCCGCGTGACCGGCGACGTGGGCGTGCTGCGGGTGCTCGGCCCGGCGCGGGCCGAGGCGCTCGACGCCGCCGTCGCCCAATGCCTCATCAACGTCGCGCGCCACGCCGGCGTCGGCGAGGCCGAGCTCGCCCTCGGGCTCGGCGGCGGAGAGGTGACGGTCGCCGTCATGGACAGCGGCGTCGGATTCGACGAATCGGCCGTGCCCGAAGACCGCATCGGCCTGCGCACCTCGATCCGCGCACGCATCGAGCAGCAGGACGGCACGGTGCGGTTGTGGTCGACGAAGGGCATCGGCACGACCATCGTGCTCACGGTTCCCGAGGGGGGTGCGTGAGCCGATGCGCCTGACCCAGCAGGAGGCCGACCCGATCGGTGCGATCACCGCCGCACCGATCGTCGTCATCGGCGCGGTGCTCGCGCTCGGCACCTCGGTGGCCCTGACCTGGGCGCACCGCACCGAGATCGGCGCCCCAGTCGCGGCGATCGCCGCGATCGTCCTCGTCGCCGCGGCGGGCACGGTGGCGGCGATCTCGGCCGCACCGTCGAGGGCGCCGTTCACCGCCGAGCGACTGTGGCTCCTCGTGACCCTCGCCGTCGGTGCCGCCATCGCGGAGTACATGAGCACGGTGGGGTCGAACCAGTACCTCTACGACGACTTCGGCCCGGTCGTCATCGGCATGCTGATCCTCTCGGTCGCCCCGTTCTGCACCTGGCTCTCACTCGCGCTCGCGGGCGTGCTCGCCTCGATCGTGCTGTCCATCCTCGTCGTCGGCGCCTCCGCGTACGTCCTCGCCGACGCCCCGGTGGCCGCGCTCATCGCCGTCAACGCCGCGCCGGTGATCGCTCTCTCGGCGGCGGCGGCGGGGTACGCGTACGCCATCATCGCCGAGACCCTCGCCTGGCAGCGGGAGGCGAACCGTGCCGCCCTGCAGCGCGACGTCGAACTGCGCGCCGGCATCGCCCGCTCCGTGCAGCAGAGCCGGGTGTCGGTGCTCGGGCGCGAGGTACTGCCCTTCCTCGCCGGGGTGATGACCGCCGAGCGCATCTCGATCGCCGATGCCGACCGGGCCCGCGAGCTCGCCGAAGAGCTCCGCCGCGCCCTGCGCGCCGGCATCGAGTCGACCTGGCTCGACGACCTCGCCGCGAATCTCCGTGTGAGCCGGGGCGTCGAGACCCTCGTCGACGACCCCGCAGGAGCCGCGGACGCCCTCGGCGACGACCAGCGTTCCGCCCTCACCGCGCTCATCACCTGGCTCACCGACGCCGACCGATCCGAGCGCGTGAGCGTGTCGTTCTCGCCCGAACCCGACGGCGGGTCCATCCGCATCGTCGCCGATCCGGCCGCCCATCCGCCCGCCAAACGCGAACTCGACCGGTTCGTCGCGGTGGCTCGTGCGGTGGCGTTGGGTGCCGAATCGGTCGCGACGCGTGAGAATGTGAGTGTGGAGCTGAGATATGTCATCGAATGAACCGGCAACGCCGCCGCGCCATCGGCTCGCGATCCTCGACGACCACGAGCTGATCGTCGACAGCCTGGCGAGGTGGTTCGCCGACCTCGCGCCCGATTTCGAGGTCGTCGTGACCGCGACCACCTGGATGGACCTCGTGCGAAGCCCGGCGTTCCCGGTCGAGCTCGTCCTGATGGACCTCCAGCTCGGCGACAGTGTGTCGATCGAGTCCCGCATCCGCGCGTGCCGCGCCGCCGGCGCCCGCGTGATCGTCGTGACCGCGCTCGACGACGAGGAGTCGCGCGAGCGGAGCATGGCCGCCGGCGCGGCCGGGTTCGTCTCGAAGACCCTGCCGGCCGAGACCCTCGTCGACTACGCGCGGCGCGTGATGCGCGGCGAGCGGCTGCCCAGGCACACGCGCGCCCAGGATCAGCACGCCCAGGGCGGCCAGCCCGGCACCACGACCATGTCGGGCGTGCACCTCAGCCCGGCCGAGGAGAAGGCCCTGCGCTACTACGCCCAGGGCCTCAGCACGCTCGAGGTCGGCCAGCGCATGGACGTCGGCTACGAGACCGCGAAGACGTACCTGCGCCGGGTGCGCGAGAAGTATGCGAAGGTGGGCAAGCCGGCCAGCCGCAAGGCCGAGTTGATCCGCCGTGCGGCGGAGGATGGATTCCTCGAGTAGATGGCGAAACTGTACTTCCGCTATGGGGCGATGAACTCCGGCAAGTCGACGGCGTTGCTCCAGGCGGCGTTCAACTATGAGGAGCGCGGCCACCGGGTGCTGCTCGCGAAGCCGGCGATCGACACGAAGGGCGACCGCGACATCGTGTCCCGCCTCGGGGTCGTGCGAGAGGTCGACTTCGTCATCGAGCCCGGGGTGACCGTGCTCGACCGGTTCCAGTCGCACCGCACCCGAGTCATCGAAGAGGCCGGTCGCGACGTCAGCTGCCTGCTCGTCGACGAGGCGCAGTTCCTGTCGTCCGACCAGGTCGACGACCTCCTGCGCATCGCGCTGATCGACGGCATCCCGGTGCTCGCCTACGGCATCCGCACCGACTTCCAGACGGTCGCCTTCCCCGGCAGCCGCCGGCTCCTCGAGATCTCGCATTCGCTCGAGGAGCTGAAGACGATCTGCCGCTGCGGGCGCAAGGCGATCTTCAACGGGCGGCGCATCGACGGCCGCTACATCTTCGACGGCGACCAGGTCGCCATCGACGGCGTCGAGGTCGCGTACGAGTCGCTGTGCGGGGTCTGCTACCTGCAGGAGTCGGGCGGCGTGCTCAACGGCCGCCACTGATCGAGTCATGATCGAGCGGCCGCCGACCGCGGCCAGGCGATCGGACCGGTCGTCACCGAGGGTGGTGCCGCCGAGTCATCCGCGTGATGATTGAGGCAGGGAGGCCCCCGCATGAGCGAAATCGTCGTCGGAGTCAGCACCGCCGAGAGCGCCGGCCTGCGGGCCGTGCGCTGGGGGGCCGAACGCGCCTCCGCCCATCGGTCGCCGCTCCGGCTCGTGCACGTCGTCGACAGCGCGGTCGAGGCGACGGGCGATGCGAAACTGCTGCTCGCGGCGCTCGACCGGGCGCGCGCGTCGCTCGCCGACGCGGCGACGGTCGCGCTCGACGTCGACCCGTCGCTCGACGTCGCGACGGATCTCGAACAGGGATCGCCCGTCGAGGTCTTCGCGGACCGCTCCAAGGGCGCGGAGCTGCTCGTCGTCGGCAGCGACTGGCACGGCGGCAAGCGGCCGAGCCGGCGCGGCGTGCACAGCCTGCGCATCGCCGCCGCGAGCCGGGCTCCCGTCGTCGTCGTGCCCGACATCGACGTCTCGGCCCGGCGCGGCGTCGTCATCGGCGTCGACGGCTCCGAGGTGGGCGCGCGCGCCCTCGCGTTCGCCGCCGACGAGGCCGAGCGACGATCGGTCCCGCTCATCGCCGTGCACGCCTGGGACATGGCGCTGATGGCCGGGGGCGAGTACGGCTACGGTCCGGCGATGGTCGCGGTCGACGACCTGACCGAGGCGGCCCGCGAGGTGCTCGACGCCTCGCTCGCCCCGCTCGTCGCCGACCGACCCGACCTCGAGATCGAACGCCGCGTCGAAGCGGGCGACCCGGTCACCGCGCTCGCCGAGGCAGCCGCTGAGGCCGAGCTGCTCGTGGTCGGCAGCCACGGCCGGGGTGCGATCGCGCGGTTCCTGCTCGGATCGGTCAGTCACGGCGTGCTCTCGCGCCTCGAGGCCCCGACGGTCGTCGTGCGGTGAGCACCACGCCGGGCGTGCGATCCGCGCGCTCACGGGTGCGCGCGACGTCCCCGATCCGTGTCGACGGCATCGACGCCGCCCGCGGGATCGCGCTCATCGGCATGTTCATCGCCCATGTGGCGCCCGCCGCGGCGACGCTCGAGGCCGCCGAACTCATCGCGATGGCCGACGAGCGTCCTCGGTTGCTCTTCGCCCTGACGGCGGGCTTCGGACTCGGCTTCATCTCGGGCGGCGTGCGGCCGATCTCGGCCGGGCGGGGGCTCCTGCGTCGCCAGATCTCGGTGCGCGCGCTCATCCTCATAGGGCTCGGCCTGCTGATCGCGGTGACCCTGCAGCCCCTCGTCTACATCATCCTCGACGTCTACGGCGTCGCGTTCCTGCTCATGCTGCCGCTGCTGTTCGTGCCCGCGCGGGTCGCGATCGCGCTCGGCGCCGCGCTCCTGGCGATCACGCCGGGCCTCGCGGCCGCCGCGCAGTACAGTCCCGAGATCGTCGCGGCGCGCGACAGCGAGGTGCGACTGCTCCTCGACTGGGTGCTCACGGGCGCGTACCCGGTCATCGTGTGGGTGCCGGTCATGCTCATCGGCCTGGGGCTCGCGCGACTCGGCGCCGCGTCACCGGGGGTGGTCGCACGCTACGCCCTGTTCGGGGCGCTCGCGGCGGCGGTGATGCTGCCGCTCACTCGCGTACTGCCCGAAGAGGCGGATGCCTCGGCGTCGGTGTTCGAGCATGCGCTCTCGGCCTCGGCGCTGGCGGTCGGCAATGTGGGCGTCGGGCTCGTCATCGTCGCCGCGACCGTGACCCTCACGGCGCTCGCCCGCCCCGCCGTGCGAAGGGTCGCCGGCGCGGTGCTGTCGCCCGTGACCGCGATGGGGGCGATGCCGCTCAGCGTCTACACCCTGCACCTCGTCGTGATCTCGGCCGCGAAGCGCGCCGAGGGCGGCTATCTGACCGACGACTCGTGGGCGCTCACGGTCGGCCTCATCGTCGGCAGCATGATCTTCGCGTGGTGCTGGCGCCGCTATCTCGGCCGCGGTCCGCTCGAGCGGTTGCTTCGGGCGGCCAGCGGTCGATCGCGCGAGAATGGAACCCCTGCACGGAAGGACCTGCCATGCGCATCTCGGTGATCGGTTGCGGCTACCTCGGGGCGGTGCACGCCTCGGCGATGGCCGAGCTCGGACACGAGGTCGTGGGCGTCGACGTCGACGCGGCGAAGATCGCGGCACTGGCCGCCGGTCGGCCGCCGTTCTTCGAACCCGGGCTCGCCGAGATCCTCACGTCGGCCACGGCGACCGGTCGCCTGCGGTTCTCGACCGACATCGCCGACGCCGCCGATGCCGAGGTGCATTTCGTCGCCGTCGGGACGCCGCAGGCCGCCGACACGCACGCGGCCGACCTCCGGTACGTCGCCGCCGCGTTCGAGGCGCTGGCGCCGCATCTGGCGCCGGGCTCGCTCGTCGTCGGCAAGAGCACAGTGCCCGTGGGCACCGCGGCCCGGCTCGCCGCGCGGCTCTCGGAGGTCGCACCGCACGCGGAGCTCGCGTGGAACCCCGAGTTCCTGCGCGAGGGCTTCGCGGTGCGCGACACCCTCGAACCCGATCGGCTCGTCTACGGCGTCCGTGATCCCGGCGGCGACGGCCACGCGGCATCCCAGCTCGACCAGGTGTACCGCGCCGCGATCGAAGCCGGTGCACCGCGCATCGTGACCGACTACGCGACCGCGGAACTCGTGAAGGTCGCCGCCAACGCGTTCCTCGCGACGAAGATCAGCTTCATCAACGCGATGGCCGAGATCGCCGACGCCACCGGTGCCGACGTGGTCGCCCTCGCCGATGCGATCGGCCACGACGCACGCATCGGCCGGCGCTTCCTCAACGCCGGCGTCGGGTTCGGCGGCGGGTGCCTGCCGAAGGACATCCGAGCCTTCACCGCCCGTGCGGATGAGCTCGGGCACGGCGAGTCGCTCGCGTTCCTGCGCGAGGTCGACGCGATCAACCTCAGGCAGCGGCAGCGCGTCGTCGACCTCGCCGTCGAGGCGCTCGGCGGCAGCGTGCACCGAACGCGCATCGCCGTGCTCGGCGTGACCTTCAAGCCCGACTCCGACGACGTGCGCGACTCGCCCGCACTCGATGTCGCGGTGCAGCTCACGGGGCTCGGCGCCGACGTCGTCGCGACCGACCCCGAGGGCATCGAGAACGCCCGTGCTCGTCACCCGCAGCTCGCGTACGTGAGCTCGACGCGCGAGGCGCTGCGCGGGGCCGATCTCGTCGTGCTCGTGACGGAGTGGCGCGAGTACCGGTCGCTCGATCCGGTCGACACCGGTCGGCTCGTCGCGGGGCGCCGCATCATCGACGCCCGGAACGTGCTCGACGTCGCGGCCTGGCGTTCGGCCGGCTGGGAGCTGCGCGGGATCGGGCGGCCCTGAACGGGCGATGCCCCCGCACCGTCGGGCGCAGGGGCATCGAGGCGTCGGCGCGGCTCAGCACTCCCCGAGCCGGGCGACGCCGTCGCCCAGCACGCCCGTCGCGCCGAGCAGCGTCACCCGGGTGGCGCCGAGCCGGAGCAGCTCGTTGCGCGTGCCCTTCGGAAGGCAGCTCTGCGGGCTCAGGTAGAGCGGCGACGCGGTTCCGCCGGCGAACGCGGCGCCCGCGAGCGCGTCGGGGAAGTTGAGGCCGTTGGCCACGAACACCCGCTCGCTCGACGAGAACGCATCCTTGTTGATCGCGAAACCGGTGCTGAAGCGGTCGGTGCCGGCGACGCGCTTGGTGTCGGCCGCGAGCTTCTGGAGCGCTCCGAGGACCGTGTTTGAGACGACGGCGCTGCCGCCGGCGACGCGGATCTTCGTCGGCGCGAGTCGCTTCACGAGCGACGAGGTCGCCGTGTCGAGCGACGTGCCGTTCGTGAGCACGACGGGGGAGTCGTATCGGCCGCTCGCGGCACTCGCGCCGAGCGCGTCGGGGAAGTTCGCCCCGGACGCGACGTACACCGCGGCGGTGGTGCCCGGGAACGCGTAGTCGACCACCTTGCGGCTGGTCGCGTATCGGTCGGCACCGCCGAGGCGGACCACCGGCGCGATCTTCGCGAAGGCGTTCGCGGTCGAACCGGCGACGACCCCCGTCCCTCCGACGACGACGATCTTCGCCGGCTTCAGGCGCGCGAGTTCGGCGAGGAGCGCGGCGGGCGGTTGGTACTTCGGCGTGAGCAGGAGCGGGCCGCCCGACTTCGCGGCGGCGGGGGCGGCGGCGAGCGCATCGGCGAAACCCGCACCGGAGGCCACGTAGACGACGGGCGCGGTCGATGGGAAGGCGGCCTTCGAGATCGCCACGGCGGTCGCGTAGCGGTCGCCGCCGGCCAGGCGGTCGACCTTCGGCGGCGGCACGACCGTCACCGAGCCGGTGGCCGCCGCCGACGTCGAGTACTTGCCGTACTTCGCGACGACCTTCCACGCGTGGGCACCGAGGGCGACGCCGGTCAACGGCGCGGCGAACGATCCGCCGGTCTTCGTGAGCCTCGCCGTCGACACGGGCGTCGACCCACCGTCGACGTAGAGCGACACGACGGTGCCGACCGGGGCCTGCGGCACCGTTCCGGTGATGCTGCCGCCCGTGAACGCGCGACCGCCCGCGGGCTGGGCGACCACCGGGGTACGGACCGCGACCGAGAGCTGCCAGCCCTTGTTGAACTCGAGCACGTCCTGGCCGCGCGACGACGTCATCGCGAAGAACGCGGCGAGCGGCCGGGACGCGCAGGTCGTCTGGCTCGCGTTCGACCCGGAGGTGATGCCGACGGCGTAGTTGCCGAGCAGGGCCGCGCCGCCGCTGTCGCCGGGGATCGCGCAGACGCTCGCGACGACGGAATTGACCGCCCGACCGCCGACCTCGACGGTTTCGAGGCTCACCACGGAACCGCAGGTCCAGCCCGTCGTACGGCCCGACTTGCAGAGCTTCGCGCCGACGACGCCGGCCGTCGCACCGCGAACGGTCACGGGGGAGCCCGCCGTCGGAGCGCCCGCGCCGCCGCCCCAGGTCGAGACGATCGGCTTCGGGGTCCAGCCGGCGCCGACCGACACCCGGGCGGAGTCGATGTTCGAGCCGTACACGACGCTGCCGGGCACCCGGGTGCCGATCTCGGCGCCCAGGCGCCAGGCTGGGTCGGCCGGCCGCACCAGGTTCTGGGCGTAGATGCGGGTGCTGTCGGTGGACCAGCCGTCGAGGCAATGGCCGGCGGTCGCGAACTGGTGGGCCCCCGTCGTGGTCGACCGGCCGTTGAAGCCGATCGAGCACGACGAGTAGTACTGCTTCCCGTCGTCGACGAAGGAGTAGGTCCAGCCGGTGCCGCCGACGAGGTCGGCTGCGGCGTCGAAGGCCACGTCGGAGTAGTCGGCCCCCATGCCCGCCACGGGTTCGTAGACGGGCGTCGCGCCGGTCGCGGCCACGAGCTCCGCCTGCGCCTCGTCGTCGACGAGCACGGTGAGCTCGGTGCCGTCGAGCACCGCGTCGTCGGTGGGCACGCCCGCGGCCGCGAGATGGTCGAGCACGTCTCCCGCATCGACCGCGGCGTCGGCCTCGGCGAGGTACTCGGACGGGGTGATGCCGAGGTCGGTCTCGATCGCGGTCGCGAGCTCGCTCGGCAGGGCGCTCGCCTCCACCCGATACCGCTCGGGGGCGTAGTCGCCCATCGAGGGCGTCTCGACGGGCGCGGCGCCCGGGCCCGGAGCACCGACCGCGGAGGCCGGCGACGTCGGCGTGGCCGAACGCCCGGCCGACGCCGTGCGCGACTCCGCGAACGCCGCCGACGGTGCCGCGATCGCGGTGAGACACACGCCGAGCGCCGTGAGCACGGCCAGCGGCGTGCGTGAGGGGATTCCGAACATCGAGCACCTTCCGATCCGGGTCGGCACTCACGCTAGCAATCGCGGGCGACCTCCGCGGCGGAAATGACAAGACCCCCTCCGAATCGGAGGGGGTCTTGCGATGTGGTCGGGGTGACAGGATTTGAACCTGCGACCTCTTCGTCCCGAACGAAGCGCGCTACCAAGCTGCGCCACACCCCGGTGGCCCGTCAGGGCCTCAACAAGGATAGCCGATAAATCGAGCCTCGCTGACCAGTCGACCGGATGCCTCGAGCGAGCACCGTTCGCCGAGGCATCCGCGCGTCGTCACTCGGCCGGGACGAGCGTGATCAGCGTCGCCTCGGGCGGGCATGCGAAGCGCACCGGCGCGAAGATCGACGTGCCGAGCCCCGCCGACACGTTGAGGAACGCCGAGCGCAACCCGTGCCGCCAGACGCTCAGTCCCTTCACCTGCTTGCGGGGGATGTCGCAGTTCGTGACGAGTGCTCCGAAGCCGGGTACGCACACCTGGCCGCCGTGCGTGTGACCGGCGAGGATGAGCTGCGCGCCGTGGTTCACGAAGGAGTTGAGCACTCGCTGGTACGGCGCGTGCGCGACGCCGACGGTCACGGTCGGGCGCGCGACCGCAGCGGCCTTCGATCCCCGGGAGCGCCCGGCATCGGGCCACATCTCGTCGCCGAGCGGATCGTCGGCTCGCAGCTCGTCGATCGCGCCCGCGATGAGGTCGAGCCGGTCGTAGCCCTTGTGCGGGTCGTCGACGCCGAAGAGTTCGAAGTGCGTGCCGTGCAGGTCGAGACTCGTCGCCGTGTTGTCGAGGTCCTGCCAGCCGAGCTCGGCGAAAAACGCGTGCAGCGCGACGATGTCGAGCCGCTTCGACTTCGGACGGTGACGGGAGGGCCCCATGAAGTAGCCGAACGGGTTCTTCGGCACCGGGCCGAAGTAGTCGTTGGACCCGTTGACGAAGACGCCGGGGACGCCGCGGAACGGTTCGAAGGCGCGGCGGATGCCCTCGAGGCCGCGCTCGTGGCCGAGGTTGTCGCCCGTGTCGACGATGAGGTCGGGCTCGAGGTCGGCCAGCGCGCGCACCCAGTCCTGCTTGTCGCGCTGCCAGGGCGCCATGTGCAGGTCGGAGAGGTGCAGCACCCGGATCGGCCGGGCGCCCGCGGGGAGGACCGGCACCTCGGCGCGACGCAGCGTCCATCGGGTGCGCTCGACGAGCGAACCCCACGCGAATGCGGCGACGCCCGCCGCGCCGATCGCCAGGGCGATCCGCGCGACGGGCGTCAGGCGGCCGGTCAACCGTCGCCCGGGAGGACGTTGCCGTCGGTGCCGGGCTTGTCGTCGCCGCCGCCGTCGCCGCCCGTGTAGCGGCCGATCACGATCGTGATCTTGTCGCCGGGCTTCGCGTTCTCACCCGGCCCCGGGGACTGCGAGACGACGAGGCCGTCCTGGCTCTGGTCGTCCGTGTCCTGGCGGTTGCGGTCGACCCGGTAGCCGGCCGCGGCGAGCGTCGCCTCGGCCTGGTCGGCCGGCATACCGGTGACGTCGGGCACCGGGCTCAGGTTGCCGCGGCTGACCTTCAGCGAGATCGAGGAGCCGCGAGGCGCCTGGCCGCTGGCCGACTGGCTGCCGATCGTGCCCTTCGGCTGCGACGAGTCGACCTCGCCGTCCATCGACCAGCCGAAGCCGGCCTGCTCGAGCGCCTTCTGGGCCGCCTCGGGGGCGAGGCCGAGCACGCTCGGCACGTTCGCCATGGGCGTCTGCAGGTACTGCGACTTGGGCTCGGGGAACGCATCGCCGCCGTACTTGTTGTTGGCGACGTCCATGATGCGCGGCCAGATGTTGTGACGGAGGACGGCGGCCTGCTCGCCGTTGATGGTGGTCTCGCGCAGGTTCACGAAGCCGGTGGCGTTGTACACGCCGACGACCGTCGCGACCTTCGACGAGGCGCCGCTCATCCAGGTGGCGACCGCGTCGTCGGTCGTACCGGTCTTTCCGATCATCGGCGTGCCGGCGGTGTCCATCTGCCAGCGCGACGAACGGCCGGTGCCGTCGGTCATGACCTTCTGGAGCGCGTAGGTCATGCCCGCGGCGACGTCGGGGGTGATCGCCTGGGTGCAGGTCGACTTCGGCGGGTCGAGCGGCTCGCCGTTGCCGTCGAGGATCTTGTCGATCACGATCGGCGTGCACGACTTGCCGCCGCCCGCGACCGCGGCGAACGCGGTCGCCATCGAGATCGGGGCGATCTCCTCCGTGCCGAGCACGGCCGAGGGGCCGAACGCGATGCGGTCGCCGTCGCCGTTGACACCCTCGCCGAGCGGCTTGCCGTCGGCTCGGCCCGCGCTCATGAGCCCGGTCGCCGTGTTCTTGATGCCGCACAGGTCGAGCTGCTTCGCCATCGCGATGAAGCCGGTGTTCTCGGAGTTCACGGTGTTGTACAGCGCCGACCAGTAGCCGCCGTTGCCGCCCTCGTCGTTGCGCGGGTCCCAGTCTCCGGCGTAGACGTTGTCGGCGGGGCAGCTGCTCTTGAACGTGCCCCAGTCGCTGCGACGCCGGGCGTCCATGCTCTCGTTGACCGAGTGCCCCTCCTTCAGCCACTCGCCGAGGGTGAAGATCTTGAACGTCGAACCGGGCTGGAAGCCGCTCGAGCCGCCGTAGTCGATGGTCGAGTTGTAGTTCACGGCGTCGTAGCCGTCGCCCGTGACCTCGGGGTCGACGTTGTAGACGGTGTTCTGCACCATGGCGAGGACGCGGCCGGTGCCCACCTGCACCGAGACGGCCGAGGCGCCGATGTCGGCCTCGGGGATCGACGACGGCACGTTGTCGTGCACGGCCGAGTACGCCGCGGCCTGCATGTCCATGTCGATCGTCGTGTAGATGTCGAGACCGCCGCGCTCGAGCATCTCCTCACCCTCGTTGACGTCGGGCGTCTCGGGGTTGTCCATCTTGAGCTTGATCTCCCACGTCACGTAGTCGCAGAAGTACGCATACACCTTCGACGCCTGGCAGCCGCTCGAGGGCTCCTTGATCTTCGGCGCGACGGGCTCGGCGATCGCCGCGTCGTGCTGCTCCTTCGTGATCTTCTTCTGCTCGAGCATCTTGTCGAGGATGT
Source organism: Agromyces solani (assembly GCF_058349925.1). Classification (NCBI taxonomy): domain Bacteria; kingdom Bacillati; phylum Actinomycetota; class Actinomycetes; order Micrococcales; family Microbacteriaceae; genus Agromyces; species Agromyces solani. The sequence continues at coordinate 485,057 of NZ_JBYRER010000002.1, forward strand.
AGTCGCGGCGCTCCTTGTTGCGCGCGTACGGCACGGTCTCGCCGTTCACGACGGTCTTCGCACCGTTGAGCTCGTCCTCGGGGTAGTCGAGACGGAACTCCTCGGGGCTGTTCACGATCGCGATCAGGCTCGCTGCCTGGGCGAGGGTCAGGTCCTTCGCGTTCGTGCTGAAGTAGTACTGCGCGGCGGTCTGCACGCCGTAGATCTGGCCGCCGAAGCCGGCGATGTTGAGATAGCCGCGGAGGATGTCGTCCTTCGAGTACTGCTTCTCGACGGTGATCGCGTACCGCATCTCCTTGAGCTTGCGGTCGACCGAGGTCTCGGTGTGCTTCTCCCACGCCTCGATGCGCTCTTCGGGCGTCTTGGCCTTCGCCATGTCGTTCGCGACGAGCACGTTCTTCACGTACTGCTGCGTGATCGACGATCCGCCCTGGGTGCCGTTGCCGCTCACCGTCGAGAGCGCGCCGCGGATGGTGCCCGCGATGTCGATGCCGCCGTGGTCGTAGAACCGCGGGTCCTCACCCGCGATCGCCGCGTCCTTCAGGAACGGCGAGATGTACTCGAACGCGACCTCTTCGCGGTTGTCGTCGTAGAACCACGCCATCGGCGAGGCCTTGCCGTCGGGCTTCACCGCGTAGATCGTGGACTTCTGCGCCAGCTCGCCGATCTCGAGTGCGCTCGGAAGGTTCTCGAACATCGTGATGCTGTTGTTGGCGGCCATGCCGGTGACGGCGAGGGCGGGGGTCACCGCTGCGGTGACGAGGACGCCGGCGACGACGCTCATGCCGACGAAGCCGAGGATCCCGGTGCCGACGTCGCTCATCCTACGTTTTTGGGCAGACATATAGTGGAGCGTAACGGAGAAGGCTGACAAAACCCGATACGCGCGCTGGGCGTCGCGTCAGGGGCGACACGCCGAGAACCGTCATCATCGCACGCCTGGTCGTGCACGAGACATCCACCGAGGGAGCCCATATGCCGGCCTGGGAGTACATCACCACTCCGCTGCTCATCCACAACACCGCCGCGATCCTCAACAACTGGGGCTCGGAGGGGTGGGAGCTCGTCCAGATCGTCCAGGGACCGGAGGGCGGGCTCGTCGCCTACCTGAAGCGGCCGAAGGGCGGCGAGTCGTCGCAAGCGGCCCAGGCGGGCGCCGCCGCGGCCGCGCAGGCCGCGAAGCAGTTCGAGGGCGAGGGGCACGCCTGATGGCCGGCTACGAGGCCCGCCTCGCCGAGCTCGGCATCGAGCTCCCCGAGGTCGCCGCACCCGTCGCCGCCTACGTGCCCGCCGTCGTCACCGGCTCCTACGTCTACACGTCGGGCCAGCTGCCGTTCACGGCCGGCAGCCTTCCGGCCACCGGCAAGGTCGGCGACGGCCACGGACTCGTGCCCGCCGACGACGCCAAGGAGTACGCCCGCACGTGCGTGCTCAACGCCCTCGCCGCGGTGCGCGCCGAGATCGGCTCGCTCGACCGCGTGACCCGCATCGTGAAGCTCGTCGGCTTCGTCGCGAGCGACCCCGCATTCACCGGCCAGCCCGGTGTCATCAACGGGGCGTCCGAGGCGCTCGGCGAGATCTTCGGCGAGGCCGGCCGGCACGCCCGCTCCGCCGTCGGCGTCGCGGTGCTGCCGCTCGACTCGCCCGTCGAGCTCGAGCTCGTCGTCGAGTTCGCCTGACGCACCGACCCGAACACGGATGCCTCGGCGGGAATCTTCCCGCCGAGGCATCCGTCGTCGTGGGGCCGGGTGAAGGGCTACTTCACCTGCTCGCTGATGATCTGCATGATCGAGGTGTCGGCGAGCGTCGTCGTGTCGCCGATCTGGCGGCCCTCGGCGAGGTCGCGCAGCAGGCGGCGCATGATCTTGCCCGATCGCGTCTTGGGCAGTTCGTTGACGATGAACACCTGGCGCGGCCGGGCGATCGCGCCGATCTGGGTGGCGACGTGCTTGCGAAGCTCCTCGGAGGCGGCGGCGAGGTCGTCGCCGTGCTCGGCCTGGCTCTGCTTGAGGATGACGAAGGCGACGACCGCCTGGCCCGTGGTCTCGTCGGACGCACCGACGACGGCGGCCTCGGCCGTCCACGGGTGGGCGACGAGCGACGACTCGATCTCGGCCGTCGACAGGCGGTGGCCCGAGACGTTCATCACGTCGTCGACCCGGCCGAGCAGCCAGATGTCGCCGTCCTCGTCGCGGCGGGCGCCGTCGCCGGCGAAGTACTTGTCGCCGAACTTCTCCCAGTAGGTCTCCTTGAACCGCTCGGGGTCGCCCCAGATGCCCCGGAGCATCGACGGCCAGGGCTCGGTGATGACGAGCAGGCCGCCGTCCTCGCCCTCGACGGGCGTGCCGTCGTCGCTCAGGATGTCGATCGAGATGCCGGGGATCGCCACCTGCGCCGAGCCGGGCTTCAGGTCGGTGATGCCGGGCATCGCCGAGATCATGATCGCGCCGGTCTCGGTCTGCCACCACGTGTCGACCACGGGGATCGAGCCGCCGCCGATGACGTGGCGGTACCAGATCCACGCCTCGGGGTTGATCGGCTCGCCGACCGAGCCGAGCAGCCGCAGCGAGCGCAGGTTGAACTGGTGCGGGATCTGCCGGCCGAGCTTCATGAAGGAGCGGATCGCGGTCGGGGCCGTGTAGAGGATCGAGACCTTGTACTTCTCGACGATCTCCCACCACCGGCCGGGGTGCGGCGTGTCGGGAGTGCCTTCGTAGAGCACCTGCGTCGCCGCGTTCGCGAGCGGACCGTAGACGACGTAGGAGTGGCCCGTGATCCAGCCGACGTCGGCGGTGCACCAGTAGACGTCGGTCTCGGGGTGCAGGTCGAAGACGTTCTTGTGCGTGAACGCCGCCTGGGTGAGGTAGCCGCCGCTCGAGTGCACGACGCCCTTCGGCTTTCCGGTCGTGCCCGACGTGTAGAGGATGAACAGCGGGTGCTCGGCGTTGAACGCCTTCGGCTCGTGCTCGCCGGATGCCTCGGCGACGGTGTCGTGCCACCACACGTCGCGCCCCGCCTCGACGTCGACGTCGTTGCCCGTGCGCTTGACGACGAGCACCTTCTCGACCGACCCCGCCGTCTTCGCGATCGCCTCGTCGACGGTCGGCTTCAGCGGGAAGACCCGGCCCTTGCGGTAGCCGCCGTCGGCGGTGATGACGACCTTCGCCTCGGCGTCGTCGATGCGCGAGGCGAGGCTGTCCGAGCTGAATCCGCCGAACACGACCGAGTGGATCGCGCCGATGCGCGCGACCGCGAGCATCGAGACGACGGCCTCGGGGATCATCGGCAGGTAGATGGCGACCCGGTCGCCCTCGCCCACGCCGAGTCCCTCGAGCACGTTCGCCGCGCGCTTGACCTCGTCGGTCAGCTCGGCGTAGGTGATGTCGCGGCTGTCGCCGGGCTCGCCCTCGAAGTGGATGGCGACGCGGTCGCCGAGGCCGGCCTCGACGTGACGGTCGAGGCAGTTCACGGCGACATTGAGCTCGCCGTCGTCGAACCACTTCGCGAACGGCGGGTTCGACCAGTCGAGGGTTCGGGTGAACGGCTTCTGCCAGGTCAGCAGCTCACGGGCCTGGTCGGCCCAGAATCCGAGGCGGTCGGCCTTCGCGGCCTCGTAGAGGCGCTCGTCGGCGACGGCTTGGGCGGCGAACTCGGGGCTCGGACGGAAGCGCCTGATCTCCTCGAGTGCGTGATCGATCTGAACGGTCATGGTTCTCCGGTCGCTCCTTCGCGATCTGTTTCATCGGTTGGGTCGCCTGCCCCACCCAGCACACTACCCCGCGTCCGTGACCGTGTTGCGCGGGTGCGGAAACACATCGTTCGATTGCTCTTCCGCGCGGCTTCCGAAGGCGCTACTGTGCCTTTGCGCAGAGATTTCTGAGTGTCCGCACAAATGAGGACAAAAAATGCTTGCGCATTGTTTCTGAGGCCGTACACTGAGTACCGCCCGAACACTCGTTTCGAGGCCTGCAGCACTTGAGATTCCCCCCAATCCTTGTGCTGCCGAGGCGGCACCTGTTCCCCCCAATGGGTGCCGCCCCCTTCTTTTAACGCACCGGTGCATGTCGCGGCCGGTGCCCGGCGAGAGCCCTCCTCCACAACGGTGTGGGGGAGGGCTCTCTGCACATCTCGGTGCGATGGATGCCTCGCGGTGCGACCCGCTCCATACGCTCGGCCCCATGAGCCTCCCATTCGTCGCGACGCCCTCGTGGCGAGCGAGTGCGGCGTCGCCGCCGGTGGATGCGGCCGATGGCGCCGGTGCCGCTGCGGGTGCCGGTGCTGCTGCGGCTGCCGGTTCCGCCGCCGCTGCCGGTCGGGCCGACCGGGCGGCGCGTGCTCCGTTCGTGCCGCGCCCGCCCGATGCCGCGCAGGTCGAGGCCGGTGCGGGCGGCTCCGTCGACCTGTCGGAGCTCGGGCCGCTCGAGCCCTTCGCCGCCGACGGTCCCGTCACCGACCTCTTCGTCAACGGATCCGCCGGGCTGTGGGTGGACCGCGGGCACGGTGCCCGCCATGAACCGGCGTGGTCGGCCGATGAGGCCGAGGTGCGGGCGCTCGCGGTGCGGTTGATCGCACGGGGCGGCCGTCATGTCGACGAGGCGACCCCGGCCGTCGACGTGCGGCTCGGACGAGGCATCCGCGTGCACGTCGTGCTGCCGCCGGTCTCGACCTGCGGCACGCTGGTCTCGGTGCGCATCCCGCGCGCGGCGGGCCGCTCGCTCGACGACCTCGCGCAGGGCGGCATGCTCGACGAGGCGCAGCGCGCTCGCCTCGCCGCGGCCGTCGCCGACCGGGAGAACCTCCTGATCACCGGCGCGGGCGGCACCGGCAAGACGACCCTGCTCGGCGCCCTGCTCAGCGCGGCGCCCGAAGCCGAGCGCATCGTCGTCATCGAGGACGTCGCCGAACTGCAGCTCGCCCACCCGCACGTCGCCGCCCTCGAGGCCCGCCAGCCGAACCTCGAGGGCACCGGGCGCATCGGGCTCGACGCGCTGCTGCGCGAAGCGCTGCGGATGCGGCCCGACCGGCTCGTCGTCGGCGAATGCCGCGGCGCGGAGCTGCGCGAGCTCCTGGCCGCGCTCAACACCGGGCACGACGGCGGGGCCGGCACCCTGCACGCCAACTCGCTCGCCGACGTGCCCGCACGCCTCGAGGCCCTCGGCGCGACGGCCGGTCTCACCGCCGAGGCCGTCGCACGGCAGACCGCCAGCGCCTTCGACCTCGTGCTGCATCTCGAACGCGTCGACGGCCGACGCCGGCTCGCGCAGGTCGGCCGATTCGAGCTCGACGGCGGCCGGCTCGGGATCGAGGCGCTGTGATCGCCCGACTGCGCCTGCGGCGCCGCGCCGACCCGGGGGCGGAGGTCGACGCCGTCGCCGGGCTCACCGAGCGGCTCGCCGTGCTGCTCTCCGCGGGCGTCCCCGCCGCGAGCGCCTGGCGGTACGTGTCGGTCGGGCGCACGACCGAGGGGAGAGCGGCGCGAACCTCCGACCGGGGGTCACCCGTCGAGGGCGCCGGGCCCGGGGCCCGGCGGGCGCCGACGGTCACGTCGCCCGAGCCCACCGCCGACGAGCGCGTGCTCGCCGCTGCGGCGGCTGCGGCGGCTGCGGGAGCGTCGGTCGCGGAGGCGATCGAGGGCGCCCGCCATGACCACGACGGCGCATCGTCGACCTGGGCGGTGCTCGCGGCGGCGTGGTCGGTCGCCGCCGAGGCCGGAGCGCCGCTCGCCACGACGCTGCGTGCGCTCGCGGTCGTGTTGCGCGACGAGGCCCAGCTGCGGCGCGACGTCGGAACGGCCCTCGCGGGCCCGGCGGCGAGCGCCCGGCTCGTCACGGCGCTTCCGGCGGTCGCGCTCGGTTTCGGGGCGCTGCTCGGGTTCGACACCGTCGGCGTGCTGCTCGGCAACCCGCTCGGCGTGACGTGCCTGGTGCTCGGCGGGCTGCTGCTCTGGGCCGGATCGCGCTGGAACCGGCGGCTCGCACGTGCCGCCTCGGCGTCGCGCGCCGACGCCGGCCTCGAACTCGAGCTGCTCGCGATCGCGATGTCGAGCGGTACCTCGATCGAACGCGCGCGCGGCCTGGCGCGAGCCGCCATGCGCCGGCACCTGCCGCACACCGGCGACGGCGACGTCGTCGAGGAGGTCGTCGGCCTGGCGACCCGGGCAGGTGCTCCGGTCGCCGAGCTGCTGCGGGCCGAGGCCTTCCGGGTGCGTCGCGCGGCGCGGACCGACGGCGAGGCGCGGGCGGCCGCGCTCGGCGTGGGGTTGATGCTGCCGCTCGGGCTCTGCGTGCTGCCGGCGTTCGTGCTGCTCGGCGTCGCGCCCCTGATGATCTCCGTCGTCACCGGCACCCTCGGCGGTGCCGGGTGACGCCCTCCGCCTCGTGCCGTCCATCCGCCGGTCCGCCGGCGCAATCGAAGGGAACACCGACATGCACAACCGATCCACCGAGACGACCGACGCGGCCGACGCCCGCGCCGAGTCGCACCCCGCGACCCCGCCCGGGCGCGACGGCCGGCTCCGCCGGCTCGCGCGACGGGTCGCGGGCGAGCGCGGTGCGGCGACCGCCGAGTACGCCGTCGCCACGATGGCCGCGGTCGGGTTCGCCGGGCTGCTCGTCGTCATCCTGCGGGGCGACGAGGTCCGCGGCATCCTCACCGATCTCGTGCGGAATGCGCTCACGGTCGGCTGATCGCGAACGCGGCAGCGTGACGGCGGAGTTCGCCGTCGCGCTGCCGGCGATCGCGCTCGTGCTCGCCGCCTGCCTCGGGGCGGTGCAGCTCGCCGCCCAGCAGGTGCGACTGACGGACGCGGCGGCCGATGCCGCTCGGGCGCTCGGCCGGGGCGAGGACGCCGGCCGGGCCCGGGCGATCGCGTCGCGGGTCGCGGGCGAAGTGGCGATCGAGGTCGACGACGACGGCGAGGTCGTCTGCGCGCTGCTCAGCACGTCGGGCACCGGCCTGCTCGCCGCCGTGCGGCTCGAAGCGCGATCGTGCGCACTCGGCGGCGGATTGTGACGCGCGCCGAGCCGGGCGATCGCCCGACGCCCGAAGCACGTCGTCGGCGCGTCGGCACCGACGAGGGCGGCGCCGCGACCGTCGTCGCCCTCGCGCTCGTCGGCGCGATCGTGCTCGTGTCGTCGCTCCTCGTGCCCGTGCTCGGTGCATTCGTGACGTCTCAGCGTGCGGCGAACGCCGCCGACGCCGCCGCCCTCGCCGCGGCCGATGCGTCGGCGGGCATCGTCGCCGGCGTTCCGTGCGAGCTCGCGGCCGAGCTCGCCGAGCGCAACGGGGCGCGCCTCGTCGCGTGCACGCTCGACGGTCCGGTGGCCGACATCGAGGTGAGCACGACGATGCTCGGGTTCGTCCTCTCGGCGCGAGCGCGAGCAGGCCCGCCGGGGTGGCGCGGCTGAGCGCCGGTCAGTCGAAGACGGTCTCGATGAACCGGTAGTCGACTGCGGACGGGCGATCGTCGCCCGGCGTCTCGAACTCGAGGCCGGCCGCACGGGAATAGATGTAGCGCTTGCCCGCTTCGGCGTTGAGCTCGAGCCGCGGCTTGGGGTCGCCCGTGTCGAGGAACCCCGTCGCGATGGTCTTGCCCTCGAGCGGGCCGTCGATCAGCTTGGCCGTGTACGAGCCGTGAGATGACGTGTCCATGCGGCCATTCTCCTCCGCCGCGGAGGAACCGCAAGGGGACGCGGCGAGTGGTCGAGCCGCGATTGGACGCGGTGGAGTGGGCGCGCTCCCGGTCGGAATGTGTATGGTGTGGCTGTCGGCGGAGCGAACCGCCGGCCACGGCACACCGCTCGGGGGCGCGGCATTCGATGTGCGTTCTCGTCTCAGAAGTGGAACAAGAGGAGTCTGGTGTCAGGCGCGAAAAAACTGGTGATCGTCGAGTCGCCGACCAAGATGAAGTCCATCGCCCAGTACCTGGGCGAGGGATACGAGGTGCTCTCGTCGGTGGGACACATCCGCGACCTGATCGAGCCGAAGAACCTTCCCGCCGAGCTCAAGAAGGGCCCGCTCGGCAAGTTCTCGGTCGACGTCGACAACGGCTTCGAGCCCTACTACGTCGTCAGCGACTCGAAGAAGAAGACGGTCGCCGAACTGAAGCGCGCGCTCAAGGGCGCCGACGAACTCCTGCTCGCCACCGATGAGGACCGCGAGGGCGAGGCCATCGCGTGGCACCTCCTGCAGGAGCTCAAGCCCAAGGTGCCCGTGCGCCGCATGGTCTTCCACGAGATCACGAAGGACGCGATCCAGAAGGCGAAGGACAACACCCGCGAGCTCGACACCGCGCTCGTCGACGCGCAGGAGACCCGGCGCATCCTCGACCGCCTCTACGGCTACGAGGTGTCGCCCGTGCTCTGGCGGAAGGTCGGTCCCGGCCTCTCGGCGGGTCGCGTGCAGTCGGCCGCCACCCGTCTGGTCGTCGATCGCGAGCGCGAACGGCTCGCCTTCGTGGCGGCCGGCTACTGGGACCTGATCGGCACCTTCGCCACGGACGCCGCGGGCAGCGCCTTCGACGCGAAGCTCGTGCGCGTGGGCGGCGAGCGGATCGCGACGGGCCGCGACTTCGACGATGCCGGGAAGCTCACCTCGAAGGCCGTCGTCATCGACGAGGCGACCGCCCAGGCGCTCGCCGCGGCGCTCCGCGACGACACGGTCGCCCGCCGGGTCTCGAAGCTCGAGACGAAGCCGTACTCGCGCCGCCCGGCGGCGCCGTTCACGACGTCGACCCTGCAGCAGGAGGCCGCGCGCAAGCTCCGCCTCTCGGCGAAGGACACGATGCGCGTGGCGCAGTCGCTCTACGAGAACGGCTACATCACCTATATGCGCACCGACTCGAACTCGCTGTCGCAGCAGGCGATCTCGGCCGCTCGCGCGCAGGCGAGCTCGCTCTACGGCGCCGACTCGGTGCCCGACAAGCCCCGCGTCTACGCTGGCAAGTCGAAGAACGCGCAGGAGGCGCACGAGGCCATCCGCCCGTCGGGCGAGGTCTTCCGCACGCCCGCCTCGCTGCAGGGTGCCCTGCGCGGTCGCGAGTTCGAACTGTACGACCTGATCTGGAAGCGCACGGTCGCCTCGCAGATGGCCGATGCGAAGGGCCAGACCGCGACGGTCACGATCGAGGTCGGGCCGACGGATGCCTCGGCGTCGTCGCCCGCCGGCGCGACGACGAAGGTCGGGGGCACCGTCGCGGAGTTCACCGCGAGCGGCACCGTCATCACCTTCCGCGGCTTCCTCGCCGCGTACGAGGAGGGCCGTGACGAGGAGCGCAACCGCGACGACGCCTCGGGCGACGCGAAGCTCCCGCAGCTCGCGGAGGGCCAAGCGCTGAAGCTCGAGGAGCTCGAGGCCAAGGGCCACGAGACGAGCCCGCCGCCGCGCTACACCGAGGCCAGCCTCGTCAAGCGCCTGGAAGAGCTCGGGATCGGCCGCCCCTCGACGTTCGCCTCGATCATCTCGACGATCATCGACCGCGGTTACGTCACGCAGCGCGGTCAGGCGCTCGTGCCGAGCTGGGTGGCGTTCTCGGTGGTGCGCCTGCTCGAAGAGCACTTCGGCGACCTCGTGGAGTACGACTTCACCGCCGAGATGGAGGACGACCTCGACCACATCGCGGCCGGCGAGGCCGACCGCGTCGACTGGCTCTCGAGCTTCTACTTCGGCTCCGAGAAGCACCGCGGCCTCCGCCAGGTCGTCGACAACCTCGGCGACATCGATGCGCGCGAGATCAACTCGGTCGCGATCGCGCCCGACATCACGTTGCGCATCGGGAAGTACGGCCCCTACCTCGAGACCGTCGATGCGGATGCCGCGGCCGACGCCGCACCGCGACGGGTGAACCTGCCCGAGGGTCTCGCACCCGACGAACTCACCGAGGCGAAGGCCCGCGAGCTCATCGAGGCCCCCGTGCAGGGCGACCGCGTGCTCGGCCTGAACCCCGAGAACGGCAAGCAGGTCGTCGTGAAGGACGGCCGGTTCGGTCCGTACGTGACCGAGGTCGAGCCCGAGCCCGAGGCGTCGGCCGAGGCCGCCGTCGACCCCGCCACGGGCGAGGTCGTCGAGGCCTCGAAGCCCAAGCGCGGCGCCAAGAAGGCGGCCGCGCCGAAGCCGCGCACCGCTTCGCTCTTCAAGAGCATGCAGATCGAAGAGGTCGACCTCGCGACGGCGCTGAAGCTGCTCGACCTGCCGCGCGTCGTCGGACTCGACCCCGAGTCGGGCGTCGAGATCACGGCGCAGAACGGCCGCTACGGTCCGTACCTCAAGAAGGACGCCGACACCCGGACCCTCCCGAGCGAGGATGCGATCTTCGACATCGACCTCGCCGGTGCCCTCGAACTGTTCGCGCAGCCGAAGTACGGCGCCCGCCGCGCCTCGAGCGCGCTCAAGGAGTTCGAGAACGACCCGGTGAGCGGCAAGCCGATCAAGGTGAAGGACGGCCGCTTCGGCCCGTACGTCACCGACGGCACGACGAACGCGACGATCCCGCGGGCGGAGTCCGTCGAGGACATCACCTTCGAGCGTGCGGTCGAGCTGCTGCAGATCAAGCGCGACAAGGGCCCGGCGGCGCCGCGCAAGAAGGCGCCCGCCAAGAAGCCGGCGGCGAAGAAGACGGCGTCGAAGAAGTGACCGGTGTCGACCCGGCGACCGGTCCGATGACCGGCACGGGCCTCTTCATCACCCTCGAGGGCGGCGACGGCTCGGGAAAGACGACCCAGGCCGAGCTGCTGCGCGAGTGGCTCGCCGGCGAGGGCCGAACGGTGCTGCGCACCCGCGAGCCGGGCGGTACCGAGGTCGGCGTCGAGGTGCGCGAGATCGTGCTGCATCACCGCGGGGACATCGCTCCCCGCGCCGAGGCGCTGCTCTACGCCGCCGACCGCGCCCAGCACATCGCCACCGTGGTGCGTCCGGCGCTCGCGCGCGGCGAGGTCGTCATCCAGGACCGGTACATCGACTCGTCGGTCGCCTACCAGGGTGCCGGTCGCGTGCTCGACCCGGAGGCCGTGCGCGGCCTGTCGGAGTGGGCGACCGAGGGGCTCATGCCCGACCTCACCATCCTGCTCGACCTCGACGCCTCGGCGGCCCGAGGCCGGCTCGACGAGGCGCGCACCCGGTACGACCGGCTCGAGGCCGAGGCATCCGAGTTCCACGACCGGGTGCGCGCGGCGTACCTCGCACTCGCCGAGGCCGAGCCCGAGCGGTTCCTCGTCGTCGACGCGTCGGCACCGGTCGACGTGATCGCCGCGACCATCCGCGAGCGCGTCGCGACGCTGACCGGACTCTGAGTCCCGCGTCGGCGGTGGAAGGTAGCGTTGACCCGTGAGCGTGTGGAGCGAGCTGACCGGCCAGGAGGCGGCGATCGCCGTGTTCCGGGCGGCCGCCGAGGCCGCCGGCGTCCGCCGCGAGGCATCCCCGGCCGGTGACGGCGAGCGCCCCTCGACGGCGTCCTCGTCGCAGCAGATGACCCACTCGTGGCTCATCACGGGCCCGCCCGGGTCAGGTCGGTCGAACCTCGCGTACGCGTTCGCGACCGCGCTCATCTCGGGGGTGCCCGACGGCGACGAGGCGACGCGCATCCAGGTCGACGCGCGCAGCCATCCCGACCTCCACGTGCTCGCGACCGAAGGCGTGATCATCAAGCGCGACGACGTGCGCGACATCGTCAAGCGCTCGCACTACGCGCCGTCCATCGGACGGCACCGCGTGATCATCGTCGAAGACGCCGACCGCATGACCGAGCACACCTCGAACTTCCTGCTGAAAGAGCTCGAGGAGCCGCCGGAGCGCACCGTCTGGATCCTCTGCGCGCCGAGCGAGGCCGACCTCATTCCGACCATCCGCTCGCGCGTGCGCTCCGTGCGGCTGCAGGTGCCGAGCGTCGCCGACGTCGCGGCCCTCCTCGTGCGCCGCGACGGCGTCGACGCCGACCTCGCCGAGCGCGCCGCCCGCGAGGCGCAGAGCCACATCGGCATGGCCCATCGACTCGCGACCGACGAGCAGGCCCGCGCGCGCCGCTCCGAGACGCTCGAGTTGGCGCTCGACGTGCGTTCGACGGCCGGGGCGGTCATGACCGCGGCGCGATTCCTCGAGATCGCCGGCGACGACGCGAAGGCGATCACCGAGCTCCGCGACGCGGAGGAGCGCGAGCACGCGCTGCACTCGCTCGGCATCGCGCCGGGCCAGGCCGTGCCGCCGGCCCTCCGGCCGCAGTTGAAGGCGCTCGAGGACGACCAGAAGCGTCGCGCGACGCGGAGCCTCCGCGACGGCATCGACCGGATCCTCGTCGACCTCGCCTCGCTCTACCGCGACATCCTGCTCATCCAGCTCGGGGCCGACGTCGAACTCGTCAATCGCGAGCTGCTGCCGCGGCTCGAGCGCGCCGCCGCGCAGGCGCCGCCCGCTCGCACCCTCGCAACGCTCGACGCGATCCAGACCGCGCGCACCCGCATCGAGGGCAACGTCCAGCCCGCCCTCGCGCTCGAGGCCATGCTGGTCTCCGCGGTGCGCCCCACCGACCATCGAAGGGCCGCATGACCGACACGACCTCCAGCCGGGCCATCGCCGCACGACGGTCTGCGACGACCCGGACGCCTCGTGGCCGGCGCAGTGGCGCGGTCGTCGCCGCGCTCGTCGCCGTGCTCGCCCTGAGCGGCTGCGTGCCCTCCCTCGTCGACTCGAAGCCGCCGGTCTCGACGCCGACGGGCGAGCAGGTGTCGGCCGAGCTCGAACCGTTCTACACCCAGGTGCTCGAGTGGGAGCGCTGCGGCGACGGGCTCGGGTGCGCCACCGCGAAGGCACCGCTCGACTGGAGCGACCCGTCGGCCGGGGAGATCGACCTCGCGCTCGTGCGCCACGTCGCCGACGGCGACAAGCTCGGCTCGCTGCTCGTGAATCCGGGCGGTCCCGGCGGGTCGGGCTACGACTTCATCCACGACTCGCTCGACTACGCGGTCGGGCAGCCGCTGCAGGACCGCTTCGACGTCGTCGGCTTCGACCCCCGCGGGGTGGGCCGTTCGACGGCGGTGACGTGCTACGAGCCCGCCGAGATGGACGACTACCTGTACGGCATCCAGCCGGCCGAGCGCGGCAGCGACGAGTGGATCACCGCGGTCGGCGAGGCCGCGGCCGACTTCGGCGACGCCTGCGCCGAGAACACCGGTGACCTGCTCGCCAACGTCGACACCGTGAGCGCGGCTCGCGACCTCGACCTGCTGCGCGCGATCCTCGGCGACGAGAAGCTCAACTACCTCGGGTACTCGTACGGCACCTTCCTCGGCGCGACGTTCGCCGAGCTCTACCCCGAGAAGGTCGGCAGACTCGTGCTCGACGGCGCGATCGACCCGGCCGCGAGCGACTTCGAGGTGACGAAGGCCCAGGCCGTCGGCTTCGAGCAGGCGCTCGACGCCTACCTCGAAGACTGCCTGGGCACCGAGGACTGCCCGTTCGACGGCAGCGTCGACGAGGCTCGCGAGGAGATCGGGCGCCTCCTCGCCTCGGTCGACGAGAGCCCGCTGCGCGGCAGCGACGGTCGCCTGGTCGGCGCCGACACGCTCCTCACCGCGATCATCTACCCGCTCTACAGCGCCGATTCGTGGAGCTACCTGAGCGAGATGCTCGAGGCGACCATCTTCGGCGACGGCGACCCGGCGCTCGCCTTCGCCGATGCCTACAACGGCCGCAACCCCGACGGCACCTACCTCGACAACTCGACGGAGTCGTTCCGGGCCGTGAACTGCCTCGATTACACGTACCAGTCCGACGTCGACGTCATGCGGGAGCGAGCGGCGGAGATCGCCGAAGCGGCGCCGACGATCGGACCGTACATGGGCTACGGCGATCTGAGCTGCGTGAACTGGCCGTACCAGTCGACCCGAGAGCGTGCGGAGATCCATGCGGCCGGCGCCGACCCCATCATGGTCGTGGGCACCACGGGCGACCCGGCGACTCCGTACGAGTGGGCCGTCGCGCTGGCCGACCAGCTCGATTCGGGCGTGCTCGTGAGCTACGACGGCGAGGGGCACACCGCCTACAACAAGTCGAACACGTGCGTGAGCGACGCCGTCGAGTCGTACTTCATCGAGGGCACGTTGCCGTCGAGCGACCCTCAGTGCTGACCGCCTCGACGACGGGCCGGCCGTCGCGCCGACGGCCGGGACGAGGCATCCGAATCGGTGCGCGGCGGGCGTGGTCATTCGCACCCCTCCGCATCCGCTACTATTGACTCTCGTGCCACGCGGTGCGCTTCACGCAACGCGAGTCACGCCGCCTTAGCTCAGTCGGCAGAGCGTCTCACTCGTAATGAGAAGGTCGTGGGTTCGATTCCCACAGGCGGCTCCACTCGAAGGCCCCGGTCCGCCGGGGCCTTCGGCGTATCCGGACGGCCGCCGCTCGACGCCTCGCCGGGGCGCCCCCGCACGGGCGAGCCTGGCGTCCCGGGGGGCGCCGTTTCGCCGGGCGGTCCGGGGGAGTGGGATCCGGCGCACGATGGGCCCGGGGTCACCGGGCCCATCGCACGCTCCCGCGGGAGGTGGCGGGAGGCTTGGAGGACGTCAGCCGAGTGCCGGCTTCACGAGCGTCGCGTAGTTGGCGTATCCCGTCGAGTTCGGGTGGAAGGCCGCCGTCGTGTTGAACCAGCTGAAGCTGTTGATCCACGGCGACGAACTGCCGATGCCGTGACCCGCGAACGCGGCCTCGACGTCGACGAAGACCGCCCCGTTCGCGACGGCGGTCGCCTCGAGCACATCGTTGAGGGCCGACGTGTCGGCGTTCACCCGCGCGGCGTACGCGTAGCCCGACGGCTCGTTGAAGAGCCTCGGGTAGCCGGCGACGACGATCTTCCCGTCGGTTGCGAGCCGCGGCTTGATCTGCGCGATGACGTTCGCGACGAGCCCGGCGATGGTGCCGTTCGCGACCTTCGTCTCGGCCGCCGTGAGCTGCGACTGGCACGTCGTGTTCGAGATGAGCACGAAGCAGTTCTGCATGATGCTCGAGAACCCGAGGTCGTTGCCGCCGACGGTCAGCGTCACGCGCTTGGTGCCGACGGGGATCGCGGGAACCTGTCCTGCGGTCACCTCGACGGTCGAGGCCCCCGAGCACGCCGGGAAGGCGGTGAGCTTCAGGTTCGGTTCGGCGTCGAGGCGCTTCGGATAACTGTTGTTGCTCCGGTAGCAGCTCGTGTCGAGGTAGCTGCCGCCGCCCTGGCCCGCGGCGAACGAGTCGCCGAGCGCGGCGTAGGTCAGCTCGTTCGATCCGCCTCCGCCGCCGGGCTTGCCGCCGCCGCCTTTGGCGGCGAAGGCGGGCGAGGCACCCGCGAGGGCGAGGGCGACGACGACGATCGCGGCGGATGCCGCGGCGAGTGCTCGGCGGGCGTTCACGGTGCCACCCCCAGGTAGGCGTCGTGCAGGAGCTCGGCGTAGGCCTCGTAGCCGGCCGCGTTCGGATGGAGGAAGGTGATGGGATCGCTCGGGTCGGCCCCGATCCACGCCGCAGGGCCCGACGCGGCGCCGTGCCCGGCGAAGGCTTCGGCGACTCCGACGAACCCGACGGGGACGCCCTGCGCGCCCGCCGCTTGGGCGACCGCTCCCGCGATCTGCAGGTTGAGCGTCTCGACCGCCCCGTCGACATCGGCGGGGACGCCGGGTAGGGCGTGGTCGAACGGGACGGGATACCCCGTCACGAGGATCTGCGCGTTCGGCGACCGGTCGTGCACCGCGCCGACGAGGGCGATCATGCGCGACACGACGACGCCGGATGCGAGCGTCGCCCCGGAGGCCGCGTACGCCTGTGCGCAGGCCTGCGTCGACGGGTCGGGCACGCAGGCGGCGTAGACCGCGCCGATGTCGAGGTCGCCGGCTCCCGCGGTGATCGTGACGAGGGTCGTACCGCGGTTCAGCTGGCCGAGCTGGGTCGTGGACACCTCGGTGATCGTGGCGCCGCTGCATCCGGCGTTGCGCAGGAGGTTGATGCGAGGCTCGCCGTCGAGCCGTTCCGCGTATCCTGCGCCGGTGCGCAGGCAGGCGTCGAGCGGCACGCCGCCGCCCTGGCCGGCGGCGATCGAGTCGCCGAGGGCGACGTACTTCGCGACCGGATGCTCCGGTGGAGCCGCCTGCGCGGGCGATGCGAACCCGAACGGGATCGCGAGGAGGACGGAGGCGAGCGCGGCGGCGATGAGGCCGCGACGCGCCGGCCGGGGTGAAGGCGCGTTCATGAACCAACGCTAGGAGAGAAAGTGAGTGATCCGCATCTCCCAGATCAGGGGGTGCCGGGACCGGCGGGCGCCTCGTCGCCGGGGCAATAGTCTTGAGCGCATGACCGAACCTCTGCGCTGGGGCATTCTCGCGACGGGTGGCATCGCCCGCCTCTTCACGGCCGACCTGCGGCTCCACGGCTTCGATGTGCGGGCCGTGGGCTCGCGGTCCGAGGCATCCGCCGCCCGCTTCGCCGACGACTTCGAGATCGAACGCGTGCACGGCAGCTACGAATCGCTCGTGACCGACGCCGAGGTCGACGTCGTCTACGTCGCGACGCCGCACCCGATGCACGCGGAGAACGCGGTCCGAGCCCTCGAGGCGGGCAAGCACGTGCTCGTCGAGAAGGCGTTCACGCTCAACGAGGCCGAGGCGCGCCGCATCGCGGATGCCGCGGAGGCGAACGGGCGCGTCGCCCTCGAGGCGATGTGGACGAGGTACCTGCCGCACATGGTGCGCATCCGCGAGCTCGTCGCGAGCGGTGCCCTCGGCGAGCTGCGCGGCATCATCGCCGACCACACCCAGCTCCTCTCCGAAGACCCGCTGCACCGGCTCAACGCCCTCGAGCTCGGCGGCGGCGCGCTGCTCGACCTCGGCATCTACCCGATCTCGTTCGCGTGGGACCTCTTCGGCGAGCCGGCCGAGATCACCGCGGCGGCCACGTTCAAGCCGACGGGCGCCGACGCGCAGGTGTCGGCCGTCTTCGGGTACGACGGCGGACGCATGGCGACGACGTTCTCGGCATCGAACACGCAGGGGCCCAACACCGCGGTGGTGCTCGGCTCGGAGGCGCGCATCGACATCGACTCGGTCTGGTACTCGCCGACGACGTTCCGCGTGGTGCGTCCCGACGGAGAGGTCGTCGAGGAGTACGTCTCGCGCGTCGAGGGCCGCGGCATGCACTACCAGGCGGCCGCGCTCGAGCGCTGCGTGGCCGAAGGGCGGCTCGACGGCGGCGACATCCTGCCGACACGTCAGAGCGTCGCGATCATGGGGACCCTCGACCGCATCCGCGCGCAGATCGGCCTCGCCTACCCCGGGGAGTGAGCGGGCGGCGGCTCCGTACCGCTTCCAGCGAGCGGCGCGTATGATGCCCGGGTGCACGACGAGACGGATGCCGCGGGCGAGACGCCGCGCTCCGGCGACGCCGCGGGCGGTGCCGGCGAGCCGCTGAAGGGCGGCGCCGAGGCATCCGTCTTCGGGTTCGTGCGCAAGCACCGGGTGCCGCTCGCCGTCACCGGCGGCGTGCTCGCCCTCGCGCTCGCGGGAACCGCGGCCGTGTTCGCCGGTGCCGCGACGGTCGCCGACCGGCCCGCGGCCGCCGCGCCCACGCCGAGCGAGACCCCGACGCCGACCCCCGAGGTTCGGCCCGCGCCGGCCTCGCCGGCGGCTGCCGGCCGAATCCGCACCTGCTCGGTCGCCGACCGTGCGGCCGACCCGAGGCTCGCGAACCTGCAGGCGCAGGTGATGAACGCGAAGACCGGCGAGGTTCTCTTCGACCGTGGCGGCTCGACGCCGTCGCGCACGGCGAGCGTCATGAAGGTGCTGACCTCGGCCGCGGCGTTCTCGGTGCTCGGTCCCGACCACCGCGCCACCACGACCGTGGTGAAGGGTGCCGAGCCCGGAACGGTCGTGCTCGTCGGCGGAGGCGACGTGACGCTCTCGCGCACGCCGTCGGGCGACGAGACCGCCTACCCCGGCGCCGCGCACCTCGACGACCTCGCCGCCCAGGTGCGGGCGGAATGGGCGGCCGACCCGTCCAACCCGCCGATCACGAAGCTCGTGCTCGACGCGTCGTACTTCGGCGGCGACGAGTGGCAGCCCAGCTGGGACCTCGTCGAGCGCGAGGACGGCTACATGTCGAACATCACGGCACTCATGGTCGACGGCGACCGCGACGACCCCTACACGAACACGTCGTGGCGCAGCGACGACCCGATCAGCCGCGCCGGCCTCGCGTTCGCCGAGGAGCTCGGCGGCATCGCGACGATCGAGCGCGGCACCGCACCGGCCGGCGCCCAGCAGCTCGGGCAGGTCGTGTCGCCGACCGTCGCCGAGCTCGTCGACAAGGCCCTCGTCGTCTCCGACAACACCGTCGCCGAGATGCTCGCCAGGCTCGTCGCGATCGAGACCGGCTCGGGCAACACGTTCGAGGCGATCAACGCCGGCGTGCTCGAAGGGCTCGCCGCCTACGGGGTCGACACGACCGGTATCACGGTCGTCGACGGCTCCGGGCTCTCCGACGACAACGCGGTGCCGCCGTCGTACCTCACGAGGCTCTTCGTCAAGATCAACGCCCGCGAAGGGCACCTCGGACACCTGCTCGACTCGCTGCCCGTGTCGGGCGAGCGCGGTTCGCTCGCCTACGACGACCGGTTCTGGGGCGACAACGCGGTCGCCGACGGACGGGTCATCGCCAAGACCGGGTGGATCAACACCGGCTACACGCTCTCCGGCGTCGTGCGCGCCGAGGACGGCACCGACCTCACGTTCGCCATCTACGCGCTCGGCGACGTCACCGACGAGGCGAAGACCGCGATCGACACGCTCGCGACCGGCTTCTACCTCTGCGGCGACAACCTGTCGAACCGGTAGCGCGCGGACCGGTTCCGCGCCGGGGCTCCCCGCCGCGCGCCGACGGGGGGAGAATGGAGCCATGACCCGGGCCCTGTTCATCATCGACGTGCAGAACGACTTCACCGAGGGCGGCGCGCTCGGCGTGGACGGCGGTGCGGCCGTCGCCGCCGGCGTCACCGAGCTGCTCGCGAACCACCGAGACGCCTACTCGATCGTCATCGCCTCGCGCGACTGGCACTCGGGCGACAACGACAACGGCGGCCACTTCGCGACCGACGCCGAACCCGACTTCGTCGACACCTGGCCGCCGCACTGCGTCGCGGGCACCCTCGGCGCCGAGTACCACCCGGCGCTCGCGGTCGACGAGATCGACGTGCACATCCGCAAGGGGCAGGGCGTGCCCGCGTACTCGATCTACGAGGGCACCGACGACGCGGGCGACACGGTGAGCGAGGTGCTCGGCCGCCACGGCATCACCGACGTCGACGTCGTCGGCATCGCCACCGACTACTGCGTTCGGGCGAGCGCGCTCGACGCGCTCGAGCACGGCCAGCACGTGCGCGTGCTCACCGACCTCGTCGCCGGCGTCGCCGCCGAGTCGTCGGCCGCCGCGCTCGCCGAACTCGGACACGCCGGGGCGACCATCGACGACTCGACCGCCGTCGGCGCGGCCGGTGCGGACGACGCCCGCCCCGAGGCATCCGGAGCCGCCGAATGATCGGAGCGCCGGCCGGCCGGCCGGCGCTGTACGCCGAGGCGGTCGACGGCGCGCTCATCGCGTACCGCGTCCACCGCGAGGGTGTGGCGGATGACTCGGCCGCTCCCGGCCGCCCGCCCGTGCTGCTCGTGCACGGCTTCGCCTCGAACGCGCGCATCACGTGGGAGGGCACGGGCTGGGTGAAGTCCCTGCTGGCGACGGCCCGCACCGTGATCACGGTCGACCTGCGCGGCCACGGCGAGAGCGACACGCCGATCGACGCCGAGGCGTACCGTTCGGCGGTGCTCGGCGCCGACCTCGTCGCCGTGCTCGACTCCGCCGGCGTCCCGACCGTCGACGTCATCGCCTACTCGATGGGATGCCGCGTGGCGTCGGCGTTCACCGAGCTCGCGCCCGAGCGGGTCGGCCGCGTGGTGCTCGGCGGCGCAGGGCCCCGCGAGCACTTCGCCGCGTGGCGGATCGACGAGGTGCGGGCGCTGCTCATCGACGGCGTCCCGTCGACCGACCCGGTCATCGAGCAGGTGCTGCGGCCGGCGCTCGACGCGGGGGCCGACCCCGAGGTGCTGCTCGCGGTGGTCTCGGGATTCGCGGGCTCGCCGCTCGCGGTGCCGGGAGCGACTCCGGTGCTGTTCGTCGCGGGCGAGCTCGACCCCGTGCCGGCCGGCGCGCAGGAGCTCGCGCTCGACTGGGGCGCGGATTTCGTCTCGGTGCCGGGGCGCGACCACGTGTCGACGCTGACCTCGCGCGTCTTCAAGGACGCGGCGATCGAGTTCCTGGCGGACGGCATGAGCGCCCACGACGCGGCCGATCGGCCAGAATGAACGCCATGACCGACAAGGACGAGGCCACGACTCCTGCGAAGGAGTCGAACGGACGACGAACGCGGTCGCCGGCGGGCACGGTTCGCCTCGCCGAGGTCGCGGCGATCGCCGGCGTCAGCGAGGCGACGGTGAGCCGCGTGCTGAACCGCAAGTACGGCGTGTCGGCCTCCACCCGCGAGCAGGTCGAGCGGGCGCTGCAGCAGATCGGCTACGAACGGCCGGTCAAGGGCGAGATCGTGCTGATCCTCGTACCGGGGCTCAAGACGCCGGTGTTCGCGGCGATGGTCACCGCGATCGAGAGCGAGCTCACCCCGCACGGGCTCCGGGCCTTCGTCTGCCCGGTCGTGCCCGGATCGGTCATCGAGCGCGACTACATCGAACCCATGCTCGATGCCGGCATCGCCGCCGCGGTGTTCCTCTCGGCGAGCAACACCCTGCGCAACGCGGATCCCATGGCCAGGGAGCTCCTCGAGGGCCGAGGCATCCCCTACGTCAGCGTCAACGGGGGATTCCCCGGTTCGGCGACGCCCGTCGTCTCGACCGACGACTGGCGCGCGGCCGAGCTCGCGGTCTCGCACCTCTACGATCTCGGGCACCGGCGGATCGGCATGTGCGCGGGTCCGGTCGGCAACACGCCCGCCGACCGCCGGGTCGAGGGGTTCCTCGAGGCCATGGACGCACGCGGGCTGACGGACGCCGCGGACTTCGTCGTGCGGCACCACTACAGCGTCGACGGCGGGCGACACGCGGCCGACGACCTGCTGCCGCTCGGGGTGACCGCGATCGTCGCCTCGAGCGACGACATGGCGCTCGGTGCGATCCGCGCGGCCACCCGCAGGGGCCTGCAGGTGCCGAAGGACCTCTCGGTCATCGGCTACGACGACTCCTACCTCCTCGACTTCACCGACCCGCCGCTCACGACCGTGCGCCAGCCGGTCGAGAGCCTCGCGGAGAGCAGCGTGCGGACGCTGATCACGATGATCCAGAATCGCGGCGTGCAGACGAGCGAGGCGCTCATCGACCCCGAGCTGCGCCTCCGCCAGTCGACCGGGCCCGCGCCGCAGTAGCCGGGCGATCGCGCCTCGACGCCTCCGTGACCATGCGCCGTTCGCCCGGCCGGATGCGGACGACGTCGCCGGGGGCGGCCGCCGCGCCGAGATGCGGATCGCGGAACCGCCCGTCGCGGGTCGGGACGGGCCGCCAGGTCAGCTCGTCGGGCGTGCGATTCTCGACCCAGTGGCCTTCGCCCTCGGCCCAGCCGACGTCGAGCGCACCCCGGCCGAACGGGACGTCGACCGCGACGAGCCGGCGGATGCCGCTGGGGAGCGCCGGCCGCGTGGTGATCGAGCGCGAGGCGGCATCGGGTTCGAGACCGAGCAGGCCCGCGACGATCTGGCCGACGAGCGTGAAGGCGACCTCGGGGTAGCCTCCGTTCGCGCCCTGCTGCGCCACTTCGTGCGGTTCGTCGCGCCGAGCGTGGATGTCGCGCATCCAGGCGTACGCGGCATCGGGGCGTCCGTGCCGCAGGAAGACGTCGGGGAGGTAGGTCAGCGCCTCGACGTTCGCCGGAGCGCGCTCGGCATCGCGGCACGCGAGGTCGATCTCGTCGAGCACGACGGTGCACCGCGGATCGTCGTCCGACAGGAGGCCCTTCATGGGCAGGAACCAGGTCGCCTCCCTGAGCCAGTCGGCGACGGGCCGGCCGTCGGCCAGCCAGCCTGAGACGAGACCGCCGAAGGCGCCGTCGGCGGGCGTGCCCGGCGCGTCGCCGCGGCTCCACCGCTCGGTGAACTCCGCCATCAGGCCGGCGGCGGCCGTGTCGAACCGTCGGGATGCCGCGTGCTCGCCGAGCGCACCCTCGAGCGCCGCGGCGTGCCGGAGCGCGGCGTACTGCGCGGCGATGCCGTCCCCCGCCTCGAGCAGGTGCTCGCCGGGCCGCTCGTTGTAACTGGCGGCGCCGTCGAAGATGCCGGGGCCGGCCGCCTCGGCGACCCCGTTCGGGCGGACGCGGTCCCGCTCGGCGACGAATCCGTCGAGCGTCCGGCGCCAGTGGTCGCGGTGGCCGAGGAGTCCCCGGTCGCCCGACCACCGGTACAGCACGTGGATGAGCTCGACGAGTTCGAACACCGCCGGCAGCTCGCGGACGAACCGCTCCGGCCCGGCGTAGTCGATCGCGAGCGGCGTGAGGAGATCGAAGTTGAGTGCCCACACCGGCCAGCCGCCGTGCTCGGGCGTCGCGGTGCGGACGAACGAGTCGAGCATTCCGCGGTTCTCGCGTTCGAGTCCGAGCAGGTGCGCGCCGACCGCCTGATGCGCGAAGTCTCGGAGGTAGTACCCGCTGCGGAAGGCGTAACCGGCGTGATAGCACGCGCCGTACACGGCGCGGCGGTACGGCGGAGGCGTCGCCTCCGAGACGTCGAGCGGCCCGGAGACGCCGTCGGCGACGACGAAGCGCCGGGCCCTGGTGGAAGCCCACTCGAAGATCTCGGCGAGCGTCGCGTCATCGGTCTCGATGCGCACGCCGTTCACCGGATCGCTCCGGAGCCGACGGCGACGAGTTCGACGAGCCCGGCCTCCTGCGGACGGAGGACCGGGGTGGGCAGGCCCGCCGACATGAGGACGACGCCGGGGAGGACCGCACCGTCGGTCCACCACTCCGGCTGCGCGCGTCGCTCCGTCGGATCGGGCGAACCATCGGGGCGCACCCGGTGCACGCGGTAGTGCGCGGCCGGGTCGAGGCCCCGCAGGCGAATCGGTGATCCGGGAAGGTGGGTCGGCGTGTCGATCGACGCGATCGTGACGATCGCCCGGCTCCGGTCGTCGGACACGACGGCCTGTGCGACGATCGCCGGCTGCGCCTCCAGCCGCAGGAGCGTGCCGCGCTCGATGAGCGGGCGCAGGCGACGGAACTCGGCGATCCATCCGGCGAGTTCCGCGAGCTCGGGCGGGGCGGCTTCGCGCAGGTCCCATTCGATGCCGAAGCTGCCGATCATCGCGGTGATGGCGCGATAGGCGAGCGAGCTCGTTCGGCCCGACGTGTGCGCCGCCGCCGGCCCGACGTGCGCGCCGAGCAACTCCGGCGGCATCAGGAGGCTCGTCCACCGCTGGATGCGCTGCCGCTCGAGCGGGTCGTTCGAATCGCTCGTCCAGAACCGGTCGGTGTGCATGACCACTCCGAGGTCGATCCGGCCGCCGCCGGCGGAGCACGATTCGATCTCGAGCCACGGGCACGCGGTGCGGACCTCGTCCATGAGCCGGTACACGGCTCGGGTCTGCGCGTGCACGCCGGCGCGACCGTTCGTGCGATCGAGCGGCTCGACGAGGTCGCGGTTGTGGTCCCACTTGATGTAGTCGATGCGGTGCTCGGCCACCACGGCGACGATGCGCTCGAGCAGGTGGGCGAAGGCGTCGGGGTGGGCGACGTTGACGACGAGCTGCTGGCGGGCCAGCGGCGCGTCGCGGTGACGCGGGCCGAGGATCCAGTCGGGGTGCTCGCGGGCGAGGTCGGAGTCGGGGTTCACCATCTCGGGTTCGAACCAGATGCCGAACTGCATGCCCAGTCCGCGCACGAGTTCCACGAGCGGGCCGAGGCCGTCGGGCCAGGCCTCGGGCGAGACCGTCCAGTCGCCGAGCCCCGCGCGGTCGTGGCGGCGCGCCCCGAACCAACCGTCGTCGAGGACGAAGCGCTCGACGCCGACGCCCGCGGCGAGCTCGGCGAGCTCGGCCAGCGGCTCGAGGCGGTGGTCGAAGTACACGGCCTCCCACGTGTTGAGGGTGACCGGCCGTCCGACGGACGGGTGCTGCGGCCGCGAGCGCAGGGTGCGGTGGATGCGGGCGGATGCCTCGTCGAGCCCCGCGCCGTAGCTCGCGTAGAGCCACGGCGACCGGTAGTCGTCGCCGGGGCCGAGCTCGAGCTCGCCCGGCAGCAGCAGTTCGCCGCCGCCCAGCGCGGTCCGGCCGCCGTTCGAGCGGTGCGCCCACATGCGCTGGTTGCCCGACCACGCGACGTGGATCGCCCAGGCCTCGCCGCGCTCGTGGTCGAAGCCCGGCGTGCCGGCGGCGAGGAGCGTGGCGGCATCCTGCCCGGTGCGGCCGCGCCTGGCCTCGCGCAGGTGGGTGCCGTCGACGATGCCGACGCGCTGCGGCCGGCGCTCGCCGTTGTGCCGGCCGGAGAAGTCGACGAGCTCGGTCGCCCGCCCCGGCACGGGGAGGGCGAGATCGAGTCCGTCGAGCCGGTACGGCTCGGCACCGTCGTTGCGCACGAGCGCGGCCACCCGCACGAGGCCGGAGGCGAGGAGCTCGATCTCGATGCGGACGGCGAGGGCGCCCGAGGCATCCGTCGCCGTGGACACGAGTCGTTCGGCGACCGTCGCCGTGCCCACCTGCTCGTGGACCGTCTCGACCCCGACGAAGTCGGGGAACGCGCCGGTGCCGTCGCGGTGGTGGCCGGTGAGGCCCTGCGGTCCCATCCACGCCTGTCGTGGCTCGGCGAGGAGCCCGACCGGCGGGGGAGCGTCGAGCTCGTTGCCGACGCGCACGCCCCGGGCGAGCTCGGCGATCGCCGCGAGCCCGTCGTCGTCGAGCCGGTCGAGGGCGGGCCCCCAGTAGTGCACGACCGGCAGCGTGGCCGACGTGGTCTCGACGACCACGCTCACTCCGGCCGCCCTCAGGTGGAATCGTTCCGCGTCCATGTTTCCTCCATTGCAAACTTGCAAAGACATACTGCATATATACGAGTGGTATGTTACTGTCGCTTTCGTCGCGGATGACGCGATGCACCCGAGCACCACCGAGAAAGGACTGCGAACAATGAGGTTCACCCCCACGAGTCGGACTGTGCGCGTCGTCGCCGCGGCAGCAGCGGTCACGACCGCCGCGGCGCTGGCCGGCTGTTCGAGCGCGAGCGACGGAGACGCCGCGAACGGCGGCGAGGTCGGCGGCAAGATCACCGTCTGGACCTGGAACGCTCCGGGCGACGGCCTCGAGGCCGCGATCCCCGCCTTCCAGGAGCTGCACCCCGACGTCGAGATCGACGTGCAGGACGTCGGCAACCCGGCGATCTGGGAGAAGATCACGACCGGCATGGCCGCCGGCGGCCAGGGCCTGCCCGACGTGCTGAACATCGGCATCGACTACATGGGCAACTACGTCGAGAAGTTCCCCGGGCAGCTCGTCGACCTGCGTGAGTTCGGAGCCGACTCGCTCGAGTCCGACTTCCCGTCGGGCGCCTGGAAGAGCGGCTCGGGAGCCGACGGCGCCGTGTACGGCATCCCGTACGAGGTCAACGCCACGGGCTTCTTCTACCGCAGCGACATCTTCGAGCAGGCCGGCGTCGACATCGACTCCATCGAGACCTGGGACGACCTCATCGAGGCGGGCGTCGTCATCAAGGAGAAGACCGGCGTGCCGCTCTACAACCAGGACAAGGCGGCCACCGAGGCCGACTCGGCCGGTCTCTGGCAGCTGCAGACGGCGTTGCAGGACTCGTTCTACTTCGACGAGAACGGCGACATCACGATGAACGGCGACGCCGGCGTGCACTCGCTCGAGCTCATCAAGAAGGCCAACGACCTCGGCATCGTCGGCGACGTGCAGGGCAGCTGGGACAACCTGCTCGCGCAGCTGCGCGGTGAGAAGCCCACGGCGATCATGCCCGCCGGCGGCTGGATGGCCGGCGTCATGGAGAACGAAGCGCCCGAGATGTCGGGCAAGTGGGGTGTGCGGCTCCCTCCGGCCGTCGAGGAAGGCGGCATCACCGCGGCCGTCAACGGCGGCACCTACCTGTCGATCCCGACGGCGAGCAAGAACCAGAAGACGGCGTGGGAGTTCGTGAACTTCGCGCTCGGCACCCTCGAGGGCCAGAAGCTCGTCTACGAGGGCGGCGGCATGTTCCCCGGCTACAAGCCGATGCTCGAGTCCGAGGGCTTCGCGGCCCCGAGCGAGTACTTCGGCGGCCAGTCGCCGAACGCGATCTTCATCGCCGAGCTCGCCCAGGACACCCCGGTCCTCAACTACACGAGCGACTACGCCCGCGCGCTCAAGGCGTACACCGACGCCCAGACCCGGGTGCTGCTGTCGGGTGCCGACCCGCAGGAGGCGCTCGACGAGGCCGCCGACCAGGTGGCGCAGCAGACCGGCCGCAAGCTGGCCGACTGATCGAGCGGATGCCTCGGCCGGCCGCACCCGGCCGGCCGAGGCATCCCCGATGGAACGGATCGACGTGAACGCGCTGCTCGCGACCAAGACCGCCGCCCCGCCGGTGGAACCCGACACCCGCAGACCCGTGGATCGCCGCCGCAGGCGGCGCTCCTCGATCGGCCATCCACGGCTGACGCCCTACCTCTTCCTCCTGCCGACGATCCTGCTGTTCCTCGGCTTCAAGCTGTACCCGTACCTGTCGGCCTTCTGGACGAGCCTCACGTCGAACATCGGCGGCGTGATCACGTTCGTCGGCGTCGACAACTACGTCCGGCTGCTGCAGGACCCGCTCTTCTACACGGCGCTCGGCAACACCGCGCTCATCCTCGTCGTGCAGGTGCCCATCATGCTGTGCCTCGCGGTCGTGCTCGCCGTCGCGTTCAACTCCCTGCTGCTCAAGGCCCGCGCCTTCTTCCGCATGGCGTACTTCGTGCCGATCGTCATGGGACTCGTGGCCTACGGCATCCTGTTCAGCGCGCTGTTCGACTCGAGCGACGGCATCGTGAACGAGCTGCTCGGCGCCGTCGGCATCGGGCCGATCCCGTGGCTCGTCGACCCCTTCTGGGCCAAGATCTCCATCGTCATCGCGATGACCTGGCACTACACGGGACAGAGCGCGATCATCTACATCGCCCAGCTGCAGTCCATTCCCGGGGAGCTGTACGAGGCGGCCCAGGTCGACGGCGCCAACGCCTGGCAGCGGTTCCGCAGCGTGACGCTGCCCGGGCTGCGCCCGGCCCTGCTGCTGACGGTGATCCTGTCGACCATCGGCACCCTCCAGCTCTTCGACGAGCCCTACGTGCTCACGAACGGCGGGCCCGACAACGCGACCCTCACCGTCGGCATGTACCTGTACCAGAACGGCTTCAAGTACTTCGACTTCGGTTACGCCTCGGCCATCGGCTACGCGCTGACCGTCATCATCGCCGTCATCTCGCTCATCCAGTTCCGCCTGTTCCGCGAGAAGTCACCCAAGGAGAAGACCCGATGACCGACACCCTCGTTGGCGTGCGCGCGCGGCGCACGAAGTCGCTCCTGCTCACGACGGCGATCGCCGCGGGGGCGGTGCTCATGCTGCTCCCGTTCTACTGGCTGATCATCGCGACCACCTACCCGTCGCGGGAGATCTTCGCCTCGCCGCCGAACGTGCTGCCCGGCCCGGCGTTCTTCGACAACCTCTCGGGGCTCCTGAGCGACACGCTCTTCGGCCGTGCGATCGCGAACTCGGTCGTCGTGGCCTCCGTGTACACGGTGCTCGGGCTCGTGGTCTGCACGGCCGCCGGCTACGCCTTCGCGAAGTTCGAGTTCCCCGGCCGGAACGTCATCTTCGGCGCCGTGCTCGTCACGCTCGCCCTGCCGTCGCAGGTCACCCTGGTGCCGCTGTTCCAGATCATGGTGACCCTCGGCTGGCTCGACACGTACCAGGCGCTCATCCTGCCGAGCCTCGCCATGCCGTTCGGGATCTTCCTGATGCGGCAGACGATGCAGGCGGTTCCCGAGGAGCTGCTCCAGGCGGCCCGCGTCGACGGCGCGGGCGAGTTCCGGGTTTTCGCCCGCATCGTGCTGCCGACCGTCCGGCCGGCGATCGCCGCGCTCGCGATCTTCCTCTTCCTCGCGCAGTGGAACGAGTTCGTCTACCCGCTCGTCGTGCTGCGCACGCCCGAATCGTTCACCATCCCCGTCTCGCTCGCCTCGCTGCAGGGCATCGGCACGACCGACTACGGCCAGCTCATGACGGGCACGCTCCTGTCGGTGCTGCCCATCCTCGTGCTGTTCCTGTTCCTGCAGCGCCACTTCGTCGCCGGCATCCTCGCCGGTGCAGTCAAGCAATAGGAGTCCAAGCACGTGCTACTCGAAGACCACCAGCTCGCCCTCGTCGAGTGGATCGACCTGCCGCGAGGCATCCGGCTCGGCACCGGCGGCGGATGCCGCGTCATCGACACCGTCGTGGACGGCCGGTCGCAGCGCATCCGCGTGGAGGCCGTCGCCGGCGGCCAGGTGATCCTCCAGGCTCCGCTCGGCGACGCCGCGGGCTACTGGCATCCCGGACTCGATGCCGAACGCGGCCTGCCCGCGGACTGGGCGGGCGTCGACCGCTTCAGCGCCATCCGCTCCGCGCCGCTGGGCGCCCTCTACGACATCGACGGCACGAGCCGGCTCGCGTTCGGCGTCGGCTGGACGGCGGGCGAGGGCGAGCTGCAGTTCGGCGTCTCCGAGGAGGAGAAGAACTTCGTCGTGCGCCTGCCCGTCGACGCGCGAATGGCGGCGGCGTCGCCCGAGCTCGACCTGGTCGTCGTGCGCGAGGCCGCGCCGTACGAGCAGGCGGTGCGCGTCGTCGCCGACGCGCTCTACGAGGGCGTCGCCGTGCGCCCTGCTGCGCCCGCGGCGCTCGAGCCGGTCTACTCCACCTGGTACGCGTACTCGCAGGGCATCTCCGACGAGATCGTCTCGCGCGACCTGCCCGTCGCGCGAGAGCTCGGCTTCCGTTCGGTGTTCCTCGACGACGGCTGGCAGCGCTTCGGCGACGGCCGCTGGTACGCCGGATGCGGCGACTGGGTGCCCGACACGGCGAAGTTCCCCGATCTCGCCGGGTTCTCGCGCCGCGCGCACGAGCAGGGCCTCGACGTCGTCCTCTGGCTCGCGCCGTTGCTCATCGGCGAGCAGAGCGAGGCGTACGCGCGGCTCGCGGGCTTCGCGACCGAGTACTCGAGCGGGCTCCGCGCCTGGGTGCTCGACCCGCGCCATCGCGAGGTGCGCGAGCACGTCGTCGACACGTGCGCCCGCCTCGTGCGGGACTACGACCTCGACGGGCTGAAGATCGACTTCCTCAACAACGCGATGGCCTACGCGGGAGCACCGAGCCGGGGCGACCTCGACGACGTCGGCTTCGCGATGACGGAGCTCGCGCGCGGCGTGGCCGACGCGGTCGACCTCGTGCGGCCCGGCGCGCTCATCGAGTTCCGCCAGCCGTACGTCTCGCCGACCGTCGCGGCGTATGCCGATGTCGTGCGGGCGAACGACTGCCCGGCCGACGCCGACCAGAACCGGCGGTCGGTGCTCGACCTCCGGCTGCTCGCCCGCGAGCAGGTCGTGCACGCCGACCCCATCATGTGGGCGGGCGAGGCCGACGCAGCGGCGGTGAGTCGTCAGCTGCTCGGCGGGCTGTTCGGGGTTCCGCAGGTGTCGATGCCGCTCGCCGACCTGACCGACGAGCAGCGGCGCACGGTCGCCGAGCGGCTCGCGCAGTGGCGGGAGCTCCGCGACGTGCTGCTCGGCGGCGAACTCGCGCTGGGGCTCCCGAGCCGCGGATTCCCGACGGCGCAGGCGCGGCGCGACGGCGTGCTCGTCGTCGTCGACTACGAGTCGGCGATCGTCGAACTCGATCTCGAGGGGGTGCGCGAGCTCGTCGTGGTCAACGCATCCGCGATCGACGGCGTGCCGTATCGGGTCGTCGGCGGTCGGCGGACGGCGCTCGGCGAGGAGGCGGGAATGCTCGACGTGCCCGCTTGGGGGACGGCTCGCCACCGACTCGCCTGAGCCGGACCACCGCTCCCGGATGCCTCGGGCGCCGCGTCGCCCGACGTATTGGGTGCCGTGCGGCGCGGTGCCCGAGGCATCCGGCCCTGCGAGGTGGATCGCGCCGCCGACGCGAAGGGGCGCCGCAGCACGAGCTGCGGCGCCCCTTCGGCACGATGCCGGGAACTACAGCGTGTTGCCGAGCTTGAAGCCGTGCTCCTCGTCGCCCTTGCGGGTGTACGAGAAGCCGTCGGCGCCGATCGTCACGGCCATCTCCGACGAGTCGGTGCGCGCGACGACGGGCTGCGGGTTGCCGTCGAGGTCGAGCACGAGGGATGCCTCGGTGTACCACGAGGGCACGACCGGGTTGCCCCACCAGTCGCGCCGCTGGTTGTCGTGCACGTCCCACGTGACGACGGGGTTGTCGGGGTCGCCCGTGTAGTAGTCCTGCGTGTAGATCTCGACGCGGTGGCCGTCGGGGTCGCGCAGGTACAGGTAGAACGCGTTCGAGACGCCGTGGCGGCCCGGGCCGCGCTCGATCGAGTCCGACCGGCGCAGCGCGCCGAGCTTGTCGCAGATCGCGAGGATGTTGTGCTTCTCGTGGGTCGCGAACGCGACGTGGTGCATGCGGGGGCCGTCGCCACCGGTCATGGCGGTGTCGTGCACGGTCGGCTTGCGGCGCATCCAGGCGGCGTAGACCACGCCCTCCTCGTCCTGGATGTCCTCGGTGACGCGGAACCCGAGCGACTGCATGAAGTTCACGGCGCGCGGCACGTCGGGGGTGACCTGGTTGAAGTGGTCGAGACGCACGAGCTCGCCCGGCGTGTGCAGGTCGTAGCGCCACGAGAGGCGCTCGACGTGGGTGGTCTCGTAGAAGAACTCGTACGGGAACCCGAGCGGGTCCTCGACCCGTACCGAGTCGCCGATGCCCTTCGTGAAGCCCTCCGGGCGGCGCTCGACGCGGCATCCCAGCTCGGTGTAGAACGCGACCGCCTTGTCGAGGTCGTCGTTCGAGCGCACCCGGTACGAGAACGCGGCGACGGCCGCGAGCTCGCCGCGGCGCAGCACGAGGTTGTGGTGGATGAACTCCTCGGTCGAGCGGAGGTAGATCGTGTCCTCGTCCTCCTCGGTCACGTAGAGGCCGAGCACGTCGACGTAGAACTCGCGCGAGGCGGCGAGGTCGGTCACGACGAGCTCCATGTACGCGCAGCGCAGGATGTCGGGGGCGGGCACCGACGGGGTCGGCACCGGGTTGTCGGTGTGGATCGGGGCTTCCTGGGAGACGTAGAAGCCCGACGAGGTGAGGGTCATGTCGTCGCGGTTGGTCATTTCAGCGTCCTTGCGTGGGTGGTGCGGCGGGTCGGCGGTTCAGCGGGGGTCCGGGTCGTCGAGGTCGGATGCCTCGGGCGCGGCCTGCTTGCCGAAGGTGGGGTTGTGGGGGGCGCCGAGCGTGATGTGCACGCTCTGCTGGTCGGTGTAGAAGTCGATCGAGCGGTAACCGCCCTCGTGCCCGAGGCCCGATGCCTTGACGCCGCCGAACGGGGTGCGGAGGTCCCGCACGTTGTTCGAGTTGAGCCACACCATGCCGGCCTCGACCGACTGCGCGAAGTTGTGCGCGCGCTTGAGGTCGTTCGTCCAGATGTAGGCGGCGAGGCCGTACTTCGTGTTGTTCGCGAGCGCGAGCGCCTCCTCCTCGGTGTCGAAGGGAGTGATCGCGACGACCGGGCCGAAGATCTCCTCCTGGAAGATGCGGGCGTCGGGCGCGACGTCGGCGAACACGGTCGGGGCGACGTAGTTGCCGGTCGGGAAACCCTCGGGGCGCCCGCCGCCCGCGACGAGCCGGCCTTCGGTCTTGCCGAGCTCGACGTAGCTCATGACCTTCTCGTAGTGCTCGGGGTGCACGAGGGCGCCGACCTCGGTCGCCGGGTCGTGGGGGTGGCCGACCTTGACGCGCTTCGCCTGTGCGGCGTAGCGCTCGACGAACTCGTCGTAGACGTCGCGCTGCACGAGGATCCGCGAGCCGGCGGTGCAGCGCTCGCCGTTCAGGGAGAACACGCCGAAGATGCAGGCGTCGATCGCGAGGTCGAGGTCGGCGTCGGCGAACACCACGGCGGGGCTCTTGCCGCCGAGCTCCATCGAGAGGCCCTTGAGGTACGGGGCGGCGTTGCCGAAGATCAGCTGGCCGGTGCTCGACTCGCCCGTGAACGAGATGAGCGGCACGTCGGGGTGCTTCACGAGCGCGTCGCCCGCGTCTTCGCCGAGGCCGTTGACGAGGTTGAAGACGCCCTTGGGCAGGCCAGCCTCCTCGAAGATGCCGGCCCAGAGCGAGGCCGAGAGCGGGGTGAACTCGGCCGGCTTCAGCACGACCGTGTTGCCCGTCGCGAGCGCGGGGCCGAGCTTCCACGACTCGAGCATGAAGGGGGTGTTCCACGGCGTGATGAGGCCCGCGACGCCGATCGGCTTGCGGTTCACGTAGTTCATCTGCTTGCCGGGCACCTTGAAGGCGTCGTCGGACTGGGCGACGATCAGGTCGGCGAAGAAGCGGAAGTTCTCGGCCGCGCGGCGCGCCTGGCCGAGCGCCTGCGTGATCGGCAGGCCGGAGTCGAACGACTCGAGCTCGGCGAGGCGGGCATCGCGCGACTCGACGATGTCGGCGATGCGGTGCAGCACGCGCGAGCGCTCCCGGGGGAGCATCTTCGGCCACGGGCCCTCGGCGAACGCCCGGCGGGCGGCGGCCACGGCGCGCTCGATGTCGGCCTTCTTGCCGGCGGCGGCGTGGACGTAGGTCTCGTTCGTGACGGGGTTCAGCACCTCGAAGGTGTCGCCGTCGATCGAGTCGACGAACTCGCCGTCGATGTAGTGGCGGATGCGGTCGGGCAGGCCCTCGGGCGTGTAGTCGGTCATCTCATCTGCTTTCGGTGGGAGCGGTCGGTGGGTCTCAGCGAGCGGGTGCCGGTGCGGGATGCCGCAGCTCGGCCTGGTGCTCGAGCACGGCGTCGAGCGTGGCGTTGCGGTGGTTCCTCGCCGCGAGTTCGATCTCGAGCGGGTCGGCGCCCGCCTCGATCAGGGCGACGATGCGCTCGTGCTCGTCGACGGACTCGTGGGCCCGGCCCGGCACGAAGCTGAACGACGAGTCGCGCAGCACCTTCATGCGGTTCCAGCCTCGGTGGACGAGGTCGAGGATGTGCGGGTTCGGGCACTCCTCGTAGAGCACGGCGTGGAACTCGAGGTTGAGCTCGGTGAAGCGGTGCGGGTCGAAGTCGTCGAGCGAGCGGCGCATGCGCTCGTTGATCTCGCGGGCGCGGCGCAGGTGCTCGGGAGTGAGCGCCGGGGCCGACAGCGCGGTGGCGGCGCCCTCGACGAGCGCGAGCGTCTGCATCGTGTGCAGGTACTCGGTCTCCTTGATCAACGCGACCTGCGCGCCGACGTTGCGCTCGAAGCTCACGAGCCCCTCGGCCTCGAGCCGGCGGATCGCCTCGCGGACCGGCACGACGCTCACGTCGAGCTCGGCGGCGATCGGGCCGAGCACGAGCCGGTAGCCCGGCACGTAGCGCCCGTCGTCGATGCGCTCGCGGATGAAGCGGTACGCCCGCTGCGACTTCGACTCGGCGCTCATCGCGACGCCTCGCCGGATGCCGTCGCCCGCTCGGCCTCGTAGCGGGCGCGCCACTCGGCGTTCATGGGGAACAGCCCGTCGACGGAGGCCCCGGCGGCGACCTGCTCGGCCACCCAGGCGTCCTCCGCCTCCTGCGCGGCCGCCTCGGCCGCGACCTCGGCGGCGATCGCGGCGGGGATGACGAGCACCCCGTCGCCGTCGCCGACGATGACGTCGCCGGGCTGCACGGCCGCGCCGCCGCAGGCGATCGTGATATCGGTCTCCCACGGCACGTGCCGGCGGCCGAGCACGCTGGGGTGCGGCCCCTTGCTGAACACGGGGATGTCGAACTCGGCGACCGCGTCGAAGTCGCGCACCCCGCCGTCGGTCACGATGCCGGCGGCGCCCCGCACCTGGGCGCGGAGCGCGAGCACGTCGCCGACGGTGCCGGTGCCGCGCTCGCCGCGGGCCTCGACGACGAGCACCTCGCCCGCCTCGACGGTGTCGAACGCGCGCTTCTGCGCGTTGAATCCGCCGCCGAACTCCTTGAACAGGTCGGGGCGGAACGGAATGAACCGCAGCGTCTTCGCGGTGCCGACGATGCGATCGCCGGGGTGGTTCGCGAACACGCCCTCGATGAACACGTCGTGGTACCCGCGCTTGCGCAGCGCCGCCGAGATCGTCGCGACCGCGGCGCTCGAGAGGAGCGCTCGCACCTCGTCGGTGAGCACGCCGGTCGGTCGAGTAGCCGACGGAGCCTGCGGAGTCGGCGTATCGAGACCACCACGAGCGGCGCTCGCCGAGGCATCCCCGTCGTTCGCGGCGGGCGCGTCGAGCGGGCTGGCCGTGCCGGCGGCCACCGCCGCGGCGTGCTCGGACTCGCTGCCCCACGCCTCGATGCGCTGGGCGTCGTCGATCGCGGGCTTCGTGCCGAAGTCGCCGAACGGCACGTCGCCCTGCGTGACGGTCGTGACGAGGCGGCCGGTCGTGGGGGCGCCCGGAGCGAGCGGGGCGTCGACCTCGACCTCGACGACGTCGCCCGGCACGACGACCGACGAGCCCGCGGGCGTGCCCGTCAGGATGACGTCGCCCGTCTGGAGGGTCATGTGCTGCGAGAGGTCGGCGACGAGGCGCCCGAACGGGAACAGCAGGGTGTCGCTGGTGTCGAGCTGCACGAGCTCGCCGTTGACCCAGGTGCGCACGCGCCAGCCGTCTTCGCCGGCGACGGAGGCGGGGATGGCGGCGGGCCCGATGGGCGTGAAGCCGTCGCCGCCCTTGTTGCGCACGTTCGAGCCCTTGTCGGCGGCGCGGAGGTCGTAGAGGCCGAAGTCGTTGGCGGCGGTGACCTGGGCGACGTGCTTCCAGCCGTCTTCGGGCGACACCCAGCGGGCGGGCTCGCCGATGACGATCGCGATCTCGCCTTCGAAGGCGAGCAGCTCGGTGCCCGCGGGGCGCTCGATCGTGCCGCCGGTCGGCGCGAGGGAGGAGGCCGGCTTGAAGAAGTAGCTCGGCTGCGCGGGAGTGCGGCCCCGCTGCGCGGCCCTCGACGGGTAGTTGAGGTGCACGGCGATGATCTTGCCGGGGGTCGGGATACCGAAGGTCATTGACGTCCTCGTCTCGTGATATCAGAAATCATATACGATCTGGCCGGTTCTGGGAAGGTGCGTGATGGCGGCGAGTGCGCGGGTTCGCGACGAGCGGGCGGGGTGCGTGCGAGTGCGCGCGGGTTCGCGACGAGCGAGCGGGGTGCGTGCGAGTGCGCGCGGGTTCGCGACGAGCGAGCGGGTTGCGTGCGAGTGCGCGCGGCTTCGCGACGAGCGAGCGGGTTGGACGCCGCTCGCTCGTCGCGAACTCGCTCACCCATGCGTCGGTGCACCTCAGTAGCTCGCGCGCGGGGGCGTGCCCGAGGCATCCGAGTCAGGAGCCGGTCGGGTGATGAAGCGATCGGCGAGCGCCTCGGAGGCGCGCGCGAGGATCGCGACGTCGGCGCCGACCGCGGCGAACGACGCGCCGGCGGCGAGGTAGCGGTCGGCGTCCTCGGCGACGAACGCGTTGATGCCGACGGGCTTGCCGGCCGCGCGCGCGGCGCGGATCGCCGTGAGCGCCGCCTCGACCACGTCGGGGTGCGACGGCTGGCCGAGCAGGCCCATGGACCCCGCGAGGTCGGCGGGGCCGACGAAGATCGCGTCGACGCCGTCGACCGCGAGGATCTCGTCGACGTTCGCGACGGCGGTCGCCGACTCGACCTGCACGGTGAGGCTGATGGTCGCCGAGGCACGGTCGAGGTAGCCCTCGACGCGGTTCCAGCGCGATGAGCGGGCGAGCGAGGCGCCGACGCCGCGCACGCCGTGGTCGGTCGGGCCGGGGCGATGGCCCGAGGCATCCGGTTCGGAGGCGTGGGCGGCGGTGCCGGGATACCGGACCGCGCGCACGAGCTCGCGTGCGTGCTCGGCCGTGTCGACCATCGGCACGAGCAGGTTCTGCACGCCGAGGTCGAGGTACTGCTTGACGACGACCGTGTCGCCGATCGGCGGCCGCACGACCGGGGCGACGGGGTAGGCCGAGACGGCGTAGAGCTGGTTCAGGATCGTCTGCAGGTCGTTGGGCGAGTGCTCGGCGTCGATGAGCAGCCAGTCGACGCCGCTGCCCGCCGCGATCTCGGCGACGAGCGGGCTCGCGGAGCACACCCACATGCCGATCTGCGGCCGGTCTGCGGCCGCGACCCGGTCGATGAAGGTCTCGGGCAGGTTCAGGCGAATCGGCACGTGATCGCCCCCAGCTGTCCGTAGTCGGCGTGCACGGTGTCGCCGCGCTCGACCCACATGGGCCGGGTGAACGAGCCGGCGAGGATGATCTCGCCCGCCTCGAGCGACTGCCCGTGCTGGGCGAGCTTGTTCGCGAGCCAGGCGACGCCCATCGCAGGGTGGCCGAGCACGGCGGCGGCGACGCCCGACTCCTCGATCGTCTGGTTGCGGTACAGGAGCGCCCCGATCCAGCGCAGGTCGACCTCGTCGACCTTCACCGGGCGGCCGCCGACGACCATCGCGCCCATCGCCGCGTTGTCGCTGATGGTGTCGACGATCGTGCGGCCCTGCAGTTCGATGTGGGAGTTGAGGACCTCGAGGGCCGGCACGACGTAGGCGGTCGCGTCGAGCACGTCGAAGATCGTCGTGTTCGGGCCGGTGAGCGGCTTCGCGAGCACGAACGCCAGCTCGACCTCGATGCGCACGTTCGAGAACCGGTCGAACTCGATCTCGGCGCCCGATTCGAACACCATGTCGTCGAGGATGACGCCGTAGTCGGGCTCGGTGATGCCGGTCGCGACCTGCATGACCTTCGAGGTGAGGCCGATCTTGCGGCCGACGAGACGGGCGCCGTCGGCGATGCGCCGGTCGGCCCACACCCGCTGTACCGCGTAGGCGTCGTCGACGGTCATCTCGGGGTGCCTGGCGGTGAGCCGGGGGACGGTGGTGCGATCGCGATCGGCGGCGACCAGTTCGTCGGCGATCGAGTCGATGGCGGTTCGGTCAAGCACGCGGGCTCCACTTCGTCGTCGGGGCGTTCATCACAGATCGTATACGATCCGCCGCTCGCTGCACAGTGCCACGGCGCCCGCGTACACGCGGGTGTGTCGGGGCGGGATGCCTCAGCGGGAGTTCACCCGGATGATCTCGTGCTGGTACGGGGCGATGACCGAGCCCGAGATGCGGCAGTCGAGCAGCAGGAACGGGCGCTCGGCCACCGGACGCGCCGTCCACTCGGGGAGGGCGTCGAGGTCGGCGAGGGTGCGCACGACGACGCCCTGCGCGCCGAAGGCGGCCGCGGCCGCCGCGAAGTCGGCCTCGGGGATGCGCATCGGCGCCTCGGCGAGGCCCTTGAGCCCGTAGAGGTTCACCTCGGCGCCGTAGGCGGCGTCGTTCCAGATGACGGCGATGCCGCGCCCGCCCGCGGTGCGCACGGCAGTCTCGAGGTCGGCGAGGGCCATGAGTCCGCCGCCGTCGCCCGACGTGAGCACGATGGTCGAGTCGGGCTTGGCCGCCGCGGCGCCCGCGACGCTCGGAAAGCCCTGGCCGATCGACTGGAACGCCGTGCCGACCATCATCATGCGGTCGGGCGAGGCCACCGGCCAGTACATGTTCGCCCAGCCGATGAAGTGGCCGCCGTCGGAGACGACGACGCGGTCCTCGGGCAGCAGTTCGGCGATGCGGCGCGCGGTCGAGCGCGGGTCGAGCCGGCCGTCGGCGGCGAGGTCGTCGCCCTCGTCGTAGCGGCGCAGGGCCGCGGCGTCGACCGTCTCGCGCCAGCCGCTCGGCTCCGCGCCGAGCGCGTCGAGCTCGGCGACGATCGCCCGGGCGGCGAGCGCCGCGTCGCCGCGCACGTAGCCGCCGACGTGGGGGTGCGTCGCGGCGGGCGCGACGTCGACCTGGTACACGCGCGTGCCGGGTGCGAAGAGCTCGCCGAAGCGCATCGTGAACTGGTTGAGCGAGGCGCCGAACACGACCGCGACGTCGGCCTCGTGGACGAGCGCCATCGCCCCGTCGGCGCCGAATCCGCCGGTCACGCCGAGGTCGTACCGGGTGTCGGGGAACACGCCGCGTCCGAGTGCGGTCGACGCGGTCACCGCACCCGTCGCCGCGGCGAGCTCGCCGAGCGCCTCGCCCGCATCGGCGAGCCAGGCACCGCGGCCCGCGAGCAGGAACGGGCGCTTCGCGCCGGCGAGGGCGTCCGCGATGTCGGAGATCGTGCCGAGTGCGTACTCGCCCGCGGCCGCGAGCGGTGCGGGATGCTTCGGGGCCGGCGCCTCGACGAGGGGGCCCGCCTCGGCGGCGGCGACGTCGTAGGGGATCGCGAGCACGACGGGCACCCGGTAGTTGAGGGCGTGCTCGACGGCGATGACGGTCGTCGCTGCGGCGTCGGTGCGGCCGACGGTGTAGGTGCGCGCCCCCACGGCGGAGGCGAGCGCGATCTGGTCGACGTCCCACGGGCGCGGGCCCGAGGTCGGCTCGTCGCCGACGACGAGCACGAGGGGTACGCGGGCCTGCGCGGCCTCGGCGAGCGAGGTGAGCGTGTTGGTGAAGCCCGCGCCGTATGTCGAGGTCGCCGCCGCGAGCCGCTTCGAGGCGCGATAGTGCGCGTCGGCGGCCACGACGCCGCCCGCCTCGTGGCGGACCGCCGTGAACGCGGCACCCGTCTCCTTCTCGAGGGCGTCGAGGAACCAGGCGTTGCCGTTGCCCATCACGCCGAAGACGTGGTCGACGTGGGCGGCGAGGGCGTGGGCGACGTGCGCGGAGACGGTGGTGGACGAGGTCGCGGGCATGGCGAAGCCTTTCGAGACGGTGACGGAGGTGATCGATTCCGTATGTGTCTCGCGGCAGGGGCCCGCTTCGTGCCCATTTTTCGAGCACCGGCGCCGATCGCGAACTGCGTCGCGCGGCGCCTGGACGTGTCGAGTATACGGCGGGTCGGGGCTGACGGGCGGCGCGAGGTCGAATCGCCGCGGCTGCTCGGCGTCGTCCGCAGGACGGAGCGCCGGTGCCCTCAGGGGGCACCGGCGCTCCGAGGCATCCGCGCTCAGCCGTTGACGACCTGCGGCACCGACACTGCCTTCAGGCCCTCGACGCCGAACTCGAGGCCGTACCCCGACTGCTTCACGCCGCCGAACGGGACCATCGGGTGCACGCCGCCGTGCGAGTTGATCCACACGGTGCCGGCCTCGAGCCTCGCCGCGATCTCGCGGGCCCGGTCGCGGTCGGCCGACCACACCGAGGCGCCCAGGCCGACCTCGACGTCGTTCGCGAGCCGCACGGCCTCGTCGACGTCGGAGTACCGGATGATCGGCAGGGCCGGGCCGAACTGCTCCTCGAGGACGAGCGGGTTCTGCGGGTCGATATCGGCCACGAGCGTCGTCGGGTAGAAGTGTCCCGGCTGCTCGCGGTCGGGCTCGCCGCCGACGAGCACGCGGGCGCCCGAGGCCTTGGCCGCCTCGACCAGACGGTCGACGACGCCGAACTGCATGCCGTTCTGCAGCGGGCCGAGCACGTTCTGCTCGTCGAGCCCGACGCCCATCGGCATCTGCGCGGCCACCGCGGCGAGGGCCTCGCAGACCGCGTCGTAGACGTCGTCGTGCACGTAGAGGCGCTTCATGGCGGCGCAGGTCTGCCCCGTGTTGATGAACGCGCCCCAGAAGAGCCCCTCGGCGATCGCCGCCGGGTCGACGTCGGGCAGCACGATGCCCGCGTCGTTGCCGCCGAGCTCGAGCGTGAGCCGCGTGAGGTTGCCGGCCGAGGCCTCGATGATGCGCTTGCCGGTCGCGGTCGAGCCCGTGAACATGATCTTGCCGAACTCGGGGCGGGCGACCATCTCGGCGCCGACCGCGCCGTCGCCGGCGACGACCTCGAGCACGCCCTCGGGGAGCGCCTCGTTCATGACCGCCGCGAGGGCGAGGCCCGAGATCGTGGTGTACTCGCTCGGCTTCGCGACGACGGTGTTGCCCATGCGCAGCGCCGGTGCGATCTGCCAGATCGCGATCATCATGGGCCAGTTCCACGGGGTGATCGCCGCGACCGTGCCGACGGGGCGGTAGTGCAGCTCGGCGTAGGTCTCGCCGTCGTCGACGACGACCTCGCCCGGCAGCGGCGTCTCGGCCGTCGCGCGCAGCCAGCCGACGCACGCGCCGACCTCGAAGCGGGCGTTCGGGCCGTTGAGCGGCTTGCCCTGCTCGCGCGACAGCATGCGGGCGAGCGGTTCGGCGGCGGCCTCGATCGCATCGGCGACGCGGTGCAGGGTCGCACGGCGTTCGTCGTCGCCGAGCGCCGCCCAGCCGCGCTGGGCGGCGGTCGCACGGGCGATCGCGCGGTCGAGGTCGGCGGTGCCGTGAACGGGCACCGTGCCGATCACCTCGCCGGTGGCGGGGTCGTGCACCTCACGGCTCGGGCCGTCGGTCGGGGCGATCGCGGCGAGCAGCCCTGCTTCGCTGTCCATGGGTGTCTCCTTCTCGGGTTCGGTGGGGTCGGTTCGATCGGTGGTCGTGGTCAGTGCCCGCAGGCGCAGGCGTCGCCCGTGCCGCAGCAGCCCGAGGCATCCGCCCGGCTCGCATCGGGCAGGTCGAGCGCCGGGTTGCGGTCGAGGAAGCCGTGCGGCTTGAACAGGAAGCCCGAGTAGTCGACGGGCATGATCGGCCAGTCCTCGGGGCGGGGGAGGTGGGTCGGCCCGAACACGTGCCACAGCACGAGGTCGGTGCCGTCGAGGTCGCGGTCGGCCTGCTGCCACGCCGGGATTCCGGCGCCGCCCGCGTGCGCGTTCGGGTAGTCGCCCGCGGGGAACCGCTCGTCGGGCGAGTACGCGGTCGCCCAGAGGTGCTTCGTCGCGAAGTTCGCCCGGCCCCAGACGGTCGAGTCGGGCTGCGCGAGCAGCGTCGACTTGCCCTCGGGCACGAGCCAGAACGCGGTGGGACGGCCGACCGCGTTGCGCCGCGACGCGCTCGCGACCTGCCACACCCGCGATGTCGCGCCGTTGGCGAGGCGACCCGCCTCGGACTCGCGCGTGATCGGGGTGACCCGCCAGGTGAAGGCGTTGCCGTACGGGTTCTGCGGGCCGGTGGGCACGCCGACCGCGTCGATCTCGGCGAGCGTGTTGTCGTCGCCGTCGATCGAGACGTCGAGACGGGCGCAGAACAGGTGCTGGTGCACGGGGGCGAACAGGCCCGGCGCGATCTCGTTCGCGTGCGGATCGTCGTGCCCGGGTTCGCCGGCGCCCGCGAACACGATCCCGGTGGCCTTCGCCTCCATCTGGATCGTGCCGTCGAGGTAGAGGTACCAGAAGAAGCCGTAGTCGTAGTTGCCGATCGTCGCGAAGTAGCTGATCACGAGGCGGCGGCTCCGCCGCACCTCGGGCCGCTCGCCCATCTCGTTGTGCTTCCAGAGGATGCCGTAGTCCTCCTCGTGCATGCAGACGACGTTCGGCATGCGCACGGGGTTGCCGTGGTCGTCGGCGACGTGGGCGTCGAAGTAGTGGATGACGCCCAGGCAGTCGCAGCCGAGCTGCAGCGCGTTCGCGTTCTTGCCGAGGAGGTACTCGCCGGCGTCGAAGTAGCTGATCCAGAAGCGGGTGGGCGTGGTGTCGCCGTACGGGACGACCATCTCGGGCACGCTCGCGCGGGCGAGCACGGGGCGATGCTCGTCGCCGTCGCGGAAGGAGACCCGGTGGAGCACGAGCCCCTCGCGGGCGTTGAAGCCGACCCGGAACCGCCAGTTCTCCCACTCGACCGCGTTGCCGTCGACGTGGAAGCTCGGGCCCTCGGGCTGGGTGATCTCGATGGGCTTGAGGCTCGTGCGGGGGGCGCCGACCGACGCGGCGTCGTAGCGGCCGTCGAGGTCGGGCACCGGGGCGCCGTCGTGGTCCTCGACGCGGATGACCCGGCGCTCGGTGAGGTCGATGTGCACGACGAGACCCTCGACGGGGTGCGACCAGTGGTTGTCGCCGGGGGAGTCCTTGAGGAACGTGAGCGAGCGGATGACCCGCCGGCCGACCTCGTCGGCGCGGTTGAAGAAGCCCGGGGCGAGGGGGCCGCAGAACGCGAGCTCGATCTTGGCGCCGAGGCCGCGACGCTCCATCGCGGCGCGCCACTCGGGCGAGGTCTTCACGATCTCGGCGGCGAGCTCGTACTCCTCGAACAGGTACTGGGGCTGCCCGTACGGCGGATGCTGCGGGTCGAGCTCGCGCCACTCGTCGATGCCGCCCGTGGTGAGGTTCACCACCGCTTCGGCCGCGCGGCCGCTGTCGAGCTCGAGGAGCGTGTAGCGCAGCCGCCGCTCGACGGGGTCGCCCTCGGCGAAGCCCGCGACGAGCGCCTTGTCGGGCTCCTCGGGCATGACGTTCGGGAACCGGGTCTGCTCGCCGACTCGGCCGGCCTCGACGAGGATCTCGCGACCGCGCTCGAACTCCTCGGCGGTCGTCAGGTCGAGCGGATGCCGCACCTCGGCGGGGGCGACGGTGAGCAGTTCGTGGTGGTGCATGGATCCTCCAGGGTCGTGATCAGTCTTCGCGCAGGGGGCACGGGCGTCTTGTCGCTCCGGGCGCGGTGGTGTTCCATGCGCGCACGGTCGGCCGTGCGGAGCGGGCTCGGGGTTCGCCGGTGCGGGCTACCGCTCGCTGCGGACCGCGCTCGGCGAGCGGTCGAACTCGGCCCGGAACACGCGGCTGAAGTGCGCCGCGTCGGCGAAGCCCCACTCGCTCGCGATGCTCGAGATGGACCGGTCGTCGAAGGCGGGGTCGGCGAGGCGGCGGCGGCACTCCTCGAGACGACGGCGACGAACCCAGCCCGAGACGGTCGCCCCGTGCTCGTGGAACAGCGCGTGCAGGTGGCGCGGCGAGATAAAATGCGTCGCGGCGAGGCTGCCGGGGTCGAGCTCGGCCGAGCGTAGGTGGTCGTCGATGAAGCGCGTGATCTCCCCGAAGAGGCGCTGGCGGGGGCTCGTCGACACGCGCGACGCGGCCAGCTCGTTCGAGAGCAGCGCGGCGACGAGGTCGACGCTCGTCCGGGCGAGTCGGTGGCCACCCAGCCCCGTGACGAGGTCGAGGTTGCCGGCGAGGTTCGCGAGGTGGGGCACGACGACGTCGCCGAGCCCGCCCGCGCCGGCGAGCGAGGTCGCCGTGAGCTGGCCGACGGCGTCGTGCGGCAGGTCGAGCGCGTGCGCGGGGAACATGAGCACGAACGTGCTCGACCGCTCTTCGAAGGCGAGCGAGTACGGGTGATCGGTGTCGTAGATCACGAGCGATCCGGGCCGGAGCACCGTCTCGCGTCCGTGCTGCACGAG
The DNA here is from genome assembly GCF_058349925.1 of Agromyces solani. Lineage (NCBI taxonomy): Bacteria > Bacillati > Actinomycetota > Actinomycetes > Micrococcales > Microbacteriaceae > Agromyces > Agromyces solani. The sequence continues at coordinate 528,544 of NZ_JBYRER010000002.1, forward strand.
GAGGCCGGTGCCCTCGAGCTGCAGTCCGACCTTGTAGCAGCGACGCGGCGAGGACGCGATGAGCTTCGGGGTGCGTTCGACGAGGTGCTCGTCGGCGGAGACGATCGAGCAGTGGACGTCGCCCGCCGCAACGTGGCGGATGCCGCCGCCGAACGGATCGGGACGGTCGGTCGACACCCGGAGCGGCACGAAGGACTCGCTCACTGCCGTGCGGAATCGCGGGAAGTCCAGGCTTCCCGTCGTCGTCGTCGTCGCTCGACCCATCGCCACATTCCTCCTCGAACCGCCTCGATGGTTGCGAACACCATAGGACTATCCATTTGGATAGTCAAGGTCGGGTGGTGCCGTGGAGGCTGGCGATCGGTGCGATTCGGGCCGGTCGTCCGGTCAGGCTCGGCCGGCCGTCGCATGCTCCTCGACGAGGCGGCGGATGCGCGCGAGCACACGCTCGGCGTCGGCGTCGACGCCGAGGACGAGGCTCTTGAACACGAGTCCGTCGAGGGCGAACCAGATCACCTCGATGAGCTCGTCGTCGTCGATGCCGAGCTCGAGGAGACGATCGCGGGTGGCCCGACGATAGGTCTCGTAGTACTGCTCGACCGCGGGGCGCAACTCGGGCCGCCGGCGCGATTCGAGCAGCAGCTCGTACTGGAACGCCTGCACCGCCGTGCTGCGCGACGCGAGCGAGGCGAGCCCCTCGGCGAAGTGCGCCGTGTCGCCGGGGGCGCCCCGGCCGGCCATGTTCGTCTCGCGCAGGCTCTCGTCGACCGCGTACGACAGCGCCTCCGCGATCAGCTGGTCGCGGGTGCCGAAATGGTGGCGCACCAGGCCGTGCGAGACGCCCGCCTCGGCAGCCACCGAGCGATAGGTCAACGCCCGGAGGCCCGACTCGGCGACCACCGTGATCGTCGCTGCGAGCAGCGCCTGGCGCCCCGGCGTCGGCGACGCCGTCGGCGGAGCGGCCGGCTCGGAAGCGGGCGACGGGGGAGAGGGGCGTTCAGTGCTCACAGCGAGCACGATAGCGGGCCGGCGCGGTCGCGGGGCCGCCGTGCCGGGGCGGTCAAGCACCGTGCGCCGCCGGTCAAGACGGGGTGCCGGCGGCGGGGGAGTATTGCGTCTGCCCCGTCCCCCGTCGAACACTGGAGTTCACATGAGTGCGAGCACGCTCCCCGAGACGATCGACCCCGAGCGCCGTACCCGCGGCCGGCTCGGCGTGCCGGCGATCGTCGTGCTGATCATCGCCGCGTCCGCCCCGCTGACCGTCATCGCCGGCGGTGCGACCACCGCCTACTCCGTCACCGGCTCGATCGCGGTGCCCGTCGGGTACCTCGTGCTCGCCGCGGTCCTCGCCGTCTTCTCGATCGGCTACGCGGCGATGAGCCGGTTCATCACCAACGCGGGAGCGTTCTACGCCTACGCGGCCCAGGGCCTCGGTCGCCCGGTCGGCGTCGGCGTCGCGCTCATCGCGCTCGTGGCCTACAACTGCATGCAGATCGGCATCTGGGGCATGTTCGGTTTCCAGGTCTCGGTGTTCGTCGGCGAGAAGCTCGGCCTCGACGTGCCGTGGTGGGTCGGCGTCGTCGTGTTCATCCTCGTCGTCGGCCTCCTCGGCGTGAACCGGGTCGACCTCTCGGCCAAGGTGCTCGGCGTCATCGTCGTGCTCGAATTCGTCGTCGTGACCGTGTTCGACCTCGTCGCCTTCGCCGATCCCGCCGACGGGTTCACGGCGGCGCCCATCTCGCCGGCCTCGCTCCTGCTGCCCGGTATCGGCGCCGTGCTCGTCTTCGGCATCGCCGCGTTCATGGGCTTCGAGTCGGCCGCGATCTACGGCGAGGAGGCGAAGGACCCGAAGCGCACCGTCGCCCGAGCCACCTTCGCCGCCGTCATCATCATCGGCGTCTTCTACGCGATCTCGTCGTGGGCGCTCGCGCTCGCCGTCGGCACCGACAAGATCTCGACGGGTGGCATCACCCCGGAGGAGGCCGGCCCGCCGCTGTTCTTCGCGTTCGTCGCCGAGCGCCTCGGCCCGGTCATGGTCGACTTCATGTCGCTGCTGTTCATCACGAGCCTCTTCGCTGCGCTCGTGAGCTTCCACAACGCCGTCGCCCGCTACGGCTTCGCGCTCGGCCGCGAGGGCGTGCTGCCTGCCTGGTTCGCGAAGGTGCGCGAGCGCAGCGGGTCGCCGTGGGCCGGCTCGATCGCGCAGTCGATCGTCGCCCTCGCCGTCGTCGCGGTGTTCGCGATCGCGGGGGCCGGCAGCGAGCTCGGGCCGTTGTTCCCCGTCGTGACCCTCTTCAACTGGCTCACCAATACGGGTGCCCTCGGGCTCGTGCTCCTCATGGCCGTCGTCTCGCTCGCCGTCATCGGATACTTCCGCCGCGACCCGCGCGACGTCGGCGTCGGGTCGCGCATCGTGTCGCCGGTGCTCTCGTTCCTCGCGCTCACGACCGTGCTCGTGCTCATCGTGCTGAACTTCAACGTGCTGCTCGGGCAGACCGACTCCGACCTCACGACGTTCCTCCCGCCGGCGCTCATCGTGCTCGCCGGCGTGGTCGGCGTCGCCTGGGGGCTCGTGCTGCGCAGCCGTCGGCCCGAGGTCTACCGCCGCATCGGCCACGGTGCGGAGGGCGCGTCGGCCGAGCACCTCGGCTGACCGTCGCCGCCGTGCCGACCGCCGTGCTGACGGCAGCCGCGATCAGGGTCGCGTTCGCGACCGGCGCCTGCCTCGTGGCCGCCGCCCTCGCTGACGGCGCTCTCGATGCTCGTCATGGCGCTCGCCATGCCGCACGGCTGACGCGAGGCGTCACGGGCCACGCCCGCCACGGCATGATGGACGCATGAAGACCGTGCAGCTGCGCCGCTACCAGATCGTCCCGGGCGAGTACGAGGCGTTCGTCTCGTGGTTCGAGGAGAAGATGCCCCCGGTGCGGCGGGCGACGGGATTCGAGGTCGAGTTCGCCTACGGGGTCCCCGAGGCGAACGAGTTCGTGTGGGCCGTGAGCGTGCCCGGCGACCGCGCCGAGTTCGAGCGAATCGAGGCCGCCTACCTCGTCTCGCCCGAGCGGGCGGCGGCGTTCGAGGGCATCCCCGAGCGCATCGCCGGCAAGGAGATCGGCTACGTCGACGACGTGCGCATCGCCTGACCGACCCCGGGCGGTGTCGTCGAGCGTCGTCGTCGCCGCGTCGTCGCGCCCCGCGTCATCCGTTCGACGTCATGTACAGCAATCGCGCATGAATGTCCACGTATGATCGAGACATCCCCGGAAAGAATGCGGCCAGCGCTGCCCACCGGCAGACGCGGACGCACGACCCTGGTCGACGACGCCCGCGTCCGCTCGGCCGAGAAGGAAGACCGTGAGCCACGAGTTCGACGCCCGCCGTGCCGAATGGATCGCCAAGGAGGAGCTCGCCGAGCGGATGATTCCGCTCATCGGCGGCCTGTACCGCGACCACGGGGTGGTGACCTCCATCCACGGTCGCCGCCTGATCAACCGCTCGGCCATCGAGCTGCTGAAGGCCCACCGCTTCGCCCGCCAGGCCGGTGACGTCGAGCTCGAGCTGGACGACACCATGCGCGTGCTCGAGGCGCTCCGCGAGATCGAGCCGGGCCCGGCATCGATCGACGTCGCGCGCATCGTCAGCCGCTACGCCGACGCGCAGGCGCGAGGCGACGCACCCGCATTCGTCGACTTCGTGCGCACCGAGATCGCCCCCGTCGCGGGCGGCGCCGCCCCCGAGGCATCCGGCACCGATGTCGTGCTCTACGGCTTCGGCCGCATCGGGCGCCTGCTCGCCCGCATCCTCATCTCGCACGGCGGCAACCTCAAGGGCCTGCGCCTGCGCGCCGTCGTCGTCCGCAAGGGCAGCGACAACGACCTCATGAAGCGCGCGAGCCTGCTGCGCCGCGACTCCGTGCACGGCCCCTTCGCCGGCACGATCGAGGTCGACGAGGAGAACAACACGATCCTCGCGAACGGCACGCTCATCCAGGTCATCTACTCGAACGACCCGGCGACGATCGACTACACCGAGTACGGCATCGACGACGCGATCGTCGTCGACAACACGGGCCGCTGGCGCGACGAGGCCGGCCTCAGCCAGCACCTGCAGTCGAAGGGCGTCTCGCGGGTCCTCCTCACCGCGCCGGGCAAGGGCGCCATCAAGAACATCGTGCACGGCATCAACACCGACGACATCGTCGACGCCGACCGCATCCTCTCGGCCGCCTCGTGCACGACGAACGCCATCACCCCGGTGCTGAAGGCCGTCAACGACGCGTACGGCGTCGTGCGCGGCCACGTCGAGACGGTGCACTCGTTCACGAACGACCAGAACCTCATCGACAACTTCCACAAGGGCGACCGCCGCGGCCGTTCGGCGGCGCTCAACATGGTCATCACCGAGACCGGTGCGGCCAAGGCCGTCTCGAAGGCGCTGCCCGAGCTCGAGGGCAAGCTCACCGGTTCGGCGATCCGCGTGCCCACGCCCGACGTGTCGCTCGCGATCCTCAACCTGCAGCTCGAGCGGCCCGCCTCGAAGGACGAGCTCAACAAGTACCTCCGCCAGGTCTCGCTCACGTCGCCGCTGCGCCAGCAGATCGACTACATCGAGTCGCCCGAGGTGGTCTCGACCGACTTCGTCGGCAACAACCGCGCGGGCATCGTCGACGGCCTCGCGACGATCGCCGACGGCACCGACGCGGTGCTCTACGTCTGGTACGACAACGAGTACGGCTACTCGTGCCAGGTCGTGCGCGTGATCGAGGCGATGGCGGGATCACACCCGATCGTCTTCCCCGAGCGCCAGCCCGTCGTGCTCGAGCGCGAGGTCGTGCCCGTCGGCTGACCCTCGTTCGATCCCGGATGCCTCGTGCGCGCGCCCGCGCACGAGGCATCCGTCGTTCGTGGCCGGGCCTGCCGTACGGGCGGGCGACGGTCGCCCCTCCGCGCGGACGTAGGCTGGACCCATGAGCAGCGAAGCCGTGATCGTCGACGTCGTGCGCACCCCGGTCGGCCGGGGGAAGCCGGGCGGACTCCTCTCGGGCGTGCACCCGGTCGACCTGCTCGCGGGCGTGCTCGACACGCTCGTCGCGCGGAGCGACCTCGACCCCGGTCTCGTCGACGACGTCATCGGCGGCTGCGTGAGCCAGATCGGCGAGCAGAGCACCAACATCACGCGCAACGCCGTGCTCGCCGCGGGCTTCCCCGAGCACGTGCCCGGCACGACGATCGACCGCCAGTGCGGGTCGAGCCAGCAGGCCGCGACCTTCGCCGCGCAGGCGGTCATCGCGGGCAGCGCCGACATCGTGATCGCGTGCGGGGTCGAGTCGATGAGCCGCGTGCCGCTCGGCACGAGCACCGCGGGCGCCGACCCGTTCGGCTCGCGGCTGCGCCACCGCTACCCCGAGGGCCTCGTCAACCAGGGCGTCTCGGCCGAGCTCATCGCCGCGAAGTGGGGCTTCTCGCGCGACGAGCTCGACGAGTTCTCGGCACGCTCGCACGAACTGGCCGCGGCCGCCGCCGAATCGGGCGCGTTCGCGACCGAGGTCGTGCCCGTGCCCGGCATCGACACGCTGACCGACGAGACGGTGCGACCGGGCACGAGCGTCGAGTCGCTGGCGGGTCTCAACCCGGCGTTCCGCACCGAGGCGCTCGCGTCGCGGTTCCCGGAGATCGACTGGCGCATCACGCCCGGCAACTCGTCGCCGCTCACCGACGGCGCCTCGGCCGCGCTCATCATGAGCGCCGATCGCGCATCGCAGCTCGGGCTCGAGCCGCGGGCGCGCTTCCGCGCCTTCTCGGTGGTCGGCAGCGATCCGCTGTACATGCTCACGGGCGTCATCCCGGCGACGGCGAAGGTGCTCGAGCGAGCCGGCCTGACCCACGACGACATCGACGCCTACGAGGTCAACGAGGCGTTCGCGTCGGTGCCGCTCGCCTGGCTCGCAGACACCGGTGCGGATGCCGCGAAGCTCAACCCGCGCGGCGGCGCGATCGCGCTCGGGCACGCGCTCGGGTCGTCGGGCACCCGGCTGCTCACGACCCTCGTCAACCAGCTCGAGGCGACGGGCGGGCGCTACGGCCTGCAGACGATGTGCGAGGGCGGCGGCATGGCGAACGCCACCGTCATCGAGCGCCTCTGATCCGGACCCGATCCGCTCACGGCCCCCGCCGAACGCCCGACGTCGGATCATCGAGTGTCGCCGTTCCGACCGAGCGTCGCCGCGGCAGCGGCGACATCGGGTACGAACGGGGCCGATCGGCGACCACCACCAATCGACGATCGGCGACCACCACCAATCGAAAGGACAGCACATGGAACTCAGCGGCGCATCCGCGATCGTCACCGGAGGGGCCTCCGGCCTCGGGCGGGCGACGGCGCGGGCACTCATCGAGGGCGGCGCGTCGGTCGTGCTCGTCGACCTGCCCGGCCCGCGCGGTGAAGAGGCCGCGGCCGAGCTCGGCGAGCGGGCTCGATTCGTCGCGGCCGACGTCGCGAACGAGGCCGAGGTGCAGGCGGCGGTCGACGCGGCCTCGGCGCTCGCGCCGCTGCGGGTCGCCGTGAACTGCGCCGGCATCGTGACGGCGAACCGCACGGTCGGCCGCGAGGGCGCCGGCCCGCTCGACGCGTTCGAGCGCACCATCCGGGTGAACCTCATCGGCACGTTCAACGTGACCCGGCTCGCCGCCGCCGCGATGGCGCAGACGGAGTCGGTCACGGCCGCGGTGCCGGGCGGGCCCGCGACCGCCGAACGCGGCGTGATCATCAGCACCGCCTCCGTGGCCGCGTTCGACGGGCAGATCGGACAGGCCGCCTACTCCGCCTCGAAGGCGGGCGTCGCGGGCATGACCCTGCCGATCGCGCGCGACCTGTCGAAGCTGCTCATCCGCGTCATGACGATCGCGCCCGGCATCTTCGAGACGCCGATGATGGCCGGCATGCCCGACGAGGTGCGTGCCTCGCTCGAGGCGCAGGTGCCGCACCCGTCGCGGCTCGGTCACCCCACCGAGTACGCCGCGCTCGTGCGCTCCATCATCGCGAACCCGATGCTGAACGGCGAGGTGATCCGCCTCGACGGCGCCATCCGCATGCAGCCGAAGTAACGCGGCTCGCGAGCCGGGCGGCTCGCGGTGACGAGTCGCAGGAGCAGAACGGTCGACCGCACGCGTTCGGCGGCGAATCGCGCGCTCTGCGCCTGCGACTGGTGACGGTCGCCCGCGTACGTCGCGACGGGTGGATGCCTCGGGGCCGGCGATCGATCGATCGTCGGCCCCGAGGCATCCGTACCGTGCTCGCCGTCTCAGGCGGCGGTGATGCGCTGCTGCGACCTCGCCGCCTTGATGAATCCGTCGACGACGTCCCAGACGGCGCCGGCGATGACCGCGACGACGACGACCGCCGCGATGACGTCGCCCGCGTCGCCCCACGGCCACCCGATCGCCTCGAGCGCGGCGGGGTTCAGGAGCTGCCCCGTGGTGAAGAGCCAGAGCGCGGGCACGGTGAACGCGACCCCGAGCACCAGGTTGACGCCGGCGAGCCACCAGGTCCACCCCCAGGCGTAGACGGCGACCGCGAACGCCGCTTCGAGCGCGATGAGCACGAGGAAGTACGGCAGCCAGAAGCTCCAGAGTGCGGGATCGAGCAGCGGGATGGCGGCGAGCGAATCGACCCAGGGCAGGCCGAAGTGCTGCCAGACGAGCACGACGGCGAAGATGCCGAGGAACACGAGCGATCCGATCAGGTCGCCGAGTCGGCCGCGGCGACCCTCGTCGGCGATCTGCGGCAGCATCTCAGGGGCCCACTCGAGGTCGACGCCGCGCTGCCCTGGCCTGCCCGGGGTGCGCTCGAGGATGGCGAAGACGAGCGTCGTCCAGAACCCGAGGTGCACCGCGATCGACAGGGCGCTCGCGACGGCGCTGCCGATGACCTCGCCGATCTCGGCGCCCGAGAGCAGTTGTGCGAGCACGATCGCGGCCACCGCGATCGGCAGCACGACCGCGAGCAGGAACTTCAGCAGCCGCCACCACACGAGGAAGTACCGCGGGCCGATGAGCTGCAGCGGACGCCCGATGTACGCGGCGGCGAGGGCGGCCGGATCGCCCAGGGCGGTGAGCGCGGCGTGCTCGGCGTCGGCGGGGGTGCGCCCCTCGTCGACGAGTGCGTCGCTCGCATCGCCGATGCGTTCGCGCAGTTCGCGTTCGAGCTCCTCGCGCTGCGCCTCGGGGACGCTGCGCCCTGCGGCCCAGACGTAGCGGTCGGTCAGGCTGGTGCTGGTCATGATTCGTCTCCGTCGGTGAGGCCGGCGAGCGCGCGGTCGATGCGCCGCCAGTCGGTCATGAGGGTGTCGGCGAGCTGCTCGCCGGTCGTGCTCGTGCGGTAGAACTTGCGGGGCCGGGCCTCGTCGGTGTTCCACTCGCTCGTGAGCAGGCCCTGCTTCTCGAGCCGGCGCAGCAGTGGGTAGAGCGTGTTCGCGTCGACGAGGATGCCGAGGGCGTTGAGCGACTCGAGCAGGGCGTAGCCGTAGTCGGGCGTGCGAAGCCGCACGAGGCACGCGAGCACGACGGTGCCGCGGCGCAGTTCTTGCAGGTGCCCGGCGGTCGTCTCATCGAGGTTCATGCCACACACGATACTGTGCGACACACACTAATGCAAGAGAAACTTCATTGCGTGCGGATGCCTCGAGGTCGGCGCCCGGCGTCACCCCGGGTCGGCGCCGCCCGAGTTCCCTGTCTCGCGCGCAAGCACGCCGGCCGCGTCGAGGGTGCAGTCGTCGCCCGTCGAGCGGGCGACGAGTGCGCCTTCGGTGGGGGTGTGCCGTGCACGGGAACGTCGAGAGTGCAGTCGTCGCCCGTCGGCTGGGCGAGGACTGCACGCTCGGGGAGTCGCGAGCGTGCGAGTGCGAGCGCGTCGCGACGGTGACGCGCCTACTGCTCGGCGTGCGCCTCGAGGAATTCGTACACCGACGCGTCGTCGACGCCCGGGAAGGTGCCCGACGGCAGCGGCGAGAGCACGTGCGCGTGCAGGCGTGCGCTCGGCCAGGCCTGGCCCGCCCAGCGCTCCGCGAGGTCCGACGGGGCGCGGCGGCAGCACGACTCGTCGGGGCAGGTCGACACGGCGCGCAGCGTCGTCTCGCGGCCGCGGAACCACTTGGCCTGCGCGAACGGCACGCCGACGGTGATCGAGTACGCCGCGGCATCCGTTCGGCCGGTCTGCGTCGCGCACCAGAACGTGCCGGTCGGGGTGTCGGTGTACTGGTAGTTCTCCGTCGTGCGGTTGGTGTGCTCGAACGCCGTGCGGGCGCTCCACTTCTTGCAGACCCACTGCCCCTCGATCGAGCCGGTGACGTCGGTCGGCAGCGGCAGCCCGTCGTTCTCGTAGCCCTTGAGCAGTGCGCCGTCGCCGTTGACCCGCAGGAAGTGCAGCGTCATGTCGAGGTGGGTCGTCGCGAGGTTCGTGAACCGCAGCGCGGCCGCCTCGTGCGTCACCCCGAACGCGTCGCGGAAGTCCTCGATCGCGAGGCGCTTGTCCTTCTTCGCCTCCTGCAGGAAGGCGACCGACGCGTCCTGCGGCATGAGGCAGGCCGCGGCGAAGTAGTTGATCTCGAGCCGCTGCCAGAGGAACTCGTCGTAGCTCGCGGGCGGCGTGTGGCCGAGCAGCCGGTGCGCCATCGCCTGCAGCGCCATCGATCGCAGGCCGTGTCCGCCCGGGATCGAGGCCGGGGGCAGGTAGATGCGGCCGTTCGCGAGATCGGTGATCGAGCGCGTCGAGTCGGGCAGGTCGTCGACGTAGATGAGCTGGAAGCCGAGGCGTTCGGCCATGACGCTCACCTCGCGGTGCGTGAGGGCGCCCGAGCGGTGGCCCGACGCGCGCACCTGCTCCTCGGCGAGCGCCTCGATGTCGGGCAGGTAGTTCGCGCGTTCGCGCATGCGCTCCCGGAGCTCGGTGTTGGCGCGCCGAGCCTCTTCGGGGGTGGCGATCGCCTCCGACGCGCGACGCTGGAGCTCGCGGTGCAGGCCGACGATCGCCTCGAGCGTCTCGTCGGTGATGCCGCGCGAGGGCTTCACGGGCGGCAGTCCGAGACTCGCGTACAGGTGCCCGCCCTGGGCCCGGCCGAGTTCGAGCTCGAGGGCGGCTCGGCGGCTCGGCGCCTCGCGCGAGAGCAGGTCGGCGAGTTCGACGCCGAGGGCGGCCGCGAGCGCGTCGAGCGTCGAGAGCTTCGGCTCGCGCTTGCCGTTCTCGATGAGCGAGAGCTGGCTGCCGGCCATGCCGACCGCCTCGCCCAGCTGGTCGAGCGTGAGGCCGCGATCGCCGCGGAAGTGGCGGATGCGTTGGCCGAGGGTCGCGAGATCGGGGGAGCCTGCCTTCATCCGTTAAGAATATCGAAAGATCGCAGATTCTTAACACCCGAATTGGTCACCGGGATGTCTCGAACTGGCGCATTCTGGAAATACGAACCGATCCGGCGCCGTGCCGGGCACCACTTGGAAGGGACGATGATGACCATCTCCGGGCTCTCGACCGACACGGACGGCACCCAGGCATACGGCGACGGCCACGCGCAGCGCGGCACCACCGACTCGGCGCTCCGCGCATGGGTCGACGAGATCGCCGGCCTCACGAAGCCCGACGCCGTCGTGTGGTGCGACGGATCGCAGCACGAGGCCGACCTGCTCGAGCGCCAGCTCGTGGCCGAGGGCAAGCTCATCAAGCTCAACCCCGAGTGGCGCCCGAACAGCTACCTCGCCCGCACCGACCCGTCGGACGTCGCGCGCGTCGAGGACCGCACCTTCATCTGCTCGACCTACGAGGAGGACGCGGGCCCCACGAACAACTGGCGCGACCCGCGCGAGATGCGCGACGAGCTCACCGAGGTGTTCGACGGCTCGATGAAGGGCCGCACGATGTACGTCGTGCCGTTCTCGATGGGCCCGCTCGGCGGCCCGATCTCGCAGCTCGGCGTCGAGATCACCGACTCGCCCTACGTCGTGCTCTCCATGGGCATCATGACCCGCATGGGCGAGCAGGTGTACCGCCTCATCGAGGCCGGCGAGCCGTGGGTGCGCACGGTGCACTCGGTCGGCTACCCGCTCGTCGACGGCGTCGGCCACCGCCGCGCCGAGATCGAGTGGCCCTGCAACGACACGAAGTACATCGTGCAGTTCCCCGACTCGCGCGAGATCTGGTCGTACGGCTCGGGCTACGGCGGCAACGCCCTGCTCGCGAAGAAGTGCTTCGCGCTGCGCATCGCGAGCGTCATGGCCCGCGACGAGGGCTGGCTCGCCGAGCACATGCTGCTCATCAAGATCACGTCGCCCGAGGGCAAGTCGTACCACGTGGCCGCGGCGTTCCCGTCGGCGTGCGGCAAGACGAACCTCGCGATGCTGCAGCCCACGATCCCCGGCTGGAAGGTCGAGACGATCGGCGACGACATCGCCTGGATGCGTCCCGGCGACGACGGCCGCCTGTACGCGATCAACCCCGAGGCCGGCTTCTTCGGCGTCGCGCCCGGCACGGGCGAGTCGACGAACCCGACCGCGGTGCAGACCCTCTGGGGCAACACGATCTTCACGAACGTCGCGCTCCGCCCCGACGGCGACGTCTGGTGGGAGGGCCTGACCGACGAGGTGCCCGAGGAGCTCACCGACTGGGAGGGCAACCACTGGACGCCCGCCTCGGGTCGCCCCGCGGCCCACCCGAACTCGCGCTTCACGGTCGCCGCGGCGCAGTGCCCGCAGATCTCCGACGACTGGGACGCCCACGACGGCGTGCCGATCGACGCGATCCTGTTCGGCGGTCGTCGCGCGACGAACGTGCCGCTCGTCGCCGAGGCCCGCTCGTGGAAGCACGGCGTCTTCATGGGCGCGACCATCTCGTCGGAGAAGACCGCGGCCGCCGAGGGCACCGTCGGCGAGCTGCGCCGCGACCCGTTCGCGATGCTGCCCTTCTGCGGGTACAACATGGCCGACTACTGGGGCCACTGGGTGAAGATGGGCCGCGTGCTCGGTCAGAACGCGCCGAAGATCTTCCAGGTCAACTGGTTCCGCAAGGGTGCCGACGGCTCGTTCCTGTGGCCCGGGTTCGGCGAGAACTCGCGCGTGCTCGAGTGGATCGTGGGCCGCGTCGAGGGCACGGCCGACACGGTCGAGACCCCGATCGGCCTGCTGCCCGCCGCCGACTCGCTCGACCTCGACGGCCTCGAGATCAGCGACGAGACCCTCGCGCAGCTCTTCGACGTCGACCGCGACTCGTGGCTCGCCGAGTGCGACCTCACCGAGGAGTACTTCGCCCAGTTCGGCGACCGCGTGCCGGCCGCCCTCAAGGCCGAGCTCGCGAGCCTGCGCTACCACCTCGAGCACGAGTCGGCCCCGGTCGTCGAGTAGCGAAGCACGAACGCGCCGAGGGGGGCGGATGCCGGACGGCATCCGCCCCCTTCGGCGTCAACACGCGCGCCGGATCCGACCCGGGCCGCTTCGCCGGGGCTAGCGTGTGCGGCAGGAGGACGCCATGGAGTTCGGCCAGATCATCACGCGGGCGGGCGAGGTCATCGACGTCATCGGCGTGATCGCGATCGTCGTCGGCGTGCTCTATGCGATGGTGGATGCCGCGATCCGGCGCATCCGCAGGACCGGGCCGGTCTACGAGCGCTTCCGACGGGTGCTCGGCCGAGGCATCCTCGTGGGGCTCGAGCTCCTCGTCGCGGCCGACATCATCCGGACGGTCGCCGTGACGCCGACGCTCGAGTCGGTGGGCGTGCTCGGCCTCATCGTGCTGATCCGGACGTTCCTCAGCTGGTCCCTCGCCGTGGAGATCACCGGGCGGTGGCCGTGGCAGCGCGGAGGCGGCCCGACCCGCGACGACGAGTCCGGCGATGGCGCCGAGCAGGCGGCCGCGGCCGCGCGCTAGGTGCACCTGCCCGGACCGCCGCGCACGCGCCCGGATAGACTCGGCGGATGGCGCGCTTCGTCGTCGTCCTGCCGCTCTCGTCGCTCACCGTCGGCGACGAGTTCTCGGTCGCGCAGTGGCCGTTGCACGTGACCCTCGTCGAACCGTTCGAGACCGAGCTCGACGCCGACGCGATCGGCACGGCGCTCGCCGCCGTCGCCCGAGCTCCTGCACGACGACCGATCTCGGTCGCGGTCGGCGACGACGCGATGTTCGGCCCGCGCCGCGACATCCCCGTCTCGCTCGTGCGCGACGGCGGCGAGATCGCCGCCCTGCGCGCCGCGGCGATCGCGGCGCTGCGCGATCTCGGCATCGAACTCGTGCGCATGCGCCCCGACTTCCGCCCGCACGTCACCGCGAAGCGGCACGGACGGGTGCACCGCGGCGATCGCCTCGACCTCGGCACGATCTCGCTCGTGCGGCTCCGCCCGCCGGAGACCTCGCACCACGGCCGGATCATCGGGGTGTGGCCGTTGGACGGGGCCCCGGCGGGCGGAGGCTGAGGCGGCACGGCGGCGGATGCGCACCACGCCGGCGCCGGGCTCAGCCGGCGGTGTGCGGATCGTCGAGGTGGCCGACGAGGCGCAGCATCGCCGCGGGGGCGTACCGGAACTCCACGGTCCCGCTCGCCCCGGGCTCGGCCGGGCCCACCCACGTGCTCGAGCCCTCGTGCAGTCGCACCCAGCCGTCCTCGAAGAGCAGGTCGGTGCCGATGACGAAGGCCATCGCCGGGGTCTCGCCCTGGCGGACGGCGATCGAGCCCTCGAACACCTGGGACGCCTGGGCGTCGACCTCGGCGCGTGCCTGCACGCCGACGAGCGGTCGGGCGATCGGCGTCGCGAAGCCGGCTGCCTGGAACGGGCTCTGCTTGGCCGCGTCGGCGACGATGCCGAAGTTGACGCTCGTCGAGACGAGGCTGAGCGAGGCCTGCCCGTCGAGCACGAGCCGGCTCGACACGCTGAAGCGGTAGAAGAGGCGGCCGGATTCGCGAGCCGGCGGCAGCACCGCGGCACTCGCCCAGTTGCGCGACCAGGCGAGCGGACCGCGGTCGGCGTCGTGCTTCGGCGGGTCGTAGACGTTCGCGGTGAGGCGCACCGACCCGTCGGCGCGGGTGGGCGCGGCCTTCAGCGAGCTTCGCCCGCGGTCGTCGTCGGGCATGACGTCGCGCACGGCGGTGAAGGCCGGCAGCTCGAGCGGCTCCCAATGGCGCAGCCAGCCCTGGATGGCCGACTGAACCCGGTCGAACGAGTTGCCGAGGCCGGCGCGACGGATCGTGGCGGCGCCGTCGGCGGCCTCGGGCAGGTCGTCGACGAGGTCGACGGGGATGCCGTCGAAGGGGTCGAGGTCGCGTGCGGTGGGCACGGTGGCGATGGTCATGGCGGGTCCTCCAGGGGGCGTGGGCTCGGCGGCATCCGTGATCGGATGCGATGCCTCCACGCTAGGAAGCCGGTCGCGCCGGGCCATCCGAGCGAGCACTGAGGTTCGCCCGGGCTGACCCTGAACCCGCCGGGATGCCTCGGGGCCGACGTCACGGCTCCGAGGCGCGGTGCGGGGCCTCAGACGAGCAGCTGGTGCTCGGCGAGCTCGCGGTAGAGCGGCACGGTCGTGACGAGCTCCGAGTGGGTGCCCTCGCCGATGACCCGTCCGTCGTCGAGCACGACGATGCGGTCGGAGTCGATCACGGTCGAGAGCCGGTGCGCGATCACGATGAGCGTGCGCCCCGCGGCGACGGCGTCGATCGCCTCGCGCATCATGCGCTCGTTGACGCCGTCGAGCGACGACGTCGACTCGTCGAGCAGCAGGATCGGGGGCGCGGCGAGCAGGGCCCGGGCGATCGCGAGGCGCTGCCGCTCGCCGCCCGAGAGCATGATGCCGTCGTCGCCGACCGGGGCGCCGAGGCCGGCGGGGTCGCGGTCGAGCACGCCGCCGAGGTTGACCGCGCGCAGCACGTGCTCGCACTCGGCGTCGGTCGCGTCGGGCGAGCCGAGCAGCAGGTTCTCGCGCAGGGTGCCGGCGAGCACGGGGGCGTCCTGCTCGACGTAGCCGATCTGCGCCCGCAGCTCGGCGCGATCGATCGCGCGCAGGTCGAGCCCGCCCATGCGCACGGCGCCGACCGAGGGGTCGTAGAACCGCTCGATGAGGGCGAGGATCGTCGACTTGCCGGCGCCCGACGGCCCGACGAGCGCGATGCGCTGCCCCCGCGGAACCTCGAACGAGACGCCGCGCAGCACGGGCTGGCGCTCGGTGACGTCCGGTTCTGGCAGGTGCTCGTCGGGGGAGTCGTTCGCCGGGTCGGCCGGGTCCTGGCGGGTCGTCGCGTAGGCGAAGTGCACGTCGTCGAACGCGACGGCCGGCGCGTCGGGCAGCAGACCCTCGTTGGCGTCGCCGACGATGAGCGCGCGCGGTGCGAGCTCGCGGTCGTGCTCGTCCTCGTCGGGCAGGTCGAGGATCTCCTGGATGCGGCCGAGCGCGCCGAGCGCCGAGTTGACCGATGTGATCGCGCCGAACGCCTGCCCGAGCGGCAGGATCATCATGAAGAGGAACAGGATGAACGCGACGAGGTTCGCGACCGTGATCGCCCCCGACGCGACGCGGTAGCCGCCGACGCCGAGCACGACGAGGAACGACACCTGCATCGCGATGCCCGCGATCGGCACGATGAGCGCCGAGATCTTCGCGACCGCGACGCCCATGCGCCACGCGCCCTCGGCCTCGGACTCGACCGCCGCGATCTCGCGCTCGGTCGCGCCCGCGGCGCGGATGGTGCGCACGGCGCCGATCGCCCGCTCGACGCTCGCCGCGACATCCCCGACCTTGGCCTGGGCGGCGTGCGAGGCCTCGCGCACCCGCTGGGAGAGGAGGGTGACGGTCGTGATCGCGATGGCGACGACGAGCACCGTGAGCCCGAGCAGCACCGGGTCGAGGATGAGCATGGCGATGAGCGCGCCGATGAACGTCACGGTGCCGCCGATCGCCTCGACGAGGCCCTGGGTGAGCACGGCCCGCAGCATCGTCGTGTCGCTGCCGACGCGGGAGACGAGGTCGCCCGTGCGGCGGGTGTCGAACTCGGCGATCGGCAGGTTCAGCAGCTTCGAGATGAGCCGCTTGCGGCTCGACAGCACGACGCCCTCGCCCGTGCGCTGCAGCAGGTAGTGCTGGTAGCCCGAGATGACCCCGGAGATGACGACGAGGGCGATGAGCGCCCACACGACGCCGTTCAGGGGGTCGTCGGCCTCGACCATGTTGATGACGCGGCCGACGAGGAGCGGCTGCGCGAGGCTCGCGAGGGCGCCGACGACCGACAGCACGGCGACCCAGATGAGCACGGGGCGGTGCTCGAAGATGAAGGGCAGCAGCTGGCGGAACGTCGCGCGCGGGCCGGGCGGCTGCTCGCCGCGCCGGGCGAACGGCGAGGTGCGCCCGCGGCCGGCCTGGCGGGCGCCCGGCTGCGCAGGTCGTGCGGTGCGCCGTCGTGATTCGCGCTCGGCTCGGCGGGTGGGGGTCTCGCTGGTGCTCATCTTCACTCTCTGATTGCTCTCACGACCTGGTGACGGCGACGAACCGGATGCCTCGCGCCCCCGTCGCCGGCTCCGTCGCCGCATTGCAGCCTACGCGCCCCGACTGGGCTCGGTTCCCAGCTGCGCAGACGCCGCCGCCCGCTGCGGGCGGTCAGGAACGCCCGTACTTCTTGTGCACGGCCTGCTTCGAGACCTCGAGCGCGAGGGCGATGAGCTGCCAGCTCGATCCTGCGGCGCGTGCGCGCCGGACGGCGACGGCTTCGGCGCGATCGAGCTCGCGGTCGACCTCGACGCGCACGCGGCGGATCTCGCGCAGCGCGCGGTACGGGTCGTCGCCGTCGGCCGCGGCGATCGCGGTGCGGAGGGTTCGGTCGTCCATGGCGTCAACCGTAGTTGACGACGACGAATGCGTCAACCCGAGTTGACCGCGCCTCGGGAGGAGTTCGAACGGTCGGGGGGAGGGAATCTCGGATCGCGTCCTCCCGATCGTGCGATCTCCTCCCGATCGGTGTGCGGTTCCGCGACGTACGATCGCTCAGGACTCGGCGCCCGGAGCGGTGATGACGCGCGCGGCCTCCGCGTGCCCCGCGAGCACCGCCTCGAGGTCCGAGCTGCCGGAGAGCCTGGCGGCGAGGAAGCCGGCGGCGAAGGCATCGCCCGCCCCGGTGAGGTCGCGCGCACCGGGCACGGGCGCGACGGGGACCTCGGCGACGAGGACGCCCCGCGCGAACACCGTGGTCGGCTCCGGACCGTGCTTCACGACCGCCGTGACCGCGCCCCGCACGACCTCCGCCGCATCCGCGGCGGCGTCCGTGCCGCCCGTACCCGGCTCGGTCGTGCCCGCCGCGCGAGGGCCCGCCGCATCGAGCCCGAGCAGCGCCGCCTCGGTCTCGTTCGCGAAGAGCACGTCGGGCTCGAGCGAGCCGTAGAGCTCGAGCATCTCGGCGACGCCCACGCTCGTGAGCAGTCCCGTCGACGACGCGTCGACCGAGAGGCCCGCACCGCGCCGCCGCGCCTCGGCGACCAGCGCGAGCACCGCCGACCGCGCGGGCTCGCGCTCGAAGCCGTAGCTCGGCACGTGCAACCAGGCGACTCCGTCGAGCCACGCCGGCTCGACCGGCTCGAGCATCGCCGAGGCGCCCCGGTCGGGGAACATCGTGCGCTCGCCCGCCGGATCGACGATCACGACGACCGCCCCGGTCGTGCCCCGGCGTTGCACCCGCACGTCGGCGCCGCACGCCTCGAGGGCGCCGACGAGCGCGTCGCCCGCCGCATCGGGGCCGACGCAGCCGATGAACCTCGTCGCGACGCGCGGGGCCGCGAGTGCCGCCACGTTCGCCGCGCTGCCGCCGCGCGTGCGGAAGACCCGGGCGGCGGTGTCGGTGCCGTGCCGCACGGGCTCGGACACCCAGACGACGATGTCCTCCACGAGGTCGCCGACGACCACGAGCAGCGGCGGCGCCGAGTCATCCGCCTCGCCCTGGTGCCTGCCTGCCGGGTGCCGCCCGTCAGCGGGCGAGCGCACGTGCGATCTCCGCTCCGAGCGCGACGTTGCCGCGGTAGACCTCGAGATTGACCTCGAGGCTCAGCCCGCCGGTCGCCCGCTGGAACCGGTCGAGTAGGAACGGCGTCGTGTCGTGCCCCGTCACGCCGGCCGCCTCGGCTGCGGCGAGCGACTCGGCGAGCACCCGGTCGTGCAGCTCCGGATCGAGCTGCCGATCCGGCGCGACCGGGTTCGCGACGAGCACCGCCGCCCGCTGGCCGAGCTCGTCGCGCGCACGCGCGAGCGCGGCCGCCTCCGCGGGCGAGTCGACCCGGTAGTCGAGGCCGAAGCCCGAGTCGGTCACGGTGAACCCCGGGAAGCGGTTCGTGCGGTAGCCGACGACCGGAACGTTGAGCGTCTCGAGTCGTTCGAGCGTCGCGCCGATGTCGAGGATCGACTTCACCCCGGCGCTCACGAGCGTGATCGGGGTCTCGGCGAGCACGGGCAGGTCGGCCGACTCGTCGAAGCTCTCGCCGGCGCCGCGGTGCACCCCGCCGAGCCCGCCGGTCGACATGACGCGGATGCCGGCGCGGTCGGCGAGCCAGGCGGTCGCCGCGACGGTCGTCCCCGCGTCGAGCCGCTTCGCGCGGGCGATCGGCAGGTCGCGCACACTCGCCTTCACGACGTCGTCGGCCGTGCACAGCCGTTCGATCTCGGCGGCGGAGAGCCCGACGACCGCGACGCCGTCGACGACCCCGATCGTCGCGGGCACGACTCCGGCGTCGCGCACCTCGGCCTCGGAGCGCAGCCCGACGTCGAGGTTGCGCGGCCGCGGCAGGCCGTGCGTGAGGATGGTCGACTCGAGGGCGAGGACGGGCCGCCCCTCGTCGAGGGCGGCGCGCACCTCGTCGGAGACGCGGATGGCGGCGGTGGCGGGGTGCACGTCGGCGGGCATGCGGCCATGCTAGGTGCGACCGCCGGCAGGGCGCGGATGCCTCGCCCGATGCGGCACCGCACTGTTGCCGCGTGTGACGGCCCGCCGCGACATCCGTACGCGTCGCGCGTATCGTCGCCTGCACGAACCGATCACGAGGAGCCCTCATGTCGCACCGCGAGCCGCACGCCGTCACCGAGCCCCGCACGGGCGCGGCGATGGGCATGCGCGGCTGCGAGCACGCGAGCGTCTGCTCGAGCGATCGGCCCGGGCACGGCCTGCACGCGATGCAGCTGCGACTGGCGGCCGCGACGCCGTCGAAGTGGATCGACGCGATCGTCACGGCGATCGACGCCGACGGCTTCGCGACGGTCGAAGGGCTCGAGGGCGAGGCACGACGCGTCTGGCACCACGACGCGTTCGCGGGCGCGCTGCAGGCCGGCGACCCCGTCGCGGTGCACGCGGTCTACGGCGTGCTCGCCGCGGGCGGGCTGCGGTTCAGCGTCGCGGAGGCGTAGCCGCCACGGAGCGGTGGTCTCGATACAGCGCTTCGCGCCTACTCGACCGACCGAACGGGTGGTCTCGATACGGCGCTTCGCGCCTACTCGACCGACCGAACGGATGGTCTCGATACAGCGCTTCGCGCCTACTCGACCGACCTCATCCCATGGGCATCGCCCCGCTCATCGAGCCCATCATCTTCTCCATCGCGGCGGCGCACTGGTCGCACGCCATCGCGCACATGCGGCAGTGCTCGCTCATGTCGGCGTGCTCCATGCACTCGGCCGAGCAGGCGCGGCACATCGCGACCGTCGTCTGCATCATCGACGTCATCACCTGCGCGTCCATGCCGCGCATGCGCAGCATCATCCGCATCATGGTGTCGCAGACGTCGGCGCAGTTGGCGCACATCGCGGCGCACCGGCCCATGCCCTCGCCCGCGTCGGCGTCGGCGCACATGAGGCACGCCTGCATGCACGCGGAGAGGGCCTCCATACACTCCTGCATCATCGCGGCGTCCATGCCCTGCATCGGCATCTCCGCCGTCGACATGGCGTCCTTCATCATGTCCATCGTCATGTTCATCCGCGCACCCGTCCGCCCCGGGCGGCCGAGCGTCGACGGTGCCGACGGAGGAATCGGCGCCCTGCCGGTCATGCTACGCCGGGCGCTGCCGCGCCAGAAGGGGGCGCCGAACGCATGGTTTCAGGAGGAAGTGCGGGGCTCAGGACGATCTCGCGGCATTCGTCCTGAGCCGCCCACTTTCTCCTGAAACGGTGGACCCGGCGGGCCGGCGAACGTCTCGTGGGCAGCGCGGCCGGGTATGACGAAGGGCGGATGCCTCGGCTCGCGCGCGGCGCGAGACGAGGCATCCGCCCTTCGGGAAACGCGACGGGTCAGAGCACCGCCGACGACTCGAGGCCCGCCTCGTCGAAGTCGACGTCGCGGGTCTCCTTCGAGACGAGCAGCGCGATGAGCGTCAGCACGCCCATCACCGAGAGGTAGACGCCGACCCAGAACGGGCTTCCGCCGCCGGCGGCCCACAGCGCCGTGCCGATGAAGGGCGCGACGGCGGCGCCCAGGATCGAGGACACGTTGTACGAGATGCCCGACCCCGTGTAGCGCACGTTCGTCGGGAACAGCTCGGGCAGGAGCGCACCCATCGGCCCGAACGTCATGCCCATGAGCGCGAAGCCGATGACGAGCCATCCCATGACGCCGGCGAAGCCGACCGAGAGGAGCGGCACCCAGAGCAGGCCGAACACGATGATCGCCGACGTGACCCAGATGAGCGTCTTGCGGCGTCCCCAGCGGTCCGCCCAGGGGCCGGAGAGCATCGTGAATACCCCGAAGAACACGACGCCGCCGATGAGCATGAGCACGAACGTGTTGTACGAGTAGCCGAGGCCGGGCACCGGCGCGTCGACGGGCTTCGTGCCGTAGCCGAGCGAGAAGGTGGTCATCAGGTAGAAGAGCACGTACGTCGCGAGCATGAAGAACGTGCCGAGGATGAGCTGCTTCCAGTACCGCTTGAAGACGCTCGCGAGTGGCAGGCGCTCGATCCTGCCCCGCTTCGAGGCGTTGGCGAACGCCGTCGACTCGACGAGGCGGAGCCGCACCCACAGGCCGACGACCACCATCACGGCCGAGAAGAGGAACGGGATGCGCCATCCCCACTCGAGGAACTCGGCCGACGGCAGCGCGGAATTCGGGTCCTCCGACGGCAGCAGCGCGGCGATGACGAGGAACAGGCCGTTCGCGATGATGAATCCGATCGGCGCACCGAGCTGCGGGAACGTGCCGTACCAGGCGCGCTTGCCCTTCGGCGCGTTCTCCGTCGCGACGAGCGCGGCGCCCGACCATTCGCCGCCGAGCGCGAAGCCCTGCGCGATGCGCAGGATCACGAGGAGGAGCGGCGCGAGCCAGCCCACCATCGCGTAGGTGGGGAGGAGCCCGATGAGGAACGTCGCGATGCCCATCGTGAGCAGCGCGCCGACGAGCGTCGCCTTGCGGCCGACCCGGTCGCCGAGGTGGCCGAAGAACACGGCGCCGAGCGGGCGGGCGACCATCGCAGCACCGAACACGGCGAACGACGAGAGCAGCGCCGTGGTCGGGTCTCCGGCGGGGAAGAAGAGGTAGGGGAACACGAGCACGGCCGCGGTCGCGTAGACGTAGAAGTCGTAGAACTCGATCGTCGTGCCGATGAGGCTCGCGAGGATCACGCGACTGCGTGGATTGGCGGGTGCTGCGGGGGCGGCCGTGGCCGCGGTCGATGACGACATCGCTGCGAAGACTCCAGTGGTGGTGCGGGTGGCGCTGCACCCGGGGCACGTCGGTCTGGCGCTGGGCCGCGGGGCAGTCAAGGAATCGTCGCTTGTGGCAACCCGCATACGATACGGCAGGGATGCCTCGCCACCCCGCGATCGGGGGCCGTCGACGCCGACCGCTGCGACGAGCGGCGGTGATCGTGCGACGAACGGCGGGCTCCGGTCGGTCGAGGAGGCGCGCAGCGCCGTATCGGGGCCACCGGCTCGCGACATCCCCTTCAACCGAAGGTTCGACGCGGCGCAGCCGCCCGCCTCGTTAGGCTGTGCCCATGGATACCCTCTTCAGCGTTCTGCACGTCACCGCGGCCGTCTTCATCGTGGGGCCGATGGCGATCCTGCCGATGACCGCGATGCGCGCGGTGCGTGCCGGCAACGGCGCGCAGGTCGCCACGCTCGCGAAGTCGACGATGATCTTCAGCTGGCTGTCGCTCGCCGTCTTCGTGTTCGGCTTCGGCGCGATGAGCATGTCGGAGCACGACCTCTCCGTGACGACGCCGTGGATCCTCTGGTCGATCATCCTCTACGTCATCGCCTTCGGCCTGAGCCTGTTCGTCGTCGTCCCGGCCATGAACCGCGCCGCCGAGGCGCTGCAGGCGACGGGGGCGGATGCCTCGGGTGCGACGGCCGCCGAGGGCAAGGGCTACCCGGCGATCGCGGCCGGCAGCGGCATCGTGTCGCTCCTGCTCGTCGCCGTCGTCGTGCTCATGGTCTGGAAGCCGTAGGTCGGTCGAGTAGCGACGAAGGAGCGTATCGAGATCACCCCACCGAGTGGTCTCGATACGGCGCTTCGCGCCTACTCGACCGACTCTGCGGGGTCTCGATACGGCGCTTCGCGCCTACTCGACCGACTCTGCGGGGTCTCGATACGGCGCTTCGCGCCTACTCGACCGACTCTGCGGGGTCTCGATACGGCGCTTCGCGCCTACTCGGCCGACTTCGCGAGCGCGCCGAGGGCCCGCGCGGTCGCGATCGCGGCCTCGGCCGCCTCGCGGCCCTTGTCCTCCTTCGACCCCGGCAGCCCGGCCCGGTCGAGCCCCTGCTGCTCGTCGTCGAGGGTGAGCACGCCGAAGCCGACCGGCTTGCCGGTGTCGAGCGCGACCCGGGTGAGCCCGTCGGTCGCGGCCGACGACACGTACTCGAAGTGCGGCGTGCCGCCGCGGATGATGACGCCGAGCGCGACCACCGCGTCGGCGCCCGCCTCGAGCGCCGCCTTCGAGACGACCGGCAGTTCGAAGCTGCCCGGCACCCGCACGATCGAGTAGTCGGCGCCGGCGCCCTCGAGCGTGCGCGTGGCACCAGCGATGAGTCCGTCGGTGATCTCGTCGTGCCAGCTGCCGGCGACGATCACGACCTTCAGTCCGCTGCCGTCGATGTCGAGGATGGGGGATCCCTGTCCGCTCATGATGCGTGTCCTTCCAGGAGGGCTTCAGCCGCGGCATCCGCGAGCTGCTGGTCGTCGATGGCGTGCCCCATGCGGGACGCCTTGGTCGCGAGGTACCCCTGGTTCACCGCGCCGACGCCGACGACGAGCGGCAGCCGCTCGGTGACGTCGATGCCGTGCGCGGTGAGCTGGCGCACCTTCTCGGGGTTGTTCGTGAGCAGGCGCACCTTCTCGACGCCGAGGTCGGCGAGGATCGCGGTCGCCGCCGAGTAGTCGCGGGCGTCGATCGGCAGGCCGAGCGCGAGGTTCGCGTCGAGCGTGTCGAGCCCCTGTTCCTGCAGGCGGTAGGCGCGCAGCTTGTTGATGAGGCCGATGCCGCGGCCCTCGTGCCCGCGCAGGTAGACCACGATGCCGCCGTCGCGCTGGATCGCCTGCAGTGCGGTGTCGAGCTGGGGGCCGCACTCGCACTTGAGCGAGCCGAACGCCTCGCCGGTCAGGCACTCCGAGTGCACGCGCACGATCGCGCCCGCGGGATCGGCGGCGGGCTCGCCCGCGATGATCGCGACGTGGTCGGCGCCCGTCCCGCGATCGCGGTACGCCCGCACCCGGAACTCGCCGTGCACGGTCGGCAGCATCGTCTCGACCTCGAAGGCGACGGGCGAGGACTCGGGCACGGCCGCTGCGGCCGCCGCGTCGAGGTCCTCGCCGTCGTGCCACTCGCGCAGCCAGTCGATGAGCGCCGCGACCGTCGTCACCGGCAGCCCCTCGCGCTCGCCGAGGGCGATGAGGGCGGGCAGGCGCATCATCTCGCCGTCGTCCTCGACGAGCTCGCCGATGACGCCGACGGGGGAGAGGCCGGCCAGCCGCATGAGGTCGACGGCGGCCTCGGTGTGCCCGGCGCGCTCGCGCACGCCGCCGTCGACGGCGCGCAGCGGCAGGATGTGGCCCGGCCGGACGAGGCCCTCGGGAGTCGAGGAGGGGTCGGCGAGCACCCGGAGCGTATGCGCCCGCTCGGCCGCGGAGATGCCGGTCGAGTTGCGATCGGCGGCGTCGACCGAGACGGTGTACGCCGTGCCTCGCAGGTCTTCGTTGCGCTCGACCATGAGGGGCAGCGACAGGCGGTCGGCGACGGAGTTCGGCATCGGCGCGCACAGGTACCCGCTCGTGTGGCGCACCATCCACGCGATCCACTCCTGGGTCGCGAACTCGGCCGCCATGATCGCGTCGCCCTCGTTCTCGCGGGCCTCGTCATCGGCGACGATGACGGGCTTGCCCGCGCGCAGCGCGTCGAGCACTTCGGGCATCGTGGCGAGGCTCATGCCGCGTCTCCTTCGTTCGTGGTGGTGGGTTCGGCGGGTTGGGGAGCGCCCGACACCGGAGGACGCGTCTCGAACCCCACCGACGACGGCAGGGTGCGGTGGTCGCCGAACTGCAGCATGCGCGCCACCTGGCGCGCGACGATGTCGGTCTCGATGTTGACGAGGTCGCCCACCACGCGCTCGCCGAGGGTGGTCGCGGCGAGCGTCTCGGGGATGAGCGACACCTCGAACCAGTCGCCCGTCTCGTCGGCGCCGACGCTCGACACGGTGAGCGAGACGCCGTCGACCGCGATCGAGCCCTTGTCGACGACGAGCGGCGCGTGCTCGGGGTCGAGCGAGAAGCGCACGTAGCGCCATGCCTCGCCCGGGCGGATCTCGAGCACCCGGGCGGTGCCGTCGATGTGCCCCTGCACGATGTGCCCGCCGAGTCGGTCGCCCACTCGCGCGGCGCGCTCGAGGTTGACCGCGAGGCCCTCGTGGGCGTGGTCGAGGGTCGACATCGCGAGGGTCTGCGCCATCACGTCGGCCGTGAAGCCCTCGTCGTCGAACTCGACGACCGTGAGGCAGACGCCCGACACCGAGATCGAGTCGCCGTGGGCCACGCCCTCGACGGCGAGCGGCCCGCGGACGGTGAGCCGGGCGGCGTCGTCGGTGCGTTCGACGCGCGTGATGCGTCCGAGCTCCTCGATGATTCCGGTGAACATGTCAGTTCCCTCCAGGGTGGGTGGTCGGATGGGCGACGAGCAGCACGTCGTCGCCGAGCCGCTCGACGGCGGCGAAGCGGAAGCGGCGGGCCTCCGCGATGGTCGAGATGCCGAGATCGCCGACGGCGAGGCGGGGGCCCCCGAGCAGGGCGGGCGCGACGTAGACGAGGAGTTCGTCGGCGAGGTCGGCCGCGAGGAATGCGCTCGCGAGCGCGGGCCCGCCCTCGACGAAGAGCGAGCGGATGCCTCGGCGCTGCAGCTCCTCGAGATCGGCGGCGAGATCGGCGCCGGTCAGGAACACCGGCTCGTGCGGATGCCGGCGCACGGCGGCGTCGGCGGGGACGGGCCGGCGGCCGAAGACGACCGGGACGGGCTGCTCGTCGAGGAGGTGGCCGCGGTCGTCGCGCGCCGTGAGCGACGGGTCGTCGGCGAGCACCGTGCCGGTGCCGACGGCGATCGCGTCGGCGGCCGAGCGACGCCGGTGCACGTCGGCGCGGGCGGCGGAGCCGGTGATCCACCGGCTCGTGCCGTCGGCCGCGGCGGCGCGTGCGTCGAGCGTCGCGGCCCACTTCACGATCACCCGCGGGCGACGGCGGCGCGCCGCGAGGAGCCAGTCGTCGAGGAGCGCCTCGACCTCGTCGGCGAGCACGCCCGGTACGACGTCGACTCCGGCGTCGCGGAGCCGGTCCGCACCGCCCGAGGAGTGGTCGCCGGGGTCGGCGACCGCGTACACGACGCGGCCGATGCCGGCCTCGATGAGGGCGACCGCGCAGGGGCCGGTGCGGCCCGTGTGGTTGCAGGGTTCGAGCGTCACGACGGCGGTGGCGCCGCGGGCGGCGTCGGGATCGAGCTTGGACAGCGCGTCGACCTCGGCGTGCGCGGTGCCGGCGCCCCGGTGCCAGCCCTCGGCGATGACATCGCCGGCGGGGGAGAGGATGACGCAGCCGACTCGGGGGTTCACGCCGCGGGCCGGGCCGAGCTCGGCGAGCTCGAGCGCGCGGCGCATCGCCGAGGCATCCGCCCCGTGCCGTTCATCGACCGTCGTCATTCCCTCGTCCTGTTCCGAGGCTCCGGGAATGCTCGGTCGGCCGCGGTTCGATCACCGCGGCGTCGACGGCGCGCACGGCGCTGCCGACACGTGCCGCCTCCCATCCGGACTTTCACCGTCGGTACCGGAATTCCACCGGTTCAACCGTGCACGGCCGATCTCCCGATCGATCGCGCCCGGCTCGCGGACTGTCACCGCCGGCTCGGAATTACACCGACCCCGGAGCACGTTTCTCGTGTTCGATCATAGGTCAACGCCGGTGCGTCCCGACTATTCCCGTGTCACACTGCGGGGGCCGTCTCCACGAGCGCCCGCGCCGTGCCCTCGTCGACGATGAGGTCGGTGAGGAGACCTGCGGCGAGGGCGCCGCGCAGGCCCGCGAGCTTCGCGCGGCCCGACACGACGCAGATGCGCCGCGGTGCGCGACGCAGCACCGAGAAGTCGGGGCCGGTCGCACGTTCGTTCAGCGCGATGCCCTCGGTCGAGCCGTCGGCCCGGTAGAACACCGTCGCGACGTCGCCGACGGCGCCCTCGCGGCTCAGGCCCTCGTAGTCGGCCCGCTCGAGGTAACCGCCCTGGTACACGTGGCTCGGCACCTCGGCGAACGGCGAGCCGATGCCGAAGAGCGCGAGGTCGAGCCGCCCCTGCAGCTCGAGCAGGCGCTGCGTCGAGCGCTCGCGCCAGAACGCCCGCTTCGTCTCGGGGTCGTCGAAGAACGCCGGCACGGGGAACTGCTGCACGCGCGCGCCGAACGCGTCGCCGAACCGGCGCAGCAGCTCGCTCGCGTAGACGATGCCGGTCGTGCGCACGTTGCCCGCGCCGTTGAGCTGCACGATCTCGGTGTTGTGCGTGGCCTTCGGCACGAGATGGCGGCTCATCGCCCCCATCGTCGAGCCCCACGCGACGCCGATGAGCTGGTTCGAGTCGACGAAGCGCCCGAGAATCCGTGCAGCCGAGAGGGCGACGCGATCGAGTCGGTCGACGTCGCTCGCGTGGTCGGGCACGGGGATGACGTGGGCCGCGACCTCGAACCGCTCGAGGATCTCCTGCTCGATGCGGCTCGGCAGGTCGAGCGGGGAGTGGATGGAGATCTCGACGAGCCCGCTCGCCCGCGCGTGGCTGAGCAGTCGTGACACCGAGGATCGCGAGGTGTGCAGCTCGTGGGCGATGGCATCCATCGTGAGGTCCTGCATGTAGTACAGGTGCGCCGCGCGCAGCGCATCGCGGGTCTTGCCGGGCACCGCCTCGTCGACGTCGACCGTCGCGAGCAGCTCCTTGTCGATCATCCGATCCTCCTTGCACGTATGTGCACGCGCCTTGCAAGTTCGTTCTGCCGTGTTCACGATGTATTCATCCACACCGGGCAGGCTGATGCAAGCCCGCCGTTCCCGCTCGAGAGGACAGCGATGTCGACGCATTCGACGAATCGGAACCACCGGCGGGCACCGCTCGACGGTGCCGCATCCACCCGCGACGAGGTCGCCGCCCTCCGGGCTCGCCCGCGGGCTGCCGTGCTCGTCATCGGCGGCGGCATCAACGGCATCGCGACGTTCCGCGACCTCGCGTTGCAGGGCGTCGACGTCGTGCTCGTCGAGCGCGGCGACTTCGTCTCCGGGGCGTCCTCGGCCTCGTCGCACATGATCCACGGCGGCATCCGCTACCTCGAGAACGGCGAGTTCCGCCTCGTCAAGGAGTCGGTCGAGGAGCGCAACGGGCTCATCCGCATCGCCCCGCACTACGTCAAGCCGCTCGAGACCACGGTGCCGATCTTCTCGACCTTCTCGGGCATCCTCTCCGCTCCGCTGCGCTTCCTCACCCACAAGTCGGGCAAGCCCACCGAGCGCGGCGCCGCGCTCATCAAGACCGGGCTCACGATCTACGACTCGTTCTCGCGCGACGGCGGCGCCGTGCCGCGCCACCGGTTCCACGGCGCGAAGCGCTCGCTCGCAGAGCTCCCCGCCCTGAACCCGGGCGTCAAGTACACGGCGACCTACTACGACGCGAGCATGCACGACCCCGAGCGGCTCGCACTCGACGTGCTCTTCGACGGGCTGGCCGCCGGCGCGCACGCCCGCGCGGTGAACTACGTCGAGGCGATCGGCCACGACAGCGCCGGCGTGCGGCTGCGCGACGCGACGACGGGCGAGGAGTTCTCGGTCGCCGCGGACGTCGTCGTCAACACGTCCGGGCCGTGGACCGACCTCACGAACGCCGAGCTCGGCCGCGAGACCCGGTTCATGGGCGGCACCAAGGGCTCCCACATCGTGCTCGACCACCCCGAGCTCCTCGCCGCAACCGCCGGCCGCGAGATCTTCTTCGAGCACGAGGACGGCCGCATCGTCCTCATCTACCCGCTCAAGGGGCGGGTCATGGTCGGCACGACCGACCTCGAGCACGACATGCGCGAACCCGCGATCTGCACCGAGGCGGAGGTCGACTACTTCTTCGACCTCATCGCGCACGTTTTCCCAGCCATCGCGGTCGACCGCTCGCAGATCGTCTACCGCTTCTCCGGCGTGCGGCCGCTGCCCCGCCACGACGACACCCAGCCCGGCTTCGTCTCGCGCGACTACCGCATCGAACGGGCGGATGCCTCGGACCGGCCCTGCACGACCGTGCTGAGCCTCGTCGGCGGCAAGTGGACGACCTTCCGTGCCCTCGCCGAGCATCTCTCCGACGAGGTGCTCGCGCTGCTCGGCCGCGAGCGGGTCGTGTCGACCAAGGGGCTCGCGATCGGCGGCGGCGCCGGCTACCCCTCGACGGACGACGCACGACGAGTCTGGCTCGTCTCGCACGGCGACGAGGTCGGCCGGGCCCGTGCCGAGGAGCTGCTGGAGCGCTACGGAACCCGGGCGGCGGCGTACCTCGCCGACATCGAGGGCGAGCCCGAGACCCCGCTCGCCGGGAACGCCGGCTACACCGGTCTCGAGATCGCCTGGCTCGTACGCCACGAACGCGTGGTGCACCTGCAGGACGTCGTGCTGCGTCGCACGAGCCTGGCCTTCACGGGCGCGCTCACCGCCCCGTTGCTTGCCGAGCTCGCCGGCATCGTCGGCGCCGAACTCGGCTGGGACGCCGAGCGCGTGAGCGCCGAGGTCGCCGCGACGACGGCGCTGCTCGCCGAGCGGCACGGGGTGCGGCTGAGCCTTCCGGCTTCGGTCGAGTAGGCGCGGAGCGCCGTATCGAGACCGCGGAGCGGCGGTCTCGATACGGGCGCTCGTCCGTCGAGCCCTCCTCGACCGAAGGACGCCGAATCTGCACGGATGTGCACGTGGAAACGCCTCGCACCGGGCATTCCGACGGGTACGTTTCATCGGGGCCGAACGCGGCCCGCGGTTCGAAACGGGCGGATGGAGGCATCCGCTCGCCCTCTTGAAAGAAGGTCAACGTGGACAATCTCGGTCTCGTCTTCCTCTCGGAAGTCGTCGGCACCGCCATGCTCGTGCTGCTCGGCTGCGGCGTCGTCGCCAACGTCGCGCTCGCGAGGAACAAGGGCCACAACGGCGGGTTCCTCATGGTGAACATCGGCTGGGGCCTCGCGGTCTTCGCCGGCGTCATCGTCTCGTACTCGTCCGGCGCCCACCTCAACCCGGCGGTCACGCTCGGGCTCACGGCGAACCTCCTCGGCAAGGGTGAGACGGACTTCGTCCCCGGCGTCCCGATCGACGGGGCGTCGATCGCGACCTACATCACGGCGCAGATGGTCGGCGCCTTCATCGGCGCGGTCATCTGCTGGCTCGCGTACAAGCAGCACTTCGACGCGGAGCCCGAGGCCGGCAACAAGCTCGGCGTCTTCTCCACCGGCCCCGCGATCCGCTCGTACGGCTGGAACCTCGTCACCGAGATCATCGGCACCTTCGTGCTCGTGTTCGTCATCATCGGCTTCACGAACGGCGGCACCCCGGCCGAGCTCGGCGCGATCCCCGTCGCCTTCCTCGTGATCGGCATCGGCGCGTCGCTCGGCGGCCCGACGGGCTACGCGATCAACCCCGCCCGCGACCTCGGCCCGCGCATCGCGCACGCCCTGCTCCCGATCAAGGGCAAGGGCGGCTCGGACTGGTCGTACTCGTGGGTGCCCGTCGTCGGCCCGGTCATCGGCGGCGTCCTCGCCGGCTGGGCGGCACTCGTGCTGCTCCCCGTCCTCGGCTGACCCCGGGTCATCCACCCCACCCCCACCATTCACTGACAGCAACGGAGTTCTCAGATGGCTGACTACGTCCTCGCGATCGACCAGGGCACCACCTCGTCGCGCGCGATCATCTTCGACAAGGCCGGATCGATCGTCTCGACCGGGCAGCTCGAGCACGAGCAGATCTTCCCCCGCGCCGGTTGGGTCGAGCACGACCCGGCCGAGATCTGGCGCAACACCGGCGAGGTGATCGGCCAGGCCCTCGGCAAGGTCAACCTGACCCGGCACGACATCGCCGCGGTCGGCATCACCAACCAGCGCGAGACCACGGTCGTCTGGGACAGGACGACCGGCGAGCCCGTGTACAACGCGATCGTCTGGCAGGACACCCGCACCCAGGCGATCGTCGACCGGCTCGCGGCCGACGGCGGCGTGGAGCGGTTCAAGGAGAAGGTGGGCCTGCCGCTCGCGACCTACTTCTCGGGCACGAAGGTCGTCTGGATCCTCGAGAACGTGCCGGGTGCCCGCGAGAAGGCGGAGGCCGGCGACCTGCTGTTCGGCACGACCGACACGTGGGTGCTCTGGAACCTCACGGGCGGCGTCGACGGCGGCGTGCACGCGACCGACGTGACGAACGCGAGCCGCACCATGTTCATGGACCTCGAAACCCTGCAGTGGGACGACGAGATCCTCGCCGCGTTCGACGTGCCCCGATCGATGCTGCCCGAGATCAAGTCGTCCTCGGAGGTCTACGGCGTCGCGAACGAGCACTCGCTGCTCCGCGAGACCCCCATCGCCGGCATCCTCGGCGACCAGCAGGCGGCGACCTTCGGGCAGGCCGCCTTCGCCACCGGTGAGGCGAAGAACACCTACGGCACGGGCAACTTCCTCATCTTCAACACCGGCGAGGAGATCGTGCACTCGAAGAACGGGCTGCTCACCACCGTCGGCTACAAGCTCGGCGACCAGCCGGTGCACTACGCCCTCGAGGGATCGATCGCGGTGACGGGCTCGCTCATCCAGTGGCTGCGCGACAATCTCGGCCTGATCTCGTCGGCCGCCGAGGTCGAGGCGCTCGCGAACTCGGTCGAGGACAACGGCGGCGCCTACTTCGTACCCGCGTTCTCGGGGCTGTTCGCTCCGTACTGGCGACCAGACGCCCGCGGCGCGCTCGTCGGGCTCACCCGGTTCGTGAACAAGGGGCACATCGCCCGCGCCGCGCTCGAGGCCATCGCCTTCCAGACCCGCGATGTGATCGAGGCCGTGAACGCCGACGCCGGAGTCGACCTCACCGAGCTCCGGGTCGACGGCGGCGCGACGGCCAACGACACGCTGCTGCAGTTCCAGGCCGACATCCTCGGCGTTCCCGTCGTCCGGCCGGTCGTCGCCGAGACGACCGCCCTCGGCGCCGCCTACGCCGCGGGCCTCGCCGTCGGGTTCTGGTCGAGCCTCGACGAGCTCGCGCAGAACTGGCAGGAGGACCGCCGCTGGACGCCCGCGATGGACGATGCCGAGCGCGAACGACTCGATCGCAACTGGAAGAAGGCCGTGTCGAAGACCCTCGATTGGGTCGACGACGACGTCATCTGACGTCGAACGCTCCCACCGCAGGTTACGGTGGGTTCTCGGGCCGGGCGCATGGGGGTGCGCCCGGCCCACTCTCGTGCCGGGCGCCGACCGCGGGTCAGGCCAGGTGCCGGCCGAGCACGGTCGCGAGCTCGGCGAGCGAGGCGATCTCGACGACGCCCGCCTCTGAGGCCGCCGCGGCGTCGCCGGATTCGGGGCGCGCGCCGGTGCGATTGAGCCAGACGCCGACGAGGCCGGCGCGAGCCGCCCCGATCGCGTCGGTGACGAGCCGGTCGCCGACGTAGGCGGCACGACCGACGGGTGCGACGTCGTCGAAGCGGGCCACCGCGAGCTCGAAGATCGCCGGATCCGGCTTCGCAACACCGGCCTCGCCGGAGGCGATCACGAGCTCGAACCGGTCACGCAGGTCGAGCCGATCGAGCTTCGAGAGCTGCAGGTCGAGTTCGCCGTTCGTGATGACCCCGAACCGCACGCCGGGCAGCGCCGCCTCGACGGCGTCGAGGGCGGGAAGGGCGTCGTCGTGCAGCGACCACGACTCGCGGTAGCGCTCGAAGTAGCGGGAGAACCAGGCGCTCGCGGCGAGGTCGTCGAGTTCGTCGTCGTGAGCCAGCGCGAAGTCGCGCGCGCGGGCCCGGCGCTGCCCCTCGTAGGTCGCCCGCCCGGCGAGGTACTCGTGGTAGTGCTGCTCCTCGAGCTCGTGCCAGAGCTGTTGCGCCGAGACGTCGTCCCCGGTGTATGCCCGCTCCCGCATGTGCAGCACGATGGCGATGGCGACCGCCTCGCGGTGGGCCATGAGCGTGTCGTCGAGATCGAAGAGGACGAGCGGGGACCTCGGCTCGGAACCTGCGCCCGGATCGTCGGCACCGGGCTCGTGCCGGAGTTCGTCGGCGGTCACGCGGCACCGCCGGCTGCGGTCACCCCACCGAGGAGGGACTGCCAGCTCGCGACGGCGTCGGCCTCGGGCAGGCGGCCGCGCTCGGCCGACCAGCCGGGCAGGTCGACCCCGTCGCGACCGGGCACGGTCGTCGACTCCGTCGTGGTGTTGCGGAAGCCGGCGGCCCGGGCGACCATCGCCGATGCGACGTTGCCCCGGTTGGCCCGCCAGGTGATGCGATCGGTGCCGGGCAGTTCGGCGAAGGCCCAGTCGCACACCGCGAGGAGCGCCTCGGCCGTATACCCGGAGCCGCGGTGATCGGCGCCGAGCCAGAAGCCGACCTCTCGGGCACCCGTGCGCAGGCCGATGACGCCGAGCAGCGGGCCGCCCGACTCGGCGCGGATCGCCCACGTCAGTTCAGTGCCCGCCTGCCACGCCCCGGGCACGTACTCCTCGAGGAATCCGCGGGCGTGCGCGTCGGTGTAGGGCCACGGCGTCGTGAGGAACTGCTCGAACAGCGGATCCTTGCAGTACCGCGTCACGCGCTCGGCATCGCCGGCGACGGGCAGGTCGAGCACGAGCCGTGGCGTGCGCAGGGTGATCGGCTGCATGTCAGCGCTTCCGCACGAAGCCGACTCGGTCGTAGACGTCGCGCAGCACCTTCTCGGCGCGCTCTGCGGCGCGGTCGGCGCCGATCGCGAGCAGTCGGTCGAGTTCGGCCGGGTCTTCGAGCAGTTCGAGCGTGCGCGCACGGATCGGCGTGAGCCGGTCGACGACGACCTCGGCGAGCTCCTTCTTGAGGTCGCCGTACCCGCGACCGGCGTAGCGGGCCTCGAGCTCGGCGATCGACTCGCCCGAGAGCGAGGCGTAGATGTCGAGCAGGTTCGAGATACCGGGCTTCGTCTGGGGGTCGTAGCGGATCTCGCGCTCGGCGTCGGTGACCGCGCTCTTGAACTTCTTCGCGGTCACCGCGGGGTCGTCCATGAGCTTCACGAGTCCGGCCTCGGAGGCCGCCGACTTCGACATCTTCGCCGTCGGGTCCTGCAGGTCGTAGATGCGCGCCGACTCCTTCGCGATGAACGCCTCGGGCACGACGAACGTGTCGCCGTAGCGCGAGTTGAACCGCCCGGCGATGTCGCGGGTGAGTTCGAGGTGCTGGCGCTGATCGTCGCCGACCGGCACGAACTGCGTGTCGTAGAGCAGAATGTCGGCGGCCATGAGCACCGGGTAGGTGAACAGGCCGACGGTCGTCGCGTCGGCGCCGTGGCGGCTCGACTTGTCCTTGAACTGGGTCATGCGGCTCGCCTCGCCGAAGCCCGTCATGGTGCCGAGCACCCACGCCAGTTCGGTGTGTGCGGGCACGTGCGACTGCACGAACAGGGTCGACCGCTCGACGTCGACGCCGGCGGCGAGGTACTGCGCGGCGGTGCGGCGCACGTTGTCGTGGAGCGCCTTCGGGTCCTG
The DNA here is from genome assembly GCF_058349925.1 of Agromyces solani. Lineage (NCBI taxonomy): Bacteria > Bacillati > Actinomycetota > Actinomycetes > Micrococcales > Microbacteriaceae > Agromyces > Agromyces solani. The sequence continues at coordinate 562,755 of NZ_JBYRER010000002.1, forward strand.
CTGCACGGTGATCGCGTGCAGGTCGACGACGCAGTAGATGGGGTCGTACTCGTCTTGCATGGCGACCCAGTTCACGAGGGCGCCGAGGTAGTTGCCGAGGTGCAGCGAGTCGCTCGAGGGCTGCATGCCCGAGAAGACGATGGGACGGTTGTTGTTCATGGAGGTCCTCAGGAAGAAGTGGAGAGCAGGTCAGATGGCGTAGTCGACGACGACGGGAGCGTGGTCGGACCATCGCTCGTCGTAGGCCGCGGCGCGATCGACGACGTACGAGACGACCGTCTCGGCGAGGGCCGGGGTCGCGAGCTGGTAGTCGATGCGCCAGCCGGTGTCGGTGTCGAACGCCTTGCCGCGCTGCGACCACCACGTGTACGGGCCGGGCACCTCGCCCGCGTCGCGGCGGCCGACGTCGACCCAGCCGAGCCCGGCGCCCGCGTTGTAGGCGGGGTCGTCTTCGGCGCCGATGAACCGGTCGAAGTAGGCGCGCTCGGTCGGCAGGAAGCCGGCCTTCTTGACGTTGCCCTTCCAGTTCTTGATGTCGAGGGTGCGGTGGCCGACGTTGAGGTCGCCGACGACGACGGCGAGGGGGGAGTGCGCGGCGAGTTCGGGCAGGCGCTGCTCCATCGCGTCGAGGAACTTGTACTTCTCGACCTGCTTGGGGGTGCCGTCTTCGCCGGAGTGCACGTAGGCGCTCACGACCGTGACGACGCGGTCGCCGACCTCGTAGTCGGCCTCGAGCCAGCGGCCGGCGCTGTCGAAGTCGGCGGCACCGAGCTCGACCCGGTGGATGTGCGCGCGTCGGCGGCTCGCGATGGCGACCCCGGCCCGACCCTTCGCGGTCGCGGGGTCGTGCAGGATGTCCCACTCGTCGCCGAGCAGGCCCTGGAGGTCTTCGGTGGACGCGCGCACCTCTTGCAGCGCGAGGATGTCGACGTCGCGCCCGGCGAGCCACTCGCCCATGCCCTTCCGGAATGCGGCACGCACTCCGTTCACGTTGACGCTGGCGAGACGGAGGGGCTTCGCAGAGGGCATGAACTCGATCCTACGGGAGCCCTCCGACGCCATCGGCCGACGGTGCGCCGTCGGGCATCGCCTCGAGATCGGCGAGCTCCTGCTCGGCGCGGGCGAGCCGGCGCTTCGCGCCGAGCTGCTCGAACCATCTCGCGTCGGCGACCGCACCGCGTGCCACCCGTACCCGGACCCGTGCGGCGGTGAGCAGCGCCTCGCGTTCGCGCTGTCGCTCCTCAGCGGCGAGCTGTTCGGCGGTGACGAGCCGCAGGCTCTCGTTCGCGTCGGCGGCCTCGACGGCGATCCAGCTGGCGGCGACGAGGATCACGATGCTCGTGAGGTGGAACCAGAGCAGGAGTCCCACGAAGACGGCGAACGTCGCGAGCAGCGGGTTGCTCGTGACGCCCGAGACGAGCAGGCCGCTGAGCAGTTGCATGGCCGACAGCGCGGCCGACCCGAGGAGCGAACCGACCCACATGCGGCGCCACGGCATCGCCGCGCCGGAGAGGAAGCGGAACATGACCGCGAGTGCGAGCGTGTCGATCACGAAGACGACGAACAGGGTGCCGAATCGCACGGTGAACGCCTCCCACCCGTCGGCGTTCGGCACGTTCAGGAGGTCGAAGAGCCACGTGACGAACGACGTCGTCGCGACCGACAGCACCGACGCGATGATGAGCACGCCGCCGAACGCGAGGCCGGCGAGGAAGTCTCGCGCCTTCAGCAGCACGTACGCCCGGGTGTCCTTCGGCAGTCCGAAGATGCTCCGCACGGCCAGGCGGGCGTAGGTGATCCAGCCGATGGCCGTCCAGATGAAGCCGATGACGGCGATGGCGCCCGTCCAGCCGAGCACGCCGCTCGACACGGTGACGATCGAGGTGAGCTCGTCCTTCGAGATGACGCCGGCGCCCTCCGTCTCGCCGATGAGACCCGGTGCGAACGTGTTGACGAGCTTGATGAGCGCCTGGAGGGTCTCGGGGTTGCTCGTGAGCCACAGGCCGGCGACCGCGAAGAGCACGTAGACGGCGGCGAACACCGCGAAGAGCGCCTGGTAGCTGAGACCTGCCGAGAGCAGGAAGCCGTTGCGCGCGAGGAAGTGCCGCCACACCCGCACCGGGAACAGCGCCATCGTCTTCTTCGTGATCGTCGACACCGTGCTGATCGGTTCCTCGAAGCGATCGCGGAGCGGCTGGCTGAGCGCGTCGAAGCGCTCCTTCGCGCTGAGCCCGGCGTCCGGCGTCGACCCATCGGCGCCCGGGGCGTCCACGGCGCCCTCGGGCCGGCGGCTCGCGTCGCCGCGGTTCGGCGTCGACGCTGCGCGACGTCGGGGGGCTCGCTCACTCACGATGCCAACGATAGCGAGAAGCGCAGCGACCCCGTCGCACGGCTCGAACGGCGGGCGGATGTCTCCGAAGGGGCGGTCCCGGAACTCGATCGCGCAGGCCCGGCACGGTGCCCCGATCGGCTGTTCCGCCCCGGCCCGAGTTCGGGGGACAAAGCGTGAGGAATTCTTGTTTTCGTGGGGCCGCGAGGAGGAAACTGGCGGTGCTGACCCGACTACCCGAGCCGGCTCCCTTACCCGTACCCGACGTTTGGAGCTGTCATGCCTCAGTACCCGCCTGTCCGTCGCGCCCGGAGTTCCGAGAGGGGCCGGCTTCGCGCCTCCCTCGCGGGGCTCGCCGTGGGCGCCCTCGTCGTCTTCGGCGCGCCCATGGCGGCGTTCGCCGACGACGCCGTCCCGGCCGATCCCGCGATCGCGAGCGAGCCGGCGGTCGTCGCCGCAGCTCCCGCGCCGGCGGCCGAGCCCGAGGAGGCGGCGCCGCCGGCACCCGAAGCGGCACCGGCACCGGAGGCCCCGCCCGCCGAACCCGAGCCCGCCGCTGAGGAACCCGCGGCCCCCGAGGATCCGGTGGCGCCCGAGGAGCCCGCCGAGCCCGAGCCCGCCGCGCCCGAGGAGGCGGTCGCCTCGCAGCCCGACGAAGCGGCGGCTCCCACGACGAGGACGGTCTCGAAGGAACTCGCGCCGGCCGCCGACGAGAACGGCGGACCGCCCGTCACGACCGTCCCCGAGTGGAACGACCACGTCGCGATCTGCCACGCCACCGCGAGCGAATCGAACCCCTTCGTGTTCATCAGCCCGAGCGTGCGGTCCATCATCGATCCGCAGGGCGACCCGAGCGACCCGTTCTCGGGCGGCCACGCGCACTCCCTGCACCAGGGCCTCGAGGACGTCATCCCGGCGTTCGACTACTTCGACGCCGAGGGCGAGCTGCAGCACTTCCCCGGGCTCAACACGACGAAGACCGAGCTCACCGGTGAGGAGGACTGCCTGCCCCAGCTGACGGTCACCGCTGCTCCCTGCATCGAGCCGGGCGGCGTTCCGCCGGCCGTGGAGGTCTCGCTGACCGGCCTGCTGTTCGACTTCGAGTACACGATCACGATCACCGAATCGGGCAGCGACGTCGTCGTCGACGAGCACACGTTCACCGACCCCGACGGGGAGTTCACGATGGAGTTCGACCTCCCACCCGGAACGTACGACGTGACCGTCCATCGCACCGACAGCAACGTGGAGCACGACCTGCATGCGACGGTGACGGTCGAGCCGTGCCCGCCGGTGCCGCACTGGGAGCTGCGGAAGTCCTCCGACCCGACCGACGGTGAGACGGTCGAGCCGGGCGAGCTCATCATCTACACCCTCCACGCCGTCAACGACTCGGAGGCCACGGTGACCGGGGCGCAGGCGTTCGACGACGTCTCGGACGTGCTCGACAACGGCACCATCGTCGACCTCGGCGACGGGTTGTCCGGCCCGGTGGACGACGTGCTCACGTGGGACATCCCGGACCTCGAACCCGGTGAGTCCGCGTCGGTGTCGTACACCGTCGAGGTCGCCGACGGCGTGTTCGGCGAGCTGCTGCACAACGTCGTCACGCCCGGACCCGGCGGCGAATGCCCGGTGGAGGAGAGCGACGACCCGTGCGTCGTCGACCACCCGGTGATCGACATCGACCTCGTGCTCGTGAAGGAGGAGGCCACCGAGAACGACGAACCCGTCCAGTCGGGCGAGGACGACGTCATCACCTACACGCTGACGATCACGAACGAGGGTGCCGATCCGGCGTATCGGAGCTTCGTGTTCGACACGCTCCCGGACGGCGTGACCTACGTCGACGGCTCGGCGGTGATCTCGCCGAACCCCGATGAATGGGGCGAGGTGGACGTGACCGACGGCATGCTCTCCGTCCAGCACGAGGGGTGGATCTTCCCGGGCGACGTCATCACGATCACCTTCGAGGTGACGGTCGGGGATCTCGGCCAGCCCGTGCCCACGGAGCTGCTGAACCACGCGTGCGTGGCGAGCGAGCAGTACCCGCCGGACGATGACGAGGTCGTGACCCTCGCCGACGGGCCGGGTTGGGAGTCGAACCCCGACAACAACTGCGATGACGCCCGGACGCCCGTGACCGAGCCCGACGAGCCGTCGAAGCCCGCCGGCCTCGCGGAGACGGGCGTCGAGACCGGTCTGATGCTGCCGTTCGCGGTGCTCATGACGGCCATCGGCGCCGCCGCCGTCGCGCGCGGCCTGCGTCGTCGCGAGAACTGAACCACTGATCGCGGATGCCTCGCCGGGAGCGATCCCGGCGAGGCATCCGTCGTTCGTGCGAGCCGCAGAGAACGGAACGGGGGCCGGTCGCCTCAGGCGACCGGCCCCCGTTCGAGGATGCTGCGTGGTTACGGCTTGCCGCGCATGACGGCCTGCTTGACCTCGGCGATCGCCTTCGTCACCTCGATGCCGCGGGGGCACGCCTCGGTGCAGTTGAAGGTGGTGCGGCAGCGCCACACGCCCTCCTTGTCGTTGAGGATGTCGAGGCGGGTCTGGGCGTTGTCGTCGCGCGAGTCGAAGATGAAGCGGTGCGCGTTCACGATCGCGGCCGGGCCGAAGTACTGGCCGTCGGTCCAGAACACGGGGCACGACGAGGTGCACGCGGCGCACAGGATGCACTTCGTGGTGTCGTCGAAGATCGCCCGCTGGGCGACCGACTGCACGCGCTCCTTGCCGGCCTCGGGCGTCGAGCTCGCGACGAGGAAGGGCTGCACCTCGCGGTAGCTCGCGAAGAACGGCTCCATGTCGACGATGAGGTCCTTCTCGAGCGGCAGGCCCTTGATCGCCTCGACGTAGATCGGCTTCGAGATGTCGAGGTCCTTGATCAGCGTCTTGCACGCGAGCCGGTTGCGGCCGTTGATGCGCATCGCGTCGGACCCGCAGATGCCGTGGGCGCACGAGCGGCGGAAGGTGAGCGAGCCGTCCTGCTCCCACTTGATCTTGTGCAGCGCGTCGAGCACGCGGTCGGTCGCGTACATCTCGACGTCGAAGTCCTGCCAGCGCGGCTCGGTGTCGACGTCGGGGTCGAAGCGACGGATCAGGAAGGTCACGGTGAACGACTGGATTGCGGCCTCCGCGGCCGGCGGCTGCTCGAGCGTGGCGGTGCTCACGATCAGTACTTCCTCTCCATCGGCTGGTAGCGCGTGACGACGACCGGCTTCCAGTCGAGCCGGATGTGGTCGCTCGCGTCGGACGAGTGCGCGTCGCCCGACAGGTACGCCATCGTGTGCTGCATGAACTTCTCGTCGTCGCGGTCGGGGAAGTCGTCGCGCATGTGACCGCCGCGGCTCTCCTGGCGGTTGCGGGCGCTCGTCACGACGACCTCGGCGAGGTCGAGCAGGAACCCGAGCTCGACGGCCTCGAGCAGGTCGGTGTTGAACCGCTTGCCCTTGTCCTGCACGGCCACGTTCTTGTAGCGCTCGCGCAGGCCCGCGATGACGCCGGCCGCGTGGGCGAGCGACTCGTCGGTGCGGAACACCTGGGCGTTGCGGTCCATCTCGTCCTGCAGCTCCTTGCGGATCGCGGCGATCCGCTCGGTGCCGGTCGAGTCGCGCAGGCCCACGAGCAGGTCGCGGACGCCCGCGGCGGGGTCGGCGGGCAGCGGCAGGAAGTCGACGCCCGAGTTCACGTACTCGACCGCGTTGCGGCCGGCGCGCTTGCCGAAGACGTTGATGTCGAGCAGCGAGTTCGTGCCGAGGCGGTTCGAACCGTGCACCGAAACGCAGGCGCACTCGCCGGCGGCGTAGAGGCCCGGCACGACGGTCGTGTTGTCGCGCAGCACCTCGGCGTTGTTGTTGGTCGGGATGCCGCCCATCGCGTAGTGCGCGGTGGGCATGACGGGCACCGGCTCGTACACCGGGTCGACACCGAGGTAGGTGCGGGCGAACTCGGTGATGTCGGGCAGCTTCGTCTCGAGCACCTCGGCGCCCAGGTGCGTGCAGTCGAGCAGCACGTAGTCCTTGTGGGGGCCGGCGCCGCGGCCCTCGGCCACCTCCTGCACCATGCATCGCGCGACGATGTCGCGGGGCGCCAGGTCCTTGATGGTGGGGGCGTAGCGCTCCATGAAGCGCTCGCCGCTCGCGTTGCGGAGGATCGCGCCCTCGCCTCGGGCGCCCTCGGTGAGGAGGATGCCGAGACCGGCGAGGCCGGTCGGGTGGAACTGGAAGAACTCCATGTCCTCGAGCGGCAGGCCCTTGCGCCAGATGATGCCGACGCCGTCGCCCGTGAGGGTGTGCGCGTTCGAGGTCGTCTTGAAGATCTTGCCGAAGCCGCCCGTGGCGAAGATGATCGCCTTCGCCTGGAACACGTGCAGTTCGCCGGTCGCGAGCTCGTAGGCGACGACGCCGCTCGGCTGCGGGGTCCCGTCGACCTCGGTCATGACGACGTCGAGGGCGTAGTACTCGTTGTAGAACTCGATGCCGAGCTTCACGCAGTTCTGGAACAGCGTCTGCAGGATCATGTGGCCCGTGCGGTCGGCCGCGTAGCAGGCGCGGCGCACCGGCGCCTTGCCGTGGTCGCGGGTGTGACCGCCGAAGCGGCGCTGGTCGATCTTGCCCTCGGGCGTGCGGTTGAACGGCAGGCCCATGTTCTCGAGGTCGATGACCGCGTCGATCGCCTCTTTCGCGAGGATCTCGGCCGCGTCCTGGTCGACGAGGTAGTCGCCGCCCTTGACAGTGTCGAAGGTGTGCCACTCCCACGAGTCCTCCTCGACGTTCGCGAGCGCCGCGGCCATGCCGCCCTGCGCCGCGCCCGTGTGCGAGCGGGTGGGGTAGAGCTTCGAGATGACGGCGGTCTTCGCCCCGGGGCCGGCCTCGATGGCCGCCCGCATGCCGGCGCCGCCGGCGCCGACGATCACGATGTCGTACTGGTGGTAGTGGACGCCGTCGACGATCTTGGTCTCGGCGTGGGTTTCGCTGGTCACGTGTCTCCTAGAGCGCGGCGCAGAAACTGGGGAGGAGGTCCGCCGGGGCGCCGGCGGGACACGGGTCGAAGGTGAAGACCACGAGCGTGCCGAGCACGATGAGCACCGCGGCGGCCGCGAAGAGGGCGCCCTTCAGGAGCTTCTGCACCGTGCCGGGGTTCGTGTAGTCGTTCACGAGGGTGCGCATGCCGTTCGCGCCGTGGATGAGCGCGAGCCAGAGCATCAGCACGTCCCACCACTGCCAGAACGGGTCGGCCCACTTGCCGCCGACGAAGCCGAAGTCGATGGCGTGGATGCCGTCGCCCAGCATGAGGTTCGTGAAGAGGTGCCCGAAGATGAGCACGAGCAGCAGCACGCCGGAGGCGCGCATGTAGATCCAGCCCCACTTCTCCAGGTTCGCGCCGCCCTTGCGGGCGGGTCGCGCCGGGGTGCGGGGAGCTTCGATGGTCGCAGTCATGTCAGTGAACCCCTCAGTGCCCGAACACGTTCATCAGGTGACGCGGCGTGAACGCCAGCATCGTGACGACCCAGAGGGCGATGACGACCCAGAACAGCACCTTCTGGTGGCGCGTCGCCCAGGTCCAGAAGTCCACGAGGATGATCCGCAGGCCGTTGTAGGCGTGGAACACGATCGCCCCGACGAGGGCGACCTCGCCGAGTCCCATGATCGGCGTCTGGTAGGCGCCGATGACCGTGTTGTAGGCCTCGGGGCTCACCCGCACGAGCGCCGTGTCGAGGATGTGCACGAGGAGGAAGAAGAAGATGGCGACACCCGTGATGCGGTGCAGCACCCATGACCACATACCCTCGTGGCCGCGATAGAGCGTGCCTCCCGGCTTCTGCTTCGCCGGCTTCTCGGGTGCGGTCAGGGTTCCTGCCGAGGTCTCTGGCATGAACAACCCTCCCTGGCTGTGTGAAACGCGCCCTTGACAGGCGGGCGCAGGGGCACGACGGCCCGCTCCGAGTCTAGACCCGGCTCGCTCGCCACGCAGGTGAGGGCACCCTTAGCCGCTCGCCACGGCGGCGAACAGCGGTCGCGGATGCCTCGCCGCTATCCTGTTCGGATGCCGAACGAACCGCTCGAGGGCTTCTACACCATCATCCCCGCCGGGGGAGTGGGCTCCCGGCTCTGGCCGCTGTCCCGCGCCGACGCGCCGAAGTTCCTGCACGACCTCACCGGTTCGGGGCAGACCCTCCTCAAGGACACCTGGGACCGGCTGGCGCCGCTGTCGGGCGACCAGCGCATCATGATCGTCACGGGCCGCGCCCACCGCGGGGCCGTCGAGGAGCAACTGCCCGACCTCGCCGACGCCAACATCGTGCTCGAGTCCGAGCCTCGCGACTCGACCGCCGCGATCGGGCTGGCCGCCGCGATCCTCGAGCGCCGCGAGCCGGGCGTGGTGATCGGCTCCTTCGCCGCCGACCACGTCATCTCGGGCGACGCCCTCTTCCAAGCCGCGGTCACCGAGGCCGTCACCGCGGCGAAGGCCGGCTACATCGCCACGATCGGCATCACGCCCACCGAGCCGGCGGTCGGCTTCGGCTACATCGAGTGCGGCAGCCCCCTCGACATCCCCGGCACCGAGCACGCCGAGGTCGTGTCGAGCTTCGTGGAGAAGCCCGACCTCGCGACCGCCAAGCGCTATCTCGCGGGCGGCAAGCACCTCTGGAACGCGGGCATGTTCATCGCCAGGGCCGACCAGCTGCTCGCCGAGATCGAGCGCAACAAGCCCGAGCTCCACGCCGGGCTCGTCGAGCTCGCCGAGGCATGGGACGATCCCGCGACCCGCGGCCCGGCGGTCGACCGCATCTGGCCGAAGCTCGAGAAGATCGCGATCGACTACTCGGTCGCCGAGCCCGCCGCCGCGGCCGGCCGGCTCGCCGTCATCCGGGGCCACTTCCAGTGGGACGACGTCGGCGACTTCGCCTCGCTCGCGAAGCTCAACACCGCGGGACGCTCGGGCGAGCTGGCGATCCTCGGCGAGCACGCACGCGTGCTCGCGGATGCGTCGAGCGGCATCGTCGTGAGCCGCTCGAAGCGCGTCATCAGCCTCATCGGCGTTCGCGATATCGTCGTCGTCGACACGCCCGACGCACTGCTGGTCACCACGAGCGAGCACGCCCAGCGCGTGAAGGCGGTCGTCGACGCCCTGCGGCTCGGCGGCTCGAGCGACGTGCTCTGAACCCACCACCATCGAGAGACAGGTAGCCGGATGCCTCGGACATCGCGCAATCTCATCGCCGCCGCGTTCGCCGTGGCATCCCTCGCCCTCGTCTCGTGCGCGACCGCGCCCGAGACCGGCCCGACCGACGCGGCGAGCGACGTCTGCGCCCGGATGGTGACGAACTCCGGAGGCCTCGAGGACCGCTCGTTCAACCAGTCGAGCTGGGAGGGCCTCCAGGCGGCCGAGGACGAGTACGGCATCGAGGCGGAGGCGATCGTCTCCACCGGCGAGACCGACCTCGCCCCGAACGTCGCCCAGGCGGTCGACTCGGGCTGCGAGCTCATCGTCACCGTCGGGTGGGAGCTCGCCGAGGCCACGACCGACCAGGCGGCGAAGAACCCCGACCTCGACTTCGCCATCGTCGACGAGACCGTCGAGGGCGACAACATCAAGCCGGTCGTGTTCGACACGGCGCAGGCCTCGTTCCTCGCCGGCTACCTCGCGGCGGGCGTCTCGAAGACCGGGGTGGTCGCGACCTTCGGCGGCGGCAACCAGCCGCCCGTCACCCTCTTCATGGACGGCTTCGTCGACGGCGTCGCGAAGTACAACGAGGAGCACGGCACGAACGTGCGCGCGCTTGGCTGGGACAAGGCGAAGCAGGACGGCGCGTTCACGGGCGACTTCGAGGACGTCAACAAGGGCAAGACGCTCACGCAGGGCTTCATCGACCAGGGGGCCGACGTGATCCTCCCGGTCGCGGGCCAGGTCGGGGAGGGGGCGACCGCCGCCGCGCTCGAGCACGACGGGGTCTCCGTCATCTGGGTCGACAGCGACGGCTACGAGACCCTGAACCCCGAGTTCCGCCCCGTCCTCCTCACGAGCGTGCTCAAGAACACGCAGGACGCGATGGTCGAGATCGTCGGCGACGTCGTCGGCGACGAGTTCACGAACGACCCGTACATCGGCACGCTCGAGAACGGCGGCGTCGAGATCGCGCCGTACCACGATCTCGCCCCGCTCGTCTCCGAGGAGCTCGACGCGGAGATCGACGAGCTGCGCGCGGCGATCGTCGCCGGCGACCTCGTGGTCGACTCGCCGAGCGCGCCGTAGGCGCGGGCGAGGCGGCCCGGTACCGCTTCACCCCCGTTCGCGGGGCAGATCGCGTGCTCATATGAGCAGAATGTCGCGTATTCATAACCATTGACGATGGCGCGCCCCGAGGGGCATCGCGCTCGGCGAAACATTGGGTAACGTGACATCGATCAGCCCCCGCGAAGGTCGGGGTCTTGCGTCTTTGGAGGACACAGTGAAGGTCACGACCAAGAAGGCCGCGCTCGGCGGTCTCGCGCTGCTCGGCAGCAGCGCACTGCTGCTCGCGGGCTGCGCATCGGCGCCTGAAGAGGCGGCCACCCCGACGGCAGAGGCGATCGAAGGCTTCCAGCCCTGCATGGTCTCCGACGCGGGCGGCTTCGACGACAAGTCCTTCAACCAGCTCGGCTTCGAGGGCATCACCAAGGCCGCCGACGAGCTCGGCGTCGAGCCGATCACGGTCGAGTCGAAGGACGAGACGGAGTACGCCCCGAACCTCTCGAGCCTCGTCGACCAGGGCTGCTCGGTCATCGTGACCGTCGGCTTCGCGCTCTCGGCCGCCACGGTCGAGTCGGCGCTCGCGAACCCCGACATCGAGTACATCATCATCGACGACGCGGCCGACAACGACTTCGACGGCACCGTCGACGCCGAGAACATCAAGCCGATCCTCTTCGACACCGCCCAGGCCGCGTTCCTCGCGGGCTACGCCGGCGCCGACTTCTCGGAGACCGGCGTCGTCGGCACCTACGGCGGCATGAACTTCCCGACCGTGTCGATCTTCATGGACGGCTTCGCCCAGGGCGTCGACTACTACAACGGCGAGAAGGGCACCGACGTCAAGGTCGTCGGCTGGGACCGCGCCAAGCAGGACGGCTCGTTCACCGGTGGCTTCGAGGCCAACGACCAGGCCCGCCAGACCGCGCAGGCGCTCATCGACCAGAACATCGACGTGCTCCTGCCCGTCGGCGGCCCGATCTACCAGTCGGGTGCCGCGGCAGTGCGCGACTCGGGTCGTGACATCGCGATGATCGGCGTCGACGCCGACCTCACGCAGACCGACCCCTCGGTCGCCGACCTGATCCTCACCTCGATCCTCAAGGGCATCGACGTCGCGACCTACGACTCGGTGCTCGCCGCGGGCAAGGGCGAGTTCGACCCGACGGCCTACGTCGGCACGCTCGAGAACGAGGGCGTCGGCATCGCGGAGTTCCACGACTTCGAGTCGAAGGTCTCGCCCGAGCTCCAGGGCGAGCTCGACGAGCTGCAGGCCGCCATCATCTCGGGCGACGTCCCGGTCGAGTCGTACCTCTCCGCGCAGGAGTAGTCTGATCCGCCTGATCGGGGAGGTCGGTTCGCCGGCCTCCCCGATCTGCGTTCCACCCGGTTGCGCGCCTTCGCGCCGACCGCAACATCTGAGCGGCCCGCATATCGGGCCGCCGACATCCGCGCAGCCTCTGCTACAGATGCTGCGCGCTCACTAGGATCGGGGACATGAAGCTCGAACTTCGCGGTATCACGAAGCGGTTCGGCAGCCTGGTCGCGAACGACCATATCGACCTCACCGTGGAGGCCGGAGAGATCCACTGCCTGCTCGGCGAGAACGGTGCGGGCAAGTCGACGCTGATGAACGTGCTCTACGGCCTCTACCAGGCCGACGACGGAGAGATCCTCCTCAACGACGAGGTGCAGCACTTCTCCGGTCCCGGCGACGCGATGGCCGCCGGCATCGGCATGGTGCACCAGCACTTCATGCTCATCCCCGTGTTCACGGTCGCCGAGAACGTCATGCTCGGCAACGAGGCCACCAAGGGCGGCGGATTCCTCGATCTCGACGCGGCCCGGCGACGGGTCCGCGAGATCAGCGAGCGCTTCGGGTTCGACGTCGACCCCGACGCCCTCGTCGACGACCTGCCGGTCGGCGTGCAGCAGCGCGTCGAGATCATCAAGGCGCTCTCGCGCGACGCGCGGGTGCTCGTGTTCGACGAGCCGACCGCGGTGCTCACGCCGCAGGAGACCGACGAGCTCATGGAGATCATGCGGCAGCTCAAGGCCTCCGGCACCTCGATCGTCTTCATCACGCACAAGCTCCGCGAGGTGCGCGAGGTCGCCGACCGCATCACGGTCGTCCGCCTCGGCAAGGTCGTCGGCGAGGCGTCCCCGACGGCCTCGAACACCGAGCTCGCCTCCCTCATGGTGGGGCGTGCCGTCGAGCTCACCGTCCAGAAGGACGAGCCCAAGCTCGGCGAAGCCGCCCTCGTCGTGCAGGGCCTCACGGTCATCGACCACATCGGCCAGCTCGTCGTCAACGACGTGAGCTTCGAGGTCCGCCAGGGCGAGATCCTCGCGGTCGCCGGCGTCCAGGGCAACGGCCAGACCGAGCTCACCGAGGCGCTCGTCGGCCTGCAGCCGCGCGTGCGCGGGTCGATCAGGCTCGACGGCGTCGAGCTCACGAGCGAGAGCGTGCGCAAGATCCTCGACTCCGGTGTCGGCTTCGTCCCGGAGGACCGCAACGAAGACGGTCTCGTCGGCGAGTTCACGATCGCCGAGAACCTGATGCTCGATCGCTCCGACGGCGCGCCGTTCGTGCGAGCGGGCAACATCCAGCGCGGCGTGCTCGCCGAGTTCGCCCGCGACAAGGTGAAGGAGTTCGACGTCCGCACCCAGGGCATCGACGAGAAGGTGCGCCAGCTCTCCGGCGGCAACGCTCAGAAGGTCGTGCTCGCCCGCGAGCTCAGCCGGGAGCTCAGCCTGCTCGTCGCGGCCCAGCCGACCCGCGGCGTCGACGTCGGTTCGATCGAGTTCATCCACAAGCGCATCGTCGAGACCCGTGACCGCGGCGTTCCCGTCGTCGTCGTGTCGACCGAGCTCGACGAGGTCGCCGCCCTCGCCGACCGGATCATGGTGATGTACCGCGGCAAGGTCGTCGGCATCGTGCCCGGCGACACCCCGCGCGACGTGCTCGGCCTGATGATGGCCGGCGAGCAGCCTGCAGAAGGAGCGGCAGCATGACCGAGCCCCAGCCTCAGACCAGCGCCGTCCCCAGGGACACCACGACGGTCCCCGCCGAGGCGCCCGAGCCCTCGCGCTGGCACACCATGTGGCAGCAGATCGTCACGGGCAACGCCCTCATCTCGGTGCTCTCGGTCGTGCTCGCGCTCATCGTCGGCGCGATCATGATCGCCTTCACCGACGAAGACGTGCAGCAGGCGAGCGTCTACTTCTTCGCCCGGCCCGGTGACACGCTGATCGCAGTGTGGGACTCGGTCTCCGGCGCGTACGCAGCGCTCTTCCAGGGTTCGATCTACAACTTCCGGCGCGACACGTTCCTCGACGGCATCAAGCCGCTGACCGACACGCTCACGTTCGCCACCCCGCTCATCGCGGGCGGCCTCGGCGTCGGCCTCGCGTTCCGCGTCGGCATGTTCAACATCGGCGGCCGCGGCCAGATGCTCATCGCCGCGTCGGTCGCCGGCTGGGTCGCCTTCGGATTCGACCTGCCGTGGGGCATCCACATGGTGGTGGCCCTCATCGCCGGCCTCCTCGGCGGCGCGCTGTGGGGCGGTATCGCGGGCCTCCTGAAGGCCCGCACGGGTGCGCACGAGGTGATCGTCACGATCATGCTCAACTTCGTCGCGTTCTACCTGGTGTCGTGGATGCTGCGCACCCCCGGCCTGCTGCAGGCGCCCGGCTCGTCGAACCCGAAGACGCCGCCCATGAAGGAGACGGCGATCTTCTTCGACCTGCTCGGCCCGAAGTACCAGCTGCACTTCGGCTTCATCCTCGCCGTCCTCGCGACCGTGCTCGTGTGGTGGATCCTCAGCCGCTCGAGCCTCGGCTTCCGTTTCCGGGCCGTCGGCGAGAACCCGAACGCCGCGCGGGTCGCCGGTATCAACGTCCCGTCGATGTACGTCTACGCGATGCTCATCTCGGGTGCGCTCCTCGGTCTCGCCGGCGTCAGCCAGGTGCTCGGCACCGTCACGACGGGTTTCACCGCCGGCATCGACGCGGGCGTCGGCTTCGACGCGATCACCGTGGCCCTGCTCGGTCGCTCCTCGCCGTGGGGCATCTTCCTCGCGGGCATCCTGTTCGGCGCGTTCAAGGCCGGCGGGTACTCCATGCAGGCCGCCGAGGGCGTGCCGGTCGACATCGTGCTCGTGGTGCAGTCGCTCATCGTCCTCTTCATCGCGGCGCCGCCGCTCGTTCGCACGATCTTCCGCCTGCCCGACCCCGCCCGCGGGCCGAAACGTCCCCGCCCGATCGTCACGAAGGAGGTGGAGGCGAAGTGAGCACCGTCACCGAGCACCACAAGGTCTCACCGCAGCCCGACGCCCTCGACACGACCGTCGTCGTCAGCTGGAAGGCGCCGATCGCGTACGCCGTCTTCGTGCTCGTCGCCCTGGCGCTCGCGGTGTTCGCTCCGCGCGAGGGCGACACCAACTACCGTCTCGTCGCGTCCGACGACGACGCGATCAAGGTCGCCGACATCTCGGTGCCCGCCATGCCCGCGCTGTGGACGGTCATCGTCCTCCTTGCGGTCATCACGGCGGTGTCGGTCTGGCTGGTCGCGTCGAAGCGCCGGGTGCCGCTCTGGCTCACCGTCGTGTACGCCGTGCTGTTCCTGTTCGGCTTCCTGACGTGGGCCGGCGCCGGCGCGACACTGCCGATGATCGGCCTGCTGTACGGAGCGCTGAGCCTCTCGGTGCCGCTCATCTTCGGTGCGCTCACCGGCGTGCTCGGCGAGCGAGTCGGCATCATCAACATCGCGATCGAGGGCCAGCTGCTCGCCGGCGCCTTCACCTCGGCGGTGACCGCGTCGGTCGTGACGTCGTCGACCGGCGTCGTCTGGATCGGCCTGCTCTCGGGCGTGGTCGGCGCGATGATCGCGGGCATGCTCGTCGGCATGGTCCTCGCGGCGTTCTCGATCAAGTACTTCGTCGACCAGGTCATCGTCGGCGTCGTGCTGAACGTGCTCGTCACGGGCCTCACGAGCTTCTTCTTCTCGCAGGTCCTCTCGAACAACGCCGCGGTGCTGAACTCGCCGCCGAGGTTCCCGAGGCTGCCGATCCCGCTGCTCAGCGACATCCCCGTCATCGGCCCGGTCTTCTTCCGCCAGACGCTCGTGGTGTACATCATGTACATCGCCGTCGCGGCGGTCTACGTCGGACTGTTCCACACCCGCTGGGGCCTGCGCCTCCGCGCGGTCGGCGAGCACCCGCAGGCCGCCGACACGGTCGGCATCAACGTCAACCGCACGCGGTTCTGGAACGTCGCCTTCGCCGGCGCGATCGCCGGCTTCGGCGGCATCTTCTTCACGCTCGGCTCGGGCATCGCCTTCAACAAGGAGATGACCGCGGGCATGGGCTTCATCGCCCTCGCCGCCGTGATCTTCGGCGGCTGGGACCCGATCCGCGCGACCCTCGCGGCGCTCCTGTTCGGCTTCGCGTCGAACCTGCAGAACACGCTCTCGGTGATCGGCTCGCCCGTGCCGAGCGAGTTCATGCTCATGCTGCCGTACGTGGTCACGATCATCGCGGTCGCCGGGCTCGTCGGCAAGGTCCGCGGGCCGGCCGCGGCGGGCAAGCCCTACATCAAGTCCTGACCGGATGCCTCGGGGCCGACGCCGGCCCCGAGGCATCCGTCACCCATCTCGAACGGGGGAGCAGCATGACCGCCACCGACGCGATCGATTGGGCCGACCTGCGCGAGCGCGCGCGGGAGGCCATGGCCAAGGCGTACGTCCCGTACTCCGAGTTCCCCGTCGGCGCCGCCGCGGTCGTCGACGACGGCCGCATCGTCAGCGGCTGCAACGTCGAGAACGCCTCGTACGGGGTGACGCTCTGCGCCGAGTGCTCCCTCGTGTCGGCGCTCGTGATGTCGGGCGGCGGCAAGCTCGTCGCCTTCACGTGCGTCGACGGGCACGGCTCGACGCTCATGCCGTGCGGCCGCTGCCGCCAACTGCTCTACGAGCACTCGGCCGAGGGCATGGTGCTCGACACCGTCTCCGGCTTCAAGACCATCGACGAGGTGCTGCCCGACGCGTTCGGACCGCGCCAGCTCGCAGAATTCCGAGGAGCGAAATGACCGACGCCGCCATCGAACCGTTCGACGCGGTCGATCTCATCCGTGCCAAGCGCGACCGCCGCGAGCTGACGACCGACGAGATCTCGTGGCTCGTCGACGCCTACACGCGCGGATACGTCGCCGACGAGCAGATGTCGGCGATGACCATGGCGATCTTCCTCAACGGCATGGGCCGGCGCGAGATCCGCGACATGACCATGGCGATGATCGCCTCGGGCGAGCGCATGGACTTCTCGGGGCTCGGCAAGCCGACCAGCGACAAGCACTCCACGGGCGGCGTCGGCGACAAGATCACCCTCCCGCTCATGCCGCTCGTCGCGACCTTCGGCGTCGCGGTGCCCCAGCTCTCCGGCCGCGGCCTCGGGCACACGGGCGGCACGCTCGACAAGCTCGAGTCGATCCCGGGCTGGCGGGCCGAGCTCACCAACGACGAGATGTTCGCGCAGCTGCGCGACGTCGGCGGCGTCATCTGCGCGGCCGGTGCCGGGCTCGCGCCCGCCGACAAGAAGCTCTACGCCCTCCGCGACATCACCGGCACGGTCGAGGCGATCCCGCTCATCGCGTCGTCCATCATGTCCAAGAAGATCGCCGAGGGCACGGGCGCGCTCGTGCTCGACGTGAAGTTCGGCTCGGGCGCCTTCCTGCAGGACATCGAGCGCTCGCGCGAGCTGGCCCGGACCATGGTCGAGCTCGGCGAGGACGCCGGGGTCGCGACGAGCGCACTCATCACGAACATGAACGTGCCGCTCGGCCTCACGATCGGCAACGCGAACGAGGTGCGCGAGTCCGTCGAGGTGCTCGCCGGCGGGGGCCCAGCCGACGTGCGCGAGCTGACGATCGAGCTCGCCCGCGAGATGCTCGCGCTCGCCGGCCGCGACGGCGAGGACGTCGAGGCCGCGCTCGACGACGGTCGCGCGATGGACACCTGGCGCCGCTCGATCGAGGCGCAGGGCGGCGATCCCGATGCGGCGCTGCCCGTCTCGAAGGAGCAGCACGTCGTCACCGCCGACCGCGACGGCGTGCTCGTCGCCCAGGAGGCCCTGCCGTTCGGCATCGCCGCATGGCGACTCGGCGCGGGCCGTGCGCGCAAGGAGGACCCGGTGCACCACGCGGCGGGCATCGACCTGCACGCGAAGCCCGGAGACGCCGTGCGCGCGGGGCAGCCGCTGTTCACCCTCCACGCCGACGAGCCGGCGCGCTTCGAGCGTGCGCTCGCCGCCGTCGAGGGCGCCTGGCGCATCGGCGACGAGGGCGACCCCGTCGAAGACGGCGGCCCGCTCATCGCCGATCGCATCGGACGCTGATGCGCGCGGGCGCGCGGGGAGCGAACGCCTCGGGCGCAACGGGCCGGCGAGCTTCGAGATTGCCGAGACTTCGCGGCGACCTCGCCGCTATCGTTGTCTCGTGAACACGATTCCGACCGAGTACCGCCTCGAAGGCGACGGCACGAACCTCCAGGCGCTGCCGAAGGTCTCCCTGCACGACCACCTCGACGGCGGCCTGCGCCCGCAGACGCTCATCGAGCTCGCCGACGAACTCGGCCTCGAGGTGCCGGCGCCCGACGCCGACTCGCTCGCGACGTGGTTCACCGACCAGTCGAACTCGGGTTCGCTCGTCGAGTACCTGAAGACGTTCGACCTCACCACGGCCGTCATGCAGACGCGTGCGGGCCTCACGCGCGTGGCGCGGGAGTTCGTGCAAGACCTCGCGGCCGACGGCGTCGTGTACGGCGAGATCCGCTGGGCCCCCGAGCAGCACCTCACCCGCGGGCTCACGCTCGACGACGCGGTCGAGGCGGTGCAGGCCGGCCTCGAGCAGGGTGCCGACGACGTGCGGCACCAGGGCCGAGCCATCCGCACCGGCCAGCTCATCACCGCGATGCGCCACGCCGACCGCGGCCTCGAGATCGCCGAGCTCGCGGTGCGCCACCGCGATCGCGGCGTCGTCGGATTCGACATCGCCGGTGCCGAGGCAGGGTTCCCGCCGAGCCGGCATCGCACGGCGTTCGACTACCTCGCGAGCCAGTTCATGCCCGTCACGGTGCACGCCGGAGAGGCCGACGGGCTCGAGTCCATCCGCGGCGCGCTGCTCGACGGCCGTGCGCTGCGCCTCGGGCACGGCGTGCGCCTCGCGGAGGACCTCGTCATCGAGCGCCAGGACGACGAGAACACCTACGTGTCGCTCGGCCCGGTCGCCCAGTGGGTGCGCGACCGCGAGATCGCCCTCGAGACGAGCCCGTCGTCGAACCTCCAGACCGGCGCGATCGCGGCGTGGGGCGACGAGCTCATCGACCACCCGTTCGACCTGCTCTACCAGCTCGGCTTCCGGGTCACGGTCAACACCGACAACCGACTGCAGTCGGGCACGAGCCTCACGCGCGAGCTCGCACTGCTCAGCGACGCGTTCGGCTACGACCTCGACGACCTCGAGACGTTCCAGCTCAACGCCGCTGCCGCGGCCTTCCTGCCCCTCGACGACCGCGACGAACTCGCCGAGCTCATCCAGGACGGCTTCGACGAAGCCTGACGACGAGCCCTGCGGGCGGATGCCTCGAGCCTCCGCCGCTCCTCACGCCGCCCCGAACGGACCCAGATGAACCTCCCCCCGCTGCCCGACGACGCCGTCGTCATCGGAGCGCACGCCCCCGACTGGCGTGCCGCCGTCCGCGAGGCCGGTCGCGCCCTGACCCGCTCGGGCTCGACGCGCACCGAGTACGCCGACCGCATGGTCGCCGTCATCGAGGAGTTCGGCGCCTACGTGGTGATCGCCCCCGGGCTCGCGCTCGCGCATGCGCGTCCGGGGCCCGACGTCCGGCGGGAGGGCATCGCGGTCGTCACGCTCGCCGAGCCGGTGCCGTTCGGTCACCCGCACAACGACCCCGTCCGCGTCGTCGTCGGGCTGGCGGTGTCGAACGCCGAGGAGCACGTCGCCTCCGTCGCGACCCTCGCGAACGTGTTCAACGACCCCGGTGCGGTCGGCCGCATCGCGCGCGCCGTCGACGCCGCCGAAGTGCGGGGGCTGCTCGGGCTCGAGGCTGCGGCATGAAGATCGTCGCGGTCTGCGGCGCGGGCATCGGCACCTCGGCGATCCTCAAGGTGAACGCCGAGCGCGCGCTCGAGCGGCTCGAACTGTCGGCCGACGTCGATGCGAGCGACCTCGCCGGCGTCGCGGTGGCGGCGGCCGACGCGCAGGTCATCCTGACCTCGACCGAGCTGGCCGACGCCGTGCGCACGGCGATCGGGCGCAGCTTCACCGAGGTCGTCGAGGTCGTGAACTACTTCGACGTCGACGAGATCACCCGCCTGCTCGAGCGGTCGCTCGGCTGAGGCATCCCCGCCGCGCACGTCGTCCCCGCCCGCCGGCGGTTGCCGCACGCGCGGCGTGGCGGCACCTGGTGTACGCAGCGCCATCCCTCGTCGAGAGTGCAGTCGTCGCCCGTGCGCCGGGCGACGACTGCACTCTCGACGCAGAGGGGGGCGGCGTGCTCGGTGCGAGACGCACCGAGGGTGCACTCCTCGCCCGCCTTCGGGCGACGAGTGCACGCTCGGCGAAGATCATCGAAGCGCACGAACGCCGAGGTTCGTGCGCCGCGCGTCCCGAGCTCAGGCCACGAGTTCGCGCATGCCGGCCTCGAGCGCGGCGATCGTCGCCGTCGCGGCGGCGCGGCGCTCGGCGACGGTGCCCTGATCGGCGACGGCGTCGAGGTAGACCTTGAGCTTCGGCTCGGTGCCGCTCGGACGGACCATGACCCGTGAGCCGCCCTCGAGCACGATGCGCAGCACGTCCGACGGGGGAAGCTCGCCGAACCCGTCGGCGAGGTCTTCGATGCGCTCCACCCGGATGCCGCCGACCGAGGCCGGCGGTTCGGCGCGCAGGCGTGCCATGACCGCGCCGATGCGCGAGAGGTCGGTGACCCGGATCGACACCTGGCCGGAGGCGTGGCAGCCGAACTTCTCGACGAACTCGTCGAGGTGGTCGGCGACGGTCCGGCCGGCGGCCTTGAGCTCGGCCGCGAGCGAGAGGAACGCGGCGGCGGCCGAGATGCCGTCCTTGTCGCGGACGACGCCGGGGTTCACGAGGTAGCCGAGCGCCTCCTCGAAGCCGAACACGAGGCCGGGCGCGCGCGAGATCCACTTGAAGCCCGTGAGCGTCGCCTCGAAGTCGAGGCCGTAGGCGCGGGCGACCGCCTCGAGCCCGGGGGAGGAGACGATCGAGCAGGCGAGCGAGCCGATCGGTCCGCCCTCGCCGGTCGCGGACTCGGCCGCACGACGCGCGGCGAGCCAGCCGAGCGTGAGTCCGACCTCGTTGCCGGTGAGCCGTCGATAGCCGGCGCCGTCGGGCGCGGAGGCGTCGGGGATCGCGATCGCGAGCCGGTCGGCGTCGGGGTCGTTCGCGACGACGAGCTCGGCGTCGACCGCGCGTGCGCGCTCGAACGAGAGGTCCATCGCGCCCGGCTCCTCGGGGTTCGGGAACGAGACCGTCGGGAACGCCGCGTCGGGGGCGATCTGCGCCTCGACGAGCGTCGGGGCGTCGAAGCCGGCGGTCTCGAGCACGCGCGCCGCCGTCTCCCAGCCGACGCCGTGCATGGCGGTGTAGACGACGCGAGGCTGCGCGGCGGGCCTGCCGGGTGCGGCGCTCGCGGCCGTCTGCCGCACGTACTCGTCGACGACCGACTCGGGCGCCGTCTCGAACCCGCCGCGCGGCAGGTCGCCCACCGTCGTCGAGGACGCGACGCGGAGGATGTGCGCCGCGATCTCGGCGTCGGCCGGTGCGACGATCTGGGAGCCGTGGTTCGCGCCGCCGAGGTAGACCTTGTAGCCGTTGTCGTTCGGCGGGTTGTGCGAGGCGGTCACCATGACGCCCGCCGACGTGTCGAGGTGGCGCACCGCGAACGCGAGCACGGGTGTCGGCAGGAGGCGCGGGAGCAGCACGGCGCGCACGCCCGCGCCCGCGAAGATCTCGGCGGAGTCGCGGGCGAACACGTCCGAGTTCTTGCGCCCGTCGTAGCCGATCACGACCGACGGGGTCGTGCCGGGCTCGGCGCGCTCGATGAGGTACGCGGCGAGGCCGGCCGCGGCCTGCGACACGAGCACTCGGTTCATGCGGTTGGGCCCGGCGGCGATCGCGCCGCGCAGGCCCGCCGTGCCGAAGGCGAGCCGGGAGTCGAAGCGGTCGGCGAGGTCGGTCGCGGCGCCGGCGTCGCCGCTCCGCACGGCCTCGACGATCGCGGCGAGCTCGGCGCGCGTCTCGGGGTCGGGGTCCTGTGCGATCCACGCCTCGGCGAGGGCGACGCGCTCGGCGTCGCGGGAATCGAGTTCGAGCGACATCCGTCGTCGTCCTTCCTGCCGCTGCGCTGCGTTACAGCGAGGCGACGATCTTCGCGAGCAGGGCGCTGATCACGGGCTCGGCGGCCTGGCCGGCCTCGATGACCTCCTGGTGGCTGAGCGGGGTCTTCTGGATGCCGGCGGCGAGGTTCGTGATGAGCGACATGCCGAGCACCTCCATGCCGGCCTGGCGGGCGGCGATCGCCTCGAGTGCGGTCGACATGCCGACGATGTGGCCGCCGATCGTCTTCGCCATCTGCACCTCGGCCGGGGTCTCGTAGTGCGGCCCCGTGAACTGGCAGTAGACGCCCTCGTCGAGGGTCGGGTCGATCGAGTGCGCGAGGTCGCGCAGCCGCTGCGAGTACAGGTCGGTGAGGTCGACGAAGGTCGCGCCCTCGAGCGGGGAGTCGGCCGTGAGGTTGATGTGGTCGCTGATGAGCACGGGAGTGCCGGGCTTCCACGTCTCCTTGATGCCGCCCGCGCCGTTCGTGAGGATCATCGTCGTCGCACCGGTCGCGGCGGCCGTGCGGACCGAGTGCACGACCCGTCGCACGCCGTGGCGCTCGTAGTAGTGGGTGCGGGCGCCGATCACGAGTGCGCGCTTGCCGGTCGGCAGCAGCACCGAGCGCAGCGTGCCCACGTGCCCCTCGACGGCGGGCTTCGAGAAGCCCGGCACGTCGGTCGCGGCGATCGTGTGGGTCGTCTCGCCGATGAGCTCGGCGGCCTTGCCCCAGCCCGAACCGAGCGTGAGGGCGACGTCGTGCCGCTCGACGCCGGTCAGGGCGGCGATCTGCGCCGCGGCCTCGCGGGCGATTTCGAACGGGTCTGCTGAGGGCGCGTCGAGCGGGTTGGCATCGTGCATCCCACCACTCTAGAGCGCGGGGGATGCTTCGGGCACGGCCCTGCTCATGTGCTGGCCGGGCTCGGGGAACTGACAGAATGTGAGCATGGCCTACGAGTTCGAGCGCACGCAACGGATCGCCGTCCTCGGAGGGGGGCCCGGCGGGTACGAAGCCGCCCTCGCCGCGGCGCAGCTCGGGGCCGAGGTCACCCTCATCGAACGTGCGGGCGTCGGCGGGTCGGCCGTGCTCACCGACGTCGTCCCGTCGAAGTCGCTCATCGCCACGGCGGAGGCATCCAACGCCGTGAAGGAGGCCGCCGACCTCGGCGTGCAGTTCTACGCCAAGGGCGAGGCCGAGAAGGCCGTCAAGCCGCAGGTCGCGATCAACCTGGCCGCCGTGAACAAGCGCCTCCTCGGCCTCGCGGCGCAGCAGTCGGAGGACATGCGCTCGAACCTCCTCGAGGCGGGCGTGCACCTCGTGCAGGGCGAAGGCCGGCTCGACGGACCCAACGCGGTGATCGTCGCGACCGCGAAGGGCGGCACCGACTTCGACCGCATCGAGGCCGACACGCTCGTGCTCTCCGTGGGCGCGACGCCGCGCGTGCTGCCGACCGCGGTACCCGACGGCGAGCGCATCCTCACCTGGACCCAGCTCTACCAGCTCGAGCAGGTGCCCGAGCACCTCATCGTCGTCGGCTCGGGCGTGACGGGTGCCGAGTTCGCCTCGGCGTACCGCGCCCTCGGCGCGAAGGTCACGCTCATCTCGAGCCGCGACCAGGTGCTCCCGGGCGAAGACCAGGACGCCGCGACCGTCATCGAGAAGGTGTTCAAGCGCAACGGCATGAAGGTGCTCAACAAGTCGCGCGCCGAGTCGGTCGTGCGCGAGGGCGACGGCGTCGTCGCCACGCTCTCCGACGGCCGCCAGGTGCACGGCTCGCACTGCCTCATGGCGGTCGGCTCGGTGCCGAACACGCGCGACCTCGGGCTCGAGCAGGCGGGCGTGCAGCTCGCCGAGTCGGGCCACATCCGGGTCAACCGCGTCGCGCGCACGTCGATGCCGAACATCTACGCCGCCGGCGACTGCACGACGTTCATGCCGCTCGCCTCGGTCGCCTCGATGCAAGGGCGCACGGCGGTGTTCCACGCGATGGGCGACGTCGTGAACCCGCCCGAGAACCGCAACATCACCTCCAACATCTTCACGCAGCCCGAGATCGCGACCGTCGGCTGGACCGAGAAGGAGATCGAGGAGGGCGTCGTGCCCGGCGTCGTCTACAAGCTGCCGCTCTCGTCGAACCCGCGCGCGAAGATGATGGGCATCCGCGAGGGCTTCGTGAAGCTGTTCGCCTCGAGCGGCTCGGGCTCGATCATCGGCGGCGTCATCGTCGCGCCGAAGGCGTCCGAGCTCATCTTCCCGCTCGCGCTCGCCGTCGAGCACCGCCTCACGGTCGACCAGTTCGCCGAGGCGTTCCCGGTGTACCCGTCGCTGTCGGGCTCGCTGACCGACGCGGCGCGCGCCATGCACGTCGTGCGCTGAGACCCGGCGCGCGCGCCCGCACCTCCGCCGCGGCGGGCCCGGGCGTACGCTGGGTGACACGCAGCGCCGCGCCCGCGGCGCGACGACGGCTTGGGGGAGCGATGAATCTACGGGTGAAGTCGGTCGAGGCGTCGATCGCCGATTCGGTCGACGAGACGCGCAGCCTGAAACGCTCGCTCGGCACGTGGGACCTCGCCCTCATGGGCATCGCGGTCGCCGTCGGCGCCGGCATCTTCTCGGTCGGCGCGCAGGCGGCGGCGAACTTCGCCGGGCCGAGCGTCATCCTCTCGTTCGTGCTCGCCGCGATCACGTGCGGCCTTGCGATCATGTGCTACGCCGAGTTCGCCTCGACGGTGCCGGTCGCCGGCAGCGCGTACACGTTCACGTACGCGACGATGGGCGAGCTCCTCGCCTGGATCATCGGCTGGGACCTCATCCTCGAGATGTTCACCGCCGCGGCCGTGCTCGCGAAATACTGGGGCGTCTACCTCTCCGAGGCGCTGCTCGCGTTCGGGCTCCCGTTCCCGGCGACGTTCTCGATCGGCGGCGTCGAGGTGAGCTGGCCCGCGTTCCTCATCGTCGCGGTCTTCACGGTGCTGCTCGTCGCCGGCACGAAGCTCACCGCACGGGTCGGCGCCGTCTTCACGCTCATCAAGGTCGCGATCGTGCTGTTCGTCATCGTCGTCGGCTTCTTCTTCGTGCAGGCGGCGAACTTCACCCCGTTCATCCCCGAGGCGGTGCCCACGGAGGGCGGCGCCGAGGACGTCTGGACGCAGTCGCTCTTCGCGTGGGCGACCGGTGCCGCGCCCGCGCAGTACGGCATCTTCGGCATGCTCGCCGCGGCATCCCTCGTGTTCTTCGCGTTCATCGGCTTCGACGTCGTCGCCACGAGCGCGGAGGAGGTGCGCGAGCCCCAGAAGCGACTGCCGCGCGGCACCTTCCTCGGCCTCGGCATCGTCACGCTGCTCTACGTGCTCGTCTCGATCGTGATGACGGGCATGGTGCCGTACACGGAGCTCGCCCAGGAGGAGACCCCGTCGCTCGCGACGGCGTTCCGCCTCGTGGGGCAGGACTGGGCCTCAGCGGTCATCTCGCTCGGCGCGCTCGCGGGGCTCACGACGGTCATCATGGTGCTGCTCCTCGGCCTCTCCCGCATCGTCTTCGCGATGAGCCGCGACGGGCTGCTGCCGCGCTGGCTCTCGAAGACGACCGAGCACACGAAGACGCCCGCGCGCATCCAGATCATCGGCGGCACCGTCGTCGCCCTCGTCGCCGCGTTCACCGACGTGGGGCTGCTCGAGGAGATGATCAACATCGGCACGCTCTCGGCGTTCGTGCTCGTGTCGATCGGGATCGTCGTGCTGCGCCGCACCCGCCCCGATCTCCCGCGCGGCTTCAAGGTGCCCTGGTCGCCCGTGCTGCCGATCCTGTCGGCGGCGCTCTGCGTGTGGCTCATGCTCAACCTCACGACGCTCACGTGGGTGCGGTTCCTGGTCTGGCTCGCGCTCGGCGTCGTCATCTACCTGCTCTACGGCCGTCGCCGTTCGCGCCTCGTGGGCGAGCAGGTCAGCGAGGTGGAGCTGCCCACCGCCCAGGGCGCCTGACGCCCGGTCTCCCCGGCGGCCGGTGCCGGCCGTCCGACTTCGCGCTCATCATGTCAACACCGTTGACACCGTTGTTCACACATCGATAGTCTCCGAGCATCCAGCGTCGGCGCGATGATGCACGCCGCGACCGACCCACCGGTACGACGAGGTTCCAGGAGGCGGACATGTCAGGGACGCGACCGAGCAGCACGACGACGACCGGCAGGGGAGGGGTGACGCGACGTGCCGTGCTCGTGCTCGGCGCCGCAGGTGCGGCGGGTGCGGCCACGCTGGCCCTCACCGCGGGCGCCCGTCCGCCGGCCGCCGTGCTCGGCGGCGACCGACGCATGTGGGATGCGATCGTGCTCGGCGCCGGGGCATCCGGACTCGGCGCGGCCCGCACGCTCGCCGACGCCGGCCGGACCGTGCTCGTGCTCGAGGCCCGCGACCGGATCGGCGGACGTATGTGGACCGACCGCACGAGCATGTCGATCCCGGTCGAGCGGGGCGCCGAGCTCGTGCACGGCAGCCGCGCCTCGACCTGGGACCTCATCGCCGCCGAGGGCATCGCGACGCGCCGGCAGCAGTCGATCCGGGGCCGGCTCGCGCCGGGCACCCCGTGGCTCGACGGCACGAGGTACGAGTCGCTGAAGTTCCCGCTCGGCGTGCCCGCCGGCCCGCTTCCCGACCCCGAGCCCGGCGAGACCGCGCTCGCCTGGCTGACACGGGCGGGCATCCCGCCCGAGAACTACCCGATCCTGCTCGCAGCGATCGAGGTCGACTCCGAGCAGTTCGACGTCCTCCCGGCCGACTGGGTCGTCGACACGGTCGCGTGGGCGATCGCCGAGCAGGATGTCCCGGGCTCGACGCCGTTCGAGGAGCCG
Source organism: Agromyces solani (assembly GCF_058349925.1). NCBI lineage: Bacteria > Bacillati > Actinomycetota > Actinomycetes > Micrococcales > Microbacteriaceae > Agromyces > Agromyces solani. Next base: position 589,578 of record NZ_JBYRER010000002.1, read on the forward strand.
TACGACGACCACCGCGTCATCGGCGGTTACGACCAGGTGCTCCGCCCGCTCGCGGCCGGGCTCCCGATCCGGCTCGACACGCGCGTCCACACCGTCGAGCATCGCGCGGGACGTGTCGACGTGCACACGAGCCGGGGGAGCTTCAGGGCGAAGACGCTCGTCGTCGCCCTGCCGGGCGGCGTGCTGAAGCGCGGGGACGTGACCTTCGACCCGCCGCTGCCCGCCGAGCGTCGCGCCGGCTTCCAGGAGATCGAGTACCTGCCCGTCTTCAAGGGCATCCTCGAGTTCGCCGCGCCAGTGCTGCCGCCGGGGCATGCGGTGCCGCGCGAGTGGGATGTGATGACGACCTTCTCGAAGCGTCCGCCGAGCCTCTGGAACGCCTCCATCGGCACGCCCGGCTACGCGGGCGAGGTCGTGGTCGCCTGGGCGACCGGCGGCGTCGCCCAGGACCTGCTCGACCTGCCGGAGGCCGAGCGGCTCGCTGCGGCCCTCGACAACGTCCGCACCGCGGTCGGCGACCAGGGGCTCCAGTCGGTCGATGCTTCGACGTACGACTGGTCGAAGGACGAGTTCGCGCGCGGCGCCTACCCCGGCCCGTTCTCGCGTCGCACGGGCCTCAACGGCCCGATCGCCGACACGATCTTCTGGGCCGGCATGGTGACGAGCACGATCCACTCCTCCCGCAACTCGGGCATCACGGCGGCGAAGCAGGCGCTCACCGCGCTCGCGCTCCGCTGACGCCCACGCACCCTGCAACACCCGCACCACCTTTCACGAGACGACGAGGTTCCAGGAAGGCAGGACAGATGTACGACGAGGGAACGAACCGACCGGCCGGACTCACCCGGCGGACCCTGCTCGCGGCCGGGGCGGCCGGGGCGGCCGGCGCGGTCGGGGTGCTCCTCACCGGCGGAGCGCCGCCGAAGCCCGGCGACTGGCAGAGCAGGACGTGGGACGCGATCGTGATCGGAGCCGGTGCGGCCGGCCTCGGTGCCGCGCGCACCCTCGCGGACGCGGGGCGCAGCGTCATCGTGCTCGAGGCGCGCAACCGGATCGGCGGTCGCATGTGGACCGATCGCACGAGCATGTCGATCCCGTTCGAGCGCGGCGCGGAACTCGTGCACGGCAGCACCGTGTCGACGTGGGGGCTGATCGACCAGCTCGGCCTCCAGACGCACCGGCAGACGGAACTCTGGGGGCGTCTGACCCCGCAGACGCCATGGGTCGACGGCGGCGACTACGCGTCGTGGCACTTCCCGCTCGGGGCGCCGTCGTTCCCGAACGGGCTGCCCGAACCGACCGCCGGCGAGACCGCGCTGCACTGGCTCGAGCGCGTCGGCATCGTCCGCGCGAACTACCCGATCATGCTCGCCGTGATCGAGGTCGACGCGGAGCAGTTCGACGTACTGCCGGCCAAGCCCGCCTTCGAGGCGGTGAAGACGGCGCTCAAGTTCGTGGACCTCTCCGGGCCGATCCCGCCGCAGGAGTACGGCGACTACCGGATCATCGGCGGGTACGACCAGGTGCTGCAGCCACTCGTCGCGGGCATCCCGCTCGTGCTGAACGCGCGGGTGCAGACGGTCGAGCACGCGCCGGGCCGGGTCGAGGTGCACTCGACCCAGGGCGCCTTCAGGGCGAACTCGGTGGTCGTCGCCCTCCCCGGAGGGGTGCTGCAGCACGGCGACGTCGTGTTCGACCCGCCGCTTCCGCCCGCGCAGGTCAACGCCTTCCAGGAGATCGACTACCTGCCGGTCTTCAAGGCGATCCTCGAGTTCGCGCATCCCGTGCTGCCCCAGGGACACGCGGTGCCGCCGAGCTGGGATGTCATGGCGACGTTCTCGAAGAACCCGCCCAGTCTCTGGAACGCCTCGATCGGCACACCAGGCTACGGCGGCGAGCTCGTCGTCGCCTGGATGACGGGCGGCAAGGCGCAGGAGCTGCTCGACCTGCCCGAGTCGCAGCGCTTCGCCGCGGCACTCGACAGCGTCCGCACGGCGACCGGGGACCAGGGCCTGCAGTACGCGCGCGCGTCGACGTACGACTGGTCGAAGGACCAGTTCGCCCGCGGCGCCTACTCGGAGCGGTTCACCCGGGGCACGCAGCTCGCGGCGCCGGTCGACGACACGATCTTCTGGGCGGGCATGATCACGAGCACGATCGCGTGGTCGCGCGACACGGGCATCGAGGCCGCGAACCAGGTGCTGGCCGCGCTCGCCGCACGCTGAACCGCGCGTCGAACGGGCGGCGCGGCGCTCGGCGCGCCGCCCCGGCTCAGCGCCGGCCGCGGATCGCGTCGAGGTGCTCGGGGCGGCGCGGCACGACGTGCGAGGCGTATTCGGGATGCTTCGGCAGCCACGCCCGCACGTACGGGCAGACCGGCACGATCGCGAACCCCTCGGCGATCACGTCGTCGACGACCGCCCGCACCAGCAACGAGGCGAGGCCCTGCCCCGCGTAATCCTCGGAGACCCCGGTGTGGATGAGCACCCTCTCGACGATGCCGTCGCGGTCGACGTCGACGTATTCCTCCTCGCCGATGACGAGGGCGGAGGCCGACTCGGTCGCATCGCCATCGATTCCGACGGCGCCATCGGCGGCATCGTGGTCGAGCAGCACGTAGCGCGCCTCGGCCGGCCGATTCTCGACGGTGAACCGTTCGCGCGTCATGCGTGCACCTTTCCCTCGGCATCCCGCGGCCGGACGGGGTGCTCGCTGAGGATCGAGATCCGGTTGAAGAGGTTGATGGTCGCGGCCACCCACTCCGCCGCGACGAAGGCCGACTCGCCCAGCACGTTCCGGGCGGCGGCGAGGTCGGCCTGCGCGTCGTCGGTCAGCGGCAGCCGGGTCGCCGCCTCCGCGACGGCGAGCACCGCCTCCTGCCGCGCCGAGTAGCGGTCGCTCTCCCGCCACGCGGGCAGGAGGTCGAGCTGCTGCTGCGGGATGCCGGCCGCCCTGGCCTGCCTCGAATGCAGGTCGAGGCAGAAGGCGCAGCCGTTCAGCTGCGACGCGCGGACCTTGATGAACTCCATCTCCTCGGCCGAGAGACCGAGCTCCGCGGCCTCCCGTGCGACGACGGCCGAGTAGGCGGACGCCGCCTGCCACGAGGCCGGACCGGCCTTGTCGAGGTACGGACGCATCGTGCGGGCTCCTCTCCGCGGACGGCCGGAGGCCGGGCCGGGACGTCTACGCGTCGGCGATCGAGAGGAGCAGGTGCCCGCTCGAGACGGTCGCGCCGGGCTCGGCGTTGATGCCGCCGATGACGCCGTCCTTGTGGGCGACGATCGGCTGCTCCATCTTCATCGCCTCGAGCACGAGCACGAGGTCGCCCTTGACGACCTTGTCGCCCTCGGCGACGGCGACCTTCACGACGGTCGCCTGCATCGGGGCCTTCACGGCGTCGCCCGTGCCCGTGTCGACGGCGTGCGAACCGGTGCGGCGACGCGGCGCCGGACCAGCGGTGTGCGAGAAGGATGCCCCGCCGGCGAGCCGCTTCGGCAGGCTGACGTCGATGCGACGCCCGGCGACCTCGACCACGACGTTCGTGCGCGCGGCGGGACCGCTGGTCTCCTCGAGCTCACCGGACCACGGCTCGAGCCGGTTGTCGTACTCGGTCTCGATCCAGCGCGTGTAGACGGAGAACGGCTCGTCGCCCGCCGGTGCGAACGCCGGGTTGTCGACGATGTCGCGGTGGAACGGCAGCACCGTCGGGAGCCCCGCGACCTCGAACTCGTCGAGTGCCCGGCGGGCGCGCTCGAGGGCGTCCTTGCGGTCGCGACCGGTCACGATGAGCTTCGCGAGCAGGGAGTCGAAGGCGCCCGAGATCTCGTCGCCGCTCGTGACGCCCGAGTCGACGCGCACGCCGGGGCCGCCGGGGAAGCGCAGCTGGTGGATCGGACCGGGGGCGGGCAGGAAGCCCCGGCCCGGGTCCTCGCCGTTGATGCGGAACTCGATCGAGTGACCGGTCGTCGTGGGGTCGGGGTAGTCGAGCACCCCACCCTCGGCGAGGCGGAACTGCTCGCGCACGAGGTCGAGGCCCGTCACCTCTTCGGAGACCGGGTGCTCGACCTGCAGGCGCGTGTTCACCTCGAGGAACGAGACGGTGCCGTCCTGGCCGATGAGGAACTCGCAGGTGCCGGCGCCGACGTAGCCGACCTCCTTGAGGATGGCCTTCGACGCCGAGTACAGCGCCTCGACCTGGGCCTCGGTGAGGAAGGGCGCGGGCGCCTCTTCGACGAGCTTCTGGTGGCGGCGCTGCAGCGAGCAGTCGCGGGTCGAGACCACGACGACGTTGCCGTGCTGGTCGGCGAGGCACTGCGTCTCGACGTGGCGCGGCTTGTCGAGGTACTTCTCGACGAAGCACTCGCCGCGGCCGAACGCCGCGACCGCCTCACGGGTGGCCGACTCGAAGAGCTCGGCGACCTCGTCGCGGTCCCGGGCGACCTTGAGGCCGCGGCCGCCGCCGCCGAACGCCGCCTTGATGGCGACGGGGAGGCCGTGCACGTCGACGAAGTCGAGCACCTCCGAGGCATCCGCCACGGGGTTGAGGGTGCCGGGTGCGAGCGGGGCGCCCACCTTCTCGGCGACGTGCCGTGCCGAGACCTTGTCGCCGAGGCGTTCGATCGCCTCGGGCGACGGGCCGATCCAGATGAGGCCCGCGGCGATGACCGCTCGGGCGAAGTCGGGGTTCTCGGCGAGGAACCCGTAGCCCGGGTGCACGGCGTCGGCGCCCGAGCGCCGCGCGACCGAGAGGATCTTGTCGATGACGAGGTACGTGTCGGCGCTCGTCGTGCCGTCGAGGGCGTAGGCCTCGTCGGCGAGCTTCACGTGGCGGGCGTCCCGGTCCTGGTCGGCGTACACGGCGACCGAGCCGATGCCGGCGTCGCGGGCGGCGCGGATGACGCGGACGGCGATCTCTCCACGGTTGGCGATGAGGACCTTGGTGATGCGCGGCATGACCCCCAGCCTATTGCGCGGGGCCGCCATCACTTTGGGCGACCTCCACAAAATGAACGGAAGTCTCTTGCGGCAGCCGACAATCGCGCGGATCAGGTCGTGCGGTTCCAGAGCGCGGTCCAGTCGACGCCGAGCTCCCGCACGAGATCGCGCAGGGTCGACAGCGAGAGGCCGACGACGGTCGACGGGTCGCCCTCGACCCGTCGGATGAACGGCCCGCCGAGCGAGTCGACGGTGAACGCCCCGGCGACGAGGAGCGGTTCGCCCGAGGCGATGTACGCGTCGATCTCGGCCTCGTCGAGCGCCGCGAAGCGCACGGTCGCGACATCCGGCCGGCCGACGGCGCCGTTCGCCCGGCCGCCGCGGTGGTCGATGAGCCAGTGCCCCGACCACAGGTCGCCGTGGCCGCCGTTCTGGGCGAGCCAGCGCGCCTTCGCCACCTCGGGCGTGTGCGGCTTGCCGTGGATCGCGCCACCCGTGAGGAATGCGGAGTCGCCGCCGAGGATGAGGCCGTCGATCGGCTCGCCGCCGGGTTCGGCGCCCACCAGCGCCTCGGCCTTGGCCCGCGCGAGCAACTGCACCATGTCGGGGGCGGCCAACGGCCCGTCGACGGCCTCGCGCGCCGCGACGGCGGCCTCCTCGTCGACGCCCGGCGCTACCGCGATCGGCTCGATCCCCGCAGCTCGCAGGGTCTGCAGGCGGGCGGGCGAGGTCGAGGCGAGGTAGAGGCGCATCCTCCCATCCTGCCCGCGGTCAGGCTGCTGTGGAATGCTCGAACCATGGTGAATCCCGATCGTCGACGCAGTGCCCGAACCCGCCGCCGCCCGGCGGGCGCCGCCGGTGCCGCGCCCCGCGCACCCCGCCCCGCACCGGCGGAGCCCCGGCTCGACGGGCCGGTGCTCGAGCTCGACGTCGAGCGCATCGCCCACGGCGGCGTCGCGGTCGCACGGCACGAGGGACGGGTCGTGTTCGTCGCCGATGCGATCCCCGGTGAGCGCGTCCGCGCCCGGGTGAGCGACACCGGGAAGGCGAAGTTCTGGCGCGCCGAGACCGTCGAGGTGCTCGAGCCGTCGGCCGATCGTCGCGAGCACCCCTGGGCGGAGGCCGGCGTCGACCACGCCCCCGAGCACCGCGCCGGCGGCGCGGAATTCGGCCACATCGGCATGGCCCGCCAGCGCGCGCTGAAGGCCGAGGTGCTCGGCGACGCGCTCGCACGGTTCGGCGGCATCGACCGGGTCGTCGAGGTCGAGGCCGTCGACCCCGCGCTCGCGCCGGGCGCCGATCCCGAGCTCGGCACCGGCTGGCGCACCCGGCTGCGACTGCAGGTCGACGCCGAGGGACGCGTCGGCCCGTATGCGGCTCGGAGCCACCGAGTCGTGCCCGTGGCCTCCGTGCCGCTCGCCGTGCCCGAGCTCGCACCCCTCGCGCCCCTCGACGAGCGCTTCGCCGGGGCTCGCGCCGTCGACCTCGTCGCCCCCTCGCTCGGCAACCCGTGGGTCGTCGTCGACACCGGCGAGGCGACGCGGGGCGGGCGCCGCCATCGCATCGAGGAGCAGGTCGGGGAGCGGGTCTTCCGACTCGACCAGGGCGGCTTCTGGCAGGTGCACCGTGGCGCCGCCGCGACGCTGACCGCGGCGGTGCAGCAGCTCGTCGACGCCGACCTGTTCGACCCCCGCGCCGCGAACCACGACCTCTACGGCGGGGTCGGCCTGCTCGCGGCCGCGGTCGGCGATCGCTTCGGGACGACCGTCCGCATCACCTCCGTCGAGTCCGACGCCCGCGCGACGGAGCACGCCGGTGCCAACCTCGCCGACTGGGTGGGTGCGCGCGCCGTGACCGGCCGGGTCGACCGATACCTCGACGAGCTCGCCGCCGGCGCGGGGCGCGCGGAGCGCGACCGCCTGCGCGCCGCCACGGTCGTGCTCGATCCGCCGCGCTCCGGGGCCGGCCGACCGGTCGTCGACCGGCTCGCCGAGCTGCGTCCCCGCCAGCTCGTCTACGTCGCCTGCGACCCGGTCGCGCTCGCCCGCGACATCGGGCTCCTGCGCGAGCACGGGTACGAGCTCGACGAGTTGCGGGCGTTCGACCTCTTCCCGAACACCCATCACGTCGAGGCGGTGGCACGGCTGACGGTCCACGAATAGGCGCGGCGCGGCGCGGCGCGACACGGCGTAGTCGCGGCTCGGCCGGGCGCTATCGTGGATCCGAGCCCGTAACCGACGAGAAGGGGGATCTCGTGGCAGACGGCGAGCATCAGGCGACCGTGGCGATCGTCGACGATCACGAGGCCGTGCGACTCGGCCTGCGCGCGGCGTGCGAGGCCGCCGGCTATCTCGTGGTCGCCGACACCGCCGACGTCGCGACGCTCCTCCCGGTGATCGACGGGCGCCCGTGCGACGTCGTCGTCCTCGATCTCTCGCTCGGCGACGGCACGACCGTCACCGAGAACGTGCGAGCCGTGCTCCGCACCGGCAGCGCGGTGCTCGTGCACAGCATCGCCGACCGCGTCGCCGCGGTGCGGGAGTCGCTCGCCGCCGGTGCGGCCGGCGTCATCCCGAAGGCCTCGCCGATGTCGTCGGTCATCGCCGCCATCGCGACGGTCGCGGGCGGGGGCGTGCTCAACAACGTCGAGTGGGCGAGCGCGATCGAGGCCGACCGCGACTTCGCGAAGGCGCAGCTGGGCCGGCGCGAACGCGACGTGCTGCACCTCTACGCCTCGGGCCTGCCGCTGAAGGCGGTCGCGATCCAGCTCGGCATCGCGCACTCGACGGCCCGCGAGTACCTCGACCGCATCCGGGCGAAGTACGTCGAGGTCGGTCGCCCGGCACCCACGAAGGTCGACCTGCTGCGTCGGGCGGTCGAGGACGGCATCCTGCCGGGGCTCGATTCCGAGGGCGGAGATGCCCGCGCCTGAATGGCGGGTGCCCCGCCTCGCGCGGACCCGCGCCACCGTGACCCGGGCCCAGGTCGAGACGATCGTCTCGCGGGCGCTGGGGCTGTTCGGGCTGGTGTTCGGCGCCCAGACGGTACCGCTCGCGCTCGGACAGGCCGACGCCCTGGGGCGCGGCTCGGGCGCCGCGCTCATGGCGGTCATCTACGGTTCGATCGCCGCGCTCGCCGTGGCGACGGTCATGAAGTCCGCCGTGCGGGTCGCCTGCCTCGTGTTCGCCGGGCTCTACGCCGTCTCGCTCGTCGTGTGGCCGCTGCTCGTCAGCGATCCCGCTGCGCTCGACGGCGCGGCGCCGTGGCTCTACTACCTGTGCACCGTCGCGACGACGGCCGCGGTCGTCGCCCTGCCGCCCGTCTGGGCGGCCGCCTACACGTTCGTGGTGCCGGCGATCTACGGCGTGGTCAGGATCACCCCGTCGGGCGGCGGGGCGCCGGCGCTGCTGGCCGTGCTCGACGCGGTCTACGCGATCGTGCTCGGGGTCGTGGTGCTCGCGATCATCACGATGCTGCGGGAGGCCGCCGAGTCGGTCGACAGCGCCCAGGAGGCGGCGCTCGAGCGGTACGACCTCGCGGCGCGCCAGCACGCGACGGAGGCGGAGCGGGTCAAGGTCGATGCGCTCGTGCACGACAGCGTGCTCACGACGCTCCTGTCGGCCGCCGCGGCGACGACGACGGGGGAGCAGCAGCTCGCGGCACGGATGGCGAGGGACGCGCTGCACCGCCTCGACGAGGCGGGGGCGACGGGTCCGAGAGCGCTCGACCGGGTCGGTCTCGCCGTGCTCGTGCGTCGCCTGCGCGCCGCGCTCACGACGTTCACCACGCCGTTCGTCGTGCGCGTCGTCAACGCGGCCGGCGTCGAGCTGCCGGTCGAGGCGATCGACGCCCTCTACACCGCCTCGGTGCAGGCGATGGTCAACAGCCTGCAGCACGCCGGTGAGCCCGGGCGTCGCGTGCGCCGCGACATCCGCATCCGCGGCGTGCGTGCGGGCGGATGCGTCATCGAGATCTCCGACAACGGCGTCGGCTTCGACGTCGCGACGGTGCCGGCCGTTCGGCTCGGGCTGCGGGTGTCGATCGAGGAGCGGCTGACGAACGTGGGCGGCAGCGCCGACATCGACTCGCATCCGGGGCAGGGCACGACCGTGACCCTCGCGTGGCCCGCGGGCGCCGACCACGCGCCGCGCACCGACGCCGGCCGGCTCGGCGGCCCCATCGACGACGGCGAGGAGGTGGACACGTGATCACGATCCCCCGATGGCTGCTGCTCGTGCTGGGCGCGATCTTCTCCGTCTACCACGTGGTGCTCGGCATCTACTCGATCGACGTGCCGGCCTCGCCGTGGCCGGCGGTCGCGGCGCTCGTGCTGTACGCGGCCGCCACGGCGATGAGCCTCTGGCCCACTCGCCGCATCCGGATGCCCGACTGGCTCGCCGCCTTCGATCTCGCCGTGAGCGTGGTCGTGCCGGTACTCGTCACCGGACAGCTCGACCCGAACGCCGACAACGGCTACGCGACCTGGTACGTCGCCGCGGTCGGCACGCTCATGACGATCGCGGCGGCCCGACGGCGGCTCGTCACCGCGTGGCTCGGCGTCGGGGCGCTCGCCGTGCAGACGGTCATCTGGGCGGGGCCGCTGGCGCTCGGATCGCTCGGCGTGATCGGCAGCATCGTCTGGGTCGCGATCGCCCACATGCTCACGAGCGCCCTCGCGAGCGCCGGCCGCGAGACCCGGCGCTACGCGCAGGCCGAACGCGAGGCCGCGGCGTGGCAGGCGGCGCAGGACGCGCACCTCTTCGAGGGCCGCATGCGACTCGCGCACACGAACCGCGTGGCCGCGCCGATGCTCCGGCGCATCGCCGACCTGGACGGGCGGCTCTCCGAGGCCCAGCGCGCCGAGTGCCGTCTGCTCGAGGCGACGGTCAGGGACGAGATCCGGGGGCGGATGCTGCTCACCGATGCCGTTCGCGTCGAGGTGCAGCGCGCCCGGCAGCGCGGCATCGACGTCACCCTGCTCGACGAGGGCGGCATCGACGACCTCGACGAGGCGGCTCGCGACCGGGTGCTCTCGCGCCTCGCGGAGGCGATCGCGTCGTCGCACGCCGATCGCATCATCGCCCGCACCGCAGCGGAGGGTTCCGCCACCGCGGTGACCGTCGTGGGCCTCGTCGAGGGCGGTGCTCCCGACGCCGTCGCGGGGGACACCGACGACCTCGATGTCGAGCTGTGGCTGGAGATCCCCCGGGCATGAAGGAGGGGGACCGATCCTCGATCGGTCCCCCTCAAGCCCGAGCCACGGCGACAACCCGAATATCGCCCTGGCTCGCCCCCAACAGGTCATCGGTTACCCGACCGATGACTGTGGCGACTCCAGTGGAGCCTGCACATCTATGGTCCCCGATCCGCAAGGCCGATACCAGTCAGCATTTCGGGGGACACCCGTGTCCCCCCTCCGCGGCACGGGTCGACGGCTGGGCGCGCGTGTGCGCGCACGACGCCGCATCCGCGACTCGGGCGAAACGGGGGACACGCCGCGGTCAGCGGACGGAGCGCACCCACCGGCCGGGGCCGACCTCGAGCGGCGTGCGGAACGCGCCGCTCGAACGCACCCAGGGGTCGCGCCCGGGCTCGGCGTCAGCGGACGCCGCGTCGCCCACGGCCTCGGCGTCGACGGCGGCGAGCAGCACCGCGGTGACCGCGGCCGCCTCCTCGTCGCTCACGGGCGTGAGGATGCGGAGGTCGGCCGCTCGCGGGTCGGCCTGGCGGTCTGCGACGGCGTCCGCCGCGGCATCCGATGCGTGATCGTTCATGGCCGGCCCCCTACAGCGGGATGTTCCCGTGCTTCTTCGAGGGCAGGCTCGCGCGCTTCGTGCGCAGTGCGCGCAGGGCCTTCACGACCGCGACGCGGGTCGCGGCCGGCTCGATGACGCCGTCGAGCTCGCCGCGCTCGGCGGCGAGGAACGGCGAGGCGACGTTGTACGTGTACTCGTTCGCGAGCTTCGTGCGCACGGCGGCCACGTCCTCACCCGCCTCCTCGGCGCGCTTGATCTCGCCGCGGTAGAGGATGTTGACCGCGCCCTGCCCGCCCATGACCGCGATCTCGGCGGTCGGCCAGGCCAGGTTGATGTCGGCGCCGAGCTGCTTCGAGCCCATGACGATGTAGGCACCGCCGTACGCCTTGCGCGTGATGACGGTGACGAGCGGCACCGTCGCCTCGGCGTAGGCGTAGAGCAGCTTCGCGCCGCGGCGGATGACGCCCGTCCACTCCTGGTCGGTGCCGGGCAGGTAGCCGGGCACGTCGACGAGGGTGAGGATCGGGATCGAGAACGCGTCGCAGAAGCGCACGAATCGCGAGGCCTTCTCGCCCGCGGCGATGTTCAGCGTGCCCGCCATCTGCGAGGGCTGGTTCGCGATGATGCCGACCGTGCGGCCCTCGACGCGGGCGAAGCCCACGACGATGTTCGGCGCGTAGAGCGGCTGCACCTCGAGGAAGTCGCCGTGGTCGACGACGCCCTCGATGACGGCGTGCATGTCGTACGGCTGGTTCGGCGAGTCGGGGATGATCGTGTTCAGCCGCTTGTCGTCGTCGGTGACCTCGAGCTCGACCTCCGAGTCGTACACCGGAGCGTCCGTCATGTTGTTGTCGGGCAGGAACGAGACGAGCGTGCGTGCGTAGTCGAGGGCGTCGGACTCGTCGCTCGCGAGGTAGTGCGCGACGCCCGAGACCGTGTTGTGGGTGAGCGCGCCGCCGAGCTCCTCCATGCCGACGTCCTCGCCGGTGACCGTCTTGATGACGTCGGGGCCGGTCACGAACATCTGGCTGGTCTTGTCGACCATGATCACGAAGTCGGTGAGCGCGGGGGAGTACACCGCGCCGCCGGCCGCCGGGCCGCAGATGATCGAGATCTGCGGGATGACGCCGGAGGCCTGCGTGTTGCGCCGGAAGATCTCGCCGTACTTGCCGAGGGCGACGACGCCCTCCTGGATGCGCGCGCCGCCCGAGTCGAGGATGCCGATGATCGGCACGCCGACCTTGATGGCGTGCTCCATGATCTTGATGATCTTCTCGCCGGCGACCTCGCCGAGCGAGCCGCCGAAGATCGTGAAGTCCTGCGAGTACACGGCGACCTGGCGACCGTGGATGGTGCCGGTGCCGATCACGACCGAGTCGCCGTACGGGCGCTTCTTGTCCATGCCGAAGGCGTGAGTGCGGTGCCGCACGAACTCGTCGAACTCGACGAACGAGCCCGGGTCGAGCAGTTCGGCGATGCGCTCGCGCGCCGTCATCTTGCCCTTGGCATGCTGCTTCTCGATCGCCGCCTCGCCCGACGCGGTCACCGCTTCGTGGTAGCGCAGCTTGAGGTCGGCCAGTTTGCCGGCGGTCGTGGAGAGGTCGGGGCCGTCAGTCGCTTCGGTCACGCCGTTCACTCTACCGGCGAGCATCCCGGCCACTTCGTTGATGGTTTCCTACAAATCCACGCGCGAGTTGCCCGAGTTCGTACAAATGCGGCGAGCGCAGGTCGTGCCGCGCCTGATCCGACCGCCCGCCCGGCGGCCGCGGCCGCGTGGCTAGGGTGTGTGTCATGGAGTGGGAGCGATCGCGCGCGGCGGTACCGCGCTTCGAGTTCCTCGCCGAGGCGGGGTCGACCAACGACGAGTTGCGTGCGGCGGCCACGGGCGAGGATGCCTCGAGCTGGCCGAACGGCTCGGTCGTCGTCACCGACAACCAGACGAAGGGCCGCGGCCGGCTGGGCCGCACCTGGCTCGCGCCCACGGGCAAGACGCTCGCCATCTCGCTGCTGCTGCGGCCGGAGCTCCCCGGCGGCCGGGCATTCCCGCCCGACGCGTACGGGTGGATCCCCCTCATCGCCGGTGCCGCGATGACCGAGGCCGTGCGCACGGCCGTCGCCGCCGCCGAGGCCGTCGTCGCCGCGAACGATCCCGAGCACGACGCCGACGACCGGTCGGGCGGGGTGTCCGTCGAGCTCAAATGGCCGAACGACGTGCTCGTGTCGGACTACAAGATCTGCGGCATCCTCTCGGAACTCGTGCCCGCCGCGGACGGGCGGCCGCCCGCCGTGGTCGTCGGAGCCGGCCTCAACCTCACGCTCGATGAGCACGACCTGCCGACGCTCACGTCGACGTCGCTGCTGCTCGCGACGGGCGTGCGGCCCGACGGCGACGCCGTGCTCGCCGACTACCTCGAGCGGCTGCTCGCGATGTTCGACGACTTCTGCCGCGCCGGCGGCGATGCGACCGCCGCCGGGGTGCACGAACGGGTGACCGCGCTCTGCGGCACGATCGGCGCCGAGGTGCGCGTCGAGCTGCCGGGGGACCGCGAGCTCCTCGGCCGTGCCGATCGGCTCGACGCCGACGGGCGGCTCGTCGTGATCGACCGCGAGAACGGCGAGCCGTGGTCTGTCGCCGCCGGGGACGTCACCCACCTGCGCTATTAATGGGCGTATGACGAGAGCCGACGCGCCGGCGACGGCCGCGCCGACCGTCCCGCCCGAGCGGGTCGTGGCACGGCTGCGCCGTCACGCGCGCGTGCTCATCCTGCCGGGGCTGCTGCTCATCGCGGTCGCCGGCGGTGCGGGCTACGCGGTCGGGTTCGTCGACGAATCGTGGCAGCTGCTGGCCCTCGGCGCCGCGGCGCTGCTCCTCGTCGTGCTCGGGTGCGTGCTCCCGTACCTCGCGTGGCTCACCGGCCGGACGACCGTCACGACCCGGCGCATCATCATGCGCCGCGGCGTGTTCGTGCGCGTGCGCAACGAGCTCGCCCACGCGCGCGTTCGCGAGGTGACGGTGCGCAAGAACCCGGGCCAGAGCCTGTTCGGCTCGGGCGACGTGCGCATCGACGTCGGGCAGGAGAAGCCCGTCGTGCTGCACGACCTGCCGCAGCCCCAGCTCGTCCAGTCGGCGCTCCACGAACTCATGGAAGCGGCTCACCGGAGCCCGATCGGGGTCGCGCACGACGTTCCGGTCGCGCTCGACGGCGACACCGTGGCGTGGGGCGGCCGCTGAGCGCGTAATGTAGTCGCTCGGTTCTCGCGCGCCCCCGAGCGCGAGACGCGCACGACGAAGGGTTCCAATTGGCCGACGAATGCATCCACGGTTTCGACGACGGGCTCTGCGCCATCTGCTTCCCGCCGAAGCAGCCCGAACCGACCGTCACGGCGCCCGTGCGCGGTTCGACGCGCGAGAACGCGCGCACCGCGACGCACTCCACCCGCACCGCGACCGCCGAGGCATCGCGGCCGTCGAGCAGGCCCGCCGCGTCGGGTCGCCCGCTCACGGCGCCGCCGATCGAGGTCGGCACTCTGCGCATCTACCACGTGACCCACCTCGACAACCTCGCCCGGATCCTCGGATCGGGCGCCATCGTGCCCGACGCGGCCGGGGCGAACCCCGCGGTCGACCTCGCGGCGCCCGCGGTGCGCGAGTACCGGCGCACCACCCCGGTGCCCGGGACCGACGCCGTGCTGGCCGACTACGTGCCGTTCCTGCTCACGCCCGACGCGCTCGTCTGGGACGCCGTCCGCACCGGCAGCCCCGATCCGCGCCTCAGCGCCGAGGCGATCGAGCGGCCGGCCGCCGACCACGTGATGCTCGTCGGCTCCGTGGCCGCAGCCCGCGGCGCGCTGACCGCGCCCGGGACGATCGCGGTGAGTGCGACCGACGCGTCGCTTCCCGGTGCGCAGGTCGTCGTGGAGTGGGGCGAGGTCGAGCGACTGCTGCGGCGGCTCGCGCACGACGACGAGACCGCGCGACTCGCGACCGCCGAGCTCCTCGTGCGCGGCGAGGTGCCGCTCGAGCGCATCGCCCTCATCGCGGTCGCCAACGAGAAGGTGCGGGATCGCGTCCGTGCCGCGCTCGCCGCGGTCGGCGTGCGCGCCCGCGTGGCGGTCTACCCGCCCTGGTTCCAGCCCGCGGGCGTCGACGAGGCCTGACCCGGCGCCGGGTCGCGCGGCGCGGCGTCGCGCGACCCGGCCGCCGAGGCATCCGGTTCCTCGAAGATGGCCCGCTGGGCCTCCTCCACGCGGTCGAGCTGCGAAAGTCCGTCCGCACGGTGGTGCCCGTACACCCAGTAGCGGTAGAGCACGAAGCGGAACGCCGTGCCGAGCCCCAGGCCGACGACGTTCGACGAGATGTTGTCGGCGACGAGGTTCGTGAGCCCGAGCCCGTGGTGGCTGATCCAGAGGCACGCGAGCGAGATCGCCATGCCGCCGAGGGAGACCACGACGTATTCCGCGAACTCGCGCAGGTAGTTGCGGCGCCGGTGCTTCCGGAAGGTCCAGTAGCGGTTGCCGAGCCAGTTGAACACGATCGCGACGCTCGTCGAGATCGTCTTCGCACCGATCGCGGACTGCGCCCAGCCGTCGGCGCCGAACATGCCGAGCCGCAGCGCATTGAAGAGCGCGACGTCGATGACGAGCCCGATGAGGCCGACGACGCCGAACTTCAGCGCATACGCGATCAGGCCGTGCCACGCGCGCGCGGCGACGCCGGCGGGGCGATCGGGCGCAACGGTGGACACCGGCACATCATATTCCCCGACCCGTAGACTGAACTGGGCGTCGGCCGGGCGCCCACGACGATGAGGAACAGGGGTGCACGGAGTGCGGGTCGGAGTGATCGGTGGCGGACAGCTGGCTCGGATGATGGTTCCCGCGGCGATCGAACTCGGCGTCGAACTCCGCGTGCTCGCCGAGCAGGCGGGCATGTCGGCCGAGATCGCCGCCGACCGCGTCGGCGACTACACCGACACGGCCACCGTGCTCGAGTTCGCGCGCGAGGTCGACGTCGTGACGTTCGACCACGAGCACGTCCCCCAGGACGTGCTGCGGGCGATGGTCGACGCGGGCATCGCGGTGCACCCCGGCCCCGACGCGCTGCGCTTCGCGCAGGACAAGCTGCTCATGCGCGAGCGGCTCTCCGAGCTCGGCCTCCCCGTGCCCGACTGGGCGCGCATCGAGACGGCCGACGAACTCGACGCGTTCATCGCCGACCACGGCGGCGCCGCCGTCGTGAAGACGCCGCGCGGCGGCTACGACGGCAAGGGCGTCAAGGTCGTGCGCAGCGCGGGCGAGGTCGCCGACTGGTTCACCACGATCGTCGAGGACGGCCGGCAGGGAGCGCTCCTCGTCGAGGAGCTCGTCGACTTCCGCCGCGAGCTCGCGCAGCTCGTGGCGCGGCGGCCGAGCGGCGAGATCGCGGCGTGGCCCGTCGTCGAGACCGTCCAGGTCGGCGGGGTGTGCAGCGAGGTCATCGCTCCCGCGCCGCGTTCGGCCGGGCGGCTCGCGGATGTCGCGGCCGACGTCGCCGTCACGATCGCCGAGGGACTCGGCGTCACGGGCGTGCTCGCCGTCGAGCTGTTCGAGACGACCGACGACCGCATCCTCGTGAACGAGCTCGCGATGCGTCCGCACAACAGCGGCCACTGGTCGATGGACGGGGCGACGACCGGCCAGTTCGAGCAGCACCTGCGCGCGGTGCTCGACCTGCCGCTCGGCGCCACCGGCAGCCGCGACGAGTGGTCGGTCATGGTCAACGTGCTCGGCGGCCCCGCCGAGGGTGCGCTCACCGACCGCTACGCGGAGGCGCTCGCGGGTCACCCGACCGTCAAGGTGCACAACTACGGCAAGGCCCCGCGACCCGGCCGCAAGATCGGCCACGTCACCGCGACCGGCGACGACCTCGACGAGGTCGTGTACGAGGCCCGGGCTGCCGCGGCGTTCTTCCAGGACTGACGCTTCCGATGGTCTCGATACGCTTCGCTGCTCGACCGAGCGTCGGTGTCGTTGCGGTGATCTCCCAGCGCTCGGCCGTACACTCGATCAAGTGACTGAGACGAACACCAGCCCGCTCGTCGGCGTCGTGATGGGGTCGGACTCCGACTGGAACGTCATGCGCGAGGCTTCCGCCGTGCTCGACGAGTTCGGCGTCGCCCACGAGGTCGAGGTCGTCTCGGCGCACCGCACCCCCGAGAAGATGATCGACTACGGCAAGCAGGCGGCCGCCCGCGGACTCAAGGTCATCATCGCGGGAGCCGGCGGCGCCGCGCACCTGCCCGGCATGCTCGCCTCCGTCACGACCCTGCCCGTCATCGGCGTGCCCGTGCCGCTCGCGAAGCTCGACGGGCTCGACTCGCTGCTGTCGATCGTGCAGATGCCCGGAGGCATCCCCGTCGCGACCATGGCCATCGGCGGCGCCAAGAACGCCGGTCTCTATGCGGTTCGCGTGCTCGGCGCCTCCGACCCCTCCCTCCAGGCCGCCCTCGACACGTACGCCCGCGACCTCGCCGCGCTCGTCGAGGAGAAGAACGAACGGCTGAAGCAGTCGCGATGAGCGTTGCAGCAAGCCCCATCCGGTACCCGGATGTCGCCTCGCGCACCGTGATGACCCGCCGCGGGTGGTGGCTCGTCGTGCTCAACTTCCTCATCCCGGGTGCTCCGCAGGTGCTCGCGGGCAACCGTCGCCTCGGCCGGTTCGGCCTCGGCGCGACCCTCGTGTTCTGGGCGCTCGCGATCCTCATGCTGCTCGGATGGTTCTTCTGGCGATCCGCGCTGTTCACGATGTTCACGATGACGTGGACCCTGTGGATCGTCGCGCTCGTGCTCGCCTTCTACGCCGTGCTCTGGGTGGTGCTGACGCTCGACACCCTGCGGCTCGTGCGCATCGTGAAGACGGCCCCCTCCGCCCGTGGCTGGATCGCCGGCCTCACGACGCTCGTCATGATCGTGTTCTCGGGCGGTGCCGCGTACGGGGCCTACCTGGCGACCACGGCCAGCGGGTTCCTCTCGTCGATGTTCGTCGCGGGCCCGACGGAGCCGCCCGACGAGAACGGCCGCTACAACATCCTGCTGCTCGGCGGCGACTCCGGGCCCGACCGCGAGGGCATGCGGCCCGACAGCATGTCGATCGTGTCGATCGACGCCGACACGGGTGAGGCCGTGACGATCGGCCTGCCGCGCGACCTCGAGTACTTCCCGTTCCCCGAGGGGTCGCCTCTCGCCGAGGTCTACCCCGAGGGCTACGGCGCCATCGACGGCTGCGAGGTCGACGTCTGCCAGCTCAACTCGGTCTACACCGAGGTCGAGCTGAAGAGCCCCGACATGTACCCGAACGCGGTCGCCGAGGGCTCGGAGCCCGGCATCGAGGGCATGCGCGACGCCGCCGAGGGCATCACGGGGCTCGACATCCAGTACTACGCGCTCATCGACATGCAGGGCTTCGAGGCGCTCATCAACGCGCTCGGCGGCGTCGACATCGATGTCGAGACGCGCATCCCGATCGGCGGCGACGAGGACAACAACGGCGTCGACGGCTGGATCGAGCCCGGTCAGCAGCACCTCGACGGGTACCACGCGCTCTGGTACGGCCGTGCGCGGTACGGCGTCGCGGGCGGCGACTACGAGCGGATGGCGCGACAGCGCGTGCTGCAGGAGGCGATCCTGCGCCAGTTCACCCCGACGAACGTGCTCGCGAAGTTCCAGGAGGTCGCGTCCGCCGGCGCGGACACGGTGAAGACCGACGTACCGCAGTCGATGCTCGGCTACTTCGTGAACCTCGGCATGAAGACCAAGGAACTGCCGATGGGACACGTCGAGCTCACGCCCGAGAACGGCATCGACCCGACCGACCCGGACTACGAGTACATCCGCCAGCTCGTGCACGATGCGGTCGTGCCGCCCGCGACCGAGGAGCCGGCCGAGTAGGTCGCCGGTTTCGCGGCCGCTGGGCCGCTGCGGTGGGCTTCGGCGGCGGGGCCGCGGCGCGGCTGCGCGAGCT
This sequence comes from Agromyces solani, assembly GCF_058349925.1. Taxonomy (NCBI): domain Bacteria; kingdom Bacillati; phylum Actinomycetota; class Actinomycetes; order Micrococcales; family Microbacteriaceae; genus Agromyces; species Agromyces solani. The sequence goes on from NZ_JBYRER010000002.1 coordinate 608,268, forward strand.
TCGGCGCGGGGCCGCGGCGCGGCTGCGCACCCGTGCGGATGCCGCGGCGCGGCGCCCCTCAGATCTCGGCGTGCAGCGCCCAGACCCGCTCGGCCGAATCGCGCCAGCTGTACGCGTTGGCGCGGTCGCTGCCCGCGACCGACATCCGCTCCGCGAGGTCGTCGTCGCCCACGACGTCGGCGATCGCGCCGGCGAGCCGCTCGGCGTAGCCGTCGCCGCCGTCGCCGACCTCGACGGCCCGGCCGGCCTCTGCGGCGACCTCGAGGTAGGCGGGGGTGTCGGAATGGATCACCGGCACCCCGAGGTGGAAGGCCTCGATGAGCGAGGTGCCCGCCCCCTCGTCATGGCTCGGTGCGACGTACGCGGTCGCGCCGGAGAGGACGGTCGCCAGGTCGGCCGGGTCGGTCAGTTCGAGCGCGCGCACGCGGCCCGGCGTGACGCCGGCCTCTTCGGCGACGGTCGCGAGGTGCTGCTCGCCCCAGTTCTCGGGGCCGAGCACGACGAGCGGAAGGTCGGGGGAGTCGGCTCGGCCGAGCGCGGCGAGCAGGTCGACGACGCCGTTGCGCGGGTCGAGGGAGCCGGTCGTCACGAGGTAGTCGCCCGGCAGCGCGAACCGGGCGGCCCGGTCGGCGGCGTCCCGCGGCATCTTGAGCCCGAGTCGCGGGGCGGTGCCGATGACCCGCACGCGGTCGCCGAAGTCGGCGACCATGCCGAGCCGCTCGGCGAGGGCGTGGGTCGGCACGACGACGGCGTCGGCGTGCTTGCGGGCGCGCTTCAGCATGCCCTTGTGCCAGGCGACCGTCGTCGCGGTGAGCGACTCGGGGTGGGTCCAGGCGAGCAGGTCGTGCACCGTCACGACCGTCTGGTCGCCCGCCGATCGATCGTGCCGGCGCAGTGGCGCGAAGAGCCCGGGTGCGTGCACCATGCCGCCGCCGGGCGAGGTGGTCAGGCCGAACTGCCAGGCGGCCGCGAGCTCGCGACGCGCGAGGCTCGTCTTGTAGAGGCCCGAGAGCCCGGGGAACCGCGCGAGCAGCCGGTCGTAGTCGGCGGGGAGCGACGAGGAGACGACGCCCTCGACCTCGCAGCCGGGCGGCGCCGTGGCGATGAGCGACTCCGTGAGCGCCTCGGTGTAGCGGCCGAGCGCGCCGGGAACCGGCGCGACCACTTGGTCGACGATCATCCGAAGCGTCGTGGGCATGCCCCTCCTCCGAGCGTCACAGGCGACCATCCAATGTAGCGCGCCGCTTCCCGAGAATCCGGCGAGAGCCCGTTCCTGTGGAAAGTCGGGCGCCGGGGACAGGGCAAGATAGTGGGGAGCCTTCCCGAGATCAGCGAGAGTCGATGAGTCCGTCACCTGTGCCACCGCGCGTCGTCGCCGTCGTCGTCGCCTACAACCGGGCGGCCCTCCTCGCCGAGGTGCTCGCCGCGCTCGCGGCGCAGCGCGCGCCGCTCGCGAAGGTCGTCGTGGTCGACAACGCCTCAACGGACGACTCCGCCGAGGTCGCCCGATCCGCCGGCGACCGCGTCGACCTCGTCTCGCTGCCGCGCAACACCGGCGGAGCCGGAGGCTTCGCCGCGGGAATGGCGGTCGCCCTCGCCGACCACGCCCCCGACTGGCTCTGGCTCATGGACGACGACACGGTGCCGACCGGGTCGGCGCTCGCCGAGCTCCTCGCCGCCGTCGACGGCACCGACCTCGTCGTCGCGGGCTCCCGCGTCGTCTGGAACGACGGCACCGAGCACCCGATGAACACGCCGCGCCAGAAGCCGTTCGTCGACCGCGACGAGCGCATCGCCGCGGCGCGCCGCGGAGGCATCCCGATTCGCAGCACGTCGTTCGTCTCGATGCTCGTGCGGGCCGACGTCGTGCGCGAGATCGGCCTGCCCATCGCCGACTACTTCATCTGGAACGACGACTTCGAGTACTCCACGCGGGCGCTCCGCGGGCGCCGGGGCGTGCACGTGCCCGCCTCGGTCGTCGTGCACAAGACCAAGGTGCTCGGCTCGACCGACGCCGACCCCGGGCCGCGCTTCTACTACGAGGTGCGCAACAAGCTGTGGATGTTCCGCCGCTCATCGAGCCTCTCGGCCGGTGAGAAGCTCGTGTACGGCGCCTCGAGCGTGCGGCGGTGGATCCGCACCGTCGTGCGGTCGAGCGACCGCGCCGTGCTCGGCGACGGCTGGCGTCGCGGCTACCGCGACGGCACCCGCACCCGCCCGCGGCCGAACGCGATGGCCCTCGACGGGCTGGGCCGGGCGAGCGAAGCGGTACGCCTGGTGGAACCGACGTGAGCGCGCCGTTCTCGCTGCTCATGCCGGTCTACCGACGCGACGACGCCGCGCACTTCGCGAAGGCGTTCACGTCGAGCGTCGGCGATCAGGCCGTACGCCCCGCGCAGGTCGTGCTCATCCAGGACGGGCCGGTCGACGACGCCCTCGCGGCCGCGATCGACCGCGTCGTCGGCGACAGCCCGGTGCCCGTCACGCACCACGTCATCGACGAGAACGTCGGGCTCGCACGAGCCCTCGACCTCGGCTTGAGCCTGTGCGAGCACGAGATCGTCGCCCGCATGGACGCCGACGACATCTCGCTGCCCGAGCGGTTCGCGCGGCAGCTGCCCGTCGTCGAGGGCGGCGTCGACCTCGTCGGCACCGGGATGTTCGAGTTCCTCGACGACGGCGGCGCGATCGTCGCCCGGAGGACGCCCCGCACCGGGCACGACGAGATCTCGCGCTACGCGCGCTTCCACGACCCGTTCAGCCACCCGACCGTCATGTACCGCCGCAGCGCCGTCGAGCGGGCGGGCGGCTACCAGCCGCTCGGGCTGATGGAGGACTACTGGCTGTTCGCGAGGATGATCCACGCAGGGGCATCCGTCGAGAACCTCGCCGACCCCCTCGTGATGTACCGCGTCGGCGCCGGCGCGTACGCCCGCCGCGGCGGGCGGGCGCAGTGGCGCAGCGAGCTCGAACTGCAGCGGGCGCTGCGCCGCATCCGGTTCACGAGCCGCTGGGAGTACGCCCGCAACGTGACCGTGCGCGGGGTCTACCGGTTCGTGCCCGAACGGGTGCGGAAGGTCGCCTATCGCCGGCTCATCGCCGGCGGGGGCACCACGGCGTGATCGCGCCGCGCGGCGATCGCGCGGGCGGTTCGCGCGGCGGCGCCGGACGCCGCACCCGTGCGGCCGCAACTAGGATGTCCTGAGTGTCCAGGCCCCGCATCCTCTGCCTCTCGTTCTCGCACTTCCTCGCCGACTCGCGGGTGCTGCGCCAGCTCAAGGTGCTCGAGCGCTACGGGGACGTGACGACCGTCGGGTACGGCGAGGCGCCGCCCGGCGTCGCCGAGCACCTCGAGATCGACGCCGCGCTGCCGTCGCTGCCCCAGACCGTCGGCGGCGTGGCGAAGCTGGCCGTGCGGGCGTACCGCTCGGTGGAGTTCGACGCCCCGGCCGTCGCGCGGGCGCTCGAGCTGATCGGCGACCGCAGGTTCGACCTCGTCGTCGCGAACGAGGCGCGGGCGCTGCCCCTCGCGCACCGGGTCGCCGCGGGGGCGCCGGTGTGGGGCGACATGCACGAGTGGGCGCCGCAGGAGCGCACCCACGTCCTGTCCTGGCGCCTCCTCGTGGCGCCGTTCATGACCTGGGTCTGCCGCGAGTACCTGCCCCGCACCGCTGCGGTGTCGACCATCAACGGATCGATCGCCGAGCTCTACGAGCGCGAGTTCGGCGTGACGTCGCGCATCGTCCGCAACGCGATCGACCTGCAGCCGCTCGAGCCCGGCCCCGTCGCCCCCGATCGCATCAGGCTCGTGCACTCCGGCGGGGCGGTGCCCGGCCGCAGCATCGAGACCCTCATCGAGGCCACCAAGCAGCTCGACGAACGCTTCACGCTCGACCTCTACCTCGTGAAGGCCAGGGGCTCCGACGCGTACTGGCAGTCGCTCGTCGACGCCGCGTCGACGAGCGACCGCATCGCGGTGCACGATCCCGTCGCACCGGCCGAGCTGCCGCGCACCCTCAATGCCTACGACGTCGGCGTGTTCGTGCTGCCGCCGCGCACGACGAACCATCGCCTCATGCTGCCGAACAAGTTCTTCGACATGGTGCAGGCCCGCCTCGCCCTCGTGTTCTCGACGGCGGTCGAGACCGACGCGCTCATCGAGCGCTACGGCCTCGGACGCATCTCGCCCGGATTCGGCGTCGACGAGCTCGTCGAGACCCTGCGCGGCCTCACCCCCGAGGACGTGGCCGGCTACAAGGCGAACGCGGATGTCGCGGCCGAGTCGCTCAACTCCGCCGAGGACGAGCGGGTCGAGGCCGAGATCATCGAGTCGCTGCTCGGCCGCTGAGCCGCGCTCCGGTGCGCCGCTCGGAAGCGGGCACGGGTCAGCGCGCGCGGCCGTCGAGCAGGTCGGGGTAGAGGCGCGCGAGCTCGCGGTAGCCGAGTTCGGCGTCGTGCGTGCGGGCGATCCACTCGGGGCCCGCGGCGGGGTCGCCTTCGCGGTCGGCGTCGCCTTCGCGGTCGGCGTCGAGCATCGCGAGCGCCGCATCGGCGATCGCGTCGGGCCGGCCCCACGCGTCGGCGCCGCCGCCGATCGGCGGCTCGTCGGGATAGAAGCCGGGCTTCAGCGGCGCCACGACGGGGACCCCGGCGCCGATCGCCTCGAGTTCGCTCGACGAGAGGATCCCGGCGCTCTGCCCGACGACGAGCCGCGAGTCGGCCATGTAGCGCACGTACTCCTCGTGCGGCATCTTCGGGACGAGCACCACGCCCGCCGCGCGCGCGGCCTCCGTGCCCGGGCCCCAGTCGAGCCCGGTGACGACGACCCCTGGGGGCGCGTCGGCGACCAGCCGGCGAGCGACCGCGAGCTGCGACTCGAGCCCCTTGACGTCCTCCCAGCGCGAGGCGAAGAACACCCGGGGAACCGCATCGGCGGGATGCTTCGGCAGGCCGGCGAGGTCGACGGGGACGGGGAAGTAGCGGGCGTCGGGCCGGTGCGGCAGCACGTGCTCGGCGAGGTCGGGCGTCGAGTAGAGCACGGCCGCGGCCGTGCGGACGCCCCACAGCACGGAATCGCGCCAGGCGGGGTCGTACTGCAGCGTGCGGATGTCGGTGCCGTGCAGGTGCAGCACGAACCGCTTGGGCACGAGCCGCGTGTGCTTGAGCATCGCGCCGGAGTGCACGTGCAATAGGTCGACGCCCGCAGCCCGACGGGCGAGGCCGGCCGCCCAGGCGGCGCCGCGCGCCGCGAACCGGGCGCGGCCGACGACGCCCGACCAGGCGGGGTCGGCCACCGCCCGGGGATAGAACGACCACGGCTCGCCGTGCCGGGCGGCGACCGCCAGGAGACGATGCGCGGTGAAAGCGGCATCGTTCACGTGGAGGACGCGCACGCGGCGCGGCGAGCCGCTCACGTCAGGCGCGCCCGATGACCCGGTACACGACGTCGCCCCAGACCTCGGGCGAGCTCACGCGACGGCCGTCGATGAAGGCGCGCACGCCCGGCAGGTCGGCCGGGCCGATGCCGCGGTACTCGGCGTGGTCGGCCTGCACGATCACGGCGTCGACCGGCTCGCCGAGGTGGTACGGCGCGAAGTCGTAGCCGGCGAGCTCCTCGTCGGTGTACATCGGGTCGTGCACGAGCACCTCGGCACCGCGGGCGCGCAGGGCCGCCACGGTGTCGAAGACGCCCGAGAAGGCCGTCTCCTTCACGCCGCCGCGGTACGCGGCGCCGAGCACGGCCACGCGGGCGCCGGTCAGGTCGCCGAACGCGCCCTCGAGCATGCCGACCGCGTAGTCGGGCATGCCGAGGTTCGCCTCGCGCGCGGCGCGGACGACGGTGGCGTCGGGGTCGTTCCAGAGGTAGAGGCGCGGGTAGACGGGGATGCAGTGGCCGCCGACGGCGATGCCGGGCTGGTGGATGTGGCTGTACGGCTGCGAGTTCGAGGCCTCGATCACCTTGTAGACGTCGATGCCGGACTTCTGCGCGAACCGGGCGAACTGGTTCGCGAGCCCGATGTTGACGTCCCGGTACGTCGTCTCGGCGAGCTTCGCGAGCTCGGACGCCTCCGCGGAGCCGAGGTCCCAGACGCCGTTCGGCCGGGGGAGGTCGCTTCGCTCGTCGAAGTCGAGCACCGACTCGTAGAACTCGACCGCCTTCGCCGCGCCCGCCTCGGAGAGACCGCCGACGAGCTTGGGGTACTTGCGGAGGTCGGCGAAGACGCGACCGGTGAGCACGCGCTCGGGCGAGAACACGAGGTGGAAGTCCTCGCCCTCCTTCAGCCCGCTCGTCTCCTCGAGGAGCGGCTTCCAGCGGTCGCGGGTCGTGCCGACGGGCAGCGTCGTCTCGTATGCGACGAGGGTACCGGGCGTGAGGTGCTCGCCGAGGGAACGGGTGGCGGCGTCCATCCAGCCGAAGTCGGGGCGGGCCTCGGCGTCGACGAAGAGCGGCACGACGAGCACGACCGCGTCGGCACCGGGCACGGCGTCGGCGTAGTCGGTGGTCGCGCGGAGGCGGCCGGCCGGCACGAGCTCCGACAGCCGCTCCTGCAGCTCGGCCTCGCCGGGGAAGGGCTCGACGCCCGCGTTCACGAGCTCGACGGTGCGCGGGTTGACGTCGACGCCGACGACGTCGTGGCCCTTCGAGGCGAACTGCACCGCGAGGGGGAGTCCGATCTTGCCGAGGGCGATGACGGCGATCTTCACAGGGGAGCTCCTTATCGGATGATGCGTGCTCAGTCGCACGCGGTGATCTGGTACAGCGCCGCATCGCCGTGGCGCGCGACCTGCTCGAGGAACCTGGACTCATCGAGATCGTTGAGCCCAGCGTACTTGGGAGTGTCGCCGTACCCGTCGATCACGTAGCGGTCGCCGAAGTCGATGACGTACGTGATGTCGAGGTCGTCGAGCACGGGGCACAGCTCATCGGCGTCCGCGGCGAGGCGGTCGCCGACCGACAGCCGCTCGTCGCCCCACGAGCCGTTGATGTGCGGGAAGAGCACCTCGCGTCCGGTGTAGGCGTATGCCAGGGACGCGCCGCTCCACGGGTTGCCGGCCACCATCTCGCCCTCGGGGACGATGCGCTCGATCTCGTCGAAGACGGCGACCTCGTCGGGGGAGAGGATCGCGGACTTCTCGTCGAACCGGTAGGCCACCTCGCTGAGGAACGGGACCTGGGTGTTCAGCGTGCGCACCTGGCTGCCGGCGACCAGCACGGCGAAGACGCCGATGACGACGACGCGACGCGCGACGGTCGAATCGCGGAACCGGGTGGAGCCGAGCCCGCGCAGGCACCGGTCGACGACGAGCGACGCACCGAAGGCCGCGAGCGGGATGCCGACGACGGCGAGCATGCTCGCGACGCGGGTGGTGTCGTTGTACCAGATCCCGACGATGAATGTCCGGACGGCGGCGACCGTGAGCGCGGCGGAGACGATGTAGAAGGCGACCGACACGGCGTACGAGCCGACCACCCAGTACCGGCGGCGGAGCAGCTCTCCGACGATGCCGACGATCACGAGCACGGCGAGCACGACCGCGATCGGCCGGCTCACCGGAGCCATCCAGAGCACGTCGCCGGTCGCGGCCTGCACCGACTCGAACGGCTCCCACCTGGTGTCGGTCGGTCGTGCGCGGCTCCAGAGCACCGCTGCGCCGGCGACGTACGCGAGGCCGACCGCCACGACGAGCAGGCGCGTGCGGAGCGACGTCGCGCCCCGGAACCCGGCGATCAGCGCCGAGGCGAGCGGCGGGGCGGCGAGGGCGATCAGGGCGAAGAGCGCGTTCGGATGCGCGAGGGTCAGGCCGAGCACGGTGAGCGCGAGCAGCGGCCACCCGACGGCGGGCCCGATGCCGGGGGCTTCGGTGCGACCGAGCAGGACGACGAGGAGCGCGAGCGCGATCGGCACGGCAGCCATGCCCAGCAGGTTGGGGAACAGCACGCCCCACGAGAGCATCCCGAGCGGGAACATCGCGAACCCCGCCGAGAACGCGCCCCCGAACGCGACGGCGATGGGGCGCTTCGGCCACAGCACGCTCACGAGGTACATCACGGCGATCGGCCACAGCACGGCGACCACCGCGATCGTGAACGCGTTGGTGGCGGCGATGACCTGCCCGCCCGCGACGGGGACGACGAGGGCGACCATCGCGTGCCAGACCGTCGGGTAGAAGCTCGACGCCCGGCCGGGCACCGACATCGTCATGTCGAGCGGCGAGGCCATCCCGGTCTGGGCGATGAACTGCACGGCGTTGTAGTGGAAGACCGCGTCGAACAGCTGGTTCGGGTGCTCGGGCGCACCGATCGAGGGGATGAGCGCGGCGAGGAGCAGTCCGCCGCCGAGGATGCCGCCGACCGTCGCCGGGAGGAGCAGGCGAGCGCCGTCACCGCTCGGCTTCGCGGGCGCGAAGCGACGGCGGATGAGGAATGCGACGAGCGTGATGAGCGCGGAGACCGCGATGAGCGGGAGGTAGCCCCACGGGATCCCCGCCCATCCGGTGAGCACCGACGTGAGGGCGACGACGCCGATCGACGCACCGGCGCCGAGGGCGGGCAGGGCGAGCCCCCGGGCACCGCAGGCCCAGGCGATCGGGAGACCGGGAAGGAGCAGGAGCAGGGTCCCGACGAGAATCGCAGGAACCAGCTCGAGCCAGGTCATGCCTCGTCGCCGCTCTCCACCGCGACGCCGGCACGGATCGCGGGCGCGAGCCGGTTCTCGAACATGCTGAGGGCCGAGCCGATCGCCATGTGCATGTCGAGGTACTGGTACGTGCCGAGACGGCCGCCGAAGAGCACGTTCGACTCGCGCTTCGCGTCGCCCCGGTACTTGAGCAGCCGCTCGCGGTCGCTCGTGGTGTTGACGGGGTAGTACGGCTCGTCGCCGGTCTCCGCGAAGCGGGAGAACTCGCGCATGATGACCGTCTTGTCGGTCGGGTAGTCCCGCTCGGGGTGGAAGTGGCGGAACTCGTGGATGCGCGTGTACGGGACGTCGGCGTCGGGGTAGTTCATGACGCTCGTGCCCTGGAAGTCGCCGACCTGCAGCACCTCGCGCTCGAAGTCGAGGGTGCGCCACGAGAGGTGACCCTCGGAGTAGTCGAAGTAGCGGTCGACGGGGCCGGTGTAGACGACCGGGACGTTGCCGACCGTGTTGCCCTTCGAGAACGGCTGCGTCTCGTCGAAGAAGTCGGTGTCGAGGCGGACGTCGATGTTCGGGTGGTCGGCCATGCGCTCGAGCCAGGCCGTGTAGCCGTCGACCGGCAGGCCCTCGTGCGTGTCGTTGAAGTAGCGGTTGTCGTACGTGTAGCGGACCGGGAGCCGCGAGATCACCTCGGCGGGCAGCTCGCTCGGGTCGGTCTGCCACTGCTTCGCGGTGTAGTGCTTGATGAACGCCTCGTAGAGCGGGCGGCCGATGAGCTGGATGCCCTTGTCGTTGAGGTTCTGGGGGTCGGTGCCCGCGAGCTCGCCCGCCTGCTCGCGGATGAGCGCGCGCGCCTCGTCGGGGCCGTACGCCGAACGGAAGAACTGGTTGATCGTGCCGAGGTTGATCGGCATCGGGTACACCTCGCCGTTGTGGCGGGTGTAGACGCGGTGCACGTAGTCGGTGAACTTCGTGAAGCGGTTGACGTACTCCCACACCCGCTCGTTCGAGGTGTGGAAGAGGTGCGCGCCGTACTGGTGCACCTCGATGCCCGTCTCCGCGTCGTCCGCGCTGTAGGCGTTGCCGCCGATGTGTGGCCTGCGGTCGATGACGGTGACCTTGAGTCCGAGCTCCCGGGCGGCGCGCTCCGCGATGGTGAGCCCGAAGAAGCCGGATCCGACGACGAGCAGGTCAGTGTTCATGAATGGCGTGTCCTCTCAAAACAACACTCAAGGGTACCCGACCGCGACCGGGCATCCACCGGGGCGCCGCCGGCCCGTCTTCAGGGGCGGCCGGCCGTCGCGTAGACCTCGTCGTAGGCTGCGAGGCGGGCGGCGTCGCCGAACCGGTCGCCGAGCGTGGCGGCGATCTCGTCGGCCGTCATTCCGCGCGTGCGGGCCACGACGTGCTCGATCGCGTCGGCGTAGTCGGCCGGGCTCTCGCCGGTCACGAGTTCGCCGACCGCTGGGTCGACGAACTCGCGCTGCCCGCCGACGGCGCCCGTGACGACGGGCCGGCCGTGCGCGATCGCCTCCGCGATCGCGACGCCGAAGGTCTCGCCCGCGGTCGGCAGCACGAACAGGTCGGATGCGTCGAGCCGAGCGCCGACCGCATCGGGAGCCACCGCGCCGGCCAGTCGCACGTGCTCGGCGACGCCGAGCTCGGCGGCGAGGGTCGCGACCGGATCGGCGAGCGGGCCGGCGCCCACCCACTCGAGCTCGGCGTCGACGCCGCGCCCGCGCAGTTCGGCCAGCGCGCGCACGGCGAGGAGCGGGCGCTTGACGTCGGTCAGGCCGCCGACGGCGATGAGCCGGAGCGGACCCTCGACGGAACGGCGCGGGACGAGCGCGGCGGGGCCGTCGACGGCGTTCGGGATCACGACGACCGGCCCGCGGCGGCCGAGGCGGCGGACGAGCTCGGCGAGATGCCCGCTCACGGTCACGACCACGGCGGGGCGCTCGAAGAGGCGGCGGCGCAGGGCGCGGCTGCGCCGTGCCGACGCGGTCGACCCGAACGAACCGGCGACCGCGGAGGAGTGCTCGGTGTGCACCCACGGCACGCCGCTGCGGCCAGCGAGCGTCATCGGCCAGAGCGAGGTGGCCGCGTGGGAGTGGACGATGTCGGCCCGTTCGCGCAGGGCGCGCAGCCGACGGGAGGCCCGCCACCATTCGCGCGGATCCGCGGGGGCCATCGGGATGCGCACCACCTCGACCCCGTCGCGTTCGACGACGTCGGGGCCGTCGTCCCGGTGGCCGGGCGCCACGAGGTGCGCGACCGTCACGTCGTGCTCGCCCCGCAGCATCCGGACGTCGCGCTCGACGAACGCGCCCGTGTACGGACCGGTCTCGTTCGGATACCAGGGCGTGACGACGAGCACCCTCACGCCCGGCTCGCCTCCAGCACCGCATCCGCGGCCGCCGCACCCACCGAGGCGAGCGAGGCGTTCGCCTCGACCCAGGCCGCGCGCTCGGCGCGCGTGGCCGCGGTCGCGCCCGAGCCCCATTCGTCGATCGCCGCGATCATGGCCGCGGCGATGTCGTCGGCCCGGTAGTCGACGGCGCGGCCGAGCCGGTGGTCGCGCACGAGTGCCGCGCCCGATCCGGTGCCGGCGAAGATGACGGGCGTGCCGCACGCGGCCGCCGCGTACGTCTTCGTGGGACGTGCGAAGTCGTAGCCGATGCCGGGAACGATGCTCACGAGCGCGCCCGCCGCGCCGCGGATCCACTCGGCGGCCTCGGTCGGCGGCACGACGCCGCCGAGCAGCACGGCCTCGGGGGCGAGGCGGGCGGCCGTCGCCCGGATGGCGGGCTCCGAGGCGCCCTGGCCGAAGAAGCGCAGCCGGGTGCCGGGGTGGCGCTCGAGCACCGCCGGCATCGCCTCGACGAAGCGCTCGGCGCCCTGCCACTCCGACATCGTGCCGGTGTAGACGAAGTAGGGGTGCTCGTCGGACCTGGCCGGCCCGTCGGGCGAGAACATCGTGGTGTCGACGCCGTTGCCCACGGTCGCGATGCGCGCACGGTCGACGCCGAAGCCGGTCAGCCGGTCGGTCACCTCGTCCGAGATCGAGAGGACGCAGGCCGCGCGCCGCATGACGTGCCCCTCGACGGCCCGCATCGCGCCGATGACGAAGCGCGGGGCGCCCATCGCGATGACGCCGTCCGTCCAGATGTCGGCGGCGTAGTAGGCGTAGGGCTTCCGCCGGAGCCGGCTCACGATCGAGACGACGAGGCCCGTCGTCGGCGGCGCCTCGGCGACCGCGAGGTCGAAGCGGGCGAACAGGATGCGGAAGAACAGCGGGATGTCGAAGCTCAGGTACTGCACGTAGCCGCGGACGTTGCCGCCGCGATCGCGCAGCACCGGGAATCGGGAGACCTCGAGCCCGGGTTCGTCGAGGCTCGTCTCGGGAGCCGTCGGCGGCGCCGTCGTCGTGACGACGCGGACGCGGTGCCCGCGACGCAGGAAACCCTGGGCGAGCGCCCGGAGGCGGAACGCGCCGGCGCTCACCTCGGGGGCGAAGAGCCGCGACGCGATGAGGACGCGACGAGCTTCGGCCATGGTTCAGTCGGCGCCGAGCTCGATCGACCGCCCGGTGCGGGCGGAGTCGACGACGGCCTCGGCGACGCGGAGCGTCGCGAGCCCCTCGCGCATCGTGACGGTGTTCGCCGACTTGCCGAGGATCGCGTCGCGGAACGCCTCGTGCTCGCTTCGCAGCGGCTCGCGCTTCGAGAGGGCGAACCTCGTCATCGATCCCTCGGCGACGCCGCGGAAGGCGGCCATCGACTCCCACTCGGTCGCCTGCGTCCCGTTCTCGAAGAACGTGAGGTCGGCGCTGATGGTGTCGGCGACGAAGGCGCCGCGCTCACCGGTGACGACGGTGATGCGCTCCTTCATGGGGGAGAGCCAGTTCACGAGGTGGTTCGTGATCGCGCCGTTCGAGAGCACGCCCGTGGCCGAGACCATGTCCTCGTGGGGGCGGCCGCTGCGCGTCGTCGTGCGGGCCGCGATCGCCGTGTACGGCGACTGCGCGAGCCAGGCGGTGAGGTCGATGTCGTGGGTGCCGAGGTCCTTCACGACTCCGACGTCGGCGATGCGCGCCGGGAAGGGGCCCTGGCGGCGGGTCGCGATCTGGTAGAGGTCGCCCAGTTCGCCCTCGGCGAGACGTCGGCGCAGGTCCTGCAGGGCGGGGTTGAAGCGCTCGATGTGCCCGACGGCGCCGACGAGGCCGGCCCGTTCGAACGCGTCGGCGACCCGCTCGCCCGCGTCGCTGTCGCTCGCGATCGGCTTCTCGACCAGGGTGTGCACGCCCGCGGCGGCGAGTTCGAGCGCGACCGCCTCGTGGAAACCGGTCGGCACGGCGACGACGGCCGCGTCGATGCGCTGGTCGATCAGCGCATCGACCGTCGGCAGCACGGGCAGGCCGCCCGCGACGCCGTGGGGGTCGCCCTGGGCGTCGGCGGCCGCGACGAGCTCGACGCCGTCGACCTCGCGGGTCACGCGCACGTGGTGGCGGCCCATCATGCCGAGGCCGATGACGCCGATGCGGAGGTCGGCCATCACGCACCCGCCTTCGCGAGGGCGTTGACCGCCTCGACGATGCGGTCGAGGTCGCCCTGGCCGAGCGAGGGGTGCACCGGCAGCGAGAGCACCTCGCGGGCGGCGCGCTCGGTCTCGGGGAGGTCGAGCTCGAGGCCGAACGACGGCAGGCGGTGGTTGGGGATCGGGTAGTACACGCCCGACCCGACCCGGTACTCGTCGCGCAGCGCCGAGGCGAAGCCGTCGCGGTCCTCGGGCACGCGGATCGTGTACTGGTGGTAGACGTGGGTGGCGCCGGCCGCGACCGGCGGGGTGACGACGCCCTCGAGGTTGGCATCGAGGAAGGCGGCGTTGCGCTGCCGGTCGGCCGTCCAGCCGAGGACCTTCGTGAGCTGCACCCGACCGATCGCGGCGTGCAGGTTCGTCATGCGGGCGTTGAAGCCGACGAGCTCGTTCTCGTACTGGCGCTCCATGCCCTGGTTGCGGAGCAGCCGCAGCCGTCGCTCGACCTGGGAGTTGCCGGTCGAGACCATGCCGCCCTCGCCGCTCGTCATGTTCTTCGTGGGGTAGAGGCTGAACATCGCGAAGCGGCCGAAGGTGCCGACGCGACGGCCGTCGACCTCGGCGCCGTGGGCCTGCGCGGCGTCCTCGAAGAGGGCGAGGCCCCGCTCGTCGGCGAGCGCGCCGAGCGACGCGACGTCGGCCGGGTGGCCGTAGAGGTGCACGGGCATGATGCCGACGGTGCGGTCGGTGATGCGGGCGGCCACGTCGGCGGCGTCGAGTCCGAAGTGGTCGGGCTCGATGTCGGCGAAGACCGGGGTGGCGCCGGTGAGCGCCACCGAGTTGGCCGTCGCGGCGAAGGTGAACGAGGGCACGATGACCTCGTCGCCGGGGCCGACGCCCGAGGCGAGGAGCCCGAGGTGCAGGCCGGACGTGCCCGAGTTCACCGCGACCGACGCCCGGCCGTCGAGCAGCACCTGCGAGAACTCCTGCTCGAACGAGGCCACCTCGGCGCCCTGCGCCAGCATCCCCGAGGCGAGCACGGCGTCGACCGCCGCGCGCTCCTCGTCGCCGATGATCGGTCGTGCCGCGGGAATGAAGTCGGTCATCACTCAGCCTCTCGCAGAGTCTCGTTGTCTTCGATGTAGTGCTCGCCGGTCTCGGGGCAGACCCAGTGCTCGCCCGTTCGGACGAGCGGGACCCCGGCCTTGCCGACCCAGCGGATGCGCTTGGCGGGCACGCCGGCCACGAGCGCGAAGTCGGGGACGTCCTTCGTGACCACGGCGCCGGCCGCGACCGTGGCCCAGCGGCCGACGGTCACGGGGGCCACGCAGACCGCTCGGGCGCCGATCGATGCGCCGTCGCCGATCGTGACGCCGACCGGCGTCCAGTCGTGGGCGCTCTTGAGTGCGCCGTCGGGGCTGATCGCGCGCGGGTAGGTGTCGTTCGTCAGGACCACGGCCGGGCCGATGAACACGCCGTCTCCGAGGGACGCGGGCTCGTACACGAGCGCGTAGTTCTGCACCTTGCAGTTGTCGCCCATCACGACGCCCGTGCCGATGTACGCGCCGCGGCCGATGATGCAGTTCTCGCCGAGCTGCGCCTCCTCGCGCACCTGGGCGAGGTGCCACACCTTGCTGCCCTCGCCGATCCGGGCGTCGGGGGACACGTCGGCGCTCGGGGCGATCGTGGTCACGTGGGAGGTCCTTTCAAACGGGCTCATGGACGCGACGGTCGCTGAGGCGTGCCTGATTCGTCTCCGGAGGAGTCGCGGTCGGCCTCGAGCCGCTCCAATCTTAGCGACAGCAGCGCCGAGTGTTCGGCGAGGGTGCGGGTCTTGTCCTCGAGCTCCGTGAGCTCCGCGCTGTGCTGGAGGTTCACGAGGAACAGGATGACGATGCTGAAGAAGAACGCGAGATTGCTCGGCAGGCCGAAGCCGAGCCACGACGCGACCGAGGTGAGCATCGCGGGGAAGATCGCGACGACGAGCGCGAGGATCGCCGCCACGAACCACCAGATCGCGTGCCGCTCCCGGAGACGTCGCCGACGCAGCAGCTCGACGACGGCGAATAGGGCGATCGCCGCGGCGACGATGCCCAGCACGTAGGTGGCGGTGCTCATGAGGCGTCTCCTTCGGGGACGGTCACCCGCGGGCGCATGAGGGCGAAGACGAGGGCGATGCACGCGCGGCCGAGGTAGACGGTCGACTTCCACGCGTTGTGGGAGGGCGTGCCCGCGAGGCGCGGCCGCATGGCGACGGGGATCTGCGTCACGCGCAGCCCGGCCTTCTGCGCGATGACGAGCGCTTCGACGGTGTCGCCGAGGTACTCGGCCGGGTAGTGCTCCGCGAACAGCGCGATCGCGCGCCGTCCGTTCGCCTTGAGCCCGCTCGTGGCGTCGGTCAGCCGCACCCGGCCGATGGCGCTCACGACGCCGGCGAGCATGACCATCGCCCAGCGGCGCGGGCCCCGGGCGCTGTACTCGCCGGTGCCCGCGAAGCGGGCGCCGATCACGATGTCGGCGTCGGCCGCCGCGGCGACGAGGTCGGGCACGCAACGCGGATCGTGCTGGCCGTCGGCGTCGATCTGCACCACGAGGTCGTAGCCCTCGTTGCGCGCGTAGGCGAACCCGGCGCGCATCGCCCCGCCGACCCCGAGGTTGAACGGGAGATCGAGCACGGCGACGCCGGTCGCCCGCGCGGCGGCGCTCGTGGCGTCGGAGGACCCGTCGTTCACGACGAGGCAGTCGATGCCCGGGAGCACCTCGCCGATCTCGCGCACGACCTGGCCGACCGCCTGCTCCTCGTTGAAGGCGGGTACCACGACGAGTACCCGGGGGGAGCGTTGGGGCATGTAGGGGATCCTAGCAATCGGGGGCGCACGGCCCGTTTCGGCGAGCGCCTGCGCGCGGCCGCGCGGTCACGCCCGCGCGAGCAGTTCGCGGACCACGCGCTCGGCGGCGTGCCCGTCGCCGTACGGCGTCTCGCTCGTCGGGGCGGGCGCGGGCCGCGTGACACCCGCGGCGATCTCGTCGGCGGTGTTCGCGAGCACGTTCCACCCGAGGTCGACGGTCTCGACCCACTCGGTCTCGGTGCGCACGGTCGTGCACGGCACGCCGAGCAGGAACGCCTCCTTCTGGAGGCCGCCCGAGTCGGTGACGACCCCGGCGCTCGCGGTGACCGCGGCGACGAGGTCGGGGTAGGCGAGGGGAGAGTGCTGGACGAGCGAACCCCGGCTGAGGCTGATGTCGTGGGCGGCCGCCTTCGCAGCCACGCGCGGGTGCGCGAGCAGCACGACGGGCTTGTCGAGCCCGGCGAGGCCGGCGGCGATCTGCTCGAGGCGCGCCGGGTCGTCGGTGTTCTCGGCGCGGTGGATGGTCGCGACGTAGTAGCCGCCCCGGGCGAGGTCGAGCTGCTCGGCGAGCACCGAGGGCGAACCGGCGACGCGGTCGCGGATCTCGTAGAGCACGTCGGTCATGACGTCGCCGACGAGCACGGTGCGGTCGGCGAGGCCCTCGCCCGCGAGGTGGTCGACGGCCACCTGCGTCGGTGCGAGCAGCAGATCGGCGGCGTGGTCGGTGAGCACGCGGTTGTGCTCCTCGGGCATGCGTCGGTTGAACGAGCGCAGGCCCGCCTCGAGGTGGGCGACGGGCAGGTGCAGCTTCACGGCGCTGAGCGCCGCCGCCACCGTCGAGTTCGTGTCGCCGTAGACGAGCACCCAGTCGGGCGCGTGCTCGTCGAAGACGCCGTCGAGCGCGCCGAGCATGGCACCGGTCTGTACGCCGTGCGAGCCCGAGCCGACGCCGAGGTGAACCTGCGGCGCACCGATGCCGAGGTCTTCGAAGAAGACGTCGGAGAGCATCGGGTCGTAGTGCTGGCCGGTGTGCACGATCACGTGGTCGACCGAGGCGGCGAGCGCCGCACGGTGGATCGGTGCGAGCTTGACGAACTGGGGGCGCGCGCCGACGACGCTGACGATTCTCACGGGCATCGAGTCTAACCGCTGCGATCGGTCGCGATCACGGCGCTCAGCGCACCACGTCGCCGAGGGCGGCGATGCGCGGGTCGAGCTGGCGGCGGCGCTCGTACTGCGAGGCCCACGCCTGCGCCGCGGCGCGCTGCTCCGGCGACTGGGATGCCGCGAGCTCCGCGGTCTCCACGAGCGCGCGGGCGACGTCGTCGACCGCGAGCGACCGCGCGCCGACCCAGGCCGGCGAGCCCTCGAGCACCTGCGTCGCGGCGTTCCCGGGATCGTGCACCGAGACGATCGGCAGGCCGGTCGCCGCGTATTCGTAGACCTTGCCGCTCGTGACGTAGCGGCCGGTGCCGAGCGCGAGCACGAGCGCGTCGAGCTCCCGGTAGGTGCGCCCGATCTCCGACTTGCCGACGGGGCCGCGGTACGCGACGCCGTGGTCGCGGGCGGCCTCGATCGCGGTCGAGAGCCGCGCCGACGACTCGCTGAAGTGGCCGAGGTAGCCGAAAAGCTCGAGGCGGGCGCCGGCGAGCGGGGCGGCCGTGCGGGCCTGCTCCCATGCCGCGAGCAGCACGTCGATGTGGACCTGGTCGGTGATCGTGCCGATGTACCCGAAGACGAGCCCCGACTCCCGGCCCTCGCGCACCGGCACGGCGAGCGGTTCGCCGTACGACTCGTAGCCGTTCGCGACGACGTGCATGCGGTCGGCCGAGGCGGGGAACCGTTCGGCGTGCCACTCGCGGATCGGCTCGTTGACGAACCAGATCTCGGCCGCCCCGGCGAGCAGGGCGCGCTGCCGGCGGTCGACGCCGGGCACCCACGACTGCAGGTCGGCCCCAGAGAACACGTCGAGCGTCCACGCGTCGCGGTAGTCCATGACGTAGGGGACGCCGTGGCGGCGGTGCAGGTACCAGCCGGTCGCGAAGTCGACGTTCGGGTTCGCCGTGCCGACGGCGAGGTCGACCGGCTTGCGCGCGTGCACCGCCTCGGCGGCGCGCTCGAGCGCGGGGCGCCAGCGGCCGTAGCCGGGCTCGGGGAATCCGACGAGGTCGCGCCAGCGGTCGGCCACGCGCCACAGTTCGGGATGCCGCGCGCGAGTGCGGCTCCACCTCGAGAGGTCGTTCTGGAAGGCGGGGATGTCGGGTTCGATGCGCACGACCTCGACGCCGGGCGCGATCTTCTCCTCGAGCGTCGGATCGATGCCGGTCGAGCCCTCGAACAGGCCTCGGGGCACGGTGAGCACCGTGACGTCCCATCCGGCGTCGGCGAAGGCGTTGACGGTCGCGAGCGCGCGGTAGACGCCGCCGGCGCGGCTGGGCGGGAAGCTCCAGGCGGTGTACAGCAGGTGCGGGCGGCGGGCGGTCATCGTGCCCCCTCCGAGATCGCGGCCCGCGCCGCGGGGAAGCCGTGCACGACGCGCCGGCCGGGTCGGCCCGGGGTGCGTCGTGCCGCCTGCCAGGCGGCGTAGATGCCGTCGCGCTCGCCGGCGACCACGAGGTCGGCGTCGCGCACGGCCTCGGCGACCTCGGCGCGTCGGCGGACCGCGCCCCAGAAGGTCCGGCCGTGGTCGAGCGGCGAGATCCGGTGCAGGTTCCGTCCGAGTGCGCTCCGGCTCATCCGCGGCCAGGTCGTCGCGCCCCGGCGGGCGGTCCAGCTCGTGCGGGCCACGGCGATGTCGTCGCCGGTGGCGGTGCCGTCGGTCCAGCGGATGACGGTGAGGCGGGAGCCCTCGGGCAGCGCGGCGACGGTGGCGTCGTCGAGGACGCCGCTCGGGGCGAAGACCACCATGTTCGTCATGCGAGCCCCGCCAGTCGGGCCTGCACGCCGAACTCGGGCTCCGCGGCGACCACCTCGGAGAAGCTGCCGCGGGTACGGATCCGTCCGCCGCTCATGAACCATACCTCGTCGTTGTCCTTGATGGTCGAGAGCCGGTGGGCGACCGAGATCACGGTCACCTCGCCGTGGAGTTCGGCGATCGCCTGGGAGACATCCGCCTCGGTCTTGGTGTCGAGTGCGCTCGTCGCCTCGTCCATGACGAGCACGAGCGGATCGCCGTAGAGCGCCCGCGCGATGCCGAGGCGCTGGCGCTGGCCGCCGGACAGCGCGACGCCGCGGTCGCCGATGCGACCGTCGATGCCGCCCGTGCGCGACTCGACGAGGTCGAGCAGCTGTGCGCGGCGGAGCGCGGTGCGCACGCGATCCGGGTCGATGTCGTCGCCCCAGGAGAGGGCGACGTTCTGCGCGACCGACCCGTCGAAGAGCGCGACGTCCTGGGGGACGTAGCCCACCCTCGATCGCCACGCCTGAAGGACGTCGGCGAGCTGCTGGTCGCCGAGCGTGATCGTTCCCTCGGTGGGCGTGAGGAGCCCGAGCAGCAGGTCGATGAGGGTCGACTTGCCCGCGCCCGAGGAGCCGACGATGCCGATCGTCGAGCCGATCGGGAGGTCGGCGCTGAGCGCGTGCACGGCCGGTTCCTCGGAGCCCGGGTAGGTGAAGCTCACGTCGCGCAGGTGCACCGCGGTGGGTTCGCCGACGATCGGGTCGTGCCCGATCGTCTCGACGTTCGCGACGTAGCTCTGGGCGGCCGTGACGTCGCGGATGACGGCCTCGACGTGCGGCGAGTTCGACGTGAGGACCGTCATGAGGCTCTGGAAGCTCGTGAGCGAGGGAACGAGACGGAGTCCGGCCACGCCGAACAGCGCGAGTGCGCTGATCGCCGCGGGCATTCCGCCGGCCACGTACGCGATGCCGCCGACGAGCACGAACCCGCCGATGAGGGCCGCGTCGAGCACGAAGCGCGGCACTGCGCCGATGAAGTTGATGTTCGCGCGGGCGCGTGCGGTGATCTGCCGGTTCTCGTGGACCACGCGCGCGACGTCGGTCGACTTGCCGCGGAGCGTGATCTCCTTCATCGCGCCCATCATGTCGGTGAGGAGGGTCGCCACCCGGAACGAGTAGTCGCGGTTGACGCGGCCCGCCTGCACCGACTTCTTGGACAGCACCGAGTAGAGCAGGAAGGCGATCAGGCCGAAGTACACGACCGTGATGAGCGCGGTCAGGGGCTGCACGAATACGATGACCGCCATGACGACGATCGCCGTGATGATGAGCGTCGGCAGCTGCATGAACGGGAGGAGGAACCCGCTCGTCACGTTGGCGATGCCGACGTCGGCGAGACGGATGAGCTCCGCCCGGTTGCGCTGGATCCGCTCGGTCCACGGCGCGTGGATGTACGCGTCGAACAGCCGGTCGCCGATCTCGAGTTCGAACGCCGCCATGCGCCTGGTCGCGATCCACTGGAACGAGACCGCGAGGATCGACTTCAGGATGATGAGCGCCGAGACGGCGATCAGGATCCACACGTAGCCGTCCTGGTCGACCGACCCGATGACGGGCAGGGTCACGGCGCTGCCGGCCACCATCGACGCGAGCGACACGGCGAGCAGCATGAGCGCCGCGATGTCGAGCACCGCGAGCAGCGAGGTCGCCACCATGTAGAAGCGGATGTACTGCTGGGCCCGGCCCGGCAGGTGCGGGACGATGCTCCGGAAGGTCTTCATGATGTGCTTCATGCGGCACTCCGATCGGCCAGGGCGTCGATCGCCTGCTTCCATTTCGCGACCTCGGCGTCGGCCGCGAGCTCGCGCGCGTGCTCGTGGGCGGCGAGCCGCATCGCCGTGACGTCGTCGGCACCGAGCGACTCGACGGTCTCGGCGATCGCCGCCGGGGTGAAGTCGCGGGTGACCGTGCCGATGCCGTACTGCTCGACGACCCGAACCATCTCGGGCGACGGCCCGATGATCGTCGCGAGCCGCGCCTGCACGAAGTCGAAGAGCTTGTTCGGCAGGGTCCACTGGTAGTTGAACGTCGAGAACGGCAGCACGAATATGCCGGCGTCGTACTCGGCGAGCGTCGCGACGAGCTGTTCGTACGGGACGGGATCGTGCACCGTGATGCGTCCGTGGCTCGCCCGGGCGCGCCCGCGCAGCTCGTCGAGGTAACCCGGGTCGTTCGGGGTGAGGTAGAGGTCGAGCGTCGCCCCGTTCTCGGCGGCGAGCACGCCGTCCAGCATGAGGTCGAGGTGGCGCGCCCGCATGGCGCCGCCCGAGTGCACGAGTCGCAGCGGCAGCGTCGTCGGGGCGGGCGCGGGGACGTCGCGGAACGGGGTGGCGTTCGTCACGACGGTCGGCCGGAATCCGAACATGCGCTCGTACTCGGCCGCGATGCCCTCGCCGACCGTCGACCACGACGAGGCACGGCGGACGTAGCGACGGCACTGCCACTCGACGTAGGGCCGGATCCGCTTGTTCCAGAGCGGGAGGTTCTCCTTCACGCGGGGGTGGTACTCGTGCAGGTCGGCGTGGACGCCGAGCTTCGGCCGCAGGTCGAGCGCGAGCGGCACCGCGTCGACCTCGTTCGCGAGGACGATGTCGTAGGCGCCGCGCTCGAGGTGCCCCTTCGCCCACTTCACGGCGGAGGTCGACCAGTACGCGCGACGGTACAGGTGGGCGGTGATGAGCCGGCCGTTCAGGTCGTTCGCGCGCAGGCCGTCGGGGATCCGGATGTGGCGCACGACCCCCTCGGGCGCCTCGCCGTGTCCGCACGTGGTGACGTCGTAGCGGTCGGCGAAGAGCCGCACCTGCTTGAGCACGCGCGCGTCCTGCTCGATTCGGGAGAAGGAGAGGATCAGGAGGGACGGTCGCCCGCTCATCCGCGGGTGCCTGGGATCGACATGCCTTCGATCGTACCGGGGGCGCTCCCGGGAGTTGACCGAGCGGGCCGGTCAGGCCGGGGCGACCCCGAGGAACGGCGCGAGCGCCGCGGCCGACCGGCGACCGTCGTGGACGGCGGCGACGAACGCCGGACCGGCGGCCGCGACCTCCCGGTAGTGGGCGGGGCGCTCCCGGATGTCTCGGAGGACGTGCTCGAGCGTCGCCGCCGTGGTCTCGACGATCGGCAGATCCAGTCCGGTCTCGCGACGGACGGCGTCGCGGACGAATCCGGACACGTGCGAGACCACGAGGCGCCCGGCGGCCATCGCCTCGCACGCGGCGACGCCGTAGATGCCGAGCGTGAACTGGTCGATCACGATGTCGGCGCCGTGCACGATCGGGGGCATCCGCTCGGCGGGCGTGCGCTCGATGGCGCGGTACTCGACGACCCCGGCTTCTGAGAGGCGATGCAGCACGGGCTCGGCGAGGTCGGTGCCCTTCAGCCCGGCGTGGCTCGGCGCGTGGATCGCCACCGGCCGGTCGCCGGCGAACAGTTCCCGATCCGTCGTCCAGCGCTCGAGGTCGACGACGACGGGCAGCCAGGTCGCGCGGGGGCGGTCGAGCAGGAGGTCGGGCGTCGAGACGAACTCCGGTCCGTCGAGTTCGTCGAGGACGCGTGCGCTGCGCTCGGCGCCCGCCTGCAGCCGGCGGGTGAGCTCGCTCCCAGCGTCGTGGAAGGGGGAATCGGGCTCGTGCTCGCGGTGGCGGCTCGGCAGTCGGATGTCGCTGCCGTGGCAGAGGGAGGCGACGGCGACGCCGGCGCGGGCGAGCGCGGCCGCCTCGGCGATGACGTCACCGCCGAACCGCCGTCCGAAGATCGGGCGCTGCGACTCGACGATGACGTGCGAGAAGCCGGCCGCGACGGCGGTGAACTGGCCTCTGCCCCACCGATCCGAGTGGGCGACGACGGCGCTCGGCACGGTCGAGTCGGCGGGGTAGCCGAGGTCGCGAGCGCCGCGGACCTGCATGTCGACGGCGCCGACGCCCGGGAGCCGCTCGGCCGCCCTCGCCCACGCCCAGCCCTGGCCGGCCGAGTTCACCGGGGCGACGTAGAGGCGCACGGCGGCCTCGGGCGGGGTGACCGGCGGCGGGACGTCGGCGGCCCGGTAGGCGACGCGCGACGGGAACCAGCGCAACCGGAACGACTCGGGCAGACGCTGGAACGCCCGGTTCGCGGCACCGCGGAGGGTCGGCCGTCGGCGTTCGGCTCCGGTCTGGCTCACTGCTGCTCCAAGGGGTCGGATGTCGCGGGATCGCCGTTCGGCGCGCTGACGAGCCTAGTCCGGGCCCGGTGGTGGAAGCCCGGGTCGGTCGCTAGGGTGGACCCCACGGATCCCTGCGTCCGCACAGTTCCACCGGCCCGAACCCGGCGCCGCCGCGGGGGTGCGCCCGAAGGTGGTGCCGCAGTGAAGCAGCTCGCGATCGCAATCCTCGCCGGTGCGTTGGCCGGACTCGTCGGCCTCTCGCCGGCGCACGCCGACCCCGGCTCGGACCCCGCCAGCCCGGCGACCGAGGCGGCGGAGTACGCCGAGCACGTCGCCGGCCAGGCGGCCGGCGCCGACGACCCCGTTCCGGGCGACGAGGCCGCCGAGGCCGACGCCGAGGCGCGCACCGAACTCGATCGGGCGCTCGCCGAGGCATCCGGTTCTGCGACGACGTCCGCGACCGCGGCGACCGGCTTCACCGCGGGCAACCTCATCGCCGACGCCAACTTCTACAACGGCAACGCGATGAGCGAGTCCGCGATCCAGTCGTTCCTCGTGAAGATGGGCGCGGGGTGCACGAGCAGTTCGTGCCTCGCGAACTACCGGGAGACGACGCAGAACATCGACTGGAGCTACGGCGGCTGCACCGACTACGTCGGCGCGACGAACGAGTCGGCGGCCCGCATCATCTACAAGGTGCAGAAGGCGTGCAAGCTCAGCGCCCGCGTCATCCTCGTCACGCTGCAGAAGGAGCAGTCCCTGCTCACGAACCGCGCCCCCAGCGCGGCGACGCTCGCGAAGGCGATGGGCTACGGATGCCCCGACGAGGGCGCGTGCGATCCCGAGTACGCCGGGTTCTTCGAGCAGGTCGCGTTCGCGTCGCGGCAGCTGACCTACTACGGCACCGAGGGCAGCTCGTTCACCTATCTCAAGGTGGGCCAGTGGAACCCGATCGACTACCACCCCGACGACGCGTGCGGACGATCGAACGTCGCCATCGCCAACCGGGCCACGGCGGCGCTCTACTACTACACGCCGTTCCAGCCGAACGCCGCGGCGATCAAGAACCTCTACGGCGCCGGCGACGCCTGCTCGTCGTACGGCAACCGCAACTTCTGGCGCATGTACACCGACTGGTTCGGCGACCCCCGGGGCGGCGCGGCGATGAAGGTCGCGCGCCTGCAGGGCGCCGACCGCTATGCGACCGCAGCCGCGATCTCCAAGGCGTCGTATCCGACGCCCGGCGTGCCTGTGGTCTACGTCGCCGCGGGCCTGCAGTTCGCCGACGCGCTCGCCGCCGCGCCCGCCGCCGCCCACCAGGGCGGACCGCTGCTGCTCTCGGCGACGTCGTACCTGCCCGAGTCGACGCGCGCGGAACTCGTGCGGCTCGCGCCGGAGCGGATCGTGATCGTCGGCGGCACCGGCGCGATCAACGGGTCGGTCGCCACCGCGCTCGCAAAGGTGGCCACGGCGAAGCGGATCGGCGGCACCGACCGCTACGACACGTCGCGGCGCATCACCGCCGACGCGTTCGGCGCGGCGGACGTCGCGTACATCGCCACCGGCCGCGACTTCCCCGACGGCCTGAGCGCGGGTGCGGCGGCCGGGGCCATCGACGTCCCCGTCGTGCTCGTCGACGGCAAGGCGCGCACGGCCGGAACGGCGACGGTGTCGCTCCTGAAGCAGCTCGGCGTCGACCAGGTGCGCATCGCCGGAGGCACCGGGGCGGTCTCGTCCGGTGTGCAGTCGAACCTCGCGGCCTCGTTCGCCGTGAAGCGTTACTCGGGCTCCGATCGCTACTCGACGAGCGCGGCGGTGAACTCGATCTTCCGGACGACGGCGAACGCGTACCTGGCCACGGGGGCGGCGTTCCCCGACGCGCTGTCGGGCGCCGCGGCCGCGGGTGCCGCGGGAGACCCGCTGCTCCTGTCCCAGCAGGGCTGCGTGCCTCCGGTGATCCGCACCGCGATCTTCGCGAAGGGCGCGACCTCGATCACGCTGCTCGGCGGCACGGGAGCACTCGGCGATCGCGTCGCCAAGCTAGTGTCGTGTTGAGTCGCCGGTTCGGGGGCGGTTCGGGGGAGTGCGCCAATGTTGAAGACCACGATCGTCGGGATCATCACGGGAGCGGTGCTCGCCGCCTCCCTCTTGTCGCCCGCCGCGGCTGAGGAGGCGCCGCCGCCCGCGGTCGAGGCGTCGGCCCTTCCGTCGGCGGCTCCGGCCACGGGCGACGACACGGTCGACGAGCGCTCGCTGTACGAAGCCCACCTCGCCGAGCAGGCGGCGAAGGCGGGCGACGCCGCCCCGGGCGACGCCGCAGCGGCCGCCGAACGACAGGCCGCGCTCGACGAGGAAGCGGCGCTCGAGGCATCCACCGCGCCGTTCTCAGCGACCGCGACCTCGCCGTTCACGGCGGGCAACCTCATCTCCAACGCGAACTTCCGCAACGGTGCGGCCATGACGGAGTCCGAGATCCAGGGCTTCCTGCAGCGCATGGTCGGCACGTGCACGAGTTCGACATGCCTCGCGAAGCTCAAGATGGACACGCCGACCCGCACCTGGAGCTTCGGCACCTGCTCGACCTACCAGGGCGCTCGCGGCGAATCGGCCGCGCGGGTGATCTACAAGGTGCAGCGCGCCTGCGGGCTCAGCGCGAAGGTCATCCTCGTGACCCTGCAGAAGGAGCAGTCGCTGCTGACCGACCCCGCGCCCACCTCCGGCGTGCTCCGCAAGGCCATGGGCTACGGCTGCCCCGACACCTCCGACTGCGACTCGACCTACTACGGCTTCTTCAACCAGGTGTTCGCGGCGGCGCGGCAGCTGACCTGGTACGGCAACCCGGAGGGCTCGTTCACCTGGTACAAGGTCGGCCAGTCGAACTCCATACGCTACAACCCGGACTCCACCTGCGGTTCGTCGCTCGTCACGATCAAGAACGCGGCGACGGCGGCGCTCTACTACTACACGCCCTACCAGCCGAACGCGGCAGCGCTCGCGAACCTCTACGGCACCGGCGACCGCTGCTCGAGCTACGGCAACCGCAACTTCTGGCGCATGTATCGCGACTGGTTCGGCGACCCGCGCGTCGACACGGCCATCCCGATCAAGCGGCTCGAGGGCGAGGACCGCTTCGAGACCGCCGCGGCCATCTCGAAGTCGAGCTATCCCACCGCGGGAGTCCCGGTCGCCTACATCGCCTCGGGCTCCGACTTCGCCGATGCGCTGGCGGCCGCACCCGCGGCGGCGAAGCAGGGCGGACCGCTGCTGCTCGCCCTGAAGTCGTCGGTTCCGTCGCCCACGCTCACCGAGCTCAAGCGCCTGAAGCCGGCGCAGATCGTCGTGGTCGGCGGCACGGGTGTCATCTCGGGTTCGGTCGCGACCGCGCTGGGCTCGATCGCCCCCGTCAAGCGGATCGGCGGCGCCGACCGCTACGACACGTCGCGGAAGCTCGCGAGCTCCGCCTTCCCGTCGGCCAAGGTGGCCTACGTCGCGACCGGCCGGGACTATCCCGACGGGCTGACCGCCGGGGCGGCGGCCGGCTCGATCGGTGCGCCCGTCGTACTCGTCGACGGCCGGGCGAGCACCGCCGACAGCGCGACGAGAACGCTCCTCGGCGCGCTCGGCGTCACCGAGGTGCGCATCGCCGGCGGAACCGGCGTCGTGTCCGCGGGGGTCCAGTCGAAGCTGGCCGAGCAGGCCACCGTCAAGCGCTACGCGGGCCCGGACCGGTACGCGACGAGCGTCGCCGTGAACTCGATCTTCGCGACGAGCCCGAACGCGTTCATCGCGACCGGGTTCGACTACCCCGACGCGCTCAGCGGCGCGGCGGCGGCCGGCCGTGCGAAGCAGCCGCTCTACCTCACGCTGCGAACCTGCATGCCGAGTGCCGTTCGCGGCGCCCTGCTGAAGCAGCAGGTGACGCAGCTCACGCTGCTCGGGGGGCCCGGCGCCCTGAGCGACCGGGTGGCGCGCCTCGTGCTCTGCTGACGGCCACGCGCAACAGTCGTCGCCCGGTTCAGTTCGCCGGGCCGGCCTCAGCGCCCTCGCGGGCTCGCGACGGCTCGACGTCGAGCGACCGGATCGCGTCGACGAAGCGGCGGGCGAGGTATCGCTGACCGTCGGAGTTGACGTGCAGCCCGTCGCCCAGGTCGTACTCGGACGAATTGGCGTCGTCGATCCACGGGTCGGGCGTCATCGTGTCGATGAAGGTCGCACCGCCGTCGTGCGCCCCGGCCGACACCGCTGCGGCGTTCACCAGTCGCGTCCCGTCCTGGGCCACCGGTGCGGTGAGCCCCAGCACGATCACGTCGGCTCCCGGGAACTCCTCGTTCGCGGCGGCGACGGTCTCCTCGACCGCTCGGCGGACCTCGGCGCCGGTGTGCCGCCAGTCGTTGAGGCCGCCCTCGAGGATCACGACGTCGACCGGGAAGGCGAGGCGGCCCGACCACTGCTCGAGGCGCTTCGAGTACGGGGTGCCGGCGGGGTCCCTGGGTGCCGCTGTGAGGTACCCGCTTCCGCCGATGCCGTCGACGATGCAGTCCCAGCCGAGATCGCGGCAGGCGCGCCAGGCCCAGGACGTGCCCGCCGGCACGCCCTGACCGGCCGTGTAGGAATCGCCGATCACGAGCACCCGCGGCGCGGGCGGCCCGGGTTCATCCGTCGCCGGTTCCGCGGTGTGCGGATCGGTCGGCCCCGTCGAGGACGCGGGTTGCACGAACCACGGCAGCCGGTCGACGGGGATGCCCGCCGCGCAGCCGCCGAGGGCCAGCAGCGCGAGCGCGCCGACGACCCCCGCGCCGGCGACGCGCGCGACTCGGGTTCGCCGCATTCGGGGCATGGGCCGATCGCGCTCGGAACGCGGGCTCACGACTTCGGCGTGAAGTGCGGGTTCCACGCCTCCGCCGAGGTGATCTCCGGAAGCGCGGCCCGGTACTCGCGAGCGAGCTCGGGCCAGCGCCGGCGCAGCTCGCGGTGGAGTCGACGGCTCTCGCGCAGCAGCCGGCGGAAGGTCTTCGGGTCGCGCGTGTAGCGCACCTTGCCGGAACCGTCGGCCGTCGAGACGAGCGCGCTGTCGAAGTGGGGCAGGCGGAACCACGTGCCGTCGCGCTTGGAGAGTTCGACCTGGGGCTCGGCGACGTTCCGCGCCGCCGGCCTCGTGAACCACTGGCGCAGCGTCATCCGCGCCGTGAACGCGACGAGCGGGATGCCTCGGGGCCCGGCCGGCCCCGCGGCGGTCGGCGGCACGGGGTAGACGCGCTTGCCCTCGACCGTCATCGGGATCTCGGATTCGTGGCGCAGCACCGTCTTCTCGGGGAAGTCGGCGGCGGCGGCTCGGAGCTCGCCGAGGATGGTCGGCATGCCGCGCTGCATGTGCGCCGGCCCCGACAGGATGTCGCGGAGCGCCCGATGGCGGAGCGTCACGGGGTAGTACTGCATCGAGAGCAGGTGCTTGAGGTCCCAGCGCTCGCTGTCACGGGGCAGGAGGCCCCCGTTCGCGAAGGGGGAGTGGAGGAGGCCCGCGACGATGCGGTTGCGGGCGTGGAAGTACGCCTGCCAGTCGATCGAGTCGTCCTTGTCGAGCCACGACACGTGCCAGAGCGCCATGCCCGGCAGGGTCACGGTCGGGTAGCCGGCGTCGCGGGCCCGCAGGCAGTACTCCGCGTCATCCCACTTGATGAATGCCGGCAACGACAGGCCGATCGACCGGATGACCTCGGTGGGGATGAGGCAGAACCACCAGCCGTTGTAGTCGGCGTCCATGCGCGCGTGCATCCACCGCGTCTGGCGCAGGTTCGAGAACCGGAAGTCGTGCGGCGTCTCGTCGCGCGGCTGCGCGTGCCACACGAACGGCTTGAGGTCGACCGTCTCGGCGAACGCGTGCAGCACCGGACGGTTGAGGAGGTCGAACATGTGCCCGCCCACGACGATCGGGCGGGTCGCGTGCCGCGCGAATCGCACGGACCGGGCGATGCTCTCGGGCTCGACCGTGACGTCGTCGTCGAGCAGGATGAGGAAGTCGCTCGCGCCGGCTTCGACGGTCTCGGCCATCGAGCGCGCGAAGCCGCCCGATCCGCCGAGGTTCGGCTGCTCGATCATGGTGAGCGCGTCCCCGAGGCGTTCGGCGACGGCGTCGAAGCCGGGTTCGTCGACGACGCGCCGGTCGCCCTGGTCGACGATGTAGATGCGGTCGATGACCTCGCCCACGGTCGCGTCGCCGGCGAGCGCCTCGAGCGTGCGCACGCAGTAGTCGGGCTTGTTGAAGGTGGTGGTTCCGATCGAGGCGCCGCCCGAGCGCAGCTCGGGGGCGTCGGTCTCCCACCGGCCGTCGGCGACCACGACCTCCGCGTCGCCGGCGACGACGTCGAACCAGTACCAGCCGCCGTCGCCGAACGTGGTGACGGGCAGCTCGATCTCGTGCCGCACCGTGCCCGAGAACGGCTCGGAGGTGACGCGCTGCGGCACGCCCTGCGCCGTCGAGCGGTAGACGAGCAGGTTGCCCTCGCCGCTCGTCTCGACCGAGAGGCGAACGCGCGCGACGTTCGTCCACTGCTGCCAGTACGAGGCGGGGAAGGCGTTGAAGTAGCTCGCGAACGACACGCGGTCGCCCGACGAGATGCGATACCGGTCGCGTGCGAGCACGTCGTCGAGGTGCGCGCGATCGCTCACCCGCACCTCGCGGTCGCCGACCCTCGCCCACACGTCGGCGTCGACGTAGAGGGAGATGACGTCGGGGTCGGCGTCCTGCGGGAAGACGACGCGTTGGATCTCGTGCCAGGTAGCGCTCACGCTGCGGTGCTCCGTGTGGGTGTCGTGGGGATCGCGCCGCGGCCCCCGGCGCGACTACGAGCCTACTGGGTCGGTGCTGCGAAGGCTGGGAGTCTGCGCGACGAGCGGTCGCGGCCGCCCGGTCCCACGAGCGCGGGCCGCACGGGTTCGAATAGGATCGGATGACCGATCCGGCCATCCATACGCGACCAGAAGGCAGCGTGTTCGTGACTCTCCTCCATCGTGCGGTCCGACGAGCACCGCTCACGTCCGATCGGCGGGGATTCGGCGTCCGCTTCGATTCGCCGGCCATCGGACGGCTCGTCGACGTCGAGATCGACGGTCGTCGTCTCTGGAGCGTCCTGGTCCCGGAATCGGCGAAGCGCACCGTCCGGGTGCGCTGGCCGCAGGTCCTGCGCGACCACCTGAGCGGGTCGGGCGCCATCGCGCTCCGCGACCGGGCGAACGGCAGCCTGCTCGCCGAGGGGCGATTCGCGCTTCCGACGGAGCCGGGCCGCGTCGGGCTCGCCGACCTGGCCGCCGCGGGGCAGGTGATCGACAAGTGGGGCAAGCTGACGGACGCGCCCTCCGACACGCTGCACGACCGGCTGATGGTGGCGCTCCGGCAGGTGCTCGCCGACCTCTCCGGGCTGGGCTACACGGCCGCGATCACCGGGGGGACCCTGCTCGGCGCGATCCGGCAGGGCACGATCCTCGCCCACGACGACGACGTCGACGTGCTGGTCTACGTCGGCGAGGTTCCCGCGCCCGACGTCTCGATCGCGTCGTACGAGCTGGAGCGCCGCATCCGTTCGCGGGGATACGAGGTGATCCGTCACAGCGACGCGCACCTGCAGCTCATGTTCGGCGAGCCGAGCGGCTCGACCGTGCACGTCGACCTGTTCCTCGGCTTCCACGACCGGGGCGTCTACAACCAGCCCATCGCCGTGCGCGGCGAGTTCGCGCTCGATGCGCTCCTGCCGATCCGGGAGGTGACGCTCGCCGGCGTACCGGTGCCGTCGGTCGACGACGCCGACGCCTGGCTGGCGCTCTGCTACGGCCCGAACTGGCGCACGCCCGACCCGTCGTTCCGGTTCGAGACGCCGATGTCCACCCGGCGTCGCTTCGAGAACTGGTTCGGCGTGTACGACCAGAATCGCGACTTCTGGGAGCGGCACTTCCGATTCGGCCGGCCGCAGCGCTGGCGGGGCGACGCGGAGCGCATGCTCGCGGCGACGAACCCGGGTGATCGCGTGATCGACCTCGGTTGCGGCGACGGCGAGCTCGCCGCGTTGCTCGCCGCCGGGGGACGGCGGGTACTCGGCGTCGACTACGCGCGAACGGCGCTCGCGGCGGCGGCGAACCGTGACGGCGTGTCCGTCCGACGCGTCAATCTCGGCGACCGTCGAGCCGTGCTCGACCTCGTCGCCGACGAGCTGGCGCTCGACGCGGGTCCGCGTCACTTCCTGTTGTCCGACGTGCTGCACGCGCTCCCGAGGGAGGCCAGGGCGAACACGTTCCTCCTGCTGCGGGCGCTCATGGCGCCCGACTCGGTCGTGCTCGCGTCGTTCCCCGTCAACGCCTCGCTCGTCTTCGACCATCAGCGGCCCGACACCTGGCACCTGCCCCTGGCATGGCTGCGGAACGAGGCGGCGCCGTTCGGTATTGAGGCCTCGCTGCAGTCGCGGCGGATGCGGAAGACGACCGCCGGTACGAGGGCGGTCGCCACGGTGCGATTGCACCGAACGAAGGAGGCCGCTCCGGCGGTCCGGGAGGAGATCCGATGAACCGCATCCGAGCGGCCGTCCGCAAGCTCGAGCGCCGTGGGCCGGCGGTGCCGGAGTCGGCGGAGATCGCCCGGCTGCAGGGCGAGATCGACGAGCTCAGGGCCGAGGTCGACGAGCTCCGCGTCGACTCGCGCCGCATCGCCGAGCTCTACGACCTGGTCTTCGAGCGGTTGCGCGAACAGGCTCAGGCGGACCCGAACGGCTGACGACCGCCACCGGCGCGGGAGCGCGATGCGGAGCGGAAAGCGCGGATCGAGACTCCCGCCGACTCAGCGCTTCGCCGAGGCGACCTGCACGTCGACGACCTGGCCGGTGAGCTCGGAGTCGAGCACGCGCAGCGCGACCGCGGCCACGTGGTCGGGGTCGAGGAGGGTGTGCGTCGGCTCTTCACCGAAGGCCTTGGTGCGCATCGGAGTACGTGTGCGCTGCGGGTTGAGGCAGTTCACGCGCACGCCCGCCTCGGCCCACTCGTCGGCGAGTGCCTGCGTGAGGTTGACGACGCCCGCCTTCGTCGCCGAGTACATGCTGTAGCCGGCGCGACCCCGCGTGTACGAGCTCGACGTGAAGAGCAGGAGCTGGCCGTTCGACGCCTCGAGGTGCGGGTAGGCCTCCTGCGCGATGGTGGCGGGGGCCAGGAGGTTCGTCTCGAGCGTGGAACGCAGTCGCTTCTTCGGGGTGTCGGTGAGGTTCGCGATCGCGAGCACGCCGGCGGTGACCACGACGAAGTCCACGGGGCCCTCGGCGGCCGCTGTCGCGAGGGCACGGCGAACCTGCTTGCGCGACGTGACGTCCGTTCCGGTGGCCGAGCGGCTGAACGCGTGCACTCGCGCTCCGGCCGCCTCCGCCTGTTCGGCGATGCTCGCCCCGATGCCGTAGCTGCCGCCGAACACGACGATCGACTTGCCCGCGAGATCGAGCTCGGCGTCGCTGCGGGCGGCGAGGGGGGTGGTCTGCAGCTGGAAGATCTTGTCGGCGATGTGGATGTCGAGGGGCTCGGTGATCTTCATGTTCTCGGGCGTGCCGGCCACGACCTTGATCGGCACCTCTGGGAGGTACTTGAAGATGACGCCGCAGTCGTCCGTCGCCGCGAAGGACGGATCGCCGGCGGCGAGTTCGTACGCCCTGCGGATGACCGACAGGCGGAAGGCCTGCGGAGTCTGCCCGCGGCGCAGCCGTGCCCGCGGCGGGATGCCCGTGATGATCGAGCGGTCGTCGACCTCGATGATCGTGTCGGCCGACGGAATCGCGGTGTCGACCGCGTCGTACTCGTCGAGCGCGGTGACGCAGTCCTCGATGATGCGGTCGTCGACGAACGGGCGCACGGCGTCGTGGAAGAGCACCTTCGGGTCGCCGTCGGCCGGGAGCGCGTCGAGCGCGAGCCTCGTGGTGTCGTTGCGGGTCTCGCCGCCGGGCAGCACGGCGGTGAGCTTCGTGAACCGGGGATCGGATCGCAGCCGGTCGAGCTCGTGGATCGATGCGGCGTTCATCATGACGAACACCTCGTCGATGAGCGGGCTCGCCTCGAGCGCCTCGAGCGTGTGCTCGACGATCGCCTTGCCGGCGATGCGGATGAGCTGCTTCGGCGTGCCGAGTCCCACGCGCTCGCCGATGCCGCCGGCGAGCACGACGGCGTACGTGGTGGCGGTCATCGAGAGGCCTTGAGCGCGGCGATCGCCTCGGGCATCTCGCCGTCGAAGATGAGTTCGCCGTGACGCAGCACGATGCCGCGATTGCAGATCTTGGCCGCCATCGCCAGGTCGTGGGTCACGATGAAGAGCGTCTTGCCCTCGGCCACGAGCTCGCGGATCTTCGCGTTGCACTTCTCACGGAACGGGGCGTCGCCGACGGCGAGCACCTCGTCGACGAGCAGGATGTCGAGCTCGGTGTGGATCGCCACCGAGAACGCGAGCCGGACGAACATGCCGGAGGAGTAGTGCTTCACCTCCGTGTCGATGAACTCGCCGATCTCGCTGAACGCGAGGATGTCGTCGAATCGGGCGTCGATCTCCTCCTTCGACATGCCGAGGATGGCGGCATTGAGGTAGACGTTCTCGCGGCCCGAGAGGTCGGGGTGGAATCCGGCGCCGACCTCGATGAGCCCGGCGACGCGACCACGCGTCAGGATGCGGCCGGCGTCGGGCCGGAGCACCCCCGAGACGAGCTTCAGCAGCGTCGACTTGCCCGAGCCGTTGTAGCCGATGAGCGCGATCGCCTCGCCCTCGCCGACCGTGATGCTGACGTCGTTGATCGCGTTGAACGAGGTCGACGTGCGCCGCTTCCTGGCGCGGGCGACGAGCGTCTCCTTGAAGGAGTGCGTGTGTCGCAGCGTGTACGTCTTCTGGACGTTCTCGACGATGATGCGGGGCAGCTCGTCCTCAGAGTTCTTGAGCAAAGCGACCCTCCAGCCGGCGGAAGACGAGCTGTCCGATGAGCAGCGTGACGAGTGCGACGACCATCGAGATGCCGGCGAGCAGCCAGAGATGCTCGGGCCGGGCGGCGGTCTCCGACGTCGTCGGGTACCAGAACGCCGAGTGGAAGAGCTCGACCGCGGACGTCAGCGGGTTGAGCATGTAGAGGTCGTACGCCCACGGCTCGAGCTTGTCCTGGACCATCGCGTACGAGTAGAGCACCGGCGAGGTGTACGTCGCGAACATGAGGATGAGATCGACGAGGTTCTGCGAGTCGCGGTAGGACACGTTGACGGACCCGAACAGCAGGCCGAGACCGGTCGCGAGCAGCAGCACGATGGCGATCGCGAGCAGGGCACCGGCCAGCTGCACCACCGTGGGGACCCAGCCGGTGAAGAGGCACACGACGAGCAGGATCGTCAGCTGCGGCAGGAAGTGCACGAAGGCGATGAAGACGTCGGCGATCGGGAAGAGCTCGCGCGGCAGGTAGATCTTCTTGACGAGCGCCTTGTTGTTGACGATCGACTTCGTCGCATTGCCGAACGCCTCGTTGAAGAGGTTGACCACGACGATGCCCGAGAAGAGGTAGACGGGGAAGCCCTCGATGCCCCGGTTGAGGCCGAGGAACACGCCCATGACCATGTAGTAGATGAGGAACTGGGCCGCCGGCTTGACGTACGACCACGCCCAGCCGAGCACGGAACCGTGGTAGCGCGTCAGGATTCCCTTGCGCACCAGCAGGCGGAGGAGGTATCGGTAGCCGAAGACATCGAGGATGCCGCGCCCTGTACCGGGTACGGCGAACGCCGAGAGATCGACGGAATCGGGCTTGGACATCCCGACGATTCTATTCGTCCCGAGACCGTGAGAATGCCGTCGGCTCGCAGCGGTTGTTCAGTTTCGCTTCAACGCGTCGCGCCAGCTCATGTCTCTCGCCGCCTTGACGGCGCAGATGACGACGAGCATCCAGCCGCCCTCGTAGAGCGCGAAGCTCTCAGCGGCGCTCGTCGCGGTGATCGCCACGAGCACGAGCGCGGGCCACAGGTACACGACGCTGCGACGGTTCGACGCGAGCAGCCACGATCGTACGAGGGCGACGCCGATGAGGGCGGCGAACGCGAGCGCCCCGATCACGCCGATCTGGAAGTAGGCGTCAAGATAGGCGTTGAGCGCCGATTCGTGGGGCCGGCCGACGCCCGCCTCGAGCCAGGTGTACGGCGGCGCGTCGGGCCACTTGCCGACCCATCCCCAGCCCTGGAGGGGGTTCAGGCTGAGGTAGCGCGAGAGCTCCCGCCAGAGGTCGAGCCGCACGTCGAACTCGGCACGGGCGTCGAGGAGCTCGATGATCCGGATGCGCAGGATCCACCCGGTCACGAGCGCTGCGGCCACGAGGACGAGCAGCCCCAGCTGCCAGCGCCAGCGATTCGCTTCGGGAACGCGACGCAGCCCGTAGAGCGCCGCCAGCGCGACGAGCGCCGCACCGAGCGCGATCCACGTCGTCGGTGAGCCGGCCAGCACGATGCAGGCGAGCGCGAGCGCGGCCGAGAAGATCGTGCGGGTGCGGGTGACGATGTGCGTGCGCCACTCCACGATGAAGGTGATGAGGGCGATGAGCGCGACGAACCCGAGCATGTTGCGCGAACCGAAGATGCCCTGGATCGGGCCGAGGAGCGCGATGTTCCCCTCGATGCCGAGGAACCGGATGGGCGAGTCGATGAGGACTCCGGCGAACACCTCGAGCGCGAGGGAGACGCCGAGCAGCAGCCGGAAGGTGTCGCCGAAGGCGCGCACGATCTGGATCGTGTCGCGCATGAGCGCGATGTAGATGCCGAGCACCGCGTACGCGACGAGGTAGGCCACCCTGACCGTCGAGACCAGCGGGGTGTTGCTCCAGAGCACCGAAGCCGCGCTCCAGCCGACGAACACGAGGATCGTGAGCGGGAGGATGCCGTACCACTCGATCGCCCGCCACCTCGTGACGAGCGACGCGGCGCAGAGCACGAGCAGGCCGCCGAGCGCGGCGAGCATGCCGGGCCAGCCGATGAGCGATCGCACCGCGTGCGCGGTGAACGCGAGGCCGATCGCGATGAGCGAGAGCGCCTGGGCGAAGCGCGCCGAGCCCACGAACTCGCGAACCGCGCCCCAGTTCAAGCGCCGTCCTCCGCCGAGCGGATCGAGGATGCGGGAGGCGACGCCTCGTTCGAGGTGGTCGAGGGGGAGCGCAGCGACGTCTCGAAGCCCCGACCCGCCGGCAGCCGCCGCCGGTCGAACCCGGCGACGAGCGGCTCGGGCTCCCACTGGCGCCGCTTCGTCGCCCACGCGATCGCGAGCAGGAGCGCCCACCCGCTCTCGACGAGCAGGCGGCTCTCGGCGAGGCTCTGGCCGATCAGGGCGACGACGACGAGCAACGGCAGGAGCGCGGCGGGGGAGTACGGGATCGCTCGCCCCGAGGCATCCATCGGCCGGTCGACGGCGAGGAACCACGAGCGCCAGAGGGCGCCGACCACGATGGCCGCGAAGGCCAGCAGCCCCACGATGCCGATCTGCATCCAGACATCGAGCCAGGCATTGTGCGCCTGCAGGTAGACGACGCCCTTGCGGACGGCCAGGTCGTCGAACGGCTCGACGAAGGGGTTCCAGTAGCCGACCCAGCCCCAGCCGAACCACGGCCGCTCCGAGATCATGCCGACCACGGAGCTCCAGATGTCGAGACGACCGGTCAGGTCCTCGCCCTTGCCGAACACGGCGAGCAGGCGGTCCCAGAAGACGACGAGCAGCGCGACGGATGCCACGAGCACGCCGCCGGCGGTCCAGTAGACGCCGCGACGGCGATCGGGTCCCACCCGGCGGGTCCAGAGGGCGAATCCGAGTGCGACGGCGACGACGACGGCGACGAGGATGACGGTGGCCGACCGCGTGAGCGCGAAGGCGGCACCGGCGACGACGAGCCAGAACACGCCGCTCGCGCGGCGCATGGCGCCCGATGCGACCATCGTGCCGAAGACGATGAGCGCGAGCAGCGCGGTCATCGCCAGGAGGTTGCGGCTCGCCACGACGCCCTCGATCGGGCCGCCGTGGAACAGGAGGGCGCGCGACCAGTAGAACGCCATGGGAAGCTTCTCGGCGCTCGCGTCGAAATCGGGGAAGTTGGGCAGCAGCGGCTCGCGGACGACGACGGCGACCCAGAGCTCGAAGAGCAGCGAGAGGGCGAGCACCCACTTGAGCGCGGCGGCGAGCGCCCGGACCAGCCGCGGCCAGGCGAGGCACAGGGCCAGCGCGACGCCGACGAAGCTCGTCACGAGCGTGAGCGCAACCCCGAGCGCCGAGGCGCCCGGGTAGAACGACCAGGCGATGGACGCCGTCGCGATGACGAGGAAGACGAGCGTCGACTTCGGCACCCGACGCCAGTTCCAGGCGGGCTTGACGGCGACGATCAGCCAGACCGCGCCGACGATGACGAGCCCCGCGACGATGCCGAAGCCCCACCAGCCCAGCAGATTGCGCCAGAACTGGCCCGCGAGCAGGGTGAAGAGCGCGAACGTCGCGTACGCGCCGGTGAGCGCGTCTCGACGTCCGGGAGTCATGGGGTCAAGGCTACCCGGCCGAATAGCGCAGAATGGACTGGATTGACCTGAAGGAGAAACGTGAAGCTCTCGGTGATCGGCTGCGGCTATCTCGGAGCGGTGCATGCCGCCGCAATGGCCAAGCTCGGGCATGAGGTGATCGGCGTCGACACCGACCGATCGAAGATCGAGAAGCTCGCCGCCGGTGAGGCGCCGTTCCACGAGCCCGGGCTTCCCGAGCTCCTCGTCGAGGGGGTCGAGAGCGGCCGGCTCCGCTTCACCACCGACATCTCCGAGGCCGCCGACGCGCAGGTGCACTTCCTCGCCGTGGGCACGCCGCAGCTCGCCGACGCCGACGGCGCCGACCTGCGATTCGTCCACGGGGCCATCGACGCCCTCCGGCCGGTCCTCGCGCCGGGCGCCCTCGTCGCGGGCAAGAGCACCGTGCCGGTCGGCACGGCGGCCGCGCTCGCCGAGCGCATCGCCGACACGGGCGCCGGGCTCGCCTGGAACCCCGAGTTCCTGCGCGAGGGCTTCGCGGTCGCCGACACGCTGACGCCCGACCGCATCGTGTACGGCGTCACCGACGAGGCGCATGCCGAGCTGCTCGACGACGTGTATCGGGTCGCGATCGACGCGGGCACCCCGCGCATCGTCACCGACCTCGCCACGGCCGAACTCGTGAAGACCGCCGCGAACGCCTTCCTCGCGACGAAGATCAGCTTCATCAACGCGATGGCCGAGATCGCCGAGGTGACCGGTGCCGACGTCACGACGCTCGCCGACGCGATCGGCCACGACGCCCGCATCGGCCGCCGGTTCCTCAACGCCGGGATCGGCTTCGGCGGCGGCTGCCTGCCCAAGGACATCCGCGCGTTCACGGCCCGCGCCGAAGAACTCGGTCGTGCCGAGTCGGTCGCGTTCCTCCGTCAGGTCGACGCGATCAACCTCCGCCGACGCGAGCGGGTCATCGACCTCGCCGTCGAGATGCTCGGGGGTTCGGTCTTCCAGAAGCGCATCGCCGTGCTCGGCCTCACGTTCAAGCCCGACTCCGACGACATCCGCGACTCGCCGGCGCTCGACGTGGCGGCCCGCCTGCACGGCCTCGGCGCCGAAGTGATCGCGACCGACCCGTACGGCATCGAGAACTCGCGGGCGAGGCATCCGCAGCTCGACTACGTCACCGACGCCGGCGACGCGCTGCGCGACGCCGAACTGGCTGTGCTCGTGACCGAATGGGGCGAGTACCGCTCGCTCGATGCGGCTGCGGTCGCGGGCCTCATGGCGACGCCGCGCATCATCGACGGGCGGAACGTGCTGGATTCGGCGACCTGGAAGGCCGCCGGCTTCGAGTACCGCGGGCTCGGCCGGAGCTGACCCCGCGGCCCGCCGGTGTCCGATCGGGCACCGGCGCGGCCCCGGCGCCTCAGGCGTCGGTCTCGGGCAGTCGCATTCCCCGCCACTGCTCGAACGAGCCGTTGAGCAACTGGGACTCGGACCGCACCCACGTGTGCGAGTCGGAGTGCCGGATGTACATGTAGCCGAGCCCGTGCGTGCGGTACGCGACGCCGCCTTCGTCGGCCAGGCGGATGAGCACCGACCGGTCGGT
Source organism: Agromyces solani (assembly GCF_058349925.1). Classification (NCBI taxonomy): domain Bacteria; kingdom Bacillati; phylum Actinomycetota; class Actinomycetes; order Micrococcales; family Microbacteriaceae; genus Agromyces; species Agromyces solani. Next base: position 647,517 of record NZ_JBYRER010000002.1, read on the forward strand.
CGAGTTCGGCGTGGGGCGCCATCCGCCGAGGCCGTCGAACGTCGCGCGGGACAGCATCATCGCGCCGCCGGCGGCCTGCTGGTGGTACCGCTCGACCGAGAACGTGCGATGCACGGTGTGGTCGATGCCCTCGAAGTAGAGGTACTCGGTGGTCTTGCCGACGAGGTCGGCGCCCGAGTAGAGATATGCGAGCACCAGGTCCCAGATGTGGTGCTCGCTGTACCAGTCGTCGTCGTCGAGCTTGGTGATCAGGTCGCCGTCGGAGTGCCGCACGCCTTCCGCGAGCGCTGCTCCGAAGAGCAGCGTCGAGTCGACGGGCACGATGCGGTGGTCGAGCCCGTCGAGCTCGTCGGTGAGCGCCGTCAGGTCGGGTGACTCGACGCCGTGCATCACGGCGATCACTTCGAAGTTCGGGTAGGTCTGGCGCGCCATCTGCTGCAGCACCGCCGGAATGCGGTCGGGCCGCATGCTCGAGAGGATGACGCTCACCCGCGGGAGCAGCCGGTGGCCCGTGCGCGCCGTCGTGGCGCCGGCGAGGCCGAGGAACCCGGCGTGGTGATGCATCGCCGCCCGGCGGAGGGCGACCGAGCGCTTCTCCCGCTCGAGCCCCATCGACTGCCGGTAGGGCTTGCGCAGCAGGTCGACGAGCTCGGGGGCGAGGTTCGGAGCGATCTCGCTCGATGCGGGGAGCCCGTGTCCGATCACGCCGGTCGCCGAGATCTCGGCCAGACGAGCGGCGAGCTCGGAGTCGACCGGCCCGACGAGCGAGTCGAGGGCGAGGCTCTCGACCCCGCGGAGCGCACGCACGTGCGAGGCGGCGAGGGGCTGCGCCGGATCGAACCGCAGTTCGTCGACCACGGTCCCGTCGGGTTCGAGCCGGCGCACGACGAGGTCGGCCCCGTCGGTGCCGACGAGTTCGTGCGGCGACGGCGACGGGTCGAAGGACTGGAACCTGCCGATCGGATTGTGCACCTGGAGGTCGATGATCGCCGAGGGCGCCGCTTCGACGGTGAAGTGCCCGGCGCCGGTCATCGTGAGCCGCTCAGTCGCTGCCCGCTCCTCGTCGCCGAGCGTCTCGCCCACGATCAGCACGTCGGCGTTCTGCAGGCCCACGCCCTCGAGTGCGCGAGGGAAGTCGATGAGTCGCCGCGGTGCGCGGGTCGGGATCGTCGCCAGGACGTCGGAGGGGGCGGAGGCGTCGACGGCGACGAGGGGGAATCCAGCACCGGTCATCGCGTAGCCGGGGACGAACGCCGGGAGCAGTGCCGCGGCGAGGTCGGCGAGCGCGACCGGCTCGTGGAGGCGGACGTGGGCTTCGGCCGTCTGCTGCTTCGGTCGGTACACGAGCGAGATCTTCGCGAGGTGCCGGATGTGTCCGGGGCGCCCGCGCCAGTGGGGGAGCGGAGCCTCCCAGTGATCGATGCGCAGGCGGAGGTCGCGAGTGTGGACCATCGGGTCGGCCGGCAGGGCGAGGAGCCGCAACGCGGACGCGTCCGGGACCCGCAGCTTCACCTTGGGCGCCGCGCCGGGGTCGGTCTCGACGAGGCGTTGCGCGCTCGCCGCGTCTTCGACGTAACTCGCTCCCGTCCACTGCGACTGGTCGGCCACCTTGACCGAGTGCCGCTTGAAGCGACCGAGTGCGCGACGGATCTTCGACACGGTGTGTGCAACCTCTCACGGGTGCGTCGGCACCCGGCTCGGGACGTTCGATGACACTCCGCCGAAACGGGCGCGTGCCCTCAAGATTGTATAATCGCTCGGTGCCCGAGATTCTCCTGCCTACGCCGTCCGCAACAGTTCCTGTCGTGAAGAACCGCTGGCGTGACGTCTTCGACGGCGAGCTCCCGAGCGGGTGGGTGCCGACCATGTCGGTCTCGGTCGTCATCGCCTCGTACAACAGCGCGACGCTTCCGCTCACCCTCGCGTCCCTCGCCGCGCAGGACTACCCCGAGGACCTCCTCGACGTCGTCGTCGTCGACGACGGGAGCGAGCCGGCCGTCGAGCTCGGCCCGGTGGTTCCGAAGAACCTGCAGCTGATCCGCGTGGAGGAGGGCTGGGGGCGTTCGAACGCCACCGACATCGGCATCAAGGCGACCAAGGGCGACATCATCTACTGGGTCGACGCCGACATGATCCTCTTCCGCGACAACGTCACCCAGCACGCGAAGTGGGCGCACTTCATCCCCGAGGCGGCCACGATCGGGCACAAGGGATTCATCGAGACGTGGGACTACACCCCCGAGACCGTGTACCAGAAGGTGCTCGACGGCACGATCGGCGACGACTACGACCCGACGACGTTGCACGAGCACTGGTCGATCGAGATCTTCCGGCAGACCGATGACCTCAACAACTCCGACGGTCGGAACTACTCGACGCACATGGGGGCCTGCGCGACCGTGACCCGCGCAGTCTACGACCGCACGTTCGGCCAGGACACGCGCCTCCACCTCGGCGAGGACACCGAGATCGCCTACCAGATCTGGCAGGCCGGCGGTGTGTTCATCCCCGTGAACGACGCGCGCACCTGGCACCTCGGTCGCGGCACCGTCCAGGACCACGCGGTCAAGGTCGCCTGGCACAACGACGTCCACTTCGCCCAGCGCATGCCGATCCCGCGCTACCGCCGACGAGCCGAGAACCGCGTGTGGGAGGTCCCGCTCGTGCAGGTCGTCGTCGAGGTGACGCCCGAGACGGCGAAGTTCGCGCGCAACTGCGTCGACCGCGTGCTCGCCTCGACCCTCACCGACGTGCACGTCGCGCTCGTCGGCCCGTGGTCCGAACTGCACGACGGCCGTCGGCGGGTGCTGGCCGATCCGATGAACGAGCTCTACCTGGTCCAGGAGTGGTTCCGTTCCGACGGTCGCGTGAAGTTCGTCGAGGAGGTGCCGGCGACGGTCTTCCCGGCGCCGTTCCGCCTCGACCTCCCGGTCACCGCGGGGCTCTCGTCGGACAGCCTGCGCCGGATGTACCGTCACATCGACTCGAACCGGCTCGGTGCGGTCCGTTTCTTCACACCCGGACACGGGAAGGACGAGTCCGTCACGATCTGGGATTCCGCAGCGGTCGCCCGTGCGCGTGCGTACGTCGACCCGGAGCACGACCTCGAGGACCGCATCGAGCAGGTCTGGGGATTCGAGTGGGGGTCGGCCGAGGAGGCCGAACTGCTCGACCTCCGTGAGGTCGACCTCGACGCGAAGGTGATCATGGAGGACGCGCGCGTCAACGAGCTCACCGAGCGCGTGGCCAAGGCGGAGTGGCGCCTGCACAAGGAGCTCGCCGCGAACCGCTCGGTGTTCCGACGCGGGATGCGGGCCGCGGTGAGACTCGTCGGCCGGCCGGCCGTGAAGGCCTACCGGTCGGTGCGACGGACGCCCCCGACTCCGTGATGAGCGGGGCCGTTCGCCCGACGCGGGTCCGTGACACGAAGCTGGACGTCGTCAAGGGCGTCCTGATCATCCTCGTGGTGTTCGGTCACTTCCTCGAGAAGTTCGGTCCGAACGGCGTGGGGGATGTGCCGCGCGGTTGGCAGAGCCAGCCGCAGGAGCTCATGCTCACGGCCATCTACCTGTTCCACATGCCGCTCTTCGTGGCGTTCGCGGGCATGACGGCACGTGCGGGGTCCGCGGTCCGTCGTGCACTGCAGATGCTCGTGATCTACGTCGTGATCCAGGCGAGCTTCGTCTTCTGGGACGGAGCGGCCTTCACGTTCGCGCCGGGCCGGCTCCTCTACCCGTTCTTCGCGCTGTGGTTCCTCGTCGCACTCGCCTTCTGGCTGCTGACCGTTCCGCTGATCGATCGCTTCCCCCGGATCTCGGTCGCCCTCTCGATCGTCATCGCGATGGTCTCGGCGCTGTCGCCGCTCCAGCCCGCCCTCCTCGGGCACAGCCGTGCGCTGTTCTACTTCCCCTTCTTCGTCATCGGCCACGTCTACGGGTGGCGCGTCCTCGCGTGGAGCAAGCAGCGCTCCTCGCGGTGGAAATGGGGGGCCGCTGCGGTGATCGGTCTCGTCACGCTGGCCGTCGTCGCCTCTCACCTCTACCCGCGCTGGATCATGGGCACGGCGACCGCCGACAACGTCGACGACGGCACGTTGGCCGTCATGGTGCTCAGGATCCTCCCGATCCCGATCATGGTGGTGGTCTCGGCGGCGGCGTTGCTGCTGATGCCGGAGCGCTCGGGAACGCTCGCGCGGCTCGGTACCGTCAGCCTCGCCATCTACGTGTTCCACCAGTACGTGGTCGTACCCTTCTCCTCGGTCACCTGGCCGAGCCTCCCGGGCTGGGTCTACGTGACTGCAGCGGTCGTGGCGACGGCGATCACGGTGTGGGTGACGTCGTTCCAGTTCTGGGAGACGGCGCTGCGCGAGTCGAGTCGGTTCGTCACCGACCTCTTCTGGTGGCGCTGGCGCGGAGACGGTCAGCGCCGACGCAAGACGGCCGTGCCCTTCTCGGTCGCCACGGATTCCAGCGAGAGTTCGGGGAACTCGGTCAGCCAGCGCTGAACGGTCGCCCGTTCCTCAGGGCGGTCGGCATCGTCCAGGTAGAAGACCGCCGTCTCCCGACACCTCTGCAGGAGCGTCGGCATGGCCGGATAGCGCGCGAACGTCCCGAGGTTTCCGGGCGGTCCGTCGACGAAGACGAGGTCGATGTCGTCGAGGTCGCTCATCGCATCGGTCTGGTACCACGGCAGATCGTGATCGAGTCCGGCGCCGCCGGTCGTCAACGGCGCGTGGCGCACCTCGACGACGCCGTCGAGCCCGTGCTCCTCGACGAGCCGCCGGCTCGCCGCGAGGAAGCGGTCGTCGTGCTCGATCGAAACGAGCCGACCGCCGACCTTCGCCAGGGCCTCACCCAGCCACACCGTGGATGCACCGCTGCCGAGCTCGACGACGAGGGCGGGCCGCGAACGGAGGATCTCGGCGACGATCAGTCGCAGCACATCGGGAGAGGCGGCCCAACCGCGCAGCGACGGCATCGGGTGGGTGATCCCGATCAGCTCGCGCAGTTCCGCCCAGGCCGCGCCCTGTTCGTAGTCGTGGATCCCGCTCGACGTGATGTGCCGACGCAGATCCACCCTGAGGGCCGGAAGCTCCGTTTCCCGGAGTTGCGCAAGAGCGGCCTCCAGATGACCCAGGGATTCGGCCGATGACCGGATCGCACCGGCCGTACCGCCGAGCTCTCGAGCGTGGGCCGCCTCGGACTCGGTCACACGACGTTGCAGGACGTCGACCTGTTCGCGAACGCGGCGGGCCTGGATGGAGGCGCGGCGAGCGTACACCGCACCGACGAGGACGACGAGACCGATGCCCCAGATCGCGATCCCCGCGACGGCTTCTGGGAGTCCGATCCACCCCATCGCCCACGAGGCGACGACGAGGCCGAGCCACGCCAGTGATGCGATGCCGATCACCGCGATGCCGACGAGACGGGGGGCAGACGAGGGCATGGCGCTCCAATCTCTGTGGCGGCCAGCATATCGTCGACCCCGGGACTCGCCTTCGCCGCGAAACCGCCGGCGACCTCGACGAATTAGTATGGTGGTGCGTTCACTCCCGAGCGCATTCCCTGGCGTCATCGCCGTCGGAGCGGTCAAGCATGGCTTTGATCCGACGGTCGTCGGCGGATGACCCGGTCTCCGGTGCGCTGCCATCCGCCGTGCACGTTGCCGATTGGAGACCACCCGAATGAACGCCGCCAGTAACGGCGCGACGGCGCGTGACGGCGCGACCACCGGTGACGGCGCGCCCCGAGTCGGAGCGGTCAAGATCAGTCTCGCGGTCGTCGGCGCGTTGGTGTCGACGACGGCGCTCTGCTCGACGACGCCGGGGTCGCTGCTCGCGCCCTCGACACCGGGTGCTTCGTTCACCGCGGTCGTCGTGTTCATCGCCCTGTCCGCTGCGGGGGTCTGGGTGCTGCGGTCTGCGAAGGCATCGATCTGGCTCTGGGCGGTCCCGGTCGGAGCGCTCCTCGCGGCGGCGGTCGTGGTCGGCGCCGCGTTGCGCGAGTTCGATCAGCTGGGCGCGATGCTGCACAACCCCGTCTGGTGGTCGATGCAATGGCTCGGCATCGCGTGGGCTGCCGCCGGTGCGGTAGCCGCGCTCATGGTCGTCGTGGACCGGTTGACCGCCGTGCCGGGCCCGGCCGATTCCCGGCCGACCTCGGCGATCGCACGCTTCATGGAGCGGCTGACCGCCGCAGACCGGCGGCGGCGCGCCATCGCGATCGCCGTCGTGGCGGCCGTCCTCTCGCTCTCCCGCATCCTGGTCCTCGTTCTGTGGTGGCCGGGCATCATCGTCCCCGACACCTTCCGCAGCTACGCCTACGCCCGCGGCACGTCCCCGTGGGAGTCCTACGAGCCCGTCGGCCACTCCCTGCAGATCGCTGCGACGCAGTGGCTCGGGACCGCGCTGGGCTTCGGGGATGCCGGCGGCGTCGTGCTCGGCGCGGCGACGCAGATCGTCGTGGAAGTGGCCGCGTACACGCTGCTCCTCACCCGGATGGCCGTCTGGCGCGTCGACCACCGCATCTGGCTGGCGTCGTTCGCGTGGCTCTCGCTCTCGCACGTGCTCGCGCTGAGCAGCATCGTGGTGGTCAAGGACGTTCCCTTCACCTCCTGCATCACGTTCTTCGCCGTCGCGATCGGGGAGCTGGTATTCCGATCCGATGCCGCCCGGAAGTGGTGGCCGTGGGTCACGCTGGTGGTGGCGGGCAGCATGGCTGTCGGAATGCGAAGCAACGGCATCTACGTGGTCATGCTGGGTCTCGCGCTCCTCTTCTTCCCGCTGAGGCGTCACTGGAAGAAGCTCCTCGCCGTCGTCGCCGTTCAGGCGGCACTCTTCGTCCTGTACGTCGGCCCGATCTACTCCGCGCTCGACGTCCAGCCCGGGCCGAAGGTGGAGACCTGGTCGGTGCCGATCCAGCAGTTGGCGCGAATCGCACGGGATGATGCTGCGGCACTGACTCCGGAGGAACGTGCGTTCCTCACCGAGTCCTTCGACGGTGCCGAGCTCGACGAACTGGTCACGCACTACGTTCCCGAGCTGTCGGACCCGATGAAACTCGAGGGCCGCGGTGCTTGGAACTCGAACTCGACGACGACGATGCTCTCCGGATGGGCCGAGCTGGCGCTTCGCTTCCCCGCGACCGCCATCGAGGCGACGCTGGCGAACACGGTCGGATACTGGGACCCGGCGTCGGCGCCGTACCAACTCCTTCCTCTGTACTCCGGGAACGACGTCAGGCAGATCCATCTCGACATTCCGTCCGGAGAGCCGACCGACGGCTTTCCCGCGTGGCTCATCGCCAGCGGGATCGTTCCGTCGCACGACTACTTCCTGGGCACCGAGAACGACGGTTTCTACGCGATCCCGGTGATCGGCCGCCTTGCTGCGCCGGGTTTCATCACATGGCTCTGGATCATCGCGGCCGTGGTCGTGATCCGTCGCCGGAACTGGACCTCGCTCGCCGTGTTCATCCCGTACGCGGTGCTCATGCTCACCCTGCTGGCTGGGCCGGGCAGCATCCAGCGCTATATGCTGCCCTTCTACGCCGCACTTCCCCTGGCCGCGGCCGCCATGGTGCTGACGCCGGCGGCACGGCCTCGGCGCGCCGGCGAAGGTGAAGCCGTCGACGCGGATCACCCCGAACCAGGACTCGCCGCACCGGACTCCTCGCCGGTGTCCCTCACGAAACCGGAGACCAGCAGTTGACCGCCGAACCGCAGATCGTCGCGATCGTCCCCTGTCACAACGAGGAGATCGCCGTCGGGCGGGTCGTCGGCGACCTGAAGGCGGCGGTGCCCGGCATCACCGTCTACGTCTACGACAACAACTCCACCGACGACACGGCACGCGTCGCTCGCGAGGCGGGCGCGATCGTCCGCACCGAGCGTCGCAAGGGCAAGGGCAACGTGGTTCGCCGGGCCTTCGCGGACCTCGACGCCGACATCTACCTGCTGATCGACGGCGACGACACGTACGACGCGTCGGCCGCGCCGGAGATGATCGAGGCGCTCCGCGAGGGGCCGCTCGACCACGTCCTCGGCGTGCGACGCCAGTCCCAGACGGAGGCGACCGCCTACCGTCCGGGCCACGAGACCGGCAACCGCATCTTCAACCGGCTCGTCGGCTCGCTCTTCGGCGAGCCCGTGAGCGACATGCTCAGCGGTTATCGCGTCTTCTCCCGGCGATTCGTGAAGTCGTTCCCCTCGCTCTCCCGCGAGTTCGAGATCGAGACCGAACTCACCGTGCACGCCATGAGCCTCCGAGTGCCGCAGACCGAGGTGCAGGTCGGCTTCCGCGACCGGCCCGACGGCAGCGTCAGCAAACTGCGCACGTACCACGACGGGTTCCGCATCCTCGGCCTCATCGGCAATCTCTTCCAGCACGAGCGACCGATGTTCTTCTACGGGGTGATCGCGTCGATCCTCGCGCTCGCCGGGCTCGTCTTCGGCATCCCCGTGATCGTCGACTTCGTGCAGACGGGCCTCGTTGCGCGGTTCCCGACCGCGGTCCTTGCGTCGTCGCTGATGATCATCGCGATGATGTCCTTCGTCGTCGGGCTCATCCTCAACGGCGTCCTCCACGCTCGACAGGAGGCCGCACGGCTCTCGTACCTGCGATGGTCGGCCCCCGGCCAAGACGGCCGGTGAACGGAGTGACGATCTCGGAGTCGGAGGAGTCGGAGTCGGGGTCCCGCCGAGGCGGGGCCGACGACGCCGCGCCCGACCCGCGTTGGAGGCGATGGTGGGACCGGTACGGTTCCATCCTGCGGTACCTCCTCGTCGGCGGGTTCAACACGCTCCTCGACATCGGGCTCTTCACGCTCTTCGCGAGCTTCCTCGGGATGCAGGCGTTGGTCGCGAACGTCCTCTCCACGGTCATCACGCTCTGCGTCAGCTACCTGCTGAACCGTACCTTCGTGTTCCGCTCCGATCGGAAGCACAGTCACACCCTCGTCCAGTTCGTGGCGGTGACGCTGCTGTCGGGCCTGGTCATCCAGTCGCTCGTGATCTGGCTCGTCATGGCGATCGGCGGTGCGGTGGCCCCTGGCGTGCCGACCGAGGTCATGGCCCCGATCGCGAAGGTCTGCGCGGTCTCGGTGGGCATGGTGTCGAACTACCTCGGCTACCGCTGGCTCTTCCGGTCGCGGTCGCAGCCGCACGAGAGCGCCTGAACCGCGCACGATCCGCGTCGCGCACTGGCGGAACCGTCGACGGACGGGCATCCTGTACCCAATTCGCAATGACGTACGGCGACCGCTCGGCGCCGACTCGCCGAGCAGCCGATGACGGTTGACACGAGAGAACCGTCGGGCGTCGGACCCTGCGCGGCAGCCTCCGGCGATCGCCCTGATGTTCGAAGAGGGTTCAACGTTGAGGGATCTGCGTCGCCTGTGGGACCTTCCGACCGCGCTGCTGTCCGTGGCGCTGGCCGGTTTCACCGTCGTCGGCGCCTCGTTCTCCGCCACGGACAGTGCCGCCTGGTTCTGGTCCTCGGCGGGAGCAGCGCTCGGCAGCCTCGTCGCCGTCATCGGGATCGCGGTGCTGCTCTACACGCTCGTCACCGTGGCGTTCGCCGCGCTCGACAGACGGTGGGACGGCTCGCCGCGCTCGGTGGGGACGGAGTCCGACCGGAGAGGGACGATCGCCGCCGACGGGCGACTGTGGCGGATGTGGGTCGCGCTCATCGGTCCGTGGTCGGCATGGTTGTTGCTCCATTGGCCCGGGAACATCGACTCGGACACGGTGACGCAGAAGCTCCAGTGGCTGGGACTCCAGCAGCAGACCGATCACCACCCGTGGTTCGACTCGATGGTGTTCGGAACGTTCTGGAATCTCGGAGAACTCCTCGGTGACGACCGGTGGGGGATGTTCACGTTCCTCGCGCTGCAGGAGGGTGCGATCGCATTCGGCGTCGCGTACATGCTGACGTACCTGGCACGACTCGGCTTGCCGCACGGGCCACGGTGGGTACTCGTGGTGGCTGCCGCGACGCTGCCGGCATTCTTCACGGGCCCCTCGGTCATGGTGAAGGACACGTTCGCCCTGGTGTTCTGGCTTCCGTTCCTCGTCGTGTACGTGGACGCTCTGCGTACTCGCGGGCAGTCGCTCATGAATTGGTCCGGTGCGATCCTGGCGATCGCGTTCTCCTGCGGACTCATCTTGACCAAGCGGACGAACGTCTACCTCGTCGCCGTCTGCCTCGCCGTGCTGCTCGCAACCTCGGTTCGAGGTCGGCGCTGGAGGATCCTGGCGGGCGGCTCGATCGCGATGCTCGTGTCGACGATCGCCTGGACGACCCTGGTGCTGAACCCGCTGGGCATACGCCCCGCCACGTCGACCGACGTCCTGAGCCTGCCGGTGCAGCAGACGGCGCGCATCGTCCGTGACCACGGCGACCAACTGCCGCCGGGCGAAAAGGCCGTCATCGACGAGGTGCTCCGATACGACGGTCTTGCGGCGGCGTACACCCCGCGGCGATCAGATCCCGTGAAGGGCCGCTGGAACCTCGAGGCATCGTTCGCGGATCGGCTCGACTATGCGCGCGTCTGGTTCGATCAGCTCATCCGCTACCCGGGTACCGCGCTGTCGGCGACGGCGAACAACACCTTCGAGTACTTCGCGCCGACCACGTCGATGTCGTTCCAGGACGACCTCGACACCAGCAGGTACATCGAGTACTGGAAGTCTCGAAGCCTCCCCACGACGACGGTGGAACAGATCACCGAGATCTCTGACGAACTGCACAATCCCGAGGCGCTCGTCGCGACGATGACGTCGGTGAACCGTGCCACGACGGCGTTCTCAACCGGCAACCTCTTGTCGACGAAGGCGTTCTACGCTTCGTGGATCCCGCTGATCGCGCTGGCCTTCTTCGTGCGCCGGCGGAGCCGGCTCCACGTGCTGGCCACCGTGCCCGCCTTCGTGAACCTCGCATTCCTCGTCGCCAGCCCCACGGCGCTTCCTCGCTACGTCGTCGCCTCGGTGTTCGGCAGCCTCTTCCTGATCGGGCTCATGCTGACACCGATCCCGTGGGCGCGGCGCGGCGCCGGGCGGAAGGCGACCGCTCCGGAACTGCTCGCCGATTCCGCGGGCGATCGCGCAGATCCCCGTCCCGAATCCGGGACGCGCTCGGCCGAAGAGGATGCGGACCACGGCAGCCGACCGTCGACCGCTTGATCCCCGGTGCCGCCCGGTCCGCAGCAACGGCCGACGAACGCCGGCCGCGACCGTTGGTAGCGTGGGAATCCCGGCGACGAGAGGACCCTCACCGATGTTCGTGGCGATCGACAACACCCCGCGCGACTACGCCTGGGGATCCCGCACCGCGATCGCCGACTTCCGGGGGCGCACCCCGTCGGGTCGCCCGGAGGCCGAGCTGTGGCTCGGGGCGCACGCCGGGTCGCCGGCGAGGCTCGTCCACGAGGCATCCTCGGGGCATGCGAACCTCTCCGAGTGGATCGCGGCCGACCCCGCGACCGCGCTGGGGCCCGACCTCGCCGCACGCGGCGCGCGCCTCCCGTTCCTTCTGAAGGTGCTGGCCGCCGCAGAGCCGCTCTCGCTGCAGGCGCACCCGACCCCGGCGCAGGCGCGCGCGGGCTTCGCTCGCGAAGAGGCCGAGGGCGTCGCCATCGACGCCTTCGACCGCAACTACAAGGACGAGTTCCACAAGCCCGAGCTCATCGTCGCGGTGAGCGAGACGTTCGACGCGCTCTCGGGATTCCGCCCGCTCGACGAGGTGGCGGGCGTGCTCGACGCGCTCCGCGCCGCCGACTCCGCCTCGGCGGATCCGCAACCCGGTGCGCTCGACCTGCTCGCGGCGCACCTCGCCGAACCCGAGCCGCTGCGGTCGACGGTCGAGTGGCTGCTGCGCGACGGTCGCGGCGGCGACTCCGGCGAGGCCAGCTGGGTCGTCGAGCGGGTGACCGCGCTCGCCGCATCGCCCGAGGCGGCGGCTTCCCCCTATGCCCTCTCGTTCGATACGGTCGGCGCGCTCGCCGAGGCGTACCCCGGCGACCCGGGCATCGTCATCTCGCTGCTGCTCAATCGGGTGCGGCTGCATGCGGGGGAGTCGCTCTACCTCGCGGCCGGCAACGTCCACGCCTACCTCGACGGACTCGGCATCGAGCTCATGGCCGCGAGCGACAACGTGCTGCGGGGCGGGCTCACGCCGAAGCACATCGACGTCGCCGAACTGGTCGACGTGCTCGACTTCACGCCGGGCGAGCCGCCGCGACTCGAGCCCGAGCGGCCCGGACCCGGCATCGAGACGTTCCGTCCCGATGTCCCCGATTTCGTGCTGCACCGGCTCGAATCCGGCTCGACCGCAGGCGATGCGGATGCCTCCGGCGGCGCCGCCCCGGTCGTCGAGCTCGAGGGGCCCGCGATCGTCATCGCCGACGGGGGGCCGATCGACCTGCGCGGCGCCCTCGGGGCTGTACGCCTCGAGCGGGGCGAGACCGTCTACGTGACGCCCGACGAACGGCGCATCGAGGTCGACGGCCCGGGCGTCGCGTGGATCGCGACCGTCGGGCGGGTCTGACGCGACGGGGAGGTCAGCGCCCCAGCCTGCGGATCAGCTTGGCCGGGACCCCGCCCACCATCGCATTGTCGGGGACATCGCGGGAGACGATCGCGCCGGCCGCGACGACGGCACCCGACCCGATGGTCACGCCGGGAAGCACGATGGCGCCCGCGCCGATCCAGGAGCCGTCGCCGATGCTGATCGGGGAATGCGAGACCGCTCCGGCTCGCCGTGATGCGGGACCGATCTCGTGCGTGTCGGTGATCAGCCGGACGAACGGGCCGAGATTGACGCGATCCCCGATCGTGACCTGCGGACGCACGTACGCGTCCCGATTGATGAAGACCGACGTTCCGATGGTGATCGGCCCGAGGAACTCACCGCCCCGGTAGATCGTCGTGCCGGACCCGATCACGATGCCGTCGCCGAGCATGCGGACGGTCTTGTCGATTCGGGTGTCTGAGGCGATCTCGTTGGTCACTGAGCCATGATTTCACGAGTGCCCGGCATTCGCGGCGCGCCCGCCGACGGTGCGGCCTTCGCTACCATTGGGAGCCGTGCGCAGCAGTCGACGTGTGATCGTCTTTCCGGCTTGGCCGCTCAACCCCTACCTGAACCTGATGAGCCTGGCGCCCCGTGCATCGGGGTGGGAGGTCATCGAGGTGACCGCCCGCCGAGAGCTCGAGTCGGCCGTGCGGCGACTCGAGCGGGGCGACGTCGTCCACATCCACTGGACGGCGCCACTGCTGCAGCGGGAACCCACCGAAGCCGATGCCCGGCGAGCCCTGCAGTCGGTCCGGACGATGGTGCGGCGGATGCGCCGGGCGGGCGTCCGGCTGATCTGGACGGTGCACAACCGCCTTCCGCACGAACTCCTCCACCGCGATGCCGAGATCGACCTGTACCGCCTGCTCGCGGCCGAGGCCGATGCGATCCACGTCATGGCGCCCGACACCGCCGAGATCCTCGCACCGATCTGCGTCCTCCCGCCGGATCGCGTCCACGTGATCGACCACCCCAGCTACGTGGGCGTGTACGGCGCGGCCGTCGACACCGCGACGGCTCGCACCCGGCTCGGTGTCGACGTCGCACGGCCCGCCGTGCTCTTCCTCGGCCAGATGCGCCCGTACAAGGGGCTCGACGTGCTGATCGGCGCGATGAACATCCTCGCCGCCGAGGGCGACGCGCCGACGCTCCTGCTCGCGGGCGCGGCCGACGCGGATGCCAGGCGTTACATCGAGCGCACCGTCTCCCCGGAGATCGAGTTCGCGTCGCATCTCGACTACGTCGCCGACGGCGATGTCGCGACGTGGTTCGCGGCGGCGGACCTGGCCGTGTTCCCGTACCGCGCCATCCTCAATTCGGGCAGCGTGCACCTCGCGGCGGCGTTCGAGACGCCGGCGATCCTGCCCGATGAGCCGCACCTGCGCGAACAGTTCGGCACGCAGTCGTGGGTGGGCTACTTCTCGGGCGGCGTTCCGGAGGAGGCGCTCGCGCGCGAGGTCCGCGCGCGGTTGCGGCAGCCGGCGACGTCCGCCGAGTTCACGGCGTTCAACGCTGCCCGGTCGCCGTGGCGGATCTCGAGCGAGTATCTCCGACTGCTCGCCGAGGTCAGCGGCCCCTCCGCATGACCTGGTGACGGACGACGCGCCCTCCCTTGGCGAGGGCGCGCGCGACCCAGGACCGGCGACGCGACACCTCCAGCACGTCGCGATGCCTGGTGAGCTCGAAATGGTCGAACCGGTCGTACTCCGGGAGGCCCGTCGCGAGGCGGGCCGTTCGCAGCCGACCCGTGCGAGTGTCGCGCATGACGAGGATGCCGCGCCCCGCGATCGGCAGGCGTCCGGGCCGGAAGTCGGCGACGATCCCGTCCTCCGTCCGCCTCGAGGCCGAGGACCGGACGACCCGGCCGTCGGCCGGCGTGAAGAGCGCCGGCTCGAGGTCGGCGGGGACCGGTGTCTCCGCGTCCGCGACGACCCGCAGCCGGCCCCCGCTCGTCACCGCGCGCAGCGTCGCCGGGGAACCGAGCCCGTCGACGAGCGACCGGCCGTCGGCGACCGGGAGGAGGGCGACCCCGCTGAGTTCCGGCACCTCGTCGAGAGAGGCCGGGAGCCGGTCGGCGGCGAGCGGCAGAAGCTCGGCCACACGCTCGGCGAGCGACTCCGTCGGGTCGCTCAACGCGGAGGTGAGGGCCGCCCCGAGGCGGCGAGCGAGCCACCCCTCGTGCGTCGCGAACAGGCGCAGGGCCGCCGGGTCGGCTCCGAGCAGCCCGATCCACTCGGTGAGCTCGTCCGCCGGCTCGAGCATCGGTCCGCTCGTGATCCGGGCCAGGTGCCCGGCCGCGTCGAACGCGCCCGCCAGTGCGAGTGCGAACACCAGCCGCTTGTGCGGGGCGGCGATGTCGTCGACCCCTCGGCCGACGGTCGAGAGGAGCAGCTCGACGGTCGTCCGGACGTCCTCATCGCGCGGGCGCTCGCGCTCGGGCGCTCGCAGGTACCGCGCGAGGTGCACCCAGCCGTCGCGCTCGAGGACGAGTTCGGCCTGGGCGAGCGCGAGGCCCGTCGAACCGTCGGCCCGGACGAGGCGGGCGCATTCGATCTCCTGGCCCAGGTAGCTCAACAGTGAGTCGGCACTCGCCGCCTTCGACGACATCGAGCTGCCGCCCTGCCGCTCGCGGTAGAGGTAGACGATGTCGTCGACCATGTCGATGGCTCGGGCCCGGAGGTACGTCGTCGTCATCGGCACGATGTCGTTGGAGCGCGGCACGTCGGGGAAGACGACCGCGGACTCGTCCCAGAACGAGCGCCGGAACACCTTGTTCCAGCAGGCCCGGCCGTAGAGGATCGACGGCACGTCGCGAGCCGTGAAGGCTCGGCGCGCGTGCGCGTACGCCGCCCAGTTCGCCGTCGGATGCCAGCTGGCGTTCGGCGAGAACTTGATGAAGTCGCCGAAGGCGATGTCGGAGCCCGACGCCTCGAGGCTCGCCACGAGCGCAGCGTACGCGTGCGGGGGAACGAGGTCGTCGCCGTCGCAGAAGGCCAGGTACCGGCCGCGAGCGAGCGCCACCCCGGCGTTGCGCGCGGATCCGCCGCCGCGCGTGTCCGCCCGGTGGAGCCGGATGCGCGGATCGGTCGCGGCCATCTCCCTGACCACGGCCGCCGTGTCGTCGTCCGAGTGGTCGTCGACCACGACGACCTCGAGGTCGTGGAGGTCCTGTGCGAGCACCGTCCCGAGGGTCTCGCGGATCCACGGGTGGACGTTGTGGGTCGGCAGGATCACCGAGAGCAGGGGGTCGTCCGACGTGCGAATCACCCGGCGATTCTACGATGGTGGTCGGCGCGCCCGAGGCGGCGCGAACGAAGCGACATCGAGATGGGGAGCTGATGGGTTCAGCGGCCGACGCGAAGAACATGCTGCGAGCACTGGCGTCGCGCGCCCGAGGGCGTGCGCTCGGAGTGCGAGGGCGTGTTGCGGCGCGAGCCGTGCCCGATGCCGATCGGGTGCGCGGATGGGTCGACCTCGTCATGCCGGTCCACGACGTCGGCCCGCTCGTGGAGCCGACGATCCGATCCGTGCTCTCGCAGGGGCACTGGAAGGTCCGGATCCTCGTCGTCGACGATGCATCGACGGACGACACCGCGGCCCGGGTCGCGAAGTGGGCTGCGCGCGATTCGCGCGTGCAACTGGAGCGGGTCGCGTTCCGCGACGTCAACGCGACGCGCAATCACGCGCTCGCGCTCGCGCGGGCCGAGTTCGTCGGGTTCCTCGACGGCGACGACCTGCTGCGCCCCGGCGCGCTGCGCGATCTCGTCGCGAGCCTCGAGTCGACGGGGTCCGACTTCGCGGTCGGCGGCTACGACCGCCTGCAGGGTCGTCGTCGAACGCCACCCGCGTTCTGGATCGACGAGGCGCACGAACAGCCTCGACGCCGCACCTCCGCCGAGGCGTTCCCGCTGATCATGGTCAACGCCGTGCAGTGGACGAAGCTCTACCGCCGCGAGTTCTGGGAGCGGGCAGGACTCCGCTTCCCCGAGGGCGGACACTTCCAGGACCAGCTCGTGAGCGCGCGGGCGTACGCCCGGGCGTCGACGGTCGACGTGCTCACGCGCAAGATCGTCGACTGGCGCATCCGCGCCGACGGGAGTTCCATGACGCAGCAGGGCGTCAGGCCCGGGCAGGTGCGCGACCGGTTCGCGACCGCGATCGCCGCGGTGCAGGTGCTCGCCGAGGAGTCGACCGACGCCGTCCGTCGGGCGAGGATCGCCCAGTTCCTGGCGAACGACGCCGCCGTGGCCACGGCGGAACTCCGCGACATGGACGACGAGGCGTTCGCGAACCTCCGATCGGGGCTCGGCGGCCTCGCCGCGCTCGCCGACGCGGAGATCTGGCGCGAGGTGCCCGCGGAGTCGAAGGTGCTGTACGAGTTCGTGCTGCGCGGCGACCGTGCGCGGGCCCGGGCGTACATCGAACGCGGCGGCCTCGAATCGATGCGCCATCCGCTCGTCGAGCACGACGGCGAGCGCTACATCGAGTTGCCGTTCTGGGGCGACGCCGAGGCATCCGTGCCGGTCGACCGCTTTCTCGCGGCGCCCCGCGAACTGCGCGCCTACGAGGCGACCCGCACGCCGAACAGCCGCCGGTAGGCGGTCGGGGTCGTCTGCAGCACCTTGACGAAGTGGTGCCGCATGACCGCGGCGGTGCCGAATCCGGTCTCGCGGGCGATCTCCTCGAGATTGAGGTCGCTCTCCTCCAGCAACTGCTGCGCCCGCAGCAGACGCTGGCGATTGAGCCAGGCGTTCGGCGTCGTGCCGGTCTCGGCCCGGAACCGGCGCGCGAAGGTGCGCGGCGACATGAGCGCCTTGCGGGCGAGCAGGTCGACGGTGAGGTCCTCGTCGAGGTGCTCGAGCATCCACGCCGTGATGGTGGCGAACGAGTCGCTGCGGCACTCGACGACCGGCGTCTGGATGAACTGCGACTGGCCGCCGTCGCGCTGCGGCGGCACGACCATGCGGCGGGCGACGATGTTCGCGGCGCTCGCCCCGAGCTCGGTGCGCACGATGTGCAGGGCGGCATCGATGCCGGCCGCGGTGCCCGCGCCGGTCACGACCTTGCCGTCCTGCACGAAGAGCACGTCGGGGTCGACCTCGGTGCCGGGGAAGTCGGCGGCGAGGCGGTCGGTGTACATCCAGTGCGTGGTCGCGCGGCGGCCCTCGAGGATGCCCGCCCTGCCGAGCATGAAGGCGCCCGAGCAGACGCTCAGCACCCAGGCGCCGCGGTCGACGGCGTCGCGCAGGACCTCGGCGATGCGCTCGTCGACGGGCTGGTCGATGAGCGCGGCGGGCACGGCGACGAGGTCGGCCGTGCGCGCGAAGTCGAGACCCTCGTGCACGACGAGGTCGAAGCCGAGCTTCGTCGAGACCGTGCCGGGGTCGGCGGCGACGACGTGGAAGTCGAAGACGGGCCCGCCGTGCTCGGAGCGGTCGATGCCGAAGACCTCGCAGATCACGCCGAACTCGAACGGTGCCATCTGCGGGACGGCGAGGCAGGCGATGGAGCGGAGCACGGGGGACCTCCGAACGGTCGAGGGCGGGTGGCAGGAAAGAGTCGATCTGTGTCAACTCTGCCACTGTCGGCAGGATCTTGCAATGCATAGATTTACTGCCATGTCCATCTTCGTGATCCTCCTCATCGCCGCTCTCATCGCGCTCGCCGTCTGGGGCGTCGTCGCCACGGTCTCCGGGCTCGGGGGCGACGGCTACGGCCGGCCCGAGATCCGCGATCGGGTGCGGCACGTCGAACGCCTGGGATGACTCGGGGTCGATCGACCTCGTCGTGCGCTTCCCGCACGTCGACCACCCGGGTCTCGATACGCGCTCCTCGCGTCTCGACCGGCGAGTTTCGTTAGGCTCGTGGGGGCGCCGGAGAGACCGTCGCCGGAGAGGCGGGACATGAGCTGGCTGGTCACCGGGGGAGCGGGCTACATCGGTGCGCACGTCGTGCGGGCGTTCCAGGCGAAGGGCATCGACACCGTCGTCGTCGACGACCTCTCCTCGGGGCGACGCGGGTTCGTCGCCGACGGCACGCCGTTCGTGCAGGGGTCGATCCTCGACGGGCGCCTCCTCGAGTCGACCTTCGAGCGCTACGACGTGCGGGGCGTCGTGCACCTCGCCGGCTTCAAGTACGCCGGCGTCTCGGTGCAGCGCCCGCTCCACACGTACCAGCAGAACGTCACGGGCACGTCGACCCTCCTCGCCGCCATGGAGTCGAAGGACGTCTCGCGCATCGTCTTCTCGTCGAGCGCGGCCGTCTACGGCACGCCCGACGTCGACCTCGTGACCGAGTCGACCCCGAAGCATCCCGAGTCGCCCTACGGCGAGTCGAAGCTCATCGGCGAGTGGCTGCTCGCCGACCAGGCCCGGGCGACCGGCCTGGCCCACACGAGCCTGCGGTACTTCAACGTGGTCGGCTCGGGCACGCCCGACGTGTTCGACCCGAGCCCGCACAATCTCTTCCCCCTCGTCTTCGACGCGCTGCTCGACGGGCGTACGCCGCGCATCAACGGCGACGACTACCCGACGCCCGACGGCACGTGCGTCCGCGACTACATCCACGTCGCCGACCTGGCCGAGGCCCACGTCGTCGCCGCGCAGCGCCTCGACGCCGGCGAGCCGGTCGAGCCCGTCTACAACCTCGGCTCGGGCGACGGCGTGTCGGTCGGCGAGATCATGCGCGCGGTCGCCGACGTGACCGGCATCGACTTCGCGCCCGAGATCGCGCCGCGTCGTGCGGGCGACCCGGCCCGCATCGTGGCGTCCGGCGAGCTCGCCGCCCGCGACCTCGACTGGACGATGCGGTACACCCTCACGGAGATGGTGCGCACCGCGTGGGAGGCGCGTCGCGCCGCCGCGTGATCGGCGTCGATTCATAACTTCTGTCCAACACCACGGCGTGTCGCGAGTGGCGTGAAGCCTCGACGGGTGATTGAGGGTTTACGATCCGCGACTTGACGCGCGGGAATTACACGGGTGTAATTGTTGTGACACACCCTCCGGGTGGTCGGTACAACTGGGTGGGAGACGATATGGCTAGTCCTGAATATCGTTCTGGAGTACCTGACGATTGGTTCGTCGATCCGGTCAGGCTGGGGGTACCCGGTGTGCGCCCCGCGGTCGACGACGACAATCCGTTGGCGTGGCAGAGCGACGCATTGTGCGCGCAGACCGATCCCGAGGCGTTCTTCCCCGAGAAGGGCGGTTCGACGAGGGACGCGAAGAAGATCTGCACCGGGTGCGAGGTTCGCGCCGAGTGCCTCGAGTACGCGCTCGGCAACGACGAGCGCTTCGGCATCTGGGGCGGGCTCTCCGAGCGCGAGCGGCGGAAGCTGCGCAAGCGAGCGGTGTGAGTGGCGGGGCCTGCTTCGGCGGGCCCCGCACTCGTCCGTCCCGGTTTCGAGGCACGCCCGGGGGAGTCGCGCGGCACGCGGCATGCGCCGCTTAGGCTGACTGCGATGTTCCCCAGAGTCACCGCCGTCCTCGTCGTGCATCACGGCGGCGACCACCTCCGTCAGACCCTCGAGGCGATCCGGGCGCAGGAGCGAGCCCCCGATGCGCTCGTCGTCGTGCTCACCGAGGCCGACGTCGTCGCTCGCGAGCAGATCGCGAAGATCTCTCCGACGCGCCTCGTCGACCTGTCGCAGCGCCAGTCGTTCGGCGATGCCGTGCGGGCCGCCGACCGCGTGCTCGACGACCCCGGGTCCGACGCCGACGCGCTCTGGCTGCTCGCCGAGGACAGCGCACCCGCACCCGACGCGCTCTCCCGGCTCATGGCCACCCTCGAGACGGCCAAGTCGGTCGCGATCGCCGGTCCGAAGCTCGTCGAATGGTCGGAGCCCGATCGCATCGCCCGATTCGGCCGCTCGATCACCCGCCTCGGTCGTAGCGTGACGATCGTCGCCGACGAGCTCGACCAGGGCCAGCACGACGGCATGAGCGACGTGCTCGGCCTCGACCCGGCCGCGATCCTCGTGCGGCACACCGTGTGGCGGGCGCTCGGGGGCTTCGACCCGGGCCTGCCCACCGTCGACGACGCGCTCGACCTCTCGATCCGGGCGCGCCTCGCGGGGCATCGCGTCGCCGTCGTCCCCGAGGCCCACGTGCGCTTCGCGGGGACCGGTGTCGCCGGCCCGGAGACCGGTCCGAAGGCGCGCACGACGCGTCGACGGGTCCGGGCGACGCGGGCGGCGCAGTTGCACCGGCGCCTCGTGTACGCGCCGCTGGCGGTCGTGCCCCTGCACTGGCTCGCCTTCCTTCCTCTCGCGGTGCTGCGGTCGATCCGATTGCTCCTCGTGAAGGCGCCCGGTGCCATCCCGGGCGAGTTCGCCGCCGCGGTGACGACGATGTTCTCCGGTGCGCGCGTGCCGCGCGCCCGCCGGGCGCTCAAGGCGGCCCGCACGGTCGGATGGTCGGCGATCGCACCGCTGCGCATGCAGCCCGACGAGATGCGGCGTCGGCGCCAGCACTCCGCCGAGGCCCGGCGCGAGCGGGCGCGCGGACGCAAGCACGAACTCCAGTTCCTGGGTACCGGCGGCGGCTGGGTGCTGCTCGTTTCGGTCGTCGCATCGGTCGTCCTCTTCTCGTGGCTGTTCGGTGCCGGCGGCGTCGGCGGCGGCGGCCTCGAGCCGCTGTCGAACCGGCTCGACGTGCTCTGGCGCAACGCGGCCTACGGCTGGCGCGACATCGGCCCGGGCTTCATGGGCGGGGCCGACCCGTTCGCAGGTGCGCTCGCCGTGCTGGGATCGGTCACGTTCTGGGCGCCCTCGTTCGCACTCGTGCTGCTGTGGCTGCTCGCGATCCCCACGGCCGCGCTCGGCGCCTGGTTCGCCGCCTCCCGCCTCACCGAGCGCGGATCGGTCCGCGCGGTCGCCGCGCTGCTGTGGGCGTTCGCACCTCCGTTCCTCATCGCGCTCGGCGATGGGCGACCCGGTGCCGTCCTCGCCCACGTGCTGCTCGCCTGGCTCGCCTTCGCCGCCTTCGGTGCAGCGACGTCGTGGGCGGCGGCGGCGACCGCGTCGCTCCTGTTCGCCGCCGTCATCGCCGCGGCACCGAGCCTCACGCCCGCGCTGCTGATCGCCTGGATCGTCGCGCTCGCGGTGAGCGGCCGCGCCGCCGTCCGGCTCGTCGGGCTGCCCATCCCGGCGATCGTGCTCGCCGCACCCCTCGTGCTCGGGCAGCTGCAGCGTGGAAACCCGCTCGGGCTGCTCGCCGACCCCGGCCTGCCGACCGACAGCACCGTCCCGTCGGTCTGGCAGCTGGCGCTCGGCCTCCCCGACGGATCATGGGGCGGCTGGAACGCGTACTTCGAGACGACGGACGTCGACTTCCGCATCGCCCTCAGCGCGCTCGTCATCCCCCTCGTGATCGTCGCGCTCACGGCGGTGCTGGCGCCCGCGTTCCGCTCCGCCGTGCTGTCGCTCGGGGTCGCCCTGCTCGGATTCGCGACGGCCGTCCTCGCCACGCACCTCGCCCTGTCGAGCTCGGGCGCCACGTCGGTGCCGCTCTGGTCGGGTGCCGGGCTGAGCCTCGCCTGGCTCGGACTCGTGCTCGCCGCCGTCGTCGCCCTCGACGCACTCCGGCGCGGCCGTGCGATCCTGGCCTGGGTCGTGCTCGCCTCCGTCGTGGCCGCCGTCGTCCCGACGGCCCTCGACCTCGCGACCGACCGGGTCGCGGTGCAGCCCGCGGCCGAGCGGACCCTGCCGGCGTTCGTCGGAGCCGAGGCCGAGACCGATGCGCGGGTCACGACCCTCCGGATGACGCCCGACCTCGACGGCAGTCTCCGTGCGACGCTCGAACGCGGCGCGGGCACCACCCTCGATGAGCAGTCGACGCTCGACGCGACGGCGCTGACCCTGTCGGCCGATGAAGCGCAGCTCGCCGAGATCGCCGGCAACCTGGCCTCCCGCAGCGGCTACGACCCCGAGGCGGCGGTGCGCGAGTTCGGCGCCTCGTTCGTGCTGCTCGACGACCCCGACGTCGACGACCCCGCTGCGGTCGCGACCGCCGAGCGGGCGCGAACGGCGCTCGACGGCAACGCCGCGCTCGTGGCCGTCGGGCAGACCGACTTCGGCACGCTCTGGCGGTTCGCGTCGGCCGAACCGGATGCCGCGGCGGCGCAGATCCCGGCCGAGGCGAGCAGCTGGCTGGTGGGCGCGGTGGCCGCCGTGCAGCTCATCGTGCTCGGAGCGACGGTGCTGCTGTCGATTCCGACGGGAGCCGGCCGCGAGGCCGACCGGAGCCCGCGGACTCGTCCGACGCGGCGACCGCTCCTGCGTCCCCGGAGGCCGAAGGCCGCTGCTGCGGTCGCCGGACCGCAGGCCGCCGACGCGGGCGAGCCGCCATCGGCGGTCGAGGCGACGGCAGATCCGGGGCCTCCGGCCGAGCACGAGTCCGCGCCCGCGGTCGCCGACGGACCCGGGCCGGAGGCATCCGACTCGCCGTCGGACGACGGGCCGGACGACGGCGAGCCCGAGGCATCCGCCACGACCCGCACCGAACCCGTGACCGACGCGACCGAAGGAGACGACGATGGCCGCTGAGCGCAACCTCGCTCGTCGCGTCGCGCGGATCGGCGGGCGCGGCCTCGCCGTCGTGATCGCCGTCGGTGTCGCCGCCGGCGCCATCGCGGCCGCCGCGCTCGTGCCGTGGCCCGAGCACCGCATCGACCCGCCGTCCGTCGTCGTGAAGCCGGCGGAGACGGGGCAGCTGCGCGTGTGCCCCGGGCCGCTGCTCTCGCTCGGCGACGACCCCGAGGCGGCGACCACCGCGACGTCCGTCGGGCCCGCATCCGTGACGCCGGGTGCCGCCCCCGACGACGCGGAGATCACCGAAACGCCGCTCACCGCGCCCGAGAACCCGCGCGCCGAGCGCGACGGGACGCCGCTCGCGCTCTCGACCGAACCCGGCTCCGTCGAGGCCGGCATGCTCGCCGGCGCCCAGAGCCAGGAGGTCTCGCGCGAGTCGATCGCCGGCTTCGCCGCGGCCGGGTGCACCGAGCCCGTCGCCGAGGCGTGGCTGGTCGGCGGCGCCACCGACGTCGGCCGTTCCGGACTCGTGCTGCTCTCGAACCCCACCGCAGTCGGGTCGACCGTCGACGTGCGCGTGCTCGGGGAGAGCGGCCCGGTCGAAGCGCCCTCCGGGCTCGGGATCATCGTGCCCGCCGGAGAGCAGCGCGTCGTCTCGCTCGCCGGTCTCGCACCGAATCTCGCCTCACCCGTCGTGCACGTCACGAGCACCGGCGGCGGCATCGCCGCCTCGCTCGAGCACACGGTCGTCGAGGGGCTGACGCCCGCCGGCGTCGAACTCGTCGGGCCCGCGGCGGCGCCCGCGCCGGAGCAGCTCATCCCCGGGTTCACGGTGCCGGTCGACGGCGGCGTCGAGGCGACCGACGACCACGCGGAGGGCGACGCCTTCCCCGCGGTGCGCCTGCTCGCGACCGGTGACGACCCCGTAGAGGTGTCGATCGACGTCGCGCCCGAGTCGGGCTCCGGCGGCGCGAGCATCGACGCGACCCTCGAACCCGGCATCGTGAGCGACGTGCCGCTCGGCGAGCTCGACGCGGGCGAGTACACCATCAGCCTCGACGCCGACGGCCCGATCGTCGCGGCCGCCCGGGCGACGACCGGTGCTCCCGAAGCGCAGACCGAACCCGGCGGCGACGACCGCGACGCCGCCGTCGACCTGGCCTGGACGGCGAGCACCCGGCCGCTGCTCGACACCGCCGTGATCGCGGTTCCTGCGGGACCGGATCCGGTGCTGCACCTCGCGAATCCGGGCGAGGAGGAGATCGAGGCGACCGTCGTGGTCGACGGTGAGGAACGGCTGCTGGGCGTTCCCGCCGGCGCGACCGAGGCCGTCCGGGTCGACGCACGCAGCGTCGTGGAACTCGAGGGAGCGGCCGGCCTGCACGCGACGGTGGCCTACTCGGGCCGCCAGGCGCTCTCCTCGTTCCCCGTGCGGCCGCCGGGACCGCTGGACTCGCCGCTCAGGGTGTACCCGCACTAGGTCTCACGGGTCGGTACGCGTCAGAAGTGGCGGTACCGGCCCGGAGCGAGCTCCCACGGGTCGCGCCCGAGGAAATCGGCGATCGCGCGGAACACGCAGCTCTCGACGAGGAGCTTCTCGTCCTTGTCCTCGCCCTCCTGGAGGCGCAGGAACCGCACGATCGGCAGGCGGAAGAAGATGATCCGCCGCTCGTCGTGGTACACCTTCCAGCGGTCGATGTGGTCGTCGTGGATCGCCTCGGCCGGCGCCTGGGCGACCTCGAAGACGACGCCCTCGAGTTCGGGCCAGAGGCCGCGGAGGTACGACACCGTCGTCGCGATCGTGAGCTCGAACTCGTCGAGCCGGTTCGTCAGCATCGGGAGATGCGGCCCCGTCACGGGCGAGCGCATGCCCCGCCCGTGACGATCGCGGGCCAGCCGCCTCGGGGAGCGCGGTTCGGCGACACGACGAGAGCGGGGCATACCCTCCATCGTAATGGCGGGGGTCGTCGCTACTCTTGATCTGCCATGAGACGTTGTTCGCGCACCGCATGCGCCGCCGAGGCGGTCGCGACCCTGACCTTCGACTACGCCGATTCGATGGCCGTGCTGGGGCCGCTCGCGGTCGTGCCCGAGCCGCACGGCTACGATCTGTGCGCCCGTCATGCCGAGCGCACGTCGGCCCCGGTCGGCTGGCAGGTCGTGCGGCACGTCTCCCTCGGTGAGGTAGGTTTCAAGGCATGAATCCCGCCGAGACCTCGGGCGCTCGTGCGCGCCTCGAATCGATCGTGAAGGCCTACGACGTCCGCGGAATCGTGGGCGAGGGGCTGACCGAGGCGACCGTCGAAGCGCTCGGAGCGGCGTTCGTCGACGAGGTCGGCGCGGCGGGCGGCCGGGTGGTCGTCGGCCATGACATGCGGGACTCGTCGCCGACCTTCGCGGCGGCGTTCGCGGCCGGCGCGTCGATCCGTGGCGCCGACGTCGTGTCGATCGGGCTGTGCTCGACCGACGAGAGCTACTTCGCGTCCGGTTCGATGGGCGCCCCGGCCGCGATGTTCACGGCGAGCCACAACCCCGCCGCGTACAACGGCATCAAGTTCTCGCGCGCCGGCGCGCAGGGCATCTCGCTCGACACCGGTCTCGCCGCGATCCGCGACCGCGCCGCCGACTACCTCGAGGCGGGCATCCCCGCCGCCGCGACGACGGGCGCCGTGACCGACGCCGACGTGCTCGCCGACTACGCGGCGTACCTCCGCTCGCTCGTCGACCTGTCGGGCGTCCGCCCGCTGAAGATCGTCGTGGACGCCGGCAACGGCATGGGCGGGCTCACGGTGCCGGCCGTGCTCGGCGACGGTGCAGGGCTTCCCGCCCTGCCGCTCGAGATCGTGCCGCTGTACTTCGAGCTCGACGGCACCTTCCCGAACCACGAGGCGAACCCGCTCGAGCCGGCGAATCTCGTCGACCTGCAGCGCGCGGTCGTCGAGCACGGTGCCGACCTCGGCCTCGCGTTCGACGGCGACGCCGACCGCTGCTTCGTCGTCGACGAGCAGGGCGGCGCCGTGAGCCCGTCGGCCGTCGCGGCCATCGTGGCCCTCCGCGAGATCGCGCGCGTCACGGCGGCCGGCGAGACCGACGTCAACGTCATCCACAACCTCATCACGTCGCGCTTCGTGCCCGAGACGATCGAGGCGGCGGGCGCGAATCCGGTGCGCACGCGCGTCGGGCACTCGCTCATCAAGGACCAGATGAAGGCGACGGGCGCCGTGTTCGGCGGCGAGCACTCTGCCCACTACTACTTCCGCGACTTCTGGGGCGCCGACAACGGCATGCTCGCGGCGATGCACGTGCTCGCCGAGTTCGGCGGCCAGGCGGTCCCGCTCTCCGAGCTGGCCGCCCGGTTCACGCCGTACTCGCTCTCGGGCGAGATCAACTCGGTGGTCGACGACGTGCCGTCCGCCTACACGCGCGTCGTCGAGGCGTTCACGGGTCGCGGCGAGTTCGACGAGCTCGACGGCCTGACCGTCACCGGCGTCACCGCGGGCGACGAGCCGTTCTGGTGGTTCAACGTGCGTCCCTCCAACACCGAGCCGCTGCTGCGCCTCAACGTCGAGGGTGAAGACGAACCGACCATGGCCGCCGTCCGCGACGAGGTGCTCGCGCTCATCCGCGCGGTGTAGGCGAGCGACAGGCGGCCGCGCGAGGTCACGGGCGCGCGGGCCTGCGAGAATGGTCGGCATGAGCATCGAGCCCGCCACCATCGCCCTCCCGTTCAAGGTCGCCGACCTCTCGCTCGCTGAGGCGGGGCGGCACCAGCTGCGGCTCGCCGAGAACGAGATGCCGGGCCTCATGGCGCTGCGCGCCGAGTTCGGCGCGTCGAAGCCGCTCGCGGGCGCCCGCATCGCCGGCAGCCTGCACATGACCGTGCAGACGGCCGTGCTCATCGAGACGCTCGTCG
This sequence comes from Agromyces solani, assembly GCF_058349925.1. Lineage (NCBI taxonomy): Bacteria > Bacillati > Actinomycetota > Actinomycetes > Micrococcales > Microbacteriaceae > Agromyces > Agromyces solani. The sequence continues at coordinate 674,532 of NZ_JBYRER010000002.1, forward strand.
CCCTCGGCGCGCAGGTGCGCTGGGCGAGCTGCAACATCTTCTCCACGCAGGACGAGGCCGCCGCCGCGGTCGTCGTCGGCCCCGAGGGCACGGTCGACGAGCCCCAGGGCGTGCCGGTGTTCGCCTGGAAGGGCGAGACGCTCGACGAGTACTGGTGGTGCACCGACCGCATCTTCGACTGGAGCGCCGAGGCGACGGCGGCCGGCGCCGACTGGATCGGCCCCAACATGATCCTCGACGACGGCGGTGACGCCACGCTCCTCGTGCACCGCGGCCGCGACTTCGAGGCCGCGGGCGCCGTGCCCGAGGCATCCGCCGACGACAGCGCCGAGTACCGGGTCGTCCTCGAGACGCTCCGCCGCTCGCTCGAGCTCACCCCCGACCGCTGGACCCGCATCGCCGCGGAGCTCAAGGGCGTCACGGAGGAGACCACGACCGGCGTGCACCGCCTCTACGAACTGCACGCCGCGGGCGAGCTGCTGTTCCCGGCGATCAATGTCAACGACTCGGTGACGAAGTCGAAGTTCGACAACAAGTACGGCATCCGCCACTCGCTGCCCGACGGGCTCAACCGCGCCACCGACGTGCTCATGGGCGGCAAGGTCGCGTTCGTCGTCGGCTACGGCGACGTCGGCAAGGGCGCGGCCGAGGCACTGCGCGGCCAGGGCGCCCGCGTCATCGTGAGCGAGGTCGACCCGATCTGCGCCCTGCAGGCCGCGATGGACGGCTACCAGGTCGCCCGCGTCGACGACGTGGTCGGCGACGTCGACATCTTCGTCACCTGCACCGGCAACAAGGACGTCATCCGCCTCGAGCACATGCTCGCGATGAAGCATCTCGCGATCGTCGCGAACGTCGGTCACTTCGACAACGAGATCGACATGGCCGCGCTCGAGGCGCTCGCGGGCGCCGAGAAGGTCGAGATCAAGCCGCAGGTGCACGAGTGGCGCCTGCCGACGGGCCGGTCGATCCTCGTGCTGAGCGAGGGTCGCCTCATGAACCTCGGCAACGCGACCGGGCATCCCTCGTTCGTCATGTCGAACTCCTTCGCGAACCAGGTGCTCGCCCAGATCGAGCTGTGGACCCGCCCCGAGGCCTACCCGACGGGCGTCTACGTGCTGCCGAAGCACCTCGACGAGAAGGTCGCTCGCCTCCACCTCGACTCGCTCGGCGTGCAGCTCACGACGCTGAGCCCCGAGCAGGCCGCCTACATCGGCGTGCCGGTCGAGGGGCCGTACAAGGTCGACCACTACCGCTACTGAGCCGCGCGGACGGGCGGGCGCCATGAGGCGCTCGCCGCCCATCGCGTCACGGTCGGCGGGGTGGATGCCTCGTCGCCGGCGTCAGCGCTCGGGGAACCCCGTCGGCCGTGACGTGAGCACCGGCGCGAGCGCGTCGATGCGCGCGCGTTCGAGCTCGAGCGCTGCGGCGTCGCGCTCGCGCCGCAGGGCCGCGACGCCGGCGAGGAAGAGCTCGGGCGGTGCGGCCGGCACCGGCGAGACGTACGGCGCGACCTCGGCGGCGAGCGAGGCGGCGACGCGCGCACGGCTCTCGGGAACGAGATGCTCGACGTTCGCGAAGAAGGCGGCGACGCGGCGCGCGAGGGGGTCGGGCAGCCGGGCGACGTCGGCCGTCGTCGCCCATGCGGCGAGCGGCACCGGCACCCCGAACGCCGTCGACGGGGGAGCGGGCACCCGTTCGACCTGGGAGTGCGTGCCTGCGAGGATGTCGCCGAGCCGCTTCGACGACGGGTTCAGGAACCCGACGAGGAGCGCCAGCCCGCCGAACGTCATGTAGATCTCGACGACCCCGACGAGGGCGCGGATGAACGCATGGCGGAATCCGCTCGCACCGCCGTCGTCGCGGACGACCCGGAGGCCGAGGGCGAGCTTGCCGAGCGATCGGCCGTGCGCTGCCGTCTCGACCGCCGTCGGCACGATCACGAGCACGGTCACGATGCCGGCGATCATCGCGGCGCGCAGGGCCGCCTCGTCGACGCCGAGGCTCGCGAGGAGCCAGAGCAGGCCGAGGAGCAGCGCGATGCTGACGAGCACGTCGATCGCCGCGCCGCCGGCGCGCATGAGCACGCTCGCGGGGCGGACGTCGAGCGAGACCGCTTCGCCGGTGAGCACGCCGTCGTCCTCGAAGCGGCCGACCCGCACGAAGGCGGCCCCCTGTGGTGCCGTGCCGGTCGGAGAGGCCATGGGTAGTATTCAAGCAGATGGACCTCGAAGCCCTCGCCGCCGCACGCCACGACGACTGGCAGCGACTCGACGCGCTCGCGCGCAGTCCACGGCGCCTGACCGGCCCCGAGACCGACGAGCTCATCGAGCGGTACCAGGCCGCGGCATCCGACCTGTCGCTCGTGAAGTCGACCGCCGGATCGACCGCCCTCGGCGACCGACTCTCGCTGACCCTCTCGAAGGCGCGACTGCGATTCACCGCGGCGCCCGAGAACGCGCTGCGCCGGCTCACCCGGTTCGTCGGCGTCGACCTTCCGGCCGCGCTCTACCGGCTGCGGTGGCTGACGCTCGCGGTCGCGCTCGCGACGTTCGTCATCGCGGCGCTGTACGCGTGGTGGATCATGGGCGACCCTCGGGTGCTCGCGTCGATCGGCTCCGAGCGCGAGCTGCGCCAGATCGCGGAGGAGGGGTTCGTCGCGTACTACTCCGAGAACCCTGCGGGGTCGTTCGCCGGGTCGGTGTGGACGAACAACGCCTGGATCGCCGCGCAGTGCGTCGCGTTCGGCATCCTCGGCGTCTGGGTGCCCTGGGTGATCATGCAGAACGCGCAGAACCTCGGCGTCAACGCGGCCGTCATGTTCACGTACGGGGAGGGCGACACGTTCTTCCTCTACATCGCGCCGCACGGCCTGCTCGAGCTCACGTGCGTCTTCATCGCGGCGGCGGCGGGCCTGCGCATCTTCTGGGCGTGGGTCGCGCCGGGCCCGAGGCCGCGCGGCGTCGCGCTCGCCGAGGATGCGCGGGCGCTGTTCGCGGTCGCGATCGGGCTCGTGTTCTTCCTCTTCGTCGCGGGGCTCATCGAGGGATTCGTGACGCCGGCGCCCTGGCCGTGGGCCGTCAAGATCGGCATCGGCGCCCTCGCCCTGGCCGCACTCCTCTTCTACATGCTCGTCGTCGGCCGTCGCGCATGGCGGGCGGGCGCGACGGGCGACCTCGCCGAGTTCGACGCGGGGGCGACCCGGATCGTCGCGGGCTGACCGGGCCGGTCGCGGCGCCGACGCGCGGCGCGACCGGCGCACGCCACCGGCGCCGTCGCGCGCCGGGCGCACCCCGGCGCCGTGGCGCACCCTTCGTCCTCCCGCCCGACCCCGCGTCCCGGTGAGCGGGAACCGTCCCGGCCGCGCGCGCCCGGGTACGACGAAGGCGGATGCCTCGCGGCATCCGCCTTCGCGGGAACGGAGCGACTACGCGGCGAGACGCGCCGGGCGGTCGAAGAGCGCCTTGTAGATCACACCGGCGAGGAGCGCGCCGACGATGGGCGCGACGATCGACGCCCAGAGCTGGCTGAGCGCGAGCGGGCCGCCGAAGACCGCGGTCGCGATCGAGCGGGCCGGGTTGAACGAGCCGTTCGACACGTTGCCGGCGACGAGCACGAGCACCGTGAGGGTGAGGCCGATCGCGAGCGGGGCGAGGTTCGAGGCGGCGCGGCCGGCCGAGGTGACGCCGAGGATCACGAACAGGAACACGGCGGTCGCGACGATCTCGGCGATGAAGAACGACACGAGGCCGAATCCGCCGGGCGAGAGCTCGTCGTAGCCGGTCGACACGCTCTGGAAGATCGCCATGTCGAACTTCGGTCCGGTGGAGAGGATGCCGAGCAGCACGACCGAGCCGAGGATGCCGCCGACGACCTGCGCGACGATGTAGCCGAGGGTGTCCTTCCAGGCGAAGCGGCCGGCGATCGCGAGGCCGAGCGTGACGGCCGGGTTGAAGTGGCCGCCCGAGATCGGGCCGAAGGCGTAGATGCCGACGAGCACCGCGAGGCCGAGCGCGAAGGCGACGCCGAGCAGGCCGGTGCCGGCCGACGAGAAGATCGCGGCGCCGATGACGCCGAAGACGAGGATGAACGTGCCGAGCAGTTCGGCTGTGAGCTTCTGGCCGGTCGACGGCGTCGCGACCGCGGGAGCGGTCGTCGGTGCGGATGCGGGTGCGGTGTCGGACATGTGACTGCCTTTCATTGGGGGGACCGGAATCATGGGTTCGAACGGTCGGGAGACTCGGCGCACGGCCTCGACGGCGCCTTCCAGAGCGTAGCGACCGCCGGCACGCGGGCGCGTGAACCTCGCGCGAATGTCTCGAAACGTGTCGGTGTGCGACGCCGGGCGACACCGGCTCAGAGCTGCCCGGACGCCTTCAGGTCGAGGTAGCGGTCGGCGAGGGCCGGCGGGAGCCCCTGCGGCGATGCCGACACGGTCTGGCCGCCGAGCCGGCGGACGGCGGCGGCGACCCGCTCGCCGTCGTCGAGTCCGCGCTGGGCGGCGGCGGCCCGGTACACCGCATCGAGGTCGTCGCGCACGACGCCGGCCTCGAGGAGCGCCGGGTCGGCGACCGAGGCGACGATGACCGTGTGCCGCGCGGTGAGCTGCGGCAGCATCGAGAGCAGGCCGCGCGCGCTGCCGGGGGAGTCGGCGGCCGTGAGCAGCACGACGAGCGCCCGCCGGCTCGTGACCTGGCGCACGAGTCCTGGCACGATCGACCAGTCCGCCTCGAGCAGTTCGGCGTCGATGCCGGCCATCGTGTCGACCATGCGCGCGAGCAGCTCGGGTCCCGTCGCACCGTGCACACGCCCGCGCAGCCGGCGATCGGTCGCGAGGAAGTCGACGCGATCTCCGGCGTGCGTCGCGAGGGCGGCGAGCAGCAGGGATGCCTCGTACGCGGTGTCGAGTCGCGGCTCGTCGGCGATCCTCGCGGCGGCGGTGCGCGAGGTGTCGGCGACGATCACGATCCGCCGGTCGCGCTCGGGGCGCCACGTGCGGACCATGAGCCGGGCGTTGCCCGGCACTTCGGGGTCGATGTGGCGCGCCGTCGCACGCCAGTCGATCGAACGCACGTCGTCGCCGCGGACGTACTCGCGGATCGAGTCGAACTCGGTGCCCTGCCCGCGGATGAGCAGGGGCGTCCGCCCGTCGAGTTCGCGAAGACGGGTGAGCCTCGAGGGCAGGTGCACGCGGGAGTGGAACGGGGGCAGCACGCGCACCCTGCCCGGCGCGGCGAGCGTCGCCTGCCGCGCCCACAACCCGAGCGGACCCGCCGACCGGATCGTCACCTGCTCGGTGCGCCGATCGCCGCGCCGCGAGGGCACGAGATGCAGGGTCATGCGGCGCCGCTCGCCGGGCGGCAGGTCGAGGCGGGTTCGGTTGGCACCCCGGACGCCCGCCGACGGCTCCCATCCGTCGCGCACGACGGCGCGCATCCGCCGGCCGCCGAGGTTCTGCACGGTGAGCACCGATTCGACGGGTTCGCCGAGCCGCACCCGCTCGGGAAGTTCCCGGGAGAACGAGACCCGACGCGGGGAAGCGGCGATCGAGAGGTCGACCGCTCCGGCGCCGACGGCGACGAGCAGCCAGCCGACGAGCGCGACCCAGGCCTCGGCCGCGCCGGCGAACCCCGCGACGACCACGGGGATCACCCCGAGGGCGACGACGAGGGCGAAGCGGCCGGTCAGCGCCATCGCGGCTCCTCCAACGGATTCGGGGTCGTGCTCAGAGCGGCACCTGCACCTGCTGCACGATGCCCCGCAGCACCTGGTCGACGGAGACGCCCTCGAGTTCGGCCTCGGGGCGCAGCTGCACCCGGTGCCGCCACACGGGCAGCAGCATCGCCTGCAGGTGGTCGGGCGTCAGCGAGTCATGGCCGGTGAGCCAGGCCCACGCCTTCGCCGCGGCGAGGAGACCGGTCGTGCCGCGCGGGCTCACGCCGAGTCGCATCGACGGGCTGCGACGCGTCGCGCGGGCGAGGTCGACGACGTAGGCGAGCACGTCGTCGGAGACGCGCACCGCGGCCGCGGCCGCCCGGGCTCGGGCGAGCTCGGCGGCGCCGAGCACCGGCTCGACGCCGGCCGCGGCGAGGTCGTGCGGGTCGAACCCGTCGGCGTGACGGCGGAGCAGCGAGATCTCGGCGTCGCGTTCCGGCACGTCGAGGACGAGCTTGAGGAGGAAGCGGTCGAGCTGGGCCTCGGGCAGCGCATAGGTGCCCTCGTACTCGATCGGGTTCTGGGTCGCGGCGACCATGAACGGGTCCGGCAGGGGCCGGGTGACGCCGTCGGCCGAGACCTGACGCTCCTCCATCGCCTCGAGCAGGGCCGACTGGGTCTTCGGCGGCGTCCGGTTGATCTCGTCGGCGAGCAGGATGTTGGTGAACACCGGCCCTTCGCGGAACGCGAACTCGCCCGTGCGCGGGTCGTACGCGAGGGAGCCCGTCACGTCGCCCGGCATGAGGTCGGGCGTGAACTGCAGGCGCCGGGTCTCGAGCTTCAGCGTCCGGCTGAGGGTGCGGACGAGGAGGGTCTTCGCGACACCCGGCACACCCTCGAGCAGGACGTGCCCCCGCGTGAGGAGGGCGATGATGAGGCCGGTGACCGCGCCGTCCTGACCGACCACGGCCTTGCCGACCTCGCTGCGGACGCGATTGAGGGCGGCGCGCAGTTCTGCGTCGGGCGGGTTCGGCGCGCTCGCCGCGGACGGCATCGCCGCGGACGGCACCGCCGCGGCGCGGGCGACGGGCGGAGGCGCGGCCGGCGGCACGGCGGGCGGTGCCGCCGCGTCGTTCGGCATCGGGGCATTCGCGATCGGGTCGGTCATGGTCGCCTTCCTGGTCGGGTCTCGGGTGCGAGTGTCGCACGCACGTCGTCTTCGAGGTCGCCGAGTTCGCCCGCGAGTCGCACGAGCTCGGCGTCGCCGTCGGGTCGAGCGTCGACGAGCAGCACCCGCACCGCGACCGGATCGCGCCCGGTCGCGGCGGCCGCGGCGTCGGCGAGCCGCGCGACGTCGATCGACGCCGGCAGCCGCAGCGCGTGCGCGAGGCGGCGGATCGTGCCGATGCGCAGCTGGTCGAGGGCGTGGGCGCGTGCCGCGTTCCGCGCGTACATCCGCGCGCGACCCTCGCTCGTCTCGCCGGACGGGACGTGCACGGGAAGGTTCTCGACGACGAGCGGTCCGAACCGGCGACCGCGCCAGACGCCCACGACGATCGTGACGACGAGCGCGAGGGCGAGCACGGGCGACACCCAGCCGGGTGTGAGCTCGGCGAGCGTCGGCGCGTCGGCGGGGTCGGCGTCGGCGGGTCCGGGCAGGTACCAGGCCAGGCGGTCGGCCGCTCCGGTCAGGCCGATCGCGAGGGCCGCGTTGCCGTGCTCGGTGATCCGCCCGTTCTCGAAGGCGGTCGCCGAGGCCACGAGGGCGATCTCGCCGCCGCGGCCGTCGCCCGTCACGAGCGCGTAGCCGTATTCTCCGTCTCGGAAGCAGCCCATCCATCCGGCGGACGCGGCGTCGTCGTCGACCGTGAGCAGGCGCTGGTCGCTCGAGAGCGACCCGGCCCGCTCTGCGACCGGCAGGTCGCACGCGACGTCGTCGATCGGCCCGCTCGCGTCGCCGGCGAGGCGCACGCCCGGGGCGATCGCCTCGAGCGCCCGGAAGTCGGGGGCGACGACGACGAGCCGGTCCGCGAACATCGCGAGCTTCGACCAGTCCTCGGCGGCGAGCATGCCGTACTCGTCGTACACGAGCACCGTCGAACCGGACTTCGCCGCCTCGAGCGCCGCGTCGTAGGCGTCGACCGGCGTCGTCGCGACGCCGTGCCCGCGCAGCACCTCGACGAGGGCCTTCGAACCCTCGGGCGCCGGGTTGGCGGCGCCGAGCCGCGGCCCCGCGCCGCCGGCGGTGCCCTGGATGAGCAGTATCGCGAGCACGCCGATCACGACGAGCGCCGCGAAGGCGATCCAGATGCGCCGGCGTCGCAGCGTCGCCCGGATCGTCGGTGTGAGCACGGGGGCCGCCGCCTCCGCACGGGCGGGATCGCCGTCGCCGGGGCGTGCGCGCGATGAATCGGCCATCTCGTCGACCGCCGGTGCCGTGTGCCCGCTCATCGGGCGGTCTCCGCGGCGACGTCGACGGCCCCGGCCGGCCGGGCGCCGGCGATGCGCTGCTCGAGCCGGGTGAGGTCGCCGTAGATCACGGCGTCGCCCGTGCCGCCCGAGTAGCGCACCTCGTCGAAGGCCGCGGCCGCCGCGGCGAGCTCGGCCGCCTCGTCCGGGAAGGGACGTGCCGAGGCATCCGCGAACGCCCGGGCCGTGGTGCCGGGATGCACCTGCACGAGGTCGCGGTCGACGATGCCGCGCACGAGCGCTCGGAAGCGCTCCTCGATGGCGAGCGGCCAGTCGCCCGCGGTCGCCGCCGCCTCGGCCGCGCGCCGGATCTCCGCGAGGTCTCGCACGTCGTGGTCGTCGAAGAGCGGCAGCGTCGTGCGGCGGGCGCGCCTGAGTCGCGGGGCGCCGAAGACGAGGAACGCGACGACGACGAGTGCGACCACGACGAGCACGACGATGAGCCCGACGATCGGGCCGGGGACCCCGCCGGCGCCGCTCAGGAGCTCGGCGATCCAGTCGCGGATCGCCTGCATGGCGAGGTCGAACGCCGTGGGCTTCGCGTTCTGGTATTCGGGCTTCAGGAGCTCGTCCTCGAGCCACCGGCGCGCCTCGGGCGCGTCGGGATCGAGCGGAGTGGCGACGAACACGATCAGCGCGGCGCCCGGGTGTCGCCGGCCGACGCATCGGGCACGGGGCCGTCGTCGTGCATCGCAGCGGGGTACGACGTGTCCGTGTCCGCGGGCCGGGCGTACGGATCGCCGACGGGGCGCCCGGCGGCGCGTTCCTCGACGTGGCGGGCGAGCGAGAGGTCGAGTCCCTCGCGGCGCATTCGCAGGTCGATGTAGATGACCGCGACCAGGGCGGCCTGCACGACGGCGGTGATCGCACTGATCACGATCGTGAGCACGATCGAGACGACGACGGTCGCGATCATGATGCCGGTCGACGCGCCGGATCCGGTCGGGTCGACGATCCCGGCGAGTACGGTGCCGAGCAGGGCGACCGGCTGGGAGATCACCTGGCTCGCGAAGTAGAGGATGACCGCGACGAGCAGCAGCGTGCCGAACGTCCGCCAGAAGTAGCCGCTCGTCAGCCGCCAGGACCGCCGGACCGCCTCGGCGATGCCGGCCCGTTCGAGCACGATCGCGCTCGGCACGACGGCGAGCTTCGTCGTGAGCCACGCGGCGAGCACGAGGAACCCGAAGCCGCCGACGAGGCTGATGACGACCGCGGCGACCGCTCCGCTCGGACCGCCCGCGACCGCCGTGCCGGCGACGGCGGCGAGGGCGATCACCGCGACGAAACCGATCACGGCCGCGAGCAGCGCGCCGGTGACGATCGCCGTCCAGCCGAGCAGCGGCCCGAACCGGCGCGCCGCGCGTCGCCACAGCGCGCCGAACGCGAGGCGCTCGCCGACCGTGCCGCTCGCGACCTCGACGACCATCACGCCCTGCAGGAACGCGCTCGCGACGAGGGTGATCGCGATCGGCACGAGCATGAGCAGGAGGAGCCCGCCGAGGGCGCCGGCGGCGAGTGCGTCGGCGTCTTCGGCGCTCTCGGCGCTGTCGACCCGGCTGAAGACGAAGACCATGAAGGGCACGAACACGGCGAGGGTCGCGACCATCGTGACCAGTTGCACGATGAGGCCGGAGCCGAAGGTCGCGGCCGGGTTGCGGCGCAGTGTCTGGAACGGTGCCCACAGCAGCGTGCCGAACCCGAGCGGGCGCAGGGGGAGCAGACCGGGCTTCGGCGGCGGCGCCCACCCCGGTGCCGGGGGCGGGTACCCGCCGGCGGCCGGTGCGTACCCGGCCGGCGGAGGGTACCCGCCGGGGACGGCGTACGCCGCCGGGGCCGGGACCTGCCCAGGAGCCGGGTACGCGGGAGGCGGGTAGGCGACGGGCGGCGGGTAGGCCGCCGGCGGCGCGACGGGCGGCGGGTAGGCGTTCGGGGGCGCGACGGGCGGCGGATACGCAGCCGGGGGCACCGGCGCGGGCCCGGGACGGCCCCCTGCGGGCGGCGCGCCGGTCGGCGGTCCCGCCGTCGGGGTGCCGTTCGCGCCACCGGGCGCCTGCCAGTCCTGGTCCGACACGTCTACGCGCTCCTTCCGGCGGGTGTCCCCATGCTTGCACATTCGGCCGTGCGGCACGCCCGACCCGTTACGCTGGTGGGCACCGGATTCCGCCGAGCGATCGGCTCCTGACAGGAACGAACGGGATGACTCCACGCGTACTCGTCGTCGACGACGACACCGCCCTCGCCGAGATGATCGGCATCGTGCTGCGCACCGAGGGCTTCGAGCCCGTCTTCTGCGCCGACGGCGCCGGCGCGCTCGCGGCGTTCCGCGAGCACAAGCCCGACCTGGTGCTCCTCGACCTCATGCTCCCCGGCATGGACGGCATCGAGGTGTGCGGACGCATCCGCGCCGAGTCGGGCACGCCGATCATCATGCTCACCGCCAAGAGCGACACGGCCGACGTCGTCAAGGGCCTCGAGACGGGCGCCGACGACTACATGATCAAGCCCTTCAACCCGAAGGAGCTCGTGGCGCGCATCCGCACCCGCCTGCGCCCTGCGCCCGAGACGGCGTCGGCGACCCTGCCGATCGGCGACCTCGTCATCGACGCGGCGGGGCACGAGGTCCGCAGGGGCGACGCCCGCATCAACCTCACTCCGCTCGAGTTCGACCTGCTGCTCACCCTCGCGTCGAAGCCGCAGCAGGTGTTCACCCGCGAGATGCTGCTCGAGCAGGTCTGGGGCTACCACTACAAGGCCGACACGCGTCTCGTCAACGTGCACGTGCAGCGGCTGCGCGCCAAGGTCGAGCACGACCCCGACAACCCGCGCATCGTGATGACGGTCCGCGGCGTCGGCTACCGCGCCGGCGCGACGACCTGAGGCCGGCGACGGGCGGATGACGCAGGCCGAGGCCCCGGCGGTGGCATTCGCCGGCTCGTGGCGCGAGCAGCCGAGGCGGCTCGCGGCGCTCTGGCGACGGTCGCTGCAGTTCCGCACGGTCGCGATCACCCTGGCGCTCTCATCGCTCGCGATCTTCGTGATCGGCCTCTACATCTCGTTCAGCGTCGCGTCGGGCCTCTTCCAGAACCAGCTCGACGAGGCGCTCGACGCCTCGAACAGCGCGACGACCGCCGCGCAGCAGATCCTCAACGCCTCCGACGCGAGCGATCCCGCGTCGCTGCAGGCGCTCATGAGCTCGACCGTCCGCACGGTCACGTCGGTGTCGGGATCGAACGCGATCGCGTACTTCCGGGTCGACGAGGAGCCGAACCGCGTGGCCCCGCCGGACCGCGGCAACCGGGCACTGACGAGCGTGATCACGGAGGAGCTGCAGCAGCGGGTCGCCGACAATCCCGAGGGGCAGTTCTGGCAGTCGGTCGCGTTCAGCAACGAGACGGGTGGTGAAGACCCCGGGGTCGTCGTCGGGTCGACCATCACCGTGCCCCAGGCCGGCCGCTACGCCCTCTACATCGGCTACAACTTCGCGGGCGCCCAGCAGACGCTCGCGTTCATGCAGACGGTCGGCGTGATCGGGGCGATCGCGCTGCTCGCCCTGCTCAGTGCGATCACGCTTCTCGTCGTTCGCTGGGTGATCGAGCCGATCCGCACCGCCGCCACGACGAGCCGCAGGCTCGCCGCGGGCGACCTCGGGGTGCGCATGCCCTCGAAGGGCGAAGACGAACTGGCGACGCTCGCCGCCTCGTTCAACGGCATGGCCGACAGCCTGCAGGCGCGCATCAGGGAGCTCGCGGAGCTCTCGGTCATGCAGCAGCGGTTCGTCTCCGACGTCTCGCACGAACTGCGCACGCCGCTCACGACGATCCGCCTGGCCGGCGACGTGCTCTACGGGCAGCGCGACGACTTCGCGGGTCCAACCTCGCGCACCGTCGAGCTCCTCCACACCCAGACCGACCGGTTCGAGACCCTGCTCGCCGACCTGCTCGAGATCAGCCGGTACGACGCCGGCTCGGTCGAGCTCGCGACCGAGCCGACCAACCTCGTCCACCTCGCGGGCGACGCGATCGAGTCGATGCACGAGCTCGCTCGCGAGCACGGCTCGGAGCTGCGCCTGGTCGCCCCGGGCGGGCACCTCGACGCGGAGGTCGACCCGCGCCGCATCCGCCGCATCGTGCGCAACCTGCTCGGCAACGCGATCGAGCACGGCGAGGGCGGCCCGATCGTGGTCGCGGTCGACAGCAACGCGTCGGCGATCGCGCTCTCGGTGCGCGACTACGGTCTCGGCATGACCGAGGAGGAGAGCGCGCGGGTGTTCGACCGGTTCTGGCGCGCCGACCCGAGCCGCACCCGCACGATCGGCGGTACGGGGCTCGGCCTCGCGATCTCCCTCGAGGACGCCGTCGCCCACGGCGGCATGCTCGACGTGTGGTCGAAGCCGGGGGTCGGCAGCGTCTTCCGACTCACCCTGCCTCGCACCCGCGACGTCGAGGCCGTCACCTCGCCGTTGCCGCTCGAACCCGACGACGTCGACGCGGCGGGGCCGCCGCCCACGGGCGTCGTCACGGCCATCGACCTGGATGCCTCGGAGGGGGGCCGGCCCGATGCGTAGACGACCGCTCGCGACATCCCTCGTGGTGCTCGTCGCGACCCTGCTGACGGGGTGCGTCGCCCTGCCGACCTCGGGTCCCGTCGGCGTCGGCAATCCCGACCCGATCGAGGAGTCGCTCGAGTTGGACACGTTCGTGCGCCCCCCGCAGCCGGGCGACTCGCCCGAGGAGATCGTGCAGGGGTTCATCGAGGCTGCGGCGAGCCCGCGCAACAACTACGCGGCGGCCGGGCAGTACCTGACCGAGGAGTTCGAGTCGGAGTGGAACCCCGATGCCGGCGCCACGATCGACGTGCGCGCCGACCGGGCGATCGACGCCCCCGACGTCGCCGACGACGCGACCGAGGCCCAGGTCACCGTGGCCGCGTCGCCGGCCGCGGCCCTCACGGCGACGGGGCAGTACGAGCTGCCCGAGTCGACGGCCGACGCGACCCTGGCGTACCGCCTCGTCACGGTCGAGGGCGAGTGGCGCATCGCCGAGGCGCCGCAGGGGCTCCTGATCGACGAGCTCACGTTCAGCGAGGTGTACCGCGCCTACGAGCTGTACTTCTACTCGCTCGACGACCGCTACCTCGTGCCCGACCTGCGCTGGTTCGCGCGCAGCGACGCCGTGCAGACGAACGTGGTCCGGGCGCTGCTCGCCGGGCCGGCCGAGTGGCTGGCCCCCGGGGTGAAGACGGCATTCCCCGAGGGCACGGCGCTCGAGCAGAGCTCGGTGCCGATCACGAACGGCACCGCGAGCGTCGACCTCTCGGGCGCCCAGTTCGACGACACCCGCAGCGTGCAGCGCATGCAGGAGCAGCTCGACGAGAGCCTCGTCGGCCAGGTGCGCGATGTCGACAGCGTCGCGCTGTCGATCGACGGCGCCCCCCAGGATCCGCCGCCCCTCGCCGACCCGCCCCTGCAGAACCCGACGGTCGACCCGCGCCCCGTCGTCTACGACGGCACGAGCTTCGGCCACCTCTCCTCGTCGAGCGACGAGATCGAGCCGATCCCCGGAATCTCGCCGCAGGTCGAGGGCATCGCCCCGGAGGGCGCCGCGGTCGGGCCCGGGGGCAGCGCCGTCGCCGTGCGCAACCAGGCCGGCGTCTCGATCGTCCGGTCGGGCGAGGAGGCCGATGTGATCGATCCGAGGCAGGGGCTCATCGATCCGGCCATCGACCCGCAGGGAGTCGTCTGGTCGGTGCCGTCGACTGCGCCCGGCGAGCTCTTCGCCTACCCGCCGGGGGAGGACGCCGTGCCGATCCCCGTGCCCTGGGCGGGGTCGACGATCGCCGCGCTCGAGGTGTCGCGAGACGGCACCCGGCTCATCGCGCTGCTCGGCGACGGCACCCGTGCCAGGTTCGCGGCGGCGTCGATCGAGCGCGACGCCGCCGGCAACCCCGTGCGGCTCGGCGAGGTCGCGCTGCGCCTCTCGAGCCTCTCCGGCACGCCGTTGGACGTCGCGTGGCTCGACGCGAACCGCGTCGCCGCGCTCGTCGAACTGCCCGGCGGCGACACCCGGCTGGTGATCCAGGAGCTCGGCGGGGTGCCCGACACGACGGCCGGCCCGGTCGACGGACGGATGCTGGACGCGAGCAACGGCGAGCGCAGCCTGCGCGTGCTGACCGCCGACGGCGCGCTGGAGGTGCCGAGCGGCGTCGCCTGGCAGGTACGGGCGACCGGCATCGGCTTCGTGTCCGTGCAGATGCCCGACTGAGCCGACCCGTCCTCCCCAGCGGGCTGACGGATCCGGTTCGTCACGCCACTCGCTTCGATCGCACGAGCGCATCGTCGCCGACGACAGGCTGGCGGCATGACGGCCCGCCTCCGCCGCTTGGCCGATGTCGCCGCGGCCGCTGCGCTCGACGCGATCGGCGTGCTCGTCCCCGTCTCCTGCGCCGGCTGCGGGCGAGCCGACCGCGCGGTGTGCGGCGAGTGCCGAGCCGCACTCGCGGGCGCCCCGCGCACCGTCCATCGGGACGGACCCGACGGGCGGTTCGCCGTGCAGGCCGCGCTCGAGTACTCGGGCGTCGCGGCGAGGGCGATCGGGGCGTTCAAGGACGGCGGTCGCACCGATGCGGCACCGGTGCTCGGCGCAGCGCTCGGCGGAGCGATCTCGGCGACGCTCGAGGGGGTCGCCCGTGCGTCGGACGCGGCCCGCGCGGCCCCGATCGAGATCGCCGTCGTGCCGTCGACCCGCCGGGCGATGCGTCAACGCGGCTACGCCCCGGTCGGGCTCATGCTCGCACGGTGCGGCCTGCGGCCGGCCCGGGTGCTCGCGCTCACGAGGGAGCGCGCCGACCAGGCCGCGCTCGGCGCGGCGGCGAGACGCGCGAACGCCGCGGGCGGGCTCACGGCGGTCGGCGCCCTCGCCGGGCGCCGCTTCCTGCTCGTCGACGACGTCGTGACGACCGGGGCGACGCTCGCCGAGGCCGCCCGTGCGCTGCGGTCGGCGGGCGCTTCGATCGTCGGTTCGGCCGTGCTCGCGGAGACCCCGCTGCGGCATGTTCTCGCTCTCGGCGAACTCGATGGAAACACTCCGTGACATTGCCGGTCGGGCGGGCTACGGTGGCAGGACAGGCGTGGTCGATCCACCCTTCAGAACCGGGTGACACGCCGGTGAACGGAGGTCGTCATGGAACTGAACATCGTCGGACGAAACCTGGGGATCACGGACCGATTCCGCGCCTATGCGACGGAGAAGTCCGAGAAGGTCACGCATCTGACCGACCGGGCCATCTCCCTCGACGTGAAGCTCAGCCGCCACAACGAGAAGAACGGCAACCCCGGACTCGACCGGGTCGAGCTCACCCTCTTCGGCAAGGGGCCCGTCGTCCGGGCCGAGGCCGACGGCACCGACAAGTACGCGGCGTTCGACGTCGCACTGGGCCGATTGCTCGAACGCATCCGCCGCGCGAAGGATCGCCGCAAAGTGCATCGAGGCGGCAACCACCGGCACACCTCGCTCCGTGAGGCGGCCGAAGACGGCTTCTCCGGCGTCGGCGTGCAGGCCGCGGGCGTCGACGTGCTGGAACAGGTGCGCACCGGCAGCATCCCGGTCGTCGAGACGACCGACGAGATGGGCGACGACGAGGTCTACACGCCGGTGGTGATCCGGCGCAAGGTGTTCGCGTCGACACCCATGACCGTCGACGAGGCGCTCTACTTCATGGAACTCGTCGGCCACGACTTCTACCTCTTCATGGACTCGGAGACGAACCGGCCGAGCGTGGTCTACCGCCGCAAGGGCTGGGACTACGGCGTCATCGGCCTCGACGAGAACAGCGAGGGTGCGATCGACACCCCCGTGGCGAAGGGACGGGCGTCCGTCGCGTCCTGAGCGCGACCCGGCCCATCGGCGACCCCGCCACCGCATCCGGCGATGCGGTGGCGGGGTCGCTCAGGTGGCGGCCCACTAGCATGGCTATGATGGCCGCTGCACAGGCGGTCACGGGCGCCGAGGCCACCCGAGGCCACGCCCGATGACGCAGCGCCCATGAAGGCAGCGCCCATGAAGTACGGGAGAGAGAACATTCGTGGCTTCGATTCTTGAAAAGGTCCTCCGCGTCGGCGAGGGTCGAACCCTCAAGCGGCTCGAGAACTACGCGGCGGCGATCAACGCGCTCGAAGAGGGCTTCCTGGCCCTCAGCGACGACGAGCTGAAGCACGAGACGGTGGAACTCCGCGAGCGGTACGCGAGCGGCGAGTCGCTCGACGACCTGCTGCCCGAGGCCTTCGCGGCCGTCCGCGAGGCCTCCCGCCGCACGCTCGGCCTCCGCCACTTCGACGTGCAGCTCATGGGCGGCGCAGCCCTCCACCTCGGCAACATCGCCGAGATGAAGACCGGTGAGGGCAAGACCCTCGTCGCGACGACGGCCGCGTACCTCAACGCGCTCACGAGCCGCGGCGTGCACGTGATCACCGTGAACGACTTCCTCGCGAGCTACCAGTCGGAGCTGATGGGCCGTGTTTTCCGCGCCCTCGGCATGACGACCGGGTGCATCGTCGCAGGGCAGACGCCGCAGGTCCGCCGCGAGCAGTACGCCGCCGACATCACCTACGGCACGAACAACGAGTTCGGCTTCGACTACCTGCGCGACAACATGGCGTGGCAGGCGTCCGACATGGTGCAGCGCGGCCACCACTTCGCGATCGTCGACGAGGTCGACTCGATCCTCATCGACGAGGCGCGCACCCCCCTCATCATCTCGGGCCCGGCCTCGGGGGAGGCGAACCGCTGGTTCGCCGAGTTCGCGCGCCTGGCCGATCGACTCGTCCCCGGTGAGGACTTCGAGGTCGACGAGAAGAAGCGCACGGTCGGCGTGCTCGAGCCCGGCATCGAGAAGGTCGAAGACTACCTGGGCATCGACAACCTCTACGAGTCGGCGAACACGCCGCTCATCTCCTTCCTCAACAACTCGATCAAGGCCAACGCGCTCTTCAAGCGCGACAAGGACTACGTGGTCATGAACGGCGAGGTGCTCATCGTCGACGAGCACACGGGCCGCATCCTCGTGGGACGTCGCTACAACGAGGGCATCCACCAGGCGATCGAGGCGAAGGAGGGGGTGCAGGTCAAGGCCGAGAACCAGACCCTCGCGACCGTGACGCTGCAGAACTACTTCCGCCTCTACGACAAGCTCTCGGGCATGACCGGCACCGCCGAGACCGAGGCGGCCGAGTTCATGTCGACCTACAAGCTCGGCGTCGTGCCGATCCCGACGAACAAGCCGATGGTGCGGATCGACCAGCCCGACCTCGTCTACAAGAACGAGGAGGCGAAGTTCGCGCAGGTCGTGGAGGACATCGTCGACCGCCACAAGAAGGGCCAGCCGGTGCTCGTCGGCACGACGAGCGTCGAGAAGAGCGAGTACCTCTCGCGCCTGCTCGCGAAGAAGGGCGTACGGCACGAGGTGCTGAACGCCAAGAACCACGCTCGCGAGGCGGCGATCGTCTCGCAGGCCGGCCGGCTCGGTGCGGTCACCGTCGCGACGAACATGGCGGGCCGCGGCACCGACATCATGCTCGGCGGCAACGCCGAGTTCATCGCCGTGCAGCAGCTGCACGAGCGCGGCCTGTCGCCCGCTGAGACGCCCGACGAGTACGAGGCCGCCTGGGACGAGGTGTTCGAGGCCGTCAAGGCCGAGGTCGCGGTCGAGGCCGAGAAGGTGCTCGCCGCCGGCGGACTCTACGTGCTCGGCACCGAACGGCACGAATCGCGCCGCATCGACAACCAGCTCCGCGGTCGCTCGGGCCGTCAGGGCGACCCGGGCGAGAGCCGGTTCTACCTGTCGCTCACCGACGACCTCATGCGCCTGTTCAACGCGGGTGCCGCCGAGAGCCTCATGTCCCGCGGTGTGCCCGACGACGTCGCGATCGAGTCGAAGGTCGTCACCCGCGCGATCCGGTCGGCGCAGTCGCAGGTCGAGGCGCGCAACGCCGAGATCCGCAAGAACGTCCTCAAGTACGACGACGTGCTGAACCGCCAGCGCGAGGCGATCTACTCCGACCGCCGACACATCCTCGAGGGCGACGACCTGCACGAGCGCACCCAGAAGTTCCTCGACGACGTCATCGACGAGGTGCTCGACCAGCACACCGCCGACGGCAACCCCGACGAGTGGGACTTCGACGCGCTGTGGGCCGAGCTCAAGACCCTCTACCCGATCGGAATCACGATCGACGAGGTCGTCGCCGAGGCCGGCGAGAAGGGGCGCGTGAACCGCGAGTTCGTGCGTCGCGAGATCATCTCCGACGCGAAGCTCGCCTACCAGCGCCGTGAGCAGCAGCTCGGCAGCCCCGCGATGCGCGAGCTTGAGCGTCGCGTCGTGCTCTCGGTGATCGACCGCCGCTGGCGCGACCACCTCTACGAGATGGACTACCTGAAGGACGGCATCGGCCTGCGTGCGATGGCGCAGCGCGACCCGCTGGTCGAGTACCAGCGCGAGGGCTACGCGATGTTCCAGCAGATGATGGGCTCCATCCGCGAAGAGACCGTTGGCTTCCTGTTCAACCTCGAGGTCGAGGTGGCTCCGCAGGCGGGCGCCGGGGCGGCCACGACGATCGAGGCGAAGGGACTCGCCCGCGAGACGACGCCCGATGAGAAGCTCAGCTACACCGCGCCGAGCGACTCGGGCGGCGTCGAGGTGCGCAACCAGCGCGGCCAGGTGCAGCAGGCGGCGACGCAGCGCGCCCGTCGCGCCGTCGCCGAGAGCCAGTCGCCGCAGCAGGCGGTCGAGGGCGGCGAGCGCGGGGCGTTCGGCCAGCGTTCGGGCGGCGAGGCGCCGCAGAACCGCGCCGAGCGTCGCGCGCAGGAGCGCAAGGGCCGCTGAGCGCGGCATGACCGAACCGCGCGCCGTCGTCTCCTCGGGGAAGCTGCGCGGCACCCGCTCCGGCGGGGTCGCGCGCTTCCTCGGCGTGCCGTACGCGGCCGCTCCGTTCGGCGACGGCCGGTTCGCCGCACCAGCGCCGCATCCGGGTTGGGCCGGCGAGCGGGATGCCTCGGCGCCGGGCGCGACGGCGCCGCAGGCACCCTACGGCGGCGGTCTGGAGCAGGTGCTGCCGTCGGTCGAGGTTCCCGGCGATGAGATCCTGAACCTCAATGTCTGGGCGCCCGATTCGCCCGTCGCCGAGGGCGAGTCCTCCCGGCCGGTGATGGTCTGGGTCCACGGCGGCGCACTCTCGCGCGGTGCGAACGCGCTCGACACCTACGACGGAACGCCGTTCGCGCGCGACGGCCTCGTCTTCGTCTCGGTGAACTACCGTCTCGGCTCGGAGGGCTTCTCGGTGCTCGAGGGGGCGCCGCTCGATCCGGGCCTCCTCGACGTCATCGCCGCGCTCCGCTGGGTGCGCCGCGAGATCGCGGCGTTCGGCGGCGATCCCGCCCGAATCACGGTCGCCGGCCAGTCGGCGGGCGCCTCGCTCATCGCCGCGGTGCTCGCCCACCCCACGGCATCCGGCCTCGTCGACCGGGCGATCCTGCAGAGCGGACCGCTCGCGGCTCGTCCGCGGGAGAAGGCCGCCCGCATCACGCGACTCATCGCGAAGGACCTCGGCATCCCGGCCACCCGCTCGGCCTTCGCCGCGGTCGCACCGGCCGAGCTCGTCGCGGCGCAGCAGCGTGTGACCGCGGGCACGACGCCCGTCACCGGCGGGCCCGGATTCGCGATCGCGATCGGCGACGGCCTGCCCGATCCCGAGCAGGCGCTGGCTGCCGGGTCGGCCGACGGAGTGCCGATGCTCGTCGGGTGCACTGCGGAGGAGGCCCGGCTCTGGCTGCAGCCGACGGGACTCGTCTCGCGGATCGGCCGCGGGCATCTCCTCGCCGCCCGGCTCGCGTTCCGCATCCGATCCCGAACGATGCGCGTGTATCGGCGGAACCGCCCCGGCATCGGTCGGGGCGATCTGTTCGGCGTGCTCGCGACCGACCTCCTCCTGCGGCTGCCGATCAACCGCCTCGCCGACGCGCGGCTCGCGCGTGGCGCTGCGACCTGGGTGTACGAATTCGCCTGGCGGAGCCCGCGGCTCGAGCTCGGTGCGGCGCACTGCATGGAGCTGCCCGCGGTGTTCGACCGTCTCGACGCGCCCGACGCGCGCTCGCTCACGGGCGGAGCGGCGCCCGAGTCGCTCGCCCGCGAGATGCATGCCGCGTGGGTCGCGTTCTGCCGTGACGGCGACCCCGGCTGGGAGGCGTGGAACGCCGAACGGCCGGTGCGAACGTTCGACACCGAGACCCGCACCGTCCTCGCACCGCGGGAGGACGAGCGCGCGGCCTGGGACTGAGCCGACGCGCTACAGCACGCCGATGGCGCTCGCGCGCCACCGCTGGTCGAGACCCTCGAGGCGGATCGCGACGGCGCGCGAACGTGCCCGCTGGTGCACCATGACGACCGCCTCGACGACCCCGTCGGCCGGCTCGCAGACATGCACGCGGCCGACGGAGAACGCCGGGCGCTGCGCGGACTGCCCCTTGACCCGGCGCGCACGCGCGGCCAGGACGACGCGCTTCGAGAGGTTCCGGTAGACGTCGTCGGTGACCCAGCGCGCCAGCTGCTCGAGGTCGCGGGCGCCGGCCAGCGCCTCGATGACGCAGTGCGTGAGGTTGCGCAGCAACTGCTCGGGATCGGGAAGCTCGTCGCGGCGAGCGGGCTGGCGCGCGAAATACTCGTCGTCGTCGAGGTGGCGGGCTGCTGCGCCCTGCACGGCCGTCGTTCGGGCGGCGGCGTCGCGTACGGTCATCTTCGCTCCAGTAGGGCTGGCGGTCGCGCGAGCCTCGCAGCATCGCGATGGGAAATCACCCCCACTCGGGGGACACCGGTGATTCCTGAAGCGAATGTAAGCACGCCGGCCGAAGGTGTCAAGAGAATTCTCCGACTGTGGAGAACTTCGGACCCGCCGCGATGCATCGGGGTACCGTCGCGGTATGCGCTGGGACCAGCTGTTCGCCGACCTCGAGTCTCAACTCGACCGCGAGCACCTCGACGAGCAGCGCGCCCTCGAGCTCGAGGAGGAGCGGCTGCGGCTCGGCCGGCTGACCCTCCGCGACCGCATCGCGGCGCTCGCGCGTCGTACCGGGCCGGGCGACGAGGCGGTCGTCCGCATTGAGCTGCAGGGCGGCGGCGTCTTCGCCCTCCGGCCGCTCGCGTTCGGCCGGGACTGGCTGAGCGCGGAGACGCGGCACCACGGGCGACCGGCCGAGCAGGTCGTCGTGCCGTTCTCGGCGATCGCGGCGGTGCTGCCGGGGCGCGAACAGCTCGAGCACAGCCTCGTCGGCGTGCCGGAGTCATCCGTGCGGCTCGCCGAGCGCATCGGGTTGCCGTTCGTGCTGCGCGACCTCTCGCGGCGCCGCACGGCCGTGCAGCTGACCACGGTCGACGGCATGGCGCACGGCACGATCGACCGGGTCGCCCGCGATCATCTCGACCTCGCGTTGCACGAGCCCGGCTCGCCTCGGCGCGAACGCGAGGTGCACGGCTACCGCATCGTGCCGCTCGCGCGCCTGCTGCTCGTGCGCTTCGGCTGAGACGACCGCGGAGCGCTCCCGCCTCGCCGCTGCGCGGCGACGGCGGAGCTCGTGCGCGGCGACCGGCCGGTCAGTCGACCGGACGGATCGGCGTGGTGCGCACTCCTGAGAGCTCGGTGATGTTCGCGAACTCGCCCTCGTTCCACGCGACGTCGACGCGGGTCTCTTCGTACTGCAGTTCGATCCACACCTCGAGCTGGGCCCGCTCGATGCGCCACGGACCCGAGCTGCCCACACGGATCGCCGGCAGCTCGCCGCTGCGGATGAGCGCATCGACGGCCGCCACGTCGACGGCGAGGATCTCTGCCGCGTCGGCGATCGTGAGGAAGCGGCCGATCTCGCCGCCCGAACCTGGTGAGGGCATGTCTCGATTATCGACCCGTCGCGGCGGGCCGGGGTCGTGCCGGAGCCGTTGTGGATAACTTCGGGACGTTCTTCACGGTTCGGGCGACGATGGAGGCCGGCGCGTGCGCGTCGTGGAGAGGAGACGTGACCAGATGACCGGTCGCAGCCGTGAACGCGGGGCCGTCCGACTCGATCCGAGGCTGCTCATCGGCCTCGTGCTCGTGGTGGGCTCGACCGTCGGAGTCTGGGCACTCGTCGACGGGCTCGACGACACGGTCGACGTCTACGTCGCCCGCGAGACGCTCACCCCGGGCACCGCCCTCGAACTCGATCGACTCGACGTCGAATCGGTCAGGCTGGGCGCCGCCGAGGGCGGGTACCTCCGCGTCGACGAGACCGATGACGGGCTCGTCGTGACGAGCACCGTCCGCGAGGGCGAGCTGGTCCCGGCGGCGGCCGTCGGCCGCTCCGATCGCACCGGGCTCTCGGTCGTCGTGCTGCAGAGTCGCGGCGCACTCGCGAGCGGGCTCGACGCCGGTTCGCGGGTCGACGTGTGGGCGGCGAGCGCGACCGGGCGCGGCGGCTTCGAGGCGCCCAAGGTACTCGTCGCCGGCGCCGAGATCGCCGGGATCATCGAAGACGAGGGCATGGTCTCCACGGGCGGCACCTCGGTCGAGGTGCTCGTGCCCGCCGACCGCGTGGCCGCCGTGCTCGAGGCGCTCGCCACCGGTGACGCGATCGATCTCGTCGCCGCCGGGGCGGGCGACTGAGATGGCGAGGATCGCCCTCGCGCTCGATGCGGCGACCGAGAACCGCCTGCTCGCCGACCTCGTCGAGCACGGCCACACCGTCGTCGCGCGGCTCGTCGGCCGGCGCGACCTCGTCGACAGCCTCGACGTGCTCGCGCCCGAGGCCGTGCTCGTCGGCGCCGGCCGCGGCACGTTGAGCGCCGAGCTGTTGAGCGCCTGCGACGATCGCGGCATCCGGCTCGTCGCGGTCGCGGGCGACGACGCCGAACGCGCACTCGCGGTCGCGCTCGGCGTGCACGAGATCGCCGGACGGGACGACGGCTGGGTCGAGATCGAGTCGCTGCTGTCCGGCGTCGTGACGCTCCCGTCGCGGCTCGACGGCAGCACGCCGGCGCGAACCGAGGGCGCGGTGATCGCGGTGTGGGGCCCGGCCGGAGCGCCCGGTCGCACGACCGTCGCCGTCAACGTCGCCGCCGAGCTCGCGGGGGCCGGCCATCGGGTCGCGCTCATCGACGCCGATCCGTACGGCGGGGCGGTGGCACCGGCACTCGGCCTGCTCGACGAGACGCCGGGCTTCGCGTCGGCATGCCGCTTGGCAGGTGCCGGCTCGCTCGACCGTGCGGAGCTCGAGCGCGTCGCGCAGCGGTACAGCTCCCCGCGCGCGGCGTTCGACGTCTACTCGGGACTCGTCGGACCGAACCGCTGGCCCGAACTCGCGCACGAGCGAGTCGGCTCGGCGCTCACGGTGATGCGGGAGCACTTCGAGTTCCTCGTGATCGACACCGGCTTCAGCCTCGAACGCGACGAAGAGCTCACCAGCGACCAGTTCGCGCCGCGGCGGAACGCCGCGACCTTCGCCGCGCTCGAGGCGGCCGACCGCGTCATCGCCGTCGGGCTGGCCGATCCGGTCGGGCTCTCACGGCTGCTGCGCGGTCACGGCGAGCTCGTGTCGCTCGTCGATCACGATCGCGTCGACGTGATCGTCAACCGCGTCAGGCAGAGCGCGCTGGGCATCGACGCGCATGCCCAGGTGCGCCAGACGCTGCGCCGGTTCGCCGGCATCGAGGCGGCCGCGCTGCTGCCTCACGACGGCCGGGCGGCCGACGCCGCGATCCTCGGGGCGCGCACGCTGCGGGACGCCGCGGCTCGGGCCCCGCTGCGGTCCGCCCTTCGCGACTACGTGCTCCGCACCCTCCTGCCCGAGCCCGAGCCGCGTCGGCGCGGTTTCGGGCTTCCGCTGCTCCGCCGGATCGAGGTCGGCTGAGCCGGTCGCGCCGCACGGCGTCGTCCCCGTCGGGGATCGCCCCGCATCGGGTCGCGCCGGCGTCGCTTCCGGGCTGCGTGGCGGCGGGGCATCCGCCCAGTACGCTGGGTCTGTGTCGACCCTCAGTGATCTCGTCCTCGCCCAGGGCCGCAGCAGTCAGGCCGACGTCGACTGGCTGCACATGCTCGTCGGCGACCTGCAGCTGCTCGCCGATCTCGCCTTCGCGGACATCGTGCTCTGGGTGCCGTCGGGCGACGACGGCTTCGTCGCCGTCGCGCACTCGCGTCCGTCGAGCGCGGCGACGCTGTTCTACCGCGACTTCGTCGGGCAGGAGATCAAGCCCCAGTGGCGCGACCTCGTCACCGAGGCGTTCGGCTCGGCGGCGATCGCCGACTCGTCGGCGCCCGACTGGTACGAGGAGATGCCGACCCGGGTCCGCGCCGTTCCCGTGATGCGGCGCCTCACCGAGTCTGGCACGGCGCTCGCGCCCGAGCCGGTCGCCGTCATCACCCGGCACACCAACCTGGGCGCGACGCGCACGCCGAGCCGGCAGGAGCTCACGTTCAACGAGTGCGCCGAAGAGCTCTTCCAGATGATCGCCTCGGGCGACTTCCCCGATCTCGGGGCGCCGACCGGACCCCGCCGCGGGGCGCCGCGCGCGTCCGACGGGCTCATCCGTCTCGACGTCGACGGCGTGACGACCTTCGCGAGCCCGAACGCCCTCTCGGCCTTCAACCGCATGGGCTTCGACGACGAGCTCGAGGGCGAGTCGCTCGCCGAGGTCACGACCGGCCTTCTCGGCGGCAAGCTCGTCGTCGACGAGTCCCTGCCGCTCGTGGTCACCGGCCGGGCGCCGTGGCGAACCGACGTCGAGTCGCGCGGGGTGACGGTGTCGCTGCGGGCGATTCCCATCCGCCGGCGCGGTGAACGCATCGGGGCGATCGTGATGACGCGCGACGTCACCGAGCTGCGCCACCAGGAGCAGGAGCTCATCACGAAGGACGCGACGATCCGGGAGATCCACCACCGCGTCAAGAACAACCTGCAGACCGTGGCGTCGCTGCTGCGCATCCAGGCACGACGCACGCACTCCGACGAGGCGCGGGAGGCGCTCACGCAGGCGATGCGCCGTGTGGGCGCGATCGCGGTCGTGCACGACACCCTGTCGACGGGGCTCAGCCAGAACGTCGACTTCGACGAGGTCTTCGACCGGGCGCTGCTGCTCGTGGCCGAGGTCGCCTCGGCGCACAACACGACGGCGCACCCGAAGCGTCAGGGCTCGTTCGGCGTGCTGCCGAGCGAGTACGCGACGCCGCTCGCGCTCGCCCTCACCGAGCTCGTCACGAACGCGGTCGAGCACGGGCTCGCGGGGCAGGAGGGCGACGTGGAGATCATCGCGAACCGCTCCGACACCGTGCTCACGGTGCAGGTGCGCGACACCGGCGCCGGCCTGCCCGAGGGCAAGGTGGGCGAGGGTCTCGGCACGCAGATCGTGCGCACGCTCATCCAGGGCGAGCTCGGCGGCACGATCGACTGGCACACGGTCGTGGGCCGCGGCACCGAGGTCACGATCGACGTGCCGCTGCGCTGGATCACCCAGGCGTAGCGGCACCCGATCCGGGAGGCGTCGGCGAACCACGGCGGGACCACGGGGACGTCTTCGCGACGTGCGAGGTCGTGGATCGGGCGGCGCGGGGGAGCCCCGCCGATGCGGGCGCGCCCGGCGGAGTCACCGGGCGCGCGGCGCGCGGGATCAGCCCGCGCGACGGGCGCGAGCGGCGCGGCGCTTGAGGGCGCGACGCTCGTCTTCGCTCAGACCGCCCCAGACGCCCGAGTCCTGGCCGGTCTCAAGGGCGTACTGCAGGCAGATCTCGGTGACGGTGCAGCGGGCGCAGACCGCCTTGGCCTTCTCGATCTGGTCGACGGCGGGGCCGGTGTTGCCGACCGGGAAGAAGAGTTCCGGGTCTGCGGTGAGGCAGGCGGCCTTGTCGCGCCAATCCATGGAGATGCTCCTTGCGGGTGTTCGTTCGCAGACGTGCGTGATTGCACGTGCCCATTCGGGCTGCTGCAGGGGGAAAGCCGAATCTCGGGAAGTAGGATCATGACTGATCGGCTCACCACCCTGTGAGCATCAATTCGACCTTGTAAATGGTCGCATAGCCCCGAGTCCGAATCAATAGCCATGTATGGGATAACCCTGTGAATCGACGCGACGACCGGCCCGACACGTCCGAACGAGGCGGCGCCGAGGCATCCCCGTCACCGGCCGGCGAACGCGGCCCGCGCGTCGCCCTCGCGGTCGTCGGCGCCCTCCTGTTCGGCGAGGCCCTCCTGGTGACGGTGCTGCTCGGCTGGCTCCTCGTCGACCTCTTCTCGCTCGAGCCGTCGTCGATGGCGACCGCGATCGCGTTGATCGTGCTCGTGGCGATCGGCGCCATCTGGGTGTGGGCGGTCGCCGTCGCGTCGCTGCGCCGGGCGCCGTGGTCCCGTGCGGCCGCGATCGTCTGGCAGATCCTGCAGCTGTCGGTCGCGGTGGGGGCGTTCCAGGGGCTGTTCGCCCGTCCGGACGTGGGCTGGCTGCTGCTCGTGCCCGCGATCACGGTGATCGGGCTGCTGCTCTGGACCCCGGTGCGCGTCGCCTACTCGCGCCCGGAGGACCGCCCCGTCGAGGAGGCACCGCCCGGCGCCTGAGTGCACGAGCGTCCGCCTGCCGACGGCATCACGACGACGCACCGACGCACGAGGGCCCGGCCGCGATCGCGGCCGGGCCCTCGCGGGGACGATCGGGTCTCAGCCGTCGAGGCCGAGCTCGCGGCGCACGCGGGCGACGTGGCCCGTCGCCTTCACGTTGTACATCGCCCGCTGGATGCGGCCGTCCTCGTCGATGATGAAGGTCGAGCGGATCGAGCCGACCACGATCTTGCCGTAGAGGGACTTCTCGCCCCAGACGCCGTACCGCTGCTGCACCGCGAGGTCGGGGTCGGAGAGCAGGGTGAAGTTGAGCCGGTCGCGCTCGGCGAAGCGGCCGAGCTTCTCGACCGCATCCTTCGAGACGCCGAGCACTCGGATGCCGGCGCTCTTGAACGAATTGAGGCTGTCGCGGAAGTCGCACGCCTCGGTGGTGCAACCGGGGGTCATCGCCTCGGGGTAGAAGTACAGGACGACCTTCGTTCCGCGGAGCGACGAGAGCGTGACGGGGGAGCCGTTCTGGTCGTCGAGCGTGAAGTCGGGGGCGAGGTCGCCGGGGCTGAGTCGTGCATCGGTCATGCGTTCCATCGTAGGCAGGCATCGACGGCGGGATGCCGCGGTGTCGGCGCCGCTCGTCCCGTATTCGCCGGCGACCGGGCGTGTCAGGCGAAGGTCTCGAGCAGGCGCTGCAGCGAGTCGAGCCGGGCGCGGCCCGTGTCGCCGAGCTCGCCCGCGTCGACGGCCTCGACGATCGCGCAGTCGGGGGCGTCGGGCAGGTGCGTGCAGCCGCGCGGGCAGTCTTCGGCGATGCGGGCGAGGTCGGTGAACGCGCCGAGGATGTTCGCGGGATCGACGTGACCGAGCCCGAACGAGCGCACGCCGGGGGTGTCGATGACCCAGCCGTGCCGGCCGTCGTGCTCGATCCGCAGCGACACGGTCGACGACGACGTGTGCCGGCCGCGGCCGGTCACGACGTTGACGTGCCCGGTCGCGCGGTCGGCGCCGGGCACGAGTGCGTTGACGAGCGTCGACTTGCCGACGCCCGAGTGGCCGACGAACACCGTGCGATGCCCGACGAGGGCGTCGGAGATCTCGTCGAGCGGCATCGCATCGGTGCGCGAGCGGAACACCGGCAGGTCGAGCCCCGCGAAGTTCGCGAGGAACTCGGCCGGGTCGGCGAGGTCGGTCTTCGTCATGCAGAGCAGCGGCTTGATGCCGGCGTCGTACGCCGCGACGAGGTACCGGTCGATGAGCCGGATGCGCGGCTCGGGGTTCGCCGCGGCGACCACGATGAGCATCTGGTCGGCGTTCGCGACGATCACCCGCTCGACCTCGTCGGTGTCGTCGGCGCTGCGTCGCAGCAGGGTGGTGCGCTCCTGCACCCGGACGATGCGCGCGAGCGTGCCCTCGTCGCCCGACACGTCGCCGACGAGGTCGACCCGGTCGCCCGTGACGACCGACTTGCGACGGAGCTCCGACGCCCTGGCGGCAGTGAGCGCGCGTTCGTCGGGGCCGCCGTCGTCGACGAGCACGGCGTAGCGACCGCGGTCGACGCCGAGCACGGTGCCGGTCACGGCGTCGGCGTGCTCGGGCCGTACCTTCGTGCGGGGGCGCGAGCCGCGACGGTTGGGGCGCACGCGGACGTCGGACTCGTCGAACTCGGGCTCGTCGTCATCGTCGTCGTCGGGGCTCCACCAGGTCATGCCAGCAGCCGCCCCCAGAGCTCGGTGAACTGGGGCAGGGTCTTCGAGGTCGAGCCGATGTCGTCGACGACGACGTCGTCGACGGCGAGGCCGACGATGGCGCCCGTCGTGGCCATGCGGTGGTCGGCGTAGGCGTGCCACACGCCGCCGTGAAGCTCGGCCGGTTCGATGCGCAGGCCGTCGTCGAGCTCGGTCACCTTCCCGCCGAGCGCGTTGAGCTCGTTCGCGAGCGCCGCGAGCCGGTCGGTCTCGTGGTGGCGGATGTGCCCGATGCCGGTGAAGGTCGACGGTCCGTCGGCGAAGGCGGCCAGGGCGACGAGGTTGGGCGCGAGCTCGCCGGCCTCCGAGAGGTCGAGGTCGGCGCCGCGGATGCCGCGGCCCGTGCCGTCGGCGGGCGTCGGCGCGTGCACGGTGAGCCGGTCGCCGTCGCGCTCGACACGGGCCCCGAAGCGGGGGAGCAGCTCGGCGAGCTGCGCGCCGACCTGGGTGGTCTCCGCGGGCCAGCCGGTGATCGTGACCGAGCCGCCGGCGACGAGCGCCGCGACGAGGAACGGTGCGGCGTTCGAGAGATCGGGTTCGATGTCGACGTCGATCGCACGGATCGGACCCGGCGAGACGGTCCACCGACCGGTCTCGGGGCTCTCGACGACGACGCCGCGTGCGGCGAGCGTCTCGATCGTCATCTCGATGTGGGGCAGGCTCGGCAGGCGCTCGCCGACGTGGCGGAGGTCGAGTCCCTCGTCGAACCGCGCGGCCGACAGCAGCAGGCCCGACACGAACTGGCTCGACGCCGACGCATCGATCTCGAGCGCACCGCCCTCGACCCGGCCCGTGCCGTGCACCGTGAACGGCAGCGTGCCGCGCCGGTCGTCGTCGAGGTCGACACCGAGACCCTTGAGCCCCTCGATCACGCCCGACATCGGGCGCTTGCGGGCGTACTCGTCGCCGTCGAACGTGGTGGGGCCGAGCGCGAGCGCGGCGACCGCGGGCAGGAACCGCATGACCGTGCCGGCGAGGCCGCAGTCGATCGTGGTCGACCCGACGAGCTCGTCGGCGGGCGTCACGCGCAGGTCGTCGCCGAATCCGCCGTGGCCGGGCACGCGCTCGAAGACCGTGCCGAGCGCCCGCAGGCCCTCGATCATGAGCTCGCTGTCGCGCGACCAGAGCGGTGCGCGCAGCGTCGACGGGCCGTCGGCGAGGGCGGCGAGCACGAGCTCGCGGTTCGTGAGCGACTTCGACCCCGGCAGGGAAAGCGCGGCGGACAACGGCGTCGTCGCGCGCGGCGCGCGCCACGAGGCATCCGTCTCGGTCTGTTTCATGTCGCCGTACGGGTCGAACTCGGGTTCGGAATACCTCGAAATCTGCATCGGTTATCAACAGTAGCGTCGCCGTCCTCGACGAGTGCGACGCGGAAGGAGATGATGCGCGTGTCGCTTGCGGTACTCGAGCGGTCCACCGGACTGGTGGTCGATCGTGGCGTGGAGGCCGACGATCTAGGATTGCTGGTGATGACTGCCGACGAGATCGACCAGGCGCCCAGCGAGTCCGAGGCCCCCGAAGAGGCCCGCCCGCTCGGCGAACTCTTCGAAGAGCAGGCGCTGCCGTTCCTCGACCAGCTCTACGCCGCCGCACTGCGCATGACGAAGAACCCCGCCGACGCGCAGGACCTCGTCCAGGAGACGTTCGTGAAGGCCTACGCGGCGTTCGCCCAGTTCAAGCAGGGCACGAACCTCAAGGCGTGGCTCTACCGCATCCTCACGAACACCTTCATCAACAGCTACCGCAAGAAGCAGCGCGAGCCCTACCAGGGCACGATCGACGAGCTGGAGGACTGGCAGCTCGGCGGCGCCGAGTCGACGACCGCGCGCTCGAGCCGCTCGGCCGAGGCCGAGGCGATCGACCACCTGCCCGACAGCGCCGTGAAGGACGCCCTGCAGGCGCTGCCGGAGGACTTCCGGCTCGCCGTCTACTTCGCCGACGTCGAAGGCTTCTCGTACCAGGAGATCGCCGACATGATGAACACCCCCATCGGGACCGTGATGAGCCGCCTGCACCGTGGCCGGCGACTGCTGCGCGAGTCCCTCGCCGACTACGCCCGCGAACAGGGGTTCGCCGCGGCCGAGAAGGCGCCGAAACCCGCGAGGAGCACGAAATGACCGACTGCGGTTGCGAGAAGGCCCGCGCCGAACTCGAGGAGTTCCTGCACAACGAGCTGCAGGCCGCCGACGCGGTCGACATCCGCGAGCACGTCGAGAACTGCGCCGACTGCCAGGCCGAGCTGCGCGTGGGCGTCGCGATCACCGAGGTCGTGCAGCGCGCCTGCCGCGAGAGCGCCCCCGAGGA
The DNA here is from genome assembly GCF_058349925.1 of Agromyces solani. Lineage (NCBI taxonomy): Bacteria > Bacillati > Actinomycetota > Actinomycetes > Micrococcales > Microbacteriaceae > Agromyces > Agromyces solani. The sequence continues at coordinate 705,313 of NZ_JBYRER010000002.1, forward strand.
GCTGCGGGTGCAGGTGCTCACGAAGATCCGGCTGTACCAGTCGACCCACACGGTGACCGTCGCCGAGTAGCGCTCGTTCAATCGTTCGTTCGATGTGCGACCGGTCTCGACGCTCGTAGCGTCGGGGTGTGATCGAAACCCGTGCCCGTCGTCGCCTGCCCACGTGGCTGCGCGTCCTCATCCCCGTCGTCCTCATCCTCGTCTGGTTCGCCGCGTTCGGCGCGGGCGGCTCGTCGTTCGGCTCGCTGAGCAAGCTGTCGGTCAACGACCAGAGCCAGTTCCTGCCGGCATCGGCCGAGGCGACCGAGGTGGACGCCCTGCAGGAGGAGTTCCGCGACGCCGAGACGATCCCGGCGATCGTGGTCGTCGCGACCGACGACGGCACCGACCTCGACGACGCGCAGCTGGCCGCCGTCGACGACCTCCGCTCGGCGTTCGCCGATGTGCCGGGCGTCGTCGACGACGAGGTGTCGCCCGCGATCGCCTCCGACGACGGCGAGGCGGTCGAGATCGTCGTGCCGATCGAGTCGGGCGACGGGGCCGAGCGGGCGTCGGTCGTCGTGGGCGAGCTCCGCGCCGCCGTCGACGATGCGCCGATCGAGGGGGTGACCGTCGCCGTCGCCGGGCCGGCCGGCTTCAGCGCCGACATCGCGGGCGCCTTCAGCGGCATCGACGGCCTGCTGCTCGCGGTCGCGCTCGCCGCGGTGTTCATCATCCTCATCGTGGTCTACCGTTCGCCGCTCCTGCCGTTCATCGTGCTGTTCACGAGCATGTCGGCCCTCTGCGCGGCCGTGCTCACGGTGGTCTCGCTCGCGAAGGCCGAGGTCATCGTGCTCTCCGGGCAGACGCAGGGCATCCTCTTCATCCTCGTGATCGGCGCGGCCACCGACTACGCGCTGCTGTACATCGCGCGGTATCGCGAGACGCTCGCCCGGTACGAGCGCAAGTGGGATGCCACGTGGGCGGCGCTGCGCGGCTCGTGGGAGCCGATCGTGGCGAGCGGCGGCACGGTCATCGTCGGCCTGCTCATCCTGCTCGTGAGCGAGCTGAACTCGAACAAGACGCTCGGCCCCATCGCCGCGATCGGCATCGTGTTCGCCCTCCTGTCGGCGCTCACGCTGCTGCCCGCCCTCCTCCTCTGGGCCGGCCGTGCGGCGTTCTGGCCGCGCAGGGTCGCGCACGTCGGCGACCCCGGTGCCGAACTCCCGCACGCGAGGCATGCGGCCGGCGTCGTGCACGATGCATCCGCCCCCGACGAGCGCGACCTGCCCGACCGCGGCCTGTGGGCGGGTGTCGGCCGCCTCGTCTCGCGCCGCCCCCGTACGGTCTGGATCGTGTCGGTGCTCGCCCTCGCGGGCATGTCGCTCGGCCTCGCGCAGCTCGACGCCGACGGCGTGCCCTCGAGCGAGTTCGTGCTCGGCGAGTCGCAGGCGCGCGACGGGCAGGCGATGATCGGCGAGCACTTCCCGGCGGGCTCGGGCACCCCCGCGGTCATCGTCGGGCCCGAGGACGAGCTGCAGGCGATGGCCGACGTGGCACTCGCCACGCCGGGCGTCGCCTCGGTGTCGGTCGTCTCGGCCGACTCCCCGTCGGGCTCGGCGCCCGTCACGGAGGACGGCGTTCAGGCGTTCGGCCCGCCCGGAACCCCGGCGCCGGCGCCAACCGTCGTCGACGGCGAGGTGCTGCTGCAGGCCACCCTGTCGGACGCGTCGGACTCGCTCGAGGCGGAGGCGACGGTCGCCGAGCTCCGCACCGCGCTCGACGAGGTCGGCACCGACCTGCTCGTCGGCGGCCAGACGGCCGTCGCGCTCGACACGAACGATGCCGCGATCGCCGATCGCACCCTCGTCATCCCGCTCGTGCTCGCGGCGATCCTCGTGATCCTCATGCTGCTGCTGCGCTCGATCGTGGCGCCGCTCATCCTCATCGGCAGCGTCGTGCTGTCGTTCGCGGCCGCGCTCGGCGTGTCGGCCCTCGTCTTCGAGCACGTCTTCCACTTCCCGGGGGCCGACCCGTCGGTGCCGCTCTTCGGGTTCGTGTTCCTCGTGGCGCTCGGGGTCGACTACAACATCTTCCTGATGACCCGCGTGCGCGAGGAGTCGCTGCGCTTCGGAACGCGGACCGGCATCATCCGGGGGCTGCGGCTGACGGGCGGCGTGATCACCTCGGCCGGCCTCGTGCTCGCGGCGACCTTCGCCGCGCTCGGGGTGCTGCCCATCTTGTTCCTCGTGCAGATCTCGTTCATCGTCGCGTTCGGGGTGCTGCTCGACACGTTCCTCGTGCGCACCCTCCTCGTGCCGGCGCTCGCCTACGACGTCGGCCGCGCGATCTGGTGGCCCAGCAAGCTGGCCCGCTCGGCCGAGTAGCCTGGCAGCGGGAGGCCCGGCGGCACTGCCGCCGGGCCTAGCCATACCCGCCCGGACCTCGCCCGCACCATCCAGTGCGGCGAGTCGCCGAAAAGTGCGCTTCCCATGAACGGGAAGCGCACTTCTCGGCGACTCGCGGCAGGTACGGGAGGTAAGGGCGGCGGTACGGAGGGGAGGCGCGGCGGACGGGTGCACGGACGCACGCGCGCACGGGACGGCGCGGGGCGGCGCGGGGTGCGCGGCGCACCACGCGAGCAGGCGCTCCGGCGCGGGCGCCGCACCCGGAGACGACGAAGCGAGCGGATGCCGGTGGCATCCGCTCGCTTCGTTCGTTCGCGCCTGGCGCGGACGCCGCCGCTAGAGCGTGGTCGCCCGGCGCACCAGCTCGGCCTGCTCGGCCGCGTGGCGCTTGGCCGAACCCGTGGCGGGCGACGCCGCCGCCTGTCGGGCGACGACCGTCACCTCGCGGGGGCCGAGCTTGTTCGTCTCGATGATGAAGTACGGCCAGGCGCCCTGGTTCTCGGGCTCGTCCTGCGCCCACATGAGCTCGGCGTCGGGGTAGGCCTCCGCCACGGCCTTGAGCTCGACCGCGGGCAGCGGGTAGAGCTGCTCGACCCGGACGACCGCGACCTCGGTGTTCTGCTGCTTGTCGAGCTCGGCGACGAGGTCGTAGTAGATCTTGCCCGACACGAACACCACGCGCTTGACCGTCGAGCGGTCGGTGATGCGCGGGTCGTCGAGCACCGGCTCGAACCTGCCCTGCGTGAAGTCCTCGACCGAGCTCGTCGCGCCGCGCAGGCGCAGCATCGCCTTCGGCGTGAACACCACGAGGGGCCTGCGCGGGCGGGCGTACGCCTGTCGACGCAGCAGGTGGAAGTACGACGCGGGCGTCGAGGGGCGCGCGACCGTCATGTTGTTCTCGGCGCACAGCTGCAGGTAGCGCTCGATGCGCGCACTCGAGTGGTCGGGGCCCTGGCCCTCGTAGCCGTGGGGGAGCAGGAGCACGACGCTCGAGCGCTGGCCCCATTTCTGCTCGGCCGAGGAGATGAACTCGTCGATGATGGTCTGGGCGCCGTTCGCGAAGTCGCCGAACTGCGCCTCCCACAGGACGAGCGCGTCGGCCCGCTCGACGGAGTAGCCGTACTCGAAGCCCATCGCGGCGTACTCGCTGAGCAGCGAGTCGTAGATCCAGAAGCGGGCCTGGTTCTCGGCGAGGTTCTGCAGCGGCAGCCACTCCTGGCCGTTCACGCGGTCGTGGAGCACCGCGTGGCGCTGCACGAACGTGCCGCGGCGGGCGTCCTGGCCGGCGAAGCGGACGGGCGTGCCCTCGACGAGGAGCGAACCGAGGGCGAGCAGCTCGCCGAAGCCCCAGTCGATGCCGCCGTTGCGGCTCATGTCGAATCGCTTCTGCAGGAGCTGCTGGATCTTCGGGTGCACGGTGAAGCCGGCGGGCTTGTTGTTGAACGCGTCGCCGATCGCGTGCACGACCTCGAGCGAGACGCCCGTCGTCTCGAGTTCGCCGGTGGCGGGCTCGGGCGGGTGCACCTGGGCGGTCGCACCGACGACGTCGATCGCGCCGGTCTGCACCGCGTGCGTCTCCGCGAAGGCCCGCTCCATGCGGTCCTGGAAGTCGCGGTGCGCCTCTTCGTACTCGGCCTCGGTGATGTCGCCGCGACCGACGAGCGCCTCGGTGTAGAGCTTGCGGACGCTGCGCTTGGCCTCGATGAGGTTGTACATGAGCGGCTGGGTCATCGACGGGTCGTCGCCCTCGTTGTGCCCGCGGCGGCGGTAGCAGACGAGGTCGATGACGACGTCGCGCTTGAACTCCTGCCGGTACCGGAACGCGAGCTCGGCCACGCGCACGACGGCCTCGGGGTCGTCGCCGTTCACGTGGAAGATCGGCGCCTGGATCGTCTTCGCGACGTCGGTCGAGTAGATCGACGAGCGGGCGTCACCCGGCACCGTCGTGAAGCCGACCTGGTTGTTGATGTTGACGTGGATCGTGCCGCCCGTGCGGTAGCCGCGCAGCTGCGACATCTGCATCGTCTCGACGACGACGCCCTGGCCCGACATGGCCGCGTCGCCGTGCACGAGGATCGGCAGGGTCGAGAAGGTGCCGATGGGCTTGCGATCCTGCTTGGCGCGGACGATGCCCTCGAGCACGCCGTCGACGGCCTCGAGGTGCGAGGGGTTCGCCGCGAGCGACACGGGCACCTGGTGCCCGTCGTCGGCGGTGAACGTGCCCTCGGTGCCGAGGTGGTACTTCACGTCGCCCGACCCGTGCGCCGAGGCGGTGCCCTCGAACTCGCGGAACACCTGGCCGTAGGTCTTGCCGGCGATGTTGGTCAGCACGTTGAGGCGGCCGCGGTGCGCCATGCCGATGGCGACCTCGTCGAGGCCCTCCTTCGCGGCGCCCTGCAGGATCTCGTCGAGCAGGGCGATGACCGACTCGCCGCCCTCGAGGCTGAAGCGCTTCTGCCCGACGTACTTCGTCTGCAGGAAGGTCTCGAACGCCTCGGCCTCGTTGAGCTTGCGCAGGATGCGCATCTGCTCGTCGTGGGTCGGCTTCTCGTAGGGGCGCTCGACCTCGTTCTGGATCCACTGGCGCTGGACCGGGTCCTGGATGTGCATGTACTCGATGCCGATCGTGCGGCAGTACGAGTCGCGCAGCACGCCGAGGATGTCGCGCAGCAGCGCCTTGCGCTTGTCGCCGAAGCCGCCGGTCACGAACTCGCGGTCGAGGTCCCAGAAGGTGAGGCCGTGGCTCGCGATGTCGAGGTCGGGGTGCGAACGCTGCACGTACTCGAGCGGGTCGGTGTCGGCCATCATGTGGCCGCGCACGCGGAACGAGTTGATGAGCTCCTGCACGCGGGCCGTCTTGTCGATCGCGCTCGCGATGTCGACGGCGATGTCGGGCGCCCAGCGGATCGGCTCGTACGGCAGGCGCAGCGCGGCGAAGATGTCCTCGTAGAAGTCGCGCTGCCCGATGAGCAGCTCGTGCACCTTCTTCAGGAACTCGCCCGAGCCCGCGCCCTGGATGACGCGGTGGTCGTAGGTCGAGGTGAGCGTGATCGTCTTGCCGATCGCGAGGTTGGCGAGCGTCTTCTCGCTCGCACCCTGGAACTCCGCGGGGTACTCGAGGGCGCCGGCGCCGATGATGCAGCCCTGCCCCTTCATCAGGCGGGGCACCGAGTGCACCGTGCCGATGCCGCCCGGGTTCGTCAGCGAGATCGTCGCACCCGAGAAGTCGTCGGCTTTGAGCTTGTTCTGGCGGGCGCGCGAGACCAGGTCCTCGTAGGCGTTCAGGTACTCGTTGAACGTCATGGTCTCGGCCCGCTTGATCGCGGGCACGAGCAGCGCGCGGGTGCCGTCGGGCTTCGGGATGTCGATCGCGATGCCGAGGCCGATGTGGGCGGGCTTCACGAGCGACGGCTTGCCGTCGGGCTCGGCGTAGTAGACGTTCTGGCTGGGGAAGTCCTTGAGCGCCTGGATCAGCGCCCAGCCGATGAGGTGCGTGAAGCTGATCTTGCCGCCGCGGGTGCGCCGCAGGTGGTTGTTGATCACGATCCGGTTGTCGATCATCAGCTTCGCCGGGACCGTGCGCACGCTCGTCGCGGTCGGCACGGTCAGCGAGGCGTCCATGTTGGCGGCGAGCGCCTTCGGCATGCCCTTGAGCGTGAGGACCTCGTCCTCCTGGGGGGCCTCGGCGACGACCGGCTGCGGGCTCGTGACGGGGACGTCGGCCGGCACGGGCTGGGTGCGGGGGGCGACCGACGTGGTGCGGGCCGCGGGGGTCTGGCCGATGACGGGGGTCGGCGCCGTCGCCGGGGCGGGCTCGGCGGCCACGACGGGGCCGTCGGGCTGCGCGGGCGCGGCAGGCTGCGCGGGCGCGGCGGCCGGCTGGGCGGATGCCTCGGCGGGGCTCGCCGGCGAGGCCGAGCCGTTCGGGGCGGTGGCGCCCTCGGTCTGCACGCGGTGGTAGTGCTCGAGCACCGGCCACCAGGTCTTGTCGACCGACTCGGGATCGGCGAGGTACTTCTCGTACATCTCGTCGACGAGCCATTCGTTGGCTCCGTACTCGCCCGACGCCGACTCGTCGGCTCCCGCTCCGGTCAATTGGCTCGACACAGCCTCTCGCCCACTCTCTCCGTTGATGCTGGTTTGGCGGAGATCGACCCGGCCGCGCACGCGGACGTGGCCGATCACCCACACAAGCCTAAACCCCGCGCGCGGCACCCGGCGCACGCTTGCGCGCGCCGCCTACGCTGGGGGCATGGAGTTCTATCGCACGGCGCCGACGCACGATCTCACCTACTCCGACGTGTTCCTCGTCCCGAGCCGCTCGGGGGTCACGAGCCGGCTCGACGTCTCCCTCGCGCCCGACGACGGCTCCGGGGCGTCCGTGCCCATCGTGTCGGCCAACATGAATTCGATCACCGGACCGCGACTGGCCGCCGCGCTGGCACGACGCGGCGGCATCGGCGTGCTCCCGCAGGACCTCCACCTGCAGGACCTCGCCGAGGCGATCCGCCGGGTGAAGGCGCAGTCGCCCGCGTTCGACACGCCGCACTCGTTCGCGCCCGAGACCACCGTGGCCGAGGCGCTCGAGTCCATCCCGCCGGTCGACGGCCACGGCATCGTCCTGCACGATGCGAAGGGCCGATACGCGGGATGCCTCGTGGCCACGCGCCTCGCGAGCGCGCTGCCCGATGCGCGGCTGGGCGACCTCGTGCACGGCGGCATGCCGTCGCTGGACGCGGAGGACGTCGACACGCCCCGGCGGGCGTTCGACCTCATGGTCGAGGCGGACCTCGAGTTCGCCCCGGTCATGCAGCACGGCCGGGTCGTCGGCACGCTCAGCCGGCGCAGCGCGCTCCGCGGCACGATCTACGCGCCGAACGTCGACGCCGACGGCCGGCTCCGGGTGGCCGCGGCGGTCGGGATCAACGGCGACGTCGCCGCGAAGGCGACCGCGCTCGCCGAGGCGGGCGTCGACATGCTCGTGATCGACACGGCGCACGGCCACCAGGAGGGCATGGTGCGCGCGGTGTCGATCGTGCGCGACCTCGACCTCGGCCTGCCGATCGTCGCGGGCAACATCGTCACCGAGGCCGCGGTCGCCGACCTCGTCGAGGCGGGGGCTGACGTCCTCAAGGTGGGTGTCGGCCCCGGCGCCATGTGCACCACCCGCATGATGACGGCGGTCGGCCGCCCCCAGTTCTCGGCGGTGCTCGAGACCGCCGAGGCCGCGCGCGAACTCGGCGCCCGGGTCTGGGCCGACGGCGGGGTGCGATACCCGCGCGACGTCGCGCTCGCGCTCGCCGCGGGCGCCTCCTCGGTCATGATCGGCTCGTGGTTCGCCGGCACGATCGAGGCGCCCGGCACGTTGCGGCGCGACACGTCCGGCCGGCTCTTCAAGGAGAGCTGGGGGATGGCCTCGACGAAGGCCGTGCGCGAGCGGTTCGACCGGCTCTCGCCGTACGAGCTCGCCCGCAAGGAGCTCTTCGCGGAGGGCATCTCGTCGTCGTCGATCTACCTCGACCCGCTGCGCCCGTCGATCGAGGACCTCCTCGACATGATCACCTCCGGCGTGCGCAGCTCGTTCACCTATGCGGGCGCGCGGACGCTCGACGAATTCCGCGAGCGGGCGCTCGTCGGCATCCAGTCGGCGGCGGGCTACGAGGAGGGCAAGGCGCTCCCGGTCAGCTGGTAGCCGCCGCCGATATACTGGATCGACCATGGACGATCCTCCTTCTGCGACGACCCCCGGCCATAGACCCTCGCCCGTGACCGCTCGGGGAGGCAGCGATGTCTGAGTGGATCCTGCTCGGAATCGGACTCCTCCTCACGATCGGCACGGGCTTGTTCGTTGCGAGCGAGTTCGCGCTCGTCAATCTCGATCGAGCCGATCTCGAGGCGCGGCGCGAACGAGGCGAGTCCCGGCTCGGCATGACGATCGCCGCGCTCAAGATCACCTCGACGCACCTCTCGAGCGCGCAGCTCGGCATCACGTTGACGACGCTGCTCACCGGTTACACCATGGAGCCCGCGATCTCCTCGCTGCTCGCCGGCCCGCTCACCGCGGCGGGAGTGCCCGAGGCCCTCGTGCGACCCATCGGTGCGACGACCGCCGTCGTCGTCGCGACGCTCCTGTCGATGGTGCTCGGCGAACTCGTGCCGAAGAACTTCGCGCTCGCCCTCCCGCTCGCGACCGCGAAGTTCGTGATGCCGTTCCAGTCGGCGTTCACCTGGGTGTTCCGCCCCGCGATCGTGCTGCTCAACGGCAGCGCGAACGCCCTGCTCCGGTCGATCGGCATCGAGCCGAAGGAGGAGCTGTCGGGTGCGCGCTCCGCCGAGGAGCTCTCCTCGCTCGTGCGCCGTTCCGCGAGCGCGGGCCTCCTCGAGGAGGACACGGCGACGCTGCTCGGCCGCACGCTGCGGTTCGCCGAGCACGACGCGTCCGACGTCATGACGCCGCGCCCGCGGGTCGCGGCCGTCCAGCGGCTCGAGCCCGCCGAGGCCGTGCTCGAGCTCGCCCGCCAGACCGGGTTCTCGCGCTTCCCGGTCTACGACGAGAACCTCGACGACGTCGTCGGCGTGGTGCACGTCAAGCAGGCGGTCGCGGTCCCGCGCGACCGCCGCGGGGAGGTGCCCGCCTCGGCGCTGCAGTCCGACGCGCTGCGGGTGCCCGAGACGATCAAGCTCGACGCGCTCCTCAGCGAGCTGCGCGGGCGCGGCTTCCAGATGGCCGTCGTCGTCGACGAGTACGGCGGGACCGCGGGCGTCGCGACCCTCGAGGACCTGGTCGAGGAGCTCGTCGGCGAGGTCGCCGACGAGCACGACCGCACGCGCGCTGGCATCGTGCGCCGCGGTGACGTCGTGAGCTTCCCCGGAATACTGCGGCCCGACGAGCTCGAGGAGCGCACCGGGATCGGAGTCCCCGAGAACGGCGACTACGAGACGGTCGCCGGGTTCGTGATGTCGGCCCTCGGGCGGCTCCCCGTCGTCGGCGACGAAGTGGCGATCGACGGGGGCACCCTGTCGGTGCAGCGGCTCGACGGCCGGCGCATCGATCGGCTCCGCTTCGTGCCGAGTCCGGTGCCCGCCGGTGACGACGAGGAGGGCGGACGATGAGCGACTGGGCCGGACTGGCATGGCTCGTGGTGCTGCTCGCCGCGAACGCCTTCTTCGTCGGCGCGGAGTTCGCCGTCATCTCGGCGCGACGATCGCAGATCGAACCGCTCGCCGACGCGGGCCGCCGCAGCGCGAAGACCGCCCTCTGGGCGATGGAGCACGCGACGCTCATGCTCGCCATGAGCCAGCTCGGCATCACCGTCTGCTCGCTGCTCATCCTGAACGTGTCGGAACCCGCGATCCACCACCTGCTCGAGGTGCCGCTGCACCTGACCGGCTGGCCCGAGGAGGTCGTGGCGACGATCGCGTTCGTCGTGACCCTCGTGCTCGTCTCGTACCTGCACGTCGTGTTCGGCGAGATGGTGCCGAAGAACCTGTCGTTCTCGGTGCCCGACCGCGCGGTGCTGCTGCTCGCTCCGCCGCTCGTGTTCCTCGCCCGCATCTTCAAGCCCATCATCGTCGCGCTCAACGCGACGGCGAACGGGGTGCTGCGGCTGTTCGGGGTCGAGCCGAAGAACGAGGCGAACTCGACCTTCACCCTCGAAGAGGTGCAGACGATCGTCCACCAGTCGCGGCGCGAAGGGGTGCTCGACGACGCCAGCGGCACCCTCACGGCGGCGTTCGAGTTCACCGCCAAGCGGGTGAAGGACGTCGCGGTGCCCGTGTCGGGCCTCGTGAGTCTCCCGGCGGCGGCGACGCCGGGCGATGTCGAGCGTGCGGTGGCGCGGCGCGGCTTCTCCCGCTACCCGATCCTCGATGCGAACGGCGAACCCGACGGCTACGTGCACCTGAAGGACGTGATCGACCTCGACGACGACGAGTTCGACGACCCGATCCCCGCGAAGCGCATCCGGCGGCTCGTGTCGATCTTCGACGGCACCGACCTCGAGGACGCGCTCGCGACCATGCGTCGACTCGGCACCCATGTGGCTCGAACGTTCGAGGAGGACGGCTCGACGAGCGGGGTGATCTTCCTCGAGGACATCATCGAGGAACTCGTCGGCGAGGTGCAGGACGCGACCCGGCGGGGGTAGCCGCACCGGTGGGCCCGACGACGTCGGTCCGGGCCGTGCCCTCCTCAACGCGCGCGGGGCGGCGTAGACTTGCCTCGGCCCGAGGAACCCGAGGAAGAATCATGTTCGAGAAGATCATGGCGACCGCGGTCCTGCCCGCCGCGGACATCGCGAGAGCGAAGCAGTGGTGGCACGACGTGCTCGGCCGAGACCCCCTGATGGAGGACGACGAGTCGCTGTTCTACGAGATCGGCGGCGTCGTCGTGATGGTCTACCGCACCGACTACGCCGGGACTGCGGAGAACACCGCGTTCAACCTGTTCACCGACGACCTCGACCGCGACATGACGGCGATGCGCACGCAGGGCGTGGTCTTCAACGACTACGACCTGCCGGGTCTCACGACCGTCGACGGAGTGGCCGACCTCGGCGGCGAGCGCGCGGCGTGGTTCACCGACAGCGAGGGCAACATCTTCGCCATCGGCGAGATGTCTCCCGAGCGCAGCGAGGCCGCGGCGCGGCTGCGCCAGGCCATGCTCCACGGCTCGTGACGCCGGCGATCACCACTCGCCGTCGTTGAGCTCGGGCCGTGCCCTGAGGTACTGGCGGGGCCACATCGACGTGCCCGCGCCGAGTTCGTGCGCGGCCCGCATCGCGAAATGCGGGTCGCGCATCATCGCCTTGCCGAGCATGACCGCGTCGGCCCGCCCTTCGGCGACGATCGCCTCGGCCTGCGCCGCGTTCGTGATCCGGCCGACCGCCGACACCGGCGCCTCCGACCGTTCGCCGACGTACTCGGCGAAGCCCGCCTGGTAGCCGGGACCGATCGGGATCTCGGCCGCGGCGACGAGGCCGCCGGTCGAGATGTCGAAGAAGTCGGCTCCGGCTTCCTCGGCCCAACGGGCGACCTGCGCCGTCTGCGCCTCGTCCCAGCCGCCCGGCGTCCAATCGGTGGCGGAGAAGCGCACGAAGAGCGGCATCGCCTCGCCGATCTCGGCACGGACGGCCCGCACGATCTCGAGGAGCAGCCGCGCCCGGTTCTCGAGGCTTCCGCCCCAGTCGTCGGTGCGCCGGTTCGACAACGGTGAGAGGAACTGGTGGACGAGGTACCCGTGCGCGGCGTGCACCTCGACGAGGTCGAAGCCGGCTCGCACGGCGCGGGCGGCCGCCCGGCGGAAGTCGTCGACGACGCCCGCGATGCCGGCCTCGTCGAGCGCGACCGGCTCCCGGAGCCCGTCGAAGGCGACGGGCGAGGCCGACACCGTGACCCAGCCGCCCTCGTCGATCGGCTGCGAGCCCGCCCGGCGCATCGGCTCGGGCCAGACCGAGGCCTTGCGGCCGGCGTGCGCGAGCTGGAGCCCGGCCGCCGCGCCCTGGGAGCGGAGGAACCGGGTGATCCGAGCCCACGCCTCGACGTGCTCCTCACCCCAGATCCCCGTGTCGTGGTCCGAGATGCGACCCTCGGGGCTCACCGCGGTCGCCTCCGCGACGACGAGTCCGGCGCCGCCCGCAGCCATCGCGCCGAGGTGCACGAGGTGCCAGTCGTCCGGCACGCCGTCGCGGGCGGTGACCGAGTACTGGCAGAGCGGCGGCACCCACACGCGGTTGCGGATCTCGAGCCCGCGGATCGTGATCGGCCGGAACAGCGCCGGCGTCGCCCCGCGGCTCACGCGAGGCTCCGGAGCCACCGCTCGAGCCCCGAGGCATCCGTGAAGACGTGGCCCTCGCCGCCCACCGCGCGGGCGCCGTCCACGTTCTCGGTCCTGTTGTCGACGAACAGCAGGTCGGATGCCTCGATGCCGAGCTCGTCGATCACGTGCTCGTAGATCGCGGCGTCGGGCTTCACGAGACGGAGCTCGCCGCTCACGAAGACGCGCTCGAAGAGCGGACCGAACGAGCCGTGGCGCAACCAGCCGGCGAAGTCGGCGCCCGCATTCGAGAGGAGGGCGAGGCGCGTGCCGCCGGCCGCGAGGGCGTGCACGACGGCCAGCGTGCCCGGGTCGACGGAGAGCCAGCCGCGGTGATCGATCGCCCAGAGCTCGTGCACGTCGATCGCGCTCCACTCGGAACCCGTGTCGCGTGCGACCGCGCCCCAGTAGTCCGCGATCGACGTCGTGCCGCGGTCGAGGCCGTCGCGATGCGCCCAGTACGCCGACCAGAACGCCTCCGCGTCGGCCGCAGCGACGCCCGCCCGGGCGAGGAGTCGGGCGCGGTCGGTCCCGCTCGGTTCGCGCGAGATGACCTCCCCGTAGTCGAACACGACGACGCGGGGGGACAGGCTGATCGGGGCGAGGACTGTCGCAGGCATGATGCTCCAACCTATCGTTGGAACATGGGCAGCGATTGGCAGGAATGGACGGCCGCCGACGCGGCCCGCTGGGTGCGTGCACCCCGCGCGGAAGACGACAAGTACACCCGGGGCGTGCTCGGCGTGATCACCGGATCGACCGACTTCCCCGGAGCCGCGGTGCTCGGGGTCGAGGCCGCGACGCGTGCCGGCATCGGCATGGTGCGGTACACCGGCCCTCGCGGGGTGCGCGCGGCCGTGCTGCTGCGCCGCCCCGAGACGGTCACCGTCGCCGGCCGGGTCCAGGCCTGGCTGATCGGCTCGGGCATCGATCCGGGCCGGCGCTCGTTCGTGCTGCAGGGCGACCTCCAGCACGCGCTCGCCTCGCGCGTCCCGGTCGTGCTCGACGCGGGTGCGCTCGACCTCGTCGGCACGCACACCGCACCGACCGTCATCACGCCGCACGCGCGCGAACTCGCGAACCTGCTCGTCTCGCGCGAGGTCGAGACGACCGTCGACGAGGTGCGTGCCGATCCGGCCGGTTGGGCGGAACGCGCCGCGCACGAGCTCGGCGTCGCCGTGCTGCTGAAGGGCGCCGTGACCCGCATCACCGACCCCGACGGGCTGCGGATCACCGTGACGGCGCCGACGCACTGGCTCGCGTCCGCCGGCACGGGCGATGTGCTCGGCGGCGTGCTCGGCGCGCTCGTCGCGACGCATCACGCCGAGCTCGCGCACGATGCCGGCGTCATCACGCGCCTCGCCGCCACCGCCGCGTGGATCCACGGAGAGGCCGCGCGTCGCGCGAGCGCCGCGGTCGGCGGCGGGCCGATCGCCGCACTCGACATCGCCGCCGAGGTGCCGCGCGTCATCGGCGGGCTGATCGGGGCCGAGTAGTCGCTGCGGGTCGGTGACGCCGGCGCGCGACGACCGATCAGGCGAGGAAGCGCGCGAGGAACTCGCGCGTGCGCTCCTCGCGGGGCGCGCCGAAGAACTCGGCGGGCGGGGCGGCCTCGATGATGCGCCCGCCGTCGAGGAACACGACGCGGTCGGCCACCTCGCGGGCGAACGCCATCTCGTGCGTCGCCATGACGATCGTCGTGCCGCCCTCGGCGAGCGACCGGACCAGTGCGAGCACCTCGCCGACGAGCTCGGGGTCGAGCGCGCTCGTGACCTCGTCGAGCAGCAGGAGCTCGGGACCCGTTGCGATCGCGCGCACGATGGCCGCACGCTGCTGCTGGCCGCCGGACAACCGGTCGGGGAACGCCTTCGCGTGCTCGGCGAGCCCGATGGAGCCGAGCAGCTCGAGCGCCCGGCGCTCGGCCTCGCGCCGAGGCATCCGGTGCACGAGGATCGAGGCGAGCGCGACGTTGTCGAGCACGCTGAGGTGCGGGAACAGGTTGTAGTGCTGGAAGACGACGCCGATGCGGGCCCGCACCGCGTCGGCGTCGACCCGCGGATCGCTCACGTCGTCGCCGCGGAGGAGGATGACCCCGTCGTCGATCGGCTCGAGCAGGTTGATGGTGCGCAGCAGGGTCGACTTCCCCGAGCCGCTCGCGCCCACGAGCGCGACGACCTCGTGCGGGGCGACCTCGAGGTCGATGCCGTCGAGCACCACGCGGTCGCCGTACGCGCGGCGCACGCCGCGCAGGGTCAGCACCGTGCCGGCGCCGGCCGGGTCGTTCGCCGTGCCGGTCATACGATGCTCCCGATCTGCTCGCGCGAGCGCATGCGGGCCGTGACCCAGTCGGTCAGCCGGATCGTCGGCCAGGCGAGCAGCACGAACAGCAGCCCGGCGACGACGTACGGCGTGTAGTTGAAGTAGTGGGCGGTCTCGATCTGCGCCGCGCGCACCGCGTCGACGGCGCCGAGCACCGAGATGAGTCCGACGTCCTTCTGCATCGCGACGAAGTCGTTCATGAGCGCCGGGGTCACCTTGCGGAGCGCCTGGGGGAGCACGATGCGCCGCATCGTCTGGCCGTGGCTGAGGCCGAGCGCGCGCGCCGCGAGTCGCTGCGACGGGTGCACCGCCTCGATGCCTGCGCGGAACACCTCGGAGACGTACGCCGAATACGTCAGGATGAGCGCGATCGTGCCCCACACGGCGACGGGCAGCCGCGGGAAGAAGTCGAGGCCCGGCACGCCGAAACCGACGAGGTAGAGCACGATGAGCAGCGGCACTCCGCGGAAGAGGTCGGTGTACCCCGCGGCGAGCGCTCGCAGCGGGAAGAACACCGGGCCTCGGAGCGTGCGCAGGGTCGCGAGCAGGAGGGCGAACAGCACGACGCCGACGCTCGCCGCGATCAGCACCTGGATGTTGAGCCACAGCCCCTCGAGGATGCGGGGGAGCGAGGCGATCGCGACGTCGAGGTTGAAGAACGACTGCCGCACCGCCTCCCAGCCGGGGGAGCCGATGAGGGCCCACGCGACCAGCACCGCGAACACGATCGTCGAGACGGCGCTGACGAGGACGGACCGGCGCGTCTGGCGGCGGCGGAACGCGCGGCGGTCGAGCTCGAGCGCGCTCGGCTTCCACGCCGCGCCGGGCGCCGGGGGAGCGCCGGGTGCGCCGTCGCCCGTGGAGCTGGGGGTGATCACGACAGCAACGCTATCGGCCCGCGTGCGCCGGACGGCGCGTCACGGGGACCGGCCTCACTCGAGGACGGGTGCCGTGTCGTCGCCGCCGAGCCATTCGGCGGCCAGCTCGTCGAGCGTGCCGTCGGCGCGCAGCGCGTCGACCGCCGCGGTCACCTCGGCCGTGAGCGGCGAGTCCTTCGCGAGGACGAACCCGAACTCGTCGCCGCCGCCGGCGGTCTCGGGCAGCTGACCGATGATCTCGCCGCCGTCGAGCTCGACGCCCGTGAGGTAGAACGCCGTCGGCAGATCGACGACGATCGCGTCGACGGTGCCGTTCTGCAGGGCCAGCTTCGCGTCGTCGTTGGTGTTGAACACCTGCGCGCCGGCGGTCGGCTGGATGACCTGCTCGACGGCGTCGAAGCTCGTGGTACCCGTCTGGGCGCCCACCAGCAGGGGCTTCAGGTCGGCGATGGAGGAGGCGCCCGACGCGGGCGAGCCCTCGACCGTGATCACGACCTGGGTGGTGGCGTAGTACGGCGACGAGAAGTCGACGTTCTGCGCGCGCTCTTCCGTGATCGAGAACTGCTGCAGGTTGAGGTCGAAGTCCTTCGGGCCCGGCGCGATCGCCTGGTCGAAGGTGGTGCGCACCCAGACGACGTCGTCGTGGTCGTACCCGAGCTCATCGGCGACCGCGTAGGCGACCGCGGCCTCGAAGCCCTCGCCGCTCTCGGGGGCGTCGTCGACGACCCACGGGAAGTAGGCCGGCTCGCCGGTGCCGATCGTGAGCTTGCCCGGGGTCACGTGGCCGTCGCCGGCGTCGTCGCTCGCGCTCGTGCCGCCGCCCGTGGCGCAGCCCGCGAGCACGAGGCCGGCGGCGCCCGCGAGGGCGAGCGCGGCGAGCGCACGACGTGCGCGTGCGGCCGGGGAACGGCGGGCGGTCGTCGTGCTGGTCGTCGTGGTCGTCATGGCGTGCCTCCGGGGTGTCGTGCAATACAGCATCGCGGATGCCGCCGACGCCGCGCGTGCGCGTGGCGGAATGTGACGCTCGGATAGGCTCGTCGGCGTGACGGGGGACGAGCGCGAGGCGGCGGGCGTCGCGCCTCGGCGACGGCTCGGGGGCCGTGGCGCCCTGTGGGCGGGGTTCATCGCGGCGCACGGCCTCGTCGTCTGGCTCAACCTCGCCGCGCCCGGCCTGCCGATGGGCGACGTGACGGGCGTCTACCGGATCTGGGCGGAGAACGCCGCCCACGGCTGGCTGCGCATGGGCATCGACGCGCCGTGGGTGTACCCGATCCTCGCGTTCGCCCCGATGACCGCAGCGCTCGCGTTCGGCGAGGCGTACGTCGCGCAGACCTGGCTCGCGATCGTCGTGCTGCTCGACGCGATCGCGTTCTCGATCCTCATCGGTCGCGCGACGATCTCGCGCCGCCGTCGGCTGGCCGCATGGTGGTGGCTCGGGTTCATCGTGCTGCTCGGGCCGATCGCCCTCGGACGCATCGACGCCGTGACCGTGCCCTTCGCGATCACCGGCCTCCTCTGGGCCGCCGGGCGGCCGCGGGTCGCCGCGACGCTGCTGACGATCGGCGCGTGGGTGAAGGTCTGGCCGGCCGCCCTCGTGGCGGCGCTCGTCATCGCGGTGCGCCGCCGGCTCGAGGTGGTCACGGTCGCGGTCGTGCTGAGCATCGGCATCGTCGCCGTGAGCCTGCTCGCGGGATCGGGCGCGAACGCCCTCGGGTTCATCGCCGAGCAGGCCGGCCGCGGGTTGCAGATCGAGGCGCCAGCCGCGGTCTTCTGGCTCTGGCAGATCGTCGCCGGGTCGAAGGCGGTGCGGATCGTCTACGACCGCGACATCCTCACCTTCCAGATCGCCGGGCCCGGTGCGGACGCGGCCGCCGCGGCGACGACGCCGCTCATGGTCGTCGGCGTGCTCGTCGTCGTCGCGCTCGGCGTGCGCGCGGCTCGTCGTGACGCCTACCTCGGACGCCTCCTGGCACCACTCTCGCTCGCGTTCGTCGTCGTGCTCCTGCTCGCCAACAAGGTCGGCTCGCCGCAGTTCGTCACGTGGCTCGCCGCACCCGTCGTGCTCGGTCTCGTACTGCGCCCCTCGCGCTTCGTCGTGCCGGCCGTGCTCACGGCCGCGATCGCGCTGTTCACCCAGATCATCTACCCGTACTGGTACGGGTGGCTGCTCATCGCCGACCCGGCGTTCGTGTTCCTCCTGACGGTCAAGGCCGCGCTGCTCGTCGCGCTGCTCGCCTGGGCGCTGCACGCGGTGTGGCAGGCTGGTGCGCGGCGGGACGGGGCGCTCCCGATCGGTGAGCGCCGCGGCGGTCCCGCCTGAGGAGGGTGAGATGCTGGTCGCATTCTCGGTCGCGCCGAGCGGCACGGGCCGCGCCGACGGTTCGGTGCACGACGCCGTCGCGGCAGCCGTGAAGATCGTGCGGGAGTCGGGCCTGCCGAACCGCACCACGTCGATGTTCACCGAGATCGAGGGCGAATGGGACGAGGTCTTCGACGTCGTGCGCCGCGCCACCGAGGCGGTCGGCGAGTACGGGTCGCGCGTCTCGCTCGTGCTGAAGGCCGACATCCGCCCGGGCTACACGGGCGAGATCGAGGGCAAGCTCGAACGTCTCGAGGCCGAACTCGACGGCTGAGCCGCGCGGGCCGGTCGCCGGGGGGAGTCGGCGCCGACCCCGGGGGCGGGGCGCGTATCCGTCGAGCGCACCGGTTGTCGAATCGATTCGATCCGTGAGAGGATCTGCCGGTGACCCCTGATCCCTCCGGGCCGACGACGTCGTCGCCGGCCCGTACTCGTTTCGCGCTCCTCGCACTCGCCCTCGGCGGATTCGGCATCGGATCGACCGAGTTCGTCGCCATGGGCCTCCTGCCCGACCTCGCGCTCGACCTCCTGCCCGGCCTCCACGCCGAGTCGGCCGACGCGGCGAACGCGGCCGCGGGCTGGATCATCTCCGCATACGCGCTCGGGGTCGTCGTCGGGGCCCCGACCATCGCCGCCGTCGCCGCGCGGTGGCCGCGCAAGCGCCTGCTGCTCGCCCTCGTCGCCGCGTTCACGGTCGGCACGGTCGCCTCAGCGACCCTGCCCTCGTTCGGACTCGTGCTCGTGGCGCGATTCCTCTCGGCGCTGCCGCACGGCGCCTACTTCGGCATCGCCTCGCTCGTCGCGGCCGGCCTGATGGGGCCCGGCAAGCGGGGACGCGGGGTCGCCCTCGTGCTGTCGGGCCTGACCATCGCGAACGTCGTCGGCGTTCCCGCGATCACCTGGCTCGGCCAGGCGACCGACTGGCGGGTCGCCTACCTCGCCGTCGCCGCGATCTTCGCACTGACGTTCGTCGCCATCGCCGCCGCGGTGCCGTGGCAGCCCGGCGACGCCACGGCGAGCGTGCGTCGCGAGCTCGGCGCGTTCTCGCGGCCGCAGGTCTGGTTCGCCATCGCGATCGGCGCGATCGGGTTCGGCGGATTCTTCGCGATGTACAGCTACATCGCCCCGCTCGCGACCGAGGTCACCGGGCTCGCGGCGGCTGCGGTGCCGCTCGTGCTCGTGGCGACCGGTCTCGGCATGACCGTCGGCAACCTCGTCGGCGGCCGGCTCGCCGACTGGAGCGTGCGGCGCACGATGTACCTCTCGTTCCTGGCGCTCGCGGTCGCGCTCGCCCTCCTCGCGCTCACGGCGCAGGTCGCGGCAGGGCTCTTCATCGGCACGTTCCTCGTCGGGGCGACCTCGTCGGCGCTCGCACCGACCATCCAGACGAGGCTCATGGATGTCGCGCGCGACAGCCAGTCGATCGCCGCGGCGCTCAACCACTCGGCGCTCAACATCGGCAACAGCCTCGGCGCCCTGCTCGGAGGCACCGTGATCGCCGCCGGCTTCGGGTACCTCGCGCCGATCTGGACCGGGCTCGTGCTCACGATCGCCGGCATCGCGCTCGCGCTGTGCAGCTTCGCCATGGACCGTGCGAGTCGACGGCGCGGCGTGCACGTGCCGTACGCGACGGGGGCCACGCCGGCCGTCGACGTCTGACGGGACGGCGCCCGCCCGTCAGTCGGACTGCAGCAGGATGCCGTCGGCGATCGCGCGCTTGCGGAGCGCGACCTTCGTGCCGACGTCGTACCCCGCGGCGCGGTACTTCTCGCGGATGCGCTTGAGGTAGCTCTTCGCCGTCTCCTCCGAGATGCCGAGCTGGAACGCCACCGCCTTCACCGGCTGGCCCGCGCCGTAGAGGGCCATCACCCGGCGCTCCTGCGCCGACAGCTTCGGCACGGTGCCGTCGTCGAGCAGGGCCGCCTCGAGCTCGGGGGTCAGGTAGGACTCGCCGAGCATCGCCGACCGGATCGCCTCGATGATCGAGTCGACCGGCTCGGACTTCACGAGGTAGCCCATCGCGCCGGCGCTGAGGGCCTCGCGCACGACGGACGGCTCCGAGTAGTTGCTCATGAGCATCGTCTGCACCTCTGCCGACTTCAGCATCGACAGCTTGAGCGAGATGGGGATGTTGTCGCGCAGGTCGAGGTCGAGCAGCACCACGTCGACGGGGAAGTCGGGGTGGGCGAGCAGCTCGGACCACGAGGGCACGGCCGCGACGAGTTCGATCTCGGACGAAGCGCCGCGCAGCCACTCGGTGAGGGCACCGAGGAGCATACGGTGGTCGTCGACGATCGCGAGTCTGATCGGTGCAGCTGTGTCGGGCATTCAACTTCCCCTCGGACGGGCCGCGGTCGCGGCCGACGCACTCGCCGGGACGGTCGGGTCCGCCCGGCACTCGATGTCGATGCGGAACGAATCTGGCCCCCCGACGACATCGTGTGTTCCGACATTACCGATAGCGTCCCACGTTGCGGCGTCCAGACGTCGGCGTGCGACGCCGGAGATCTCGATCACGATGTGGACCGCCGCCCCCGATCGGGCCGCTTCGGCGCCCTCGCCGGGGCCGGCCTCGTCGTCGTCGGTGTCGGCGTCGGCCGGCGCGACGAGGACCGAGATCGGCGTGGGCTGGCCCTTCCTCCGCTCCCCGCCGAGCAGCCAGAGCGCGAGCAGCAGGTTGTCGCGCTGCGGCTTCGTGAGTCCGCCGGCCGCGCCCTCGGGGTCGTCGACCACCACGTGCTCACTGAGGTACGCGGACTCGGTCACGGCGTGTCGCAGCCAGGTGTCGGTGCGGCCCTCGATGAGCCGGGCGCGCAGCGCCGCGGCGAGTCGCCCGGCACGTTCGGCGGCCTCTGCCGGCAGGGGGATCGCGATGCGCCCGGAACCCACGTCGTCGAGCAGCGTCTCGGCGTCGAAGTCGAGCTGCGCGAGTTCCTCCGAGGCTCGCATGCCGACGGGGGACGGCTGCGTCGCCACCGTGCTCTGGACGAGCGAGAGGTCGAGCTCGCGCCCGACGAGCCTGCGGAATCCGCGGATCGTGACGACCGCGAGCACGAGCGGCAGCACGGTCGCCGCGGCGACCGCGAGCCCCGTCGCCGTGTACGGACCGGCCGACGGCGCCTGGAGGAGCGCCCACACGGCGAGGATCGCGCCCGTGGCGATCGCGACGGCGAGCGGCACGCGCGTGCCGCGGATCGCCGCGACCGGCATGAGCACGGCGCCCGTCGCCGCGGCCGCCGTCGGGGTGACGCCGAGGTGGAGAAGTCCCCACGTCGCCGACACGTCGAGCCAGATCGGCACGGCCAGTGCGACCAGCAGGACGGCGTAGAGCGGGTCGGGGAGCGGCTGGTCGCGCGAGATCATCCGCGAGACGACGCCGGCGCCCAGGATGGCGGCGACCGCCGCCCAGGCGGGCCACGGCCCCGGCCCCGGCGGGAAGAGCGGTGCGATGAGCACCGCTCGGGTGAGCAGCCAGAGGATGATCACGCCCGCGGCGACCGCGATGCCGGTCGCGAGGCGTCGCCCGCCATGACGCCCCCGGACGTCGCCGGCGGCGCGGACGGCCCGCGTCGTGCGGGACGGGCGGCGGAACCCGTTCGCGCCGGTCTGCTCGATCGCCCCGGTGCTCACGGCTTCGGCACCTCGAGCATGACGGTCGTGCCCGACCCGGGCGACGAGAAGATGCGTGCGCGACCGCCGACGGTGTTCAGGCGGCCGACGACCGATTCGGCGTAGCCGAGCCGGGCGGGATCGACCGCATCGGGTTCGAACCCGTGACCGGCGTCGGTCACCATGGCGCGCACCGTTCGGTCGTCGTCGCTCACGGTGACGTCGGCTTCGTTGACGCCGGAGTGGCGCCGCACGTTCTCGAGGCACTCGCCGAGCGCGCCCAGCAGGGCGTCGAGCGTCTCGCGGGGCAGCGCGAGCTGGCCGACGCCGTGCCAGTTGACGTCGAGGCCCATGCGGGCGAAGCGCTGGCGCACCGACTCGAACGTGGTCGAGAGGAGGTCGTCGTCGGAGTCCGGCGAGAAGATCGCGTTCGAGGCGTTGTCGAGCGGGGCGCCGAGTCGGAGCAGCTTGAGCAGCCTCGCGTCGTCGCCGGCCTGCTGCCGGAGGGCGGCAGCGCCGACGCCGACGCCCGAGTGCGCGAGCAGGCTCAGCGTCGCGAGCACCGTGTCGTGCAGCACGCGCGCATCCTGGCGCTGGCGGGCCTCGGTCTCGCTCGCGATGCGCTCCGCCTCGTGCGCCCGGCCGATCTCGTCGATACGGGCCGCCGCGCTCGCGATGCCGTGGTCGAGGGCGAGGGCGATCGCCGCGCCGACCGACCAGCCCGCGATCGTGGCCACGACGATGGTCGGGATCGTGTTCCCGATGACGACGACGAGACCCGCCACCACGAGCGAAAGGGCACCCAGCGAGATCACGAGCGGCACCCCGCCCGGCCGCACGATGAGCGTGATCGCCACGGACGGCGCCGCGGCCGCGACCGTCAGCGAGATGGCGGAGAGTGCGACGGGGTCGACCACGTCGGCCGAGCCGAGCACCGCGACCGTCGCGAGCGAACTCGCGACGACGCCGAGCGCCGCGGGGACGCTGCCGTGCATCGTGTGCACGACCACGAGGACGGCGGTCGTGAGCCCGAGCAGCACGACGACGCCGAGTTCGAGGGGACCTGCCGTTCCGGGGATGAGCATGCACGCGAGCGCCCCGAGCGCTCCGGACAGGCCGGAGATCCGCGAAATGCGACGGAGGAGCCGGTCGCGCTCCTTGTGGATGCGCTTCATGTCACCCCCTCGGCGCGACGAACGCGCTCGCGCGGGCGCCCGTCACCTCGAACACTAGCCCAGACGCGCCGGATCGGGGACCCTGCGCGCCGCATCCGGCCCGACGGCCGCTTCGAGTGCGCTCGCCGTGCGGACGGCGAGCCCGCCGACGGCCGTCGCCGGCCGGGGGCCGTCGTCACGCGGCGAGCAGGCGGGCGAGCTCGGCGCCGACCGCGTCGCGTTCGATGAGGAACGCGTCGTGCCCGAAGTCGCTCTCGACCACGACCGGCTCCGGGCCGTGCACGCTGCGGGGGAGGCCTGCGGCGATCTCGACCTGTCCGGCGAGGGGGAAGTACCGGTCGCTGTCGATGCCGAGCACGAGGCTCTTCGCCCGAACCCGGGCGAGCGCCGCGGCGGCACCCCCGCGCCCGCGACCGATGTCGTGCGAGTTCATCGACTCGGTCAGCACGATGTAGCTGTTCGCGTCGAACCGCCGGGTGAACTTGTTGCCGTGGAAGTCGAGGTAGGACTCGACCGCGAAGCGGCCGTCGCCGCCGAGCGGGTCGAGGCCCGACTGCCAGCTGCGCTCGAACCGGTCGTTGAGCTCGGCCGCCGTGCGGTAGTTGAGCATCGCCATGCGGCGTGCGAGTGCGAGCCCCCGTGTCGGTCCCTCGCCGTCGGGGGCGTCGTAGAACGCCCCGGCACGGAATGCGGGGTCGGTGCGGATCGCCTCGATCTGCACCGAGTTGAGCGCGATCTGGTCGGCCGTGGTCGCGGCCGGTGCCGCGAGCACGGCGATGCGCTCGACCGCCTCGGGCGCCTCGATCGCCCATTCGAGCACGTGCATGGCGCCCATCGATCCGCCGATCACCGCGGCGAACCGCTCGATGCCGATGGCCCGGGCGAAGGCGATCTGCGCGTGCACCTGGTCGCGGATCGTGAGGAAGGGGAATCGTGCGCCCCATTCGGCCCGGTCGGGGGCGAGCGAAGCGGGCCCCGTGGAGCCCTGGCAGCCGCCGACGACGTTCGGCGCGACGACGAACCAGCGGTCGGTGTCGACCGCGAGCCCGGGCCCGACGACGCCGTGCCACCAGCCGGCGCTCGCGTGACCGGGGCCGGCGTCGCCGATGACGTGGCTGTCGCCCGTCAGCGCGTGCAGCACGAGTACCGCGTTGTCGCGCTCAGGCGACAGCACGCCCCACTGCTCGTACGCGATGCGGACGCCCGGCAGCACGCCGCCCGACTCGAGCGGCAGGTCCCCGATGCCGACGAACCGGCGATCGCCGACGGGGTCGCCCTCGCGCCACGCACCCGTCGCGGGCGCCCGCCCGAGCAGCGCGAGTGCGCCCGTCTCGGGCACGAATCCCGCGGGAACCGCGTCGGCCGTCGTCTGCCAGTCCATGCCTTCGATTCTCCCGCGTCGGCCCGGCCGATCGTCCATTGTTACGTCGGCGGCCGCACGGGCGAACACCACGAAGGCGGATGCCTCGAGCCGGCGCGGGCTCGAGGCATCCGCCCCTTCGGTCGATGAGTCAGACGCGCAGCGCGTCGGTCGCCGCGCGGGCGGCCTGGAGGCCCGCCTCGAGGTCGGCCTTGAGGTCGTCGATGTTCTCGATGCCGACCGAGAGCCGCACGAGGCCCGGCGTGACGCCGCTCGTGAGCTGCTGCTCGGGCGTGAGCTGCGAATGCGTGGTCGACGCCGGGTGGATGACGAGGGAGCGCACGTCGCCGATGTTCGCGAGGTGGCTGAACAGCGACAGGCCGTCGACGAGCGCGCGGCCCGCGTCGACGCCGCCCTTGAGCTCGAACGAGAGCACGGCGCCGACGCCCTTCGGGGCGTACCTGTTCGCTGCCGCGTACCAGGGGCTCGAGGGCAGCCCCGAGTAGTTCACGTGCGCGACCTCGGGGTGGTCGTCGAGCCACTCCGCGATCTCCTGCGCGTTCTGCACGTGGCGCTCGATGCGCAGCGACAGGGTCTCGACGCCCTGCAGCAGGTTCCACGCGCTCTGCGGCGCGATGGCCGAGCCGAGGTCGCGCAGCAGCTGCACGCGCGCCTTGATGATGTAGGCGAGGCCGTCGCCGACCGCGGTCGTGTAGCTGGCGCCGTGGTACGACGGGTCGGGCTCGGTGAGGCCCGGGAACTTCTCGACGTTCTTCGACCACTCGAACCGGCCGCCGTCGACGATCACGCCGCCGATCGTCGTGCCGTGGCCGCCGAGGAACTTCGTGACGGAGTGGATCACGATGTCGGCACCGTGCTCGAACGGGCGGATGAGGTACGGCGTCGCGATCGTGTTGTCGACGATGAGCGGGAGGCCCGCCTCGTGCGCGACGCCCGAGACGAGCTCGATGTCGAGGATGTTGATCTTCGGGTTGCCGATCGTCTCCGCGAAGAAGAGCTTCGTGTTCGGCCGCACGGCGCGGCGCCACTCGTCGGCGTCGTCCTGGTTCTCGACGAAGGTGACCTCGATGCCGAGCTTCGCGAGCGTGTACTTGAAGAGGTTGTACGTGCCGCCGTAGATCGAGGACGACGAGACGATGTGGTCGCCGGCCTCGGCGATGTTGAGCACCGCGAACGTCGACGCCGCCTGGCCGCTCGAGAGCACGAGCGCCGCCGTGCCGCCCTCGAGCGCCGCGAGGCGCTGCTCGAGCACGTCCTGCGTCGGGTTCTGGATGCGCGTGTAGATGTTTCCGAACTCGGCGAGCGCGAAGAGGTTCTGCGCGTGCTCGGCGTTGTCGAACACGTACGACGTCGTCTGGTAGATCGGCGTCGCGCGGGCCTTCGTGACGGGATCGGGCGCAGCGCCCGAGTGGACCTGCTTGGTCTCGAAGCGCCAGTCGGCGTTGCTCATGGGTGTCTCCTCGGAAAGTCGGATGCGCGTCCTGCGTCGCGTGTCCGAGTCACGTTAGGCGGGCGTGCGGGCACGGGCAACGGATGCCGCAACACGGCGTCACGGGCCGACGGCGCCGCGCGGGGAAGGGAGGAGGCGCCTCGCCGAACCGGTCAGCGGTGATCGGGGTCGGGAGGCAGCACGATCGTTCCCGTCGCCGTCGAGGGCTCGGGTCGGAACAGCCACCGCGCGCGCGGCTCGACGAGCGGCCGGAAGACGCGGCGAACCGGTCTCAGCGAGAGCACGACCGAGATGGCGACGCAGAAGACGATCATCGCGGGCAGCACCCAGAAGGGCTGGTCGCCCGCGAGGACGCCCGACTCCCGGAAGGGGAACAGCACGAACGGGTGCAGCAGGTAGATGTACATCGTCGCCCGGCCGAACGGCGTGAACCAGTGGGTGCCGCGCGGCATGAGCACGAGGAAGGCGACGGCGAGCACCATCGCCGAGAGGAGCAGCACGAGCCGGATCGCGCCCGACCAGGGCTCGTCGTAGCCGATCGCCTCGTACGACTCGTCGTAGAGCATGAAGCGGCGGAGCTTCAGGTCGCGCAGCGTCTCGATCGTCATCGGCATGACCGCGAGCACCGCCGCGAACAGGGCGATCGCGCCGGCGCGCCAGCGCCAGGCGACCGCCGTTCGGAGTTCGAGCCACCGCCCGGTGACCTGCCACTGCCTGAGCTTCCAGCCGAACACGAAGAACGGCAGCATGCCGAACGTGCGGGTGAGTGCGAACGTCGAGTCGATCGCCTCGGAGTAGCCCGCGCCGATCGAGATGACGATCGCGATCAGCAGGGGGTAGCGCAGCAGCACGAGATACGGCAGCACGATGCGCCACACCGCGAGGGCGATGAGGAACCAGAGCGTCCACGACGCCGTCGTGAAGTCGAGGTTGAACTCGCCGCCGAGCGCCCACCGGACGACCGTCCAGATGGTCTCGAAGATGAAGTACGGGAAGACGATGTCGGTGAGGATCTGCCGGAGGGCCCGCGCGTTCGGCGGCCCCGACTTCGCGAAGTAGCCGCTCACGACGACGAAGACGGCGACGTGGAACGAGTAGATGAACAGGTAGACGCTGTACGCGGTGTCGGACTCGGCGATGAGCGGCAGGATGCCATGCCCGACGACGACGAGCGTGATCGCGATCCAGCGGGCGTTGTCCCACAGCGGCACCCGCTTGCGGGTCGGCCGGGGGTGGTCGATCCTCGTGTGCATCACTCCATTCAACCGCACGGTGCGCGTGCACGACGGGCCGGAGCGGGCAGAATGGGGCGCATGGTGAGACTTCGTGCGGTCGTGACGGGTGCGAGCTCGGGCATCGGCGCGGCCACCGTGCGCGCCCTCCGGGCGGCCGGATGGGACGTCGTGGGCGTCGCCCGCCGCGAGGAACGCCTGCGGGCGATCGAGGCCGAGACCGGGGCATCCGTGTTCGTCGCCGACCTCACGCGGCAGGCCGACGTCGACGCCCTGCGCGACCACCTCGCAGCGACGGGTCCCGTGCACGCGCTCGTCAACAACGCGGGCGGCGCGAAGGGCCTCGACACGGTCGAGGACTCCGACCTCGACGACTGGGCGTGGATGTTCGAGGTCAACGTGCTCGCGCTCAAGCGCGTGACGAGCGCGTTGCTGCCGCTGCTGCGCACGGGAGCCGTCGAGCGCGGCGTCGCCGACATCGTCAACGTCACCTCGATCGCGGGGCACACCGCGTACGTCGGCGGCGGCGGGTACAACGCCGCCAAGTTCGCCGCGCACGCGCTCACCGAGGTGCTGCGGCTCGAGCTCAACGGCGAGCCGCTGCGCGTGATCGAGGTCGCGCCCGGCCTCGTGAAGACCGACGAGTTCGCACTCGTGCGCTTCGGGGGCGACCGGGCCCGCGCCGACGCCGTGTACGAGAACGTGCCCGACCCGCTCGTCGCCGAGGACATCGCGGGCGTCATCGTCGACGCCGTGCAGAAGCCGCCGCACGTCGACCTCGACCTCATCGTCGTGAAGCCCGTCGCGCAGGCGGCGCCGTACCGGCTCACGAAGGGGCCGCTCGCCGTGCGCGGGACGGACGCCCCATGACCACCGGTCGGTCGACGTCGGATGTCGCGGAGGCGACCCGCGCGTCGACCGAGCGTCGCACCCGTTGGGAGGCCCGCACGGCCCTGCCGCTCGCGGTGCTCGGGGTCGTCTTCCTCGGCGTGTACGCGGTGCTCGTGCTCGACGAGCGCACGCCGCAGTGGCTCAACGTCGTCCTCGCGGTGCTCCTCATCGCGACGTGGGCGGCGTTCGTGCTCGACTTCGTCGTGCGGATCGCGCTGACGCCGAAGGGCCGCCGCGTCCGATTCGTGTTCACGCGGCCCCTCGACCTGCTCTCCGTGGTGCTGCCCGTGTTCCGTGCGCTGCGGGTCGTGAACCTGCTGCACAACGTCGCGTTCTTCAGGGGGCACAGCGGCGAGGCGTTCCGGGCGCGCGTCGTCATCTCGGCGCTCGCCTACGCGTCGGTCTTCGTGTTCTTCATCGCGCTCGCCACGCTGCACGTCGAGCGCGATGCCCCCGGCGCGAACATCACGAACTTCGGGGACGCGATCTGGTGGGCCTGCGTGACCATCGCCACGGTCGGCTACGGCGACACGTACCCCGTGACGGGCGCCGGCAGGTTCTACGGCGTGCTGCTCATGATCGGCGGCATCGCCATCGTGGGTACGGCCTCGGCGACCGTCGTCTCGCTCTTCAACGACCGGCTCGGGCGCATGCGGCACGAGGCCGAGACGACGGGGGAGATGAGCCCGATGGCCCGCCAGCCCGCGCTCGACCTCGAGCCGCTCGACGTCGACTCGGAGATCGACGACGAGCTCGAGGAGGGGCTGCGCGCCAGACGTCCCTCCGACGACCGGCCCGGCGACGACCCCGCCCGCTGAGCCGCACGGCCGGTTACGATTTCCAGATGACGTTCGATGCGAATGACGCCGGCCTCGGGGTGCCCGAGATCCGTCGTGAGATCCTCAGCTGGGACCAGTTCGGCGAGGCGGCCCGGGGGCTCGCCGCGGAGGTGCTCGGGTCGGGCTTCAAGCCCGACGTCGTGATCGCGATCGCGCGCGGCGGCCTGCTGCTCGCCGGCGCGATCTCGTACGCCCTCGGCACCAAGCAGTGCGGCTCGATCAACGTCGAGTTCTACACCGACATCGAGCAGGTGCTTCCCGAGCCGATCGTGCATCCGCCGATGCTCGACGCGCCCGCGCTCGCCGGCCTCACGGTGCTGCTCGTCGACGACGTCTCCGACTCGGGGCGCACGCTCGCGAAGGTGCTCGAGCTCCTCACGGAGGTCGGCGCCGAGGTGCGCACGGCGACGCTGTACACGAAGTCGCGCACCATCCTCGTGCCCGACTACAGCTACCGCGCCACCGACGACTGGATCGTGTTCCCGTGGTCGGCGCTGCCGCCCGTCGCCGTGCCCGAGGGCACCGCGTGAGCGTGCACCTCGTGGGCGGCGGCTGGCCCGCCGCCGGCGCCGCGGTCTTCGGGCGATTCGTCGACGAGGCGACCCGGCGGGCCGCAGCAGCCGGACGCGCCGAGCCCCGCATCGCGGTCGTCGCGGTGCGCGACGGCGACGCCGAGGCCCACGCCGCGAAGCTCGTCGAGACCGCCTCGGCCGCCGGTGCGATCGCGCCGGTCGTCACCGCGGTCGCGCACGGCGGCGAAGTGCCGCAGGCCGCCTTCGCCGACGTCGACGGCGTGATCGTCGGCGGCGGCAACGCCCCCGCGTACCGCGAGGCGCTCGAACCGCGGTTCGGCGAACTGCGACGACTCGTCGCCGCGGGCACGCCCTACCTCGGCTTCTCCGCCGGCGCGATGATCGCCGCCGAACGGGCGGTGATCGGCGGCCGGGCCATCGGCGGCGTGGCCGTGTCGCCGCAGGCGGGCGACCAGGGCCTCGACGAGGTCACGGTCGCGCCCGGCATCGGACTCGTCGACGTCGCGATCGACGTCCACGCCGCCCAGTGGGGAGCCCTGTCGCGCCTCGTCGCCGCGGTCGAGGCCGGCATCGCCGAAGGCGGCCTCGGCATCGACGAGGAGACGGTGCTCATCGTCGGCGAGGGCGGCCTGGAGGTGCTGGGGCGCGGGAGCGTCTGGCGGGTGCTGCCCGCCGAGCACGGCGTCGTCGTCTCGACGATCGGCGCGTGATGCCGGCGGAGAACCTCGGCGAGCCCGCCGGAGCCGGGGCGATCGGCTCCGGGGTCGCGGGCGCGGACAGGAGCGCGAGCGTCCACCTGGTCGGCGGCGGTGCGCTCACCGCTGCGGATGCCCCGTTGTACGCGCCGTTCGTCGCCGAGGCCGCCGATCGCGGCCGCGCGATGGGTCGCACCCGTCCGCGCATCGCGATCATCTCCGTGCACCCTGAAGGGCCGCCGCGGGCGAGCGTGCTCGTCGACGTCATCTCCGCCGCCGGGGACTTCGATCCGCACGTGACCGCGGTGCGCGGCGGCGACGAGATCGGGCTCTCCGCGCTCGCCGAGGTCGACGGCATCGCCGTCGGCGGCGGCATCGTCGAAGAGGTGCGCGCGGGGCTCGAGCCGCTGTTCGACGAACTGCGACGTCAGGTCGCCGACGGCGTGCCGTATCTCGGCGTCTCGGCCGGGGCGATGATCGCCGCCGAGGGCTCGCTCGGCGGCGGATCGAGCATCGACGGGGTCGTCGTCTCGCCCGAAGACCCCGAGGAGCCGGGCCGGGAACTCGCGATCGGGGCGGGCATCGGGCTCGTCGACGTCGCCGTCGAGGCGCACGTGGCGCAGCGCGGCACGCTCTCCCGCCTCGTCGCGGCCGTCGAGTCGGGCCTCGTCGAGGGCGCGCTCGGCATCGACGAGCGCACGGTGCTCATCGTGGGCGACGGCGGACTCAGGGTCGAGGGCTCCGGCAGCGTCTGGCGGGTGCTGCCCGCGGAGCACGGCGCCGTCGTCTCGACGATCGGCGCATGATGCCCGCGAAGAGCCTCGAGGAACTCGCCGCGGCCGGGCTCATCGACCCGACGTGGGCCGGTGCCCTCGCGCCGGTCGGCCCGCGCATCGCCGCCATGGGCGAGTTCCTGCGCGCCGAGACGGCGGCCGGCCGCGGCTACCTGCCCGCGGGCGACCGCGTGCTGCGCGCGTTCGGCGCCCCGCTCGACGACGTGCGCGTGCTCATCGTCGGCCAGGACCCGTACCCGACGCCCGGGCATCCGATCGGGCTCTCGTTCGCGGTCGACCCCCACGTGCGGCCCGTGCCGCGCAGCCTGCAGAACATCTACCGCGAGCTCCACGACGACCTCGGCCTCACGCCGCCGGCGCACGGCGACCTCACGCACTGGAGCCGGAGCGGTGTCATGCTGCTCAACCGCGTGCTCACGGTACGACCCGGCGAGGCCGCGTCGCACCGCGGGAAGGGCTGGGAGGAGGTCACCGACCACGCGATCCGCTCGCTCGTCGGCCGCGGCACGCCGCTCGTCGCGATCCTCTGGGGGCGGGACGCGCAGAACCTCAAGCCCATGCTCGGCGACACCCCCGTCATCGAGTCGGCCCACCCGAGCCCGCTGTCGGCGTCCCGCGGCTTCTTCGGGTCGCGTCCGTTCAGCCGGGCGAACGCGCTGCTCGAGGCGCAGGGCGCCGCGCCGGTCGACTGGAGCCTGCCGGCCTGAGCGACGCGCCCACCGAGGCATCCCGAAACCTGCCCGCAATCTCGGCGACGTAGGCTGGCCGCATGCTCGAGGAGGAATACCAGGACCGCCGGGTGCTGCCGCGTCACCTGCGCCGGCCCGCGCCCGTCGAGGCGCCGTTCGAGTACGCGCTGCGCGACGCCGTCGCCGCCGACCTGCCGAGCGTCCGCGAGATCTACAACCACTACGTCGCCAACTCGACGGTCACCTTCGACGAGGACCCGATGACCCTCGCCGAGTGGCGGGCGAAGTTCGCGCAGCTCACGGAGCTCGGCATGCCGTTCATCGTCGCCGAGTCGCCGTCGGGGCAGCTCCTCGGCTACGCGCTCGTCGCGCCGTGGAAGCCCAAGCGCGCGTACCGGTTCACCGTGGAGGACTCGATCTACCTCGGGCCGGCGGCGACCGGCAAGGGGCTCGGCCGGGTCATGCTCGGCGAACTGATCGACCGCTCGAAGGCCGCCGGCATCAAGGAGATCATCGCGGTCATCGCCGACCAGGGGGCCGACGCGTCGCTCGTGCTGCACGAGCAGTTCGGCTTCACCGAGATCGGGCGCATGGGCCGGGTCGGGTTCAAGTTCGACCGCTGGCTCGGCACGATCCTGATGCAGCGCTCGCTGAAATAGGGATGCCTCCGGCCCGTGCCGCTCGCATCCCGCCGAACGGGCGATGGCGGTCCGCCGGGGCACGCTCAGCGGGCGACCACAGCCCGTTCGATCGGGGACGGGTCGGCTCCGGGCCGTAGGCTCGTGGAATGACCGAGCTGCACGAGCACACCGCACTCGACCAGTACCGGCTGCTGCAAGCGGGGGACGTGTCGCCGTCGGAGCTCGCCGCCCACTACCTCGCGCGGATCGAACGGCTGAACCCCGCGGTCGGCGCCTTCGCGACGGTCACCCCCGAGCTCGCCCTCGAGCGCGCCGGACTCGTCGAGCGCGAGGTGCCGCGCGCGAGGCCGCTGTGGGGGCTGCCGCTCGCCGACAAGGACCTGCAGCTCCGGGAGGGCGTGCCCGCGGCGTTCGGTTCGCGCGCGTTCGGCGGGTTCGTGCCCGACGAGTCCGATGAGCTCGTCCGCGCCGTCGACGCGGCGGGCGCGGTCAGCCTCGGCAAGACCGCGACGCCCGAGTTCGGCCTGCCCTCGTACACCGAGGGCCTCGCGTTCCCGCCCGCGCGGAACCCGTGGAACCTCGAGCTCGGGGCCGGTGGCTCGAGCGGGGGAGCGGCGGCGGCGGTCGCCGCGGGCCTCGTGCCGTTCGCGCCGGGTTCCGACGGCGGCGGCTCGATCCGGATCCCCGCGGCCTCGTGCGGGCTCGTCGGCGTGAAGCCGTCGCGCGGTCGGGTGCCGGCAGGTCCCGGCATCGCGAGCCTGGCGGGGCTCGGGGTCGCCGGCCCCATCGCGCGCACGGTCGCCGACGCGGCGCTGCTGCTCGACGGGTTGATCGCGCCGGTCGGCTACCCGGCGGCGCACCGGTACGCGTTGCGATCGCCCGGCGACGACGGGCCGTTCCTCGGTGCCGCGATCCGCGGGGAGGGGCGGTACCAGCTCGGGGTGATGACGGACTCGCCGTGGGACGACGCCTACGAGATCGCGATCGACCCGTCGGCGCTCGCCGCGCTCGATGCGGCGGTCGCCGTGTTCGACGGGAAGGGCCACGGCGTCGAGGTCGTTCCGCCGTCGCCGGAACCCGGCTACCCCGAGGCCTTCCGCACGATCTGGCAGGTCGGCGCGGGCACCGTTCCGGTCGACGACGACCGCGTGGCGCTGCTCGAGCCGCTCACGCGATGGCTCGTCGCCCGCGGGCGGGCGCTGCCCGCGCGGCAGCTGGCCGAGGCGCTCGCGTGGCTCGCCGGGTTCGAGGAGCGCGTGATCCGGCGCTTCGCGCCGTTCGACGCCGTCGTGACCCCCGCACTCGCCCTCACGCCGCGCCCCGTCGGGTGGTACGACGCCGAGGACGGCGAACGCAACTTCGCCCAGCAGGTGCAGTTCACGCCGTTCACGTCGTTCGTGAACGTCTCGGGTCTTCCGGCGATCACGGTTCCCGTCGCCGAGACCGACGAGGGGATTCCGCTCGGCGTGCAGCTCATCGGCCGGCCCGGCGGAGAGGTGGTGCTCTTCTCGCTCGCGGCGCAGCTCGAGCGACGGGTCGGGCGCAGCTCGAGGCATCCGGCGTTGTGGTCGTCGTGACCCGACCGACCCCGATTTGACGAGGTTAGGTAAGCCTCACCTATAGTGGAGGCATGCTCGGTCTCGACCTCACGATCTCCTACAACGGCACGCCGGTCGTGCACGGTGCGGAGCTCCACCTCGAACCGGGCAGGGTCACCGCGCTCGTCGGGCCGAACGGCAGCGGCAAGTCGACGCTGCTCCGCGCGCTCGCGCGGCTGCACCAGCCCGACTCGGGCCGGGTGCTGCTCGCGAGCGGCGACGCGCACACCGTCTCCGACGGGTCGCCCGCGACCGCCGGCGACCTCGCCGAGCGCGGCGTCGACGCCGCGACGCTCAGCGCCCGCGAGTTCGCCCGGCGCGTGACGCTCCTCGCGCAGAGCCGGCCGACCCCGGGCGGCCTCACCGTGCGCGAGCTCGTCGAGTTCGGCCGCCACCCGCACCGGGGCCGCTTCATCGCGGGCGATGCCGGCGGCGCTGCGATCGTCGACCGGGCCATGGAGCTCACGGGAGTCCAGGGACTGGCCGCGAACGCCGTCGACCAGCTCTCCGGCGGGCAGCTGCAGCGCGTCTGGCTCGCGGCGTGCCTCGCCCAGGACACCGGCGTGCTGCTCCTCGACGAGCCGACCACCTACCTCGACCTGCGCTACCAGGTCGAGCTCCTCGACCTCATCCGCGAACTCGCCGACGAGCACGGCGTGACCATCGGCGTCGTGCTGCACGACCTCGACCAGGCCGCCGCGATCGCCGACCGCATCGTGCTGCTCGAATCCGGGCGCGTGCGCGCCGTCGGCACGCCCGCGGAGGTGCTCGTGAGCGACGTGCTGAGCTCGGCCTACGGCATCCGAGTCGACGTCGACGTCGACGAGCGCGGCTGCATCACGACCTGCCCCATCGGCCGTTACAACACCCGGCAACGCGCCGAACGACTCGTCGTCGCCTAGCGGCGACGTTCCCCCCACCACCCCTTGCGCGGGTTCACCATGCCCGCGCGCCGATCCGTGAGGAAACCTCTCCCGATGAGAACTCGTGCCATCGCCCTCAGCGCCGCCGCCGCGGCCTCCCTGCTGCTGCTCACCGGCTGCGGCACCACCGAGGCGCCCGAAGCGGCCGCCGACGGGGACGCGGCGATCACCGTGACCGACGATCGCGGCGAGGAGATCACCCTCGACGCGCCGGCCGAGGACGTCGTCGCGCTCGAGTGGAACACGGCGGAGAACCTCGTGGCGCTCGGCGTCATGCCCGTGGGCGTCGCCGACGTCGCCGGCTACAGCGCCTGGGTGCAGTCGGAGCAGCTCGATGAGGGCGTCACCGACGTCGGCATGCGCGGTGAGCCCTCGGTCGACGCGATCGCGGGCCTCGCGCCCGACCTCGTCGTCACGACGACCGACCTGCCCGAGACCGTCATCGCCCAGGTCGAGGAGTTCGCCCCCGTGCTCGTCGTGCGCGGCGCCGACGCCTCGAACCCGATCGGCCAGATGGAGTCGAACCTCGAGCGCATCGCCACCGCGACCGGCACCGAGGAGGAGGGCGAGGCGCTGCTCGACGGCTTCCACGCGAAGCTCGACGAGGGCGCTGCGGCGCTCGAGGAGGCGGGCCTCGCCGGCACGCCGTTCATGATGAGCGACTCGTGGGCCTCGGGCGGCCAGGTCTCGATCCGTCCGTTCGCGGAGGGCGCCCTGCTCACGGCCGTCACCGAAGAGCTCGGCCTCGAGAACGCCTGGACCGGTGAGGGCGACGCCGACTACGGCCTCGGCTCGACCGACGTCGAGGGCCTGACCGGCCTCGGCGACCTCGAGTTCCTCTACATCACCAACGGCGAAGCCGACGCCTACGCGGTCGACCTCGCCGACAACGCGGTCTGGAAGTCGCTGCCCTTCGTGCAGTCGGGCAACGTGCACCGGCTGCCCGACGGCATCTGGATGTTCGGCGGCCCCTCGTCGATGAACGACTACATCGATGCCGTCGTCAGCACCCTCGCGGACTGAGACGACGCCGTCGTCGGCCGCGCCGGCCGGGGGACGTGAGCGCCCCCGGCTCGGCGCGGTCCTGCTCATCGCCGTCGGGGCCGTCGTCGCGACGCTCCTCGCGGCGGTGCACGTCACCCAGGGCTCGGCCGACGTCGGGCTCCCCGAACTCGTCGGGCTCCTGACCGGCACGGGGACGGGCGCGGGCGCCGACGACCAGTCGGCGGCGGTCTTCCTCGCCTCGCGCCTGCCGCGACTCGTGGCGGGGATCGTCGTCGGCATCGCGCTCGGCGTGGCCGGCCTCATCCTGCAGTCGGTCTCGCGCAACGTCCTCGCGTCGCCCGACACGCTCGCCGTCAACGCCGGCTCCTACCTCGCGGTCGTCGTCGTCGCCGCCTTCGGCATCACGCTCCCCGTGATCGGCGGCGGCGCGGTCGCCTTCATCGGCGGCCTGGCTGCGGCCGGCCTCGTCCTCGCACTCTCGGCGAGCGGTTCGCGCGGCTCGGGCGCCGCGGGCGGATCGGGCGGCACGGTGCGCCTCGTGCTGGCCGGTTCCGCCATCGCCCTCGCGATGACGGCGCTCACGACCATGCTGCTGCTGCTCTTCCCCGAGCGCACCACCGGGCTCTACGCGTGGAGCCAGGGCACCCTCGCGCAGACCGGCATCGGTCCCGCCGCCCAGCTCGCGCCCGTGGTCGCGGTCGCCGTCGCGGTGCTCTTCGTCTTCGCCCGGCAGTTCGACCTCGTCGCCCTCGGCGACGACACCGCCACGGTGCTCGGCGTCGACGTGCGACGCACCCGGCTCGTCGGCGTGGTCATCGCCGTGCTGCTGTCGGCCGCGGCCGTCGCCCTCGTCGGGCCGATCGGCTTCGTCGGGCTCGCGGCACCCGCGATCGTGCGGCTCGTCGCGGTCCGCGTGCCCGGCATGCAGCGGCACGTCCTGCTCATCCCGGCAGCCGCGCTCATGGGCGTCATCGTCGTGCTCGGCGCCGACGTGCTGCTCCGGCTCGCCTTCGGCGGCGAGAAGGCGGTCGAGGTGCCGACCGGCGTCGTGACGACGATCTTCGGCGCCGTGTTCCTCGTGGCGCTCGCGCTGCGGTCGCGCGCGACGAGCGAGGCCGCGACCGGGTTCGTCATCGGCACGGGTCTCTCGCGGCGCGGGCGCGCGCTCGTGATCGCCGGCGCGGCCGTGCTGCTCGTCGTCCTCGCGTTCGTGTCGCTCCTCCTCGGCGACGCGAAGCTGCTCGGCGGCGACGTGCTCAACTGGATCACCGGCCAGGCCGGCCCCCTCGTCGAGTTCGTGATGAACACGCGCGCGCCGCGGGTGGCGGCCGCGATCCTCGCGGGCGCCGCACTCGCCACCGCGGGCACCGTCGTCCAGGCGGTCTCGCGCAACCCGCTCGCCGAGCCCGCCATCCTCGGCGTCACGGGCGGCGCGGGCGTCGGCGCGGTGCTCGTGATCACCTTCTGGCCGCTCGCGGGCTTCGTCGCGGTCACGACCGGCGGGTTCGTCGGCGCCGCCGTTGCGGCGCTGATCGTCTTCGGCCTGTCGCTGCGCGGCGGGCTCGCGACGAGCCGGCTCATCCTCGTCGGGCTCGGCGTCTCGGCCGCGGCGTCGGCGATGGTCGCGATGCTCATCATCGCGACCGACCCGTACAACGCCGCGAAGGCGCTCACCTGGCTGTCCGGGTCCACGTACGGGCGGACCTTCCCCCAGCTCATCCCGCTGCTCGTCGTGCTCGCGATGTCGCTGCCGCTCCTCGCCGCGACCCGGCGCGAGCTCGACCTGCTCGCCTTCGACGACGACACGCCGCGAGTGCTCGGCGTCCGCCTCGGCAGCGCTCGGCTCGGCCTGCTCGCGATCGCGGTCGCGCTCACGGCGACGGCCGTGTCGGCGGTGGGCGTGATCGGCTTCGTCGGCCTCGTGGCGCCGCATGCGGCGCGCGCGCTCGTCGGCGCCCGCCACGCGCTCGTGCTGCCGCTCGCGGCGCTCCTCGGCGCCCTCCTCGTGACGGTGGCCGACACGATCGGACGGACCGTCATCGCGCCCGGCCAGCTGCCCGCGGGCCTCGTGACCGCCGTCGTCGGCGCGCCGTACTTCGTGTGGCTGCTCTGGCGCTCGCGACGTTCGGCCTGACCCTTCGCCCTCTCCACCGACCACGACCCGCCGGCGCCCGCCGGCACCCACGACAGGAGCCCACCGCATGGCCAAGCCCGGATATCGCGTCTTCGAGACGATCGTCGGCGAGATCCGCAGGATGTCGCCGCACTTCGTGCGCGTGACCTTCCGCGGCGACGACCTCCGCGAGGTCGGCTGGGACGGACCGGACCAGCGGATCAAGATCATCCTGCCGCTCGAGGCTGCGCCGGACGGATCCGACGGACTGGGGCATTTCCCGACGGGCGACGACTGGTTCGGCGACTGGCGCGCACTGCCCGACGACCGGCGCAACCCGATCCGCACGTACACGATCCGCGACGCGCGTCCCGAGCTCGGCGAACTCGACGTCGACTTCGTCGCCCATGGCGACTCGGGGCCGGCGTCGCGCTGGATCGCGCGTGCGGAGCCGGGGGAGCGGATGCTGCTCATCGCGCCCGACGCGACGACCGATGAGCCGTCGGGCGGCTGGGAGTGGAACCCCGGCGCCGCGGGCACGCTCCTCATCGCCGGCGACGAGACGGCGGTGCCGGCGGTGAGCGCGATCCTCGCCCAGCTCCCGGCGACCGCCCGCGGCGCCGCCTTCCTCGAGGTCCCCGACGCGCGCGACGTGCTCGAGGTCCGGGCGCCGGCCGGCGTCGCCGTGCACTGGC
This sequence comes from Agromyces solani, assembly GCF_058349925.1. Classification (NCBI taxonomy): domain Bacteria; kingdom Bacillati; phylum Actinomycetota; class Actinomycetes; order Micrococcales; family Microbacteriaceae; genus Agromyces; species Agromyces solani. The sequence goes on from NZ_JBYRER010000002.1 coordinate 743,333, forward strand.
TGCACCGCGGCGACGACGCCCCCGGCACGGAGGCGTACGGCGCCCGGCTCGTCGACGCGGTCCGCACGTGGGCCGACGACGAGATCGGCGGCCGCGCCGACGCGGGCGACCCCGGGTCCGTCGACCTGCCGCAGCTCGCCGAGGACGAGATCCTGTGGGAGGTGCCGGAGGCGACCGCAGACGACGGCGTCTACGCCTGGCTCGCGGGCGAGGCGACGGCGATCACGACGCTCCGCCGGCACCTCGTGAAGGGCCTCGGCGTCGACCGGCGGCGGGTCGCGTTCATGGGGTACTGGAAGCTCGGCCGCGCGGAGAACTGACCCGGGAACGGGCTCCGGGCAGGTAACCGCCCGCCTCGAGGCCCGCCTCGATCTCGAAGCGGTTCCGCAGTGGGTCGCGCCCCGCGGCCAGGTAGAGCACCGGCAGCAGCATGCCGTACTTCAGCCACTGCTGCTTGTGCACGGCCTCGTGGCCGAGCACGCGGTCGCCATCGTTGGAGCCGGTGAGGTAGCAGCCTCCGACGCACGAGCCGCCCCGCCCGTACGTCCACTTCGGCATGCCCGTGAACACGATGAGCCCACGGCGGTACGTCACCGGCCCGGTGCTCCAGATGAGGCCCCACGCGAACCCGACGAGGGTCGCCCACGCGTAGCCGATGCGGCTGATCGGCGAATCGGTCAGCCGGATGCGCAGCAGGCGGCCGGCGTCCCGGCGCTCGTCGCTCGGCGGGCGTCGCTCGGCGCCCGCACCGTTCGCCGCGGTCACGAACGGTCGCCCGACGTCAGTGCGCCGACGAGTCGCAGGATGGTCGGCAGGTCGTCGACCGCCGCCTCGGGGCTCGCCGGCGTGAACCCGGCGATCGCCGCGCCCGCGAGCGGGAAGCGCCCGGCGACGGCCCGGAGCAGGCTCGCGAGGTCGGCGGCGCCGATGCCGAACGGCATCGGGTACGAGAGGCCCGCCAGGGCCGACGGGTCGAGCACGTCGAGGTCGATGTGCACGAAGACCCGCGACGCGCCCGTCGCCTCGAGTTCGGCGATGACCGCCGCCGGGTCCGACAGGTCCTCGACGGTGAGGACCGAGACGCCGTGCTCGTCGATGAAGCGGCGCTCCTCGTCGTCGATGGCCCGGATGCCGCCGAGCACGAGCCGCCCGGGTGCGATGCGGGTCGCGTCGTCGAGCGCGAGGCCGGGGGCACCCTCACCCGTGATCGCCCGCAGCGTCATGCCCCCGAACCCTCCGGACGGCGAGGTCTCGGGCGTGTTGAGGTCGGGGTGCGCGTCGAGCCAGAGCACCGCGAGATCGCCCTCCGCCAGCCGGGCGGCGTGGGCGACGGCCGCCACCGAGGCGCCGCAGTCGCCGCCGATCGTGAGCGCCCAGTCGGGCACCCGATCGAGCGCTTCGGCGGCGGCGTCGCGCACGCGCACGATCGTGCTGTAGCGCCGCACGCCGGTACCGAGCGACTCGCCCGCCTCGACGGGCACGTCCACGGTGAGGGTGGCCGAACTGGGCAGGTCGCCGAGGATGGCGGCGGCGCCGTCGGCGAGGCTCATCGCGCGCGCGGAGACCGAGCCCTGCCACAGCGGGACGACGACGAAGGTGGCTGGCATGCTTCCCAGTATCGCGCGCCGCGGCGGACTGCGGCACGGCAGGGCGGCAACTCGTGCTCGCCGTGCGCGCGGCGGAGCCGCCTCAGCAAGCGAATGAGCGCGTTCGCGACGAGTGCGCGGCGTCCCCAGCGCTCGCTCGTCGCGACCCCGCTCAGTCACGGCCTTGACGCCTTGGTCAGCGGCGGCGAGACGGCAGTCCTGCAGCGAGCAATTCCCGACGGATGCCGCCGCCGCGTCCGAGCGTGTCCGCCCAGACCCAACGCGCGACATCGCGCCGATGGTCGCGCTTCAGCCGACGCTCGCGCAGTTTCTCCTGCCAGACGACGTCCGAGACGTCCCGGCCCTTCAGAAACTCACCGCGCGTGTATTTGACCTTGCCGTCGAACTCGCCGCAGACGCCCGCTTCCGGCCAATCGAAATCGACGATGTCCTGACCGGGTCCGTCCCTGCGCGCGAACGCGGCCTGAAGTCGCGGTTTGGGGGAAGCCGAGCAATCGGATCTGCATGCGACTGATCGATTCACCCGGTGTTGCAGCGAGCGGATTTCCGAACCGGACGACGTTCGCCCCTCGCGAGACGCCGCGCGCCCGTGGCATCGCGTCGAGTCGAGCGAGGAGCACGTCCCGATCCGTGCCGGCAAGCGCGGCGCCCTCTGAGCGCACGAGCAACCCGTCGCGGTATTCGATCGATGCGGCTCTGAGGCTCGGCCGGAGCGCGTGGTCGACCGCCGAGATCGATTGGAGTGCGGTGAGTCCCCGAGCGAGGTCGAGGACGGTCCGCGGGACGTCGGTGACGAGCAGGCCGCCGACTTCGATGATCGATTCGTCATCGATGCGATCGCGATGCCAGACGACTCCGTTCCCCGAAGCCGGGGCGACGCCCGTCATCGACACCAGGTGAACCGCGTGGCCCGGCACACCGACGAGGGGCAGACCGAGCACCCTCGCCGCAGATGCGCCGAAGAGCACCGGGCGGTCTCGGCGGGTGCCCACGACGGCGGCGATGTGCAGCAGTTCGCGGTCCGATGCGGTCGCACGCCGCCAGCGCCGGGCGTCGACGTAGACGCCTCGCCGGAGCCTGAGCGCCGTGCCGGCGCTCGCACGGCGCTGGAGCTCGCGCGTACTGAGCGACAGACGGTCCGCTTCGGCGATTCGCACCAGCGGGGGAAGGGGCTCGAGATCGTCCGGCATGCGAGCAATGCTGTCGCGGTCGTTCGCAGTCCGAGCGGCTTCGCCGGTCGCATGTGCATGAATGCGCAGGTCGGTGCGGTGTTGAGGAGGAGTCTGCGAGCGGCTTCGCGACGAGCGAGCGTTGTGCATCCCGCTCAGTCGTCGCGAACGCGCTCACTCGTGTCGCCGACCCGCTCACTCGTCGTGAACGCGCTCACTCGTGTCGCCGACCCGCTCACTCGTCGTGAACGGGCTCACGGTCGGCCGGCGCGGCCCGGCGCGGCGCATCCGGGCCGCGGCACGGACGACGAGGCGGATGCCTCGGGGTCGGCCCCGAGGCATCCGCCCCTGTGCTTCGCCGGTCGTCAGCCGCCGATGGCGCCCTGCGAACCGCCCGCCTTCAGCGCGGCGAGGCGCGCGTCGACCTCGGTGAGCTCGCCGAGGTCGTCGAGCTCGTTGAACTGGGCGTCGAGGCTCGACGCGGCGAGTTCCGCCTGGCCGCGCACGACCGCCTCCTCGCGCCGGATCTTGTCCTCGAAGCGGCCGATCTCGCTCGTCGGGTCGAGGATGTCGATCGACTTCACCGCGTCCTGCACCTGCTTCTGCGCCTGCGCGGTCTTCGCCCGCGCGACGAGCTCGGAGCGCTTGTTCTGCAGCTGGACGAGCTTCTCCTTCATGCCGTTGAGCCCGGCCTTCAGCTTGTCGACGACCTCGGTCTGCGCGGCGATCTGCGGCTCGGCGGCGTTGGCCTCGTTCTCGGCCGAGATCTGCCGGCTGAGCGCGACCTTCGCGAGGTTGTCGAACTTGTCGGCGCCGGGGGCGTCGCCCGCCGCGCGCAGTTCGTCGCCCTTGCGGCTCGCGGCGAGCGCCTTCTCGCCCCACTCGCGGGCCGCCTCGACGTCCTCGCGGTGGTCGTCCTCGAGGAGGCGCAGGTTGCCGATGGTCTCGGCGATGGCCGCCTCGGCGTCGGCGATCGAGTTGGTGTAGTCGCGCACCATCTGGTCGAGCATGAGCTGCGGGTCTTCCGCCTGGTCGATGAGCGCGTTGATGTTGGCTCGCACGAGCTGCGAGATCCGTCCGAAGATGGACTGCTTTGCCATGGTTACTCCCTGTTCGTCGTGGTCATGGTCGGGCGTGGGTTTCGGTGGTGCCGGATCGGCCGGGGCGCTGGATCAGAATCGGCCTCCGCTTCCGCGCCGCGCGCGCGTGCCGGAACCGCCGAAGCTGCCGGGGGAGCGACGGCCGCCGCCGAACCCTCCGCCGGAACGGCCGCCGAAGCCGCCTCCGCCTCCGCCTCCGCCGAAGCCGCCTCCGCCTCCGCCACCGCCGCCCAGCATGGAGTTGATCAGGATGCCGCCGAGCACGGCGCCCAGCATGTCGCCGCCGCCCGGCTGCCCGCCGGAACCGCCGAATCCGCCCGGGCCGCCGAACCCGCCGACGTCCTGCTGGGCGAGGTTCATGGCCTGCGCGGCGAGCTGCTCGGCGCGCTGCGCCGTCGCGAGCGCACCGGCCGGATCGGCGGCGGCGGTCTGCTCGGCCTGCACCACGAGCCGGCCGGCCTCGGCGAGCCGGGTCCGCGCCTCGGCGCCGACGGCACCGCGGCGGGCGACGAGGTAGTCCTCGGCGGCCTGCACCTGCGCGCGCGCCGACTGCAGGCTGCGGCCGAGTTGGGCCTGCGTGCGCGCCGCCTGCTCGGCGGCGTCGCGAGCGCCTTGGATCGCGGCGTCGATCTCGGTGTTCACCACGGTCAGCCGTGCCTGCAGCGCGAGCGGGTCGCGCACGGGGGCCGCCATGGCGGCGCGAACGGCGGATGCCTCGCCGGCGACCTTCTCGGCCAGGGCGTTCGTCGCCTCGGTGCCGAGCGATCGCGCGGCCTGCACGTCCCGGTCGAGCTCGTCGAGCATCGCGGCGACCGCCCGATCGGCCTCCGCGAGCTCGGTCGCGTGACGGTCGATCGCGGCAGTCAGGAGCCGCGCCTGGTCGACGGCTTCCTCGGCGGCCCGGATCTCGACCGCCGCCGGACCGCCCGCGCCGCGCGCGACCGCGGCGGCCGCCTCGGTCAGGGACGAGCGGGCGAAGTCCATGCGCGCCCGCGCCTGCACCGGGTTGTCGGCGACGGGCGCGAGCGCCGGCTCCGCGTACTCCGCCTGCAGGGAGACGAGCCGTTCGGCGGCCGGGGCGATTCCGCCCTCGACCTCGGCGGCGGCGGCCTGCACCCCGGCGAGCGCCTCGGGGGCGTTCCGCTCGAGGTCGCGGAGCGCGTCGAAGCGGTCGGTCTGCTCGTCGAGGAGCGCGTCGGCCTCGGCGGCGAGCCGGATGATGCCCCCGTACCATTCGCGGCGCTCGTCGTCGGTGTCGGGCTCGGCGTCGTCGAGCCGCTGCTGCAGCGCGAACGCCTCGCCGATCCTGGCCTTCGCCCCGTCGAGCGCGGCGCGGAACCCGGCGGTCGCGGCTTCGCCGTACGAGGCGACGGCGAAGCCGAGCTCCTCCTCGCTCGTCTTGAGCGCATCGTCGGCCTGCACCAGGGCGCTGCCGGCCTCGCGGCGGAGGTCCGCGATGGGCTTCACGGGCGCGCCCGCCGGACCGGTGCGCTGCCGGCGCTTGCGGCGGGCGAGCACGAACCACACGATGCCGACGACGACGGCCGCGATGACGAGGAACCAGAAGAAGCCCCATCCCGAGCCGCCGCCGCCTCCTGCGTCGTCACCGGCGATCGCCGAGGCGCCGGCGATCGCCGCACCCGCCCAGTCGCCCTCGCGAAGCTCCGGCTCGATGACCTCCGTGCTGATTCGATCGAGCTCCTCGTCGCTGATCGAGCTGTCGGCCGGGGCGGTCAGGTAGTAGGTTCGCCCGTCGACGGCGACCGCGAGCAGGTAATCCTCGGTACCGAGCCCGTTGTCGATCGCGGTCCGGTCGGCCCACGCGTCGGCCGCCTCGGGATTCGTGAACACGTCGACGTAGGCGACGAACAGCTGGCGGCCGCTGCGCTCGGCCAGGTCGTCGAGCGCGGCTCCCACCTCGTCGATCCGGCCGTCGAGCGCGCCGACCGTGTCGACCACGGGCGAGGCGCCGAACGTGACCGGATCTTCAGCGTGGGCGACGGCTGGAGCCGAGAGCGCGAGCGCGGCTCCCGTCACGATCGCCGCGATCACGGAACCCTTGCGCGTCGGACGCATGCACCAGTGCCTTCCCCCGTCTGACCGGACGGGTTCGAGTCTATGGGGGCGCGGTGCCGATCGTCCACGGCGAGGGGCGTGGTCGACCGGCCGGCGGCAGTGGGCCGAGCCATCCGTTCAACGCTCCTGAAACGCATTCGAGCGGGGAGCCGTACTCGGCTCGACCCGCTCGATCGCAACGTGCCCCCGGAGGGATTCGAACCCCCGACCTACGGTACCGGAAACCGGCGCTCTATCCCCTGAGCTACGGAGGCGCACAATTGAGAACCCTACCATCATCCGGGGACGCCGACGGTGCAGCGGGCCCCCGTCGGGGTGAGGGATCCGACCTCAGGGAAGCGCGAGTCGCGCGACGGTGCCGAGCAGGTCCTCGCGCACCTTCGCCGTGACGAACGCCGTGGCGCCCTGCAGCACGGCGTCGCCCTCGACGTGCGTCGCCACGACCTCGGGATACCAGCGGCTGAGGCGCCGGATCTCGCGTTCGACGGCCTCGGCCAGACGTGCGCCGCCCACTGCGGCGGTCGGGCCGGACAGCACCACGAGGCCGGGATCGAGCGTCGCGAGCAGCGGCAGCGAGATGTGCGCGATGCGCTCGCCGAGCTCGTCGACGATCCGTTCGCGCGCGTCGCTGCGCTCGATCGCTGCGACGAGCCCCGCGAAGTCGTCCGCCTCGATGCCGTGCGTCGCCGCGAGGCGGCGCAGGCCGATCGCACCGACCAGGTCGCCGCTCGTCGTGGCGCGCTCGTCGAGCGCCCGCGCCTCCGCGGAGAGCGGCAGGAAGCCGATCTCGCCCGCGCCGCCGAACGTGCCGCGGTAGAGGTCGCCGGCGACGTCGAACGAGGCGCCGACGCCGTTGCCGAGCCACAGCAGCACGAACACGTCGCGGCCCTCGCCAGCGCCCGTCTCGCGCTCGGCGACGGCCGCGAGGTTGACGTCGTTCTCGACGAAGACGGTGACGCCGAGCGCCTGCTCGAGCACGGCGCGCAGGCCGGTCGTCGGCCAGCCCGGCAAGGTCTCGCTGAACAGCGCCCCCTCGCCGGCCGGGTCGACGTAGCCCGCGGTGCCGATGCCCACGGTGTGCACTGCCGACGGGTCGGTGCCCGCGGCCGCGCTCGCCTCGTGGATGGCCCGACGGACCTCGTCGACCGCGGACCGCTCGCCCACGTCGCCCGGCAGCTCGATCGTGATGAGCGGGCGTTCGCTGCCCGCAGCGTCGACGACGCGGGCACGGAGCGCGAAGGCGTCGATGGCGATCGCGACGCCGAGCGGCCGGTCGATGCGGGCCGCGTAGAGCGTCGCGTTGCGCCCGGGGCTGCCGGCCACCTGGCCGCGCTCCTCGACGACGCCCGCCGCGATCAAGCGGGTCATCATCATCGAGGCGGTCGGCTTCGAGACGCCGACGAGTTCGCAGATGCGGTTGCGGGTCAGGGGTCCGTGATCGAGCAGTGCCGACAGGCCGACGCGGTCGTTCACCGCGCCGAGCCACGACGGGGTGCCCTGCGCCTGGCGCGTCGGCCCGGCCATCAGGCGGCCTCGAGGTTCGCGACGACGGCGCCCACGAGCGCCTGGGCGTCGCCCGGCTCGACGAGTTCGGTCGAGGCGATCACGATCCAGTACGGGCCCGTGAACACCTGCGCCTCGCCGGTCTCGCCGGAGCGTTCGAAGTACCCCTCGACGTCGGGCGGCGTGCCGTAGGTCGGCACGGGGTTCGACGACAGCGCGGCGTCGTTCTTGCGGGCCTCGAGCGCCGCCCCGGGCGGCGTCGCGACGGCGTACTCGATGATCGCGCCGTTCGTCTGGTTGACGAGGCCGCACGCGGTGCCGGCCTCCTCGACGACGCCCGCGACGCCGGCGGCCTCCGGCTCGTAGCCCGGCGCCGGGGTGTAGTTGGGGTTGAACGCGTAGACGTCGTCGGGCGTGAGCAGCACGTCGCACGCGATCTCGAACGGCGTCGCCGGCTCCTCGGTGGGCTCGGGGGTCTCGCTCGAGCCGGGACCGGGGACCCCGGTCGCCGAGGGCGGTGCGGCCGAGCCGCTCGGCTCCGGCGCGTCGGCGGTGCATCCGGTGAGCACGAGCGCGACCGCCGCGACGGCGACCGCGAGACCGGTCGAGCGGTGGCGGAGCTGGTGGGGGGAGCGCGGCATGTGACGAACCTTATCAATGAGGCCGATAGGATTTGCGGGTGACTCAAGCCGATCTCTCGAACGCCCTGTACGACCTCGTCCTCGCACTCGTCGAGCGACGTCGCGCAGCCGGCGAAGAGGTCGAACTGCGGCTCGAGCGGAGCGACGTGACCCTCGAGCGCCCGAAGCTGCGCGAGCACGGCGACTGGGCCTCATCGATCGCCCTGCGCATCGCGAAGCCGCTCGGCATGAACCCCCGGGAGGTCGCCGGCGAGCTCGCCCCGGCCGTGGCCGCGATCGACGGCGTCGCGAGCGCCGACATCGCAGGTCCCGGCTTCATCAACATCCGGCTCGACGCGGCCGCAGCCGGTGCGCTCGCCCGGACGATCGTGGAGCAGGGCGCCGAGTACGGCCGCGGCGACTCGCTCGCGGGCAGCGTCATCAACCTCGAGTTCGTCTCCGCGAATCCCACCGGCCCGCTCCACATCGGCCACACCCGTTGGGCCGCCCTCGGCGACTCGATCAGCCGGGTGCTCCGCGCCGCGGGCGCCGAGGTGGCGAACGAGTACTACATCAACGACGCCGGCAACCAGATGCAGATCTTCGGCGCCTCGGTGCTCGCCGCGGCCAAGGGCGAGCCGACACCCGAGGGGGGCTACCCCGGGAGCTACATCGCCGATCTCGCCGCGCGCGTGCTCGAGCGCGAGCCGAAGCTCGCCGAACTCGACGACGAGGTCGCGCTGCACACGGCGACCGAGATCGCGTACGAGCTGCAGCTCGCCGAGATCAAGGCCTCGCTCGAGCGTTTCAACGTGCACTTCGACGTCTGGACGAGCGAGCGCCGCCTGCACGCCAAGGGCGACGACGGCCTCAGCGACATCGACACCGCACTCGCCCGGCTGCGGGCGCAGGGCCACGTCTACGACGCCGACGACGCGGTGTGGGTGAAGACGACCGACTTCGGCGACGACAAGGACCGGGTCTTCGTGCGCGGCAACGGCGTGCCCACCTATTTCGCCGCCGACTCCGCCCTGTACCTCGACAAGGGCGACCGCGGCTTCAAGCACAAGATCTACCTGCTCGGGGCCGACCACCACGGCTACGTGCACCGGCTCAGGGCACTCGCGGGCGCCGCGGGCGACGACCCCGAGCGCGACGTCGAGGTGCTCATCGGCCAGCTCGTCTCGGTCAACGGCGCTCGGCTGTCGAAGCGGGCCGGCAACATCATCGAGCTCGACGACCTGCAGGCCTGGCTCGGGACGGACGCGCTCCGGTACACGCTCGCCCGCTACCCGGCCGACTCGCCGCTCACGATCGATCCCGAGATCCTGCAGCGCCGCGGCAACGACAACCCGGTGTTCTACGTCCAGTACGTGCACGCCCGCACGACCCAGCTCGCGCTCAACGCGCAGGCGTCGGGCGTGGATCGGTCGGCGTTCGCCCCCGAGCTGCTCGAGCACGAGACCGAGTCGGCGCTCCTCGGCGCGCTGCAGGAGTTCCCGCGCATCGTCGCGCAGGCGGCCGAGCTGCGCGAGCCGCACCGGGTCGCGCGCTACCTCGAGGAGCTCGCCGGTCTCTTCCACCGCTGGTACGACAACTGCCGCGTGCTCCCGCTCGGCGACGAGCCGATCGGCGACCTGCACCGCACCCGCCTGTGGCTCAACGACGCGACCGGCCAGGTCATCCGCAACGGCCTCGACCTGCTCGGCGTCTCCGCGCCCGAACGCATGTGAGCGCACCGCAATCGATCCGAGGGGGCACCGATGAGCGACGAACAGCCGACGATCCCGCTGGATGACCCGCCCGTCGGACCCGAACCGCGCCGGGGCCTCGGTCGCGGCGCGAAGGTCGGCATCGTCGTCGCGTCCGTCGTCGTCGGACTCGGGGCCGTCGCGATCGTGGCCGACGTGGTCGCACGCGGCATCGCCGAGCAGCGCGTCGCCGAGGAGGTGAGCCGGAACCTGCCCGCGCAGGTCGAGGGCGACGTCGACGTGTCGATCGGCGGCTTCTCGGTCATCGCGCAGTACCTCTCGGGCACGATGGACGAGGTCGTGCTGAGCGCGCCCGAGCTCGAGGTCGACGGCGTCCCGATCGACGTGCGGGTCGCGTTGTCGCAGGTGCCCGTCGACCTGGGGGCCCCGGTGGGGCACCTCGCCGCGACCGTGTCGGCCGACGAGGCCGCGCTGAACCAGCTGATCGACGTACCCGGTGTGACGGGCGCGGTGACGCTCGGCGATGGGACGGTGGGGTACGAGGGCAGCGTCGAGGTGTTCGGCTTCCCCGTGGCGTACCAGGTGACCGCCGCCCCGACGGCGGCGGGCGACCGGGTCCTGCTCGAACCGGTCGGGGTCGAGATCGGCGCGGGCGGCGGCTCGTTCGACCTCTCCGGTCTCGTCGAGCGACTGCTCGGCGACGACCCGGTGCCGGTCTGCGTCGCCGAGCACCTGCCCGAGGGCATCGAGGTGAGTTCCGTCGCCGTCGCCCCGGGTGTCGTCACGGTCGATCTCGAGGGCGACGACGTGCGGCTCTCCGGCGACGCGATGAGCACGACCGGTCGTTGCGCCTGATCCGCCGATTCGGCCCCGCCCGCTCGCCTCGGTAGACTCCCGGTAGTCCGACCCACAAGGTCGGCACGCATCAGGCTTCAGGGACCGATCCGGGTTCGCTCGCCGCGAGCGAACGTCGATTCGATCCCTCCCGTGAGGTTCCCCGTGGCATCCGTCTCCGCAGACCCCGGCGCGCAGCCCGAGCGCGTCGACGTCGACGCGCTCGTCCCCGAGGTGTGGCCGGTGAGCGCCCGTCGCGACGCCGCGGGCCGCATCGAGATCGGCGGCCTCGACGCCGTGTCGCTCGCCGAGCGGTTCGGCACGCCGCTCTACGTCGTCGACGAGTCCGAGGCACGAGCCCGGGCCCGTCGCACACGGCTCGCGTTCGAGGCGGCGGCGCGCTCGGCCGGCACGGATGTGACGGTCTATTACGCGGGCAAGGCGTTCCTCTCGGGCGAGATCGTGCGCTGGGTGGTCGAGGAAGGGCTCGCCGTCGACGTCTGCACGGGCGGTGAGCTCGCGGTCGCCCTCGCTGCGGGCGCCGAGCCCGCCCGGCTCGGCTTCCACGGCAACAACAAGTCCCTCGCCGAGATCGCCCGCGCGGTCGAGGTCGGCGTCGGTGCGCTCATCATCGACAGCGAGGTCGAGATCGAGCGGGTCGCCGAGGCGGCCGCCCGGGCCGGGCGCCGCCAGCGCGTGCGGCTGCGGGTCAACAGCGGCGTGCACGCGTCGACCCACGAGTTCCTCGCGACCTCCCATGAAGACCAGAAGTTCGGCGTGCCGCTCGAGCGCGCCGTCGAACTCGGCCGGCGCATCCGCGCGCACGACTCGCTCGAGTTCCTGGGCCTGCACTGCCACATCGGCTCGCAGATCTTCGACGCCGAGGGGTTCGCCGAATCCGCCTCGCGGCTGCTCGGCGCGCACGCCGAGCTCTCCGCCGACGAGCCGCTGCCGGAGCTCAACCTCGGCGGCGGGTTCGGCATCGCCTACACGGCCGCCGACACCCCGCAGCCGATCGAGCGCATCGCCGACGGCATCGTCGCCGCGGTCGTCGCGGGCTGCCGCGAACGCGGCATCGCCGTGCCGAGGCTCGCCTTCGAACCCGGCCGCTCGATCATCGGCCCGGCCGGCGTCACGCTCTACACGGTCGGCACCGTGAAGCCCGTGCCGATCGAGGGCGGCACGCGCCACTACGTCAGCGTCGACGGCGGCATGAGCGACAACGCCCGCACCGCGCTCTACGGCGCCGCGTACTCGGCGCGGGTCGCGAACCGCGGCTCCGACGGCGTGGCGGCACTCAGCCGCGTCGTCGGCAAGCACTGCGAGGCGGGCGACGTCGTCGTCGACGTCGAGCACCTGCCCGCCGACACCGCTCCGGGCGACCTCATCGCGGTCGCCGCCACGGGCGCGTACTGCTGGTCGCTCGCGTCCAACTACAACCACGTGCCGCGTCCGCCGGTCGTCGCGGTGCGCGGCGGCGAGGCGCGGGTCATCGTGCGCGGCGAGTCCGTCGACGACCTGCTCGCCCGCGACCTCGGGCTCGAGCCATCCGCCATCGCCACCATCGAAGGGAACCCCGCATGATCGAGTACCGGTCCATCCGAGTCGGACTGCTCGGAGCCGGCTCGGTCGGCTCGCAGGTCGCGCGGCTGCTGCTCGACCACGCCGACGAACTCGCCCAGCGCGTGGGCGCGCGGCTCGAGCTCGTCGGCATCGCGGTCCGCAACCTCGACGCGCGGCGCGACACGGAGCTGCCCGCCGAGCTGCTGACCACCGACGCCGAAGCCCTCATCCTCGGCTCCGACGTCGTCATCGAGCTCATGGGCGGCATCGAGCCGGCGCGCACCCTCGTGCGCCAGGCGATCGCGTCGGGCGCCGACGTGGTGACGGGCAACAAGGCGCTGCTCGCGTCGCACGGTCCGGAGCTCTTCGCCGCCGCCGAGCAGGTGGGCGCGCAGCTCTCGTACGAGGCCGCCGTCGCGGGCGCGATCCCGATCATCCGGCCCCTCCGCGAGTCGCTCGCCGGCGACCGCGTCGACCGCATCCTCGGCATCGTGAACGGCACGACGAACTTCATCCTCGACCGCATGGACCAGACGGGTGCCTCGCTCGAGGACGCACTCGCGACCGCGACCGAGCTCGGCTACGCCGAGGCCGACCCGACGGCCGACATCGGCGGCTACGACGCCGCGCAGAAGGCGGCGATCCTCGCGAGCCTCGCCTTCCACACGAGCGTGCCGGTCGAGGCCGTGCATCGCGAGGGCATCACCGGCGTCTCGGCCGCCCAGGTCGAGTCGGCTCGGCGCGCCGGCTACGTCGTGAAGCTCCTCGCGATCTGCGAGCGGCTCGTCGACGCGGAGACGGGCGCCGAGGGCGTCTCGGCGCGCGTCTATCCCGCGCTCGTTCCGCGCAGCCACCCGCTCGCCGCCGTGCACGGGGCGAACAACGCGGTGTTCGTGGAGGCGTCGGCCGCCGGCCCGCTCATGTTCTACGGCGCGGGCGCCGGGGGAGTGCAGACCGCGTCCGCCGTCCTCGGCGACCTCGTCGCGATCGCCCGTCGCAGGGTCTCGGGCGGGCCGGGCACGGCCGAGTCGACGCAGGCCGAGCTGCCGGTCCTGCCGATCGGTCGCATCACGACGCGCTACGCGATCACGCTCGAGGTGACCGACGAGCCGGGCGTGCTCGAGCAGGTCGCCCGCATCTTCGCCCAGCACGGCGTCTCGGTCGAACAGCTGCAGCAGACGGTCAGCGAGGGTTCGCGGCGGGCGACGCTCGTCATCGGCACCCACGAGGCCACCGAGTCGGCGCTCGCCGACACGGTCGCCTCGCTCGCCGAGAGCCCCGTCGTTGCCTCCGTCGCATCCGTCCTCCGAGTCGAAGGAGCCCAGTGAACCAGCCCACTCCCAAGCCCGGCTCGCGCCAGTGGCGCGGCGTCATCCGAGAGTACGCCGACCGCCTCGACGTGACCGACGCGACCCCCGTCGTCACGCTCGGCGAGGGCGGCACGCCGTTGCTGCCCGCGCCCGCGCTCTCGCGCCGCACCGGCGCCGACGTCTGGGTCAAGTTCGAGGGCATGAACCCGACCGGTTCGTTCAAGGACCGGGGCATGACGATGGCCGTCACGAAGGCGGTCGAGCACGGCGCGAAGGTCGTCATCTGCGCCTCGACCGGCAACACGTCGGCCTCGGCGGCGGCGTACGCGACCCACGCGGGCATCGGCGCGGCCGTGCTGCTGCCCGAGGGCAAGGTCGCCATGGGCAAGCTCAGCCAGGCGATCGCGCACGACGCGAAGCTCATCCAGGTGCAGGGCACGTTCGACGACTGCCTCGACATCGCCCGCGACCTCGCGGCGAACTATCCCGTCCACCTCGTGAACTCGGTCAACAACGACCGCATCGAGGGCCAGAAGACGGCGGCGTTCGAGGTCGTCGAGGTGCTCGGCGACGCCCCCGACCTCCACTTCGTGCCGGTCGGCAACGCCGGGAACTACACGGCGTACACGCGCGGCTACCGCGAGGACATCGCAGCGGGCAACGCGACCCGGATGCCGCGGATGTTCGGCTTCCAGGCCGCGGGCTCCGCACCCCTCGTGCGCGGCGAGCCGGTGCGCGACCCCGACACGATCGCGAGCGCGATCCGCATCGGCAATCCCGCGTCGTGGGGACTCGCACTCCAGGCGCGCGACGAGACCGACGGCTACTTCGGCGCGATCGAGGACGCGGCGATCCTCGAGGCGCAGCGCATCCTCTCGGCCGAGGTCGGCATCTTCGTCGAGCCCGCCTCGGCGATCTCGGTCGCGGGCCTGCTCGAGCGCTCGGCGGCGGGCGTCGTTCCCCGGGGCGCCCGGGTGGTGCTCACGGTCACCGGGCACGGGCTGAAGGATCCGCAGTGGGCCCTCCGCACGGCCGACGGCTCGGAGGTCGAACCCACGGTCGTCCCCGTCGACACCGCACAGGTCGCCGCAGCGCTGGGACTCGCATCGTGACCGGCACGCTCGTCGCCCCCGCGACCACCCCGCTCGCGGGGCGCTCCGTCCACGTGAAGGTGCCTGCCACGTCGGCGAACCTCGGCCCCGGCTTCGACACCCTGGGTCTCGCGCTCGCGGTCTACGACGAGCTCGAGATCGCGGCGACCGACGGCGGTGTGGAGGTCGAGGTCCACGGCGTCGGCGAGGGCGAGGTGCCCCTCGACGAGTCGCACCTCGTGGTCCGGTCGATCGCGCACACGTTCGAGCGGGCCGGCGTCGCGCTGCCCGGGCTGCGGCTCGTCGCGCACAACGCGATCCCGCACGGCCGCGGGCTCGGTTCGTCGGGTGCCGCGATCGTCGCGGGCGTGATGGCCGCGAAGGGCCTGCTCGAGGGCGTCGTCGACTTCTCGGCCGACGACCTGCTCGAGCTCGCGACCGAGCTCGAGGGGCACCCGGACAACGTGGCGCCCGCGCTCTTCGGCGGCCTGACGATCGCGTGGGTCACGCCGGAGGGTCCTCGGCACAAGAAGCTCATCGTGCACCGGGGCGTTTCGCCGCTCGTGCTCGTGCCCGAGCACGAGATGTCGACGGCGCTCGCCCGGTCGCTGCAGCCCGAGCAGGTGCCCCATGAGGACGCGGTGTTCAACGTGTCGCGCTCGGCACTGCTCGTCGCGGCGCTCATCCAGAGCCCCGAGCTGCTGTTCCAGGCCACGGAGGACAAGCTGCACCAGCACTACCGTGCCGCGGCCATGCCCGAGACCGACCGACTGATCCGGGCGCTGCGCGAGGCGGGGCATCCCGCCGTCGTGTCGGGCGCCGGCCCGTCGATCCTCGTGCTCGCGAACGACCCGAGCACGAGGGCCGAGGCGGTCGAGCTCGTCGAGCGCACCGCCGACACCGCCTGGCAGGCGCTTCCGCTCGCGGTCGACTTCAAGGGTGCGACGGTCCAGGGCGCGTAGCGCACCGGGCGGCGCGCACGGCGCCGCCCGGTCCGGTTCACCTCCGCGACATCGCGCCGCGGGAGAATGACCGGCATGACCGAGCCGTTCCACGTCGTCGTCGGTGCCGGACCCGTCGGGTCGGCGCTCGCGCTCCGCCTCGCCGGAGCCGGGGAGCGGGTCCGGGTCGTCACCCGCTCGGGCGGCGGACCGAGCCATCCGCTGATCGACCGCGTCGGGCTCGACGCCTCGGACCGCGACCGCCTCGCCGAGGCGGCGCAGGGTGCCGTCGTCGTGTTCAACTGCGCGAACCCGGGCGGCTATCCGGAGTGGAAGCGCGTGTGGCCTCCGCTGGCCGCGTCGATCCTGAACGCCGCCGAGGCCTCCGGCGCCGTGCTCGCAACGCTCGGCAACCTCTACGGGTACGGGCCGGTCGAGGGGCCGATGCGGCGCGACACCCCGCTCCGGCCGAGCGATCACAAGGGCGAACTGCGCGCCCGGATGTGGCATGAGGCGCTCGCCGCGCACGAGGCGGGCCGGGTCCGGGTCACCGAGGCGAGGGCGTCGGACTACCTCGGGCCGACCGCGCCGGTCTCGAACGGTCTCCTGCCGAGGTACGCGGCCGCGACGCTCGTCGGGCGACGCGCCACCGTGTTCGGCGATCCGGATGCGCCGCACAGCTGGACCGCTGTCGACGACATCGCCGCGACGCTCGACGTGCTCGCTCGCGACGAGCGCGCGTGGGGCTCGGCGTGGCTCGTGCCGTCGAACCCGCCGCGGAGCGTGCGCGACGTGCTCCGCCTCCTCGGTGAACGCGCGGGCTCCGGCGAGCCGGAGCTGCGGAGGATCCCTCGGTGGGTGCTCACGGCGGGCGGCCTCGTCGTTCCGATCCTCCGTGAGGTCAAGGGCGTGCTGTACCAGTTCGAGCGCCCGTTCGTCGTGGACGCGGCGGAGACCACCGAGGTGTTCGGCGTCGCCCCGAGCGACTGGGACGCGCTCATCGAAGCGACGGCGAGCGCGTGGCGCGAGCGGGCCGGGCGATGAACGCGTTCTCTGCAGGCGTGGCGCGTGGCGGGTTGCGTGGCCGCACGGTGCTAGACTGACTGCGCACCCGGCGGGTGAAGCGGCTGATACGTCAGACCCGACACCGCTCACGAGCCGCATCGTGCACTTCCCGGCAATCTCTTGCTTTCGCACCTGCGCAGTCTGCGCCGCGCGCGCCGACCTCGCTCGAGGCTGCGATCAACTCTCCTGCCGCGCAACACCTTGCGCCAGGGGAAAGGAAAACACCCAGTGACCAACGCATCCGACCACGCTGCAGGCGTGGCGAACGGCGCCCCTCTCACCGGCCTCAAGGTCGCCGAGCTCCAGGAGCTCGCGGCCTCGCTCGGCATCGTGGGCGCCTCCAAGCTCCGCAAGGGCGAACTCGTCGAGGCGATCACCGCCCGTCGGGCCGAGGGCGACGCAGCCCCCACGCTCGACGTCGACGGCGTCGAGGCCGCCGCACCGGCCGCCGAGGCCCCCGCAGACGCGGCTCCGGCCGCCGACGCGGTCCCCGTCGTCGCCGACGCGGCTCCGGCCGAGGAGCCCGCCCAGGCGGTCGTCGAGGCGCCCGCCGCCGAAGCCCCGGCCGAGGCATCCGCCCCGCGTCGCGGTCGCCAGCCGCGTCGCGCGACGAGCGCGACCACCGCGGCCGCGCAGCACGTCAACGGCGGCGGTGCCGGCGTCGGCCTCGTGCCGACCGCGAACGACGACGAGGCCCGCGAGGCCGCCCGCGCCGCCGTGCGCGAGGAGCTCGCGGCCGCCACCGGCGAGAGCCCCCGTGAGGGTGGCCGGGCCGAGGGCGCCGACGGCGAGCAGCCCGCCGAGGAGCCCCGCCAGGGCGGCCGCCGCAACCGCGGCCGTCGCGGCGGCGGCGACCGCAGCGAGCGCGCTGAGCGCGGCGAGCGCGGCGAGCGCGGCGAGCGCGGCGAGCGCGGCGACGAGACCCAGAAGGGCGGCCGCGGCAACGGCCAGAACCAGAACGGCCAGAACGGCGAGTCGCGCAAGGGCGACGAGCAGAAGGCCGACCGCCAGGGCGACGCTGAGAAGGGCAAGCAGGGCGAGAAGGGCCAGGGCGGCCAGGGTCAGGGCCAGGGCGGTCAGAACCAGGCCGACAAGGGCGAGGGCGAGGGCGGCCGTCGCAGCCGCTACCGCGACCGCAAGCGCCGCGGCCAGGGCGGTGCCGGCGACGAGCTCGAGCCCGAGATCCTCGACGACGACGTGCTGATCCCGATCGCGGGCATCCTCGACGTCCTCGACAACTACGCGTTCGTGCGCACGACCGGCTACCTGCCCGGCCCGAGCGACGTGTACGTCTCGCTCGGCCAGGTCAAGAAGTACCACCTGCGCAAGGGCGACGCCGTCGTCGGCGCGATCAAGCAGCCGCGCGACGGCGAGCAGTCGAGCCGCCAGAAGTACAACGCGCTCGTCAAGGTCGACTCGGTCAACGGCCAGTCGGTCGACGAGGCCGCCGCGCGCGTCGACTTCCAGAAGCTCACGCCGCTCTACCCGCAGGAGCGCCTGCGCCTCGAGACCGAGCCCACGAAGCTCACGCAGCGCATCATCGACCTCGTCGCCCCGATCGGCAAGGGCCAGCGCGGCCTCATCGTCGCCCCGCCGAAGGCCGGCAAGACGATCGTGCTGCAGCAGATCGCGAACGCGATCTCGATCAACAACCCCGAGGTCCACCTCATGGTCGTGCTCGTCGACGAGCGCCCCGAAGAGGTCACCGACATGCAGCGCACGGTCAAGGGAGAGGTCATCGCCTCGACCTTCGACCGCCCCGCCGAAGACCACACCACGGTCGCGGAGCTCGCGATCGAGCGCGCCAAGCGCCTCGTCGAGCTCGGCCACGACGTCGTCGTGCTGCTCGACTCGATCACCCGCCTCGGTCGCGCCTACAACCTGGCCGCGCCCGCCTCGGGTCGCATCCTGTCGGGCGGCGTCGACGCTTCGGCGCTCTACCCGCCGAAGCGATTCTTCGGCGCCGCGCGCAACATCGAGAACGGCGGCTCGCTCACCATCCTCGCGACCGCGCTCGTCGAGACCGGCTCGAAGATGGACGAGGTCATCTTCGAGGAGTTCAAGGGCACCGGCAACAGCGAGCTGCGCCTCTCGCGCCAGCTCGCCGACAAGCGCATCTTCCCGGCCGTCGACGTCAACGCGTCGTCGACGCGTCGGGAAGAGATGCTGCTCAGCCCCGACGAGGTCAAGATCACGTGGAAGCTGCGTCGCGCCCTCGCGGGCCTCGACCAGCAGCCCGCGCTCGAGGCCGTGCTGGGTCGACTGAAGGAGACCCAGTCGAACGCCGAGTTCCTCCTGCTCATGCAGAAGTCGATGCCGGTCGCCGGCCACGGCAACTCGCACGGGCACGAGACCGACCACCGCTGAGGCATTCGTGTTCGAATCGGTTCAACCGCTGCTCGACGAGCACGCGCAGCTGCAGGAGGAGCTCGCCGACCCGGCGCTGCACGCCGACGCCGCGCGGGCGAAGAAGGTCAACCGGCGCTACGCCGAGCTGAGCCGGATCGTCGCGGCGAACCAGGCGTGGCACCAGGCGCAGGAGGACCTCGAGGCGGCGCGGGAGCTCGCCAAGGAGGACGACGCCTTCGCCGAGGAGGTGCCCGCCCTCGAGGAGGGGCTCGCGCAGGCGCACGAGAGGCTCCGGCGCCTGCTCATCCCGCGCGACCCCGACGACGGCCGGGACGTCATCATGGAGATCAAGGGCGGCGAGGGGGGCGCGGAGAGCGCCCTCTTCGCGGCCGACCTCCTGCGGATGTACATCCAGTACGCCCAGTCGAAGGGCTGGAAGACCGAGCTCCTCGAGCGCAACGAGTCCGACCTCGGCGGCTACAAGGACGTGCAGGTCGCGATCAAGTCGAACGCGACCGACCCGTCGCAGGGCGTCTGGGCGCACCTCAAGTACGAGGGCGGCGTGCACCGCGTGCAGCGCGTGCCGGTCACCGAGACCCAGGGGCGCATCCACACCTCGACGACGGGCGTGCTCGTCTTCCCCGAGGTCGACGAGCCCGAAGAGGTCGACATCAACCAGAACGACCTCAAGATCGACGTGTACCGCTCGTCGGGCCCCGGCGGCCAGTCGGTCAACACGACCGACTCGGCGGTGCGCATCACCCACCTGCCGACCGGCATCGTCGTGTCGATGCAGAACGAGAAGTCGCAGCTGCAGAACCGCGAGGCCGCGATGCGCGTGCTCCGGGCGCGCCTGCTCGCCCGCCAGCAGGAGGAGCTCGCTGCGGCGGCCTCCGACGCGCGCAAGTCGCAGATCCGGTCGATGGACCGCTCCGAGCGCATCCGCACGTACAACTTCCCCGAGAACCGCATCGCGGATCACCGCACGGGTTACAAGGCGTACAACCTCGACCAGGTGATGAACGGCGCGCTCGAGCCGCTCATCGAGTCGGCGATCCACGCCGACGAGGAGGCCCGCCTCGCCGACCTCGGCGGCGAATAGCCTTCAGCCGCCCGCGCACGAACGACAGGGATGCCTCGCGGCCGGCCGGCCACGAGGCATCCGTCGTCTTCGGGTCAGATGTGCCAGTCGTGCACGCCGCGTGCGGCGTCGGCCGTCGCGTGCGAGAGCGGCCGCACCGTCGCCGGGATGCCGACGACGAGCGAGTGCGGGGGAGCGCCACGCGTCACGACGGCGTTCGCCCCGACGGCGCTCCACGCGCCGATCGTGATGTCGCCGAGGATCTTCGCCCCGGCGCCGACCGTGACGCCGTCTTCGAGCGTCGGGTGGCGCTTCGTGCCGGGCGGGGTGTGCCTCGGCGCCTTCCCGCCGAGGGTGACCCCGTGGTAGAGCATGACGTCGTCGCCGATGATCGCGGTCTCGCCGATCACGACGCCCATGCCGTGGTCGATGAAGAAGCGGCGGCCGATCGTCGCCCCGGGGTGGATCTCGATGCCCGTGAGGAATCGGGCGATCTGCGAGATGAGCCGGGCCGCGAACCGCCAGCCCGCGACCCACAGTCGATGCGTGAGCCGGTACGTCCAGATGGCGTGCAGGCCTGAGTACACGAGGAAGACCTCGAGCCCGCTCCGTGCTGCCGGGTCGTGGGCACGGGCGGTCGCGAGGTCTTCCTTCAATCGCGAGCGGATCGTCACGCGATCAGTCAAGCAGACCCTCGTACAGGACGGTCGAGAGATACCGCTCGCCGTAGCTCGCGACGATCACGACGATGGTCTTGCCGGCGTTCTCGGGGCGCTTGGCGAGCTCGAGGGCCGCGTGGACGGTGGCGCCCGACGAGATACCGCCGAGGATGCCCTCCTCCTGGCCGAGCCGGCGCGCCGTCGCGACGGCCTGGTCGATGTTGACGTCGAGCACCTCGTCGTAGACGGTGCGGTCGAGCACGTCGGGCACGAAGTTGGCGCCGATGCCCTGGATCTTGTGGGGGCCGGGCTGGCCGCCGTTGAGGATCGGCGACTCGGCCGGCTCGACGGCGACGACCTGCACCTCGGGCTTGCGCTCCTTGAGCACCTGGCCCACGCCCGAGATCGTGCCGCCCGTGCCGACGCCGGCGACGAAGATGTCGACGCCGCCGTCGGTGTCGTCCCAGACCTCCTCGGCCGTGGTGCGACGGTGGATCTCGACGTTGGCCTGGTTCTCGAACTGGCGGGCGAGGATCGCGCCGGGGGTCGAGGCGGCGATCTCCTCGGCCTTCGCGACGGCGCCCTTCATGCCCTCGGAGCCGGGCGTGAGCACGAGCTCGGCACCGTAGGCCTTGAGCAGGGACTTGCGCTCCTTCGACATGGTCTCGGGCATCGCGAGGATGACCTTGTAGCCGCGCGCCGCACCGATCGCGGCGAGCGCGATGCCCGTGTTGCCGCTCGTGCCCTCGACGATCGTGCCGCCCGGCTGCAGCTCGCCCGACGCCTCCGCGGCATCGACGATGCCGACGCCCAGGCGGTCCTTGACGCTCGCGGACGGGTTGTAGAACTCGAGCTTCGCGAGCACCGTCGCGCCGGCGCCCTCGGTGAGCCGGTTCAGGCGGACGAGCGGCGTGCGGCCGAACGCCTGCGTGATGTTGTCGTAGATCTGAGCCATGGTCGGGCCTTTCTCGAGGGGCGGTGCGAGCGTGCCCAGCCTATTGGCGCGGCCGGGGCAGTGGGCGTGCGTTACATTCCATTGCGTGGATGCACCCGTCGAACAACCTGCCCGATCGCTGCGCGAGGTCCGCGACGAGACCGTGGCGACGCTCGCGTCGGCCGGTGTGCCCGATCCGGACGTCGACGCCGAGCTGCTCATCGGCCACGTGCTCGGGCTGAGCCGCGGCGGTGTGCAGGCGCGCCTCGTCGTGGGCGGCGTCGTCGAGGCGGGGGAGGCCTCGGCGCTGGCCGGCCTCGTGGCCCGGCGTGCTCGTCGGGAGCCGCTGCAGCACCTGACCGGTCGAGCGGCGTTCCGCTCGCTCGAGCTGTCGGTCGGCCCCGGCGTCTTCGTGCCGCGGCCCGAGACCGAGGGCGTCGCGCAGCTCGCGATCGACGCCCTGCGCGCGGCGGCCGAGCCCGAGCCGATCGGCGTCGACCTCGGGTCGGGGTCCGGCGCCATCGCGCTCGCGCTCGCCACCGAGGTCCCGCACGCGCGCGTCTGGGCGGTGGAGAAGTCGCCGGAGGCCTTCGTGTGGACGCGGCGCAACGTCGAGGAGGTGGCGGCTCCGAACCTCGAGCTCGTCTTCGGGGATCTCGCGGATGCGCTTCCCGAGCTCGACGGCCGGGTCTCGGTCGTGGCCTCCAACCCGCCCTACATCCCGCTCGGTGCGATCCCGCGCGATCCCGAGGTGCGACTGCACGACCCCGAGGCGGCGCTCTACGGCGGGCCCGACGGGCTCGATGTCGTGCGGGTGCTCTCGCAGCGCGCGCTCGCGCTGCTGCGGCCGGGCGGGGTGCTCGTGATCGAGCACGGCGAGGCGCAGTCGGCCGACATCGCGGCGCTGCTCGCCGCCGACGGCTGGAGCGCGATCTCGCACCATCGCGACCTCACCGGGCGCGACCGGGCGACGACCGCGTTGCGCTGACTCCCGGCGGTCGAGGAGCGAGCGACGAAGGAGCACGCGCATCGAGACCGCTCGGCCGGGTCTCGACACGATCCGTCGTCGCCATTCGACCACGGGGGCCCTACTCGACCGATCGAAGCTTCTTCTCGCGCTCGAGCGCGTGCTTGATCGCCTCGCGCTCGCGCTTCTGCGCCTCTCGGAGTGCCTTCTGCGCTTCGCGCAGCGCCTTCTCGGCCTCGCGGCGGGCCCTCGCGGCATCGCGGACGCGCTGGTCGCGAGGGGCCTCGAGCTGCGGCGGCAGCTCGGGCAGCGGCTCGGGCTCCGCGGGCGGGGTCGCCCCGCCGTGACGGTCGACGTGGTGCTCGATGCCGTCGAGGATGCGGAGGAGGCCGAATGAGAAGTCGTCGTCGGTCTCGCCGGGGTGGGTGCCGGGCTCGGCGACGTAGGCGCCGGCGGCCAGGAGCGGGCTCAGGTAGGGGAACCGCTCGGGCGTCACGAGTTCCGAGAGCGCGGCGAAGGCGCTCTCGCCGGTGACGTCGCCCGGATCGGCGGCCGCCGCGGCCGCGACGCGGAGATCGCGATCCTGCGCGCTCGTCGCGCGGGCGTAGCTCGTGAGCAGGAGCAGGGCCGACATCTTCTCGCCGTCGCTCAGCGGGAGGTCGCGGACCTCGCGGAGGAACCAGTCGACGATGAGCAGGCTGTTCGGCGTGATCGGCGCGCCCGAGATCGGGATGTCGACGAGCCACGGGTGCTCGCGGTAGGCGGCTCGCATCGCGAGCACCCACGCGGTCACGCCCTCGCGCCAGCCGCGTTCGACGGATTCGTCGGGGACGGGCGGCTCGACGGCGCCCTCCTGCATGAGCAGGATCAGGTCGTCCTTGCTCGTGACGTATCGGTAGAGCGACATGGTCGTGAACCCGAGCGATGCGGCGACGCGGCTCATGGAGACCGCGCCGATGCCCTCGGCGTCGGCGATCTCGATCGCGGCGTCGACGATGCGCTCGATCGAGAGCTCGCGCTTCGGGCCGCGCTGCGGGTGGGCGGCCACGCCCCAGGCCAGGGCGACGCCGCGGGGGAGTTCGGGGTCGGCTCGCTCGTCGCTCATTCGGCTCCAGTCGGTGATGGGTTGACCTCAGTCTAGAACTGTGTATTACTTAAACAACAGTGCATGACATAAACAGTTTGCGCCATACGCAACAGCCGAGGCGCGAAACCGACGACAGGGAGCACGACATGGAACTCGCCATCGATGCGAGGGGCCTCCGCAAGGCGTTCGGCCGAACGGAGGTGCTCGCCGGCCTCGATCTCGCGGTGCCCGCCGGCAGCGTCTTCGCGCTGCTCGGGCCGAACGGCGCCGGAAAGACCACGACGATCAACATCCTCACGACGCTCGTCCGACCCGACTCGGGCACGGCCTCGGTGGCCGGCCGCGACCTCGCACGCGAGCCGGGAGCGGTGCAGGAGCGCATCGCGCTCACCGGTCAGGCCGCGGCCGTCGACGAGGCGCTCACCGCCCGCGAGAACCTCGTGATGATGGCGCGGCTCTCGGGCCTCTCGCGGCGCGACGCGCGGACGCGCGCCGCCGAGCTCATCGCGCGCTTCGACCTCGAGTCGGACGCCGACCGCAGGGTCGGCACGTACTCGGGCGGCATGCGACGCCGGCTCGACCTCGCGCTGAGCCTCGTCGTGCGGGTGCCGGTGCTCTTCCTCGACGAGCCGACGACCGGGCTCGACACCCGCAGCCGCCAGGAGCTCTGGGGCGTCATCCGATCGCTCGCCGACGCCGGCACGACGATCTTCCTCACCACTCAGTACCTCGAGGAGGCCGACCGGCTCGCCGACCGCATCGCCGTGCTCGACGGTGGACGCATCGCCGCGGAGGGCACGGCCGACGAGCTCAAGGCCCGCGTCGGCGGTGACGTGGTCGAGCTGCGCGACGCCGAGGGGGTGCTGCTCCGCGAGCTGCCCACCGACGGCAGCGTGCACGGGCTGCGCGCCGCGATCGACGAACTCGACCGCACCGCCGCGGGCGCCGACGGCGTCCAGGTGACGATCCGCCGGCCCAGCCTCGACGACGTGTTCCTCGCCATCACGGCCGGCGATCGTGCCGCGGCGCCGGTCGACGGCGAGGCATCCGCCCCCGAGCTCATCGCCACGAACTGAACGGAACCCGACATGACCACCATCACCGCACCCCGCGCCACGGCCCGCGACACCGCCGTTCGCCCGCGCCTCCGCGGCTTCGCCGCCGAGCGGGTGTTCATCACCCGCAGCTTCATCCACACGATCCGCGACGTCGACACCATGATGATGGCCGTCCTGCTGCCGACGATGCTCATGCTGATGTTCACCTACATCTTCGGCAACGCGATCGACCCGTCCGGCGGGTACGTCGACTACGTCGTTCCGGGCATCATCCTGCTCTGCGCCGGCTTCGGCGCATCGACGACCGCGATCTCGGTCTCCCGCGACATGACGACCGGCATCATCGACCGTTTCCGCACCATGCCGTTGCGCAGCGGCGCCGTGCTGACCGGGCACGTCGCCGTCAGCCTCGTGCGGAACCTCATCGCGACCGCGATCGTGATCGTCGTCGCCCTGCTCGTCGGGTTCCGGCCGTCGGCGACGCCGCTCGAGTGGCTCGCCGCCCTCGGCATGGTCGCGCTCTACATCCTCACGATCACGTACCTGTTCGCCGCGATCGGCCTGGCCGCGCCGTCGCCCGAGGCCGCGAGCGGCTACGGCTTCATCCTGCTGTTCCTGCCGTACGTGTCGAGCGCGTTCGTCCCGGTCGACACGATGCCCGAATGGCTGCAGTGGGTCGCCGAGAACCAACCCATCACGCCCGTCATCGAGACGATCCGCGCGCTCCTCATGGGCACGCCGCTCGACGACTCCGCGTGGTGGGCCGTCGGATGGTGCGCGGTCATCATCGCGATCGCCGCGACGTGGGGCGCCTGGCTGTTCCGGCGCAAGTCCGGCCGCCGCTGAGCGGCCGCCTCACCGAACGGATGCCTCGGGCGCACGCCGCCCGGGGCATCCGGCCGCACCCCGCCGCTGGTCTAGAATCGGGCACGTCATGACTGCCACCTACGACTGCTCGGTCGACTCCCAGCTGCTCACCGGCATGCGACTCGCGCGGGGCGCGATCGGCCGCGGCGAACTCGTCGTGATGCCGACCGACACGGTCTACGGCGTCGCCGCCGACGCGTTCAACGCGAAGGCCGTCGCTCGCCTGCTCGAGGCCAAGGGGCGCGAGCGGACGTCGCCGCCGCCCGTCCTCATCCCGGGGCTGCCGACCCTCGACGCGCTCGCGACCGAGGTGCCGTCCGCCGTGCGCGATCTCGTCGCCGAGTTCTGGCCCGGCGGGCTCACCGTGATCCTCCGTGCGCAGCCGTCGCTCCAGTGGGACCTCGGCGAGACGCGCGGCACCGTCGCCCTGCGCATGCCCGCGAATCCCATCGCGCTCGAGCTGCTCTCCGAGACGGGGCCGCTCGCGGTCTCCTCGGCGAACCTCTCGGGCCTGCCGAGTGCGACCACCGCCGACGCCGCGGTCGAGATGCTCGGCGAGTCGGTCGCCGTCTACCTCGACGGCGGAGCGGCGGGCACCGGGTACGAAGCCATCGGCGAGCGCCCGGGCGACACGTCGTCGACGATCGTCGACGCCACCGGGCTCACCGAGTCGGGCGGCGTGCTGCGCATCGTGCGCGCCGGCGTGATCTCGCGCGAGCGCATCGCCGCGGTCGTGGGGGAGGAGCTGCTCGCGCCCGAGGCGCCCGCGGCGTCCGAGGCGTCCGAGGCGCCCGCGTCGGCGGACGAGGCGCCCGCGTCGGCGGACGAGGCGCCCGCGCTCGCGGACGAGGCGCCGGCGACCGGGGCACCCGAGGCCGAGGCATCCGCGGTCGAAGGCGACCCCGCCGCCTCATGACCCTCTTCCTCGCCCTCGCGCTGCTCACCGCGCTCGTCACCCTCGGGGGCTCGATCCTCGTCTGGAAGCTGAGCCTCAAGTACCGCCTCTACCCGAAGATCCGCGAGCGCGACGTGCACACCCGGCCGACCCCCCGGCTGGGCGGCATCGCCATGTTCGTCGGCGTGCTCGTCGCGATCGGCGCCGCGGCGTTCATCTCCTCGCTCGGCATCGCGCGGTTCGCGAACGTCGCGATCATCTTCCAGAACCCCGCGCAGATGCTCGCCATCCTCGGGGCGGCCCTGCTCATCGTGCTCATCGGCGTAGCCGACGACATCTGGGACCTCGACTGGACGACGAAGCTCGCCGGCCAGTTCATCGCCGCCGGCCTCATCGCGTGGCAGGGCGTGTCCATCGTGTCTCTGCCGATCGCCGGCATCACCCTCATCCCGTCGTGGCTGAGCGCGACGCTCACCGTGTTCGTGATCGTGCTCGTGATGAACGCGGTCAACTTCATCGACGGGCTCGACGGGCTCGTCGCCGGCGTCTCGCTCATCGCGAACGGCGTCTTCTTCCTCTACACCTACCTGCTCGTGCAGCAGACGTCGCCCCTCAACTACTTCAACCTGGCGTCGCTGCTGGCCGTGGTCGTCGTGGGGGCGTGCGCCGGGTTCCTGCCGCTGAACTGGCATCCCGCGAAGCTCTTCATGGGCGATGCCGGCGCGCTCCTCATCGGCCTGCTCATGGCGACGTCGGCGATCGCGGTGACCGGGCAGATCAATCCGCGCGGCGTCGGCTTCAGCGAGCTGTTCGCCGCCTTCATGCCGATCATCCTGCCGTTCGTGGTGCTCATCATCCCGCTGCTCGACTTCGGCATGGCCGTGATGCGACGCCTGCGGGCGGGCAAGTCGCCGTTCGCGGCCGACCGGAAGCACCTGCACCACCGCCTGCTCGACATGGGGCACTCCCACCTCAACGCCGTGCTCATCCTCTACGGGTGGACGGCGGTCGCCTCGGTCGGCTGCCTCCTCACGTACGTGCTGCCCGTGTACTTCCACCTCAGCACCTGGTGGGCGTTCGTGTTCCTCGGCGTCGGCTTCCTCGTGTGCACGATCATCACGCTCGCGCCGCTCGGCCGCCGCAAGCGACTGACGGTGGCCGCGGAGGAGCGCCCGCCGGCCCCGTCGCAGCCGGAGCCCGCGGGCGAGACGGGCGCCGTCGACGAACTCGCAGCCTCGCCCTCGGTAGAATCGGGCGACCACTCGGCCGGAGCATGATGACCGACCCACGCCCCGAACCGGCCGACCGAACCCCCGTCCCGGGGACTGGAGCATGATGACCGACGCGCGCCCCGAACCGGCCGATCGAACCCCCACCTCGAACCCCGTGCTGAAGCGCGCCCTCGCGTGGGGCGGGCTGCTCGCGGCCGTGATCCTCGTCGTGAGCGCGGTGCTCGGTCTCGTGTTCGCGGGGGTGCCCGGCCTGTGGGGCGCCCTCATCGGCACGGTCATGGCCGTGGTGTTCATGGGCATCACCGCGGCGAGCATCCTGCTCGCCAACCGCTTCGCCGGCAGCGACCTGTTCGTGGGTGCCTTCTTCGGCATCGTGCTCGGCGGCTGGCTGCTGAAGTTCATCGTCTTCATCGTGCTCGTGGTGGTGCTGCGGGATGCCTCGTGGCTCGACACGACCGTGCTGTTCCTCAGCCTCGTGGCCGGCGTCCTGGCCTCGCTCGTGGTCGACGTGCTCGTCGTCGCACGCTCGCGACTGCCCTATGCGAGCGACGTCGAACTGCCCGAGGCGCCCGAGGACGAATGAGCTTCGATCTCGAATTCGTCTGCTCGTAGAAGTCTTGCTAGAGTATTCCCGATCCCCCACGGTTTTCGCCGGGTTCAGGCCTGTGTGAAATCCGTTTCCGATGTTCGTCGTCGCGAGAGCCCTGCTCCACGCCCCGAAACAGGAGATAGCGCTGCTAGCACACGCTCTGAACCTGCTGGTTCCGACTGCCACCGAAGACGGTGAGTTCCACGGTCCGTCGATCGAGGAGTTCTTCCCCGGTCCGCTCCTGTTCGAGGGCGAGCTCTTCGAGATCAACCGCATCATCCTGGTTCGCTGGGTCGCGGTCATCGCTCTCGTCCTCGTCTTCTGGCTCGGCACCCGCCGCATGAAGGTCGTCCCGGGCCGATTCCAGAGCCTCGTCGAGATGGGTCTCGACCTGGTGCGCGTGAACATCGCCGACGACCTGCTCGGCAAGAAGGACGGCAAGCGATTCCTGCCGATCCTCACGACGATGTTCTTCCTGATCCTGTTCATGAACCTGACGGGCGTCATCCCGGGGCTCAACATCGCGGGCACCTCCGTCATCGGCGTGCCGCTCGTGCTCGCGATCGTGGCGTACATCACGTTCATCTACGCGGGCGTCAAGAAGAGCCCCAAGAACTTCTTCAAGAACTCGCTCTTCCCGGCGGGTGTGCCGTGGCCGGTGTACATCATCGTCACGCCGATCGAGTTCATCTCGACCTTCATCATCCGCCCGATCACGCTGACGCTCCGACTCATGATGAACATGATCGTCGGCCACCTGCTGCTCGTGCTCTTCTTCGCGGCCACGCAGTTCTTCGTCTTCCAGCTCAGCGGCTGGTGGACCCTCCTCGGCGCCGGCACCCTGGCCTTCGGACTCGCGTTCACGCTGTTCGAGGTCCTCGTCGCCGTACTGCAGGCCTACGTCTTCGCACTTCTCACCGCGGTCTACATCCAGCTCGCGGTCGCAGAAGAGCACTGAGCCGGGCACCCGCCCGAAACATCCCTAGGAAAGGAAACCCAACGTGGACGCAACCACCGTTCTCGCTGCACTCGACGGCAACATCGCGACGGTCGGCTACGGCCTCGCGGCGATCGGCCCGGCCATCGGCGTCGGCATCGTCGTCGGCAAGACGATCGAGGGCGTCGCTCGCCAGCCCGAGCTCGCCGGCCGCCTGCAGGTCCTGATGTGGATCGGTATCGCCTTCACCGAGGCGCTCGCCTTCATCGGTATCGCGACCTACTTCATCTTCGTCTGATCCAACCGCCGCAACTGAGGAGGCCAAAGTGCTTCATGCAGTACTGAGCGCTGCAACCGAGGGTGGCGAGACGCACAGCCCCGTCATCCCGGAGCTGTACGACATCCTCTGGTCGACGGTCTGCTTCGTCATCATCCTCTTCTTCTTCTGGAAGTACGTGCTCCCGCGCGTCCAGAAGCTGCTCGACGAGCGTGCCGAGGCGATCGAAGGCAACATCGCGAAGGCCGACGAGGCGCAGCGCAAGGCGGAGGCGGCACTCGAGGAGTACACCGCCCAGCTCGCCGACGCGCGCACCGAGGCGGGCCGCATCCGCGAGACCGCCCGCGAGGACGGCAAGAAGATCGTCGCCGAGGCGAAGGACACCGCCGTCGCCGAGGCCGCTCGCGTCACCGCGAGCGCGCAGGCGCAGATCGAGGCGGAGCGCCAGTCGGCCCTCGTCTCGCTCCGCTCCGAGGTGGGCACGCTGGCCATCGACCTCGCGTCGGGCGTCATCGGCGAGTCGCTCACCGACGACGCCAAGGCGACCGCGGTCGTCGACCGCTTCCTCGCCGACCTGGAGGCCTCCGAGGCCGCCGCCGGAGGGAAGAAGTAATCCATGGGTAGCGCTACGAGAGAGGCCCTGGCCGGGTCGCGAGCTGCGCTCGCGGAACTCGGCCGGGCCGAACTTCCGGTCGCCGAGGGGCTCCTCGCCGCCGGCCGCGTGATCGGGGCGTCGTCGCAGCTGCGCACGGCGCTGACCGACGCCGAAGCCGACGTCGCCCAGAAGCGCGCGCTCGTCGAGCGCGTGTTCGGGTCGCAGCTGCCCGCTGCCACGGTGTCGCTCCTCGTGACCGCGGCGTCGAGCCGCTGGTCGTCGGGCGACGACTTCCTCGCGGGCGTCGAAGACCTCGGCTACCGCGTCGCGGCCGACTCGGCAGCGGAGGGCGTCGACATCGACGCCGAGCTCTTCGCTTTCGACCGCGCGGTCGCGTCCGACTCCGAGCTCGAGCTCGCGCTCGGCTCGAAGCTGAGCGCCCCCGAGGCGAAGACGCGACTCGTCGATCGACTGCTCGACGGCAAGGCCGCACCGCAGACCGTCGCGATCGTCCGGCACCTCGTGCAGCAGCCCCGCGGCCGCCGCATCGGCGAGGCGCTCCGGCACGCGGCATCCGTCGTCGCCGACCAGCGCGGCTTCGACGTCGCGACCGTGACGACCGCCGTTCCGCTCTCGGCCGACCAGCTCGGCCGGCTCGAGCAGGGTCTCGCGGCGCAGGCCGGGCGCCCCATCCGATTCGACACGATCGTCGATCCCGCCCTCATCGGCGGGGTCCGCATCCAGATCGGCGACGACGTCATCGACGGCAGCGTCGCCAGCCGCCTCGGCTCGCTGAGGCAGAAGCTTGCCGGCTGACGCCGGTTGAAACCACGACCGGCGTGCAGCGCCGCCACACAGAGAAGCTGAAACCGGTGCCCCGAAGGCCCGGCCCAGAAAAGGAAATGGCAATGGCAGAACTCTCCATCAGCCCCGACGAGATCCGTTCGGCTCTCTCGGAGTTCGTCTCGTCGTACGAGCCGGGCCAGGCGCAGAAGACCGAGGTCGGATACGTCACCGACGCGGCCGACGGCATCGCGCACGTGGGCGGACTGCCCTCGGTCATGGCGAACGAGCTCGTCCGCTTCGCCGACGGCACGCTCGGCCTCGCGCTCAACCTCGAGGAAGACGAGATCGGCGTCGTCGTGCTCGGCGAGTTCACCGGCATCGAAGAGGGCATGGAGGTGACCCGCACCGGCGAGGTCCTCTCGGTGCCCGTCGGCGAGGGGTACCTCGGCCGCGTCGTCGACCCGCTCGGCAACCCGATCGACGGCCTCGGCGAGATCACCGGCATCGAGGGCCGCCGCGCCCTCGAGCTCCAGGCTCCCGGCGTCATGCAGCGCAAGAGCGTGCACGAGCCGCTCCAGACCGGCATCAAGGCCATCGACGCGATGATCCCGGTCGGCCGCGGCCAGCGCCAGCTCATCATCGGCGACCGCCAGACCGGTAAGACCGCCATCGCGATCGACACGATCATCAACCAGAAGGCGAACTGGGAGTCGGGCGACCCGAACAAGCAGGTTCGCTGCATCTACGTCGCGATCGGCCAGAAGGGCTCGACCATCGCCTCGGTGAAGGGCGCGCTCGAAGACGCCGGTGCGATGGAGTACACCACCATCGTCGCGGCGCCGGCCTCCGACCCCGCCGGCTTCAAGTACCTCGCCCCGTACACCGGCTCGGCCATCGGCCAGCACTGGATGTACGACTCGAAGCACGTCCTCATCATCTTCGACGACCTGTCGAAGCAGGCCGAGGCCTACCGCGCCGTTTCGCTCCTCCTCCGCCGCCCGCCGGGCCGCGAGGCCTACCCGGGTGACGTCTTCTACCTGCACTCGCGTCTCCTCGAGCGTTGCGCCAAGCTCTCCGACGAGCTCGGTGCCGGCTCGATGACCGGTCTTCCGATCATCGAGACCAAGGCCAACGACGTCTCGGCGTACATCCCGACCAACGTGATCTCGATCACCGACGGCCAGATCTTCCTCCAGTCCGACCTCTTCAACGCGAACCAGCGTCCGGCCGTCGACGTCGGCATCTCGGTCTCGCGAGTCGGCGGTGACGCGCAGGTCAAGTCGATCAAGTCGGTCTCGGGCACGCTGAAGCTCGAGCTCGCCCAGTACCGCTCGCTCGAGGCCTTCGCGATGTTCGCGTCCGACCTCGACGCCGCGAGCCGTCGTCAGCTCGCCCGTGGTGCGCGCCTGACCGAGCTGCTCAAGCAGCCGCAGTACTCGCCGTACCCCGTCGAAGACCAGGTCGTCTCGATCTGGGCCGGCACGAAGGGCCACCTCGACGAGGTCCCGGTCGAGGACATCCTCCGCTTCGAGGCCGAACTGCTCGACTACCTGCGCCGCAACACCGACGTGCTCGACGTGCTGCGCGAGACGAACAAGCTCGACGACGAGACCGTCGCGAAGCTCGAGTCGTCGGTCGCGACCTTCAAGGGCGAGTTCCAGACCGGTGAGGGCAAGCCGCTCGCCTCGGTCGGCTCGGAGCAGTTCGAGGCCATCGCCGCCGAAGACGTCAACCAGGAGAAGATCGTCAAGGCCCGTCGCTGAGGCGACCTGACGAGCTGAACCGCTGACGTAGGGATACAGGAGAGACATGGGAGCGCAACTTCGGGTCTATCGGCAGAAGATCAAGTCTGCCCAGACGACGAAGAAGATCACCAAGGCGATGGAGCTCATCGCCGCCTCGCGCATCCAGAAGGCGCAGGCGAGGGTGGCGGCTTCGACGCCGTACTCGCGGGCGATCACCCGTGCCGTCTCGGCCGTGGCGACGTATTCGAACGTCGACCACGTGCTGACGACCGAGCCCGAGAAGATCGAGCGTGCGGCGATCGTGATCCTCACGAGCGACCGCGGCCTCGCCGGTGCGTTCAACTCGCAGGTCCTGCGCGAAGCGGAGGAGCTCGCCGAGCTCCTCCGCTCGCAGGGCAAGGAGGTCGTGTACTTCCTCGTCGGGCGCAAGGCGGTCGGGTACTTCCAGTTCCGCCACCGCGAGTTCGAGCAGGACTGGGTCGGCTCGAGCGAGAACCCCGAGTTCGAGCTCGCCAAGGAGATCGCCGATGCGGTGCTCGAGTCGTTCCTCCGGGACGCCTCCGACGGCGGGGTCGACGAGATCCACGTCGTCTACAACACCTTCGTCAGCATGATGACGCAGACCCCCACGGTCGTGCGCCTCCTGCCGCTCGAGGTCGTCGAAGGCGTCGATGAGCCCGACTCCACGGTGCAGCCCCTGTACGAGTTCGAGCCCGACGTCGAGACCGTGCTCGACGGCCTGCTGCCGGTGTACATCGAGAGCCGCATCTTCAACGCGCTCCTGCAGTCGGCCGCGGCCAAGCACGCGGCGACGCAGAAGGCGATGAAGTCGGCGTCGGACAACGCCGACAAGCTCATCACCGACTACACCCGCCTGGCGAACAATGCGCGCCAGGCCGAGATCACGCAGCAGATCTCCGAGATCGTGGGCGGCGCG
This sequence comes from Agromyces solani, assembly GCF_058349925.1. NCBI lineage: Bacteria > Bacillati > Actinomycetota > Actinomycetes > Micrococcales > Microbacteriaceae > Agromyces > Agromyces solani. Next base: position 776,919 of record NZ_JBYRER010000002.1, read on the forward strand.
GACGCGCTCGTCGCCGCCAAGTAGCAATCCAGAAAGAGTGAGCAGAATGACTGACACCATCGACATGGTCGCCGACCAGGCCGTCGCCGTCGGCCGCATCGCCCGAGTGACCGGCCCCGTCGTCGACATCGAGTTCCCGCACGACTCGATCCCCGACATCTACAACGCCCTCCAGACCGAGGTCACCATCGGCGGTGAGACCTCGACGCTGACGCTCGAGGTCGCCCAGCACCTCGGCGACGACGTCGTGCGCGCGATCGCCCTCAAGCCGACCGACGGCCTCGTCCGCGGCCAGGAGGTTCGCGACACCGGCGCGCCCATCTCGGTGCCCGTCGGCGACGTGACCAAGGGCAAGGTCTTCAACGTGATCGGCGACGTGCTGAACCTCGAGCCCGGTGAGACGATCGAGGTCACCGAGCGCTGGCCGATCCACCGCAAGCCCCCGGCCTTCGACCAGCTCGAGTCGAAGACGCAGCTCTTCGAGACCGGCATCAAGTCGATCGACCTGCTCACCCCGTACGTGCAGGGTGGCAAGATCGGCCTCTTCGGTGGTGCGGGCGTCGGCAAGACCGTCCTCATCCAGGAGATGATCCAGCGCGTCGCCCAGGACCACGGCGGTGTGTCGGTGTTCGCCGGCGTCGGTGAGCGCACCCGTGAGGGCAACGACCTCATCCACGAGATGGAGGAGGCGGGCGTCTTCGACAAGACCGCCCTCGTCTTCGGCCAGATGGACGAGCCGCCGGGGACCCGTCTCCGCGTCGCGCTCTCGGCCCTCACCATGGCCGAGTACTTCCGCGACGTGCAGAAGCAGGACGTGCTCCTCTTCATCGACAACATCTTCCGCTTCACGCAGGCGGGTTCCGAGGTGTCGACGCTGCTCGGCCGCATGCCCTCCGCGGTGGGCTACCAGCCGAACCTCGCCGACGAGATGGGCATCCTCCAGGAGCGCATCACCTCGACGCGCGGTCACTCGATCACCTCGCTCCAGGCGATCTACGTGCCCGCCGACGACTACACCGACCCGGCGCCGGCCACGACCTTCGCGCACCTCGACGCCACGACCGAGCTCTCGCGCGAGATCGCCTCGAAGGGTCTGTACCCCGCGATCGACCCGCTGACCTCGACGTCGCGCATCATGGACCCGCGCTACCTGGGCGCCGACCACTACCGCGTCGCGACCACGGTCAAGCAGATCCTCCAGAAGAACAAGGAGCTCCAGGAGATCATCGCGATCCTCGGTGTCGACGAGCTCTCCGAAGAGGACAAGATCACCGTGGCCCGCGCGCGCCGCATCCAGCAGTTCCTCTCGCAGAACACCTACATGGCGAAGAAGTTCACGGGTGTCGAGGGTTCGACCGTGCCGCTCAAGGACACGATCGAGTCGTTCGACGCGATCGCCCGCGGTGACTTCGACCACGTCGCCGAGCAGGCGTTCTTCAACGTCGGCCCGATCTCCGACGTGGAAGAGAAGTGGGCGCAGATCCAGAAGGAGAACGGCTGAGCATGGCCGCCCTCAACGTGAGCGTCGTCTCGGCCGACCGCGAAGTGTGGTCGGGCGAGGCGGCCATGGTGGTCGCGAAGACCGTCGAAGGCGAGATCGGCATCCTCCCGGGGCACGAGCCGATGCTCGCGATCCTCGCGAGCGGCGAGGTGCGCGTCACCCTGCCGGGCGGTGAGAAGATCACCGCCTCCGCGGAGGACGGCTTCCTCTCCGTCCAGTCCGATCAGGTGCAGGTCGTCGCGTCCCGCGCCGACCTCGCCTGAAAGGAAGCGGATGCAGGGGGAGCAGCCGTTCGACCGTCAGTTCGGTGACCTGAGCGTCACCCAGCTCATCGTGATGGCCGGTCTGCCGGGCGCGGGCAAGTCGACGATCGCCCAGATCGTCGGCGCCCGGCTCGGCGCCACGGTCGTGTCCGTCGACCCGATCGAGTCGGCCATCTTGAAGGCGGGTATCGACGCCGACCAGCCCACGGGGCTGGCGGCCTATCTCGTCGCCGAGGAGATCGCCGAGAAGGAGCTCGCGTCGGGTCGGACGGTCATCGTCGACGCGGTGAACGCCGCCGAGGCCGCACGCCTGCAGTGGCGCGACCTCGCGGCCCGCACCGACGCCCGCCTCCGCGTGATCGAGGTCGTCTGCTCCGACGAAGAGCTGCACAAGGCGCGGCTCGAGAAGCGGGAGCGAGGGCTGCCGCATCTCGAGGAGACCACGTGGCGCGCCGTCGAGCAGAGCCTCGAGGGCTACGCCGCGTGGACCGGACCGTCGTCGGCGCTGCCGCGCGTCACGATCGACAGCGTCGAGTCGCTCGGCGCCAACGTCGAGTCGGCACTCGCCTTCATCGGCTCGTAGTGCTGCTGCTCCTTCCGCCGTCCGAGACGAAGCGCGACGGCGGCTCCGGCGGGCCGCTGTCGCTCGATGCACTCTCGTTCGACGGGCTCCGGGCGCCGCGCGCGCAGCTGACCCGCGCCCTCGTCGACCTCGCGGGCGATCATGACGCGATGATGCGGGCGCTCAAGCTCGGCCCGCGCCAGGCCGCCGAGGTGGGCCGCAACCGAGCGCTCGCCACGGCGCCGACGATGCCCGCGATCGACCGCTACACCGGCGTGCTCTTCGATGCCCTCGATGCGCCGTCGCTCGACGAGGCGGCTCGCGAGTTCGCGGGGCGTTCGGTGCTCGTGCACTCCGCGCTCTTCGGCCTCGTCGGTGCGCTCGACCCGATCCCCGCCTACCGACTCTCGCACGACTCGCGGGTGCCCGGCGTTCGGCTCAAGCCGTTCTGGCGCGATCATCTCGCCGAGGTGCTCCAGCGGGAGCCCGGCCTGATCGTGGACCTCCGGTCGGAGGGGTACGCCGAACTCGGTCCCGCGCCCGCCCGTCAGGGCAGCGTGTACGTTCGGGTCGTCTCGATCGACGGCGCCGGTCGCAGGCGCGCCCTCAACCATTTCAACAAGCAGGCCAAGGGGCGCTTCACGCGGGCCGTGCTCGAGCGGCGTCCCGAGCTCGACACGCTCGAGGATCTGCTCGCCTGGGCGGACGCCGAGGGGTTCTCGATGCATCCGGGCGAGGATCTCGGCGCAACGCAGCCGCGCGAGGTCGAACTCGTCGCGTGAGACCGGCGGTCTCGCGGTGCACCGACGGCGGAGCCGGCTGGTGGTCGCTGTCCGGCACCATCGACGCCCGCCGCACGGCCTGGCCATCGGTCGCACGCCGGTGCGCGTCGGACGAGATCGACCGCCCGCTGACGTGCGCCCTCGTGACGGACCGCTGGGCCCGGTCGACGCGACCGGGCCCAGCAGCCTCTGACGGAGCGCTCGGACGAGCGTCGGCTCAGTTGCCGTAGAGCGCGACGACGCCCGCGCGGTCGGAGCTCGTCATCGACAGGTCGTCGGACGAGCCGTTGCACTGCGGGTAGTGCATGATCGACGCCGAGTCGTACGGCGTCAGCGGACGCCAGTTGTTGTCCTCGAAGCACGTGCCCGACTCGGGGCGCGTGTGCTCGTGACGGAAGCCGAGGGTGTGGCCGAGTTCGTGGCCGAGGATGTTCGTCGGCGTCCACGAGCCCGAGCTCCAGATGGAGTCGTCGATGAGCACGTTCTGCTGACGATCGGGCGAGCTCGGGAAGAACGCGCGGGCGATGTACTGCGACGTCTGCACCGGCTCGACCGAGAACACGACCGACTTGTTGCGCGTCGTGCACTGAGCGTCGGCGCTCGGCACGTACACGAAGTCGACCTTCGACGATGCGGCCTCCCAGAGACCGGCACCGCCGGCCATCGCGTTGACGACGTCGGCGTGACGCGTACCGAACTTCGTGCTGACGCAGTAGGTCAGGTTGCCGACCTGCGAGGTCGACCACTTGTCGTCGGCACCGTTGACCGTGTTGACGATGAGGCCGTCGGTCGGGGTCTCGGGGCCGATGAGCAGGTCGTAGAACGTCTGCAGGTCGCCCTGGTTCGAGACCAGCTCGTCACCGTTGACGATGTAGCCGCCGTCGACGTCGCGATAGGTCGATGCCGCGAACTCCTGGTAGGAGGGTACGTCGGATTCATCGAGCGGGGTGGCGCCGGCAGCCGGGATGACGGTGCCGACGGCGAGCGCTGCTGCCGCGGTGGCGGTGAGCGCGAGTGTTCTCGTGATTCGCATGCAGTATTCCTTACTGAATCGAGCGATCTCCGCTCGCCTGGTCGGCGAGCGGCTCCGGAGCCGAATGGGGGGCGTCGCTGCCCGTCCGTCCGAAGTGCGCTCAACGTATCCGGGCCGATTCGACGGTGTCAAGGATTTCTGCCGTGCACCCGGACGGGGGACATCACGCGTGCCTGGTGGAGGCCTCGGACCGGAAGCAACCCGCGACGTGATCGTCGACCATCCCCGCCGCCTGCATGAGGGCGTACATCGTGGTCGGTCCGACGAACGCGAACCCGCGGCGGCGGAGCTCGCGGCTCATGGCGACCGACTCCGCCGTCGTCGCAGGGACCTCGGCGAACGACGCCGGCGCCGTCGGGCGCGGCGGCGGGGCGAACCCCCAGAGCAGTTCATCGAGGGGACGGTCGAGGGCGAGGGTGGCGCGGGCGTTCGTGATCGTCGCCCGGATCTTGCCGCGGTGCCTGATGATCCGGGCGTCCTCGAGCAGGCGCTCGACGTCGGCGTCGGTCATCACCGCCACCCGCTCGGGATCGAACCCGTGGAACACCTCGCGGAACGCCTCGCGACGCCGGAGGATCGTGATCCACGACAATCCGGCTTGGAAGCCCTCCAGGCAGACCTTCTCGTAGAGCCGCACCGGGTCGTGCTGCGGTGTGCCCCACTCCTCGTCGTGGTAGCGCCGGTACTCGGGGTCGCTCGCGCCCCAGGCGCAGCGCGCGAGCTCGTCGTCACCGACGACGACGTCGGTGCGCGGGATCGCGCTCACGCGGCGAAGCCGATCTGCTCGTGCCCGAGCAGCCAGAGCTTCGTCGGGATGCCCTCGCCCGCCGAGTAGCCCGTGATCCGGCCGTCGGAGGCGAGGACGCGGTGGCAGCCGACGAGGATCGGCACCGGATTGGCGCCGACGGCCCCGCCGATCGCACGCGATGCGCCGGGGCGGCCGACGGCGGCGGCGAGCGAGCCGTAGGAGGTCGCCTCGCCCCAGCCGAGCCGGGCGAGCTCGGCCCACACGGCCTCCTGGAAGGGCGTGCCGTGCCAGCGGACGGGAATGTCGAACGCGGTGCGCGTGCCCGCGAAGTATTCGTCGAGTTCCACGCGCGCCCGCTCGAGCACGGGGTTGGTGCGTTCGGCATCGCCGTCGTGGGGGAGGGCTCCCTCGCGCTCGATCGTGAGCGCGGTCACGGCGTCGTCGTCGGCGACGACCTCGAGCCGGCCGATCGGGCTGTCGAGGCGGATGAGGTACTCGTTGGTCATGCGTTCGAGCGTAGCTGCGACCTCCGACGGTGGCTCGCGGGATTCGGACATCGCACGGGGTCAGCGCATCGGGCTCGGTGTCGAGGAGGGGTGGCCGACCCGTCCTCCACAGTCCGGCCTCATGGCGCCGGGGCCGATGCGGGGTCGCGCCGCCCGCCACGGCCGCCACGCTCGGTGCATGACCACGATCATCCGCGCCGGTTCGGCGCAAGAGTTCCTCGCCCTCGTGCCGGCGCTCGCAGGCTACCCGCCCGAGCGGTCGCTCGTGTGCGTCGCCTTCGACGGGCGCCGGGCGGTCGGCGTGCTGCGCCACGACCTGCCGAGCCTGCCGCACGGCCGCGATCCCCTCGTCGCCGCCGTCGTCGCATCGCTCTGCCGGATGCCGGACATCGACGCGATCGTGCCGGTGGTCTACAGCGACGAGGGCTTCGCGGACCACGGCGGTGCGCCCGAACGGCGCCTCGTCGACCTGCTCCGCCGTCGCGCGAGCGAAGCGGGATTCACCGTGCGCGACGCCCTCTGCCGGGCGCGCGACGGATGGGGCTCGTACCTCGACCCCGCGCTCCCGCGGGCCGGGCGACCGCTCGCGGAACTCGACGAACCCTCGATCCGCGCCGTCGTGCCCGACATCGAGCTCGCCGAAGGACCTGCGGCGTCGGCGGAGATCCCGCGGCCCGACGAGCGCCGCGTGCGGGCGATCGGGCGCGAACTCCGTCGGATCGAGCGGGCGGAGGCGGGCGACGCCGTCTTCCGCGCGCTGGGTGACGACGTCGACCCGGTCGAACTCGTCGAGCGGCTCCTCGACCCCGTCGGCGGGTCCGCCCTGCAGCACGCGTGGTTCCTGCACCTCGCGTCGCGGCCGGTGTTCCGCGACGGCATGCTCCTGCAGTTCGGCTTCGGGCCGCTCGTCGGTGCCGCAGCCCATGACGACGCTGTGGACCTGGCCGATCGCGCGGAGGCCGCCGGGGAGACGGTCGATGCACTCGTGCGGCGCGAGTTCGAGGGGGACGGGACGGGCCTGGAGACGAGCGAGCTCCTGTCGCGGCTGATGCTCGGAAGGTCGAGCCTGCGTCCCGATCGGACTCGCCTCGAGCGCGCGCTCGAGGTCGTCCGGCGGATCGTCGCCGACGCACCGCCGAGCCATCGGCCGGGGCCGCTCTGCATCGCGGCGTGGCTGTGCTGGGCGCTCGGCCGCGGGTCTGCGGCGGGGGCGCTGCTCGACGTCGCGCTCGCGGAGGATCCCGATCACTCGATGGCGCGACTTCTGGACGTGTACCTGGGCAGCGGTGCATTGCCCGACTGGGCGTTCGTACGTCGGGCGTGACCGGCTGTGCGGTGCCGCTCGGGACCACCCGGAACGACGCACCCGGCGGCGGGCTCGTCGGAGCCCGCCACCGGGTGCGAAGGGTGCGGTGAGTCGATCAGATCCGGTTGGATGCCTCGGTGAGGACGCTCCGCAGAATCTGCTCGATCTCCTGGAACTCGGGCACGCCGATGGTGAGCGGCGGCGAGAGCTGGATCACGGGGTCGCCGCGGTCGTCGGCGCGGCAGTACAGGCCGGCGTCGAACAGGGCGGTCGAGAGGAAGCCGCGCAGCAGGCGCTCCGACTCGTCCTCGTTGAAGGTCTCGCGCGTGGCCTTGTCCTTCACGAGCTCGACGGCGAAGAAGTAGCCGGCGCCGCGCACGTCGCCGACGATCGGCAGGTCGTTGAGCTTCTCGAGCTCGGCGCGGAACAGCGGCGAGTTCTCGCGCACGTGCTCGAGGAGGTTCTCCTCCTCGAAGATGTCGAGGTTCTCGAGCGCGACGGCGGCCGAGACGGGGTGACCGGCCCAGGTGTAGCCGTGGTAGAACGTCGTGTCGCCCTTCGAGAACGGCTCGTAGATGCGCTCGTTGATGATCGTGGCGCCCATCGGGGCGTAGCCCGAGGTCATGGCCTTCGCGCAGGTGATCATGTCGGGCACGTAGCCGTACTCGTCGCACGCGAACATGTGGCCGATGCGGCCGAACGCGCAGATGACCTCGTCGGAGACGAGCAGCACGTCGTACTTGTCGCAGATCTCGCGCACGCGCTGGAAGTACCCGGCGGGGGGCGGGAAGCAGCCGCCGGAGTTCTGGACGGGCTCGAGGAAGACGGCCGCGACGGTGTCGGGGTCCTCCATGAGGATCTGCTCCTCGATGCGGTTGGCGGCCCAGATGCCGAACGCCTCTTCGCTCTCGGTCGGCGCGCCCATGTCCGCGGCGCGGTAGAAGTTCGTGTTCGGCACGCGGAGTCCGCCGGGCGTGATCGGCTCGAACGGCGCCTTGATCGGCAGGCCGGTCACGGCGAGGGCGCCCTGCGGGGTGCCGTGGTAGGCGAGGGCGCGCGAGATGACCTTGTACTTGGTCGGCTTGCCCATGAGCTTCCAGTAGTTCTTCGCCAGCTTGTAGGCGGTCTCGACCGCCTCGCCGCCGCCGGTCGAGAAGAACACGTGGTTGAGGTCGCCGGGCGCGTAGTCGGCCAGGCGGTCGGCGAGCTCGATCGCCTTCGGGTGCGCGTACGACCAGATCGGGAAGAACGCGAGCTCCTCGGCCTGCTTCGCCCCGGCCTGCGCGAGGCGCTTGCGGCCGTGGCCGGCGTTCACGACGAAGAGGCCGGCGAGGCCGTCGATGTAGCTCTTGCCGTTGATGTCGAAGACGCGGTGGCCCTCGCCCTTGGTGATGATCGGCACGCCCGAGGTCTCCATCGTGGACTGCCGGGCGAAGTGCATCCAGAGATGGTCCTTCGCCTGTTGCTGCAGTGCAGCGTTGTCGTAGACCGTGTCGGTCATGATCTTCCCTTCTTAGCGAGTGCCCCAGTTGTAGAACTGCTTCTGGAGCTTGAGGTAGACGAACGTCTCGGTCGCATTCACCCCGTCGAGGCTGCGGATGCGCGTGTTGAGCAGGGAGATGAGCTCCTCGTCGTTCTCGCACACCACCTCGGCGAGCAGATCGAAGCTGCCCGCGGTGAGCACGACGTAGTCGATCTCGGGGATCTCGGCCAACTGCTCGGCCAGGACCCGGGTGTCGCCGGATGCTCGGACGCCGATCATCGCCTGGCGCGTGAACCCGAGCTGCATCGGGTCGGTGACCGCGACGATCTGCATGACCCCCGACTCGGTGAGTCGCTGCACGCGCTGGCGCACGGCGGCCTCGGAGAGACCCACCGCCTTGCCGATGTCGGCGTACGACCGGCGGCCATCGGCCTGCAGCTGCTCGATGATCGCCTTCGACACCTCGTCGAGCTGCACGGGTCGATGCCCGTTGGAACGACCTGCGTTCGTCATGGCTCGATTGTGACAGTCAAGGATGCCTCTGGCAAGTGATTCCGTCGCTTCGAGCGCCATTCACAACTGATTCGATGGTGTCGGAGCCCGGTGACCGCGCATCTCGAGCGTCAGCTGCATCGATCGGGCGCCGCCTCCCCGAAGGCGGCCCGCCGCCGACGGTGGGAGACTGGACGACATGCCACGAGGGACGGTGTCGAGCCATGCGATCCCCGGCGACGCCGCCTGGGACGCGATCGTCGGCGAGCGATTCGTCGTCCTGCTCGCCGCGCCGGCGGACGACGACGTGCTCGCGTCGATCGCCGGACTCGCGGCGGACCCCTCGCCGGCGCTCGAGCCGCTGATCGGGATGATCCCCGCGCGGCTCGAACCCGACGAGCACGACTTCGCCATCGTCTGGTGGCCGGGCGAGGACACCGGGGAGGTGACCGCCGTCGTGCGCGGTCGCGCCGTCGTGGACCTCGAGTCGCCGGGCGGCAGCCGGCGATTCGATGCGCGTGGAATCCGGCCGTGGCACCTCGCCGAGTTCCACGACGTCTCCGCGTTGCGGCTCGGCCGGGATTCCGCGCCGCTCGCACCCGTGGTCGGCGGCGCCGTGATCGCGCACGCTCGCGCGCGACTGCGCGCCTCGGCCGTCGAATGGCAGCAGTCGGCGGTCCCGTTCGACGCCGACACGGTCTACAGCGCGACCGCCGCCGACGCCGCGACGGTGCGTGCTGCGCCGCCCGGATCCGCCGACGTCCCGGCAGCCGACACCGGTGAGCTCTCCACGCCCGTCCTCCTGCCACTGGTGCGGATCGCCGGCGGTGAGCCGTTCCTGCCGGAGGGCTCGGTGCTGATCGGCCGCAGGCCGGGGGCGCCGCGCATCCTCGGCTCGCACGGGGCGCCCCGCCTGGTCGCGGTCGACTCGCCGCGGAGGACCGTCTCGTCGACGCACCTCGAGCTCAGGGTGGAGGGCTCACGGCTCGTCGCGAGCGACCTGCGCTCGACCAACGGCACCACCGTGATCGGTCCGCGCGCCTCCCGGCGGCTGCGGGCCGGGGAGTCGATCGTCGTCGTGCCGGGCATGAGCCTCGATCTCGGAGACGATACGATCATCGAGATCCTCCCACCCCCAGGAGTCGATCACCCGACGCGAGACAGGCCGAAGACGTGACGCAGATAGGCAACGGCAACGCGCGCCATCGGGTCGCGCTTCCCGACGGCACCGAGGTCACCCTCTCGTGGGCCGCCATCACCGACACCGGCTTGCGGCGCGAGGTCAACGAGGACAGCTACGTCGCGCAGGCCCCCGTGTTCGCGGTGGCCGACGGCATGGGCGGTCACGCGGCCGGCGATTTCGCGAGCGCCGCCGTGGTGACCCGACTCGCCGAGCACGGCGGCAAGCCCGTCATCGGCACCGCCGAGATCGACGCCTCACTGCACCGTGCCGTGCAGGACATGGGTCGTGGCGCCGGCGTGACCGACGAGGGCAGCGGCACGACCGTGACGGGCGCCGCGCTCGGACTCATCTCGGGCGAACCGGCCTGGATCGTGTTCAACATCGGCGACTCGCGCGTGTACCGCCTCGTGGGGGGCGTGCTCGAACAACTCACCGTCGACCATTCGATCGTCCAGGAACTCGTCGACGCGGGCCAGATCACGCGCGAGGAGGCCGACACGCACCCCCATTCGAACGTGATCACGCGCGCGGTCGGGTTCCACGAGGCGCCGATCCCCGACTACCGGGCGATCGCGGTCGAGGAGGGCATGCGGCTGCTGGTCTGCTCGGACGGCCTCACCAAGGAGCTGACGTCGTACGGGATCCGGCACTTCCTCGTCGCGAATCCCAAGGCCGAGAAGGCCGCGAACCAGCTCGTCGACGCCGCGCTCGGCAACGGCGGACGCGACAACGTGACGGTCGTCGTCATCGATGTCGTCAAGGTCGTTCCGCCCGAGCCCGAGGCGGACGAGCACGACGACGGGGCCGGCGAGACCGCACGGGCCTGAACGCCCGGGACCGCGGGCCGACGGCGACCTACAATGGGGGTCAGCAGGCCCTGCCGGCATCGAAGCCTGCGGCGCTGTCCCGAAGAGCACCGGCCCGACGAGCACTGGGAGGATCGTGTCGCGACGACTGCCGTCCACCCCGCCGACCCTGCCCGGCTTCGAGTTCATCCGCGTACTCGGCTCGGGCGGATTCGCGGATGTGTTCCTGTACGAGCAGAACATGCCGCGCCGACTCGTCGCCGTGAAGGTGCTGCTCGCCGGCGTCGTGAACGACGACCTCCGCCAGATGTTCCAGGCCGAGGCGAACCTCATGGCCCAGCTGAGCTCGCATCCGTCCATCCTGACGGTCTACCAGGCGAGTGTCGCCGCCGACGGCCGCCCGTACCTGGTCATGGAGTACTGCTCGGCCTCCATCGGCCAGCGCTACCGCGCGGTGCAACTCCCGCTCGGAGAGGTCCTCTCGATCGGCGTCCGCATCGCGAGCGCGGTCGAGACCGCGCATCGCTCCGGGGTCCTGCATCGCGACATCAAGCCCTCCAACATCCTCACGACCGCGTACGGGCACCCCGTGCTCAGCGACTTCGGCATCGCCGCGACGCTCGGCCAGGCCGAACGCACCGAAGCGGTGGGCCTGTCCGTGCCGTGGTCGGCGCCCGAGGTCCTGCGCGACGAGACGAGCGGCACCGTCGCGAGCGAGGTGTGGGCCCTCGGCGCGACCGTCTACTCGCTGCTCGCCGGGCGCAGTCCGTTCGAGATCGCCGGCGGCGACAACTCTCCGCAGGCGCTCACCGCGCGCATCGCCAAGGCCAGGCTCGCACCCACCGGGCGAATCGACGTTCCCGCGAGTCTCGAGGCCGTGCTCGCGCGGGCGATGTCGAAGCAGCCGAAGGCCAGGCAGTCGGGCGCGCTCGAGTTCATCCGCGACCTCCAGGCGGTCGAGGAGGAGTTGGGCCTTCCGCAGACGCCGATCGAGGTGGCGATGGACGACTGGGCGCTCGCCACGGCCGTCGACCTCGACGAGCGCACGCGGGTGAGTCCGGCGCGCACCGGCATCGACCCGAGCCGACGCCGGCGGCGGCCGCCCGTTCGGACGGCCGCCTCGACCGAGGTCGAGACGACCGCCGGGCGCGCCCGCTCGGCACCGCCCACGGCACGCCGGCTCGCGTGGGGCATCTCGGTCGCGGCGGTGCTCCTCGTGGTACTCGTCGGCGCCGGCATCGTGACCGTGCTGCAGAACACCCGGACCATCCCGGTCGTCACCGACCTCCGTGGGGCCGCGACCGGTACCGAGGTCACGTTCGAATGGAGCGACCCCGGACTGCGCCAGGGTGACGCGTACCTCGTGCTCGTCGACGGCGACGCCGCCCCGATCCAACGCGAGGCGAGCCTCTCGGTCGACGCCGGAGACCGCGATCGCGTCTGCGCGAGTGTGACCGTCACGCGCGACGGGAAGGCGGGAACCCCGAGCACCGAGCGCTGCGTCGACGTCGAAGGGGTCGGGTGATGCGGTTCGCGTTCCCGCGTCGGCATCGGTCCGCGATCGTCACCGCGGCCGCGATCACGGCCGTCGTCGGGATCGTCGGCACGATCGCGGTGACGAGCGGGGGATACGCGGCCCAGCGGGTCGACCTCGGTGACGCCTCGGTCTGGGTGGCGAACGAGCGACTGCAGGCGGTCGGCCGGGCGAGCACGGCCGCGCTCGAGCTCAACTCGATGGTCGAGACGGGCGGGGGTTCGAGGATCGCCCAGAGCGGCGCCACCGTGCTCGTGTTCGACGCCGACCGATCGAGCGTGGGCATCATCGACGCCGCCGCATCGACGCTCACCGACGCGGTGCCGGTGCCGCCCGACGTCTCGACGCTCGCCCTCGCCGGCGACCGCGTCGTCATCGCCGCCGGCGGCAAGCTGTGGACGAGCCCGGTCGACGAGTTCGCCGACTTCAAGGAGAGCGCCGATCCCGACCTGACGTTCGGTGCGGGCGCGGTCATCTCCGCGGCGCCGTCGGGCCTGCTCTTCGCCTACGCCCCGTCGACGGGCGATCTCTCGGAGGTGGCCGCGGCCGACGGCGACCAGGTGGCCGCCAAGTGGTCGCTCGAGCCCTTCCCCGCCGACCACCAGGTGCAGGTCACGTCGGTCGCCGGACGGTGGGCGGTGTTCGACGTCGACGACCGGAAGCTCGTGATCGACGGGCGGACCGTCGAACTCTCCGAGGAGATCGGTCCGGGATCCGCGCCTCGCCTGCAGTCGCCGTCCGATGACGGCAGCGAGGTCTGGATCGCGCATCGGGGCGGGCTCGTCGCCGTCGACCTCGCCGGCGGCGCCGTCCGCGTCGCGACCGACGACCGGGACGGCGCGCCGGCGGCGCCGGTCGTGCACTCCGGCTGCGTGTACGCCGCGTGGTCCGGCGGCACGGCGTGGCGTTCGTGCGACGGCGGCGGTGCGCCGGTCGAGTTGGACGGGACTGCGGGCGACGATCTGGCGTTCATGGTGAACGGCCGCTCCATCGTGCTCAACGACCGCGCCAACGGACGGACCTGGGCGGCGGACGCGGGCTTCCGCCGGATCGACGACTGGCAGAAGCTCATGAAGACCGAGCGCGACGACGAGGAGGTCGAGCGCAACGACCCCGACAGCGAGCCCGAGATCGAGAAACGGCGAACCCCGCCGGTCGCCGAGGACGACGAGTTCGGTGCGCGGCCGGGGCGCACGACCGTGCTGCCCGTGCTCCTCAACGACTACGACGCCAACGGCGACGTGCTCGCGATCGCGGGCGTCGACGGCGAACTGCCCGACTGGGCGCGGCTCGACCTGATCTCCGATTCGCAGGAGCTGCAGCTCACGCTCGACGATGCGGCCGCGGGAACGCTCCGCTTCGGCTACGCGGCCGACGACGGGCACGGCGGCTCGAGCCGGGCCACGGTCGAGATCGAGGTGCGCTCGCCCGATGAGAACGCCCCGCCCGAGCAGCGACGGCCGATCCGCGCCGATGTCGCCGTGGGGGGTCGCGTGTCGACACCCGTGCTCGGCGACTGGGTCGATCCCGACGGCGACCCGATGTACCTGCGGCGGGCCGAAATCCCCGAGCCCGATACGGGGTCGTCGACGGCCGAGGGCACGGTCGTGCTCCTGGCGCGGGACGCGGCGCACGACGAACGCACCGTCCCGCTCGTCGTGTCGGACGGCCGTGACGACGGCGGCGGGGCGCTCGAGGTCGAGGTGCACCCCGAGGGCTCGGTCCCGCTCGAGGCGGAGCCGTTCATCGCCCTCGCGACGGCCGGCCGCGAGATCGTCGTCGATCCGCTGCGGCACGTGCGCGGCGGCAACGGGCAGGTGAGCCTGAGCGCCGTCCCGGCCAAGCCCGACGTCCGCATCACACCCGACTTCGACGGCGGGACGTTCCGGTTCACGAGCGACGAGGTCGGCACGCACTACCTCGAGTACACCGTCACCGACGGATCGAACCCCGCGACGGGCTTCGTGCGGGTCGACGTGCAGGCCCCGCCCGACCGGGACACCACCCCGATCACGGTGCCGCACACCGCCTTCGTGCGCGTCGGACAGCCCACGACGGTCGACGTGCTCGCGACCGACATCGATCCGACCGGCGGCCTCCTGGTCCTGACGGAGGCGGGGGAGGGCGGTACGCCGCCGGACGGCGTCCAGGTGGAGATCGTCGACCACGGACTGCTGCGGGTCACGCTCGCGGCACCGCTCGAGACGGGATCGGACGCCTTCCCGTACAGGGTCAGCAACGGCCTGGCCGAAGCGACCGGCGAGGTCACGATCGTCGAGGTCCCCGAGCCTGAAGCGGCGCAGGCGCCGCTGGCCGCCGCCGACACGGTCTCGGTTCGCACGGGCGATGTCATCGACATCCCGGTGCTCGAGAACGACGAGCAGCCCGACGGGCTGCCGTTCACCCTCGCGCCGGATCTCGTCGACGAGCCCGACGCCGGCCTGCTGTTCACCTCGGGCGACCGGCTGCGTTATTTCGCGCCGAGCGAGGCCGGCGAGTACACGGCGACCTACCGCATCGACTCGGAGGGCCAGTTCGCGACCGCCGCGGTCACGATCTCGGTGCGCGACGCCGACCCCGAGACGAACACCGATCCCGTCCCCTCGACGGTGACCGCCCGCGTCATCGCCGGCGAGACCGTGCGGATCCCGATCCCGCTCTCGGGGGTCGACCCCGACGGCGACTCGGTGCAGCTGCTCGGCCAGCAGTCGAACCCCGAACGCGGTGCCGTCGAGGAGACGGGTCCCGACTGGCTCGACTACCGGGCCGGAGACTACTCGGCGGGCACCGACGAGTTCGAGTACGCGGTGATCGACGCCCTCGGCGGGCGGGCCGAGGGCACCGTGCGCATCGGCATCGCGCCCCGCGCGGACCGCCCCGTGCGTCCGATCGCGGCCGACGACCTCGTGACGGTGCGTCCCGATCGCACCGTCACCGTGCCGGTGCTCGACAACGACTCCGACCCCGGTGACGCGCCGTTGCGGATCGTCGGCGTCGACGGGACGACCGACGCCGCCGAGGCGCGCATCGTCGACGACCGGATCGAGGTCGACGTTCCGCCGGGTGAGGGACGGTACGGCTTCAGTTACGTGATCGAGAACGAGTCGCTCGGGCGGGCGCAGGCATGGCTCTGGATCGACGCCGACGAGGACGCGCCGCTCGCCCGGCCCGTCGCCGCCGACACGGTGCTCGGCCTCACGGACATCGCCGGCGAGGACTCCGTCGTCGTGCCGGTGCTCGAGCACGTCTTCCTGGCCGACGCCGACGTCGACGACGCGGGCGTGGACCTCGTCGACCGATACCGGCGGGGAGCCGAGGTCCTGCGCGACGGCTCGATCCGAGTCGACGTCGAAGACCGTCGTCGGGTCGTGCCCTTCGTCGTGAGTCATCCCGACGA
This sequence comes from Agromyces solani, assembly GCF_058349925.1. Classification (NCBI taxonomy): domain Bacteria; kingdom Bacillati; phylum Actinomycetota; class Actinomycetes; order Micrococcales; family Microbacteriaceae; genus Agromyces; species Agromyces solani. Next base: position 792,515 of record NZ_JBYRER010000002.1, read on the forward strand.
CCCCCGGGTCGAGGCGTACGCGTTCATCTGGGTGCCGGGCCGCGACGATGCGCTGCCGCAGCTGCGCTCCGACGCGCCCGATGTCGTGGTCGCGAGCGGGGAGGCCGTCGAGCTGGAGCTGGCCGATTTCGTGATCGCGGCGTCGGGCAGGCCCGTGCACATCACCGACGAGGCGAGCGTGCGCGCCTCGCACAGCGACGATGCGTCGCTCGTCGTCGACCGCGACACCCTCAGGTTCCGCAGCGAACCCGGCTACGCCGGGCCGGCCTCCATCTCGTTCACCGCGACCGACGGCGACGGGCCCGACGACCCGACCGGGAGGACCGGCACGATCGTCATCCCGATCGACGTGCGAGCCGACGAGGACGAACCGCCCGCGTTCACCGGGGCGGTCATCGACCTCGAGCCCGGCCAGACGAAGCCGATCGATCTCCGGCGGCTCACCCTGCCGCTGGCGACCACGACGACGCCCGATCGCACGTACCGGATCCTCCCGCCCGAGGCGGAGGGCTTCGACGTGCGTCTCGACGGCGACGAACTCACCATCACCGCGCGCTCCGACACGCCGTTCGGAACGCGTTCGGCCGTGCTCATCGGCGTCGCCGACGAATCCGGCGAGGGATCGGGCGGGCGCATCGAACTGCATGTCGTGCCGTCGACCAAGCCGCTCGCGAGCCCGATCGAGGATCGCGCGATCGCGGTCCGCGGGCGGACGACGACGATCGACGTGCTCGCCAACGACGAGGCGACGAACCCGTTCCCCGACACCCCGCTGCGCGTGGTGGCCGTCGAGCTCGAGGGCGTCGGCGAGGGGGTCGACGTGGCACCCGGCGAGGACCGGTCGACGCTCACGGTGACCGCGGCGCCGGACGCGGCACCGGTCAACACGACCGTCAGGTACCAGGTCGAGGATGCCACGGGCGCGGTGTCGCGCCGCGCCTGGGGCACCGCGACCATCTCGGTGCAGGACCGACCCGAGCCCGTCGTCGCGCCGCAGGTGACGGGCTTCGGCGACGGCACCCTCGACATCGCCTTCGGCGCCGGCGGCTTCAACAACTCGCCGATCACGGGATACGAGATCGCGCTCCTCGAACCCGGCACGGGCGATCCGCTGTCCACGACGATGTGCGCCGCCACCAGTTGCACGGTCGCGACCCCCGGCAACGGGCAGGGCAACGCCGTGGACGTGCGGATCCGGGCGCGCAACGGCGTCGGCTACTCCGACCCGCAGACCGCGCCGGGGTCCGTGTGGTCGGACGTCATCCCCGCGCCTCCGAGCGGGCTGGCGGCCCTGCCGCTCGACGGCCGGCTGCGCATCGTGTGGAACCCCGTCTCGACGGGTTCGGGCAGCGCCGTGCACTCGTACGTCGTCACGGTCGCGGGCATCGCGACCGAAGTGACGGCATCGGCCTGCACGCCGAGCGAATGCCGCGTGGACTCGCAGGCGCTCGCCAACGGCAGCCGGGTGCCGGTGAGCGTGAGCGCACGCAACGAGGCGTATCCCGCGCTCGCCGTCTGGACCGACGCCTCGACGGCCGGCACGCCGTTCGGCCCGCCGGCGGCGGGTTCGATCGACGTCGCGGCCGACGCCGCGGCCGGAGCCGTCACCGTCACCTGGTCGCCGTTCGCGGCGAACGGCGACCCCGTCGCCGGCTACTTCGTGCAGCGGCTCGTCGAAGGTGCGGGCGGCGTCCCGACGGGGGCGCAGGCCTGCCAGGTCACGTCGCCGGCCCCGGGCACGGTCATCCCGCCCACTTCGGGAGGAACCGTCGCCGAGACCGTCCGCGTCGGGCCCGAGACATCCAGCCTGCGGTTCGCGGGAACCGCAACGGAATCGACCCGGTACTCGTTCATCGTGTGGGGCTACAACCGCGCGGGCTGCGCGCACACCGAGGTCGCCGGAACGGTCGTCCGCCCGGGGCCCGGCCGGGTCGACGGCGTCGACAGCGGGATGGCGTGGAACGGCCCCGAGATCTGGGACCGGTACATCGACGACGTCGACGTCTCGACGTCGCGGGTCGAGATCGTCGGCGTCGACGACCACGGCGTCCAGATCGCGGGCACGAGACGGGAGTTCCGCGGGTCCGGCTGGCTCCGGGACCTGCTGAGCGAGCGGTTCGACTTCGGCGAGACCGGGCGGTTCCAGGTGCGCGGCTGCACCGTGTGGGGCAGTTGCGGACCCTGGTCGGACGTGCTTCCCTCCGGCGAGTCGCCGACGCTGACCTTCGCCCTGCCGAGCCGGCAATGGGACGCGAGGCGAGCGATGTGGTCGTGGACCGAGGCCCCGGACAACTCGGGCCTGCCCGTGGAGTTCCGCTGCGGGCTCGCGGGCGAGGCGGACGGCCGTCCGGCGCAGACGCCGACGAGCTGCGAGATCCCGGGCGCCGGTCCCGGCGACACGGTCTGGTTGGATGTCAGGATCGCCGGAGTGAGCGCGCGCTACGAGGCGAAGAGCAAGGAGACGCAATGACGATGACCCCCGATGAGGCCGCCGGCTTCGCCGCGACGCTCGACCGGCTCGTCGCCGCGGTCGAAGAGGTGCTGCTCGGCAAGAACCGGGTGGTGCGCCTGGCGTTCACCGCGCTCCTGAGCGAGGGGCACCTGCTGCTCGACGACGTGCCCGGCACCGGCAAGACCTCGCTCGCGCGCAGCATGGCGCAGTCGGTCTCGGGCGCGAGCAACCGGGTGCAGTTCACGCCCGACCTGCTGCCCGGCGACATCACCGGCGTCACCGTCTACGATCAGCGCGAGGGCGTGTTCGAGTTCCATCCGGGCCCCGTCTTCGCGAACATCGTGCTCGCCGACGAGATCAACCGGGCGAGCCCGAAGACCCAGTCGGCGCTGCTCGAGGTCATGGAGGAGGGCCAGGTCACGGTGGACGGCCAGACCCACCCGGTCGGTCACCCGTTCATGGTGATCGCGACCCAGAACCCCGTGGAGCAGGCGGGCACGTACCGCCTGCCGGAGGCGCAGCTCGACCGCTTCCTGATGCGCACCTCGATCGGGTATCCCGACCACGCGTCGACCATCCGGATCCTGGAGGGGGCCGACCAGCGCGCGCACGACCACCGCGTGGAACCCGTGGTCGGCGCGGACGACGTGGTCCAGCTCGCGGCGCTCGCCCGGACGGTCTACGTCGATCCGACGATCCACGACTACGTCTCGCGGCTCGTCGACGCGACCCGCACGGCACGCGAGGTGCGCCTCGGCGTGAGCGTCCGCGGGGCGCTCGCGCTCATCCGGGCGGCGAAGACCCACGCGGCGGGCCGCGGCAGGCACTACGTCGTCCCCGACGACGTCAAGGCGCTCGCCGAGCCCGTGCTCGCCCACCGGCTCATCCTCGATCCCGAAGCCGAGTTCGACGGCGTGACCCCGTCGAACCTCGTGGCGCAGGTGCTGATCGAGACGCCGCCGCCGTCCACGAAGCAGGCGGTATGAGCCTTTCCGCGACGCGAACGACGATCCCCGAGGAGGCCAGGAGCCAGGGCCTGCTCGCCGTCGTCATCGCGCGAGCCGTGCGCGGCGGCAGGGCCGCCGGCGGTGCGGTCATGCGCTGGAGTCGCGCCGTGCAGGGCGTGGTCACGCCGCTCGGCTGGGCGGTCGCGGGCGCGGCGGCGATCTCGCTCCTCGTCGGCTACAGCTGGGGGCTCGTCGAGATCATCGCGCTCGGCTGGGCGTTCGTCGTGCTCATCGCCGTGGCCGCGCTGTGGCTCGTCGGTCGCGGCGCGGGTGAGGTGCACCTCTCGCTGCCGACGCCGCGCGTCGTCGTCGGCGATCACGCCGAGGCGCGGCTCGTCGCGAGCAACCGGGGCCCGCGCCGGTTCGGCGGCGTGCAGCTCGAGGTGCCGGTCGGCCAGCGCGTCATCGAGCGGGTGCTGCCCGGCCTGCCGCGCGGCGGCACGTTCGACGAGGTGCTGCGCATTCCCACCGAACGCCGCGGCGTCGTCCCGATCGGCCCGGCCCGGACCGTGCGGGCCGACCCGGTCGGCCTCATGCGCCGTGAGATCGTCTGGTCGGAGACCGTCGAGCTGCGCGTGCACCCGCGAACCGTGGCCGTCTCCGCGCTGAGCACGGGATTCATCCGGGACCTCGAGGGTTCGCCCACTCGCGACCTCACGACGAGCGACATCGCGTTCCACGCGCTCCGCGAGTACCTGCCCGGTGACGACCGGCGGTACATCCACTGGCGTTCGAGCGCGAAGACGGGCACGTTCATGGTGCGGCAGTTCGAGGAGTCGCGACGCAGCCGGCTGATGGTGCTGCTCGATCTCGATCCGGGTGCCTACGTCGACGACGCCGAGTTCGAGCTCGCGGTCGGCACCGCGGCATCCGTCGGCGCGCGCGCGATCCGCGACGCGAGGAGTGTCGTGTTCGTCGTCTCAGGGCGGCTGTCGGGTCGGACGGGGGCGATGCGCGAGCTTCCGACCGTCTCGCGCGACCGACTCGTCGACGCGCTCTGCCTGGTCGAACGCGACGAGCGGGCGGCGCTCCTGCCCGACGTCGCGCGCACGGCCGCCGAGTCGCTGCACGGCCTCTCGCTGGCGGTTCTCGTGACCGGGTCGGCCCGGGGAGTCGCGCCGCTGCGCTCCGCGGCGAGCCGTATGCCCCAGGGCATCGAGGTCGTCGCGGTGCAGTGCGCCCCCGAATCGCATCCGACGGCGCGCACGGTGGGCGGCCTCACGGTGTTCGGCATCGGTTACCTCGAGGACCTGCGCGCGATGCTCGCGAGATCGGCGTCGGTCGCATGAGTTCGCGCATGGGGCTCGGGCCGGGCCGCGCGTGGCCGGTCGCGATCAGCACCGCACTCGTCGCCGCCATGCTCGCGGCGTCGATGATCCCGTGGTGGCCGATCTACGAGAGCCCCGCCTTCTTCGCGGCCGCGGGCGCGGCGATCCTCGCCGGCAGTGCGATCGCGCTCGCCGGAGCCCGCTGGTCGTGGCCGGCCTGGCTCGTCGCCGTGTGCGTGGTCGCCGCGTACCTCGTGCTCGGCGTGCCGGTCGCGGTACCCGACCTGGCGCTCTTCGGCGTGCTGCCCACACCCGAGGGCCTCGTCGAACTCGTCGCGGGAGCCGCGCTCTCGTGGAAGCAGCTCGTCACGATCGCGGTACCGGTCGGTTCGTACCAGGCACTGCTCGTGCCGCCGTTCCTCCTCGGGCTCGTCGCCTCGACGGTGGCGCTCACGATCGCGCTCCGCACCTCCCGCCCGGCCGCTGCGGTGCTGCCGCCGGCGGCGCTGCTCATCACGGGCATCGCGCTCGGCGTCGTGCACGACGACTTCGCCCTCGAGGCGGGGCTCGCGTTCTTCGTCGCCGCCGTGGCGTGGTTCGTCCGCATCCGGATCGCCGACCGGCGGGCGATCGGCGGCGGACGTCGGGTCGAGTCGACGCTGGCCGACGCGCGGCGCGTGCTCGGGGCATCCGCCCTCGTCGCCGTGGCCCTCGTGGGCGCGACGGCCGCGGCGGTGGCGCTGCCCACGCCGCCGCGCAACGTCGTCCGCGCGGAGCTCCAGCCGCCATTCGAGCCGAGCGAGCACGACAGCCCGCTCGCCGACTTCCGGACGGCGTTCGCCCCCGACGTCGCCGACGAACCCATGCTCGACGTGCGCGGGCTGCCCGAGCGCACCGGACTCTCGATCGCCGTGCTCGACACGTACGACGGCATCGTCTACTCGGTCGGCGGCTCCGACGGCACGGGGCCGTCGGGACGCTTCAGCAGGGTGCCGTACCGACTCGACCAGTCGCTCGAGGGCGGGACCACCGCGCGCATCGACGTCGAGGTGGAAGGCTACCGCGACGTCTGGGTCCCCGGGATCGGCCGGCTCGAGCGCATCGAGTTCGCGGGGCCGCGAGCGGACCGGCTGAGCGAGTCGTACTTCTACAACGACGTGACGGGAACCGGCGCCGCCGTCGACGGCCTGCGGTCCGGCGACCGGTACGTCGCGGTGTCGGTCGTGGCGACGCGCACCGCGCTCGCCTCGCTCGAACCGGGCACGAGCGTCCTGCCGGCCCTGCCCGAACTGCCGCCGTCGCTCGTCGAACGGCTGGAGGAGTGGGCGCCCGCGACGGCGACGCCCGGGGAGCGGCTCGCCGCGGTCATCGACGGATTCCGCAACGACGGCTTCGTCAGCCACGGTCTCGACGGCGAGGAGCCGAGTCGCTCCGGGCACGCGCTCGACCGCATCGAGGAACTCGTGACCGAGGAGCCGATGGTCGGCGACGGCGAGCAGTACGCCGTGGCCGCCGCACTCATGGCGCGGCAGATCGGGTTCCCGGCCCGCGTCGTCGTCGGCTACCTGCCGGGCCCGGGCACCGATCGGGATGCCTCCGCCGGGGTGGTGCGCTTCAGGAGCGCCGACCGGCAGGCCTGGATCGAGGTGCAGACCTCGGACGGCGTGTGGGTCGCGGTCGATCCGAACCCGATTCCGGGTCCGATCCCGCCCCGCGAGCCCGAGCAGCCGAAGATCGTCTCCCGGCCCGAGTCGGTGCTCCCGCCGCCGGCCGAACGAACGCCGCTCGTCGACGAGGCGGCGGGTCCGGGCTCGTCGCCCGACGGCGGCGACGACGGCGACGACTGGTTGCAGGCCCTCCTCGGCGGTCTCGAGGTCGCGGGAGTCGTGCTGGTCGGCGTCGTCGCGCTCTGCAGCCCGCTCCTCGCGATCGTCGTCGCGAAGCTCCGCCGGCGTCGCCTGCGACGGCGGGCGCCGACGGCCGTCGAACGGATCGAGGGCGGATGGCTCGAGTTCGCCGACTCGGCGGCGGACTACGGGTATGCGATCGTGCCGACCGCGACGCGTGCGGAGCAGGCGGCGACGGTGGGCGGGCTCGCACCGCTCGTGCTCGCCTCGGTGGTCGACCGGGCGGTCTACGCGCCCGGCGGACCCGCCGCGGGCGACGATCAGAGGGTGTGGGCGACCGTCGACGAGCTGCAGCAGCGCCTCGGCGCCTCGCGCAGCGTCCGCGACCGGCTGCGGGCGGCGATCTCGCTGAACTCGCTCGGCGGGTACGCTGTCAGCCGGAGAGGAGCCCGTTCGTGAACTGCCGGATCTGCGGTGCCGAACTGCCTGCCGACGCGATGTTCTGCGGCGAGTGCGGCAGTTCGACGAGTGCGACGCCTGAATCGCGGCGTCGACCGGATCCGCGTCCCGGCGACACGACGAGGGTCGAGCGGTTGCCCCGCTCGTCGCAGCGCAACAGCGGCGTGATCAGCGTGCCGGTCGAGGGATTCCGCCCGGCAGAACCGATCGTCGAGGCGGGCGCGGGCGCGGGCGCGGGCGACGCCGCCGAGCCGGGCCGCCCTCGATTCTCACTGCGGTTCAGCACGGGGGAGACGCGCACCGTGTTCGGCTCGGGGCTCATCGGGCGCAAGCCGATGCCGCAGCCCGGCGAACGGTTCGACCACCTCGTGCAGATCGCCGACCACACCCTGTCGGTCTCGAAGACGCACGTGGAGTTCGGGGAGCACGAGGGCACGCTGTGGGTCGCCGACCGCTTCTCGAGCAACGGAACGGTCGTGCGTCGACCCGATGACGGCGCCGTGCGCTGCGAGCCCGGCCGGCGGTACCTCGTTCCACGCGGAAGCCGGGTCGAGCTGGCCGAGCAGTACTTCTCGGTCGACTGACCCCTCCTCCACAGCGCCCTCGGTCGCTCGACCCGTCCACGGCGAGCGGCGACGCCGCACCTTCCGCATCGGGCGATGGTCGAATGAGCCGGTGGACCAGACCGAGCTCGCCGAACCCGTCGTGCATCTCCCGCTGCGCCTGCCCCCGGCCCCGGCCGAGGCCGAGCGACCCGCCTTCCCGTGGTTGGCCGCGGCGGCCCCGGTCGCCGGCGCGCTCGCGTTGTGGGCCATCACCGGGTCGACGTACGCGCTGCTGTTCGCCGTGCTCGGGCCGCTCGTGGCGGTCGCCTCCGTGCTCGACGGCCGCCGGCAGGCGCGACGTCGACGGCGCCGTGCGGAACGCGAGCGCACCGACCGGCTCGCCGAGCTCGACGACGAGATCACCGCACGGCACGATGAGGAGCGCCGTGACGCGTGGGGTGCCGACCCGTCTGCGGCGGCGCTCGTCGAGCACGCGATCCGGCCGCAGTGGCTGGGCGCGACCGGCGGACGGATCGTCGTCGGCACGGGCACGGTGCGGAGCTCGGTGCGCATCGACGGAACGGCGGCCGATGCCCGCGATCGTGCGGTCCTCGAATCCGCCGCCCGCCTCGGCGGCGCCCCCGTCGCGGTCGAGGCCTCGCACGGGATCGCCTTCGTGGGTCCGCCCCCACTCGCACGCGCGGCCGGTCGCGCCGCACTCGTCGCGTGCGCGCACCGGGCGGACCCGAGGGTCGTCGGACTCGACCTGCCCGAGTCGCCCGAATGGGCGTGGGCCGCGCGCCTGCCCCATGCCGCCCGAGGTCCGGGCGTCGCAGCGCCGCGGCGCGGCGCCGGAGGACCGGCCGTTCCGGCGGCCGAGCCGATCCGCGTCATCGATGCGGAGGCCGACCCCGAACAGGCCCGCCGCGTCGGCGCCCCGGCCACCGCTCGCATCGTCATCGTCACCGACGCCGGCGCCCTGCCGCCGGGCATCGGAGCGGTCGTCCGGCTCGACGGCCCGCGTCGCGCGCGGCTCGAGGGCGCAGCCGGGGCGACGCCCTCGAACATCGAGCCGGTGCTCGTGTCACGGGCCGCGGCGCTCGGGTGGAGCGAAGCCGCGGCAGCGATCGCCGAGCGCCTCGAAGACTCCGGGGCATCGCTGCCCTCGCGAGTGACCCTCGCGGAACTCCCCGCACCGGCCGGAGAACGGCGAGGCGTCGAGCGGTCGAGCCTGGCCGTCGCGGTCGGACGAACGGCGAACGGGCCGCTCGTGCTCGATCTCGTGGGGAACGGCCCGCATGCGCTCGTCGGCGGCACGACCGGCAGCGGCAAGAGCGAGTTCCTCCTCGCCTGGCTCACCGCGCTGGCGCGCGCGTACACGCCGAGCGAGGTGTCGTTCCTGCTCGTCGACTTCAAGGGCGGTGCCGCATTCGAACCGATCGGCGAGCTGCCGCACGTGACCGGCATCGTGACCGACCTGGACGGCGCCGAGGCGCGCCGGGCGGTGGAGAGCCTGCGGGCGGAGCTGCGGCATCGCGAGACGGTCCTCGCCGGGGCCGCCGCCCGCGACGTGCGCGAACTCCCCGACGGCGTCGACCTCGCGAGACTCGTGATCGTCGTCGACGAGTTCCAGGCGATGATCGAGCAGCACGCGGACCTCGGTGCGGTGATCGCCGACATCGCCGCCCGCGGCCGATCGCTCGGCGTGCATCTCGTGCTCGCCTCGCAACGCCCGAACGGCGTCGTGCGCGAGCAGATCACCGCGAACTGCGCGATCCGGGTGTCGCTCCGCGTCATGCAGCGCGCCGACAGCCTCGCCGTCGTCGGCACCGAGGCCGCGGCCTCGATCCCGCCCGACGCACCCGGCCGCGGCATCCTCGATCGGGGCGACGGCGATCCGGTGCTGTTCCAGTCCGCGGTCGCCGACGGGGCCGCCGTGCTCGGCGCGAAGGTCGCCTCCGCCGGCCTCCGTCGCGCGCGCCGCCCATGGCTCGACCCGCTGCCGGCCATGATCACGAGCGGCGAACTCGCCGCGTTCGCGAGTCCGTCCGACGATCGTCCGGCCGGTCGGCCGGCGGCGCCGGCCGAGGAGGTCCTCGTGTTCGGCCTCATCGACGAGCCCGAACGGCAGCGCCGTGGCCCGGCGGAATGGCGGCCGGGCTCGGACGGCCCGCTGCTCGTCACGGGGATCTCCGGCAGCGGGCGGTCGAGTGTGCTCGCCGCGCTCGCCGAGGCGGCGACCGGACGGCACGGCGCCGGTTCGGTCGTCGAGCTGGCGGGCGCGGGCAGTGCGCTCTGGGATGCGCTCGCGTCCCTCGTGCGCGACCTCGGCATCCGCGATCGTGCGACGCCGCCGCCCCGACTCGTCGTCATCGACGACCTCGACCGTCGGTTCGCATCCTGGCCGGACGAGTACCGGGTCGTCGGCGTCGAGCGGATCGGCCGACTGCTGCGCGAGGGCCGCGCCCGGGGCATCGCGATCGCCGCCTCGGCCGTGCAGTGGCTGGGCATCCCGCACGAACTCCGCGACGCCTTCGGAGCGCGGGTCATCCTGCGCCAGGCGACCAGGTCCGACCTGATCCACGCCGGGGGAGCGGCCGAGCTGTGGCGTCCCGACGAGGTCGCAGGGGCCGGTCAGTGGAAGGGACATCGCCTCCAGTGCGTCCTGCCCGCGGGCGCCTCCGCCGTGGACGCTGCGGTGCGGCCGAGCGATCCCGCGCGACGGGCCACCGCCGCCCCCGCCGCCCATGCCGCACCGCCGCTCCGCCTCGTCGCAGGCGCGCGCTACGCCGTCGTCACCGTCGACCCTGCGGGCGACGCCGAACTGCTCGCAGCCCTGGGCGCCACGGTCGTCCCGGTGGCGCCGGGTGCACCCGTCGACCACGCGGCGATCGCCGGCGCGGCCGGCGCGCCCGAGCCGATCGCGTTCGTCGGCGGCGTCGACGGCTGGTCGGCGAACTGGTCGCTCGGGGCGATCGTCCGCGACAGCGCGATCGTGCTCGTGCGCGGGGGGCGCGCCGAGTACCGAGCGCTCGTCGCGGATCGTTCGCTGCCACCCCTGCTCGACGACGACGCGGGGCAGGGCTGGGCGAAACCGCCCGGGGCGCCGGCCGTGCGGATGAGTTGGCCGAACGCCGACTCGCAACCGAATCCGCTGCCGCAGGCCGGATCGGGCACTGATTCCGTGCAGAACGTTCTCAGAAATTAACGATTCGGACACCATGTACTGCCAAACCATCGCACCCTGTGTCAGGATCATCCCACCCCGTATGCGCTTGCAACCGAATGGAGTCCCCCGTGAGCCCTCGGCCCCTGCCCCAAGACCCGATGATCCGCTCGCTGATCGCACAGGCGCGCCAGTCGCAGCTGAATCGTCGCACCCTCCTCGCCGGCGCGGGCGCCGGCGCGACCGCCCTCGCCCTCGCCGCGTGTTCGACCGGTGGCGGCAAGGCCAAGCCGACCGCCGCCGCCGACCAGTCGAGCACCGACAAGACCGTCAACTGGGCCAACTGGGCCGCCTACATCGACGAGGACGACGCCGGCAACTACCCGACGCTCCAGGCCTTCACCGAGCAGACCGGCATCGAGGTCAACTACGAGGTCGCCGTCGACGACAACAACACCTACTACGGCAAGGTGAAGGACCAGCTCGCCCTGGGCCAGGACATCGGCGCCGACACCGCGGTGCTCACCGACTGGATGGCCGCGCGGTGGATCCGGCTCGGCTACACCCAGGAGCTGAACCACGACAACCTGCCCAACCTCGCGAACCTGAACCCCGCGCTCCAGAACCCCGACTTCGACAAGGGCCGCAAGTTCACCGTGCCGTGGCAGGGTGGATTCGCCGGCATCGCCTGGAACAAGGAGGCGATCCCCGGCGGCCTCGAGAGCGTGTCCGACCTGTGGGACCCGTCGCTCAAGGGCCGCGTCGGCGTGCTCTCCGAGATGCGCGACACGATGGGCTGCATCATGCTCGAGAACGGCACCGACATCGCCGGCGACTGGGGCGACGAGGAGTACACGGCCGCCATCGAGATCCTGCGCGAGCAGGTCGAGAACGGCCAGGTCCGGAACATCAAGGGCAACTCGTACCTCGAGGACCTGAAGAGCGAGGACACGCTCGCCGCGATCGTGTGGTCGGGCGACATCACGGTGATCAACGCCGAAGCCGGCGACAAGTGGGAGTTCGCCCTGCCGACCGCGGGCGGCACGCTGTGGAACGACAACTTCCTGGTGCCGATCGGCTCGCCCCGCAAGACGAACGCCGAGACGCTCATCAACTACTACTACGACCCCGAGGTCGCGGCAGAGGTCGCGGCGTGGGTGAACTACATCACCCCGGTCATCGGTGCGAAGGAGGCGGCCGCCGCGATCGACCCGGAGCTCGCCGAGAACCAGCTCATCTTCCCCAACGCGGAGACGCTCCAGCAGGCGCACATCTTCCGCTCCCTCTCGGGCGCGGAGGAGCAGAAGTACCAGGCGCAGTTCCAGAGCATCCTGCTGGGGTCGTGACGATGGCGATCCGAGAATTCGCCGAACGCGGCGCCGATCTCGAGCTCGTCGGCATTCAGAAGCGGTTCCCCGGCTTCACCGCCATCGAAGACCTCGACCTGAAGATCCCCGCCGGTTCGTTCTTCGCCCTGCTCGGCCCATCGGGCTGCGGCAAGACGACCACCCTCCGTCTCGTCGCGGGCCTCGAGGAGCCGACGCAGGGGCGCATCCTGATCGGCGGCACCGATGTGACGAGCACGCGCGCGCACGAGCGGCCGGTCAACACGGTGTTCCAGAGCTATGCGCTCTTCCCGCACATGACGATCCTCGAGAACGTCGCCTTCGGCCTGAAGCGTCGCAAGATCGGCGACGCGATGGCCAAGGCGCACGAGGCGCTCAAGCTGGTCGAGCTCGATCACGTCGCCCAGCGCAAGCCCCAGCAGCTCTCGGGCGGCCAGCAGCAGCGCGTCGCGCTCGCTCGCGCGATCGTCAACCGTCCGGCGCTGCTGCTGCTCGACGAGCCCCTCGGCGCGCTCGACCTCAAGCTGCGACGCCAGATGCAGCTCGAGCTCAAGGCGATCCAGGAGGAGGTGGGCCTCACCTTCCTCCACGTGACCCACGACCAGGAGGAGGCCATGACCATGGCCGACACCGTCGCCGTCATGAACAAGGGCGCGATCGAGCAGATGGGGGCGCCCGAAGACCTGTACGAGCTGCCTCGCACGGCTTTCGTCGCCAACTTCCTCGGCCAGTCGAACCTGTTCACCGGCCAGGTGGTGTCGACGACCGCCGACGCCATCACGGTGGAGTCGGCGGGCGCGCGCATCATCGTGCCGACGGCCCGTGCCCAGCGCCACCAGGGCGAGGTCACGGTCGGCGTCCGGCCCGAGAAGGTGTCGCTGCACACCGACGCCCCCGTCGCCGACGCGCGACGGAACGTGCTCGGGGCCGGCCGCGTCGTCGACGTGTCGTTCTCCGGTGTGAGCACGCAGTACCTCATCGAGATCCCGGGCCACGGCACCATCATGGTGTTCGCGCAGAACATCGGCTTCGGTCCGGTCGCCGGCCTCGGCACCGAGGTGTGGGTCAGCTGGGCGGTCGAGCACGGCTTCGGACTCGAAGACGGCCCCGACGAAGCACGCTTCCAGGACGACGCCTCGACGACGTCCCTGGCCGCACTGCACCGCGAGACGCTCGTCTCGGAGCTCGAGGAGCACTGACATGGCCTTCGCAGCGTTCTCGACCACCGAGGCGCAGCCGCAGGCCCCGCGCAGGCGCAGTCCCATCGCGCTCTTCCTGCTGCTGCCCGGTATCGCCTACCTGGTGCTGTTCTTCCTCACCCCGCTCGTCTCGCTCGTGCTCACGTCGCTCCAGGCGCCGAGCGAGTTCGGCGACATCGGGGTGTACGACTACGCGTTCAACTGGCAGAACTACGTCGACGTCGTCAACCTCTACTGGCCGCACATCCTGCGCTCGTTCGGCTACGCGCTCGTCGCGACGATCGCCGCCCTCGTGATCAGCTACCCCCTGGCGTACTTCATCGGCGTCAAGGCCCGTCGCTGGCCGCTCCTGCAGAGCCTCATGCTCGTGCTCGTGATCGCCCCGTTCTTCATCAGCTTCCTGCTGCGGACCCTCGCGTGGAAGCAGATCCTGTCGGACGAGTCGTTCATCATCACGTCGCTCAAGGCCCTGTCGCTGCTCGCCCCGGACGCCCACTTCACGGGCACGCCGTTCGCGGTCATCTTCGGTCTGACGTACAACTTCATCCCGTTCATGACTCTGCCGCTGTACACGACGCTCGAGCGGCTCGACCTGCGCTATCTCGAGGCCGGGAGCGACCTCTACGCCAACCCGTTCCACGTGTTCCGCAAGATCACGATCCCGCTGTCGATGCCCGGCATCGTCGCGGGCACGCTGCTCACGTTCATCCCCGCAGCGGGCGACTACGTGAACGCGAGTCGCGACTTCCTCGGCGGTCCCGACACGCAGATGATGGGCAACGTGATCGAGGCGAACTTCCTCGTGCTGCTCAACTATCCGGCGGCGGCGGCGCTGTCGATCATCCTCATGGCGGCGATCCTCGTGCTCGTCGGCATCTACGTGAAGCGCTCGGGAACGGAGGACCTGCTGTGAGCGGAGAAGTCCAGGCTGCCGCCGTCCTCGGCGGGCTCAGCGAGAACGAACAGCTCGATGCGAACCGACCGGCCGGCGGCCGCGTGCGCCCGCGTCGTCTCGGGCTCGGCGACTGGCTGCTGCCGGTCTACACGGTCATCGCCTTCGTGTTCCTGCTGATCCCGATCGCCTACACGTTCGTGTTCAGCTTCAACGACTCCATCAAGTCGAACATCTCGTGGCGCGGGTTCACCTTCGACAAGTGGCTGAACGTCTGCAATGTCGAGGGCGGCGCCGTGTGCGAGGCGTTCGCGAACAGCATCGTCATCGGCCTCGTCGCGACGGTCGCCGCGACGGTGCTCGGCACGATGATCGCCATCGCCATCGTGCGCTACCGGTTCCGGGCGCGCTCGGCGATCAGCCTGCTGCTGTTCCTGCCGATGGCGACGCCCGAGGTCGTGCTCGGCGCCGGTCTCGCCGCGCAGTTCCTCGCGGCGGGCGTCGCGAAGGACATGACGACGATCATCCTCGCCCACACGATGTTCTGCATCAGCTTCGTCGTGGTGACGGTCAAGGCGCGCGTGGCGAGCCTCGACCCGGCCCTCGAGGAGGCGGGGCGCGACCTCTACGGTTCGCCGGCGCAGGTGTTCTGGCGGGTCACCTTCCCGCTGCTGATGCCGGGTATCGCCGCGGCGGCACTGCTGTCGTTCGCGCTGAGCTTCGATGACTTCATCATCACGAACTTCAACTCCGGCTCGGTGTCGACGTTCCCGAAGTACATCTACATCTCGGCGGCGCGCGGCATCCCCGCGGAGGCGAACGTCATCGCGTCGGCGGTGTTCATCATCGCCCTCGTGCTCGTGGTGGGCGCCCAGGTCTCCCGGGCGGCGCGGCAGAAGCGCCTCGCCAAGCTGGGCTGACCCGACGGCCGCGAAGCGGCCGACGACGAACGAGGGATGCCTCGGCGAGATCGATCTCGCCGAGGCATCCCTCGTCTCCGATGCCGGCCCGGCGTCAGACGGTCGCCCGGATCTCGCCGACGCGTCGGTCGCCGCCCATGACCCAGAGGTCGAGCTCGGTCTGCACGTCGTCGATCGCAGCGTCCTCGATCGCGCCGGCGGCCGCGAGCAGCCGCAGGGCGATGATCGTCGATGCGCGGTTCGAACCGTCGAGCACCTTGACCGCGGTCGTGGTTCCGTCGGGCGCGGACATGATCATGACGCCCTCGGCGCCGAACTTCGCGAACACGCCGAGCCGCTCGATCGCCACGGTGTCGGGCTGGCCGGGACCGGCGACGGCCCAGCCGTGCTCGCGCGCGCCGACGGCCAGCGCTGCCGACTCGCGGTAGAGCGCGAACGGCGAGCCCGCCTGGGCGGTCGTGATCTTGTGGACGCCGCGGGCGAGCGCCGTGAGGCTCACGGCGTGCACCGGCGCGCCGCAGCCGTCGATCGCTGTCGCCGCGGGGCGCTCGCCGGTGAGGCGCTCGAGCACGTCGAGGATGCGCTTCTGCAGCGGGTGCTCGACATCGAGGTAACCCTCGAGCGGCCAGTCGTTCGCGGCGCACGCCGAGAGCATCGCCGCGTGCTTCCCCGAGCAGGTCATGTACGCGCGACGCTTAGGCCCGCCGCGGCGGATGAGCTCGTCGCGCGCCACGCGGTCGCCGGGTGCGGCGGCGGGGCAGCCGAGCAGCGACTCGTCGAGGCCGGCGCGGGCGAGCAGACCCTCGACGAGGGCGACGTGCGCGGCCGTGCCGGAGTGGCTCGCCATCGCGATCGCCGCGTCCTCGCCGCGCAGCGTGACGCCGGAGGTCATCACGGCGACGGCTTGGAACGGCTTCAGGGCCGACCGGGGGAAGATCGGGGTCGCGACGTCGCCGAGGGCACGCACGACCTCGCCTTCGGGGGAGAGCACGACGGCGGAACCGGCGTGCCGGGACTCGATGAAACCACTGCGTTCGACCACGGCGAGCTGGACGGAATCGGAGACGGAGAAGGTGCCGGACACGGGTTCAGCCGAGGGCCGCGAGGCCGTCGTCGAGCACGCGCAGGCCGTCTTCGATGAGCTCGTCGCTCATGGCGAGGCTCGGGAGGAACCGCAGCACGTTGCCGTAGGTGCCCGCGCTGAGGAAGAGCACGCCACGCTGCGCCGCGAAGGCGACGAGCGAGGCGACGGCCTCGGCGTTCGGTGCCTTGGTCGTGTCGCGCGTGCCGGGCTGGACGAGCTCGATCGCGATCATCGCGCCACGGCCGCGGACGTCGCCGATGATGTCGTAGCGCTGCCGCAGCCGCTCGAGTCCGGCCGTGAGGGTCGCCTCGATGCGGCGCCCCTCGGCGAGCAGGTCGTTCTCCTCGATGGCCTCGAACACCGCGATCGCGGCGGCGCACGCCACGGGGTTGCCGCCGAACGTGCCGCCGAGCCCGCCGGGGTGCGAGGCGTCCATGATCTCGGCGCGGCCGGTGACGGCCGCGAGCGGGAGGCCGCCGGCGATGCCCTTCGCGCTCAGCACGAGGTCGGGCTCCCAGCCGAAGTGCTCGCTCGCGTAGTAGCGGCCCGTGCGGGCCATGCCCGACTGGATCTCGTCGGCGATCATGACCACGCCCTGCTCGGTGCACCACGCCTGCAGTGTCGGCAGGTAGCCCTCGGCCGGCACCATGAAGCCGCCCTCGCCCTGGATGGGCTCGACCACGAGGCAGGCGAGGTCGGCGGCGCCGACGACCTTCTCGAGGTAGCCGATCGTGCGGGCGGCGGCGTCGGCTCCGGAGAGGCCGTCGCGATAGGGGTACGAGCCCGGCGCGTGGTAGACGTCGCCCGCGAAGGGGCCGAAGCCGGCCCCGTAGGGCATGGCCTTGTAGTTCATCGCCATCGTGAGGTTGGTGCGGCCGTGGTAGGCGTGGTCGAGCACCGCGACGGCGCGGCGGCCCGTGTGCTTGCGCGCGATCTTCACGCCGTTCTCGACCGCCTCGGCGCCCGAGTTCACGAGCACCGACTTCTTCGCCCAGTTGCCGGGCGTGTGCTCCGCGAGCAGCTCGGCGACGCGCACGTACTCCTCGTAGGGCGTGACGGTGAAGAGGGTGTGGATGACGTCCTGCAGCTGCGCGGCGGCTGCGGCGACGACACTCGCCTCGGTGTGGCCGACCGTCGTGACGCCGATGCCGGCGCCGAAGTCGAGGAACCGGTTGCCGTCGACGTCGACGAGGATCGCGCCGTTCGCGCGCTCGATGAACACGGGCAGGGCGCTCGACACGCCGGAGGAGACGACGCTCGCGCGGCGGGCCTGCAGCTCCTGCGACCTGGGGCCGGGCACGGCGGTGACGATCTTGCGCTCCTGCGGCACGGAGTACACCGGTGCGGCAGCGTTCTGGACGGGCATCTGCGAGTCAGTCATGGTGCCTCCACCCTATCGCCGCGAGAGGATGGGACCACGGAGAGGAGACGGGATGCTCGGACGGCACGAGTACGAGGTCGAGGTCGAGTGGCAGGGCGACCGCGGCACCGGCACGAGCGGCTATCGCGACTACAGCAGGCGCCACGTGGTGCGGGTCGCGGGCAAGGACCACGACATCGCGGGGTCGAGCGATCGGGTCTTCCACGGCGACGCCGAACGCTGGAACCCCGAGGACCTCCTCATCGCGGCGCTGAGCCAGTGCCACATGCTGTCGTACCTCCACGTCGCGACCAACCACGGCGTCGTGGTCCGCGGCTACACGGACGTCGCCGCCGGGGTCATGCAGGAGGACGGCCGCGGGGGCGGCCGGTTCACCGAGGTCGTCCTGCGTCCGCGGGTCGTGGTGGCGGATGCCTCCATGGCCGAGCTCGCGCTCGGGCTCCACGCCGAGGCATCCGAGAAGTGCTTCATCGCCGCCTCGGTGGGGTTCCCGGTGCGCCACGAGCCGACCGTCGTCGTCGCCGGCTGAGACGGCGCGCGGCGCCCGGCGCCTACGCGCCGGGTTCGAGCGCGGCCGGCCGGGCCGGCAGTGTCGGGCTCGGCGGGCACTCGTGCCCGCCGACGAGCCGGGTGCACTCGGGCAGGAAGCCCGGATAGCGCTCGGCCTCCGGGTCGCCGAACCAGCGATGCCACAGCCGCCAGAAGTTGAGGTTGCCGAACGCCGAGCAGTCGTCGCCCGCCTCGGGGTCGGCGAGCGTCGCGTCGCTCGGCTGGTAGGGCGTGTAGTTGTAGAGGTTCGCGGTCGCCTGGTTGCGGATCGCGACCTTCGTCGCCCCGCACGCCGCATCGGGGTTGAACGCGACGCGCACCGAGCCGATGCGGTACTTGCGCTTCGGCTCCTCGGTGTACTGCCGGAACTGCCAGGCGGCGTTGTACACCTGGTTGAAGAAGCCGAAGTACTCCTGGTCGCAGTCGGCCGTGTCGGGGCAGCCGTACCCCGTGGCCCGCAGGTAGCCGTCGGCCGTCGGCCTGGTGAGCAGCGACTGCTCCTTCTGCAGCAGCACGAGCAGGGTCCGCGGGCTGATGCCGCAGGCTCGCGCGACCTTCGCGATGATCGCCGAGGCGCGCTCACGATACTCGCCCTCGTACGCCGCGCAGTGCTCGCCGCCGACCGCGGGCTGCGACGTCGTCGTCTGCCGGTAGTCGGCGAGGCACGGCGTGTCGTCCTCCGGCCGGCAGTCGATGCCGTCGAGGAAACGCTGGATCTCGCCGGCCGTCATCGCGTCGCTGTCGAAGAACGCGTCGTCGCTCACGATGTACCCGGGGTCGAAGCCGGTCGTGGCGTCGGGGATCGCGAACTCGGGCGTCGGAACGGCACGGTTGGCCGCACCGCCCTCCCACGGGGTGCCCGACTCGACGTCGGCGGGGGCGCAGGCGGCGAGTCCGAGCACGGCGACCGCGGCGACGGCGACCAGTCGTGCGGCGCGCACGGCGCGCGTGCTCGCCGACGCGCGGAGGCGGGGACGGGCGACGGGCTTCGCTGAGGTCACCGGAGCGACGATACCGGGTGGCTCGACGGCCCGGCTGGGAATACCGTCAGATCCGCTCCCGCGGCACGACCCGGTCGGCGAGCTTCGCGAGCGCGCCCTGCGGCGGCGCCTCGTTGTAGACCCCGGCGAGCTCCTGCTCGCTCAGGGCGTGGATCGCGGCCATGATCTCGTCGGTCGCCGCGCGGCGGGCGCGACCGCTCGTGGCCGCCCCGTGGCGCGAGACGTCGATCGGGGCGCCGAACCTCACGGTCACCGGTCGCACCCGCGGGAACCTGGCTCCGACCGGCTGGATCTCCTGCGTGCCGATGAGGCCGACGGGCACGACCGTGGCGCCGGTCATGAGCGCGAGCCAGGCCACCCCCGTCCGGCCGCGGTAGAGCCGGCCGTCGAGGGACCGCGTGCCCTCGGGGTAGAGCGCGAAGGCGTTGCCGCCCTCCAGGATGCCGCGACCCGCGTCGAGGGCCTCCTGCGCCTGGGAGCCGGCGCCGCGCTCGACGGGTACGGCGCCGATCGCGCCGAAGAAGGTGCGCGAGACCCAGCCGGAGAAACCGGTACCGGTGAAATAGCTCGATTTCGCGAGGAACTGGACGGGGCGCGGCGACGCCAGGGGGATCACGATGCTGTCGACGAACGAGAGGTGGTTCGACGCGAGGATGACGGGACCCGACGCGGGTACGTGCTCGGCGCCGGTGATGGTCGGGCGGTAGACCAGCCGTACGAGGGGCTTCAGGATGCCTCGGAAGATGCGGTAGGCGGGTCCCTGCCTCACCTGCTTGACCGTCGGTGCACTCACCATCCGACCCTACGTGCGCCGGTATGCGGTCGGTGGCATATGGGGTCGACGGCGCGCCTCGCCGCGATGCGGGAGAATCGGGGCATGGAACCGATCGGCGACGGCGAGCTCTTCGAACTCGCGGGCGGCGACACGCGCGTGCTCATCACGACGCGCGGGCGTCGGGGCCCCGCGGTCGACGCGGTGCTGCGACGTCTCGTGGCGCACGGCTCGGGGGTGCCCGCCGACGACGTCGAGCTCGTGCACGCGTGCGAGGTCTGCGGCAGCCGCCACGGCCGCCCCTCCGTCGGGTATCCGACGACGCCGACCGGTGCGCCGTGGTTCGTCGACGTCGGTGCGGCCGGCGAGGTCGTCGTCGCCGCAGCGGCGACGAGCCGCCGAGTCGGCGTCGGCATCGAGCCGGCCGCCGACGCGGTGCGCGAGTCGGTCGACGAGGTCGCCCTGCACTCGAGCGAGCGCGAAGCGCTCGAGGCGATCGATCCGGCCGAGCGCGCCCGCGCGCGGGCGATGCTCTGGGCGCGGAAGTCGGCGCTCCTGCGCGCGCTCGGGCACACGGGCTTCATCGAGCCGTCGACGCTCGCGCTGTCGATGCCGGGCGACGACGGCGGCATCGGCCGCATCGAGCGCACCGTGCCCGAGTTCGGCCCCGGCTGGCGAGGGATCCGCTTCCACGACCTGAGCGTTCCGGCGCCCGTCGTCGCCTCGGTGGCCGTGCTGGTCTGACGGTCGGGCCGGCCCATGCCGGCGCCGGGCTCCGCGAGCGCACGGGTCGTAGGGTGGACACGTGCGCAGCGTCATCATCCTCGGTTCCTCCGGTTCCATCGGCGTCCAGGCCCTCGACGTCATCAGGGCGAACCCGCGGCGGTTCGAGCTCGTCGGCCTCGGCGTCGGCTCGAACCGCGCCCTGCTCGCCGAGCAGGCGGCCGAGTTCGGCGTCGAGCACACCGCCGTCGGCATCGACGAGGCGGTCCAGCTCGTGCGCGACGTCGACGCCGACGTCGTGCTCAACGGCATCACCGGCTCGGTCGGGCTGGGCCCGACGCTCGCGACGCTCGAGCGCGGCGCCACGCTCGCCCTCGCGAACAAGGAGTCGCTCATCGTCGGCGGCGACCTCGTCACGCGGATCGCGAAGCCCGGCCAGATCGTGCCGGTCGACTCCGAGCACTCGGCGATCGCGCAGGCGCTGCGCTCCGGCACCGACGACGAGGTGCGACGGCTCGTGCTCACCGCCTCGGGCGGCCCGTTCCGCGGTCGCAGCCGCGAGTCGCTCGTCGACGTCACGCCGGCCGAGGCGCTCGCCCACCCGACCTGGGACATGGGACTCGTGATCACGACGAACTCGGCGACGCTCGTGAACAAGGGGCTCGAGGTCATCGAGGCTCACCTGCTGTTCGACGTCGACTACGACCGCATCGACGTCGTCGTGCACCCGCAGTCGATGATCCACTCGATGGTCGAGTTCGTCGACGGCTCGACGATCGCGCAGGCCTCGCCGCCCGACATGCGGCTGCCGATCTCGCTCGGGCTCGACTGGCCGAACCGGGTCGCCGCCGCCGGGCGGCCGATCGACTGGACGCAGGCGCAGACCTGGACCTTCGAGCCGCTCGACGAGGAGGCGTTCCCCGCGATCCGGCTCGCCAAGCAGGTGGGCCGTGCGGGCGGCGAGTACCCGGCGGTCTTCAACGCGGCGAACGAGCAGGCCGTCGCGGCGTTCCACGCCGGCCGGATCGGATTCCTCGACATCGTCGACACCGTTCGCGAGGTCGTGGAGCACCACGAGGCATCCGGCCCAGTGACCCTCGAGTCGCTCGCCGCCGCCGAGGCGGCGGCGCGCCGCGCCGCCGACGCCCGGATCGCCCGCTCAGCGGATCGATAGCCCGCGCCCAGCGCGTTCCGAGCCGTCGGCAGTACGCTGTCGACCGTGGATTCCGTGCTCGCGTTCGTCATCGGCGTCGCCATCATCGTCGTCGGCCTCGCCCTGTCGATCGGCCTGCACGAGATCGGGCACCTCGTGCCCGCGAAGCTCTTCGGCGTCAAGGTGACGCAGTACATGATCGGCTTCGGCCCGACCATCTGGTCGCGCCGCAGGGGTGAGACCGAGTACGGCGTGAAGGCCATCCCGCTCGGCGGCTACATCTCCATGATCGGCATGTTCCCGCCCGGCAAGAAGGGCGAGGTGAAGGCCGACTCGACGGGCTTCTTCCGCGGGCTCGTGCAGGACGCGCGCGACTCGAGCGCCGAGTCGATCACCCCGGGCGACGAGGATCGCGCCTTCTACCGGCTCCCCGTCTGGAAGCGCATCGTCGTGATGTTCGGCGGGCCCTTCATGAACCTCGTGCTCGCGGTCGTGCTCTTCGGGGTGCTCCTCATGGGCTTCGGGGTGACGCAGGCCTCGACGACGGTCGGCACCGTCTCGGCGTGCGCGCTGCCCGCGACGAGCGAGCGCCAGACGTGCGAGCCGTCCGACCCGCAGGCGCCGGGCGCCGCCGCCGGCATCGAGCCCGGCGACCGCATCGTGTCGGTCGCGGGCGAGCCCATCGAGTCCTGGTCCGAGTCGACCGCGATCATCCGCGACCACCCGGGCGAGCCGATCGCGGTCGTCGTCGAGCGCGACGGCGCGACGGTCGCCCTCACGGTCACGCCGATGCTCAGCACCCAGTACGCGCTCGGCGAGAACGGCCGGCCGCTGGAGGACGCCTCGGGCGAGCCGGTCATGGTCGACGTCGGGTTCGTCGGCATCGGCGCGGCCTCCGAGACGGTGCAGCAGCCGATCACGGCCGTGCTGCCGGCCGTGGGCGAGCAGATGAACGCCGTCGCCGGGGTCATCTTCAACCTGCCGCAGCGCATGGTCGACGTCGCGCAGGCCGCGTTCGGCCCCGAGGAGCGCGACCCGAACGGGCCGATGTCGGTCGTCGGCGTGGGGCGCGTCGCGGGCGAGGTCGCCGCCCTCGACGACGTTGCCGTCGTCGACAAGGCGGCATGGATGGTCGGCATCCTCGCGGCCCTCAACGTCATGCTCTTCGTGTTCAACATGATCCCGCTGCTGCCGCTCGACGGCGGCCACATCGCGGGCGCCCTCTGGGAAGGCATCCGCCGGGGCTTCGCGAAGCTCTTCAAGCGCCCCGATCCCGGGCCCGTCGACCTCGCGAAGCTCATGCCCGTGACGCTCGCGGTCGTCGTCGTGTTCGGCGCCATGAGCGCGCTGCTCATCTACGCCGACATCGTGAAGCCGGTCTCGCTGTTCTGATGCGCGGGCGCGTCGCGGATCGCGCGTACTCCCGGGGGAGTACCCCATGAGCCGTCGCCCGGCCGACGCCCGCGGGCCCGCGCGGCGATACGATCGGGCCGTGCCCGACTCACGTCCTCCCGCAGAGACCTGGAGCGGTCGGCCGCCGTGGGCGGGCGGACCGCCGTGGGCCGGGCCCGAACGCCGCCCACCGGCGGGCGTCGTGCTGTGGGCGCCCGTCGTGATCAGCCTCCTCGTGCAGGTACCGGCGGCGATCGGCATCGCCGTCTGGCTGCAGCTCGACGCGCCGCAGGCGGCCCTGCAGGTCGCGCTCGCCCTCGCCGGGCCGCTCGCCCTCCTCGCCTCGCGCCGGTTCCCCGGCCCGACGGTCGCCGTCGTGAGCCTCGCCGCGCTCGCCGACCTCCTGTTCACGCCCGACGCGGGTCCGCCGTACGTCGCGCTCGCGTTCGCGATCGTGCTCGCGGTCGCGCGCGGGGCGGTCGTGTGGGCCGCGGCGTCGGTCGTCACGGCATGGGCGGCGGCGATTGCGCTCGGCCCCGCCGTCGGGGTGTCGTGGCATCCTGCCCGCATCGCCCTCACGACGCTCGCGCTCGCCGCATGCTTCGGCATCGGGTGGTTCGCGCGCTCGCGCCGGGCGCGCTTCGCGGCGATGCGCGCCGAGGCCGCGCGCCGCCGTCGAACGGCCGAAGAGCAGGAGCGGGTGCGCATCGCCCGCGAACTCCACGACGTCATCGGGCACGCGCTGTCGCAGATCAACGTGCAGGCGAGCGTCGGGCTGCACCTCATGGATCGCGACGCCGAGCAGGCCCGCACGGCACTCGCGAACATCAAGGAGACCTCGAAGACCGCCCTCGAAGAGGTGCGGAGCGTCCTCGGCGTCATCCGCGACGGCGACGCGCCCCTCGTGCCCCAGGCCGAGCTCGCCGAGCTGCCGAGGCTCGTGCGGGGCCTCGAGACTCCCGACTTCACCGTCGAGCTCGACGACCGCCTGGTCGAGCCGCCCGGACGCGCCGTGCAGTTCGCCGCGTACCGGATCGTGCAGGAGGCCCTCACGAACGTCGTGCGCCACGCGGACGCGCTCCGAGCGGTCGTCGTGCTCGAACGGACGGGCGACGCGCTCGTCGTCACCGTCGACGACGACGGCACCGGTCCCGGGCCGGCCGACCACCCGGCGGCCCTCGGCCGCGGCGTGCTCGGCATGCGCGAGCGCGCTGCGCTCCTCGGCGGTACCGTCGAACTCGGACGTGCACCGCTCGGCGGCACCCGCGTGCGTGCCGAGCTGCCGTGGGGAGGCGCCGCATGATCCGGGTCGCGCTCGCGGACGACCAGGTGCTCGTCCGCGCGGGGTTCCGGGCGCTCCTCGACGCCGAGCCCGACCTCGACGTCGTCGGCGAGGCGTCCACCGGGGAGGACCTCCTCGCCCTCGTCCGGCGCGAGCCGGTCGACGTCGTCCTCATGGACATCCGGATGCCGGGCGGCGACGGGCTGTGGGCCACCGAGCAGATCGCCGCCGACCCGGCGCTCGCCGGCGTGCACGTCGTGATCGTGACGACCTTCGAGCTCGACGAGTACGTCGCGAGGGCCGTGCGGGCGGGGGCGAGCGGCTTCCTCGTGAAGGACACCGAGCCGGTCGACCTCATCCGTGCGGTGCGGGTCGTGGCGGGCGGTGAGGCGCTCCTCTCGCCGGGCGTCACGAAGCGATTGCTCGAGCGCTTCGCGACCGGCCTGCGGGAACCCGACGAGGCATCCCTCTCGGTGCTCACCGAGCGCGAGCGGGAGGTGCTGCGGCTCGTCGGCCAGGGCCTCACGAACGACGAGATCGCCGAGCGGCTCGTGCTGAGCCCGCTCACCGCCAAGACGCACGTGTCGCGCATCATGCAGAAGCTGCACGCGCGCGACCGGGTGCAGCTCGTCGTCGTCGCCTACGAATCGGGCCTCGTCGCGCCCGGCTGGCAGGAATAGCGCGACGCGGCGCACCGCGCCGTGCCACGACTGCTCCCGGGGGAGCAGTCGAAGTGCCTCCACCGGGCGGATTCGCGCGGAGCCCCGTCTCGCGAGACTCGTATCGACGGTCGAGACACGACCGCACGAATCACCGGGAGCAACCCATGTTCACGACCCTCGCCGCCACCGCGGCCACCCACGCCGGCCCCTGGGCGGCCGGCTTCGGGTGGATGTTCTTCCTCATCCCGATCTTCTGGATCCTCGTGATCGGGCTCGTCGTCTTCCTCGTGAGCCGCAACCGCCGCCGCTACTGGGCCGAGGCGCAGGCCTCCGGCTACGGTCCGCCGTGGGCGCGCGGCGCGCGCACAGCCGAGCAGACGCTCGCCGAGCGGTACGCGCAGGGCGACATCGACGAGACGGAGTACCGCGCACGCCTCGAGGTGCTGCGCGCGAACCGGCCGAACGCCTGATCGAGGATCACGACGGGGATGCCGCGGCGCGATGCCGCGGCATCCCCGTCGCCGTGCCGGCTCACGGACGGGCCAGGATCTCCTCGAGCGCCTGGAGCTGGTGGCGATGCCCGACGGTCTCGTAGCCGACCACGACGACGATCGGGGAGCAGGCGGTGATGACGATGCCGACCGGCAGGCTCGCCCCGGCCGCGACCGCGACGACCGCGAGCGCGAGCACCGCGAGGCTGCCGAGGAAGAGCCCGATGTGGAACGGGTCGAACCGCCCCATCAGGAAGCTGTAGAGCGTGAAGAGGGCCGTGAGGAAGACCGCGACCGGCACGACGACCGTGCCGAGTGCCGCGACGTCGTCGATCTCCGTGTGGCCCGTGATCGCATTCGCCGCCACGTGCAGGCCGGCGCCCGTCGCCGCGAGCGAACCGAACACGACCATGTGCCCGTAGCCCCAGACCCACGCTCGGCGCCGGAATCTGGCGAGCAGCTTGCCGGACGGCATCGTGAAGTACGTCCACCACAGGCCGAACGCGAGCATCGTCCCGCCGAACGCCACCGCGCCGGCGTCGAACGACCAGCCCTCGGCCTCGACGACGGCGGAGATCGCGAGGATCGTGCCGAGGACGACCTCGCCGAGCGTGATGATGACGAGCAGGCCGTAGCGTTCGGCGATGTGGTGGGGATGCCACGGCGTCGCGCCGCCGTGCCGTTCGGAAAGGAGCGGGATCGCCATCTCGCAGATGCTGAGCAGCACCATGAGCCACAGCGTGAGCGCGAACGGCAGGTTCACGAAGATGAGCACGATCCACGCGACCTGCACGACGGCGAGGTAGCCCGCGTACCGCAGCGCCGTGCGCCGAGCCGACGGGTCGTGCCGCGCGATGCGCAGCCAGAGGGCGATCGTCGACAGGCGCATGATGACGTAGCCCGCGATGATGAGGCCGTTGTCGACGTGCTCGCCGCCGTAGACCGAGTGGAAGAACGCGGGCATGCCGAGCGCCATCACGAGTACGCCGACCATCTGCACCATCGTCGCGATGCGAACGTAGGCGTCGTCGTTGTCGTACGCGCTCGCGAGCCACGAGTAGTTGATCCACGCCCAGCAGATCGCGAACACCGCGATCGAGAACGCGATCGCCGCCGACGCGAAGTGCCCCAGTTCGAGCAGGTGCGCCGCCTGGGTGCCGGCCTGGCTGAAGGCGACGACGAAGGTGAGGTCGAAGAGCAGTTCGAGCGG
This sequence comes from Agromyces solani, assembly GCF_058349925.1. Taxonomy (NCBI): domain Bacteria; kingdom Bacillati; phylum Actinomycetota; class Actinomycetes; order Micrococcales; family Microbacteriaceae; genus Agromyces; species Agromyces solani. The sequence continues at coordinate 819,316 of NZ_JBYRER010000002.1, forward strand.
GGTCGCGGCCCGGTGCGATTCGGACGGGTCGCGTCCGGCCATGCGGCGCAGCCGGTGGTCGAGCGGGGGGTGCGCTGGCGTCGTCATGCGCTTATCGTCGCACGGCCGGCCGGTCGAGCAGCGCGACGAAGGAGCGTATCGAGACCACCGTCGCCGTGGTCTCGATACGCGCTTCGCGCTACTCGACCGACCCCCGGCTCAGCGGCTGAGGAGGAGCGCCTCGCCCTGGCCGCCGCCGCCGCAGAGCGCGACGGCCGCGTTGCCGCCGCCGCGGCGCGAGAGCTCGAGCGCCGCGTGGAGCGCGAGCCGGGCGCCCGAGGCGCCGATCGGGTGGCCGAGGGCGATCGCGCCGCCGTGCACGTTCACCTGCTCGAGGTCGAGGTCGAGGTCGCGGGCCGACTGCAGCGAGACCGCTGCGAACGCCTCGTTGATCTCGACGAGGTCGAGATCGGACGCCGCGACGCCGCCCTTCTCGAGCGCGGCCGCGATCGCGTTCGACGGCTGCGAGTGCAGCGAGTTGTCGGGCCCCGCGACCTGCCCGGCGGCCCCCACGAGCGCGAGCCAGGGGAGGCCCTTCGACTCGGCCCACTCGCGGCTCGCGACGACGACCGCCGCGGCGCCGTCGGAGAGCGGCGACGAGTTGCCGGCCGTGATCGTGCCCTCGGCGGCGAACGCCGGGCGGAGCTTCGCGAGCACCTCGACCGTCGAGTCGGGGCGGACGCCCTGGTCTTCGGCGACGACGACCGGGTCGCCCTTGCGCTGCGGGATCTCGACCGCGACGATCTCGTCGGCGAAGACGCCGGAGGCCTGCGCGGCACCGGCGCGCACGTGCGATGCGGCCGCGATCTCGTCCTGCTCGGGGCGTGCGATGCCGTAACGCGCGTTGACCCGCTCGGTCGAGGCGCCCATCGACTCGTGGTCGAACGCGTCGGTGAGCCCGTCGTGCGCGGCGTGGTCGAGCATCGGCCAGTCGCCGTAGGTCTTGCCGGCGCGCGATCCCTGCAGCAGGTGCGGCGCGTTCGTCATCGACTCCTGGCCGCCGGCGACGACGACGTCGGCCTCGCCGAGCCGGATGAGGCGTGCGGCGTCGGTGATCGCGACGAGGCCGGAGAGGCACACCTTGTTGACGGTGACGGCGGGCACGCGCCACGGGATGCCCGCGGCGACGGCCGACTGCTTCGCGGGGTTCTGGCCGGCTCCGGCCTGGAGCACCTGGCCCATGATGACGGCGTCGACGTCGTCGGGCGAGACGCCGGCCCGCTCGAGCGCGCCGCGGATCGCGACGGTGCCGAGCTCGACGGCCGACTGCGAGGCGAGGTTGCCGTTGATGCGGGCGAACGGGGTGCGGGCGCCGGCGATGATGACGACGTCGGGCGTGCTCATGGTGTGGTGACTCCTTCGTCAGCAGGTGGGGTGTGCTTCCAGTCTAGGTTCCTCCGGGACCGCCATCGCCGCGCGGGCGATGTGCAGAACTGCACATCGATCCTGCGATTCTCGACATCGACGATGCAAGCATGCGCATCGAATACTGGTGAACGCACACCGGGCGTCGCAGTTCGCGGCACCCGTCCACACAGCCGTTCACCGTTGAGAGGCACACACACCATGCGGGTTACGAAGACGTATCTCGCGACGGCCGTCATCGCCGCCGCGTCCATCGCCCTGGTCGGTTGCGCACCGACCACCCCCGGGGGCGGGGGCGATGCGTCGGGCGACGCGGCCCCCGTGAAGGTCGCGATGATCACGAGCCAGTCGGGCCCGCTCGCCGCCTACGGCGAGGCCTACACCGCGGGCTTCGAGGCCGGCCTCGACTACGCGACCGACGGAACCGGCGCCGTCGACGGGCGCGAGCTCGACATCGAATGGCTCGACGACCAGGGCAACCCCGACACCGCCGTCTCGCTCGCGAAGGACGTCATCGGCCAGGGCACGCAGATCATCGCGGGCACCGTCGTCTCGGGCATCGCGACCGCGCTCGCCGAGCAGGCCGAGCAGAACGAGATCCTCTACATCTCGGGCCCGGCCGCGGCCGACGCCATCACGGGCGCCAACGACTACACGTTCCGCTCGGGCCGCCAGACCTACCAGGACGTCGCGACCGCAGGCACCTTCATCGGCGACCCGTCCGGCAAGAAGGTCGTCGTGTTCGCGCAGGACAACGCCTTCGGCCAGGGCAACCTCGCCGGCGTGCAGGCCGTGCTCGGCGGCCAGGGCGCGACGGTCGAGGGCGTGCTCGTCGCCGAGGACGCGACGGAGTTCACGCCCTTCGCGCAGCAGCTCGTCGCCGCCTCGCCCGACCTCGTGTTCGTCGCATGGGCCGGCGCCTCGTCGGGCGCCATGTGGACCGCGCTCGCCCAGCAGGGCGTGTTCGACGCCGCGCCCGTCGTGACCGGCCTCGGCGACGTCGCGACCTACGGCGCCTACGGCGACGCCTCGGGCGACATCTCGTTCCTGAACCACTACTTCGCGGGCGCTTCGGGCACCGACGTCGAGGCCGCCATGATCGAGCACCTCGACGAGGCCGGTGCGACGCCCGACCTGTTCTCGCCCGACGGCTTCGTCGCCGCGCAGATGCTCGTGCAGGCGGTGCGCGAGGGCGGCGACACGGTCGACGGCATGGTCGACGCGCTCGAGGGCTGGACGTTCGACTCGGTTAAGGGCGAGATCACGATCCGCGAGGAGGACCACGCGATGATCCAGCCGATGTACCAGGCGAAGCTCGTGCAGGACGGCGCCGCCTGGGTGCCCGAGCTCGTCGACACGGTCGACGCCGAGACGGTCGCCCCGCCCGTCGCGGGCGAGTGACCGCATGACGAGCGATCACGCGATGCTCGCTCTCGACGGGATCGGGCTCCGCATCGGCGGGGCCCGCATCCTCGAGGGCGTCTCGCTCGAGGTCCGCGCCGGGGAGATGCTCGGCGTGATCGGCCCGAACGGGGCCGGCAAGACGACGCTCTTCAACGTCGTCTCCGGCGTCGTGCGCCCCACCGCCGGCCGGGTGCTGCTCGACGGCGTCGAGGTCACGCGCGAGCCCGTCCACCGGCGCGCGACCGCCGGGCTCGGCCGCACCTTCCAGACCTCGAGCCTCTTCCCGGCACTCACCGTGCTCGAGAACGTGCGCCTCGCCGCGCAGGCCCGCATGGGCGGGGCCACGAGCCTCCTGCGCATCCCGCGGGCGGGCGACGCGGCCACGAGCCGGGCCCTCGAGTGCCTCGAGGAGGTCGGGCTCGCGCACCGGGCCGGCGCCGAGGCATCCGGACTCGCGCACGGCGAGAAGCGCAAGGTCGAGATCGCGATGCTCATCGCCCAGGACCCGAAGGTCATCCTGCTGGACGAGCCGATGGCGGGCGTCGCCTCCGGTGACGTGCCCGCCCTCACCGAGGTCATCCGCCGGCTGCATCGCGGCGGGCGCACCGTGCTCATGGTCGAGCACCACATGGAGGTCGTGCTCGGCCTCGTCGACCGCGTCGCGGTCATGCACCACGGCGAGCTGCTCGCCGTCGACACCCCGGAGGCCGTCATGGCGAACCCCACCGTGCAGTCCGCCTACCTCGGGGAGGCGATGTGAGCGAGCCGATCCTCGCCGTCCGCGGCCTCACCGGGCGCATCGCCGGACAGCAGGTCGTCGAGGACGTGACCTTCGACGTGCCAGCCGCAGGGGTCACCGCCCTGCTCGGCCGCAACGGCGTCGGCAAGACCTCGACCGTGAAGTCGATCCTCGGACTCATCGAGCGCACGGGGGACGTGCGCCTCGCCGGTGAACGCATCGACGGCCTGCCGACGCACCGCATCGTGCAGCGCGGCGTCGGCTACGTGCCCGAGGACCGCGAGGTGTTCGGCGGCCTCACCGTCGCCGAGAACCTCCGGCTCGCCGAGCGCGATGCCGCGCCGCGGCGCGAGCTCGTCGAGCGGCTCTTCCCCGACCTCGTCGAGCGGCGGGCGCAGCGCGCGGGCACCCTCTCGGGCGGGCAGCAGCAGATGGTGTCGCTCGCCAGGGCGCTCGTGAACGACAACCGCCTGCTGCTCGTCGACGAGCCGACGAAGGGGCTCGCGCCGCGCATCGTCGACGAGGTCGCGACGGCGCTCGCCGCCGCGGCCGAGACCGTGCCGATCCTCCTCGTCGAGCAGAACCTGCACGTCATCCGACGGCTCGCCGAGCGGGCCGTCGTGCTCTCCGGCGGGCGGGTCGTGTTCACCGGCGCCGCATCCGCGTTCCTCGACGACGAGGCGCTCGTGCAGCGCCACCTCGGCGTGCACGACGCGAGCGAGGCCGCCTGATGAGCACCGTCGTCCTGCTCCTCATCACCGGGCTCGGGCTCGGGGCGCTCTACTTCCTCGTCGCGAGCGGGCTCTCGCTCATCTACGGGCTCATGGGCGTCCTGAACTTCGCGCACGGCGCGTTCCTCACGGTCTCCGCCTTCCTCGGCTGGGAGGTCGGGCGTCGCGTGTCCGACGGCACCTGGCTCGGGCTCGCGATCTCGACCCTCGTCGGCGTGGCCGTCGGCGCGATCGTCGCGGCCCTCACCGAGTACCTGCTCATCCGCCGCCTCTACGAACGGCACATCGAGCAGGCGCTCGTCACCGTCGGGCTCTCGCTCGCCGCCGTCGCGCTGTTCGAGGGCATCTGGGGCACCGACCCCATCTACACCGCGAAGCCCCAGTGGCTCACGCAGACGACCGAGATCCTCGGCGCGAAGATCCCGAACGACCGGTTCCTGCTCATCGCGTGCGCGCTCCTCGTGCTCGGCGGCATCGTGCTGTTCCTGCATCGCACCCGGTACGGCCTCATCATCCGCGCCGGCGTCGAGAACCGGCACATGGTGTCGGCCCTCGGCATCGACGTGCGCCGCTCGTTCACACTCGTCTTCGCGATCGGCGGCGCCGCCGCCGGCCTCGGCGGCGTGCTCGCCTCGGTCTACTACGGGTACGTCTCAGCGCACCTCGGCAGCGTGCTGCTGATCTTCGCCTTCATCGTCACCGTGATCGGCGGGCTCGGCTCGCTCACGGGCGCGGCGGTCGCGTCGGTGCTCGTGGCCGTGCTGCAGCAGTTCGCCAACTTCTACCTCGGCGGCACCGGCGACCTCGTGGTCGTCGTCGCGCTCGCCGCGGTGCTGCTCATCCGCCCGACGGGCCTCTTGGGGAAGGTCGCCTGATGTCGAGACTGAACCGTTCGCGGGTCGAGGTCCTCCGCCCGGTCGTCGTCGGCGTGGCCGTCGTCGCCGTGCTCGCCGTCCTGCCGCTGCTCGCGATCGACATCCCGGGCGTCCTGCCCGGACCGACGTACACGCCGGGCACCTTGCAGCTGCTCGCCTACGCGATGCTGATCGCGGCGCTCGCCCTCGGCTACCGCATGATGTTCGGGCTCGCGGGCCTCCTCTCGTTCGGCCACGCGCTCTTCTTCGCGGCGGGCGCCTACGGGCTCGGCATGACGCTCGACGCGTTCGCACCGCCCGAGTGGCCGAGCGACCTCGTCTTCGTCGTCTCGATCCTCGTGACGCTCGTCGGGGGACTCGTGCTGTCGATGACCGTCGGCGCACTCGCCCTGCGGGTGACCGGCATCTCGTTCGCGATGGTGACGCTCGCCTTCGCCCAGGCCGGCTCGGTGCTCATCCGCCGCAACCCGGGCGGTGCGACGGGCGGCGACGAGGGGCTCTCGCTCGACATCGAGCACGTGCCCGACGCGCTCGTGGGGGTCGTCGACACCCGCAACCTCTACTGGCTCGCGCTCGGCGTGCTCGTGGTCGTGTACCTCGTCGTGCTGTGGGTCGAGCAGAGCCGCGCCGGGCACGTCGCCGCCGCGACCCGCGAGAACGAGCTGCGCGTGCGGGTGCTCGGCCTGCGCCCGTACACCGTGAAGCTCCTCGTCTTCGTCGTGGCGTCGGTGCTCGCCGTCGTCACGGGCATGGCCTACCTGCTGCTGCAGTCGGGCGCATCGCCGCGGATCGCGACCGCCGACTTCACGCTCACGCTGCTCGTGATCGTGGTGCTCGGCGGTGTCGGGTACCGCTGGGGCGCGATCGTGGGCGGCATCGTGTACACGCTGCTCGACCAGCGGCTCACCGCGCTCGCCGGCTCCGACCTCATCGCCGGGCTCCCGGCCGTGCTCCGGGTGCCGCTCAGCGAACCGTTGTTCATCCTCGGCACGCTCTTCATCCTCGTCGTACTCTTCCTGCCGGGCGGCATCGCCGGCCTCCCGCAGCGCATCCGGTCGGGTCGGAAGAATCACCCCATGGAGCCGGAGGCGACGACCGATGCCTGAGCCCGGGACATCCCACCCCACCCACGACGCCGCGCGGGGGCGCGGCCTTCAAGGAGGAAACGTGACCGATCTGACCGGACGGCGCGCCGTCGTCACCGGGGGAGCGAGCGGCATCGGGGCGGCGTGCGCCCGGGCGTTCGCGAACGCCGGCGCGCACGTCGTCATCGCCGACCTCGACGGCACCGCCGCGGCCGCGCTCGCCGACGAGCTCGGCGGCGAGTCGTGGGCCGTCGACCTCGCCGACACGTCGGCGCTCGCCGACCTGTCGCTCGACGCCGACATCCTCGTGAACAACGCCGGGATCCAGCACGTGCGCCCGATCGAGGAGTTCGAGCCCGAACGGTTCTCGTTCATCCTCCGGCTCATGCTCGAGTCGCCGTTCCTGCTCATCCGGGCGGCCCTGCCCGGCATGTACGAGCGCGGATTCGGACGGATCATCAACCTCTCGAGCGTGCACGGCCTGCGGGCCTCGCCGTTCAAGTCGGCATACGTGGCCGCGAAGCACGGCCTCGAGGGGCTCTCGAAGGTCACCGCACTCGAGGGCGGCCCGCACGGGGTCACCTCGAACTGCATCGACCCCGGGTACGTGCGCACGCCGCTCGTCGAGAAGCAGATCGCCGACCAGGCGCGCCTTCACGGCATCACCGAGGAGGAGGTGCTGCCTCGGATCATGCTCACCGAGTCGGCGATCAAGCGGCTCGTCGAGCCGGCCGAGGTGGCAAGCCTCGCCCTCTGGCTCGCCGGGCCCGACGCGGGCATGGTGACGGGCGCGAGCTGCACGATGGACGGCGGATGGAGCGCACGATGATCCGCGCCGCGTTCAGCGCGCCGGTCGCCGGCGGCGACCTGGCCGGTGGGCGATGGCACGAGGATGCCTCGGGCCTGCCGATCCTCGCGGTGCACGGCATCACCGCGAGCCATCGCGCGTGGGACCAGCTCGCCGAGGGGCTCCCCGAGCGGCAGGTGATCGCCCCCGACCTGCGCGGCCGCGGCCGCAGCAACGGGCTGCCCGCCCCGTACGGACTCGAGCAGCACGCCGACGACCTCGCCCGTGTGCTCGACGCGCTCGAGATCGAGCGGGCGTACGTCGCCGGGCACTCGATGGGGGCCTTCGTCACCGTCCGCTTCGCTGAGCGGCATCCCGATCGCGTCGCGGGCGTCGCCCTCGTCGACGGCGGGCTGCCGATCCCCGCGCCCGAGGGCGTCGCGCCCGAGGACCTGCCGGCGCTCCTGCTCGGGCCGGCGCTCGAGCGGCTCGCGATGACCTTCCCCGACCGGGCGGCGTACGTCGCCTTCTGGCGGAGGCATCCCGCGCTCGGCCCCTACTGGAGCGACGCGATCGAGGCGTACGTCGACTACGACCTCGAGGGCGAGCCGCCCGCGCTGCGGAGCTCGGCGAAGGCGGAGGCCGTCGCGGTGAACGCGCTCGAGCTCGACGGACAGGCGGGCTATGCCGAGGCGCTCGCCGCGCTGCCCGGCCCGGTCGACTTCTTCCGGGCGCCGCGCGGCCTGCAGGACGGCCAGCCGCTCTACTCCGAATCGCTCGTCGCCGCCTCGGCGGCACGGGTTCCGCAGCTCGTCGTCCACGAGGTCGACGACGTCAACCACTACACGATCCTCATGTCGGCCTCCGGCACCGGTAGCGTGATCGATGTGATCCGCACCCGCATCCAGGCCGCGGAGACACAGGAAGGTGCATCGTGACACTCGACAAAGTCGTCGGGTCCGCCCAAGAAGCGGTCGCCGACATCCCCTCAGGAGCCAGTCTCGCCGTCGGCGGGTTCGGGCTCTGCGGCATCCCGATGGTGCTGATCCAGGCCCTGCTCGACGCAGGGGTCGACGGGCTCTCCGTCGTCTCCAACAACTGCGGCGTCGACGACTGGGGGCTCGGCGTGCTGCTCGCGAAGCAGCGCATCGCCAAGATGACGTCCTCGTACGTCGGCGAGAACAAGGAGTTCGAGCGGCAGTACCTCTCGGGCGAACTCGAGCTCGAACTGACCCCGCAGGGCACGCTCGCCGAGAAGCTCCGCGCCGGGGGCAGCGGCATCGCCGCGTTCTTCACGCAGACGGGCGTCGGCACGCAGGTCGCCGAGGGCGGCCTGCCGCGTCGCTACAACGCCGACGGCACGATCGCCGTCGCGAGCCCGGCGAAGCCCGTGCAGACCTTCGAGGTCGCAGGGGAGCCGCGCGAGTTCGTGTTGGAGGAGGCGATCACGACCGACTTCTCGCTCGTGCACGCGCTGAAGGCCGACCGCTTCGGCAACCTCGTGTTCGACAAGTCCGCCCGCAACTTCTCGCCGCTCGCGGCGATGGCCGGCCGACTCTGCATCGCCCAAGTCGAGGAGCTCGTCGAGCCCGGCGACCTCGACCCCGACGCCGTGCACCTGCCCGGCGTGTACGTCGACCGCGTGGTCGTCGTCGGCCCCGACATCGAGAAGCGGATCGAGCGCCGGACGGTCTCGGTCGAGAAGGCGGCGTCGCGCGAGATGCCGGAAGGAGCCTGAACCATGGCACTCACCCGCCTCGAGATGGCGGCCCGCGCCGCCCGCGAACTCAGCGACGGATCGTACGTCAACCTCGGCATCGGCCTGCCGACCCTCGTGCCGAACTACGTGCCGGAGGGCACCACCATCCTGCTGCAGTCGGAGAACGGCATCCTCGGTGTCGGGCCGTACCCGACCGAGGACGCGGTCGACCCCGACCTCATCAACGCCGGAAAAGAGACGGTGACCGTGCTGCCCGGCGCCGCGTACTTCGACTCGGCGCTCAGCTTCGGCATGATCCGCGGTGGCAAGATCGACGCCGCCATCCTCGGCGCGATGCAGGTCTCGGCTCGCGGCGACCTCGCGAACTGGATGATCCCCGGCAAGATGGTGAAGGGCCCCGGCGGCGCGATGGACCTCGTGCACGGCGCCCGCCGCCGCATCGTGCTCATGGAGCACGTCGCGAAGGACGGCTCGCCGAAGATCGTGAACGAGTGCTCGCTGCCGCTCACCGGCAAGGGCGTCGTCGACCGCATCATCACCGACCTCGCCGTCATCGACGTCACGGCCGACGGGCTCGTGCTCGTCGAGTGCGCGCCGGGCGTCTCGGTCGACGAAGTGGTCGCCGCGACGGAGCCGCCCCTCGACATCTCCGCGGTCGGGTAGCGCCGTGGTCGACACGATCCTGCCGGGCATCGAGGTCCGGCAGGTGGCCACGTCGCGCCTGCGCGCCGGGCTGTTCGAGCGGCCCGCGGCGTCGGCCGAGGCATCCGCGACCGTCGTCTTCGTGCACGGCAACGTCTCGTCGTCGCTGTTCTGGCAGCCGGTCATGCTCGCGCTGCCCGCATGGGTGCGAGCGCTCGCGATCGACCTGCGCGGTTTCGGCGACAGCGAGACGCTGCCGGTCGACGCGACCCGCGGGGTGCGCGACTTCTCCGACGACGTCGCCTCGGTCATCGACGAGCTCGGCCTCGGCACCGTGCACCTCGTCGGCTGGAGCATGGGCGGCGGCGTCGCGATGCAGCTCCTCATCGACCGGCCCGAGCTCGTCGCGAGCCTCACGCTGCAGTCGACCGTGTCGCCGTACGGCTTCGGCGGCACCCGGCTCGACGGGTCGCTGCTCGCCGACGACGGCGCGGGCACCGGCGGCGGGGGAGCGAACCCCGACTTCGTCGCACGCCTCGCCGCGGGCGACCGCAGCGAGGAGGCGCCGACCTCGCCCCTTGCCGTGTACCGGTCGAGCTACGTCGCACCCGGCTTCGCCTCCGAGCACGAGGCGCACTGGGTCGAATCGATGCTCACGACCGCGACGGGCGACGACAACTACCCCGGGGATGCCTCGGCGTCGGCGAATTGGCCCGGCTTCGCGCCCGGCAGGCGTGGCGTGCTGAACACGATGGCCCCGACGTGGTTCGACACCTCCGGCATCGCCGACGTGGCCGAGAAGCCGCCCGTGCTGTGGATCCACGGCGCCGACGACGCGATCGTCGGAGACGCGTCGTTCTTCGACCTCAACCAGCTCGGCAAGGCCGGCGTCATCCCCGGCTGGCCGGGCGACGACGTCGCACCGCCGCAGCCGATGGTGTCGCAGACCCGAGCGGTGCTCGCCAGGTACGCCGAACGCGGCGGGGCGGTGACCGAGGTCGAGCTCGAGGGGTGCGGGCACTCGCCGCACCTCGAGCGGCCCGGGGAATTCCTCGAGGCGCTCGTCACACTGATCGCGTGAAAAGCAGGAGCGTTACCGAATCGTGTCGAGTGACGCTTCCAGCCATCCTCCGCGACCCGCGAGACTTGGCGCAGCGATCACGAGCGATAGGAGAGTCGATGACGTCGGTGGGGCATGTCGGGACGATCACAGGTGTGCTGGTGACGGCACTGCTGCTGGCCGGTTGCGCGTCAACGGCGACCGCCGAGACGCCCTCGTCGCCGTCGGCGGAGCCGTCGACGGCGACCTCGGCGTCGCCGACCGCCTCGGCGACGCCCGCCGACCCCCTCGCGAACGTGAGCGCGCTGGTTGCGACCGGGACGACGCTGCGACTCGAGGGAGCCGACGGCACGCTGGTCGAGGAGTACGGCTACCTCGACGACCCCGAGTCCGTGCTGGCCGCGATCGGAGCGGTGTTCGACGCCGAGTCGATCGCCGAGGAGCGGCCCGGGTCGAACCACACGCCGCCGTCCACCGCGCACACGTGGGGCGATGTCGAGATCGAGGTGCGCCACTACGACGAGGAGCGCCGTGAGGCGGAGTCGATCGGCATGTCTTGGCCTCGATTCGCCGTCTACTTCGACGCGGCGGAGTACGACGGCGTCGAGCTCACCACGCCATCGCGCATCCACGCAGGCGACGCGTTCGCCGATCTCGCCGAGACGCTCGACCCCGACGACTGGACCTGCGTCGGTTCTGGCGTGGACGTCGTCACGATCGATGAGTACGTCGAATGGCAGGGCGGCATGGTCGAGCGGGAGTACGGGGTCGCCCTCAACCACGGGGACGGGAACGCGCCGCCGGCCGACGACGCCGTGGTGATCTGGGTCGGCGCACCCTACGCGATCGCCGAAGGCTGCGCCTGATGCGCACACGGGATGCTCGGCGTGGCTGGTGCCGGGCCGGTGCGCTGGCGGGGACCGTGCTGATCGCGGCGGGGTTGGTCGGGTGCGCGCCGGTCGAGACCGGCGCGGGGTCCTCCACTCGCCCCCCGAGTTCGATGGTCAGCGCGGCGCCGACGCCGACGGCCGACCCGCTTGCCGCCACCGCGGCGATCACGGTGACGGTCGACGAGGTCGTCCTCCGATCCGGCGACGGGGACGTCCTCGCGACCTACGACTACTACGCCGATGATCCGGGAGCGGTCGTCACCGCGTTGACGACCGCATTCGGCAGTGCGGCGACTCTCGAAGAGGTTCCCGGCAGCCAGGAGACCCTCCCCGCCACGAGGCACACCTGGGGTGCGTTCACCCTGGTCGAACAGCAGTATCGCGATGCGGCGCATCGGAATGGGTTCGTGCCGACCCGCGCCCCCGCGTTCGTCGTCGAGTTCACCGGCGAGAGTTCGGACGGCATCGAGTTCGCGACCGCCGACGGCAGGACCGTCGGGGAGCCCTGGTCCGAGGTCGAAGCAGTGCCGACGTTCCAGGTCGCGGGGGAGTGCGCCCACGCGTACACCGAGTCGAAGGAGCTGGAGGTGGTCTGGTACGACGGGTCGCCGAAGACGGAGCGCCTCGTGGTCGACCTCATTCCCAGCGACGACGCGGCCGTGCTCGCCGAGGTGAATGCGCCCGTCGTGGAGACCGGCTGCGTCTGACGGCGGATCCGTCCTCACGGGGCGTCCCCTCGCAGCCGACACCCCGCTCGCTCGCAAGTAGACTCGACTCGTGCCTGCTGTGAATCTCGGAATGCCCAAAGTCCCTGAGGTCCTGGCCCCTCGACGCAAGTCGCGCCAGATCAAGGTGGGCAAGGTGCTCGTGGGCGGCAACGCCCAGGTGAGCGTCCAGTCGATGACGACGACGCCCACGACGAACATCAACGCGACCCTCCAGCAGATCGCCGAGCTCACTGCCTCGGGCTGCGACATCGTGCGCGTCGCCGTGCCGAGCCGCGACGACGCCGAGGCGCTGCCGATCATCGCGAAGAAGAGCCAGATCCCGGTCATCGCCGACATCCACTTCCAGCCGAACTACGTCTACGCCGCGATCGACGCCGGCTGCGCGGCCGTGCGCGTGAACCCCGGCAACATCCGCAAGTTCGACGACCAGGTCGGCGAGATCGCCCGGCGGGCGAAGGAGGCCGGCGTCTCGCTGCGCATCGGCGTCAACGCCGGTTCGCTCGACCCCCGGCTGCTGCAGAAGTACGGCAAGGCGACGCCCGAGGCGCTCGTCGAGTCGGCCGTATGGGAGGCGTCGCTGTTCGAGGAGCACGACTTCCACGACTTCAAGATCTCGGTCAAGCACAACGACCCGATCGTCATGGTGAAGGCGTACCGCATGCTCGCCGAGCGCGGCGACTGGCCGCTGCACCTCGGCGTCACCGAGGCGGGTCCCGCCTTCCAGGGCACGATCAAGTCGGCGACCGCGTTCGGCATCCTCCTCGGCGAGGGCATCGGCGACACCATCCGCGTCTCGCTGAGCGCACCGCCCGTCGAAGAGGTCAAGGTCGGCCTGCAGATCCTGCAGTCGCTGAACCTCCGCGAGCGCAAGCTCGAGATCGTCTCGTGCCCGTCGTGCGGTCGCGCGCAGGTCGACGTCTACACGCTCGCGAACGACGTGACCGAGGGGCTCAAGCACGTCACCGTGCCGCTGCGCGTCGCGGTCATGGGCTGCGTCGTGAACGGTCCGGGCGAGGCCCGCGAGGCCGATCTCGGCGTCGCGAGCGGCAACGGCAAGGGTCAGATCTTCGTCAAGGGCGAAGTCATCAAGACCGTGCCAGAGGCCGAGATCGTCGAGACCCTCATCGCCGAGGCGCAGCGCATCGCCGACGAGATGGGCACCGACGCCCCGGTCGGCGCGCCCACGGTCGTCACGCCGTAGCCGCGTCCGCCGCGCGCGAGTAGGGTGTGCGCACACGGATGCCTCGCCGGCATCCGTCGGCGAGAGGAGACCCGCGATGCGTGGCGACGACAGCCGGTTCGAATATCCCGACACGGCGGGCTATCCCGACGGCATGGGCACCCTTCACGAAGGCATCGACGACGAGAACGTCGGTGATGAGAACGACGACGAGAACGACGAGGTGGCGACGACAGCCGAGGGCGACCTCGAACACTTCGCCCTCGAAGACGAAGAGGACGCCGAGGGCGCCTGAGACCCGTCGCCGCAGGGCGCGCTGCGGCGGTGCGCGTGGACTCAGCCCGCGGCGAAACGCGTCGTCCCCTCGCCGATGTCGGCCACCTCCAGCACGACCTCGATCGTGCCGCCGGGCACGGCGCCCTCGGGCGCCGGACAGCTCGCCGTCACGGCGGGGGAGTCGAGCTGGAACACCGCGCGCTCGCCGCGCAGCTCGAGCACCGTCGCCGTGAACCGCTCGCCGACGCGGTCGCTGAGCAGCGCCGCCTCCACGCGGGCCACCGCCGCGCCGTTCAACCGGCCCGCGAGCTGTTCCGACGCGGCCATGATCGCGGGGAGCTCGCCGAGCGACGCTCGCGCCCACTCGGGCACCTCCAGGCCGGCGGTGATCGCTTCGCAGACGACGAGACCCCACCGGTCGACGAGTCGGCGGATGGGCGCGGTCACGTGCGCGTACGGTGCGGCGAGCGCCGCCTGCATCGTCTCCGCGGGCGGTGCGCCGTCGAAGGCGGCGTAGCCGGCTCCACGGAACAGGCCGCCAGCGGCCTGCAGCACGGCGAGGGCCACGGGGTCGGCCCGATCGAGCCGACGCAGGTACTCGCCGTACGACTCGCCCACCGGCCACGGGCGCCCCAGTGCCTCGGTCTGCCGCCGGAACGCCGCGAGGCGCTCGTCGTCGGGGCTCGGCATCGTGCGCAGGATGCCGACGCCCGCGTCCAGCATGATCGACGCGGCGGCCATGCCGGTCAGCAGGGAGAGCTGCGCGTTCCAGTCCTCGACGGGCAGCGGCATGCGGCGCTCGAGGTCGTAGCCGCCGTCGCTGCGCACGATCTCCTCGTCGGGGGCGTTGAGGCTCGCTCCGCCTCGGCGGCGCTCCTCCTCGATGCGGGCGCGGCCGATCTCGCCGAGGAGGGCGACGGGCGACTCGGCGTCGCCGTCGTCGATGAGCGCCTGCGCGGCGGGGTAGTCGAGCCTCGTCCGTGAGCGGACCAGCGCTCGCTCGAGCGTGGTCGCTTCGAGCCCGCCGTCGGCGGCGAGCTCGAAGCGCCAGACGTACGCGGTGCGGTCGGCGCCGGGCAGCAGCGAGGCGCGGTCGTCGCCGATCACCGGCGGATGCAGCGGCACGCGACCGTCGGGCGCGTAGAGCGTCTGGCCGCGGTCACGGGCGGCGCGGTCGACGGTGCCGCCCGGGCGGACGAACCCGGGCACGTCGGCGATCGCGTAGTGCACGAGGTAGCCGGCGCCCCGGCGGGCGAGGTGCATCGCCTGGTCGAGGTCGGTCGAGCCCGCCGGATCGATCGTCGCGAACGGCAGGTCGCGCAGGTCGCGGCCGGGTGCGGTGGGCCGGGATGCCTCGGCCTCGGCCAGGACGTCGGGGGCGAAGCCGTCGGGCAGGGCCATCGACGCGCGCAGTTCGGCGAGCGATGCCGCGAGCTCGCTCTGCGCGACGGACGGGGCGAGGTGCGGTCGGCGGGCGGGCATGCGCCCAGCCTACGAGTCGCCCGGTCGCCCGAGCACGCGCGAGAAGTGGCGCAGCACGGCCTCGCCCCACTCCCGGGTCTCGTCGTCGGTGGCCTGGGCGAGGCATCCCCACCAGGTGTACGCGCGGTTCACCGCCTGGGAGGTCTCGGCCGCGGCGACGAGCTTCGCCCACCCGGCGTCGTCGAACCGGGCGACCTCGGCCCAGGCCTCGCGGAAGCCCGCGACGGCGGGCTCGGGGTCGATGCCCCGGTACTCCATGACGCCGTACGGCACGAGCACGGCCTCGATCGGGTGCGCCCACTGCGCGTCGCCGAAGTCGAAGAGCCGCAGCCCGGAGCCGTCGCCGGTGGCGAACACGTTGCCCGGGTGCAGGTCGCCGTGCTGGAGCGTGGCGGGAAGCCCGCCCGCCTCGAGCGTCTCCACGGCACGTGTCACGCGATCGGCCGCTCCCGCGAGCGCCGCAGCCGTCGCGTCATCGGGTGCCGAGGGATGGCTCGCCGGGAGTCCGAGCACGAGCTCGAGCAGCTCCGCGAAGCGGGCCGGCACGGTCGTCGGCGCGCAGTCGGGAACACCGGCGTCGAGCAGCTCGCGCGACCGACCCGCGACGGTGAGCTGCAGGCGCGCCCACTCGGCGATGACGCGCGACCAGTCCTCCTGGTCGGGTGCGTGCCGGTCGGCGAGCGTCGATCCGCGGTCGGCCGTCAGCATCCAGCCGCGGTCGGGGTCGGCGGCCACCGGGGCGTCGACGTCGTCGGGGACGATCGACGACAGCAGCGACTGCAGCGCCGGCTCGAACGACTGCGAGCGGCAGTTCGCCTTGAACCAGTACTTCTGCGTGCCGTCGGGCCCGGCCGCCTCGACGACGAGCTGGGTCGACCACGGACGCACCCGCGGCTGGCGGGTCTCCACCACGGCGACGTCGCGGCCCGCGAGCGCCGCCGCGATCCAGCGCTCGGCGTCGGCCCGCCACGCCTCGGAGGAGACCACGACGGAGAACGGCGTGTTCGACTCATCCATTCGAGCACCATAGGGCATGCCCGGGGCGACGGCCCGAGGCATCCGGCGGGTACGTGCGCCTACGCAGGCCGCTACGCAGGATTGCGAATGCGGCCCCTCGCCCCGACCCATAGCGTGTGCGCCGGCGCGGGGCGTCCGCGCCGAGGCATCCGATCGAAGGAGCACGTCATGAAGCATCCGCGTCGTCTGGCCCTCGTCATCGCCCTGGTCGGCGGACTGGCCCTGCCGTTCGCCGCCGTCACCGCTGCGAGCGGCCACGGCTGGGTCGACGACCCGCCGAGCCGGCAGGACTACTGCGCGCAGGGGCTGACCTCGTTCGACTGCGGCCAGGTGGAGTACGAGCCGCAGAGCGTCGAGGCGCCGAAAGGGTCGCTCCGCTGCAGCGGCGGCAACCCCGCGTTCGCGATCCTCGACGACGCGACGAAGCCGTGGCCGCGCAAGGGCGTCGACGACTCGGTCACGATCCAGTGGCACGTGACCGCGCGGCACGCCACCGAGAGCTGGGAGTACTTCGTCGACGGGGTGCTCGTGAAGCGCGTGAACGACTTCGGCGCGCAGCCGGCCGCGACCGTGCAGCACATCCTGACCGGTCTGCCCGCCGGCGAGCACACGATCCTCGCCCGATGGAACGTGGCCGATACCGTGAACGCCTTCTACAGCTGCATCGACGTCAACGTCGGCGGCCCGTCGTCGGGTGGCGGCACGGGCGGATCCGACGGCTGCCCGCCGGCGTGGCAGGCCGACGTCGTCTACACGGCCGGTCAGCAGGCGGGTTCGGGCGGGCGGGCCTGGGCGGCGAAGTGGTGGACCCGCGGCGAGGTGCCGGCCTCGGGCGGCGAGTGGGGCGCGTGGCGCGATCTCGGGCCCTGTCCGGCCTGAGCCCGGCACGTGCGGGCACCCGGCGCCGTCTCAGTAGAATCGTCGGGTGCCCACACGCCTTTCGAACTTCTTCCTCCGCACGCTCCGCGAAGACCCCGCCGACGCCGAGGTCACGAGCCACAAGCTGCTCGTCCGCGCCGGCTACATCCGGCGCCAGGCGCCGGGCATCTTCGCGTGGCTGCCGCTGGGCCTCCGGGTGAAGGCGAAGATCGAGCGCATCGTCCGCGAGGAGATGGAGGCGGCCGGCGCCCATGAGGTGCACTTCCCGGCGCTCCTGCCCCGAGAGCCCTACGAGGTCACCGGCCGGTGGACCGAGTACGGCGACGCGCTCTTCCGCCTGCAGGACCGCAAGGAGACCGACATGCTCCTCGCGCCGACGCATGAAGAGGTCTTCACCCTGCTCGTGAAAGACCTGTACTCGTCGTACAAGGACCTGCCGCTCTCGATCTACCAGATCCAGGACAAGTACCGCGACGAGGCGCGCCCCCGTGCCGGCCTCCTGCGCGGCCGCGAGTTCACCATGAAGGACGCGTACTCGTTCGACATCTCCGACGAGGGGCTGGATGCCTCGTACCAGGCGCAGCGCGACGCCTACGAGCGCATCTTCACCCGGCTCGGCCTCGAGTACGTCATCGTCAAGGCCGACGCCGGTGCGATGGGCGGCTCGAAGAGCGAGGAGTTCCTGCACCCGACGCCCGTCGGCGAAGACACCTTCGTGCGTTCGGCCGGCGGCTACGCGGCGAACGTCGAAGCGTTCGAGACGCTCGTGCCCGAGCCGCTGCCGATCGACGGGCAGCCCGAGGCGCGCATCTTCGACTCGCCGAACACGCCGACCATCCTGAGCCTCGTCGACCACGTCAACGACCACGAACCCCGCGCCGACCGGCCGTGGCACGCGGCCGACACGTTGAAGTGCGTCGTGCTCGCGCTCACCCACCTCGACGGCACCCGCGAACTCGTCGTCGTCGGCATGCCCGGCGACCGCGACGTCGAGCTGAAGCGCGCCGAGGTGGCGTTCGCCCCGGCCGAGGTCGAGGCGGCCACCGAGTCCGATTTCGCCAAGCACCCCGCCCTCGTGAAGGGCTACATCGGCCCCTGGTCGCCCGAGGGCGCCGTGCTCGGCGAGGAGTCGACGAGCGGCATCCGTTTCCTCGTCGACCCGCGCGTCGTCGACGGCACCGCCTGGGTCACCGGGGCCAACCGGCATGAGCAGCACGTGCTCTCGCTCGTCGCGGGCCGCGACTTCACGGCCGACGGCGTCATCGACATCGCCGATGTGCGCGCCGGCGACCCCGCGCCCGACGGCTCGGGCCCCGTGGAGCTCGCCCGAGGCATGGAGATCGGCCACGTCTTCCAGCTGGGCCGCAAGTACGCCGAGGCGCTCGGGCTCAAGGTGCTCGACGAGAACGGCAAGCTCGCGACCGTCACGATGGGCTCGTACGGCATCGGCATCACGCGCATCCTCGCGATCATCGCCGAGCTGCACAACGACGACAAGGGCCTCATCTGGCCGGCGTCGGTCGCCCCGTTCGACGTGCACGTCGTCGCGACCGGCAAGGACCAGGCGGCGTTCGACGCCGCCGAGCGCATCGTGGCCGACCTCGAGGCATCCGGTCGCGACGTGCTCTACGACGACCGGCCCAAGGTGTCGCCCGGCGTGAAGTTCGGCGACGCCGAGCTCATCGGCGTGCCGACGATCGTGATCGCGGGCCGCGGCGTCGCCGACGGCGTCGTCGAGGTCTGGGACCGCGCGACCAGCGAGCGCACCCAGGTGCCGATCGACGGCGTGGTCGCCGCGCTCGGCTGAGCCCGGGCCGCGGGGCGCGGGGCGCGGCCTCGTGCCGATCGCGGCCCGGGGCCCACATGTCGGTTCGGCCTGCGCGCCCTGAGCGCGCGATCGAACGGGCAATGGTTGCCCGATTCGGAGGTCGGATCGGACCACCATTGCCCGTTCGATCGGGCGATCGGGCTGGTCGCGGACAGGCTGTGGAGAACCTCGAGCGCCATCGCAGGCAACACTGCAGGGTTGGTGGATGCCTCGCCGCCAAGCGCTTCCCGCACACCTCGAGCGACGTGCGTTTCTCGTGACGGCGAATGGTGCGGGCGGGGTCGGGGCGAAGCGACTCCGCGCAGCCGATCTGGACCGGCCGTTCTACGGGGTGCGTGCCGTCGGTATCGACCTCTCCGAACTCGAGGAGCGCTGCCGCGCGTATCTGCCGAAACTCCGACCGCAGGAGGCGTTCAGCCACTCGACGGCGGCCCGACTCTTCGATATCCCTCTCCCTACCGAGCTCGAGCGTGAAATCGAGGTGCACGTCGCCTCAGGGGATGAGTCGCGCCCGCGGGCACGAGGCGTCGTCGGGCACCGGATCAAACGGATGCTGACCGTCCGACGCGGACTGCTGCCGCTAGCGTCGCCGGCTGATACCTGGTGTCAACTCGCGACGATGCTCTCGCTCGAGGACCTCATCGCGGCGGGCGACGCCTTCGTCTCCGGGAAGCGAGTCGGACCGGGCTATCGGACCGAACCGCTGTGCGGCATCGACGAACTCGCCGCCGCGATCGACCGCCATCGTCCGGCGCGGGGGACCACGAAACTCGATGAGGCGATCCGCTCCGTACGCACGGGTGTCGACTCGCGGCGGGAGACCCACACCCGGCTGCTCATCGTGCGTGCGGGGTTCCGTGAGCCGGTGATCGCCCATCCGGTCGTCACCGCCGGCGGCGTCGTCCTGCATCCTGATCTGGCCTATCCCGAGCTGCGCATCGCCATCGAGTACGAGGGGGAGGAGCACCGCATCGACGATCGGCGCTGGCGCGATGACATCGCGCGCCGCCGAGCGCTCGAAAGTCTCGGTTGGATCGTGCTCAGAGTGACGATCGATGATCTCCGGAATCCCGCGGGCCTGCTCGCCGACCTGCGCAGGGTGATCCAGGCGCGATCCGCGCGCTGATCATCCGACTCCGCCGCTCAGGGCAGGGCGAGTCCCTCGTCTCGGATCGAACGGTCAATGATCGCCCATGAAACGGGAGTCCCAGGACCACCATTGCCCATTCGATTCCGGGACCCCCAGTTCGCCGCATCGAACGGGCAATGGTCGTCCACTGGCGTGCGGTGGACGGGCAACGATTGCCCGTTCGATCTGCGGGTCAGCTTTCGGGGGAGGCGTCGGCGAGGAGACGGCGCAGTTCGGACGCCGTGGCCTCCGACTGGGCGATCAGCGACTCGAGGCGGGCGCTGAGTTCAGCCGGCGAGGCCGAGGGGCCGGACGATGCAGCAGCCGCTCCTGCCGCCGCGCCGCTCGCGCCGGCGCCGGCGTCGACCGCACCCGCGACGGCGCCTGCCGCGACACCGGCCGACGCGGCATCGCCGACCGACCCGGTCGCCGCCTCATCGGCCGCAGGGGCCGCCGCGACGTCGGCCTCCACCTCGGCGTCGACGGCCGCGTCATCTCCCGACTGCTTCTGCGGCCCGAGGAAGAGGTTCGCGAGATAACCGGTGAACGTGCCGAAGATGCCGACGCCGACGACGATGATCATCGCACCGATCAGGCGCCCGAGGTTCGTGACGGGGAACTGGTCGCCGTAGCCGACCGTCGAGATCGTCACGATCGTGTACCAGAGAGCGTCGGAGGCGGTCGTGATGTTGGCGCCCTCGGCGTCCTCCTCGACCGCGAGGATCGTGATGCTGCCGAACTGCAGTACGAGCACGCCGAGCAGCAGCAGGGTCATCAGCGTGCTGTTCGCCCGATCGTGGATGAGCGTGTTCCAGATCTTGCGCGGCCCGACCTCGCGCAGGAGCCTGAAGACGCGGAGCAGCCGGAAGATGCGCAGGACCTTGAGCTGCGGGAACGGCAGGCTCGCGAGCAGGTCGGCCCAGCCGAACCCGCGGAAGAAGTAGCGCGATGCCGACGGAGCGGTCGTGATCCGGTAGATGAAGTCGCCGAGGAAGATCAGGCTGAACAATCCGTTCATCGCCGACAGCACGACCTGCAGCGCCCGGTCGTCGCGCATCACGTACACGAGCACGAGATTCAGGATCGAGAGCACCGACAGGATGCCGATGAAGATCTCGTACGCGGTGTTCTTCAGCTCGCTGCGCTGACGTGCGATGCGCCGCTTCGCGCGTGATGACCTGGCCATGTGGGGTCCTCCGGCTGTGGCGGCCGGTCCTGCGGCCGCGCTCTCGATCCTGGGCGATTCCGATTCTGCAGGATGCCGGCGGGCTCCGCCCGCAAGGCGGCCCTCGAAGGCGGTCGCGTCGGACCCGGTCGTCCGGACCCCGATCGTTCGGTCGTCGTTCACGCACAGGTCACCCGGCATCCCGCCCGACGTCGGTTTCGGCGAGCAACCTGCAGTCGACCCCCTGACCGACGGCGTGAGGAAACGATCCGTGACGATCACCGACATCCAACTGCTCCCGATGGCCGATCACGTGCGCGGCAAGCGCTCGGCCGTGACCTGCCACTTCAAGTGCGCGAACGCCTGCCTCGGACCCGAGTGCAACACGACGGCCAACGCCCACTTCCGCGACATCGCCTCGGCCGCACTGACGCGGCGGGCGCTGCTCGGCTTCGGGGCCGCCGGCGCCGTCGGCATCGCGCTCGCCGCGGCGACCCCGGGCGGCTCGGCGTTCGCTGCACCCGGCGGCGGTGCGTCCGGAGCGGCCGGCGGCCTCCCGTTCGACGCGATCGACCCGGTGCCCATGCTCGTCGACGACGTCACGGTGCCCGCGGGCTACACGTGGCAGCCGATCATCCGCTGGGGCGACCCCCTCTTCTCGAGCGTGCCGGCCCTCGACTTCGAGCACCAGACCCCCGAGGCGCAGGCCGGCCAGTTCGGCTACAACTGCGACTACCTCGACATCCTCCAGGACCGCAGCGGCCGCACGGCCGTGCTCGTCAACAACCACGAGTACGTCAACCCCGGCATCATGTTCGCGCCGTCGACCGACCCCGCCGAGCTCGACCGACGGGCCGCGATCGCGAAGGCCGCGCACGGCTTCTCGGTGGTCGAGCTGCGCCGCTCGAAGCTCGGGCAGCCGTGGCGCTACCTCGTCGACGGCCGCCGCAACCGGCGCATCACCGCGGACACGGTGTTCGAGGTCACGGGTCCCGCGGCGGGCAGCGCCCTCCTGCGGACCGCGGAGGACCCCGAGGGTCGCTGGGTCAAGGGCACGCTCGGCAACTGCGCGGGCGGCACGACGCCGTGGGGCACCGTGCTCTCCGGCGAGGAGAACTTCGACGGCTACTTCGTGTGGGCCGCCGACACCGCGGGGCAGAAGCGCTACCGCGCCACGCCGAGCACGAAGTCGACCTACACGTTCGAGCGCATCGACCCGCGCTTCAACGCGAAGGACCCGGGCTTCGTCAACGAGCCGAATCGGTTCGGCTGGATCGTCGAGATCGACCCCGAGGACCCGACGTCGACCCCCCGCAAGCACACGGCGATGGGGCGGTTCAAGCACGAGGGCGCCAACGTCATCATCGGCGAGGACGGCCGCGCGGTCGCCTACATGGGTGACGACCAGGCGAACGACTACATGTACAAGTTCGTGTCGAAGGGCGTGTTCGACGCGTCGGGCTCCAAGGCGGCACGTCGTCGCAACATGACGCTCCTCGAGGAGGGCGACCTCTACGTCGCGAAGTTCACCGGCGACTCGCCCGCGGCCGAGATCACCGGAACCGGCGCGCTGCCGAGCGACGGCGCGTTCGACGGGACCGGCGTCTGGATTCCGCTCACGCAGGACGGCGAGAGCGTTATCCCCGGCATGTCGACCGAGGAGGTGCTCGTCTACACTCGGCTCGCCGCCGACGCAGTCGGCGCCACGAAGATGGACCGCCCCGAGGACGTGCAGCCGAACCCGCACACGGGCAAGGTCTACGCCGCGCTCACGAACAACTCCGGTCGCACCCGCGCGCAGGTCGACGAGGCCAACCCGGTCTCGCTGCTCTCGGCGACCGGTTCGGTGACGGGCAACCGGCACGGACACGTGATCGAGCTCACCGAGACGGCCGGGCAGTCGGGCACCGCGTTCGGCTGGACGATCCTGCTGCTCTGCGGCGACCCGTCCATCGAGGGCGAGCTGCCGTACTTCTCGGGCTTCCCCGCCGACCTCGTGTCGCCGATCTCGTGCCCCGACAACGTCGCGTTCGACTCGGTGGGCAACCTCTGGATCTCGACCGACGGCGCGCCGAGCAAGATCGGCTACAACGACGGCCTGTTCAAGGTCGGGCTCGAGGGGGAGGAGCGCGGACGCGTGGAGCAGTTCCTCTCGGTGCCGCGCGACGCCGAGACCTGCGGGCCGGTCATCCACGACCGCGAGGGCATGGTGTTCGTCGCCGTCCAGCACCCGGGCGAGGAGGGCACGGTCGCCGAACCGCACTCGTACTTCCCCGATTACGTGCCGACGCACCGCCCTGACACGGGCCTGGTCGCGGCGCCGCGCCCGTCGGTGATCCAGGTGTGGCGCGGCTGAGGGGGTTCGCTGCGTCATGAGGGGGATGCCGCGTGGTCAGGGGGGCCACGCGGCATCCGGCCGATCGGGGGTCGCATCCGGGATGTCTCGGGCCGGAGGTCGTGCGAGCATGGCAGGCTGGCCTCGTGAGTGAGATCGCCGCGCCGTCGTCCGCCGCCCTGCCAGCTTCCGTCGGCGAGGCGGTCTCGGCGCTCGTCGCCGAGATCGGCGCGGGGCGCAATCGCGCGCTCGTCGAGCGGATCCTCGCGTCCGGGGCGCGACTCGGCCTCGACGGGACCGACCGGCTCGACCTGAAGATCACCGCGGCCGCCCTCGAGGAGATGCGGCAGGCGTTCCGGCTGTTCGCGCCCTACTCGGCCGTGCCGAAGGTCACGGTGTTCGGATCGGCGCGAATCGCCGCCGACGACCCGCTCTACCGACACGCGCAGGGCGTCGCGGCCGCGCTCGCCGGCGACGGATGGATGGTCGTCACGGGGGCCGGGCCGGGCATCATGCAGGCCGCGGCCGAGGGGGCCGGGCCCGCGCTCGCGATCGGCGTGTCGATCCGGCTGCCCTTCGAGGAGAAGCCGAGCGCGGCGATCGCGGTCGACGAGCGGCTCGTGACGATGAAGTACTTCTTCACGCGCAAGCTCATGCTCATGAAGGAGTCCCGCGGCTTCGTCTGCCTGCCCGGCGGGTTCGGCACGCTCGACGAGACGTTCGAGCTGCTCACGCTCCAGCAGACCGGCAAGGCGGAGCCGATGCCGATCGTGCTGCTCGACGCGGCGGGCGGCACGTACTGGACGAGCCTCCGCCGGTACGTGGAGACCGAGCTCGCGCCACTGGGGATGGTGTCGCCGGGCGATCTCGACCGGGTGCTCATCACCGACTCGGTCGATCAGGCGGTCGCCGAGATCACCGGATTCTGGCGCAACTACGACTCGCTGCGGTGGGTGGGCGACCGTCTCGTGCTTCGGCTGAACGCCGAGCCGAGCGATGCCGAGGTCGCCGAGCTCGACGAGCGGTTCGGGCACCTGCTCGCGGCGGGGCGCATCGAGCGCACCGAGCCGCTCGGACCCGAGGTCGCCGACCGCGACGCACTCGACAAGCCGCGACTCGTGCTCGAGCTCGACCTGCATCGGGTCGGCGAGCTGCACCGCCTGATCCGGGCGATCAACGACCTGCCTTCGGCGCCCGCCACCGCGACCCCGCCGTCGGTGCCGGGGGAGTGACCGGCCCGTTCAGTTCGCTCCTGAGGCGCGTGCGACCCCGATCCGCTCGAGCACGTCCGCGGCCTCCGAGCCGGCGTCGTGCGCCCTGATGCGTGCGCCGATACCCATTGCGGTCGCCGGCATGCCGCCGTCGGCGAGCACGCGGGTCACGGCGTCGGCGATGCGGGCTGCGGGCGCGCGTCTCGGAAGGCGCAGGCCCGCGCCGGCCGATTCGACCGCCGCGCCCACCATCGGCTGGTCGAGCAGCGGATGCATCGGGATCACGATGACCGGCACACCGTGCGCGAGCGCGCGGAAGGTCGTCGAGTGCCCGCCGTGGCCGACGAGCAGCGACGCCCGGGCGAGTACGTCGTCATGATCGGCGCGGTCGACGAGCTCGACGTTCGGCGGGAGCCGGAGCGGCCGGTCGGGGGCGAGCCCGCCGAGCGTGATGAGCCCCTTCACCGGAAGCGCACCGAGTGCCGTCGCGATGCGCTGGTACGCGTCGGTCTGCCCCGGCAGCCAGGTCGTGCTGAGGCTCACGACGACGAGCGGCGGTCGTACCGGGTCGGGTTCGGCCGGCCGGCCGCGCTCGACCGGGCCCACCCAGTCGATCGCGTCGGTCGCCCCCGGGCGACGCGCGTCGGGATCGAGCAGCGGGTCGCTCGTCACGATCCGGGCCGAGGCTGCGGCCCACTGCCGCCGCGGATCGACGCCCCGCAGCCCTGATATCACGCCCACCGGCCCGCGCACATAGCTGCGACGCCAGAAGGCGTGCAGGGTGTGGAACAGCACCGCGACCGGCACGCCGACGTGCCTCGACGCGCGACCGGACCCGGCCATCAGGCAGTCGACGAGGGCGGCGTCGACGTCGAGCTCGCTGAGCCGCTCGGCGACTTCGCGCTCGAGGCGCCCGTCGGAG
Source organism: Agromyces solani (assembly GCF_058349925.1). NCBI lineage: Bacteria > Bacillati > Actinomycetota > Actinomycetes > Micrococcales > Microbacteriaceae > Agromyces > Agromyces solani. The sequence continues at coordinate 844,805 of NZ_JBYRER010000002.1, forward strand.
GCGAGCCCGACGAAGACGGCGATGGAGCGCGGCACGCTGCGCCGCTCAGCCGTGCTCCAGCCGCGCAGACAGTCGAGCGCGACGAAACCGTGGCCGGCGGCGACGAAGCGCTCGCGCAGCGACTCGTCGGCGAGGACGTGGACGGCGTGGCCGCGTCGACGGAGCTCGGCGGCGATTGCGAGGATCGGCGGCAGGTTGCCGCCGCCCGAGACGGTGACGATGGCGAAGGTGCCCATGACGACTCCTCGGTTCGAACTCGGGAATCAGCGCTGATCGACGATCGCGCCGATCAGGCGCAGCATGCGGTCGCGCACGTGGCCGCGGGACAATCCGCGGTCGCGGCGCCAGAGCTTCCAGGTGTAGAGGTCGGTCGCGGCGACGAGGAGGTCGACGACCTCGTCGCGCGCGCCCTGGGGGCGGCGCTCGAGCGGGCGGGCGAAGGTGCGCTCGACCCACGCACGGTGCGCCGCACGGCCGCCGGTCGTCACCCTGAGCGCAAGCGGCTCCCAGGCCTCCTGCCCGAGCAGCAGCAGGGTTCCGTCGCCGCGGCGCTCGTAGTGGTCGACGAGCAGGTCGATCGACCGGGCGATGTCGTCGGGGTCGGCGGGGCGTTCGGCGAGGATCTCGGCCCGGCCGTGCTCGATCGCCGCTTCGAAGAGCCCGTCGCGGGACCCGAAGACCCGGAGGATCGTCTGCACCGACACCCCGGACCGCTCGGCGACCGCGGGCAGCGTGCACATCGCGAGCGGCACCTCGAAGGCGAGGGCGATCGTCGCCTCGAGGATGCGACGGCGCGTCTGCTCGGCCTGCTCGGCGCGGGCTCGCATGGTGTAGCTGCGCTTCGTTTTCATTTCAATCCCTATTAACGCCGATATGCTGTTCCATGTCAATGAGCATTAACGTGAAATTCTGGGCGGTCCGCGGGTGATGTTCGGTCGCGGCATCCGATACGCTTGAATGTCCGCTCCGAGGGGAAGCGGCCGAGAGCTGAATAGAGGAGGCCGGCGATGGATATCGACCTCAGCATGCTTCGCATGGTGGAGCGCGAGAAGGAGATCCCGTTCGACGAACTGGTGCAGATCATCGAGCAGGCGATCCTGATGGCCTACCTCAAGCACCAGAACCCGAACCAGCACGGGCACGCCAACCCGAAGGGGGCTCGCGCCGAGCTCGACCGCAAGACGGGCCACGTGACGATCTACGTCCCCGAGCTCGACGAGTCGGGCGACGTCATCGGCGAGGCCGATGACACGCCGAGCGACTTCGGCCGCATCGCGGCGTTCGCCGCGAAGCAGGTCATCATGCAGCGCCTGCGCGACATCGCCGACGACGCCGTGCTCGGCGAGTTCCGCGGACGCGAGGGCGACATCGTCGCGGGCATCATCCAGCAGGGTCCGAACCCGAAGATGGTGCACATCGACCTGGGCACGGTGGAGGCGATCCTGCCTCCGGAGGAGCAGGTCCCCGGCGAGGAGTACCCGCACGGCCAGCGCATCCGCGTGTACGTGACGAGCGTCGCGAAGGGCGCGAAGGGGCCGTCGATCACGGTGTCGCGCACGCACCCGGCGCTCGTGCGCAAGCTCTTCGCCCTCGAGGTGCCCGAGATCGCGTCCGGCGTCGTGGAGATCGTGTCGCTCGCCCGTGAGGCGGGGCACCGCACGAAGATCGCGGTGCGGGCCAACCAGCCCGGGGTCAACGCGAAGGGCGCCGCCATCGGCGAGCTCGGGCAGCGCGTGCGCGCCGTCACCGCCGAGCTCGGCGCCGAGAAGATCGACATCGTCGACTGGTCCGACGACCTCGCCACGTTCGTCGCCTCGGCCCTGTCGCCCGCGAAGGTGACGAGCGCCTACGTGATCGACGAGCAGACGCGTGCGGTGCGCGCGCTCGTGCCCGACTACCAGCTCTCGCTCGCGATCGGCAAGGAGGGTCAGAACGCCCGCCTCGCCGCGAAGCTCACGGGGGCGAAGATCGACATCCAGCCCGACTCGATCCTCGAGCAGGGCTAAGCGGCCGCGAGTCGGTTTCGAGCCCTGCCGACGGCCGCGTCGGCGGGGCATGAGCGCAGAGTGTAAGATGGAACCCGTCAGAACGTGCATCGGATGCCGTTCGCGCGCCCCGCGATCCTCGCTCATGAGGGTCGTTCTCCAGGAATCCCGAGTGATCGCAGATGATGCGGCCGTGCTTCCGGGGAGGGGTGCGTGGTTGCATCCGACGCTCGAGTGCTACCGCCTCGCAGAACGACGCCGTGCCTTCGCACGAGCGCTCCGCATCCGCGGCGAGGTGGACACCAGCAACGTAGAGAACAGGCTGAACGGCTAATGGACAAGTAATGAGCGGCTCGAAATGAGACCCGTCCGCTGATTACGGTCTGCCCCTGTCCGGGTGCAGGCCCGGAACAGGAGAGAAGTGGCTGCCAAACCACGCGTACACGAGATCGCATCCGAACTCGGTGTCGACAGCAAGATCGCCCTTGAGAAGCTCAAGGAGATGGGCGAGTACGTCAAGGGACCGTCCTCGTCGATCGAACCCCCCGTCGCGCGTCGCCTGAAGGCGGCGCTCGAGGCCGACGGCGCCGCCAAGGGCGCTGCGGCCGCGGCTCCGGCCGCGCCCGCGAAGACCGCGGCGAAGCCCGGCCCGAAGCCGGGACCCAAGCCCGCCGCGCCGGCTCCCGCGCCCGCCCCGGCCGATGCGCCGCTGACGGTCGCCGAGCGCCAGGCCCAGGCCGAGGAGAAGGCCGCGCAGGCGGCCGCCGAGAAGGCCGCGGCCGAGCAGGCCGCCGCAGAGACCGCGCCCGCCCCGGCGAAGTCCGGCGACGTGGCCAAGCCCGGCGGCGCCCCCAAGCCCGGCGGCGCCATCCCGCGCCCGGCCCCGAAGCCCGGCGCCCCGCGCCCCGGCAACAACCCGTTCTCGAGCTCGCAGGGCATGGGCCAGCGTCCCGCCCAGCCGCGCCCGGGAAACAACCCGTTCTCGAGCTCGCAGGGAATGGGCCAGCGTCCCAGCCCCGGCAACATCCCGCGGCCGCAGGCGCCGCGCCCCGGTTCGCCGCGCATCGGCGCCCCGCGTCCCGCGGGTGCCGGTCGTCCCGGCGGCTTCCAGCGCCCCGGCGGCGCCGGCGCGGGTGCACGCCCGGGCGGCGGCGCCGGCGGTGCCGGCGGCGGCTTCCAGCGCCCCGGCGGCGGCTTCGGCGGCCCGCGTCCCGCGGGCGGCGGCGGTCGTGGTCGCGGCCCCGGCGGCGGCACGGCCGGTGCGTTCGGTCGCGGCGGCGGCAAGTCGAAGGCCCGCAAGTCCAAGCGGACGAAGCGGCAGGAATTCGAGATGCGGGAGGCTCCGTCGCTCGGCGGCGTGAGCGTTCCCCGCGGCGACGGCAACACCGTCATCCGCCTGCGCCGCGGCGCCTCCATCTCCGACTTCGCCGACAAGATCGACGCGAACCCCGGTTCGCTCGTCACGGTGCTCTTCCACCTCGGTGAGATGGCGACCGCGACGGAGTCGCTCGACGAGGCCACCTTCGAGGTACTCGGCGCCGAGCTCGGCTACAAGATCCAGGTCGTCTCGCCCGAGGACGAGGACAAGGAGCTCCTCGAGGGCTTCGACATCGACCTCGACGCCGAAGAGGCCGAGGAGACCGACGAAGACCTGCAGGCGCGCCCGCCGGTCGTCACCGTCATGGGCCACGTCGACCACGGTAAGACCCGACTGCTCGACGCGATCCGCAACGCGAACGTCGTCGCGGGCGAGGCCGGCGGCATCACCCAGCACATCGGTGCGTACCAGGTGCACACCGAGCACGAGGGCACCGACCGGGCGATCACCTTCATCGACACCCCGGGTCACGAGGCGTTCACCGCCATGCGTGCCCGTGGTGCGCAGGTCACCGACATCGCGATCCTCGTGGTCGCGGCCGACGACGGCATCATGCCGCAGACGATCGAGGCGCTGAACCACGCGCAGTCGGCGAACGTGCCGATCGTGGTCGCGGTGAACAAGATCGACAAGCCCGACGCGAACCCGGCGAAGGTGCGTCAGCAGCTCACCGAGTTCGGCCTCGTCGCCGAGGAGTACGGCGGCGACGTCATGTTCGTCGACGTGTCGGCTCGTGAGGGCATCGGCATCCAGGAGCTGCTCGACGCGGTCCTGCTGACGGCCGACGCCGGACTCGACCTGCGCGCGAACCCCGACAAGGCCGCCCGCGGTGTCGCGATCGAGGCGAAGCTCGACAAGGGGCGCGGCGCCGTGGCGACCGTGCTCATCCAGTCGGGCACGCTCAAGGTCGGCGACGCGATCGTCGCGGGCACGGCCTACGGCCGCGTGCGTGCCATGGCCGACGAGAACGGCGACCCGGTGACGGCGGCGACCCCGTCGCGACCGGTGCAGGTGCAGGGCCTCTCGAGCGTTCCGCGCGCCGGCGACACGTTCCTCGTCACCGATGAGGACCGTACCGCCCGCCAGATCGCCGAGAAGCGCGAGGCCGCCGAGCGCAACGCGCAGCTCGCGAAGGCCCGCAAGCGCATCTCGCTCGAGGACTTCACGCGTGCGCTCGAAGAGGGCAAGGTCGAGGCGCTCAACCTCATCATCAAGGGCGACGTGTCGGGTGCCGTCGAGGCGCTCGAGGAGTCGCTCATGAAGATCGAGGTCGACGACTCGGTGCAGCTGCGCATCCTCCACCGCGGTGTGGGTGCGATCACCGAGAGCGACATCGACCTGGCCACGATCGACAACGCGATCGTCATCGGGTTCAACGTGCGTCCCGACGTGAAGGCGCGCGAGCGCGCCGCCCGCGAGGGCGTCGACGTGCGCTTCTACTCGGTCATCTACAACGCGATCGACGACATCGAGAACTCGCTCAAGGGCATGCTCAAGCCCGAGTACGAAGAGGTCCAGTCGGGTGTCGCCGAGATCCGCGAGGTGTTCCGCTCCTCGAAGTTCGGCAACATCGCCGGTGTCATCGTGCGCAGCGGTACCATCACGCGCAACGCGAAGGCCCGGGTCATCCGCGACGGCGTCGTCATCGGCGACAACCTCGCGATCGAGTCGCTCCGCCGGTTCAAGGACGACGTCACCGAGGTCCGCACGGACTTCGAGGCGGGCATCGGCCTCGGCAAGTACAACGACATCCAGGTCGGCGACGAGATCGAGACCATCGAGATGCGCGAGAAGCCTCGCGTCTAACCGAACGGCCCGGGGCGGCTCGCCGCCCCGGGCTCCGCTCGGAAGGAGACACTGACCATGGCTGATCCGGCACGGGCCAGGAAGATGGCCGACCGCATCAAGGAGATCGTCGCCCGACGTCTCGACAAGGGGCTTCGCGACCCTCGGCTGGGATTCGTGACGATCACCGACGTGCGCGTCACGGGCGACCTGCAGCACGCGAGCATCTTCTACACGGTGTACGGCACCGACGAGGAGCGCCGCGATTCGGCACTCGCGCTCAAGGCCGCGACCGGGATGCTCCGCAGCGAGGTGGGCCGCAACATCACGGCGCGGCTCACGCCCACGCTCGAGTTCATCGCGGATGCGATCCCCGAGAACGCCGAGCACATCGAGGAACTGCTGCGCGAGGCGCGCACCCGCGACGAGGCGACGACCGCGCTCGCGGCGAACGCCGAGTACGCCGGCGACGCCGACCCGTACGTGAAGCCGCGTGAGCTCGACGACGACACCGACGACGAGTTCGACGAGGCAGAGACGCGCTGAGCCGAGGCACGGCACCGCGCCGCGCGATCAACGCGGCGCGGCCGTGCCCTGGCCGAGCAGCTCGCCCTGCACCTCGGCGACCCGAGCACGCAGGGCGGCGATGAACGCGAGGACGGTCGGCTGCCGCAGCGCCTCGGGGCGGCAGACCAGCCAGTAGGGGAGCCGCTCCTCGACCTCGTCGGGGAACAGCCGGACGAGATCGTCGTGGCGGTCGGCGAGGAACGCGGGCAGGAGCCCGTACCCGGCGCCCGCTCGTGTCGCATCGACCTGCACGTAGACGTTCGTGCTCGAGACGGTGTCGACCATGCCCTGCGTTGGCCGTCGCGCCTCGTCGAGCGCGTCGACCTGCAGCATCGACTCGATGAAGTAGACGAGCGGAGCCCCGGCGAGATCGCGGGGCGTCGCCGGTGCGCCGTTCGCGGCGAGGTAGTCACGGCCGGCGTAGAGCCCGAGCACGTAGTCGGCGAGGTGTATCGCCTCCGCCTTCTGCACGTGCGGCCTGCCGACCACCACCTCGAGGTCGATGCCGACCCGCTGCTGGGTCGCGCGGCGCTGCGCCGCGACGATCTCGAGGGTGACGCCGGGGTGCTCCCGTCGCACCGCGACGATCGCCGGTGCGGCGATGTACCCGCTGAACCCGTCGGTGGCCGACAGGCGCACGACGCCGGTGAGGGTCGAACCGCCGGGCCGGAGTCCCTGCATCGCCTGCTCGACCGCCTCGGCCGAGGCGACCGCGTGCTCGCCGAGCGGGGTCAGCACCCAGCCCGAGGCGCCGCGGGCGAGCACCCGCCCGCCGAGGGCGTTCTCGAGGGCATCGATGCGTCGCGCGACGGTCGTGTGGTTGAGGCCGAGCTCGGCAGCGGCGAGCGTGTACCTCCCGGCCCGGGCGACCGCGAGCAGCACGAGCAGGTCGTCGGGGCTCGGCGCCGGGCGCGGGTCGGAAGCGAGGCTCATCCCTGCATGCTCGCACAGTCGGGAGGCGTGCGCAGGTCTCCGTCGCGACCGATCAGGCGTCCGGAAGGACGTAGCCCCCGTCGTCGGCGATGACCGCGAGGCCGTCGGCGACGAGCCCCGCGAGGGCGCGGTCGAGCTGGGCCGCGTCGGCCCACAGCGGTGACAGCTCGTCGCGCGCGACGGGGCGGTGCGCGGCGCGGAGTTCGCGCATCACGAGGCCGCGCACCTGCCGGTCCGACCCCTCGAAGCGCGCCTGGCGCGCCCTCCTGGGGCCGTCGTACGCCGGGTACCCGGCGGCGCGCCAGGCGCACCGGCCGCGGATCGGGCAGGACTCGCATCGCGGCGCACGTGCCGTGCACACGGTGGCGCCGAGTTCCATCGCCGCCGCGTTGAACGTCCGTGCAGCGGCGTCCTCGGCCGGAAGCAGGGCCGTCATCGCGGGCAGGTCGCGCGCCGCCGACGGGGGAGTGGCTTCGGCCCGCCCGTCGATCGCCCGCGCGATCACGCGCCGGGTGTTGGTGTCGACGACCGGAACGCGCACGCCGAACGCGAACGCCGCGACCGCGCGCGCCGTGTACGGGCCGACGCCCTGCAGCGCGAGGAGCGCCTCGACGTCGTGCGGCACCTCTCCGCCGTGGCGCTCGACGATCTCGACGGCCGCGCGGTGCAGCCAGAGCGCCCGGCGCGGATAGCCGAGCCGGTCCCACGCGCGGACGGCCTCGGCGGCCGGCTCGGCGGCCAGGCTCGCCGGCGTCGGCCACCGGTCGATCCACGCCGACCAGCGGGGGACGACGCGGTCCACCTGCGTCTGCTGCAGCATGAACTCGCTCACGAGCACCGCCCACGGCGAGACCTCGGCGGCGCGCCACGGCAACGGGCGCGCGGCGTCCGCGAACCACTCGACGAGCGCGTCGGGGATGGGGGCGGCGGTCGCACGAGGCATCCGACCAGCCTACGGCGATGCGAGGATGCCTCGCGGCTATGCTCGCTCGTATGCGCCTCGTCACCACGCCCAGGGTCGCGTTCCTCCGCGAACTCGCGGAGGAGATCTCGCGCCGGTACGGCCGCGGCCGGATGATCGTCGCGATCGACGGGCCGGTGCGGAGCGGCAAGACCGCATTCGCGGACGACCTCGCCGCCGTGCTCGAGGAGCGCGGTCGCACGGTGTTCCGCGCCCGCATGGAGGGATTCCACCGCTCGCGCGCCGCGCAGGACGCGTACGGGGCCGATACGGCGGAGCGCTACTACCGCTACGGGTTCGACGAGTCCGCGCTCAAGCGCGTGCTCGTCGAGCCGTTCCGGATGGCCGGCTCGACCGCGTTCGTCACGCGCGTGCTCGATCCGGCCCGAGACGCCTGGGTCGAGCCGAAATGGATCACGGGGCCGGCGGACGCCATCCTCGTGCTCGACGGCCGATTCGTGCTGAGGGATCGGCTCGACGAACTCTGGGACTACCGCGTCGTCATCGACGGCGAACCGCTCGACGACGCCGATCGGCTCGCGTACGCCGATCGCGACCCGCGCTCGGTCGCGGATGCGATCGTCGACCTCGCCGATCCCGAACGACCGATCAGGCGTTGATCGCGGCGCGGATCGCCCCTCCCGCCTGTACCCCGTTCCGAGTACCCCGTCTTCGGGGGACATCTCTGCACGCAGGGGCTCGAAATGCTAGCGTGTCCCCCTCTTTGCGGACATAATGGGGTTGATTGCCCAAGCCCCCGGCAGGCAGCGAAACCCGACGCACCACCCGAAGTACCCGAACCTCCCGCAGAGATCGACGCGACACGCATTCGCGTCGATCGCCGCTGCGCGATCGACCCGACCCGCGCGTGCCTCGCACGCCCCGCTCGTCGGGTCGATCGCCCAGCGACCGCGCCATGTCGCGCTCTCCGCTCGTTCGCTCCCGGTTTTCGCAGCGCCGCCGGGCCGAACCCAGGAGATACCCCGAATGAGCAAGCTCGGCGCCCGCTCGGCGCACGCTGCCGACGGCGACGTCCTCGCCCGCAAGCGATCCACCAGTCCGAATCCGATGCGCCGGCTCGCCGCGGCCGTCGCGGCCGTCGCGCTCGGCACGGGCCTCGCGCTCGTCGGCATCGCGGCACCCGCCTCGGCCACCGGTGACGGCAACGGCGGAAAGGTCTGCCAGAACTTGGACACCGGCCACCTGTCGGCGAACGACGAGAAGACCTGGGTCGTCACGGCGCCCGAGGGCGAGCTCATCGCCGAGGTCTGCGTCAAGGCCGGCTCCGACAAGCAGGGCGACGGCCCGGTCGTCACCGTGTACGACCCGCCCGTGAAGAGCGTCGAGATCTCGCACCCGAGCGGCAAGGACATCAGCCACTACTCGGTGCGCTACGTCGACGAGCCGACGACCCCCGAGGAGCCCGAGCTCGTGACGATCGACGTCGAGCCGACGTCGATCGACCTCTGCGGCGTGGCGAACGACGCGGTCTCGCACCTCACCGACACCGACGCGATCGACTGGGAGACCGTCGGCGAGGTCGCGAGCGGAACGGTCGTCGTGACGGCCACCGCCAAGCCCGGCTACGTGTTCGCGAAGGACGCGACGACGAGCTGGACCTTCCACTTCACCGACACCCCGTGCTCGGAGGAGCCCGAGGAGGCGACGATCGAGATCGAGCCCGAGTCGGTCGACCAGTGCGGCACCGCCAACGACGCGTTCACCCTGCCGAGCGACACCGACGCCGTCACGTGGAAGGTCGACGGCTCGGTCGCGGCCGGCGAGGTGACGATCACCGCGATCGCGAACGACGGCTACACCTTCGCCGAGGGCACGAAGACCTCGTGGACGTTCGCGTTCACCGACACGCCGTGCGAGGAGGAGCCCGCCGAGCCGAGCCTCGAGGGCTCGGTCGCGACCGGCACCTGCGTCGCCGACGCCCCGTGGATCTTCTTCGACGTGGTCCTCACCGACCCCGACCACCAGGTCACCAACCGCGAGGTCTCCCTCGTCCTGACCGACGGCGAGAACACCGAGACGATCGAGCTCGGAACGCTCGACGAAAACGGCGAGCTCGAGGGCAAGACGCTGTGGCCCGGCGCCGCGGTCGACGACGAGGGCAACGCCATCGCCTGGCCGGGCTGGAAGCAGCTCGACGACGGCACCTGGGTGAAGACCGACGGCAACTACGCCTGGACGCACGACCTGACGAGCGCGAAGTTCGTCGTCAACCCCGAGCTCGAGGTGGCGCTGGCCTACCCGCCGGCGACGCCCGACTGCATCGCGGCACCGCCGGTGACCCCCGCCGGACCGGCCGACGGTGACGGCGAGGGCGAAACCCCGTCGACCCCGGCCGGCGACCAGGAGGCGGCTCCGGCCGGCGGCTCGGGCCTCGCGGAGACCGGCTTCGCCGGCACCTCGATCGCCATCGTCGCGGGCGTCATCGTGCTCGCGGGCGCCGCGTTCGTGGTCGTCGCACGCCTGCGCCGCAAGAACGGCTGAGGTCGTCGCCGCGCTGCCCAGCGCACGCGATGACCGAAGGGGGCCCGGTTCGCCGGGCCCCCTTCGTCGTCGGTACGAACGGGGGATGCCTCGGGCCGAGCCCGCGGTCCGAGGCATCCCGCGGTCAGATGGGAACGGCCTCGAGCACTCGCTCGTCGGGCAGGGGAGCGCCCGTCGCCTCGACCTCGTGGACGAGCGCGGTGAGCGCCCGGCTGACGGGGGCGTCGAGTCCGGCGGCGGCCGCCTCGCGCACGACCGCCCCGTTCAGGAAGTCGATCTCGGTCGGCTGGCCGCGGCGCACGCTCTGCTGGGTCGACCCGAGGTTCGGCACCGAGCCCATGCGGACGCGCATGAGCCACGGCAGCACCTGCCCGAGCCGGAGCGGCAGCCGGGCGAAGAGCCGCAGGCGCCGGTCGCCGAGGCCCTGCAGGGCGCCGAAGCGCACACCGCGCGCGATGCCGACGCGCACCGTCTCGCGCATCGACGCGGCGACGACGCGTCGGAGGCGGTGGTCGTCGATCACGTCCTGCACGCTGCGTCCGACGATCGTCGGCACCGCGTTGACCATGTTCACGACGAGCTTGGTCCACTGCGCGCCGCGGAAGCCCGGGATCGCGACGACCGGGACGGCGTCGGAGAGGATGCGTGCCAGGCGCTCGGACTCGGCGTCGGGCTCGCCGTCGCCACGGCCCAGGTAGCTCGTCGCCGGCGTGGTCACCCGCACGACGCCGGGCTCGGTGTAGTTCGCGGCGATGATCGACAGGAGCCCGACGCACGTCGATGCCGGCAGGAGGCGCTCGGCCGTCGCGACGCCGTCGAGCCCGTTCTGCACGACGACCACCGGCACGCCGTCCACGAGTGCGGCATTCGCCTCGATCGCGGCGGCCGCGTCCTGCGCCTTCGTGCACACGAGCACGAGGTCGGGGCGCACCGAGAGGATCTCGGAAGCCGTGACGCGGGCGTGCGCCTCGCCGTACCCGCCGCTCAGCCGGATGCCGTGCTCCCGGATGGCGGCGAGGCCCGCGCCCCGCGCGGTCACCTCGACCTCGTGCCCGGCCCGGGCGAGCAGCGCCGCGAACGTCCCGCCGAGCGCACCCGCGCCGATGATGCCGATCCTCACGGCTTCCAGCGTAGGGCCGCACGGCGCGCCCGTCGGCCGTGCACGGCTCCGGGCGGGGGCGCTCGACTGTTAGCCTGTACCGCGTGAACAGCGGCATCCTCCTCGTCGACAAGCCGCAGGGAATCACCAGCCACGACGTGGTCGCCCGCATGCGCCGGCTCGCCGGAACCCGCAAGATCGGCCACGCCGGCACCCTCGACCCGATGGCGACCGGGTTGCTCGTGCTCGGCGTCGACAGCGCGACCCGACTGCTGCACTACCTCGTCGGCCTCGACAAGGAGTACTTCGCGACGGTGCGCCTCGGCCTCGGCACGACGACCGACGACGCCGAGGGCGACGCCCTGCCGCGCACGGCCGAGGGCGACGCCGTCGTCGTCGCGCTCACCGCGTCGAGCGACCGCGGCGACGCCGCGATCCGAGAGGCGATGCGCGCCTTCACGGGCGAGATCGACCAGGTGCCGAGTTCGGTGAGCGCCGTCAAGATCGACGGCAAGCGGGCCTACCAGCGCGTTCGCGACGGGGAGACGGTCGAGATCACGCCGCGCCGCGTGACGGTGACGGCGTACGACCTGCTCGCCGTACGGCAGGGCGACGACGGATGCCTCGACCTCGACGTCCGCGTCGAGTGCTCGTCGGGCACGTACGTCCGCGCGCTCGCGCGCGACCTCGGTGCGTCGCTCGGCACCGCCGCCCACCTGACGGCGCTCCGGCGCAGCCGCATCGGCCGGTTCGCGGTCGACGAGGCCGGCGAGCTCGACGGCTTCGACGTCGCCGCGCGACTCATCGCCCCGGCCGACGCGGCCCGGCGCGCCCTCCCGGTCGTCGAGATCACCGACGACGAGGCCGTCGACCTCGGCCACGGCAAGCGCATCGCCGCCGCGCCCGACGCCGCCGAGGCATCCACGTCTGGCGCCGTCGCCGCGATCGCGCCGGGCGAGCGCCTGGTCGCGATCGTCGAACGGCGCGGCACGCAGTGGAAGGTCGTCACCGGATTCCCGCAGGAGCAGCGCGCATGATCGAGTGGTTCACCTGGGTGCAGCTGGCCGTCGCGGTCGTGGCGGGGCTCCTGTGCCTCGTGCTCGGCCTCGCGGGGCGGAAGCCGAGCGACCTCACGCTCGGGTCGGTCGCCGTGGTCGAGGTGCTGCTCGTCGTTCAGGTCGTCGTCGCGATCGTCGCCCCCGCCGTCGGGAACGCGCCCTCGGGCAACGCGCTCGAGTTCTGGGTCTACCTCGTCTCGGCCGCGCTCGTGTCGCCCGCCGCAGCGTTCTGGGCGCTCCTCGAACCGAACCGGTGGTCGACCGTCGTGCTCGGCGTCGCCGCGCTCGCGGTCGCCGTGATGGTGTACCGCATGTACCAGATCTGGACCGTGCAGGGCGTCTGAGGCCCGTGCGTCTGAGAGAATCGAACGTCATGGAACGACTGCAGAGCGCCCCCGCAACCACCGGTCCGGCCGGTACCCGCGCGACCCGCATGAGCGGCGTCGGCCGCGTGCTCGTCGCCGTCTACGGGGTGCTCGCGCTCGCGGCCCTCGGTCGCTCGTTCGTGCAGATCGTCACGAAGTTCGACGAGGCGCCCCTCGCCTACGCGCTCTCCGCGCTCGCCGCGGCCGTCTACGTCGTCGCGACGATCGCGCTCGTGCGACCGGGGCGGGTCTGGTACCGCGTCGCCTGGGTCACGCTGATCTTCGAGCTCACCGGCGTGCTCGTGGTCGGCGCGCTGAGCGTCGTCGACCCCGCCCTCTTCCCGCACGACACGGTGTGGTCGTGGTTCGGGCGCGGCTACCTCTTCATCCCGCTCGTGCTGCCCGTGCTCGGCATGTGGTGGCTCGCGAAGCACCGCCCCGTCGAGGCGGACGCCGCGTGAAGACGTTCAAGGGACTCGAGGCGGTGCCGCACGGCTTCGGGCCGACGGCGGTGACGATCGGCAAGTTCGACGGCGTGCACCGCGGGCACCGCGAGATCATCGCGCGCCTCCGCGGCATCGCCGACGCGCACGACCTCGCGACGACGGTCGTCACGTTCGACCGCAATCCGCTCGCGCTGCTGGCGCCCGACAAGTGCCCCGAGTCGCTCGTGAGCAACCGGCAGAAGCTCGAGCTGCTCGCGACGACGGGCATCGACGCCACGGTGCTGCTGCCGTTCGACCGGGCGCTCGCCTCGGTGCCGGCGACCGAGTTCGTCGAGCGAGTGCTCGTCGACACGCTGCACGCGAAGGCCGTGCTCGTCGGGCGCGACTTCCGCTACGGCGCCCGGGGCGCGGGCGACGTGACCCTCCTCGCCGACCTGGGCGCGACGTTCGGATTCACGGTCGAGGTGGTCGACGACGTCGCCCCCGACGGTGAGCGGCGCGTCTCGTCGAGCTGGGTGCGCGAGCTCCTCGCCGAGGGCGACGTCCGTCGGGCGACCGAGCTGCTCGGCCACACGCCGACCGTGTCGGGCATCGTCGTGCACGGCGCCGCCCGCGGGCGCGAGCTCGGGTTCCCGACGGCGAACCTCACGCCCGAGTCCGAGGGCCTCATTCCGGCCGACGGCGTCTACGCCGGCTGGCTCACCGACGCCGGCACGCGCTATCCGGCCGCGATCTCGGTCGGCGACAACCCGACCTTCGAGGGCGTGCCGAAGAAGCAGGTCGAGGCGTACGTGCTCGACCGCGAGCTCGACCTCTACGACCACGTCGTCGACGTGGAGTTCGTCGACCGCATCCGCGGCATGGTCGCCTTCACGACGATCCCCGACCTGATCGACACCATCCGCGACGACGTCGAGCGCACCCGCGGCATCCTCGGCCTGTGACGGCCGCCGTTCGGCCGCTGTGGGCCGGCCGGGCGCTCGCCCTCGTCGGCATCGCCCTCGTCGCCGTGAACCTGCGCACGGGCGTCGCGTCGCTCTCGCCGATCATCGCCCGGATCGAGCACGAGATCGCGCTCGACCCCGCGGTCGTGGGCCTGCTCGGCATGCTGCCGCCGCTCTGCTTCGCCGTGTTCGGCATCGCGACGCCGCCGCTCGCGAAGCGGTTCGGGCTCGAGCCGCTGCTCGTCGTCGCGCTCCTCGCGCTCACGGCGGGCCTCGCCTGGCGGGGGCTCGCCGACTCGGCGTTCGCACTCGTCGCCGCCGGCGTCGTGATCTTCGCGACGACCGGCATCGGCAACGTGCTGCTGCCGCCGCTCGTCAAGCGCTACTTCCCCGACCGCATCGGGCTCGTGACGACGATCTACGTGACGGCGATGTCGATCAGCACGTTCATTCCGCCGCTCGTCGCGGTTCCCGTCGCGGATGCCGCGGGGTGGCGCGTCTCGATCGGGGCGTGGGCCGTCGTGGCCGTCGTCTCGGTGATCCCGTGGATCGCGCTGCTCGTCCACCCGAGGCGCGACGCCGGCGACGCGCTGCCGGAGGAGCCCGGCGCGGCCGGGCTCGGCCGGGTGGTGCGATCGCCCGTCGCCTGGTCGCTCGTCGTGATCTTCATCGTGAGCTCGTTCAACGCGTACTCGGCGTTCGCCTGGCTGCCGCGGCTGCTCGTCGACGTCGCCGGCGTCACGCCCGCGCAGGCGGGGGCGCTGCTGTCGCTCTACGCGGCGATGGGCCTGCCCGCCGGCATCGTCGTCCCGATCGTCGCCGCCCGCCACGGTCGGGTGCGCCTGCTCGTCGCGGTGTCGATGGCGGCGTTCGTGCTCGGCTACCTCGGGCTGCTCGTCGCGCCGGCGGCGGCGACCTGGTTGTGGGTCGCGCTCGCCGGCATCGGTCCGCTGATGTTCCCGCTCGCGCTCGTGCTCATCAACCTGCGATCCCGCACGCACGCCGGCGCGGTCGCGCTCTCGGGCTTCGTGCAGTCGACCGGCTATCTCGTCGCCGCTGCCGGCCCGCTCGTCATCGGCTTCGTGCACGCGGCGACCGACGGCTGGACGGTGCCGCTCATCCTGCTGCTCGCCTCGATCGTGCCGGGCGCGATCGCGGGCGTCATCGCGGCGCGCCCCCGCTACGTGGAGGATGCCGGCGCACGCTGAGCGACACCGCCCCGATCCGGTTCCACGCGACGCGCCGCCGAACGGCGACCGCGGCCCGGCGCGGAGCGGGCACCTCCGAGCGCGGGTCAGACGACGAGGTCGGGGCGGTGCACGAGGGCGGCCGCGCCGATGAGCGGGCCCTCGTCGGAGAGGCCGGACGGCACGATCTCGACCCGGGTCGCGAAGGCGAAGGCCGTGCGTTCGGCGACCGCGGCGCGGGCGTGGTCGAACAGCACGGGGGAGACCCGCGAGAACCCGCCGCCGATCGCCACGAGGTCGAGGTCGAGCAGGTTCGTCGCCGAGGCGATCGCCTGGCCGATCGCGCGGCCCGCGCGCTCGACCGCGGCGATCGCGATCGCGTCGCCGGCCGCGTGGGCTCGGGCGAGGTCCTCCCCGGTGGTGCCCTCGAAGCCCTGCGTGCGCGCCCACGCGACGGTGCGCGGACCGGAGGCGACGGCCTCGAGGCAGCCGCGGCCGCCGCACGAGCAGCGGTCGTCGAAGCCGCCGACCTCGATGTGGCCGATGTGGCCGCCGTTCCCGGTCGGGCTCGCGACCGCACGACCGCCGATGACGATGCCGCCGCCCACTCCCGTCGAGACCACCATGCCGAGCAGGTTCGCGGCCTCGCGGCCCGCGCCGACCCAGTGCTCGGCGAGGGCGATGCACAGCCCGTCGATGCGCAGCGTGACGGGAACGTCGGGTACGGCCTCGACGAGGACGTCGCGCAGCGGGTGCATGCGCCAGGCGGGCACGTTGAGCGGCGAGACGCGACCGGTCGCGACGTCGATGGGGCCGGCCGATCCGGCACCCACCCCGATGAGTTCGGCATCGGCCGGCAGCGCGGCGAGCGCGTGCGCCACGACCTCGCGCACGGCGTCGTCGAGTTCGGTCGCGGAGGCGGTCGGGCCGGTGGGACGGCGGCGGCGGGAGTCGGGGACGAGGCGGCCGGATGCTTCGACGAGGGCGGCTTCGACCTTGGTGCCGCCGAAGTCCACGGCGAGCGCGAGGGGCGTGGGCATTGCACCAGCATAGGCGCGCAGCATCCGTGCTCGGAATGCTCATATGAGCAGGAATGCCCGCGAGTGTTGCCGCTGCGCACGACGCTGCCTACGCTGGGAGGGAGGCGGACGGAGGCGCATGGACGAGATCGACGAACTCCTCTCGATCAGGGCGGCCGAGCTCTACTACGAGGAGAACAAGACCCAGGACGAGATCGGGCAGGCGCTGAACCTCACCCGGTGGAAGGTCGGTCGACTCCTCGCGCAGGCCAAGCACCGCGGATTCATCCGCATCGAGATCGTGCACCCGCGTGCGCGACGCCTGCCGATCGAACGGCGGTTGCGCGACGAGCGCGGCCTCGACGACGCGATCGTCGTGTCCTCGGCCGGCGTGGCGTCGTTCGAAGAGCTGCAGGCGCGCACGGCTCAGGCGGCCGCCGACTACCTCACGGCCCTGCGGCCGGTGCCGCGCACCCTCGGTGTGAGCTGGGGGCGCACCCTCTTCGAGATCTCCCAGCACCTGCGCAACGGCTGGGCCACGGGCGTCAACGTCGTCCAGATCAACGGCGGCGTGAGCCTCAACCGCCGTGCGGGCACCGCGGCGGCGACCGCGGTCTCCATCGCGCAGAAGGGCGGCGGCCAGGCGACGCTCCTGCCGAGCCCCGCCATCCTCGAGCGGCTCGAGACGAAGGAGGCGATCGAGTCCGACCGCGTCGTCGCCGGCGTCATCGAGCTCGCCCGCTCGGCCGACGCCTACCTCTTCAGCGCCGGCGCCGCCGACCATAACTCGGTGCACGTCGAGAGCGGCTACCTGTCGCCGACCGACGTCGACCTGCTCGTCGCGAAGGGCGCCGTCGGCGACGTCGTCGGCCGCTACATCGATTCCGACGGCAACATCGTCGACCCGGCGCTCGACGCGCGCACGGTCGGCCTCACGCTCGACGAGCTGCGCGCCGCGCGGCTCTCCGTCGCCGTCGTTGCCGGCCCGGCGAAGCACGCCGTGGCCGACGCGGTCGTGCGCAGCGGTCTCTGCACGGTGCTCGTCACCGACGAGGCGACCGCCCTCCATCTCCTCGACGGCTGACGCCGTCCCGCAACTCGCAACGAAAGCCAGGTCACCCCATGTCAGCTCCGGCCAACACCGGCACCGCGCTCGTCACCGCACGCGAGCGCGCGCTCGCCGTGCTCGGCGGCGAACCCGACGACCAGACCCTCGGCCGCTACCTCCACGGCATCCCCGGGGTCGACGCGGTCGGGCTCGAGCAGCGCGCCGCCGCGCTCGGCACCCGTTCGATCAAGACCACGTCGAAGCGCTGGGCGCTCGACAAGATCATCTCGCTCATCGACCTCACGACCCTCGAAGGGGCCGACACCCCCGGCAAGGTGCGCTCGCTCGTCGCGAAGGCGATGAACCCCGACCCGGCCGACCCGACGGTGCCGCGCGTCGCGGCGGTCTGCGTCTACGGCGACATGGTGCCGTTCGCGACCGAGGCCCTCGGCGCCGCACACGGCGACCCCGACGACGGGCTCATCTCGGTGGCCGCGGTCGCGACGGCGTTCCCCTCGGGTCGCTCGTCGCTCGAGATCAAGCTCGCCGACACGGCCGAGGCGGTCGCCGCCGGCGCCGACGAGATCGACATGGTGATCGACCGCGGCGCGTTCCTCGCGGGCCGCTACGGCGAGGTGTTCGACCAGATCGCGGCCGTGAAGGAGGCGTGCCGTCGTGCGGACGGCACGAGCGCGAGCCTCAAGGTGATCCTCGAGACCGGCGAGCTCGTGACGTACGACAACGTACGCCGCGCGTCGTGGCTCGCGATCCTCGCGGGCGGCGACTTCATCAAGACCTCCACCGGCAAGGTGCAGCCGGCCGCGACGCTGCCCGTCACACTCCTCATGCTCGAGGTCGTACGCGACTGGTACCGCCTCACGGGTCATCGGGTGGGCGTCAAGCCGGCCGGCGGCATCCGCGCCTCGAAGGACGCGATCAAGTACCTCGTCACGGTCGCCGAGACCGTCGGCGAGGAGTGGCTCGTGCCCCACCTGTTCCGCTTCGGCGCGTCGAGCCTCCTGAACGACGTGCTGCTGCAGCGGCAGAAGATGACGACCGGGCACTACTCGGGCGCCGACTACGTGACGATCGACTGACTGGACTGAACATGAGCTTCCTCGAGTACGCGCCGGCCCCCGAGTCGCGCGCCATCCTCAACCTCCGCGACGCCTACGGGCTGTTCATCGACGGCGAGTTCGTCGACGGCCGCGGCACCCCGTTCCAGACCATCTCGCCGTCGAGCGAAGAGCGCATCGCGATGATCGCGAACGCGAACGAGGCCGACATCGACGACGCGGTCGCCGCCGCCCGGCGCGCGTACGACCGGGTCTGGTCGAAGATGAGCGGTCGCGACCGGGGCAAGTACCTCTTCCGCATCGCCCGCCTCGTGCAGGAACGCGCCCGCGAGCTGGCCGTCGCCGAGTCGCTCGACAACGGCAAGCCCATCAAGGAGTCGCGCGACGTCGACGTGCCGCTCGTGGCGGCGTGGTTCTTCTACTACGCGGGCTGGGCCGACAAGCTCGACCACGCCGGCCTCGGCGCCGACCCGCGCTCGCTCGGCGTGGCCGCACAGGTGATCCCGTGGAACTTCCCGCTGCTCATGCTCGCGTGGAAGATCGCGCCCGCGCTCGCCGCCGGCAACACGGTCGTCCTGAAGCCCGCCGAGACGACGCCGCTCACGGCGCTCATCTTCGCCGAGATCCTGCAGCAGGCCGACCTGCCCCCGGGCGTCGTGAACATCGTCACGGGCGCGGGCGACACGGGCGCCGCGCTCGTCGCGCACGAGGGCGTCGACAAGGTCGCGTTCACGGGCTCGACCGCGGTCGGCCGCGCGATCGCGAAGCAGATCGCGGGCACCGACAAGAAGGCGACCCTCGAGCTCGGCGGCAAGGCCGCGAACATCGTCTTCGACGACGCGCCGATCGACCAGGCGATCGAGGGCATCGTCAACGGCATCTTCTTCAACCAGGGCCACGTCTGCTGCGCCGGCAGCCGCCTGCTCGTGCAGGAGAACATCCACGACGAGGTCGTGGAGCGCCTGAAGACGCGCCTCTCGACGCTGCGCCTCGGCGACCCGCTCGACAAGAACACCGACATCGGCGCCATCAACTCCCGCGAGCAGCTCGACCGCATCCGCACGCTGAGCGATGCCGGTGTCGAGGAGGGCGCCGAGCGCTGGAGCGCACCGTGCGAGATCCCCGAGAACGGCTTCTGGTACGCGCCGACGATCTTCACGAACGTGCAGACCTCGAGCCGCATCGCCCGTGAGGAGATCTTCGGCCCGGTGCTCTCGGTGCTCACGTTCCGCACACCGCAGGAGGCGATCGCGAAGGCGAACAACACCCCGTACGGCCTCTCGGCCGGCATCTGGACCGACAAAGGCAGCCGCATCCTCGCCGTCGCCGACCAGCTGCGCGCGGGTGTGATCTGGGCGAACACGTTCAACCGCTTCGACCCGAGCTCGCCGTTCGGCGGCTACAAGGAGTCGGGCTACGGCCGCGAGGGTGGCCGCCACGGCCTCGCCGCCTACCTGTCCCCGGCGCCCATCGGGCGTTCGGCCGCGCAGGTCACCGCCGGCCGCGGGGGCGCGCAGCGCCGCATCGAGCGCGCGGATGCCTCGGCCGAGGCATCCGCGTCGAAGCCGAAGGCGCGCGCCCGACGAGCGGGCGCCGCGAAGAAGGGAGCCGCGAAGTGAGCCGCCTCGCCGTGCCGAAGACCTACAAGCTCTACATCGGCGGCGCGTTCCCGCGCAGCGAGTCGGGGCGCACCTACGAGGTCGTCGCCGCCGACGGTCGCTTCCTCGCGAACGCCGCGAAGGCCTCGCGGAAGGACGCGCGCGACGCGGTCGTCGCGGCGCGCGGCGGAGTCGCCGGCTGGGCCGGCGCGACCGCGTACAACCGCGGCCAGGTGCTCTACCGCATCGCCGAGGTGCTCGAGGGGCGTCGAGCCCAGTTCGTCGCCGAGATCGAGGAGGCCGAGGGCGTCTCGCGCGCCGTCGCGACCGCCCAGGTCGACGAGGCCATCGACCGGTGGGTCTGGTACGCCGGCTGGGCCGACAAGTTCGCCCAGGTCGCGGGCAACGCGAACCCGGTCGCAGGTCCGTACTTCAACATCTCGGTGCCCGAGCCGACGGGCGTCGTCGCGATCATCGCCCCGCAGGACTCGTCGCTCGTCGGCTTCGTGTCGGCGCTCGCCCCCGCCCTCGTGGCCGGCAACTCGGTCGTGATCGTCGCGAGCGAGCGGTTCCCGCGGTCGGCGATCTCGCTCGCCGAGGTGCTCGCGACGAGCGACGTGCCGAAGGGCGTCGTGAACGTGCTCACGGGGTCGCCCGCCGAGATCGCGCCGTGGCTCGCGAGCCACGCCGACGTCAACGCCATCGACCTCGTCGGTGCGGGCGGGCTCGACTGGGTCTCGCTCGAGGTCGACGCGGCCGACACGCTGAAGCGCGTGCTGCGCCCCGAGAACGGCCCCGACGCCGCGGCACCCGCCCTCGGCCGCATCACGGCGTTCACGGAGACGAAGACCGTCTGGCACACGAAGAGCCTGCGGTAGGTCCCGCAGTGTCCGGTCGCAGCGGCGCGTCCGACGAGCGAGGACGGCTCGTCTCCGACCCGTTCGAGTACCGCGTCGCCAAAGACGGCGCGGTACTCGTCTCGCGCGGCGGTCGCGTCGTGACGACCGTCGGCGGTTCGGCTGCGGCACGGCTCGTCGCCGGGCTCGAACGTGCCGAGGCGGCCGGCGACGAGCTCGCGGCGCAGCACCTGCTCGCCCGGGTCACCGGCAACTACCGTCGCGGCAACGAACGGCGGTGACCGAGCGAGCTGTGCCCGCATCCGGTCTCGCCGAACGGTAACGAAACGGTAACGACGGTGCTAAGGTTTCCTGCACCGGTCGCGCGACGGAGCACGGCCGGTGGAAAGGCCCGAACCCGTGACGCACGCCTCGCGTGCGGTCGCCCCGACGACCGCACGTCGGCGGCCGAGTGCCGCCGCATCAACGCACCCGACCCGATCGCTCCTCCTCGCGCGGCTCGAGCGCCCACCACGTCGAGCGATCCGCGCCACCATCGCGGCGGCCGCCGTCGCGCTCGTCGCGACGATCCTGTTCATCGCGCAGTCGCCGCCCATCGTGTACGCGATCGACGTCTTCGGCGCGCTGCGCGAACCCGGCGAGCCGGCCTTCACGGTCGGCCATCGAGGTGACCGGGCGACGGCGCCCGAGAACACGATGCCCTCGCTCGAACTCGCGATGGACGAGCTCGAGTTCGTCGAGACCGACGTGCAGCTCAGCCGCGACGGCGTTCCGGTGCTCTTCCACGACACGACCCTCGAGCGCATCACCG
This sequence comes from Agromyces solani, assembly GCF_058349925.1. Taxonomy (NCBI): domain Bacteria; kingdom Bacillati; phylum Actinomycetota; class Actinomycetes; order Micrococcales; family Microbacteriaceae; genus Agromyces; species Agromyces solani. The sequence continues at coordinate 866,424 of NZ_JBYRER010000002.1, forward strand.
GCGACCGTCGCCGCGTGGGCGAGCTCGACCTCGACGAACTGTCGCGGCTCGACGCGGGGGGCTGGTACGCGCCCGAGTACGCGGGTGCGAAGATCCCTACGCTCGACGCCTTCCTCGGCGAACTCGCCGCGCGTGACGAGGCCCGGGCGCTCGTGGAGCTCAAGGCCGACTGGACGCCGAAGGAGGTGCGCCTCGTCACGGACCTCGTCGAGCGCCACGGCCTGCGCGGAAGGGTCGTGCTCCAGAGCTTCAGCATCGAGACGTTGACCTCGCTCCAGGCGGTCGCGCCGACGCTGCCGCGCATCATGCTCATCCGCGAGCTGCCCGCCGACCCGGTGCCCCTCGCCGAGCACCTCGGCGTCATCGGGTTCGGCACGACCGTCGACTCGGTCACGGCCGCGCCGGGCGCGCTCGAGCTGGCGCACGAGGCGGGTATCGCGGTGCTCTGCTACACGCTCAACACCCTCGAGCACTGGGAGACCGTGAACGCGATGGGGGTGGACGGCATCATCACCGACGAGCCGAGCGAGCTCGACGCGTGGCTCGCGGAGACCGCGCCCGGAACCTGATCGGCCGCGGCGCCGACGCTGGCGCGGGCACGGGCGCCGCCGGCGAGCGGGCGCGCCCGAGTCGGCCGTGCAGGCCGGGAGGCCTCAGCCGCGGTTGGAGAGCTCGAAGATGCGCACGAGTTCGGCGACGGCCGCCTCGCGCTCGTCGCCGCCCGCCTCGTACTGGTGGGTGACGTGCGTGCGCAGGTGGTTCTCGACCAGCAGCTTGTTGAGCGACCCGAGCGACTTCTGCACGGCGAGCGACAGCGTGATGATGTCGACGCAGTAGTCGTCGTTCTCGATCATCTTCTCGATGCCGCGCAGCTGGCCCTCGATGATCTTCGTGCGGTGCAGGGCGCGCTTCTTGATGTCCTCGATCACGAGTACAGGATACCGCGTTTGCACCCGATACCCCTAGGGGGTATAGTCGACGCCATGACCACGCTCGACGACTCCCGGCTGCGCACGATCGACCTCGACATCGAGGGCATGACCTGTGCGAGCTGCGTCGGCCGCGTCGAGAAACGGCTCGGCCGGCTCGACGGCGTCGAGGCCGCCGTCAACCTCGCGACCGAGCGGGCACGGGTGCGGTTCCCGTCGACGACGTCGATCGACGCGCTCGTCGAGGCGGTCCGGCAGGCCGGGTACACGGCGACGCCGGTCGGTGGTGCGGATGCCTCGCCGCCGGCGCCGAGCGCGCGGGAACGCACGGTCGCGGCCCAGCACCCGGCACCCGCCCGAACGGCGGAACCGGCTCCGACCGCGGCGTCCGCCGAGCCATCCGCGACGGATGACCCGCTGCGCACCAGGCTGATCGTGTCGGCCGTGCTGACGGTGCCGGTCGTCGCGATCGCGATGATCCCTGCGCTGCAGTTCACCTACTGGCAGTGGCTCTCGCTCGCGCTCGCCGCGCCCGTCGTCGTGTGGGGCGGCTGGCCCTTCCACCGCGCAGCCTGGGTGAACCTGCGGCACGGCTCGCTGACGATGGACACGCTCGTCTCGCTCGGCACGCTCACCGCGTTCGCGTGGTCGCTCTGGGCCCTCTTCTTCGGGCACGCCGGCATGCCGGGCATGACCCACGAGTGGACCTTCGGCGTACGCGGCGCCCCCGGTGGCGACGTGTACCTCGAGGTCGCCGCGGGGGTCATCACGATCATCCTGCTCGGGCGCTGGATCGAGGCGCGATCGAAGCGCCGGGCGGGGCGGGCGCTGCGAACGCTGCTCGAGCTCGCCCCGCGCGAGGTGACCGTCCTCCGCGGCGAGGGCGCCGCGGTCGTCGAGACCCGTGTGCCGATCGCCGAGCTCCACCCCGGCGACCGCTTCGTGGTGCGGCCCGGCGAGCGGGTCGCCGCCGACGGCACCGTCGTCGACGGCGAGGCGAGCGTCGACGAGTCGATGCTCACCGGCGAGCCCGCGCCCGTCGACGCCGCTCCCGGCAGCGAGGTCACCGCGGCGACGATCGTGCACGGCGGCAGCCTCGTGGTCGAAGCCGCACGCGTCGGCGCCGACACCCGGCTCGCCCAGATCGCCCGACTCGTCGAGGACGCGCAGCTCGGGAAGTCGCGCGCGCAGCGCCTCGCCGACCGGATCTCGGCCGTGTTCGTGCCGATCGTGATCGCGATCGCCCTCGGCACCGCCATCGTGTGGATCGCGACCGGCAGCCCCGTCGAGCAGGCGATCACCGCGGCCGTCGCCGTGCTCGTCATCGCCTGCCCGTGCGCGCTCGGCCTCGCGACGCCGATGGCGATCCTCGTGGGCACGGGGCGCGGCGCCGAGCGCGGCATCCTCATCACGGGGCCCGAGACCCTCGACCGCATCGCCGGCATCGACACGATCCTGCTCGACAAGACGGGCACGCTCACGACCGGCCGCATGCGGCTCGGCGAGATCGTCGTGGATGCCTCGGCCGAGGCAACGACGGCGCTCGGCGTCGCCGCGGCGCTCGAACAGCGGTCGGAGCATCCGATCGCCCGCGCCGTCGTCGCGGGCGCCGCCGAGCGCGGCGTCGCCGTGCCGGCGGTCCGGGAGTTCCGCGCGCACGCCGGACTCGGCGTCACCGGTGTCGTCGACGGCGTGAGCGCCGCGGTCGGCCGCCCCCGATTCCTCGAAGAGCTCGGCCTGCGCCTGCCCGACGACCTCGCCCGCCGCATCGCCGACTCCGATGCGACCGCGGTCGCCGTCGGCTGGGACGGCGAGGTGCGCGCCGTGCTCGAGGTCGGCGACACGACGCGGGCCGGCGCCCGAGAGGCGATCGACCGCCTGCGCGGCCAGGGGCTCACCCCGGTGCTCGTCACGGGCGACGCCGAACGGCCGGCCCGCCGCGTCGCCGCGGAGCTCGGCATCGACGAGGTGCACGCGGGCACGAGCCCCGAGGGCAAGCTCGCGGTCGTCACCGGCCTCCGGGCCGACGGTCACAAGACCGCGATGGTCGGCGACGGGGTGAACGACGCCGCCGCGCTCGCGGCGGCCGACCTCGGCATCGCGATGGGCGGCGGCACCGACGCGGCGGCGAGCGCGAGCGATCTCGCGCTCACCCGCGACGAGCCCGGCGCCATCCCCGACGCGATCTCGCTCGCGCGCGCCACCCTCGGCACGATCCGCGGCAACCTGTTCTGGGCGTTCGCGTACAACGTGGCTGCGATCCCGCTCGCGGCGGCGGGCTTCCTCAACCCGATGATCGCGGGCGCCGCGATGGCGTTCTCGAGCGTGTTCGTCGTGCTCAACAGCCTGAGGCTCCGTCGGGCCTGAGCCGCGGTCGACCGGCGGCCGCCCGCCGCGTTCGGGGGATCACGCGCCGCGTCGGAGGCCGCTACCGTGGGGGCATGCCGCTTCGCCGACCGCTCCGCCGCCTCGCGGCCGTCGCGCTCGCGGCGGCCGCCGTCGCGATGCCCGTGATCATCGCCGCCGATGCTCCCGGCGCCGAGGCGGCGGTCCCGGTCGCCGCCTCGGCGATCGGGGTCCGATCGGGGGTCGAGGACTTCACCTTCGATTCGTTCGACGCGGTGTACGAGCTCTCGCTCGACGCCGAGGGGCGTTCGGTGCTCGAGACGACGGAGACGCTCGTCGCCCGGTTCCCCGAGTTCGACCAGAACCGCGGCATCCGCCGCGCCATCCCGCTCGACTACGACGGCCATCCGACCGACCTCGAGATCGAGTCGGTGACCGACGGCACGGGCGCGCCGCGCGCGTTCGAGACCGAGACCGACGAGGACGGCGAGTTCCTGCTCGTCACGATCCGGGCCGACGACTTCGTGCACGGCGAGCAGACCTACGTCATCGAGTACCGCCAGCGCAACGTCACGCACGTGCCCGACGACGCGGCGATCGACGAGTTCTACTGGGACGTCAACGGCACCGGATGGGCGCAGCCGTTCGGCGTCGTGCGGGCGCAGCTGCGGTTCGGGGGAGCGCTCGCCGACGGGTTCACCGGCGCCGTGGCGTGCTATCGGGGCTGGAGCGGGTCGAACACCCCCTGCGACGGGATCTCGACCGCCGACGAGGGAGGCGAGACGGTCGTCGTCGCGGAGGCCGCCGCGATCGGCCCGTACGAGAACCTCACCATCGCAGCGGGCTTCACCGCCGGCACGATCGCGCCCCGTGACGACGCGTTCTGGTCGTCTCCCGCGGCGGTCGGCGGCGGGGTCGCGGGCCTCGTCGCGGTCGGCGCCGCCCTCGCGGCCGTCGTCGTCCGCCTCGTGCGCTGGCGCGACCACCCGGGCCGGGGCACGATCGTCGCGCAGTACGAGCCGCCCGAGGGGGTCTCCGCGTTCGTCGCGGCCGACCTCGTCGGCCGGGCGGGCAAGGGCGTGACCGCGACCGTGCTCGAGCGCGCGGTCGCGGGAGACATCCGCGTGATCGAGACCGGCCGTCGCCGGTACGCGATCGAATACCTCGGCGGCGCCGGGCCGGCCGACGAGCACGCCCGCGCTGTGCAGGGGGCCCTGTTCGGCTCGCCGCCCGCGCGCGGCGCGTACCGCGACCTCAAGTCGCGCGACACCGCGCTCGGACGACGGCTGCTCGCGATCCGCCAGCGGGTGAAGAAGGGCGTCGTCGCCGCAGGCCTGCGGCGACGCCCCGACCGCGGACTGCGGGTCGCCCTCGGGATCATCGCGGTCGTCGGGGCCGGACTGAGCCTGCTGCTCGGCATCGTCGCGCTCGACGGCGTCATGGGCGGGGTCTGGCCCGTGGTCTGCTTCCTCGTCGCCGGGCTCGCGGCGCTCCTGACGCTCGGCCTCGTCGCCGACGTCCGCCCCCTCACCGAGCGGGGTCGCGAACTGCACGATCACCTCGAGGGGCTCCGCCTCTACATCCGGCTGGCCGAAGCCGATCGGCTTCGGATGCTGCAGAGCCCGAGCGGCGCGCTGCGCATCGACACGACCGACCGTCGCGCCGTCCTGAAGCTCAATGAACGGCTGCTGCCGTACGCCGTGCTGTTCGGGCTCGAACGCGACTGGAGTCGCGAGCTCGCCGACCTCTACGAGCGCGAGGGCGGCTCGCCCGACTGGTACTCGGGGCGCGACGGGTTCAACGCGGCGGCATTCACGGCCGGGGTCTCGTCGTTCTCGTCGGCGTCGAGCAGTTCGTGGTCGGGCTCGAGTTCGAGCTCGTCGTCGAGCGGCTCGGGCGGCGGCGGTTCGTCGGGCGGCGGCGGTGGCGGCGGCGGTGGCGGAGGCGTCTGAGCCCCGGCCCGCGTCGGGCGGTGCCGCGGCCCGCGCTCACTCGTCGGATGCGGGCGCCCGCTCGTCGCGCAGGTCGACCCGTCGTTCGGCGTCGATGCCGGGCCGCTCGTCGTCGAGGCCGTCGTCGAGCGATCGCTCGTCGTCGTCGTGCGCCTCGTCGGCCTCGTCGAACTCGGTGTCCTGCGACACCGTGAAGTCGTCGTCATCGGGCGCGAACTCCGCGCCCGCCCCCGCGAGCTCGTCCATACTCCAAGGGTAGGCGGGTCGCGGCGGCAGGGGTAGTCCTCCGCCCTATGCTCGCTGCATGTCCGACTGGATGCTGGCGGGCCTCGCGGGCCTCATCGCGGGCGGTGCGCTGCTCGCGGGTGCCGTCATCGCCTGGTTCGTCGACGTGCCGACCCGCATCGTCGCGGGCGTCATGGCGTTCGGTTCGGGTGTGCTCGTCTCCGCGCTCGCCTACGACCTCGTGCTCGAGGCGCAGGCCGAGGGCGGCTTCTGGCCGACCGTCGGCGGATTCGCCGTCGGCGCCGTCGTCTACGTCGTCGCGAATCGCCTGCTCGACCGATTCGACCAGCGCAACCCGCGCGGCCGGGGAGAGGACCCCGGCACCGGCACCGGCATCGCGGTCGGCGCCCTCCTCGACGGCATCCCCGAGTCGGCGGTGCTCGGGCTCAGCATGGTGGGCGGCGCGGGGATCAGCATCCCCGTCTTCGTCGCCGTGTTCATCTCGAACCTGCCCGAGGGGCTGAGCTCGACCGCCGAGCTGAAGGCGAGCGGTCGCTCGCGCTCGTACGTGTTCCTGCTGTGGACGGGCATCGCGCTCGCGAGCGGACTCGCGTCGCTCGCCGGCTACACGTTGCTCGACGATGCGACCGGCGAGCTCACGGCGTTCATCACGGCGATCGCGGCGGGCGCGATCCTCGCCATGATCTGCGACACGATGATCCCCGAGGCCTTCCGCACCGCCCACGCGTTCACCGGGCTGCTCGCGACCGCGGGATTCCTCCTGAGCTACGCGGTGCACGTCGCCGGGTGACCCCGTTTCCCGTTCCGGGCCTCCGGCCCGCTAGAATGGGCACCGCGCCCGACGAATCCGTTCTTCGGCCGACCGTGCGAGCCCCGCTCGCCGCTGCTCGGTTCGGGATTCGGCGTACCGCGCCGCGCGGCCTCCGAGCCGTCGCAGCAGGCTCGATCACCCATCGGTGCCGAGGGGGCGTGCAGGGGATGACGTGCCGCGATCGGCACGAACGAACGGGAGAACAATGGCCCAGCAGAGGCAGCGGCAGCGCACGCGTTCGCGCGACGACGACGCGCCCATCATCCCGATCCTCGCCCGCAAGGTGCGAGAGGTCGAGCAGAAGGCGCAGAAGGGCAAGCTCGGTCCGACGAACCGGCAGAAGTTCCAGGTCATCGCGCTCCTCATGCGCGAGGAGCGCGCGCGGGTCAAGGGCGACGCCGAGATCACCGACGCCGCCCGTGCCGAGCTGCTGAAGCGTCTCGACGGCATCGCGCAGATCCTCGCGAAGACCGCGGCGCGCGACACGAGCCTCATCCAGCTGCTCGAGCCCGACGCCTCGATCTCGACGGTCGCGCAGCGGTTCCGCCGCGACTGGCTGCTCGAGTCGGGCGCCGAGCTGAGCCCCGACGAGCTCATCATCACGCGCGAGGCCGAGCCCGTCGTGCCCCAGCTCAGCGAGAACCAGGTCATCCCGCGGTCGGTGAAGTCGCGGCAGCTCGCCAACCCGTTCCTCGCGCCGGACTTCTCGAAGCCGACTGCGCCGATCGTTCCCGTGCGCCGCCTCGCGAACTGGGAGCTGCTCGGCCCGCTGTTCAAGGCGTTCGAGCAGGGTTCGGGCGGCCAGGCCGCGACGATGGAGCTGCCCGAGGCGCCGAGGGTCGACCGGCTCGCGCCGCGCGGCCTCGAGCTCATGAAGCACCAGGCCCGCTTCATCGAGAGCGCCCGGAACGGGCACCGCACGTTCCTGCTCGCCGACGAGCCGGGTCTCGGCAAGACGGCGCAGTCGGTCCTCGCGGCATCCGTCTCGAACGCCTACCCGCTGCTCGCGGTCGTGCCGAACGTCGTGAAGATGAACTGGGCGCGCGAGGTCGAGCGCTGGACGCCGCACCGTCGCGCCACGGTGATCCACGGCGACGGCGACACGCTCGACGCGTTCGCCGACGTCGTGGTCGTGAACTACGACGTGCTCGACCGGCACATGGCGTGGCTGTCGACCCTCGGCTTCCGCGGCATGGTCGTCGACGAGGCGCACTTCATCAAGAACCTGCAGTCGCAGCGCTCGCGCAACGTGCTCGCGCTCGCCGACCGCATCCGGCGCGCCACGCCCGGCGGCGATCCGCTGCTGCTCGCCCTCACGGGCACCCCGCTCATCAACGACGTCGACGACTTCCGGGCGATCTGGCAGTTCCTCGGCTGGATCGAGGGCGACAAGCCGTCGCCCGAGCTCCTCGGCAGGCTCGAGGAGACGGGGCTCACGCCCGCCGAGCCCGGTTTCTACGCCGAGGCCCGCCGTACCGTCATCGACCTCGGCATCGTGCGGCGCCGCAAGGTGGATGTCGCGGCCGACCTGCCGGCCAAGCGCATCGCCGACCTCCCCGTCGAGCTCGACGACGAGCTGGGCCGTTCGGTCCGCGCGGCCGAGCGCGAGCTCGGCAATCGCCTCGCCTCGCGCTTCCGCGCACTCGTCGAGGCGCGCCACCTGCGCGTCGGCGACCTCGACGAGGACCAGCGCGACCAGTTCATCCGGGCGGTCGCGAGCGCAGAGCTCGAGGAGTCGAAGTCGGCGAAGTCGGGCGAGAACGTCTTCACGATGGTGCGCCGCATCGGCCAGGCGAAGGCCGGCCTCGCGGCCGACTACGCCGCGCAGCTGGCCCGCTCGGTCGGCAAGGTCGTGTTCTTCGCGAAGCACATCGACGTGATGGACCAGGCCGAGGCGGCGTTCGCCTCGCGGGAGCTGCGCACCGTGTCGCTCCGTGGCGACCAGACGGCGCTCCAGCGCCAGGCCGCGATCGACGCGTTCAACAAGGACCCCGAGGTCCACGTCGCCGTCTGCTCGCTCACCGCGGCGGGCGTCGGCGTCAACCTGCAGGCCGCGTCGAACGTCGTGCTCGCCGAGCTCAGCTGGACGGCCGCCGAGCAGACGCAGGCGATCGACCGCGTGCACCGCATCGGCCAGGACGAGCCCGTGACCGCGTGGCGCATCATCGCCGCGCACACGGTCGACGCGCGCATCGCGGAGCTCATCGACTCGAAGCAGGGCCTCGCGGCGCGAGCGCTCGACGGCCAGGACGTCGAGCCCGGCTCGGCCGACTCGGTGCAGCTCGACGCGCTGCAGCACCTGCTGCGGCAGGCGCTCGACGGGGCGCTGTAGCCGCGGCCCCGCGAGCCGCTCGGAGCAGCGGCTCGCGGGTCCGTTCAGAACAGGGTGAAACCGCCGTCGACCTTGACGACGGACCCGGTCATGAAGCTCGAGGCGTCGCTCGCGAGGAAGACGGCGACCGGGCCGAGCTCGTGGGGGAGACCGTAGCGCTTCATGGGAGCGGGGTCGACGACGTACGGTGTGTACTCGGGCTGATCGACCGGTGACATCTCCGTGAGGAAGTAGCCGGGCGCGATCGCATTGACGCGGATGCCGAACCGCGCCCACTCGGCGGCGAGGCCCTCGGTCATGCGGTGCACGGCGGCCTTGGACGTGAGGTACGAGATCTGCCACCGCGGCTGGTTCACGATCTCGGCCGACATCGAGCCGATGTTGACGATCGCGCCTCCGCCGCGCTCGGCCATGCGGCGTGCGACCGCGCGGCTGCAATACCAGACCCCGTCGACGTTGACCGACATGACTTCGCGCCACACCTCGTCGGGCGCGTCGAAGGCGGCCCCGCCGATGCTGATCCCGGCATTGTTCACGAGCACGTCGATCGGGCCGAACTCCGCCTCGACCTCGCCGACGGCGCGCTCGACGTCATCGACGTCGGAGACCTCGAGCCGCACCCCGTAGGCGCGGATGCCGGCCGCCTTGAGTTCGCGCGCCGCGACCTCGGCTCCCTCGGCAGTCGTCGCGCTCACGGCGACCGATGCGCCTGCCTCGCCGAGGGCCTGCGCGATGGCGCGTCCGAGCCCTCGGCTGCCGCCCGTGACGAACGCGGTCCGGCCCCGGAGCGAGAAGGCGTCGAGCACGTTCATCGGGAACCCCCGGGCGTCAGGCCCGCCGCGGCAGGAAGCAGGATCGGGACGCGAGCCGCCGTCCGGAGCGATTCGCGCGCCGCCAGCCCGACGCGGAGCGCCGCGACCGCATCCTCCACCGAGCATCGGAGCGGTTCCGATCGCGCCTCGACGCACGCGAGGAAGTACCTCGCTTGGGCGAGGAACGGATCGTCGAGCGTGTCGGCAGCGCCTGCCGAAGCTCCCTCGGCATCGGCGACGGTCGCCTCGATCGAGTCGGTGCCGGTCGTGCCGATGACGCTGAGCTCGCTGCGGAACGTGAAGCCGGTCGGCAGGTCGGCGACGCTGAGCACCCGGGCGATCCCGCCCCCCGCATACTCGACCGTCGTCGTGACGGGAGCGCCGAACCCCGAGCCGGTGCGCACGCTCTGCACGGCGACGGGTGTGCCGAGCAGGCGGTTCGCCTGGTCGAAGTCGTGGATCGCGAAGTCGACGGTCAGCCCACCCGAGCGTCGTTCGTCGTCGAACCACGACCCGAGGGGCGGGCCCGAATCGAGCCGTGCGGCACTGACCACCCGGACCCGGCCGACCGATCCTCGGGCGACGCGATCGGCGAGCCCGGCGTACGGGGCCATGAACCGCACGACGTGCGCGACCATGAGCACCCCGTCGCTGCGGCGCGCGGCGGCGGCGACCGCCTCGGCGTCGGCCACCGTGAGGGCGATGGGCTTCTCGAGCAGGACGTTCCTGCCGCGGTCGAGTGCGGCGATCGCGATCTCGGCGTGCGCGGGGGTGGGCGTGCACACCGAGAGGATGTCGACGGCCGCGTCGGCGAGCGCGTCGTCGAGGCGCGTGACCCACTGCGCCCGCGTGGCCGATGCGAGTGCCGGCCGTGTGCGCGGCGAGACGACGTACGCGATCGCATCGCCGAGACCGGCGCGGTTCCAGGCGGCGGCATGCGCCTCGGCCATCCGACCGGCTCCGACGATCGCGATGCGGTGCGTGCTCATCGGGCCGGGTCGAGGTCGTGGACGTCGAACACGCGGTCGAGGATGAGGCGACCCGCGCCGAGCACGCCCGCCCGTTCCTTCGCCCGGCTCACCGCGATGTCGAGCTCATCGGTGATCATCGGGAGGCAGTCGTGGTAGATCGCCGAGCGCACGCCGGCGGCGAACGCCTCGGACTCGCCGAGGATGCCGCCGAGCACGAGCTGCTGCGGGTTGAAGAAGTTCATGATCGTCGCGAGGACGCGACCGACACGGATGCCCGCCTCGCGCAGCATCTGCGTCGCGAGCGGATGCGCGTCGTTCGCGAGGGCGAGCACGCCGTCGACCCCGTCGACCTCGACGCCGGCTTCGCGGAGCGCGCGGACGATCGCCGCACCTCCTGCCACGGCGTCGAGGCACCCGGTTCGGCCGCAGGAGCAGAGCACGGGTGGGGCATCGGGCACGTTCACATGGCTGATGTCGCCGGCCATGCCGCGATGACCGTGATGCAGCGCGCCCGACGCGATCACGCCGCAGCCGATGCTCGAGCCGACCTTCACGAACACGAGCTGCTCGATGTCGGGCGACAGGCTGTGCTCTCCGAGCGCCATGAGGTTCGCGTCGTTGTCGACGGCCGTCGGCAGGCCGGTGAGCCGTGTGACCTCGCCCGCGACGTCGACCCCGTTCCAGCCCGGCATGCGCGACGGGGAGACGAGTGCCCCGGTGCGCGCGTCGACCGGGCCCGGCAGCCCGACCCCGTACCCGCGAAGCCGCTGTCCCGGTTCGGCGTGCTCGGACACGAGCGAGTCGACGACGCCGACCATCCACGTGAGGATGGGGTTCACCCCCTCGGCGATGTCGATGCGCTCGCGGCGGGAGGCGATGAGCCGACCCGAGAGATCGAGCAGGCCGAAGGTTGCGTGTTGCGAGCCGAGATCGACGGCGCACACGACGCCGCTCGAAGGGTCGATCTCGAGCGCACGCGGCCGGCGTCCGCCTTGGGAGGCGCCCATGCCGCCCTCGCGCACGTAGCCGGCATCGATGAGCGACTCGACGCGCTGCGCCACCGTCGTCGGCGAGAGCCCCGTGACGCGGGCGATCTCGGCGCGGGAGCTCGCCCGCCGGTTCCGGATGAGCTCGAGCACGACGGAGGCCGAGCCTTGCGCTCGAAGGAGATCGGTCGAGCCGTGCATCGTGTCGAGTCCTTCCTCTCACGCCCGATGGCGTGCTGCGGCGGTGGTCCGAGACTACTGTACCCACTTTCTCCATAATTGGAGCAATTAAATACAGAGTTGCACGTTTGAATCTAAGTTAGTACGCTCGCCGACAACCACCGACAACGATGTGAGGAAAGATGTCAGCAACCGAGCCCCGGCCCATGGTCAGCCTGCGGTCCGTCGACAAGTACTTCGGCGAGCTGCACGTGCTCAAGGACATCGACCTCACGGTGGCGCCGCGCGAGGTCGTCGTGGTGATCGGCCCGTCGGGCTCCGGGAAGTCGACGCTCTGCCGTTCGATCAACCGGCTCGAGTCGATCGACGCCGGCGAGATCCGGATCGACGGCGAGGTGCTTCCGGTCGAGGGTCCCGCCCTCGCCGACCTCCGTGCCGACGTTGGCATGGTGTTCCAGTCGTTCAACCTCTTCGCGCACCGCTCCGTCCTCGACAACGTCACCCTCGCGCCGATCAACGTCCGCCGCACGCCCAAGGCGGAGGCTCGCCAGGAGGCGATGGAACTGCTCGACCGCGTCGGCATCGCCGACAAGGCCGATCACCTGCCGGCACAGCTCTCGGGCGGGCAGCAGCAGCGGGCGGCGATCGCGCGCGCGCTCGCGATGCACCCCAAGGTCATGCTCTTCGACGAGCCGACCTCCGCACTCGACCCCGAGATGGTCGGTGAGGTGCTCGACGTGATGGCCTCGCTCGCGGCCGAGGGCATGACGATGATCGTCGTGACCCACGAGATGGGCTTCGCACGCCGGGCCGCCGACCGGGTCGTATTCATGGATCAGGGGCGGATCGTCGAAGAGGCGGCACCCGACCGATTCTTCGACGCGCCGAGCTCCGAGCGTGCCCGCTCGTTCCTGGCGTCCGTGCTGTCCCACTGAGGCCGGCACAGCTCTACCTGCACCACAACCCGCAACCCGCACAGGAAGGACACCACCATGTTCCGCACCACACGACGGACGGCGCTCGCCGGCGCCGTCCTCGCCGCCGCGCTCTTCGCGGTCACGGCGTGCTCGAGCAACACGACGAGCCTGCCGGGCGACGACGGCGAGACGGATGCCTCCGCGGAGACCAATCCCGTCTTCGCCGACGCCCCCGTGGCGAGCGACGACCTGATCCTGCCCGGATCGACGATGGAGAAGATCAAGCAGCGCGGCAAGCTGATCGTCGCCGAGGCGCTCGACGCGCCGCTCCTCTCGCAGCAGGACCCGACGAATCCCGACAACGTCGAGGGCTTCGACGCCGACCTCGCCAAGCTGCTCGCGATCTACATCCTCGGCGAGCCGAACGTGGAGATCGTGCCTCCGGCCACCGAGACCCGCGAGGCGATGCTGCAGAACGACACGGTCGACGTCGTGTTCAACACCTACACGATCACGCCCGAGCGTGCCGAGCAGATCTCGTTCGCCGGTCCCTACTTCGAGTCGGGCCTCGCGGTCGCGGTGAAGAGCGACAACGACGAGATCACGGGCGTCGACGACCTCGACGGCAAGCAGGTCATCGTCGGGGCGAACACGCCGGCCGTGACCGCCGTGCCGGAGGTGGCGCCCAACGCCACCGTCACCGCGTTCGCGTCGGACCCCGCGGCCGTCCAGGCGCTCGTCCAGGGTCGCGGCGACGCCTACGTGCAGGACTACACGCTGCTCGCGAGCGATGCCGCCAGCAACCCCGACATCAAGGTCGTGGGCACGCCGTTCACGAAGGAGCCCTACGGCATCGGCCTGAAGCACGACGACGCCGAGTTCAAGGCGTTCGTGAACGACTGGCTGCTGAAGATCCAGGAGGGCGGCCAGTGGGCCGAGGCATGGAAGACCACGCTCGGCACCGTGACCGACTCCGAGGTTCCCACGGCTCCCGAGATCGGCTCCGTCCCCGGTTCCTGACCGACGCGGGTGCGGCGGGCCAGACCGCCCGCTGCACCCGCCCGACCGGCGCGCTGCGCCAGTGAGTGCTCATGAATCCCCTCCTCGACAACCTCGGGCTCGTGCTCGAGGGGCTCGGCACGACCCTGCTGATGGCGATCCTCGCCGGCGTCGGCTCCATCGTGCTCGGCGTGCTCATCACGGTCGCCCGCGTCAGCCCGATCCGCGCGCTGCGCGTCGGGGCCTTCGCCTACGTCCAGTTCTTCGTGAACGTCCCGCTGCTCGCGCTGCTGCTCCTCGCGGTGTTCGCCCTGCCCGACGCGGGTCTCATGCTGCCGCTCACCCCGACCTCGATCATCGTGCTGACGGTCTACGAGGCCGCGTACGTCTCCGAGGCCGTGCGCAGCGGCGTCAACACGGTCGCGGTCGGCCAGCTCGAGGCGGCCCGGGCGCTCGGACTCACCCTCGCCCAGTCGCTGCGGCTCGTCGTCCTGCCCCAGTCGCTTCGCGCCGTCGTCCAGCCGATCGGCAACGTCATGATCGCGCTGGCCATGAACACGGCCCTCGCGGCCGCCGTCGGCGTCGTCGATCTCACCGCCGCCGTGAACAAGATCAACCTCGTCGCCGCCCAGCCCATCCTCATCTTCTCGAGCGCGGGCCTGATCTACATGGTCATCGCGCTCGCCATCGGGCTCGCGGCCGGCCGGGTCGAACGAAAGGTGGCGATCGTCCGATGACGGCGCAACTGATCCCCGACCGCCCGTCGCCTCCGCGCACGCGCAAAGCGCCGCGATACGCGGCCGCCTTCCTCTACGACGAGCCCGGGCCGAAGTCGCGTCGCCGTCATCTCATCGGCTCGCTCGTGAGCTGCCCCGTATTCGCCGCCGTCGTCGGCCTGGGCCTGTGGCAGTTCGCCGAGCACGGCCAGCTCGACCCGGCGAAATGGGCGCCGTTCACGGACCCCGCCGTCTGGGAGTACCTCTTCGTCGGCCTCCTCGGCACACTCGAGGCGACCGTCGTGGTCGCCCTGCTCGGCTCCGCACTCGGCGTGGTCCTCGCCTTCGGCCGGCTGAGCCAGCGCGTCTGGATCAGCCGCCTGAGCGGCCTGTACATCGAGATCGCCCGGACCGTGCCCGTGCTGCTGATGATCTACCTCATGCTCTTCGGCCTCCCGCAGATCGGCATCAACGTGCCGACGCTCTGGAAGCTCGTCATCCCGCTCACGATCGCCAACTCCGCGGTCTTCGCCGAGATCATCCGGGCGGGCGTGCTCAGCCTCCCGCGAGGCCAGCGCGAAGCCGCGCTGAGCCTCGGGATGCGTCCCGCTCAGGCCAGTCGGCTGGTCGTGCTCCCGCAGGCGGTGCGCAACGTGACGCCCTCGCTCGTGACCCAGCTCGTCAGCCTGATGAAGGACACGTCGCTCGGATTCATCGTGGCGTTCACCGAACTGCTCTACCGGGGCCAGGTACTCGCGACCTACCTGCACCTGCTCATCCCGACGTACCTCGTCGTGACCCTCATCTACCTCGTGGTGAACGGCAGCCTCTCGGCGTTCGCGGCGCGACTGCAGCGCCGCCTGCACCGCACGGGATCGCCGCTGCCCCGCCTCCCACGACTGCCCGCACTCGCCGGAAACTCCAGAAAGGCCTCCTGATGCCACTGTCGCGCCACGCAGACTCGACCGGACCGTCGCTCGCCGAACTCGCCGTCGTCGAGCGGTCGGGCATGATCGAGAGCCGTCACTTCGGCTCGATCGTCGCCATCGGCCCCGGGGGCGAGACGCTGCTCGAGCTCGGGGCGCCCGACGCGCGAGTGCTCCCGCGTTCGACGGTCAAGCCGGTGCAGGCGCTCGCGTGTCTGCAGGCGGGAGCCGAGCTCCACGGACCCGAACTCGCGATCGCCGCGGGCAGCCACACGGGCGAGGACGCGCACGTGGAGGTCGTGACCGCGATGCTCGAGCGCGTCGGCCTCGGGCCAGCCGACCTCGGCTGCCCTGCCGACCGTCCCGAGGACGAGCCGACGTTCGAGCGCCTCATCCGCGCCGGCGAGCCGCGCAGCGCCGTGCGGATGAACTGCTCGGGCAAGCACGCCGCGATGCTCGTCGCGTGCGCCGTGAACGGCTGGTCGACGCGCGACTACCTCGACCACGCGCACCCCATCCAGCAGTCCGTGCGGCGGGCGATGACGCAGGTGACCGGTGTGGAGGTCGGCCACGACGCCGTCGACGGGTGCGGTGCACCGTTGTACGACACGACCGTGCGCGGACTCGCGCGCGGATTCCGGGCGCTCGTCTTGGCCGATCCCGCCACCCCGGAGGCCGCGGTGGCCGACGCGATGCGGGCCCACCCGTTCTACGTCGGCGGCACCGGGCACCAGAACAGTCGGCTGATGGAGACCGTGCCCGGCGCCCTCGCCAAGGGCGGTGCGGAAGGGGTCATCGGCGTCGCGGCAGCCGATGGGACCTCCGTCGCGATGAAGGTCATCGACGGCAATCCGCGGGCCACGACGCTGCTCGCGCTCCGCGTGCTCGAGGCGCTCGGCGTCGACGTCGCCGGGGCGACCGACCTCGCCGCCGTGCCCGTGCTGGGCGGCGGACGACCGGTCGGCGCGATCGGGGTCGGAGCGGACCTGGCCGACGCACTGGGCCGCCTGGGGACGGTGCGATGACGCTGCTCGAAATCTGCCTCGACGACATCGAGGGCGCCGTGGTCGCCGAGTCGGCCGGCGCGGATCGGATCGAACTCTGCGCCGCGCTCGACGAAGGGGGTCTCACGCCGAGCATCGGTACGGTCGCTGCCGTCTTGGACCGCGTCCGCCGGATCGGCGTCCAGGTGCTCATCCGGCAGCGGGGAGGCGACTTCGTCTTCGGCGACGCCGAACTCGACGCCATGGTCGCCGACATCGCCGCGCTGCGGGCCCTTCCGCGTTCGGAGGGGGTCGTGCTCGGGGTGGTCATCGGTGCGCTCAGCCCCGACGGCACGATCGATCGCGCGGCGGTCGAGCGCCTCGTCAATGCGGCCGCCGAACTCCCGGTGACCTTCCACAAGGCGTTCGACCAGTGCCCCGATCTCGTGGCGGCCCTCGACCTGCTCATCGACCTCGGCATCGAGCGCGTACTGACCTCGGGAGGGGCGCGGACGGCTCGCGAGGGTGCATCCGGGCTCACCGAGCTCGTCGTCCACGCCGCCGGGCGGATCGAGGTGCTCGCCGGCGGCGGTGTGCGGCCCGATCACGTCGCCGAGCTCGTCGGCGCGACCGGCGTGCGCGAAGTGCACCTGCGGGCGGGTGCGCCCGTACCCACGGCAGCGCTCGCCGATGCACTCGCCGCGTCGCCGACGGCGCGAGCCTACGACCGGGGTGAGCGCATCGTGACGTCGGGCGACGTCGTCGCCGCGATGCGCGCCGCCCTCGACGTGGCGGAGCCTGCGGCATGACCACCCGATCAGCTCATCGCTCGGTGCTGGCGGTCGACCTCGGCGGGACCGCCATGAAGGGCGCCGTCGTGGACGAGCTCGGGCGCACGCTCGCGCGGCGCGCCGTGCCGACGCCGTCCCAGGACGTCGAGACGGCGCTGCTCGAGCTGTTCCGCGAGCTCGGCGCGATCGCCGTCGCCGCCGGGGCCGGTCCGGTCGGGGCTGCGGTCGTGACGCCGGGGTCGGTCGACGAGGCGCGGGGAGTGGTGAGGTACGCCTCCAACCTCGGCTGGCGCGACATGCCCCTGCACGACGTCCTGAGCTCCTCGTTGTCGATGCCCGTCGCCGTCGGGCACGACGTGCGTGCCGCCGGGCTCGCCGAGCTCCGGTTCGGCGCCGCTCGCGGCCGCGACGACTTCGTGCTCGTGCCGATCGGCACGGGGGTGGCCGCGGCGCTCGTGACCGACGGCGGCACCGTCGTCGGCGCGACGGGTGCCGCCGGGGAGTTCGGCCACATCCCCGTGGTCCCCGGGGGAGAGGCGTGCGCCTGCGGCCAGCGCGGCTGTCTCGAGGTCTACGCCTCGGGCGCCGGGGTCGCACGCCGGTATGCGGCGGGCGGCGGCGGGCGTCGCAGCTCTCGCGAGATCGTCGAGCGCCTCGGGGTCGACGCCGTGGCCGACGCGGTCTGGTCGGACGCCGTGGACGTGCTCGCGCAAGGGCTCGTCATCCTGACGCTCCTGCTCGATCCGGGCGTGATCGTGCTCGGCGGCGGGTTCTCCCGGGCGGGCGACGCGCTGCTCGTCCCGCTGAGGGAACGGATGTCCGAAGGGCTCGCCTGGCGTGAGCGGCCCGAAGTGAGAACGAGCGAGCTCGGCGACGGTGCCGGCGGCGTCGGTGCGACGATCCTCGCATTCCGGGCCGCGGGGCTCGAAGGGATCGTCGACACCTTCTCATCGGAGGCGCTGATCGCCTGACCGTGCGCGACGCACCGTGGCGCGGGAGAACTGGGTGAGCGCGGTTCGACGTGCGGTCTCGCCGGGTCCGTGGAGACGGGGCCGTTGTTGGCGCGAAGCTTTCGGCATTCTGGCGACCTCGCGCCGCGACGTCGTCGGCGACGTCGCACCAGAGTCGAGGTTCGCTAGACTTCCGAACGTCGTGCCCCGATGAAGCGGCTCCAGCGACGATTCCCCCAGCACTAGGAGTCCAACGAGCATGAAGATCGGCATCCTCACCTCGGGCGGCGACTGCCCCGGCCTCAACGCGGTCATCCGCGGCGCGGTGCTCAACGGCGTGATCTCGCACGACACCGAGTTCGTCGGCTTCCGCTGGGGCTGGAAGGGCGTCGTCGAGGCCGACATCATGCCGATCACGCGCCACGACGTGCGCGGCCTGTCGAAGCAGGGCGGCACGATCCTCGGATCGAGCCGGACGAACCCGTTCGAGGGCGAGGGCGGCGGCCCCGAGAACATCCAGCGCATGCTCGACGAGCACGGCATCGACGCGATCATCGCGATCGGCGGCGAGGGCACGCTCACGGCGGCGCGCCGACTGCACGACGAGGGCGGCATCAAGGTCGTCGGCGTGCCGAAGACGATCGACAACGACCTGGCCGCGACCGACTACTCGTTCGGCTTCGACACCGCGGTCGAGATCGCCACCGAGGCGATCGACCGCCTGCGCACGACGGCCGACTCGCACGGCCGGTGCATGGTGCTCGAGGTGATGGGCCGTCACGTCGGCTGGATCGCGCTGCACTCGGGCATGGCCGGGGGAGCGCACGCCATCCTCATCCCCGAGCAGCCGCAGTCGATCGAGCAGATCTGCGAGTGGGTCGAGTCGGTGCGCGATCGCGGCCGTTCGCCGCTCGTCGTCGTCGCCGAGGGCTTCACGCTCGAGGGCATGGACGAGGCGCACTCGCACAAGGGCCTCGACGCGTTCAACCGGCCCCGGCTCGGCGGGATCGCCGACATCCTCGCCCCGATGATCGAGGAGCGCACGGGTATCGAGTCGCGTGCGACCGTGCTCGGCCACATCCAGCGCGGCGGCGCGCCCTCGGCGTACGACCGGGTGCTCGCGACCCGGCTCGGCATGGCCGCCATCGACGCCGTCTACGCGCACGCCTGGGGCTCGATGGTCACGCTCCGCGGCACCGACATCGAGACGGTCTCGATCGCCGAGGCGGTCGGCACGCTGAACCGGGTCCCGCAGTCCCGGTTCGACGAGGCGCGCATCCTCTTCGGCTGATCGCGTGTACGACGTCTGCGTCTGCTACCTGCTCCGCGAGCGGGACGGGGTCATAGAGGTGCTCCTCGGCCGCAAGAAGGCGGGCCTCGGCGAGGGGCGCATCGTCGCGCCCGGCGGCAAGCTCGAGCCGGGCGAGAGCGCGACGGATGCCTCGGTGCGCGAGATCCTCGAGGAGGTCGGCCTCGTCGTGGCGGCCGACGACCTCGAGCCGCGCGGACTCATGACGTACCACTTCCCGCATCGCGAGCGGTGGAGCCAGCGCTCGCACGTGTTCGTCGCCCGTGCGTGGCAGGGCGAGCCCTCGGCGTCCGATGAACTCGACCCCGAGTGGTTCGCGCTCGACGCCGTGCCGTACGACGCGATGTGGGACGACGCGAGGCGCTGGCTTCCCGCGGTGCTCGCGGGAGGCCGGGTCGAACGCACGTTCGTGTTCGGCGAGGATCTCGCCACGGTGGTGTCAGAGCATCCCCCCGTAACGTAGGATCGACGGGGCCCTGAACTCCAGGTGAACCGCTCCCTCTCGCAAGAAAGTCGCCGGTGGATACGCCTCTCATCGTCGTGCTGGTCATCGCGCTGGCGCTCTTCTTCGACTTCACGAACGGCTTCCACGACACGGCGAACGCGATGGCGACGCCGATCGCGACCGGGGCGCTCCGCCCCAAGGTCGCCGTCGCGCTCGCCGCGGTGCTCAACCTGATCGGCGCCTTTCTGTCGACCGAGGTCGCCATGACGATCTCCGGCGGCATCATCAAGGAGGGCGACGGCGGCGTGCTCATCACGCCCGAGCTCATCTTCGCCGGCCTCATCGGCGCGATCGTGTGGAACATGATCACCTGGCTGCTGGGGCTGCCGTCGTCGTCGAGCCACGCCCTCTTCGGCGGTCTCATCGGCGCCGCGCTCGTCGGCTTCGGCGCCGCCGCGATCGACTTCTCGGTGGTCCTCTCGAAGGTGATCCTCCCGGCGGTCCTCGCCCCGCTGACCGCCGGGCTGATCGCGTACCTCGCGACGAAGCTCGCCTACGCGATCACCCGACGCCACGACGGCAAGCCCGACGGACGCGACGGATTCCGCCACGCGCAGATCTTCTCCTCGTCGCTCGTGGCGCTCGCGCACGGCACCAACGACGCGCAGAAGACGATGGGCATCATCACCCTCACGCTCGTCGCGGCCGGCGCACAGGCCGTCGGCAGCGACGTGCAGCCCTGGGTCATCGTGACGTGCGCGGTGGCGATCGCCCTCGGCACCTACATGGGCGGCTGGCGCATCATCAAGACGCTCGGCACGGGCCTCACCGACGTCAAGCCCGCGCAGGGCTTCGCCGCCGAGACGGCGACCGCCGCGACGATCCTCGCCTCGAGCCACGTCGGCTTCGCGCTCTCCACGACCCAGGTCGCGTCGGGCTCGGTGATCGGCTCGGGCCTCGGCCGCCGCGGCTCGAAGGTGCGCTGGCGCACCGCCGGCCGCATCGGCGTCGGCTGGCTCATGACCCTGCCGGCCGCAGGCGGCGTCGGTGCGCTCGCCGCCTTCGTGGCCCTGCAGTTCGGCGTGGTCGGCATCATCATCGACACGGTCGTCGGCGTCGCCGTCATCGCCGGCATCTTCCTGTGGTCGCGCCGCAGCGAGGTCTCGGCGAGCAACGTCGTCAGCGAGGTGGCCGACTCGGGCCGGGCCGTCAAGATCAAGCGCAACCCGAAGCCGAAGAAGAAGGTCAAGAAGTGATCGACTGGCTGGCATTCGTCCTCGTCCTCGTGTCGGCGCTCGTCGGCACGGCCGTGGTCGTCTCCGCGTACTCGCTCGGCATCCGCCTGCTCACGATCTCGGGCCGCACGCCGATCGTCACGCCCGCGGAGTTCACCGACGCCATCACGATCGTGACCCCCGCCGAGGCCAAGGCCGCCGAGAAGCGGGCGAAGAAGGCGGCGAAGAAGAGCCCGCTCTCCGAGGGGCAGAAGCGCGCCGCCCTCGTGGGGGCGTGGGCCTGCTTCGCGGTGAGCGCCGTCGCGGTCGTCTACGGCATCTATCTGATCGTCGGCGACCACGTCATCAGGCTGTTCGGCGGCTGACCCGACCGGTCGGCGCCACCCGATCCGACAACTGCACACCGACCGTTCACCCGTCGTGCGGCACTGCGCGCACGTCCCTCATCGAAGGTTCCCGGATGACCACTGCCACGCCGCCCATGACCGACCCGACCGGCGAGAAGCCGGTCGGCGCGTTCGACCGCTTCTTCGAGATCACCGCGCGCGGCTCGAACCTGCTCACCGAGGTGCGCGGCGGCATCGTCACGTTCGTGACGATGGCGTACATCGTGATCCTCAACCCGATCATCCTGTCGACGCCCGACGTCGACGGCAACACCCTGAACGGCGCAGCGGTCGCGGCGGCGACCGCGCTGACCGCGGGCGTCATGACGATCCTGTTCGGCCTCGTCACCCGCCTGCCGTTCGCCTTCGCAGCCGGCCTCGGCATCAACGCCTACATCGCGTTCTCGGTCGTCGGCCAGGTCACCTGGCCCGAGGCGATGGCACTCGTCGTGATCAACGGCGTCGTCATCGTGCTGCTGGCCGCCACCGGTCTGCGCAAGATGATCTTCGACGCCGTCCCGGTGCAGTTGAAGCTCGCGATCACCGTCGGAATCGGCGTGTTCATCGCGTTCATCGGACTCGTGAACGCCGGCTTCGTCACGGCGACCGGCAACCCGTCCCCGCCGGTCGGGCTCGGCGTCGACGGTTCGGTCGGGAGCCTGCCCACCCTGCTCTTCGTCATCACGGTACTGGCGGGCGGCGTGCTGATCTCGCTGCGCGTGAAGGGCGCGATCCTCATCGCCCTCGTGGGCGGCACGGTGCTCGCCGCCATCACGAACGCCATCTGGCCGTTCGGCCTCGACTTCGGGTTCGCGGGCGGAATCGTGAGCCTGCCGGACCTCAGCCTCATCGGCGCCGTCGACTTCTCGTTCGACCTCGCCAAGGTCGGCGTCCTCGCACTCGTGATGATCGTCTTCACGCTCGTGTTCTCGAACTTCTTCGACGCCATGGGCACCATGACGGGTCTCGCCGAGGAATCCGGCCTCGCCGACGCGAAGGGCGACTTCCCGCGCATCAAGTCGGCCCTCGTCGTCGAGGGCGTCGGCGCGATCGTCGGCGGCAGCACCTCGTCGTCGTCGGCGACCGTGTTCGTCGAGTCGGGCGCCGGCATCGGCGAGGGCGCGCGCACGGGCTTCGCGACGCTCATCACCGGCGGACTGTTCCTGCTGGCGATGTTCTTCACGCCGCTCACCTCGCTCGTTCCCGGCGCGATCGCCGGAGCCGCCCTGGTGCTCGTCGGCGCGATGATGCTCGCGCAGATCAAGAACATCGACTTCAGCGACTACCGTGTGCTGCTGCCCGTCTTCCTCACCATCACGGTGATGCCGATGACCTATTCGATCGCCAACGGCATCGGCGCGGGCTTCGTGAGCTGGGTCGTCGTCAACGCGCTCTCCGGCAAGGCGAAGTCCGTCCACCCGCTGCTCTGGGTGGTCGCCGGCGGGTTCGTGCTGTACTTCGCCCGCGGGCCGATCGAGGCGCTCTTCGCCGGCTGAGTGGCGCGTCGGCAACACCCCTGAACGACGGATGCCTCGTGCCGCACGTGGCGGCACGAGGCATCCTCGTTCTTCGCGGAGCGTCAGTTGGTGCCGCGCACCTTCGCGATCGCGTTCATGCCGTGGTACACGACGAGCGCGGCGATCGTGCCGAGCGCGATGCCGCCGAACACGATGTTGCCGAACTCGATCGTGAAGTTCGCGATGCCGATGACGAGCGCGACCGCCGCCGTGAACTGGTTCACCGGGCGCGAGAAGTCGACCTTGTTGTCGACCCAGATCTTCACGCCGATGATGCCGATGAGGCCGTACAGCGCGACGGTCGCGCCGCCCAGCACGCCCTGCGGGATCGTCGCGACGAGGGCGCCGAACTTGGGGGAGAGGCCGAGGAGCACCGCGACGATGCCGGCGATCCAGTAGGCGGCGGTCGAATACACGCGCGTCGCGGCCATGACACCGATGTTCTCGCCGTACGTCGTCGTGCCCGAGCCGCCGAACAGGCCCGCGACCGTCGTCGCGAGGCCGTCGGCGAACAGCGCTCGGCCCGTCTGCCGGTTGACCGACGCGTCGGTCATCTGGGCCACGCCGCGCACGTGGCCGACGTTCTCGGCGATGAGCACCAGCACGACCGGGAGGAAGGCGGGCAGGAGCCCCCACACCGCGGGGTCGGCGAACGGGTTCGTCGCGAGGTGGAACGTCGGCAGGCCGACCCACGCCGCCTCGTCGACGACGGTGAAGTCGACCTGCCCCTGGACGACCGCGGCGATGTAGCCGACGACGACGCCGACGAGGATCGAGATCCGGCCGAGCATGCCCCGGAACAGCACCGTCGTCAGGAGGATCGCCGCGAGGGTGATGAGTGCTGTGAGCGGGGCGGCGTCGAAGTTCTGCTTCGCGACGGGGGCGAGGTTGAGGCCGATGAGGGCGACGATCGCACCCGCGACGACGGGCGGCATGAGCACGTCGATCCAGCCGGTGCCCGTCCACAGCACGAGCGCGCCGATCGCGGCGAGCAGGAGGCCAACGCTGACGATGCCGAAGAGCGCGGCACCCATCGGGTCGGCGACCTGGGTCGACGCGAGCGCCGCGAGCATCGGCGCGATGAACGCGAACGAGGAGCCGAGGTAGCTCGGCAGCTTGTTCTGCGTGATCACGAGGAAGAGCAGCGTGCCGATGCCCGAGAAGAACACGGTGGTCGCGGGTGGGAAGCCGGTCAGCAGCGGGACCAGGAACGTCGCGCCGAACATCGCGACGACGTGCTGGGCGCCGATGCCGATCGTGCGCGGCCAGCTGAGGCGTTCGCCGGGGGCGACGACCTCGCCCGGCGCGACGTGCTTGCCGTCGCCGTGCAGCGTCCAGGGCAGGTTCATGGGTCTCCGATCGGTGTCGAGGGGCGGAAGTCCTCAGATCGTATCGGGGGGATACCCCCATACCGCCAGCCCTCGGCCGCTTCTAGCGTTGGAAGCACCAACCGAGAACAGGAGCTCACACCATGACCACCGTCACCGACACCGCAACCCGGGCGCCGTACGAGGGCCGGCCCGCCGCGCCCGTCGCGGAGTCGAAAGGCTTCAGCGTCGCGAGCCTCGTGCTCGGCATCGTCTCGATCGTCGCGAGCTACACCTTCGTCGTGCCGATCGTCGGCCTCGTGCTCGGCGTCATGGCGCTCAAGCGCGAGCCGGAGAGCCGCACCATGGCGATCTGGGGCATCGTGCTCAACGGCGTCATGCTCGCCGGTGCCGCGCTCTTCGCGATCGGTGCCGCGATCTTCGGCCTCGTGATGCTGCCCTTCGCGTTCCTCTGAGTCGACGCCGAGTCGACTCCGAGTCACTACGGGTCGACGCCGCGTCGACGTGGGCGGGGTCCGAGCCGAGCTCGGGCCCCGTCCGTCGTCCGCGGGGTGGGATGGTCAGCCGTAGAAGCCGCGCAGCAGCGCCTCGGTGCCGGTGAGGTGCTCGGCCATCGCCGCGGCGGCCTCGTCGGCGGAGCCGCGGAGGATCGCGGTCACGATCGCGCGGTGCTGCTCGTCGGAGTGCACGATGTTCGGCGCGAGCAGCGGGATGCCGTCGAGCAGCTCGTTGACGCGCATGCGCACCTCGGCGACGAGCGGCGTCACCGACTCGGCGCCGATCACCTCGGCGATGACCAGGTGCAGCCGCGAGTCGGCGACGCGGTACTGGCCCGGTTCGGCGGTCGCGCATTCCTCGCAGGCCTGCCAGAGGCGGTCGCGGTCGCCGGCCGTGAGCTCGCTCTCTGCGGCTCGCCGCGCGACGCCGACCTCGACGACGGCACGCAGGGCGAGCGTGTCCTCGAGCCGTGCGTGATCGACGACGAGGGTGCGGGGCGTCGAACGCTCGGGCAGCGGGTCGGAGACGAACGTCCCGCCGTACCGGCCGCGTCTCGACACGACCCAGCCGGCGTCGGCGAGCGAGCCGATCGCCTCGCGGAGGGTGTCGCGGCTCACCTCGAGGGTGACGGCGAGCTCGCGTTCGGCGGGCAGGCGCTCGCCCGGCGGGATGAGCCCGAGCCGGATCGTCTGCAGGAGCCGCTGCACCGTCTCCTCGAAGGCGTTCGCGGGCCGCGCGGGCCGCAGGAGGAGCCCGGCGTCCAGGACGTCGGGGCTCTCCTGCGGTACGTGCTCCATGTTCCGAGCTTAGAGCGGCGTCACGTACGCGGCGCTGATGCCGCCGTCGACGAGGAAGGTCGATCCCGTGATGAACGAGGCGTCGTCGCTCGCGAGGAACGCGACCGCGGCCGCGAGCTCCTCGGGCTTCGCGAATCGCCCGACCGGCACGTGCACGAGGCGCCGCTGGGCGCGTTCCGGGTCCTTCGCGAACAGCTCCTGGAGGAGCGGCGTGTTCACCGGGCCGGGGCAGAGCGCGTTCACGCGGATGCCCTGGCGGGCGAACTGCACGCCGAGCTCGCGGCTCATCGCGAGCACGCCGCCCTTCGACGCCGTGTACGAGATCTGCGAGGTCGCCGACCCGAGCACCGCGACGAACGAGGCGGTGTTGATGATGGATCCGCGCTGCTGCGCCACCATGTGGCGGAGCGCCGCCCGTGAGCACAGGTAGACGCTCTTGAGGTTGACGTCCTGCACCTTCTGCCAGGCGGGCAGCTCGGTCGTCTCGATCGAGTCGTCGTCCGGCGGCGAGATGCCGGCATTGTTGAACGCGACGTCGACCGAGCCGTAGACCCGGGCGGCCTCGTCGAAGAGGTGGTTCACCTGTGCCTCGTCGGTGACGTCGACCTGCACGAACAGGCCGTCGACCTCGGCCGCCGCAGCGGCGCCGGTCACGGGGTCGAGGTCGCCGATGACGACCTTCGCGCCCTCGGCGGCGAAGCGCTTCGCGGTCGCGAGGCCGATGCCGCTGGCGCCGCCCGTGACGACGGCGACGCGGCCGGCGAGGCGCTGGGTGAGATCGATCGGTGCGGTGGTCATGCTGCTCCTTGCTGTTGCGGCGACGGTGCCCGGTGCGGGCGGCGGCTGGTGGTCGTGCGATTCAGTCGACGGCGATGAAGACGTTCTTGGTCTCGGTGAACGCGAGCGGTGCGTCGGGTCCGAGCTCGCGGCCGAGGCCCGACTGCTTGAACCCGCCGAACGGCGTCGAGTACCGCACGGAGGAGTGCGAGTTGACCGAGAGATTGCCGGACTCGATGCCCCTGGCGACGCGGATGCCGCGGCCGATGTCGCGGGTCCAGATCGAGCCCGACAGCCCGTATCGCGAGGCGTTCGCGAACGACAGCGCGTCGGCCTCGTCGTCGAACGGGAAGACGCTCACGACGGGGCCGAAGATCTCCTCCGTCGCGGCCGGCGCCGTGCGCGAGGGCGTGAGCACGGTCGGCGGGAACCAGAAGCCCGGACCGTCGGGCGCGCTGCCGCGGAATGCGACGTCGGCGTCGTCGGGCACGAACGATCGCACGCGGTCGAGGTGCGCGGCCGCGACGAGCGGTCCCATCTCGGTCGTCTCGTCGGCCGGATCGCCGACGACGACGCCCTGCACCGCCGGTTCGAGCAGTTCCATGAATCGCTCGTACGCGCTGCGCTCGACGAGGATGCGGCTGCGGGCGCAGCAGTCCTGGCCGGCGTTCTCGAACACGCCGTAGGGCGCGGTCGCGGCGGCCTTCTCGAGGTCGGCATCGGCGAAGACGATGTTCGCGCTCTTGCCGCCGAGCTCGAGCGTGACCCGCTTCACCTGGTCGGCGCAGCCGGCCATGATGCGCGTGCCGACCTCGGTCGAGCCGGTGAAGACGACCTTGCGCACGGTCTCGTTCGTGACGAAGCGCTCGCCGACGACCGAGCCCTTGCCCGGGATGACCTGGAACAGCCCCTCTGGCAGGCCCGACTCGAGCGCGAGCTCGGCGAGTCGCAGGCTCGTGAGCGGCGTCCACTCGGCGGGCTTCAGCACGACGGCGTTGCCGGCGGCGAGCGCGGGGGCGAAGCCCCACGAGGCGATCGTCATGGGGAAGTTCCACGGCGTGATGACCCCGACGACGCCGAGCGGCTCCTGGAAGGTCACGTCGAGCCCGCCGGCCACCGGGATCTGCCGGCCGAAGAGCCGCTCGGGTACGGCCGAGTAGTACTCGAGCACGTCGCGCACGTGGCCCGCCTCCCAGCGCGCCTGGCCGATCGGATGGCCGGAGTTCCGCACCTCGAGCGCGGCGAGCTCCTCGACCGCGCCGTCGACGGCCGCGGCGAAGCGGCGCAGGGCCCTGGCCCGGTCGACGGGCGCGACCGCGGCCCAGTCGCGCTGCGCGACGGCCGCACGCGCGATCGCGGCGTCGGCCTCCTCGACCGTGGCCGGCTCGACGGTCGTGACGACCTGCTCGTCGGCGGGGTTGACGATCGTGTGGGTCATGGTCGGGTCCTCTCGCGGTGGGTCCGGGCGGCACGGTGTTCGCGGGCGGCCTCGACGAGGCCGGCGAACAGCCGGCGGTCGGCGGCGTTCTCCTCGGGATGCCACTGCACGCCGACGCCGAACGCGGCGCCGGGCAGCTCGACCGCCTCGATGATGCCCTCGGCGGTGCGGGCGGTCACGACGAGCCCGTCGGCGACCTCGTCGAGCGCCTGGTGGTGGTAGACGTGAACGGGCAGGCCGTCGGTCTCGCCGACGAGCCCGGCGAGCAGCGACCCGGGGGCGACCTCGACCGTCGTCTCGCCGAATACCGCCGGCGCCGGCTGGTACGACTCGTTGCCGACGACGTCGGGCAGGTGCTGGTGGAGCGTGCCGCCGAGGGCGACGTTGAGCATCTGGGCGCCGCGGCAGATGCCGAGGAACGGCAGGTCGGTCTCGATCGCGGCGGTCAGGAGCGCGTCCTCCCAGTCGTCGCGGTCGATGCGGGGCGCTCCCGTGCGCTCGTGCGCCGCCTGGCCGTAGCGGGCGGGATCGACGTCGGCGCCGCCGGCGACGATGAGCCCGTCGAGCGCGCCGAGCACCGCACGCGCGATCGCGGGGGAGACGGGTTGCGGCGGCAGCAGCACGGCGATGCCGCCCGCGTCGGTCACCGCGTCGAGGTACACCTTCGGCAGGAACGAGGCCGGCACGTCCCAGACGCCCGTCTGCGCCTGCTCCAGGTAGGTGGTCACCCCGATCACCGGCGCGGATGCCTCGACACTCGCCGAGGCATCCACGCCGTCGCCCCCCGGCCCGACCACTGAGTCGTCGAAGTCAGAGTCGCTCGAAGCCACGCACCCGCTCCCAGTCCGTGACGGCCGCGTCGTACGCGGCGAGCTCGATGCGCGCGTTGTTGAGGTAGTGCTCGACCACCTCGTCGCCGAACGCCTCGCGCGCGACGGCCGACGACGCGAAGAGCTCGGCGGCGTCGCGGAGCGTCGCGGGCACCCGGGCCACGTCGGACTCGTACGCGTTGCCGGCGAAGAGCTCGTCGGGCTCGAGCTCGTGCTCGATGCCGTGGAGCCCGGCCGCGATGAGCGCGGCCACCGCGAGGTACTGGTTGACGTCGCCGCCCGGCACCCGGTTCTCGACGCGCATGCCGTGGCCGTGGCCGACGACGCGCAGCGCGCACGTGCGGTTGTCGAGGCCCCAGGCGATCGCGGTCGGGGCGAAGCTGCCGGCGACGTAGCGCTTGTACGAGTTGACGTTCGGCGCCGAGAAGAGCGTGAGCTCCCGCATCGCGGCGAGCTGGCCGGCGAGGAAGTGGCGGAACAGCTTCGACATGCCGTGCGGGGCGTCGGGGTCGCTGAAGACCGCTTCGCCGCCCCGGCCGCGCAGCGAGATGTGGATGTGGCAGCTGTTGCCCTCGCGCTCGTTGAACTTCGCCATGAACGTGATCGCCTTGCCGTGGCGGTCGGCGATCTCCTTCGCGCCGTTCTTGTAGAGCGAGTGGTTGTCGCACGTCGTGAGCGCGTCGGTGTAGCGGAACGCGATCTCCTGCTGGCCGAGGTTGCACTCGCCCTTGACGCCCTCGCAGTACATGCCCGCCGCATCCATCGAGCGGCGGATGTCCTGCAGGAGCGGCTCCATGCGGCTCGACGCGAGCAGCGCGTAGTCGATGTTGTAGTCGCTCGCGGGGGTGAGGTCGCGGTACCCCTTGCGCCAGGCCTCGCGGTACGAGTCGTCGAAGACGATGAACTCGAGCTCGGTGCCGACGAACGCGGTGAGCCCGCGCTCGGCGAGGCGCTCGAGCTGCCGCTGCAGGATGCGCCGGGGCGAGGGCTCGACGGGCGCGCCGTCGAGCCACTGCAGGTCGGCGGTGACGAGGGCGGTGCGCTCGAGCCACGGCGTCATGCGCAGCGTCGTGAAGTCGGGGATGAGGGCCATGTCGCCGTAGCCGCGCTCCCAGCTCGACATCGCGTAGCCGTCGACCGTGTTCATCTCGACGTCGACCGCCAGCAGGTAGTTGCACGCCTCGGCGCCGTGCGCGCCGACGTCGTCGAGGAAGAGCCGTGCCGAGACGCGTTTGCCGATGAGGCGGCCCTGCATGTCGGTGAAGGCGACGATCACGGTGTCGACGTGATCGTCGGCGACCGCGCTGCGAAGCTGTTCGAGCGTCAGGTGACCGGTTGGTGCCGACATCCGGGCTCCTCCTTGAGTTGGAATGGTCGGTTCTGGCGACCATTACATCACACCATCGAGGGGTGCGCGCATCACTCTGCGCGGCGAGATCCCTGTGGCGGGACGGTGGCCCCTGAAAAATGGTCTGTACAAGCGACCATTGACCGCCCTATCATCGTGCCCACCACATCGCACCCCCGCGCGCCGCCGACCGGCCCGCGCGATGACTGCAAGGGAGCACCATGGCCAAGGACACGCTCAAGGTCTCGGGCGTCACGTACGCGACCGCCGACGAGGGCTATTTCGAGAAGCGGCGGTTGAAGCGCTCGGCGGGCGTCTGGGGGCTCTGGGGCCTCGCCGTCGCCGCCGTCATCTCGGGCGACTTCTCGGGCTGGAACTTCGGCATCGACTTCGCCGGTTTCGGCGGCATGCTCATCGCGTTCGCGATCCTCATCGTGATGTACTACGGCCTCATCTTCTCGATCGGGGAGATGAGCTCGGCCATGCCGCACACGGGCGGCGCCTACTCGTTCTCCCGCGCGGCGATGGGGCCGTGGGGCGGATTCGTCACCGGCCTCGCCGAGACGATCGAGTACGTGGCGACCACCGCGGTGATCGTGTACTTCTCGGCCGCCTACGCCGACGGCATCACGAGCGAACTGCTCGGCTTCTCGATGCCCGCCTGGATCTGGTGGGTCATCCTCTACGTCGCGTTCATCGCCCTCAACTCGGCCGGCGCGAGCATCTCGTTCAAGTTCGCGATCGTCGTCTCGATCATCTCGATCGCGATCATCCTCGTGTTCAGCGCCATGGCGATCTTCTCCGGCCGGTTCTCGTGGGACTCGCTCTGGAACATCGCGCCCGACGCCGGCCAGACCGCCTTCCTGCCGCACGGCGTGCTGCCGATCCTGTTCGCCCTGCCGTTCGCGATGTGGTTCTTCCTCGGCATCGAGGAACTGCCGCTCGCCGCGGAGGAGTCGCACGACCCCGTGCGCGACATCCCGAAGGCGGGACTCATCGCCCGTGCGACGCTCATCATCACCGGCCTGCTCGTGCTCTTCCTCAACACGGGCGTGCTCGGCGCCGAGGCGACCGGCACGGCGGGCGAGCCGCTGCTCGACGGATTCCGTGCGATCGTCGGCGACAGCGCCGCGGCGGTGCTCGCCCTGTTCGCGCTCATCGGCCTGCTCGCGTCGCTGCAGGGCATCATGTTCGCCTACGGGCGCAACATGTACTCGCTCTCGCGCGCGGGCTACTACCCGAAGTTCCTCTCGCTGACCGGCAAGCGGCAGACGCCGTGGGTCGCCCTCGTCGCGGGCGCCGTGATCGGCTTCGTCGCGCTGGTCCTCGTCGACGCGCTCGGCGGTGCCGGCGGCGTCGCCGGCGCGATCGTGCTGAACATCGCGGTCTGGGGCGCGGTGCTCGCATACCTCCTGCAGATGGTCGCGTTCGTGATCCTGCGCCGCAAGTTCCCGAACGCGAAGCGCCCGTACGTCAGCCCGTGGGGCGTGACCGGCGCCGTCGTCGCGGCGGTCATCGCGGCGCTCATCTTCCTCGGGTTCCTGCTCAACCCGACGTTCGTGCCCGCGATCATCGCGATCGCGGTCGTCTACGTCGTCATGCTCATCGGATTCGGCGTGTGGGGCCGGCACCGCCTCATCCTCTCGCCCGAAGAGGAGTACGCCGTCTCCGGCGGGCTCCACGGCGACCCGCAGACGGAGGGCTACGGCGGCGCCGTGGAGGAGGAGCTGCTCGCGACGGACGGGGTCGACGGGGAGAAGCCGCTCGCGATCGACGAGGTCGACGAGCCGGATCGCGCCTAGCGGTGCGCGCGGAACGGCGGCGGGCGTGGGGGCGCCCGCCGCCGTTCCGTGCACGGGGGAGCGGAGCACGGCCCCGGCCGGGTGAGCGCGCGTCCTTCGCTGCCGTGTCCGGCCGGGCAGAGCGTCCCGTCTGCGGCCACGGTCCGGACGCCTCGATGCCGGAAGCGGCATGGCCCGAACGGTAGGCTCGAGGGGACGAATGCGCGGCGATCCCGCGCTCAACCGAGGCGATGGAGCCGGGTCACGGGCGTCGATCCCCGACGTGCGGCACGGCTCCGTGGAGGAAACGAGAGATGCACGAGCCCGAAGTGACCGAACCCACCCGCACCGAGACCGATTCGCTCGGCTCGGTCGAGGTTCCGGCCGACGCCTATTGGGGCGTGCACACCAAGCGGGCGCTCGACAACTTCCCGATCTCCAAGCGCCCGATCTCGGTCTACCCCGATCTCGTCGTGGCGCTCGCCTCGGTGAAGCAGGCTGCCGCGCGCGCCAACCGGCAGGTGGGCGTGCTCACCCCGCAGAAGGCCGCGTGGATCGACGAGGCCTGCCAGCGCATCATCGACGGCGAGCTGCACGACCAGTTCGTCGTCGGCGTCATCCAGGGCGGCGCGGGCACCTCGACGAACATGAACGCGAACGAGGTCATCGCGAACCTCGCGCTCGAGATCGCCGGCTACCCCAAGGGCCGCTACGACGTGCTGCACCCGATCGACGACGTCAACCGCAGCCAGTCCACGAACGACACCTACCCGACCGCCGTCAAGATGGCGATGGCGTTCTCGCTGCGCACGATGCTCGTCGAGCTCGACCTGCTGCGCATCGCGTTCAGCAAGAAGGGCCGCGAGTTCCACGAGGTGCTGAAGGTCGGCCGCACGCAGCTCCAGGACGCTGTGCCGATGACGCTCGGCCAGGAGTTCCACGGCTTCGCGACGACGCTCGGCGAAGACATCGACCGCCTGCGCGAGACGATCAAGCTGCTCGGCGAGGTCAACCTCGGCGCCACGGCGATCGGCACGGGCATCACGGCCGACCCCGGTTACGCGGCATCCGTCGTCGAGCACCTGAGCGCGATCACCGGGCTCCGCCTCGAGACGGCGCCAGACCTCATCGAGGCGACGAGCGACACGGGCGTGTTCATGACCTTCTCGAGCGCGCTCAAGCGCAGCGCGATCAAGCTCTCGAAGATCTGCAACGACCTGCGGCTGCTCTCCTCGGGTCCGCAGGCCGGTCTCGGCGAGATCAACCTGCCGCCGATGCAGGCGGGCTCGTCGATCATGCCGGGCAAGGTGAACCCCGTCATCCCCGAGGCGGTCAGCCAGGTCGCCTACTCGGTCGCGGGCGCCGACGTCACCGTGATGATGGCCGCCGAGAGCGGGCAGCTGCAGCTCAACGCCTTCGAGCCGGTCATCGCCCACTCGCTCCTGCAGTCGATCACGTGGATGCGCCAGGCCTGCTGGACCCTCCGGGTCAACTGCGTCGACGGCATCACCGCGAACACCGACCGCCTCGAGCAGATGGTCGCCTCGAGCGTCGGCGTCATCACCGCACTGATCCCGTTCATCGGCTACACCGAGGCGGCGAAGCTCGCGAAGCTCGCGCTCGCGACGGGGCGGCCCGTCGCCGATCTCGTCGTCGAGGCGGGCCTCATGAGCCGGGAAGAGGTCGTCGCGCAGCTGCAGCCGTCGAAGCTGTCGGGCATCCGCCCGATCACGACGGTCATCCCCGTGCAGCACCTGCAGAGCGAACCCCACGAGTGACCTGGATGCCTCGGGCCGGCGCCGATCGGACGCCGGCCCGAGGCATCACGACGTCGGGGAGCGCGTCAGGGCTGGGCCGGGGGCGCCTCGAGCGCGTCCCTGAGTACGCCGAGTGCGTCGGCGAGGGCGGCCCGCCGGCCGCGGTCGAGCGCCGCGAGCCGGGAGCGCAACGATGCGGTGACGAGCGGCGTCGCCTCGTCGAGCCGTCGACGGCCCTCGCCGGTGAGCTCGATGAGCGACGACCGGCGATCGGCGGGGTTCGCGCGCCGCGCGACCCAGCCGGCCAGCTCGTACCGATCGATCGCCTTGCTGACGGCGCCCACCGTGATGCCGATCTCACGGGCGATGTCCTGCACCCGGCAGTCGTCGACGGTGGCGACGACGTTGAGCACGTCGTAGGTCGACAGCGGCAGGCCGTGCGCCGCCTGCAGCTCGTCGGAGAGCTGCTCGTACCAGAGCGTCTCCACGCGCACGAGCTGGGTGAAGAGGGCGAGATCGTCGGACATTCGTTTCCTCGTAATTAGATTGACAGGAATCTAATTCCTCGTAATATCGATTCCCAGGAAGCAATCTACGCGAGGAGGAGCACCATGTCACGATCCGAGTTCGACCGGCTCTCGGCCGAGTACGCCGCACTGCGGTTCGCCCCCGACGCGACCGTCGGCGAGATGCGCACCGCGTTCGCCTCGGGCGCCGTCGCGCCGCCCGCCGGCTTCACGGCTCGCGACGTCGTGCTCGGCGCGCGGCCCGCCATCGAGCTCGTGCCCGGCCACCGCGGGGGAGCCGGCGCCCTGCTCTACCTGCACGGCGGCGGCTACGTCATCGGCTCGGCGGCGACCGGCGTCGGCATGGCGGCCGCGCTCGCCGGGCGCACGGGTGCGACCGCCTACTCGCTCGACTACCGGCTCGCACCCGAGCACCGCTTTCCGGCTCCCGTCGACGACGCGCTCGCGGCGTACCGGCAGCTGCTCGAACGGGTCGGTGCGGCCGAGCTCGTCGTGGCGGGCGACTCCGCCGGGGGTGGACTCGCGATCGCGATGCTCGTCGCGGCCCGGGACGCGGGCCTCGCGATGCCCGCAGCCGTGGCCGTGTTCTCGCCCTGGGCCGACCTCAGCCTGAGCGGCGACTCGTTCACCGCCAGGGTCGGCGACGACCCGTTGTTCGACCAGGACGACATCCGCGGCTACGCGGAGCGCTACCTGCCGGAGTCCGGGCAGGGCGAGGCGGCGGTGTCGCCGCTCGCGAGCCCGGTCTTCGCGAGCCTGCGCGGCCTGCCGCCCCTGCTCGTGCAGGTCGGCACGCGGGAGCTCCTGCTCGACGATGCCGTGCGCCTCGCCGCGAACGGCGCTCGCGACGACGTCGACGTCGTCTTCGAGGCCGCGGCGCGGGCCCCGCACAACTACCAGACGTCACTCGATGCACTCGACGCGTCTGCCGAGGCGCTCGATCGCGCGGGCGCCTTCCTCGCGCGCCGGCTCGGCGCTCGCGACCTCGCGGCGGCCTGATCTCCGCAGTCGTCGACCGCGAACGCGGCCGCCGCAGCCGGCGACGGTCGACGCATGGGTGCGCCGGCCTGCGGTCAGATCACGCGGCAGTGCGTCGTGAGCGACCCGATGCCGCCGATCGACACGGTGACCGTCGAGCCGTCCTGCAGGAACACCTGGGGGTTGCGCGAGTAGCCGGCGCCGCCGGGGCTGCCGGTCGAGATGAGCGTGCCGGCCGGAATGGTCGCCGAGCGCGAGAGGTACGAGATGATCTCGGCGACGCTGCGCACCATGTCGCCCGTCGACGCGTCCTGGAGGATGCGACCGTCGAGGTTCGTGGTCAGCCACAGGTCCTGCGGATCGGCGACCTCGTCGGCCGTGACGACGACGGGGCCGGTCGGGGTGAAGCCGTCGAACGACTTGCATCGCGACCACTGGGCCTCCGAGAACTGGATGTCGCGTGCGGTGATGTCGTTGACGACGGTGTAGCCCCACACGTAGTCGAGCGCGTCGCGCTCGTGCACGCCGCGCGCGGGGCGGCCGATGATGACGCCGAGCTCGGCCTCGTAGTCGACCTGGTGCGTGAGGTCCTCGGGCCACGTGGTCGTCGCGCCGTGCGCGGTGAGCGAGTTCGGCCAGAGGGCGAAGATCGTGGGCGCCGTCTCGTGGCGGAGCTTGAGCTCCTGCGAGTGGGCCGCATAGTTCGCGCCGATCGCGAGGATGTGCGGCGGGCGCAGCACGGCGGACGCGTGGCGGAGCTCGCTCACCGGCGTGAGCACGGCGCCCGCCTCGAGCGCGGCGTCGACGGCCGTGCGGACCTCGGCCAGCCCCTCGGGGCCGCGCTCGATGAGGTCCTGCAGGTCGCGGGGGGAACGCTCGAGCACCTCGTCGAGGAACAGTGCCGCTTCGGCGACCACCACCGCGAGCCGAGGGGTCGATTGGCCTTCAGCTCTCAGGTGCGCGAACTTCACCCGTCCACGCTATCGCGACGTGCGCGGGGATCGTTTGTCGAGATGTACAAGCAGACGTCTCCGACCTTCCACGAAGGCGACAGTCGAATTCCGTGATGCGAAAGGATCTCGCCGCTGCGGGAGGTGTGCACCGTCCATGGCCGGCCTCCGCCCCGCTCGTCAGGCGGGTCGCAGGCGGAGCTCCTGCATGCCGCCGTCGACGGCGAGCTCGACGCCCGTCGTCGATCCCGACGCCGGGCTCGCGAGGTAGGCGACCGCCGCGGCGACCTCGTCGGCGGCGACGAGCCGGCCGTGCGGCTGGCGCGCCTCGAGCGCGGCGCGCTCGGCAGCCGGATCGGGCGCCTGGGCGAGCAGCCGTCCGATCCACGGGGTGTCGGCGGTGCCCGGGTTCACGGCGTTCACGCGGACGCCCTCGCGCAGGTGATCGGCGGCCATCGCGCGGGTGAGCGCCGAGACGGCGCCCTTGCTCGCGCTGTACAGCGCACGGTCGGGCAGCCCCGCGGTCGCGGCGATCGACGACGTGTTCACGATCGCCGCAGCCGGCGACCGGCGCAGGTGCGGCAGCGCGGCGCGTGCGACGCGCATCATGCCGAGCACGTTGATGTCGAGCACGCGGTGCCACTCGTCGTCGGCGTTCGCCTCGATCGTGCCCTGGGCGCCGATGCCGGCGTTGTTGACGACGAGGTCGAGTCGCCCGAGTTCCTCGACGACCCGGTCGACTCCCGCGCGGACGCTCGCATCGTCGGCGATGTCGACGGCGACCGCGAGATCGGCGTCGGCCTCGTCGGGGTGCAGGTCGAAGACGGCGACCAGGGCGCCGCCGCGTCGGAGGCGCGCGGTGATCGCGGCGCCGATGCCCGATGCCCCGCCGGTGACGACGGCGACGAGTCCGTCGAACTCCTCGGGGCCGATGGGTTGCTGGGTCATGTTCGCTCCTTGCTGGTCGGTCGGAGGGGAGGTGCGGTCAGGCGTCGACGTAGCGCTGGCGCTGGCGCCCGAGCCCGTCGATCTCGATCTCGACGACGTCGCCGGCGCGGAGGTAGGGGAATCGGCCCGAGAGCGCGACCCCCTCGGGCGTGCCGGTGAGCACGAGGTCGCCCGGCTCGAGCGCGAGGTACGTGCTGAGCTCGTGCACGATCGTGTCGATGCCGAAGATGAGGTCGCTCGTGCGCGAGTCCTGGCGCGGCTCGCCGTTCACGAAGCTGCGCAGCCGCACGTCGTCGGCCTCGAGCTCGTCGGGCGTCGCGAGCCACGGGCCGGTCGGGCAGAAGCCCGGCGCGCTCTTGCCCTTCGACCACTGGCCGCCCGAGACGGCGAGCTGCCAGTCGCGCTCGGAGAGGTCGTTCGCCGCCACGAATCCGGCGATGTGCCCGCGCGCCTCGGCGGGGGAGCCGAGGCGGCTCGCCCGCCGTCCGATGACGATGCCGAGCTCAACCTCCCAGTCGGTCTTCGCGCTGCCCGGCGGGATGGCGACCTCGTCGTCGGGGCCGATCACCGTGTTCGGCGACTTCATGAACATCACGAGCTGCTCGGGCGGGGCGGAGCCCGACTCCGCGGCGTGCGCCGCGTAGTTCATGCCGATGCAGTAGACCGCACCGGGGCGGGCGATCGGGGCGCCGATGCGCAGCCCGTCGGCGTCGGGGAGCTCGGGCAGCTCGCCCGCCGCGAGCGCGGCGGCGGCCCGGCCGGCGCCGTCGCCCGCGAGGAAGGCGCCGTCGATGTCGCCGGTGAGACCCCGCAGGTCGAGGGTGCGCCCGCCGTCGAGCAGCACGGGGATCTCGGAGCCGGCCTCGCCGAGCCTGGCGAATCTCATATCTGTGGTCCTTCCGTTCACAGGCCGCGCGAACATCTGGTGTATTCGTCGAGGGCGGGGTGATTCACGGCGATTCTTGCACATTCGAGGGTGGTTGACAGCAGAGACATCCGATGTTTATGCTCGGACCGCCCACGAAAGGACGCCATGAGCAGGATCGTCAGTGTCGACACCCGGGACATCCGGTTCCCGACCTCACTCGAACTCGACGGGTCGGACGCGATGAACCCCGACCCCGACTACTCGGCCGCCTATCTCGTCATCCGCACCGATGCGGCCGACGGGCTGGCCGGTCACGCCTTCGTCTTCACGATCGGCCGCGGCAACGACGTGCAGGTCGCGGCGCTCGACGCGCTGCGCGGCCACCTCGTCGGCCGCGACGTCGAGGAGCTGCTCGACGACATGGGCGGGGCGTGGCGCCTGCTCGCGCACGACTCTCAGCTGCGCTGGCTCGGCCCCGAGAAGGGCGTCATGCACATGGCCATCGGCGCGGCGCTCAACGCGCTGTGGGACCTCAGGGCGAAGCGCGCGGGGCTGCCGCTCTGGCAGCTGCTCGCGGGGCTCAGCCCAGAGGAGCTCGTCTCGCTCATCGACTTCCGCTACCTCTCCGACGCGGTCACGCCCGCCGAGGCGCTCGAGCTCTTCCGCGCCGCCGAGCCCGGTCGCGCCGAGCGCACCGCGAAGCTGCTCGAGGCCGGCTACCCCGCCTACACGACGACGCCCGGCTGGCTCGGCTACTCCGACGAGAAGCTCGAGCGCCTCTGCCGCGAGGCCGTCGCCGAGGGCTACCCGCAGATCAAGCTCAAGGTCGGCGCCTCTCTCGACGACGACCTCCGCCGGCTCGCGATCGCGAGAGCCGCGGTCGGCGAGGGGTTCCCCATCGCCATCGACGCCAACCAGCGCTGGGGCGTCGACGAGGCGATCGACTGGGTGCGCGCGCTCGCCGGGTTCGACCTGGCGTGGATCGAGGAGCCCACGAGTCCCGACGACATCCTCGGCCACGCCGCGATCGCCCGCGGCATCGCGCCCGTGCGGGTCGCGACCGGCGAGCACGTGCAGAACCGCATCGTCTTCAAGCAGTTGCTGCAGGCCCGTGCGATGCACGTCATGCAGATCGACGCCGCGCGCGTCGGCGGGGTCAACGAGAACCTCGCGAACCTCGTGCTCGCGGCCAAGTTCGGGGTTCCGGTGTGCCCGCATGCCGGCGGCGTCGGGCTCTGCGAAGCCGTGCAGCACCTGTCGATGTTCGACTACGTCGCGCTCTCGGGCAGCATGGAGGGGCGCATGATCGAGTTCGTCGACCACCTCCACGAGCACTTCGTCGTGCCCGCCGTCGTCGAGGGCGGCCGCTACCGCACGCCGACCGCGCCCGGAGCCGGTACCGAGATGCGCGCCCAGTCGATCGAGTACTACACCTGGCGCGGTTCGCACGTGATCGACGAAGCCGCCGGGGTGCGCGCATGAACGACGCCGACGAACGCCTCGGCCCGCTCGGCTACGGAGCGGCTTCGATCGGCAACCTCTATCGCGCGGTGAGCGACGTCGACGCCCGCGCCGTGGTCGACGCCGCGTGGGAGGCGGGCGTCCGGTACTTCGACACCGCGCCGCACTACGGGCTCGGCCTCTCCGAGCGTCGGCTCGGCGAGGCGCTGCGCGGGCGCCCCCGCGACGAGTTCGTCGTCTCGACGAAGGTCGGGCGGCTGCTCGACGTGAACCCCGACTTCTCGGGCGGCGACGACCTCGACTTCGGCTTCGCGGTGCCGAACCGCACCGTGCGCCGCTTCGATCCGAGCGAGGCGGGGGTCCGCCGCAGCGTCGAGGAGTCTCTCGAGCGCCTCGCCCTCGACCGGATCGACATCGCGTTCCTGCACGACCCCGATGCGTACGACCTCGATCGCGGACTCTCCGAGGGGCTGCCCGCACTCGCGAAGCTCAGGGAGGAGGGAGTGGTCGGCGCGATCGGCATCGGCACGAACAGTGCGGATGCCGCGGCACGCGCCGTGCGCGAGGGCGACCTCGACCTCGTCATGATCGCCGGCCGGTACACGCTGCTCGAGCAGCCCGCGCTCGCCGAGCTGCTGCCGCTCTGCCTCGACGCGGGAGTGGACGTGGTCGCTGCCGCCGTCTTCAACTCGGGGCTGCTGGCGACGTCGACGCCGGGTGCGACGCCGCGCTACAACTACGGTGCGGTGCCCGCTGAGCTGCTCGCACGTGCCCGGCGGCTCGCCGACGCGTGCGAGGCCGAGGGTGTCGAGCTGCCCGTCGCCGCGATCCAGTACCCCCTGCAGCATCCGGCGGTGCGGGCGGTGGTGGTCGGTTCGGCTCGCGCCGCCGACATCGAGCAGAACCTCCGGCGCGTGCACGAGCCGCTGCCCGAGGGGCTCTGGTCCCGCCTGCGCGACGAAGGGTTGATCCCGTGACGGCCGCAGCACGGACGATCGACGCGCACCTCCACCTGTGGACGCGCGCGGCGGACGCCTACCCCTGGATCACGCCCGAGCTCGGCGCCCTGTACGCGGACTTCGGTCCCGACGAGGCCCGGGCCGAGCTCGACGACGCCGGCATCGACGCGGCGATCCTCGTGCAGGCCGCCGACACGACGGCCGACACGCGATTCATGCTCGACGTCGCCGCGCGGCACGACTGGGTGGTCGGCGTGGTGGGATGGGTGCCGCTCGACGACCCCCGTGCCGCCGCCGACGCGCTCGACGACCTCGCCGCCGAACCCCGGCTCCGAGGCATCCGTCACCTCGTGCACGACGACCCGCGCGACGACTTCCTCGACCTGCCGGCCGTCCGCGCCTCGCTCGCGGAGGTCGCGGCGCGCGGCCTCGCGTTGGACGTGCCCGACGCGTGGCCCCGGCACCTCGGCGCAGCGCGTCGCGTCGCGTCGGCCCTGCCCGAGCTCACGGTCGTGGTCGACCACCTCGCGAAGCCGCCGGTCGGCCGCGACGACTTCGACGCGTGGCACGCCGAACTCGCCGCGACGGCCGACGTGCCGAACACCGTGGCGAAATTCTCCGGCCTGCACCTACCCGGGATCGCGTTCGGCGAGGCCTCGGTGCGCCCGCTCTGGGAGATCGCACTCGAGGGTTTCGGAGCCGATCGGCTCATGTACGGTGGCGACTGGCCCATGTCGGTGCCGCACGGCGGCTACGGGCCGACCTGGCGCGTGATGCGCGCCTGCATCGACGAGCTGTCGCCGTCGGAGTCGTCCGCGGTGCTCGGCGGCACGGCTGAGCGGGTGTATCGGCTTGAATAATCCGATCTCTGGGCGATTTTCGCGCGCGTTTCTGAACTTCGTCCGCTGAAACCTGATGAAACATCGGATGAGTAGTACACTCATCCCACATCTCAAGGAAGAGAGG
Source organism: Agromyces solani (assembly GCF_058349925.1). Lineage (NCBI taxonomy): Bacteria > Bacillati > Actinomycetota > Actinomycetes > Micrococcales > Microbacteriaceae > Agromyces > Agromyces solani. The sequence goes on from NZ_JBYRER010000002.1 coordinate 907,374, forward strand.
CCCACGTGCTGAGTGGTATTGACCCGATGCTCGGCGGCGACCTGCTCGCCGCGCTCGATCGACTCGGACACGGCGACGAGCTCGTCGTCGCCGACGCGAACTTCCCCGCGCACCGGGTCGGCCGGGTCGTCGTCGAGGTGCCGGGCTCGGCGGCACCCCGGGTCGTCGAGGCCATCCGCACGGTCGTCCCGCTCGACGGGCACGAGGGCGCCGCGGTGCTGCTCATGACCGCGGAGGGCGGCGAACGGCGCGACGTCCAGCACGAGATCGTGACCGCCGCGGCCGTCGACGCCGACCGCCTCGGCGAGCTCGAGCGGTTCGCGTTCTACGAGCGGGCGGCGGCCGCACGGCTGATCGTCCGCACGGGAGAGCTTCGTCCGTACGGCAACGTCATCCTCCGCAAGGGCGTCGTGAACGCCTACGAGCCGAAGGGAGCGGTTCGATGACGGCGACGTCGGCGGCGCTGCTCGAGGTCGAAGGCGTCAGCAAGGGCTTCCCGGGCGTGCAGGCCCTCGCCGACGTGCGGCTCGAGCTTCGGCACGGCGAGGTCCTGGCCCTCGTCGGCGAGAACGGCGCCGGCAAGTCGACGCTCATGAAGCTCCTGGCCGGCATCTACACCCCCGACGCCGGGACCTTCCGCCTGAACGGCGCGGAGCTCTCGATCGAAGGACCGCGGCACGCGCAGGAGCTCGGGATCTCGATCATCCACCAGGAGTTCAACCTGATGCCCGACCTCACGGTCGCTCAGAACATCTTCATCGGACGCGAGCATCGATCGGCGGGACTCTTCCTCGACGACCGCTCCCTCAACCGCCGCGCGCAGGAGCTCTTCGACCGGCTCGGGCTCGCGCTCGACCCGACCGAGCGGGTCGAGCGGCTGACGGTCGCCCGACAGCAGATGGTCGAGATCGCGAAGGCGCTCTCGTTCGACGCCAGGGTCCTCATCATGGACGAGCCCACCGCGGCGCTCAACGACGCCGAGGTCGACGTGCTGTTCGGGCTCATCGAGCGGTTCCGCACCCCCGAGACCGGCGTCATCTACATCTCCCACCGCATGGAGGAGCTCGCCCGAATCTCCGACCGGATCAGCGTGCTGCGCGACGGCCGGTACGTCGGCACGCGGGTCACCGCCGAGACCGAACCGCGCGAGATCATCTCGCTCATGGTCGGCCGCGAGATCCAGGGCGAGCAGCGGCCGGCGCCGCGCAGGCCCGAGGGCGAGCCCGTGCTTTCCGTGCGCGGGCTCTCGACCAAGCACCTGCTGCGCGACGTCGACTTCGACGTGCACCCGGGCGAGATCCTCGGCTTCGCGGGCCTCATGGGCGCGGGTCGCACCGAGGTCGCCCGCGCGGTCGTCGGGGCCGACCGGCGCGAGTCCGGCGAGATCCGCGTCCGCGGCAGGGTCGTCGAGATCGGGAGCCCGGCCGAGGCGGCCCGGCTCGGCATCGGCTACCTGTCGGAGGATCGCAAGCAGCTCGGCGTCCTGCTCGAGCGCAGCGTCCGCGAGAACATCGTGCTCTCGTCGCTGAGCGACTACGCGTCGGGCCTCGGCTTCGTGCGCGACCGCCGTATCGAGGCGACCGGCCGCGAGTACGTCGACCGGCTCCGCATCAAGACGCCGTCGACGGCCCAGCTCGTGCAGAACCTCTCCGGCGGCAACCAGCAGAAGGTGGTCATCGCGAAGTGGCTCGTGAAGGACTGCGACGTGCTCATCTTCGACGAGCCGACCCGCGGCATCGACGTGGGGGCGAAGGAGGAGATCTACGCGCTGCTGCGGCGACTCGCCGACGACGGCAAGGCGATCGTCATGATCTCGTCCGAGCTGCCCGAGGTGCTGCGCCTCTCCGATCGCATCGCCGTCATGGCCGAAGGGCGGCTGACCGCCGTGCTCGACAACGCCGAGGCCACCCAGGAGAACCTCATGGACTACGCAACCCGATTCTCAAGCGAAGGAACGATCGCACGATGAGCCCGACCACGACGAAACCGGAATCCGGCCGCGCCGATGCCGCCAGCACGCCGTCGACGAGCGCCTACGCCGCGATCGACGCCGGCAAGCCGCGCATGGCGCGGCTGCGCGGCTCGCTGCAGCAGCTGCTCGCCTTCGCGAGCCTCATCGTCATCGTCGCGGTGTTCTCGTTCGCGAGCCCGCACTTCTTCACCGCCAACAACCTGGTCTCGATCCTCACGGCCGCGACGGTCACGGGCATCCTCGCCCTCGGCACGACGTTCGTGATCATCACGGGAGGGATCGACCTGTCCATCGGCACCGGCATGGTGCTCTGCGGCGTGATGGCGGGCGTCTTCCTCACCTACCTCGGCTGGCCGCTCTGGGCGGGCGTGACGGCGACGATCCTCTTCGGGGCGCTCATCGGGCTCGTGAACGGCGTGAACGTCTCGGTGCTCGGCATCCCGCCGTTCATCGCGACGCTCGGCATGATGCTCATCGCCGCGGGTCTCTCGCTCGTGATCTCGGGCACGAAGCCGATCTACTTCTCGGAGACGCCCGAGTTCCAGTCGATCATGAACCTGTCGATCATCCCCGGCATGCGGTTCCCGCTCGGCGTCGCGATCTTCATCGTCATGATCATCGTCGCCGCGGTGCTGCTGTCGAAGACGATCCTCGGCCGCTACACGTTCTCGATCGGCTCGAACGAGGCGGCCACCGCCCTCTCGGGCGTGAACGTTCGCCGGTGGAAGATCATCATCTACACGCTCGCGGGCCTCTTCGTCGGCCTCGCCGGCGTGCTGAGCGCCTCCCGGCTGTCCTCGGCCCAGCCGACCGGCGGCATGGGCCTCGAGCTCGAGGCGATCGCCGCGGTCGTCATCGGCGGCACGTCGCTCCAGGGCGGCAAGGGCTCGATCGTCGGCACGGTGATCGGCGCCCTCATCATGGCCGTGCTCACGAACGGCCTGCGCATCATCTCGGTCCCGCAGGAGTGGCAGTCGGTCGCCGTCGGCATCGTCATCCTCGTGGCCGTGTACCTCGACATGCTGCGGCGCCGACGCGCCTGAGCACACCCGCGCCCGGGGCATCCGCCCCCGTCGCTCGGGCGCACCCCAACCGAACCCGACCGAACCAGTTCCACCCGTATCACCGACACCAAGGAGTGAGCATGTTCAACAAGCGCGCCATGGGCGCCGTCGTCGGCGCCGTCGCCGCGGCCCTGATCCTCGCCGGCTGCGCGAGCGAGGGCGGCGACTCGGCCTCGGGCGATAGCGGCAGCGGCGAGAAGCCGTACGTCGCACTCGTCTCGAAGGGCTTCCAGCACCAGTTCTGGCAGGCCGTGAAGACGGGCGCCGAGCAGGCGGCCGAGGAGTTCGACGTCGAGATCACCTTCGAGGGACCCGACACCGAGGCCGACGTCGACCAGCAGATCCAGATGCTGCAGACGGCCCTCGACAAGAGCCCCGCCGCGATCGGCTTCGCCGCGCTCGACAGCCAGGCCGCCGGGCCCCTGCTGCAGCAGGCGAAGGACTCGAACATCCCGGTCATCGCGTTCGACTCGGGCGTGGAGAGCGACATCCCGCTGACGACCGCCGCGACCGACAACCTGGCGGCCGCGGCCGAGGCCGCCGAGCACCTGGCCGACGCGATCGACCACGAGGGCAAGGTCGCCCTCGTCGTGCACGACCAGACCTCCGTCACCGGCCAGCAGCGTCGCGACGGCTTCGTCTCGTACATGGAGGAGAACGAGCCCGGCATCGAGATCGTCGACATCCAGTACGGCGGCGGCGACCAGGCGAAGTCGGCCGACCTCGCGAAGGCGATCATCGCCGCGCACCCCGACCTCAAGGGCATCTACGGCTCGAACGAGGGCTCGGCGATCGGCGTCGTGCAGGCCGTGAAGGAGCTCGGCATCGACCCGGCGACGCTCGCGGTCGTCGGCTTCGACTCGGGCAAGGCGCAGATGGACGCCATCCGCGACGGGCTCATGCTCGGTGCGATCACCCAGAACCCGATCGGCATCGGCTACGAGACGGTGAAGGCCGCCGTCGAGGCGATCGACGGCGAGGAGCTGCCGACGACGATCGACACCGGGTTCTACTGGTACGACTCGACGAACATCGACGACGAGGAGATCCAGGCCGTCCTCTACGAGTGACGCGCTGAGGGATGCCTCGGGGGCGCCGGCTTCGGCCGGCGCCCCTTCGTCGTCCCGGAGGTCAGAGCGCCGAGCGCAGCCACTGCTCGACGCCCGACACGTGCACGACGGTCAGTGCGGAGGCGAGCTCGGCGTCGCCCGCGGCGATCGCGTCGAGGATGGCGTGGTGCTCCTGCAGCGTGCGCTCGACCGCGCTCTCCTGGGTGATGCCGCGCCAGATGCGTGCGCGCACCGTGTGGCTCGAGAGCGAGTCGATGAGGCTCGCGAGGTAGCCGTTGCCGCCGGCGTCTGCGATGCCGCGGTGGAACTCGAGATCGTGCGCCACGAGCCCTTCGACGTCGGCGGCGTGGTCGACGCCGGCCACCGATTCGCGCAGGCGCTCGAGATCGGGCTCGGTCGCGTTGCGCGCCGCGAGCGAGGCCGCGGCCGGCTCGAGGATGCGCCGGACGGCGAAGATCTCGAGCACCGACTGGTCGTCGTGCAGGTCGACCACGAACGACATCGCCTCGAGCAGCAGACGCGGTTCGAGGCTCGTGACGTAGGTGCCGTCGCCGCGGCGAACGTCGAGCACCCGGATCACCTCGAGGGCCTTGACGGCTTCGCGCAGCGAGGAGCGGGAGAGGCCGAGTCGCTCGCTCAGTTCCTTCTCGGGCGGAAGGCGATCGCCGGGGGCGAGTTCGCCCGTGATGATCATCTCTTTGATGCGCAGGATCGCTTCGTCGGTGACGGCCATGCCCGAATCGTAGCGCGTCGCCTCCGAGACATCAGATCTCTGCGGCGGCGGCGCGCCACAGGTGCATCGAGGCGTAACTGCGCCACGGTGCCCAGTCGGCGCCGATCGCGTCGAGCTCTGCCGCGGTGCCGGGCAGGCCGAGTCGCTCGGCGCCCGCCCGCAGGGCGAGGTCGCTCGTGAGGAGCACGTCGGGCGCCCGGGTGACGCGCATCGCGACGTAGCCCGCCGTCCAGCGGCCGATGCCCGGGATCGCGATGAGGTCGCGGTAGAGCTCGTCGCGGTCGCGATCGGTGGACACGACGAGTCGGCCCGAGTCCAGCCGCGCCGCGACGTCGAGGATCGTGCGGATGCGGCTCGCCGGCCCGCGCAGCACGTCGGCGCCGTGCCCGGCGATCGCCGCCGCCGTCGGGAAGAGCCGGAGCAGCTCCTCGCCGCCGGCGGGGCCCGGCCGGTCGCTCGGTGCCAGCGGCTCGCCGAGCTCGGCGGCGAGCCTCGAGAGGGTCGTGCGCGCCGCCTTGACCGAGATCTGCTGCCCGATGAGGGCGCGGAAGACGAGCTCGTGGGGGTCGAGGCACCCGGGCACGCGCACCCCGGGGTGCGTCGCGACCGAACGCGCGAGCACCGGGTCGGCGGCGAGCGCCGCGTCGATGGCGACGGCATCGGCGTCGAGGTCGAACAGTCGCCGAACCCGGGCGACGAGCGGCGAGAGGTCGGTGAGCGAGGCGAGCAGCGCCTCGACCTCGATCGCCGGCGAGCGTTCGTCGCCGCTCGGCTCGAGGGAGATGACGGCGGGCCCGGCGGGCAACCGCAGCGTGCGCGCGAACCCGCGCTCCGTCGCGACCTCGACGCCGTCGACCGATCGTGCGGCGAGCCAGTCGAACACGCCCGCGGCGTCGAAGGGCGGTCGCGCGGGCAGCCGGAGGCGCACGAGCCCGTCGCCGGTCGGCTCGCGCCGGTCGGTCGCCCGCGCGGTCAGTCGCAGCTCGCGAGGCGTGCGCTCGTACACCTCGCGGATGGTGTCGTTGAACTGCCGCACACTGCCGAAGCCCGCGGCGAAGGCCACGTCGGCCGCCGGCAGGTCGGTCGAGGTCAGCAGGGTCCTCGCGGTCTGCGCTCGGTGCGCCCGTGCGAGCGCGAGCGGGCCGACGCCGAGTTCGGCTGTGACGACGCGGGTCAGGTGGCGCGGGGTGTAGCCCAGGTGCGCGGCGAGGCCCGGCACCCCCTCGCGCTCGACGACGCCGTCCGCGATGAGCCGCATGGCGCGGGCGGCGAGGTCGTCGCGCAGGTCCCACTCGGGCGAGCCGGGGACGGCGTCGGGCAGGCAGCGTTTGCACGCCCGCAGCCCGGCGTCGTGCGCGGCCGCGGCGGTCAGGTAGAAGCTGACGTTGCCCGGCTTCGGCGCCACCGCGGGGCAGCTCGGCCGGCAGTAGATGCCGGTCGAGTGGACGCCGGTGATGAACTGGCCGTCGAACCGCGTGTCGCGCGCCTGCATGGCGCGGTACCGCTCGGCGAAGACCGGGTCGTCGAGCGGGTCGGCCGGGCGGGCAGGGCGCGTGGCGGAGATCGTCATGCTCCAAGACTCGCACGGTCAGCCGACACCGACTGGCGGAAATCGGACGCAACCGCCGCGTGGCTAGGGTGGAGGGGTGCCGCACGTTCTCGCCCAGCTCAACGACGCCCTCGGCGCCGCCGTCACCGTCGATCCCGTCGCTCTCGAGGCCACGCGGGAGGACCGTTCCGGCTGGCGCAGCGACCGTCCGCCGCTCGCGGTCGTGCGCGCGACGTCGGTCGACGACGTCCGGTCGGTCATGCGGATCGCGCACGCGACCTCGACGCCCGTCGTCGTGCGCGGCGCGGGCACCGGCCTCGCGGGCGGCGCCATCGCGAGCCCCGGCGCGATCGTGCTCGACCTGTCGCGCATGAACCGCATCCTCGAGATCTCCGAGGCCGACGAGCTCGCGGTCGTCGAGCCCGGCGTCATCAACGGCGACCTCAACGATGCGCTCGCTCCGCTGGGCCTGTGGTTCGCCCCGGATCCGGCCAGCCGGGCGATCTCGTCGATCGGCGGCAACATCGCGACGAACGCGGGGGGCCTGCTCTGCGCGAAGTACGGCGTCACCCGCGAGGCCGTCCTCGGCCTCGCCGTCGTCCTGGCCGACGGTCGCCTCGTACGAGTCGGTCATCGCACGGTGAAGGGGGTGACCGGGTACGACCTCACCGCCCTGTTCACGGGCTCGGAGGGCACGCTCGGCGTCATCGTCGAGGCCACCGTGCGCGTGCGACCCGTGACGGCCGGGCTCCCGGTGACGGTCGCCGCGGCCTTCGCCGACGTCGAGTCGGCCGCAGGCGCGTGCGCCGCCGTCACCGCCGCCCGCGTCCGCCCCGCCGTGCTCGAGCTCATGGATGCGGGCGTGGTCGCCAGGGTCGCCGCCTACCTCGGCGACGAGGCGCTCGCCGGCACGCCGCTCGCGACGACCGCGCCGGGCGAGACCTTCCTCATCGCGCAGGCCGACGACGGCTCGGCGGCGGCCGAGGCCGCGAGCATCGCCGAGCTCTTCGCCGCCGCGGGCGGCCGGGTCACCCTCTCGAACGACCGGGCGACCGGCGAGCGACTGCTCGACATCCGGCGGGCGATGCACCCGGCGCTCGCCGCCAGCGGGCAGGTCCTGATCGAGGACGTCGCGGTGCCGCGTTCGAAGCTCCCCGAGATGTTCCGCATCATCGAGGAGATCGGTGCGCGCCGCGGCGTCGAGATCCCGACGATCGCGCATGCCGGCGACGGCAACCTGCACCCGAACTTCGTCTTCACCGGCGACGACGTCCCCGAGCACATCTGGGAGGCGGCCGATGAGATGTTCCGGGCGGCCGTCGCGCTCGGCGGCACGCTCACGGGGGAGCACGGCGTCGGCGTGCTGAAGCGGCGCTGGCTCGCCGAGGAGCTCGGCGACGACGTCTTCGAACTCCAACGTGCGGTGAAGTCGGTCTTCGACCCGACCGGCATCCTGAACCCGGGGGTCATGTTCGAGGCGCCCGGGCCCGCGCCCACGGCGCGCGAGGTGCAGGCATGAGCCGGACCACGCTCAGGCGTTGAGCGAATCCGGCGAACCCGATCGAGGCGGCGCCTGGGTCGAGCGAGGTATGCCCCTCTCGGAGGTCATCGTCCTTCGTTCTGACGGCGAATCGTCTCGTCGCTGTATCCGGCGTTGTGCCAGTGCCCGTCGTGCGCGGTTCGCCACCGCTGCTCGCGACGCTCGGCCGCCGCATCCGCCGGAGGCGTTTCAGGTCCGGTGACCTGCTCGGCGTCCCTCGCGCCGCCGTCGGTTTCCCGGCGCCGGTCGGAGCGAGTGCCTTCTGGGGTCTTCCGATGCTTCGGCATGGTGATCGCCTGTTCAGTGGTACTGCGATGCGTGGGGGTGGAAGTCGACCTGCTCGGCGGCGCGAACGACGGCGGCGGCCCGGGCGGCTTCCTCCCGATAGAGGCTCGCAGCCTCCGCGTCGCGCAGCCCTTGCTCCTCAGCGGCCTCCGTGCTGATGTCACTGAGGATCGTCCCGATCAGCGGGCCGAGACCGTTCTTGAGTTCCGTCAGGCTCGTGCCCTCGACGATGAGCCGCCGGTCGGCCGCGCGAAGCGACACCGTCGGGTATCCCCTCTCGACCAGCTTCGCTTCGACGGCCGGTGCCGCGAGCAACCGCAGTTCGTTCGTCGTCGGGCGTCTGGTGAACACCGCGGCGACGTCGTACCGGGCCGGCGCCTCGACGGTTCCGAGCGTCACCGGCAGTTCCGTCACGAGGATGTGCGAGAGCGCGAGGCTCTCGGAGGCGCTCACGAGGACACCGGCGTTCCGTATCGCGTCCAAGCGGCTCGGGTCGCCTGCGCCCATCGGTTCGGGGCCGCCGGATGGGCGGCGAGGTGAGCCCAGAAATGGGCGTCTCGTGGAGTCGTCGTCTCCGCGGCAGCGGTGACTGCATCCTCGACCGGCTCGGGCTGGTTGTTCTTCATCTGCCGAGTATGGTCGCCCAACATGTATGCGCTCACAGCTTCGCCGAGCGCAGTGCATGGAGCGGACCGGCCGTGAGCGGGCGACTCGGCCGGACGCGACCTGCGCGCGCACGGCATTCACCTTCCCTGGGCTTCCGCGCGCGGCGCGTCGCGACCGTTCGGTAGGCTGCCGCGGTGAGCCACATCGTCCCCGGCCCCGCGCCCCGACGCGCCGTCGCGCCCGCCTGGGCGGCGCCCGTCCGCGCGCGCAGCGGCGGCACGGTCTTCGCCGTCATCGGCATCGTCGTCGGCGGGTTCGCCGCGCTCCTCGTCGTCGCATACCTCGCGATCGCACTCGGCGCGTCGACGCTCGTCATCGGGTCGCTCCTCGCGCTCGTCCCGCTCGCAGGGGTGCTGCTCGTGATCCGGTGGGTCGACCGCTGGGAGCCCGAGCCTCCCGGTGCACTCTGGTTCGCGTTCCTCTGGGGTGCCGCGGTCTCGGTGGCGATCGCGCTCGTCGTGGACCTCGGCGTCCAGTTGGCCGTCGCCTTCGCGGTGCCGGGCGGCGGTGCCGACGAGGCCTTCGCCGCGGTCGTGCAGGCACCCGTCGTCGAGGAGGTCGCGAAGGGCCTCGGCGTGCTGCTCGTCTACGCCTTCGCGAGGTGGCACTTCGACGGACCGGTCGACGGGCTCGTCTACGCCGCGACGGTCGCCGCGGGCTTCGCCTTCACCGAGAACATCATCTACTTCGGGTCCGCGCTCATCGAGGGCGGCGCCGAGTCGCTCGGGGCGACGTTCGTCGTCCGGGGCATCTTCTCGCCGTTCGCGCACGTGCTGTTCACCGCGTGCACCGGACTCGCGATCGGCATCGCCGCCCGGCGCGGGGCGGGTGCGGGCGGTGTGATCGGCTGGTTCCTGCTCGGGCTCCTCGGCGCCATCGCCCTGCACGCGCTCTGGAACGGTTCGCTCGCCTTCGGCGGCGACATCGTCGGCCTCTACCTGACGGTGCAGGTGCCGATCTTCGTCGCGGCCATCGCGATCGCCGTCCTGCTGCGTCGGGCGGAGGTCCGCACGACGCGGCAGCGGCTCCGCGAGTACGCCGCAGCGGGCTGGTTCAGCCCGGGTGAGGTCGACCTGTTCGCGACGCCCGCCGGCCGTCGCCAGGCGAAGGCGTGGGCGCGGGCGCAGCATCCTCCCCGTGCGGCCGGCATGCGGCGGCTCATCACCGACGCCACGCATCTCGCGTTCGCCCGGCAGCGGGTCCTGTCCGGGGTGGGCGGCGCGAAGTCGGTCGCCGACGAGCAGGCGCTGCTCGCCGCGATCGTGTCCGAGCGTGCGGCGCTCATGCGCTGATCGCGGGCGATGCCAGCAGGGTGCGCCGGATATGATGTCGGCATCCGCGACGATGCGATCGGAGACGGCATGCCCGTGCCGCAGCGACCTCCGCAGGAGCTCGACGCCCTGCGTGATCGACTCCTGCGCGCGCAGGAGGAGGCCCTCGCCTCCGGCTCGGTGCCGCCGACGCTCCGCCCCGTCGTCCGTGCCTCGTGGGAGCGAGCGCTCCGCGGAGCGATCGATCCGGTCCACGCGCTCCCGACCATCGAGCTCGACGAAGACGGATTCCGGGCGTACCGCGAGGCTCACGTGCTCGCCCCGGTGATGCCCGTGATCCGGCGGCTGCTCGTCGACGACGCGGGCGAGGCCGGCCTGGTCGTCGCCGTCGGCGACGAGCACGGACGACTGCTGTGGGTCGAGGGCGACCCCGCGCTGCGGCACCGGGCCGAGGACATGCTCTTCGTCGCGGGCGCCGACTGGTCGGAGTCCCGGGTCGGCACGAACGCGCCGGGAACCGCCATCGAACTCGACCGCGGGGTGCAGATCCGCGGCGCGGAGCACTTCAACCGCATCGTGCACCCGTGGAGCTGCACCGCAGCTCCGGTCCACGACCCGCAGACGGGCGCGGTGCTCGGAGTCATCGACATCACCGGCACCGACCACGCGGTGGCTCCGCACACGCTCGCGCTCGTCACGGCCACCGTCGCCGCGGTGGAGGCCGAGCTCAAGCTCGCACAGCTCGAGTCGACCGTTCGCTCCACACTCCGCCGGTCGAGGATCCGGACGGTCGATCCGCCGCGGTGCGCCCTCGACGCGCTCGGGCTGCAGCGCCCGCGCCTCGGCGGGCGCGAGCTCGGGCTCCGCCACGCCGAGATCCTCGTGCTCCTCGCCTGGAACCCGCGCGGTCTCACGGCAGAGCGGCTCGCCGCGCTCGTCTACGGCGAATCGGCCGCCACCGCGACCCTCCGTGCCGAACTCGTGCGGCTCCGGCGCGTCCTCGACGTCGCGGGCGAGCCGGCGATCGCATCCCGGCCCTACCGGCTCGCCTGGCCGCTCGCGCTCGACGCGCACGAAGTGCTCGGCCACCTCCGGCGGGGCGCGCGGCGGCGTGCGCTCGAGGCGTATCGAGGGCCGCTGCTGCCCGACTCGACGGCGCCCGGAATCGTCGAGATCCGCGACGAGGTGGCGAGCCGTCTTCGCGAATCGCTCATCGCGGATGGGTCGCCCGAGCTCATCCTCGACTACGCCGAACGCGAGGAGGGGCGCGACGACGTCGACCTCTGGCGCGCCGCGCTCCGGCTCCTTCCGCCTCGATCGCCGCGCCGCGCGTCGGTCGTCGCGCATCTCGAGCGCCTCGACGCCGAACTCGGCTGACGGTCGACTCCTGCCGGCCCGCCGGTGGGCGGTACGGCGTCGGGCGATCGATGCCGTGCGCGAGAGCCGTTGCAATGCCGGTGCAACGTTCGGGCAACCGGGTTGCAACCCGCGCCGACGTAGCGTGACGTCGTCCCGCACCGGGGCATCCGACAACGACGTCAAGGAGACACGATGACCGTGTACGCCGCGCCCGGCACCCCCGGCGCGCTCATCGAGTTCAAGCCGCGCTACGAGCACTTCATCGGCGGCGAGTGGGTGAAGCCCGCGGGCGGCGCCTACTTCGAGAACATCTCGCCGGTGAACGGCAAGCCGTTCACCGAAGTCGCGCGGGGGACCGCCGCCGACATCGACGCCGCGCTCGACGCGGCGCACAGGGCGGCACCCGCGTGGGGCCGCACGAGCGCCGCGCACCGCGCGGGCATCCTCAACGCCATCGCCGACCGCATCGACGAGCACCGCGAGCTGCTCGCGGTCGCCGAGACCTGGGACAACGGCAAGTCCATCCGCGAGCCGCTCAACGCCGACCTGCCGCTCGCGAGCGACCACTTCCGCTACTTCGCGAGCCTCATCCGTGCGCAGGAGGGCAGCTTCACCCAGCTCGACGACGACACCGTCGCGTACCACTTCCAGGAACCGCTCGGCGTCGTCGGGCAGATCATCCCCTGGAACTTCCCGCTGCTCATGGCCGTATGGAAGCTCGCTCCCGCGCTCGCCGCGGGCAACGCGGTCGTGCTGAAGCCCGCCGAGCAGACCCCGACCTCGATCCTCGTGCTCGTCGAGCTCATCGCCGACCTGCTGCCCGCCGGCGTGCTCAACGTCGTGAACGGCTTCGGCGTCGAGGCCGGCAAGCCGCTCGCCTCGTCGAACCGCATCCGCAAGATCGCGTTCACGGGCGAGACGACGACGGGCCGGCTCATCCTCCAATACGCGTCGAACAACATCATCCCCTCGACGGTCGAGCTCGGCGGCAAGAGCCCCAACATCGTCTTCGAGTCGGTCGCCGACCGGCGCGACTCGTTCTACGACAAGGCGCTCGAGGGCTTCAGCCTGTTCGCATTCAACCAGGGCGAGGTGTGCACGTGCCCGAGTCGTTCGCTCATCCAGAAGTCGATCTACGACACCTTCCTCGACGACGCGATCGAGCGCACGAAGCTGGCGAAGCAGGGCAACCCGCTCGACACCGAGACCCAGGTCGGCGCGCAGGCGTCGAACGACCAGCTCGAGAAAATCCTGAGCTACATCGACATCGGCAAGCAGGAGGGCGCGAAGCTGCTGCTCGGCGGCGAGCGGGCCGACCTCGGCGGCGACCTCAGCGACGGCTACTACGTGCAGCCGACCATCTTCGAGGGGCAGAACCGCATGCGCCTGTTCCAGGAGGAGATCTTCGGCCCGGTGGTCGCCGTCACGAGCTTCGCCGACTACGACGACGCGATCTCGATCGCGAACGACACCCTCTACGGCCTCGGCGCCGGCGTCTGGAGCCGCAACGGCAACGAGGCGTACCGCGCAGGTCGAGACATCCAGGCCGGACGCGTCTGGGTGAACAACTACCACGCGTACCCCGCGGGCGCCGCGTTCGGCGGGTACAAGTCGTCGGGCATCGGCCGCGAGAACAACAAGCTCGCGCTCGACCACTACCAGCAGACGAAGAACCTGCTCGTCAGCTACAGCGAGAACCCGCTCGGGTTCTTCTGATCGGCGGTCCGCGATGTCGCTCGAACGATACGCCGCCGGCGTCGTCGGCCGGGTCGTGATCGCGGGGGAGTCGTCGCCGCGGGTGGAACTCTCACCCGCGGCGGCGGCGCTCGTCGACCGGCTCTGGGCGGCCCACGGCCCGCTCATGTTCCACCAGTCGGGCGGATGCTGCGACGGCAGTTCGCCGATGTGCTACCCCGCGGGCGAGTTCCTCACGAGCGAGGCCGACGTGCTGCTCGGCGAGCTCGAGATCGGCGCGGATGCCTCGGGGTCGGCGCGCCTCGTCGGCTTCTGGATGTCGGCGGAGCAGTTCGCCTACTGGCGGCACACGCACCTCACCGTCGACGTCGTCCCGGGCCGCGGAAGCGGGTTCTCGATCGAGGCGCCCGAGGGCGTTCGCTTCCTCATCAGGTCTCGCCTGATGCGGGAATGAGGTCACCGCAGGGCGGCGGAACCGCCTGCTCCGTCGTCGCCCGACGGCCCGGCCGACGTGCCGCCGGGACGGAGAAATCCGCCGCCCTGTGGTGTGGCACTGCCGACATCTCTACGGGGCGACGGATCTCTTAGGGTTCCAGCGTGCATGGTGTTCGCCAGTAGCGCAAGACCCCGGTGGACATCCGTCCGCGATGGACACGGGCACGCCGGATCCGTTTTGATTGAGGCATGACCGATACGAACAGCAAGCCCGAAATCGACGCTCCCGAGGGTCCCGCGCCCGTCGAGCTCGTGATCGAGGACATCGTCGTGGGCGACGGCCCCGAGGCCCAGCCCGGCTCGACGGTCGACGTGCACTACCTCGGCGTCGAGTTCGACTCCGGTGAGGAGTTCGACTCCTCGTGGGGTCGCGGCCAGTCGATCAACTTCCCCCTCTCCGCCCTCATCACGGGCTGGAAGGAGGGCATCCCCGGCATGAAGGTGGGCGGCCGTCGCCAGCTCATCGTGCCGCCGCACAAGGCCTACGGCCCGGCGGGCGGCGGTCACCCGCTGTCCGGCAAGACCCTGATCTTCGTGATCGACCTGCTCGGCGTCAGCTGAGTTCCGAGGCCGACGACGAAGGCCGGTGGGCGAACGCCCGCCGGCCTTCGTCGTCGTTCGGCTACGATTCGAGCGTGCTGCCGGCCTTCGCCCCCTACCTCGTCGTCTCGATCGCGCACCTCGTGCTCCAGTACGCCGGACCGGCCTGGAGCGTGACGGCGACGAAGGCGCTCCTGATGCCGCTGCTGGCGCTCGCCGTGGTGATCGTCTCGCGGCGCTCCGGTGCGCCCATGCCGGCGCTGCTGCTCGCGGGCATCGGGCTGTCGTGGGGCGGCGACGTGCTGCTGACCTTCCCGGGCGATCTCTGGTTCGTGGCGGGCCTCGCCTCGTTCCTGGCGGCGCACGTCGCGTACATCGTGCTCTTCCTGCGGATGCCTCGTACGCGACGCCGCCCGCCGGCATGGACGATCGTCTACCCGCTGTGGGTCGTCGCGATGCTCGCCATCCTCCTGCCCGGCGCGGGCGCCCTCTCGGTGCCGGTGATCGCCTATGCGCTCGTCATCGGCACGATGGCCGTGGGAGCGTCGCTGCACGGCGGCTGGATCGCACTCGGCGGCGCGCTGTTCGTCGTGTCCGACTCGGTGCTCGCGATGGGCCGGTTCCTGCCCGGGTACGAGTTCGCGGCGCACGACTTCGCCGTGATGTCGACCTACCTCGCCGCACAGGGGCTCATCGCGTTCGGGGTGCTGCGGGCGGTTCGCGGCGCGGGGGCACCGTCTCGCGCACCCGATCGACCAGTTCTCGCCACGGGCCGGTGACCTGCCGCTCGGCGAGCAGCGCCTCGTGCGGATCGCACTCGATGCGGTAGACGTAGCGATCGGGCTCGGGGGGAGCCGGCGGCACCTCGCGCCACGGCAGCTCATCGAGGAGCACGACCCAGGCCTCGGGGTCGGGTTGATCGTCGACCTCGACGCGCCACGTGATGCGGAGGCCGGCCAGACCCCCGGTGCGCTGCACGATGACCTCCATCGTGCTGGATGCTACTCCTCGATCAGGCGTCGCGCTCGGCGTCGCCGGGCGCGGGCAGGACGCCGACCGACTGCCAGCCCGTGCGCACCGCCCGCGCCTCGCGCGAGTCGACGCCGAAGCGCGCCTCGGCCCGCCCGACCGTCTCGGCCGCGAACTCGGCGAACGTCGCGGTCGTGCTGAGTCGCCCGGACGTCAGGGCGTCGTACCAGATACGCCCGACGTGCTCCCAGGCGAAGCCGCCGAGCTCGCGCGCGGCCAGCGCGAACGCACGATTCGGGATGCCGGAGTTGAGGTGCACGCCGCCGTTGTCGTCGGTCGTCTCGATGTAGTCGCGCATGTGCGCCGGCTGCGGGTCGCGCCCGAGCACGTCGTCGTCGTAGGCGGTGCCGGGCTCGATCATCGAACGGAGGGCGCGGCCCTGCACCTCGTCGGTGAAGATGCCCTCGCCGATGAGCCAGGTCGCCGCCTCGGCGTCTTGACCGAGGGCGTACTGCTCGACGAGCGCGCCGAACGCGTCGGAGACGTGCTCGTTGAGCGCGCCCGGCTGGCCCTGGTAGCGCAGGCCCGCCGTGTGCTCGGTGACGCCGTGCGCGAGCTCGTGCCCGATGACGCTCAGCGAGTCGGTGAATCCCCGGAAGACCTCGCCGTCGCCGTCGCCGAACACCATGCGCTCGCCGTCCCAGAAGGCGTTGTCGTAGCGGTCGCCGAAGTGCACCGTCGCCTCGAGCGGCATGCCGGACCCGTCGATCGAGTCGCGTCCGAAGACGCGGTCGAAGAGCCGGTGGGTGTCGCCGAGCCCGTTGTAGGCGTCGTCGACCGATTCGTCGCCGGTGGCGCGTTCGCCCTCGCGCCGCACGAGCCGACCCGGCAGCTTCTCGGCGTGCTCGGCGTCGGAGATGCGACGGTCGGGGTGAGACGGCGCGTCGGGCAGCGCCGCGGGCTGCCGCGGTTCGTGCTCGTGCGGGATGACGGGCGGCGCACCCCGCAGCTCGCGCCGCGGCGCGTCGTGCAGCAGCGACCGTCGTGCCGCCTCGGCCGCGAGCGGGAAGCGGTGGGCCGAGTCGGCGATGCGGTCGAGCAGGTAGGGCGGGACGATCGTCTGCGGCATGCCTCGATCGTCGCACCCGCCGGCGACATTCGGGTGCGCCGCTCCGTGCGGCGTCGCATGCCATGCTGGGGGCGTGCCCGCCGCCCGTACCGACCCTCCCGCCGTCTCGTCGTCGGCCCTCCGCACGCATCCCGTCGCGCTCGCGCCGGCGATCCTCGTGTGCGGGGCCGCGGTGCTGTTGTTCGGCCTCCGGTGGCAGTGGGCCGGCTGGGCCGCGCTCGCCGTCGGCGTGATCGTCGCCTGGATCTGCGACCGATCCGGTCGTACCGAGCGCCTCGCGCCCGATCTCGCGCTCATCGCGATCGGGCAGGCGATCATCTCGACGATGTCGCTCCACGCCGACCTCAGCGACGCCGGAATGCTCCGCTTCACGGTCGTGCTCGGCCTCGCGGTCGCCGTGCCCTTCCTCATCTCGCGCGTCGTCTACCGGGAGCGGACGATCCGATTCCCGTGGCGCACCGGCCGGCGATGGACGCGCACGCAGTGGGCCTACCTCGCGGGGGTCACGCTCGCGGGCTGGCTCATCCTGCCCGCCTACTTCATCGGGTCCGGGGTCTACGAGAACTGGCCGGCGGTCGACGACGCGAACGAGATCGGCCGTCTCGCGGTGGGGGTGACCGCCGTCGGCACGTGGGACGAGCTCTTCTTCATCTGCACGGTGTTCGCCCTGCTCATGCGCCACTTCCCGGCGTGGCAGGCGAACCTGCTGCAGGCGACGGTCTTCGTCTCGTTCCTCTGGGAGCTCGGCTACCAGAGCTGGGGGCCGCTGCTCACGATCCCGTTCGCGCTCGTGCAGGGCTACACGTTCAAGCTCACGAAATCGCTGACCTACGTGCTCGTCGTGCACCTCCTGTTCGACCTCGTGGTGTTCCTCGTGATCGTCTACGCGCACACGGGGGCTCCCGCGATCTTCCCGTTCGTGCCGTGATCGCGTTCGCGCAGCCGGGTCGCCGCTACTTCAGCTGACCCCTGATCTCGCCGCCCGGGTACGTCGTCGTGTGCACGTTGACGTAGTACTCGCGCGGACTCTCGGCGATGGCGTCGAGCACCGCTTCGTCGGCGGTCGTGCAGTCCGAGACGGTGAACTCGGTCGATCCCTCGACCGCGAGCGGCACGACGACGCCGCCGTTGACGTCGCGCGGAGCCAGGTGGATGTGCGCGGCGACGGCAGCGGTCGTGAGCCCCTCGACCGTGAGGGTGTAGCAGATCGTGTCGCCGTCGATCTCGTACGCGAAGAAGCCGTGCGCGCTTCCGGTCACGTCCGCGGTCTCCTGCTCGGTGTTCAGGGGGATGGCCGGGGTGCCCGGTGGTTGCGCCTGCGCGGCGGCGGCGCTGCCGAACGTGAGCGCGGCGACGGCCGCGAGCGCGAGGACGGTGGTTCCGGTCGGGTGCTTCGCAATCATGGTGAGAGCTCGCTTCCTTCGGGTCATGTCGCACGCTACGCCGGGCGGCCGGCGGCCTCAAGGGGCGATCGGCCGTTCATTCGGGGTGCGAAGCCCGCCCCGCATGCCGGGATCGCTCTAGCCGCGGTCGACCTCCGCGCCGTGCGCGGCGAGCCAGTCGAGCAGCACCTCGGCGTGGTTGGCCTGCGTGTCGCGCGCGCCGTAGAGCAGCGTCACGCGATCGTGCTCGCGACCGAGCCCGACGAGCGCCGCCGCCGCGGGGTTCTCGTCGAGCTCGGCCCGGTACCGCCCGGCGAAGTGCTCGAAGTCGCCGACGCGATCGGGGGCGTGGTGCCATTCGGTGCGCAGTTCCGGGGAGGGGGCGACGTCCTTGTCCCACTGGTCGAGCTCGGCCCGCTCCTTGCTCACGCCGCGCGGCCACAGCCGGTCGACGAGCACCCGGTACCCGTCGCCCGCGGCGGCGGGCTCGTACACGCGCTTGATCACGAAGGCCATGGCCCCAGTCTCGCCGGGGCGGTGCGCAGAAGCAACGGATGCCTCGTGCCGCGACGTGCGGCACGAGGCATCCGGTTCGTGAAGGCGGTCGGTCAGATCGCCGACCAGCCGCCGTCCGACGCCAGCACGACGCCCGACACGTTCGCCGAGTCGTCGGAGAGGAGCCACGTGATCGCCGCGGCGAGCTGCTCGGGCTCAGCGGGCACGAGGGCGAGGGCGCCGAGCACGGGGCCCAGCACCTTGCCGGCGTGCTCCGAGTGGAACGGCGCCTCGATGTTCGTCTTGACCCCGCCGGGGGCGACCGCGTTGACGCGCACGCCCGAGCCCGAGTACATCACCGAGGTGTTCTTCGTGAAGCCGACGACGGCGTGCTTCGAGGTCGTGTAGGCGGCGCCCGCCGAGGCGCCGCGCAGGCCGGCCTCGCTCGTGACGTTGACGATCGATCCCGAGCCCCGCTCGAGCATCGTGGGCAGCACGGCGCGGGTGAGGCGCATGACGGCGGTGACGTTGACGTTCATGACGCGCTCCCAGGTGGCGTCGTCGACCTCGGCGGCGGGCAGGAACGCGTCCATGATGCCGGCGACGTTCGCGAGCACGTCGATCTTCTCGCCCGCGGCGGCGACGAGCGCCTGCACGTTCTCCTCGACGGTGATGTCGCCCGCGACGGCGACGATGTCGAGCGACGGGTGCTCGGCGACGAGCGCGTCGAGGCGCTCCTTCGAGACGTCGGCCGCGATCACGCGGGCGCCCTCGGCGGCGAGCCGCACGGTCGTGGCCAGGCCGATGCCCGATCCGGCGCCGGTCACGATCGCGACCTTGCCGTCGAAGCGTCCGGGGGTGATGGCGGTGTTCATTGCTGCTCCTCAGCGGTGAGTGCGGCGTCGTGGGATGCGCGGCGTCGCGGGGTTCGCCGGTCGGTTCAAGGCCGGTCCACCAGTTATAACACTCAGTGCCATAAAATGTTCCCGAGAGAATGGCGGGGTGATCATGGATGCTTCGACGAACGCCGCGCCGTCCGCGGGGGAGTCGTCGCGCGCGACCCGAGGCCGCCCCGTCGAGGTCGACGCCGAGGCGCTCGCGGCCCGCGCGCTCGCGCTCTTCACCGAGCGGGGCTTCGACGAGGTGACGATGGCCGACGTCGCCGACGCCGCCGGCGTGAGCCGGCGCACCCTCTTCCGCTACTTCCCGTCGAAGCCCGACCTCGTGTGGGGCGGCTTCGACGAGGCGATCGCGCGGTTCGAGGCCGCACTCGCGCTCGACGGTGCCGAGCCTGCATCGGGGGCGACCACGGCCGTCGCCGCCCTGCACCGCGCCTACGTCGCGATGGCCGAGTTCCCCGCGGACCTGCTCGAGGTCACCCGTCGACGCCTCCGCATCATCGACGAGCACCCGTCGGTGCTCGCCCACGGGCTCGCGAAGTTCGGCGCCGTGCACGAGCTGCTCGAGCCGCATCTCGGCGAGCCGGCCTCCCTGCGGGCGCACCTGCTCGCCGACCTCTACGTGACCGCGGGATTCAGCGCGATGCGGTGGTGGGCGCGCAGTGGAACCGGTACCCCCGCGGAGGCGGTCGACGCAGCCCTGGCCCTGCTCGAGGGGCCGCTCGACTGAGGCCGGTTGGCCAGAGGATACTCGGGCGCGGAACGAGGTGCCGGGAAGTCAGCGGTCGACGCTACGCTCTGCATACTGCTCGAAGGTGAGGGGGAAGATTGTCACGCGGTTCAATACTCGTTCGAGATATCGCCAAGCAGAGTGGCCTCGAAGTCGAAGAAGTCCTGGTTCGGCTGTGGTACGAGGCTGATATCTCCTACCCGCTGGACGGTTCGTCCCGAATCCTTCCGGAGGATGCGAAGAAGGCGCTTCGCGCGTTCAGTATTCCTGGCTCGGCTGAGACTCGGAAAAGGCGCTACTGGCTCGATGCTCTCGGATGCAACGATGCCGAGCTAAATGCTGTTCTCGTTGAACTTGGTTTCCGAGTCTCGAGTAACGCGACGACTCTCCCGAAAGGTGCATTGACCAAGCTTCGTCGCTATTTCGAGTCAAGTGATCACGGTACGGACCTCGCGTATCGAGTGAGAACGAGCCAGCTTGACGAGCCGCCGAGTTTGCCAGCCCCTCCATTGGTCTGGGCGAACGTCGGCCAGAAGCAAGCATCGAACTTTCTGACCGGAGAAGAGATCATTCGGATACATGAAGCGCTCGAACGCGATGCGGCTGAGGCGTACGATCCGATCTGGCCGCCCGGCGTAAAGAACGCGGATGCACTCGAGAGTGCTGCGACTCGACCAACGACTGGACGCACCACGCAGGCGAAGTACCCAACAATTGAGATGGCTGCCGCCGCCCTCGTGCACTCGCTCGTACACAACCATCCGTTCCATAACGGAAACAAGCGGACAGCCGTGGTGGCCATGCTCGTCTTCCTCGACCGACACAATCAGTGGCTGAGGGACACGGTGTCGAAGGATGAACTATTCAGGTGGATCCTTCAGGTTACGCAGCACCGCGTTCTTCCCACCGGCTATGACTACGACCTCTTTGCCGATCGGGAGGTGTTGTGTATTGCGGAGTGGATCCGGAAGAACTCGCGAGCGATCGCGCGTTCTGAACGGCCGACTACATGGCGGCGGCTTCGGGCAATCCTTCAGAAGGACTACGGATGCGAGATCAGCACGCGCGGGACGGGAGTTGTCATTCGCCGAACCGCTGAAGTGCGGGGTCGGTTTGGACTTCGCAGGACGGAGACATATACCTTCCCCCTCACGACGGGCGGGGACGGCCGCGAAGTCGGTCTCGGCACGATCAAGAATCTGCGACGCGAGCTGCGACTCGACGAAGAACACGATGTCGATTCCGTAATATTCTACGGCGACGAGAAATCACCCGACGAATTCATCGAGCAGTACCGAGGGCTGCTCAGGCAGTTGGCAAGAGTGTGACTCGGAGGGTGCTAGAGTATTGAGGTTGCCGTGAAATCGGCCGCGCATCAAGAGAGCCCAGGCATCCCGCCCCGGGCAGCGCGCAACGAGAAGAAAGGGGATCCCATCTATGGCACTCGAAGCAGACGTCAAGAAGGCGATCATCGAAGAGTACGCGACGCACCCCGGTGACACTGGATCCCCCGAGGTCCAGATCGCGCTGCTCACCAAGCGCATCAAGGACCTCACCGAGCACCTGAAGGAGCACAAGCACGACCACCACTCGCGTCGTGGCCTGCTGCTCCTCGTCGGTCAGCGCCGTCGTCTCCTCGGCTACCTCGCCGATGTCGACATCGCGCGCTACCGCTCGCTCATCGAGCGTCTCGGGCTGCGCCGCTAAGCACGGCAGTCCGCGCGGCTCTCGAAGACACCGCGAACTTCTTGCGAAGGCCCCCGCCGTTTCGGCCGGGGGCCTTCGTCATGCCCGGGATGCCTCGTGGCTGACCCTGTCGGCGGGCCGGCGTGGCGCGCTCAGTCGGCGCTGCGCGCCCGATGCGCCCGCGCGGCCATCCGGTTGCCGCAGCGCGTGCTGCAGTAGCGGCGGGACGCGTTCTTCGACAGGTCGACGAAGAGGCCCGTGCAGTCGTCGGCCGCGCACTCGCGCAGGCGCTCGGTCTCGTCGGCGCGCACGACGTCGACCAGTGCCATCGCGGCCTCGACGAGCATGCGCTCGGCGAGCGGCGCGTCGGGCGAGGTCGCGTGGATGTGCCAGTCGGCGCCGTCGTGGCGCACGAGTCGGGGGAGCGCGCCCGCCTCGGCGAGGATCGCGTTCACCTCGTCGACGACCTCGTCGCGCGGGCGGCCCCAGATCGCCCGCATGCGCTCGCGCGCCTCGCGCACCTCGGCCAGCTCGCGGGCGTCGCCGTCGTGCCGGCCCGAGTACCGCCAGGCGCCGATCAGCGCGCCGAGCTGGGCCGTCGTCGACAGCTCGTCGTCGCCCGATTCGGACGCGCCGGGAACGGTGTCGGCGAGCGCCGCCATGAACTCGAGTGCAGCGACGGTGTCATCGGTGAAAAGCATTTGACTCCTGACCTTGGCGAGGGGTACTGTCACGAGCATAACGGTGTTCACTCCTGACGCGGCCTCGATCGGCTGGGGTTCGGGGAACAACGGAAACGGTTGCGAACGGCGGGAGGCGACATGACGTCACAGCGGCGCGGAGTGCTCGGCATCATGCTCGGGCTCGGCGCGAGCCTGGGCTTCGGCGTGGGCGGCGTCTTCGTGAAGCCGCTCATCGAGGGCGGCTGGTCGCCGGGGGCCGCGGTGCTCGCCCGCATCACGATCGCCGCCGTCCTGCTCGCGATCCCGGGTCTCATCGCCCTGCGCGGCGACCTGCGCCCGCTGTGGCGCGCCAGGTGGACGGTGCTGCTCTACGGCCTCGTCGCGGTCGCCGGCGTGCAGTTCTTCTTCTACGCGTCGCTCGAGCGCATCCCCGTGTCGATGACGCTCCTCATCGAGTACCTCGCGCCGATCGCGCTCGTGCTGTTCGCATGGCTGCGCTCCCGGCGCACGCCGCAGCGGGTCGTGCTGGCGGGTTCGGTGCTCGCGCTCGCCGGGCTCGTGCTCGTGATCGGTCCGGGCGGCGGCGGCCTCGACCCGCTCGGCATCGCCTTCGCAGCGCTCGCCATGATCGGCGTGTGCGTCTACTACGCGGTCGGCGAGTCCGCCGCCGAGCAGCTGCCGCCGCTCGCCCTCATCGCCGCGGGCTTCGTCGTCGCGGCGATCGCGCTCGCGATCGCCGGGCTCACGGGGCTGCTGCCGATGGGGGCCACCACCGCCGACGTGCCCTTCCTCGGCACGCCGGTGCCATGGTTCGTGCCGCTCCTCGCCGTCGGCATCGTCTCGACCGCGTTCGCGTACACGGCGGGCATCGCGTCGATCGGCATGCTCGGCTCGCGACTCGCCGCGTTCCTCGGGCTCTCCGAGGTCGTCTTCGCGGCGATCGCGGGGTGGATCCTGCTCGGCGAGGCGCTCGGCCCGCTGCAGATCCTCGGCGGCCTGCTCATCCTCGCCGGCATCGTCTGCGTGAAGCTCGAACGGCAGGAACTGCCGGGAGCCGCGGTCGAGCTGGGCGCGGAGCCGGTGCCGGTCACGGCCTCGACGCCGACGATCGACGTCATGGCCGACGACCGACGCGCACGTCGAGCGAGCGACGCCGGCCGGCCGCCGGCCGGCCCCGCCCCGCATCCGCACCGCTCGGCCTAGGCTACGGCCATGCGATTCGGCATCGTCATCCTGCCCCAGTTCGACTGGCCCGACGCCGCCCGGTACTGGCGCGAGGCCGAGGCGTACGGCTTCGACCACGCCTGGACCTACGACCACCTCGCGTGGCGGAGCCTCGCGGGGCAGCGCTGGCACGCGACGATCCCGACCCTCACCGCCGCGGCCATGGTCACCGAGCGCATCGGCCTCGGGACGTTCGTGTCGCACCCGAACTACCGTCACCCGGTCACCCTCGCGAAGGACGTCGCGACCATCGACCAGATCGCCGGCGGGCGCGTGCTGCTCGGCATCGGCTCGGGCGGAACGGGATTCGACGCCCGAGTGCTCGGGCAGCCCGAGCTCACGCCGAGACAGCGGGCCGACCGGTTCGAGGAGTTCGTGCGCGGCCTCGATGCCCTGCTGCGGTTCGAGGAACCGGGGGGATCCGGCATCTCGTTCACGGGCGAGTGGTTCACCGCCTCGGGCGCCCGCATGGTCGGCGAGCCGGCCCAGCGGCCGCGGATGCCGCTGCACCTCGCGGCGAACGGCCCGCGCGGCCTCGCGCTCGCCGCCGCCGTCGCCGAGGGGTGGGTCACGACGGGCGGCGACGACGACGGCACGGATGCCTGGTGGCACGGCGTCGCACGCCTCGTCGAGCGGCTCGACGCGGCGTGCGACGCGGCCGGGCGGGAGCCCGGGTCGATCGCGCGCACCCTCTCGCTCGACTCGGAGGCCAGATTCAGCCTCGCGAGCGTCGACGCGTTCGAGGAGGCGGTCGGACGCGCCCGCGAACTCGGGTTCACCGACGTCGTCGCGCACTGGCCGCGGCCCGAGGGCATCTACGCCGGCGACGGGCGCGTGCTCGACGAGGTCGCGAGCCGGCTCGGCGCCCTCCGCTGACCTCGGCGCCGAGTCATCCCGCGATACGCTGTTCAGCGTGTCTGCGCCCCGACGGAAGCCCCTGCTCGCCTGGGAGCCGCTGCCGTACCTCGTCGCCCTCGTCCTGTTGATCGCGACGGGCGGCGTGCGACCCGAGTCGCCGCCGTGGCTGTTCTGGCCGTTCACGATCGCGCTCGTCGCCGCCGTCGGCTGGGTCGTGGCCGGGCTCCTCCGTCGCCATCGCACGAACCCCGACCAGTGGGGCGACCTCAGGAGCCTCGACGGGCTCGACATCGTCGATGCGCCGCACGTCGAGCGCGAGGTGCGCGCCGTCGCCACCGTCGACGACGTCCGCCGGCACCAGCCCGCGATCGAACTCGCGCGACTCCACGGGGGCCCCGACCAGCCGGCCGTTCTCGTGCCACGGGCGAACCGCTGGCTGTCCCGGCGGTACCGCATCGGCGTGCAGCTCGTCGGCGGCGACCGGCCGCGCCACGCGGGGTTCCTCGGCGAGGCGACCGACGCGGCCTGGCGCGACCGGCTCGATGGGCTGGCCCAGCGCGGTCGTTATGTGCGCGTCCCCGCCCGCATCACGAGAGCCGAACGCCCGTTCGGCGTCGAGCTCGACCTCTCGGGGCTCGAGCGCGCGGTGCCGGCGTCGAGGAGCACGCCCGAAGCGGGCTGACCGACGCGGCCGTCAGACGGCCGTGCGTCGGGCGACCGTGTCAGACGCCGTCGGTGCCCGTGGCCTCGCCGGCCTCCTCCTGCGCCAGCTGGGCGCGCACCTGGTCCATGTCGAGGGCGCGGACCTGCGAGACGAGCTCGTCGAGCATCGGGCGCGGCAGCGCGCCCGCCTGGGCGAACACGCCGATGCCGTCCTTGAACGCCATGATCGTCGGGATCGACGTGATGTTCATCGCGGCGGCGAGCTGCTGCTGGTCCTCCGTGTCGACCTTCGCGAAGACGAGGTCGGGGTTCGCCTCGGCGGCCGCCTCGTAGTTGGGCGCGAACTGACGGCACGGGCCGCACCACGCGGCCCAGAAGTCGACGAAGACGGTTCCGCCCTCGAGGATGGTCTTCTCGAAGGTGTCCAGGGTGAGCGCGACGGTAGCCATCGTTCCAGCGTAGGCGACGAGCCTGAGCGGGCGCCCAGCCGCTATCGTGATGGTCGTGGCGGCGATCGACGAGGCGAGGGCGCTCGACGAGGCGCTGCCCGACATCGACTGGCATGAGCTCCCGCCCGGCACCGAGCGCACCCGCTTCGCTGCACCGAGCGGTCCGCTGGCCCGCATCGCGCTCGGCCCGGCCGACGGGCCGCGCGTGGTGCTCGTGCCCGGGGCCACCGGCTCGAAGGAGGACTTCGTCCTCATGATGCCCCTGCTCGCCGACGCCGGCTACCGGGTCGAGTCGTTCGACCTCGCGGGCCAGTACCAGTCGTTCGAGGCCGGACCGTGGAACCTCGACCCCCCGCGCGAGCACTACGACCAGCGGCTGTTCCTCGACGACCTCGTCGCCGTACTCGACGACGGCCGGGGCTCCGCGCACGTGCTGGGGTACAGCTTCGCCGGTACGCTCGCCGGCCTCGCGCTGCTCGAGCGCCCCGACCGGTTCGCGAGCCTGACGCTGCTGAGTTCGCCGCCCGAACCGGGGCAGGCGTTCCGCGGCGTCAAGCGCATCGGCGCGCTGAGCGGGTTCACGACGCCGCGACAGGGGGCGGCGCTCATGCTGTGGGGAATCCGCAACAACCTCAACAAGGTGCCCCCGGGGCGACTCGCGTTCGTGCGCGAGCGGTTCGCCCTCACCCGGCGCGACAGCGTCGACGACATCATCGGCCTCATGATGGCGACGCCCGACGTGCGTGCCGAGCTCGCCGCGACCCCGGTGCCGAAACTCGTCGCCGTCGGCGAGCACGACCTCTGGCCGCGCGAGCTCCACGAGCGCTCGGCCCGAGAGCTCGGAGCCCGGTTCGCGGCGTACCCGACAGGCCACAGCCCGTGCGAGACCGCGCCGCACCAGCTCGTGCGCGACCTGCTCGCCCTGTTCAGGGCGAGCCAGTCGGCCTCCGGCCCGTGAGCGGGATGCCTCGTGCCGGGCGTCGCGGAGCGCTCAGGTGCGGCTCGCCGTCAGGCGGGCAGTGCGCCGTCGTCGTCGGCGTCGTGATCGAGGGCCGCCTCGCGGAGCTCGGGCGATTCCCAGACCCAGGCGGGAGCGCGCCGTCGTTCGGCGCGGCGGGCGATCGGCGGCCACTCGCGGGATTCGACCGACATGGTGTGGAACGCCATGCGCACGCGCCGCCACAGCCCGGCCGCCGTGTCGAACGGCCGCGCCGAGACCCCGACGGCGAGCCGCCGGTCGCGCACCACGGTCATTCCGGGCTGCATCCACCAGGCCAGGTCGAGGTCGTCGTGCACGTCGGCGCGCTCGCGGTGCACGAGGTGCCGGAGGCGACGCCAGGCATCGGCGCGCATGGCGTAGTTCGAACCGAAGATCGGAGGGTGGCCGAGCAGCGCGCCGACGACGGTGAAGTAGCCGCCGATGTAGATGTTGCGCGCGATCCAGCGCACGATCGCGGTACGCCCGTAGAACGTGCCGCCGTTCGTGACCACGGTCGGCCGGTCGCGGCCCGACATGCGTCGTTCGATCTCGGCGAGCCAGTCGGTCGCGGGCACCGAGTCGGCGTCGAGCCTGGCGAGGATCTCGCCGCGCGCGGCGTCGAATCCCGTCGCCGTGGCGGGCCAGATGCCTCGTCGCGGTTCGACGAGCACTCGTGCGCCGGCGGCCCGCGCGACGGCGGCGCTGTCGTCGCTCGAGCCGTTGTCGACGACGATCACCTCGTCGGCCGGGCGCGACTGGGTCGCAAGGGCGCGGAGGCATGCGGTGAGGAACTCCGCGTCGTCGAGGCACGGAATGACGACCGAGATCGTGCTCATCAGGCCGAGTGTATCGCCGCGAACGATCGATCCGGCCGATCGGGAATACCGTGGCTACGACCCCGGTTGGAAGAGATATATGCAAACGCATAGAATCGACGCATCACCCGATGAGCCCAGGAGCAGCATCATGCAGTTCGGTATCTTCACCGTCAGCGACATCACGCAGGACCCGACGACCGGCCGCACGCCGACCGAGGCCGAGCGCATCCAGGCGACCCTGACGATCGCCAAGCACGCCGAGGAGGTCGGGCTCGACGTCTTCGCCCTCGGCGAGCACCACAACCCGCCGTTCTGGTCGTCGTCGCCGACGACGACCCTCGCCTACATCGCCGGGCAGACCTCGACGCTCCAGCTGTCGACCGCGACGACGCTCATCACCACGAACGACCCGGTGAAGATCGCCGAGGACTACGCGATGCTGCAGCACGTCTCGGGCGGCCGCGCCGACCTCATGCTCGGCCGCGGCAACACCGGGCCCGTCTACCCCTGGTTCGGCAAGGACATCCGCCAGGGCCTGCCGCTGGCCGTCGAGAACTACGAGCTGCTCCACAAGCTGTGGCGCGAGGACGTCGTCGACTGGTCGGGCAAGTTCCGCACGCCGCTGCAGGGCTTCACCTCGACCCCGCGGCCGCTCGACGGCGTGCCGCCGTTCGTCTGGCACGGCTCGATCCGTACGCCCGAGGTCGCCGAGCAGGCCGCCTTCTACGGCGACGGCTTCTTCTCGAACCACATCTTCTGGCCCGCCTCGCACACCCAGCGCATGGTGGCCCTGTACCGCCAGCGCTTCGAGCACCACGGCCACGGCACCGCGGCGCAGGCGATCGTCGGCCTCGGCGGCCAGGTGTTCATGCGCAGGAACTCGCAGGACGCGGTGCGCGACTTCCGTCCCTACTTCGACAACGCGCCCGTCTACGGCCACGGGCCGAGCCTCGAGGAGTTCACGCAGCAGACGCCGCTCACGGTCGGCAGCCCGCAGGAGGTCATCGACCGGACGCTCTCGTTCCGCGACTACGTCGGCGACTACCAGCGCCAGCTGTGGCTCATGGACCACGCGGGGCTGCCCCTCAAGACCGTGCTCGAGCAGCTCGACCTGCTCGGCGAGGAGGTCGTGCCGGTGCTGCGCGAGGAGTTCGCGAAGAACCGCCCGGCCGAGGTCCCGGACGCGCCCACCCACGCCTCGCTCGTGACGGCGAAGTACGGCGACGAGGCGCCCCGCCAGGCGACGCCGAACGCCAACCGCGGCGACAACCTCACGGTCGGCTCGCCGTACCAGGACACCGACGAGGTCGCCGCGTCGGCGAAGTCGACCGGCTCGGCCTTCGGCCCCGCCGCGACCCGTCAGGGAGTGGCCCGATGACCGCCAAGCGGATCGTCGTCGTCTCGGCGGGCCTCTCGACCCCGAGCTCGACCCGCCAACTCGCCGACCGGCTCGCCGCCGACGCGGTCGCCGCGCTCGCCGAGCGCGGCGTCGAGGCCGAGGTCCGCACGTTCGAGCTGCGCGAGCTCGCGCACGACATCACGAACCACCTGCTGCTCGGCTTCGCCCCGCCGAAGCTCGAGGAGGCGCTCGAAGCCGTCGCCTCGGCCGACGGCCTGATCGCCGTGACGCCGATCTTCACGACGAGCTACGCGGGCCTCTTCAAGTCGTTCATCGACGTGATCGACCCGCAGGCGCTCACCGACCTGCCCGTGCTCATCGGCGCGACCGGCGGCACGCCGCGGCACTCGCTCGCGATCGACTACGCGATCCGCCCGCTGTTCACCTACCTGCACGCGGTGCCCGTCACCACGGGCGTCTTCGCCGCGACGAGCGACTGGGGCGGATCGGAGGGCGACGGCGTGCGATCGCTTCCCGACCGCATCTTCCGCGGGGCGAAGGAGTTCGCCGACCTCGTCGAGCGCACCGACCGCTCGCAGCTCGTGAACGACCCGTTCCAGCTCGACCGCCCCTTCGGCCACCTCATCGGAGGCCTGGCGGGGGAGTAGTCGCGACCTCCGGCGACCGGGCCGGCTCCGCGTCCGCGCGGGGCCGGTCCGGTTCGGCGACTCGACCGGCCGGGCGGCCATCGACCTCGTGCTCGTCGCGATCGTCGCGGTCCTCGCCCGCGCTGTGCGCGGCGTCGACCAGTGAACCGGGCTCCAGGTCGTAGACGCCGTCGTGCGGCTTGGCGTCCTCGCCGGTCTCGACTCCGCGGAACCACGGGGCCCACCAGAGCACCGTGCCGGCGACCCACGCCGAGACGAGGAAGGCGATCGCCGTCCGAAGGGCCTCGAGGCCGGCGGCCGCCTGGACCTCAGGGCGGAACTCGCCGTCATCCAGCGCGTTCGTGCTGCTGCCGACGTCGAGCGCTTCGAGCTGCGACATCGATTCGAACACCCATCCGGTCGACGCGACCGCGAGTGCCGTGACGATCGCCGCGACGAGCACGACCGCGATCAGCTGGCGCCAGCGCATGGCCTGGGCGAACAGCGTGGTGGCGAGCGCCGCGGCGACGACGGCGGCTGCCGCCGCGCCCGGAAGCATGCCGGCCCACGGCCGGTCGAGCCGGTTCGCGAGGTCGCCGAGGATCAGCGCCAGCTGTGCGGTCACGGCGACGGCGACGACGCTCAGCGCGATGGCCAGGACCCAGCGCCACGGACGGGAGCGCCGGGCGGAGGGCACCGTGCGCAACCGGCGGCCCGCGATCTCGCCGACCGTGACGGCGGCAACGAGGGTGACCCAGAATGGCACGCCCCACAGCGGGTAGAAGATGCACGCGAGCACGAAGAGCGCGATGAAGCAGAACGCGAGCACCACGAGCGCCGCGCGGACCGGGGCCGAGCGACGTTCGGCATGCTCGATCACGGCCGACTGGCGGGAGTCGGAACCCGTCACGTCGGCGACCATGCGGGCGCGGGCGCGGTGCGTCCGGCCGCTCGCCACCAGCCGCAGCACGACGAACGCGATGAGCGCGATCGTGATGACCGCGATGACCGGGCCGCTGTCCGGGATCGTCGCAGCCGGATCGAGCGGATGGTCGAGCTGCGGCCACGTGAGCAGCACGCCGCAGGCGATGACGACCGCAGCGAGCACGAGCCGTGGCGGGGAGAGGAGCGTCGGGACGAGCACGAGCAACGGCCGGAGCAGCCAGTGCGCGATTCGGGTGGGCGAGCCGGCGCCGCTGCCGCGCACCATCGCGGCCGAGACCGACCGCACGGTGCGAGAGGCTAGAGCGAGCCGGTATCCGGATCGAAGCGACTCCACGTCCTGCACGCCCCGTACGAACCGCCCGCGGATCTCGTCCGGTTCTCCGGTCGGCGTCGCATCCGCGTAGGGCCTCACGTCCGCGTCTCGGTCGAGCTGTCGCAGCAGGGCGTCCTGCACCCGCTCCACGGCGACCTCGACCCCCGGAGCCGCGCCGGCCAGGTCGTCCGGCGGTCGGCCGCGGTCCGCCGTGGTCGCGTCGGTTCCGGCCGGTGCCGGCGTCGGTGCCGGCTCCATGCTGTCGAGCAGCCGCACGAGCCCGGCCGCGGCGTCGAGCCGGCCCCACCACCAGTCGTTGCGGCGCCATGCGCCGCTCAGGAAGCCGGCGAAGGCGGCTATGCGAAGGCCCGCGAGCTTCGACGTCGAGCGGAGCGCTCCGTCGTCGAGCAGTCGCGCGACGCTCTCCCGATCGAGTTCGGAGGCGTCCTTCGCGAGCGCCGCGCGATAGCCCTCGAGGATCTGGGCGTCGAGCAGCGTGCGGAACCGTTTTGTCCTGGACGGCTGCGTGTCGGAGCCGATCGTGTGGAACCGGATCGTCGAGTCAGGCACGGGGATGCCGCTCCCGCCGAATACGAGCGGGAGCTCGCGGGCGAGCACGATGCGCTCCTCGGGCGGCGGGAAGCGGTGCCACGGCGAATCCGTCCACCGCGTCGATTCCGATCGCGAGAGCACTCGGGCGGCGTGCTGCAGCCAGACGACGATCCGGTCGAGTTCGGTCCACAGCTCTCCACGCTCCCGGGCGGACGCCGCGTTGCCTGCGAGCCAGGTGACGGCGAGGTCGCGCGCCCGCTCGGGAGTGAGCTCCCGCTCCTGCCGCGACATCCCGTCGACCTCGTCGATGACGCCCGCGATCGCGGCGTCGCGGAGGTCGCGCGCGCGCCGGAGCGTGGCGTACAGCGCCTCCCGCAGGGCCCGACGGCTCGGCTCGGCCGTCTCCGGTCGGGCGGCGAGCTTCGAATCGAGCTCGGCGAGACCGATCGAGCGGAAGGCGTGGTCCTCGATCGCCCGCACCCACGAGAGGCACGCGAACGCCGCGTCGACGAGGGTCTGCGCGCCGTGGGAGATCGCATCCGGCGGCACGCCGTCGATCCCATCGGCGACGAACTCGCCGAGCGCGCCGCGCAGGACCGGCGCGAACCGCCCGATGTCGAGACGGTCGAGGGCCCGACGCGGTGGGCGCTCGAGGAGGTCGGTGCCGAGGGCCCACTCACCGGGGCGGGTGAGGACGTCGCGAAGCAGTTCGAGGTCGGTCGCGGAGCGCATGCTCGCGTACGCCACCTCGTCGGCGGACGGGGCGCCGTCGGCGCCGATCGCGGGTTGCGTGCCGAGGCGCACGGCGAGCATCGCACCGCGCCCCTTCGCGACGATCTGCGCCGTGCGCGCCGCGTCGACGCCGTCGATCTCGTCCTCGCTGTTCTCGCCGCTCGCCTGCTTCCTCACCGCGGCGAGGATCGGGGACAGGAACCGGGAGAGCGGGTCCCGTCGCTGCGTGCGTGGATCGGGCGGGAGTTCGGGAACCGGGCCTTCGTATCGGTTCGCGCGGATGAGCCAGTGCGACATCTCCTTCGGCGACGGATCGAGGTAGACGAGCACCCGGTTCACATGCTCGTTCGCCGGGATGTTGCGCACCGCACGCAGCGCCCGGTCGATCGGGATGTTGTCGAGCACGCCGCCGTCGACGACCCGGAACGGATGGTGGGCGCCGTCGACGCGATGCGCGCTGAACACGTTCCGCATGTCGGGCGGATTCGCCACGACGTCGGGTGCGGCGAGGGCGTCGTCGCTCGAGTAGATGAGCGCCGGTTCGAACGCGCCGGGGAACGACGACGTCGAACGGGCGGCGTAGGCGATCCGCTGCACGTCGCGGGTGAAGCGGGTGCCGCGAGGGTCGCCGAGCCGGTCGAACTTCGGTACGGCGCGGTCGGGGACGGGGTCGTCGTCGGTGCCGACGAATCGGAAGTGGGCGTGACCCTCCGCCGCGCTGCGCTCGCTCGTGTCGCGCCCGTCGATGAGCGTCGCCGAGAGGTCGACGACGACATGCGGTGCGATGAGCGATCGGCGTCCCGACGACGGGATCGCGGCGTCCGGCGGCGTGCCGATTCCGGTGAGCTCCTTGGTGAGCTCGCTCCAGAAGTACTCGTCGCCCCGGAAGACCGAATCGAAGGCGGCCGGCCGGCCGGGCTGCAGGAGGCTCCACGCCGAACCCGCGCGAAGCCACACCGGGAGCAGGCCGTTGACGTCGACGCCCGCCCGCTGCGCGACCGCGTACATGACCGCGTTCAGCCCGCCGGCGCTCGCGCCGGCCAGGACGTCGAACTCCACTCGGTCGTATCCCCGCGAGTACAGGAGTTGCGCGTAGACGTCGGCGCGCGCGAGCAGGTACCGGTCGGTCGCCGAGCTCGAGGGATCGATGAGGAGCGCACGCGGACGCGGGTCGGACTCGGTCCGATAGATGCGGATGTGTCGGAGGACGTCCAGTTCGGCGACGGCGCCGCCGATCCAGACCGCGAGGCTGACGCCGCCCTTCATCGCGAGCGCGACTCGGAGGCCGCGCGAGTGGAACGGCCGAGCACCCGCCGGCAGGTAGACCCGCGGGTTCGGGTCGGGCACGGAGGCCGGGCCGTGCCGTCCCGGCGCGGCGTCGGTGCCGGCCGGGTAGGGGAAGGAGCCGTACACGGGTTCGGCGCCGCGTCTTCGCGGCCGGTCGGGATCGAGCACGAGTTCCACGTAGTCGTGGGTCAACGTCGCATCGGACATCGCCGACTCCTTCGTCCAGGCGCGGCCCGTCGGTCAGCGGACCGGCATCAGCGTAGGACGGCGGCCCCGCCGAGACATCCGGGAAGGCACTGAACACGCGCGGAGCGGCGCGGTTCTTCGGATCCGGACGAAGACAACCGAGGAATCCTCGAATACTCTCGCGCCGTGCGGACACCGGCGGTAGCCTTGCAGTCGGGACGCGGCCGGATGGCCGCGAACACCGCGCGCAATCCGATCGGGGCGGGTCACGAGGTCTCGCGGGTCGACGACGGCCGGGTCACCGATTTCGAAACCCGATCGGAAGGATCCACCATGTCCATTCGCAAGGCCTTGGTCGCGCTCGCCGCGGCGGCGGCGCTCGTGCTCGTCGGCGCGGGCCCGGCCATGGCGGGCGGCAGCCCGCACTTCATCAAGAGCGCGACGAGCGCGTCGGCCGACGGGGTCGACCTCGTCGTCCAGTTCAAGGAGGCCGGCCTGTCGTCGGGCTCCGTCGAGACCGTCCAGGCGACGGCGCATCTCGACGCCACCTACCAGTGCATCAACAACGGCGGCAAGAACCCGAGCGACCCGAAGAAGACGACCATCTCGGCGGACGTCTCGGAGAGCGGCGTCTTCACCGCCGGCAAGAACGGCAACCTCGTCGGCTCGCTCAGGTTGAGCCCGCCCGCGGCGGATGACGTGCTCGACTGCCCCGGTGGTCAGACGTCGACGCTGACCGCGGTCACGTGGTCGGACGTCATGGTCGCCGACCTCACGAGCGGAGCATCGATCTCGCTGCCCGGCACGTTCAGCTCGGGTTCGCCCGTCTGATCGGCACGCGCCGACCCGGCGGGGGAGCGGTTGCGCCTCCGCCGGGTCGCGCTGTGGATGCCCGCTGTCCGACGACGCTCAGTCGTCGAGCACGAACGTCACTTCGAGCGTCACCGACCAGCCGGTGATCCGCCCGTCGGTCGCCTCGACCTTCTGCTCCTTCACCCAGGCGCCGCTCACGTTGCGCAGCGTCTCGGCGGCGCGGGCGACTCCCGCGGCGACGGCGTCCTCGAAGCTCACATCGGAGCGGACGGTGATGGTGGTGACTCGTGCGACGGTAGCCATGGCGTTCCTCCTCGAACGATCGGCGTACCGCCCCATCATCCGCCTTCCGGCGCGCGGCCGCGAGGGGTTGACCCGAGGTCGGCCGGTCAGCCGCTCTTGCGGCGGAACTCCCGCTTGTGCGACGCGGGTCCGTGCGCGTCGTGCGCCTGGCCGCCGCCGTCGAGGTGCGCCTCGCCCTCGCGCTGCTTCGACGCCTTGTTCTTGCGCTCGAGCGCCTCGCGGAACTTGCGCTTCGTCTCGTCGGAGGGGCCGGTGGGCTTCGCATCGTCGGCTGCCATGCGTTCGAGTCTGGCATGGATGCCGCGGCGAGTGCCGCACGGCCGGGGGAGCGGCGCGTGCGACCGGGCACGTCGGCCACGCGACATCCGCAGTTCACGGCCCGAAAACGGCCGCTCTGCTAGCATTGCAGGCGGTTACCCGTGCGATTCGCCCGGGCGACCGTCTGGAGCAGGCCGGCAGGAAGCTGGTCCCCTGTGGTGGATCACCAAACGTGGTCTCGATACGCGCTTCGCGCTACTCGACCGACGATTGGTGGACTTCTACTGGTGGCCAGCGTGAACGCAAGCTCTTGCGATTCGTAATGCCTGTTCCTGCTCCTTCGTACGAGTCGCGCCCACACGGGGTGCGACGTTAAACAAAGGAGAGGCCTCTTGGAAGGTCCTGAAATCACGTTCGCCGAGACCGTCATCGACAACGGCAAGTTCGGCACGCGTACCATCCGCTTCGAGACCGGTCGCCTCGCGCAGCAGGCGCAGGGCTCGGCGGTCGCCTACATCGACGAAGAGACGATGCTGCTGTCGGCGACCTCCGTCTCGAAGCAGCCGAAGGAGCACTTCGACTTCTTCCCGCTGACGATCGACGTCGAGGAGCGCATGTACGCCGCGGGCCGCATCCCCGGTTCGTTCTTCCGTCGCGAGGGCCGCCCGTCGACCGAGGCGATCCTCACCTGCCGCCTCATCGACCGCCCCCTGCGCCCCTCGTTCGTCGAGGGCCTCCGCAACGAGGTGCAGGTCGTCGTCACCGTGCTCGCGATCGAGCCCGACGAGCTCTACGACGTGCTCGCCATCAACGCCGCCTCGCTCTCGACCCAGCTCTCGGGCCTGCCGTTCTCCGGCCCCGTCGCGGGTGTGCGCGTCGCGCTCATCGACGGCCAGTGGGTCGCCTTCCCGAAGCACTCGCAGCTCGACGAGGCCGTGTTCAGCATGGTCGTCGCCGGCCGCGTCGTGACCGAGGCCGACGGCTCGCAGGACGTCGCGATCATGATGATCGAGGCCGAGGCGACCGACAACGCGTGGAACCTCATCCAGGGCGGCGCCGTCAAGCCGAACGAAGAGGTCATCGCGCAGGGCATCGAGTCGTCGAAGCCCTTCATCAAGCAGCTCGTCGAGGCGCAGCTCCAGGTCGCGAAGACGGCGGCGAAGCCCGTCGCCGACTACCCGACGTTCCCGCCCTACCAGCCCGAGGTCAAGGAGGCCGTCGCGGCCTTCGCCGGCGCCGAGCTCAAGGACGTCTACCAGATCGCCGGCAAGGTCGAGCGCCAGGACGCCGACGACGCCCTCAAGGCGCGCACCAAGGAGCACATCGCGGCCAAGGTCGAGGCGGGCGAGCTGCCCGAGTCGGCCATCGCCGAGGTGTCGGCCGCGTACAAGTCGGTCACGAAGAAGGTCATGCGCACGCGCGTGCTCGAAGAGGGCGTCCGCATCGACGGCCGCGGCCTCGCCGACATCCGTCCGCTCGACGCCGAGGTGCAGGTCGTGCCCCGCGTGCACGGCTCGGCGATCTTCCAGCGCGGCGAGACCCAGATCCTGGGCGTCACCACGCTGAACATGCTCAAGATGGAGCAGCAGATCGACTCGCTCTCGCCGGTGACGAAGAAGCGCTACATGCACAACTACAACTTCCCGCCGTACTCGACGGGTGAGACGGGTCGTGTGGGTTCGCCCAAGCGCCGCGAGATCGGCCACGGCGCCCTCGCCGAGCGCGCCCTCGTGCCGGTGCTGCCGTCGCGCGACGAGTTCCCCTACGCGATCCGGCAGGTCTCGGAGGCGCTCGGCTCGAACGGCTCGACCTCGATGGGCTCGGTCTGCGCGTCGACCCTGTCGCTCCTCAACGCCGGTGTGCCGCTCAAGGCCCCCGTCGCGGGCATCGCGATGGGCCTCATCTCCGACACCGTCGACGGCGAGACCCGCTACGCGGCGCTCACCGACATCCTCGGTGCCGAAGACGCCCTCGGCGACATGGACTTCAAGGTCGCCGGCACCAGCGAGTTCGTCACGGCGATCCAGCTCGACACGAAGCTCGACGGCATCCCCGCCTCGGTGCTCGCCGGCGCGCTGACGCAGGCGAAGGACGCCCGCACGACGATCCTCGCCGTGCTCAACGCCGCGATCGACGCGCCCGACGAGATGGCGCCGACCGCGCCGCGCGTCATCAGCGTGCAGATCCCGGTCGACAAGATCGGTGAGCTGATCGGCCCGAAGGGCAAGACGATCAACGCCATCCAGGACGAGACCGGCGCCGAGATCTCGATCGAGGAGGACGGCACCGTCTACATCGGCGCGACCGACGGCCCCTCGGCCGAGGCCGCCCGCGCCCAGGTCAACGCGATCGCCAACCCGACCAACCCCGAGGTCGGCGAGCAGTTCCTCGGCACGGTCGTGAAGATCGCCGCCTTCGGCGCGTTCGTCTCGCTGCTGCCCGGCAAGGACGGCCTCCTCCACATCTCGGAGGTGCGCAAGCTCGCCGGCGGCAAGCGGGTCGAGAACGTCGAGGACGTCCTCGGTGTCGGCCAGAAGATCCTCGTCGAGATCACGAAGATCGACGACCGCGGCAAGCTCTCGCTCGCCCCGGTGCTGCAGGAGGACGCGGACTCCGAGGGTCGCGGCGCGACCGGCGAGCACGCCGAGGCTCCCGCCGAGGGTGCCGACGCGTAGTCGCACCCCGCACGCGCACGGATGCCCCGCCCGATTCACTTCGGGCGGGGCATCCGTCGCTTCGACGCGAGTCCGCGACTCAGAGCAGTCGGGTCGTCGCCCGGCTCGTCAGCGCATCGCGCTCGGCGAGGGCCCGGCGTGCTGCGGCGCGGGCCTCGAGCCGGTCGAGCTGCCGCTCGCGGTCGTTGCGCCGGCTCGCGAGGCGCAGGCCCCAGCTCGCGAGGCCGAGGCCGCCGCGTACGGCGAGGCCGGCGAGCGTGCCCGCACCGGGCGCGAGGGGGGAGAGGGTGGCGTTCGTCATGATCGCTCCTTCTTCGTGTCGTCGGTGACCTCCCCGCGTACGAGCGGGAAGGCGTTGAGGTGGATCTGCACCGGGCGCGAGCCCGGCGTGGGAGTGAACTTGTAGAGTTCGCCGTACTTCAGGAAGACGGCGTCGATCTCGGCGACGAGCGCCGCGAGCTGTTCGGGGGTCAGTCGCAGGTTGATCGTGTCGGCCGTCGCGACGTCGAGCCACTCCGGCCCGAACACCTGGTCGCCGTCGGCGACGAAGTGGCGGTAGTTCTGCTCGCGGGCGTGCATCCACTCGTCCTCCACGAGCTTCGCGGCCAGGCGCTCGGCGCTGCCGGCCGGCAGCGAGCGTGCATCGGGAATGGCGACCGAACCGGGCACCCGCTCCCACCAGCGCTCACGACCCTTTCCGCGCGTGGTGTTCTCGCGGATGAGGCCGGCGCCCTCGAGCTGGCGGAGGTGATAGCTCATCGAGCCGCTCGACTCGCCGAGCCGTTCGGCGAGCCCGCTCGAGGTGAGCGGGCCGAACGCCGACAGCTCGTCGTAGATGCGCACGCGCAGCGGATGGGCGAGCGATTTCAGCGCGGTCGTCGACAGCACGTGGTCGATTCCCGGGTGGCGGGTGCTGCTCGGCTGGTCTTCGAAGTTCTCGGGCGTCTCGGTCATGTTGCAAAGATACCGCTGCAAAGAACTCTTTGCAAGAGTTTGTTTGCAATGGTTTCTTTGCGTGTCGGCTAGCTCCCCGATTCGAGCAGCGGCCCGAGTCGATACGGGATGAGCTCGCCCATCGCGAGCGACGTCTCGGTGCGCTCGACGCCGTCGACCGCCAGGATCTCGCCGTCGATGCGGAAGAGATCGTGCGCGTCGCGGCAGACGACCCGCACGAGCAGGTCGACGGATCCCGAGAGTCCGTGCGCCTGGATGACCTCGGGTATCTCGGCGATGCGGTCGACCACCTCGCCGAGCACCTTCTGCCGCACGTGAACGGCGATGAACGCCTCGAGCGGGTAGCCGAGCGGGGCCGGGTCCATGCTGCGCTCGAACGAGAGGAACGCGCCGGATGCCTCGAGTCGCGCCATCCTCGCCTGCACGGTGTTGCGCGACAGGCCGAGCCGGTCGGCCAGGGCGACCACCGTCGCGCGGGGGTCGGGAGCGAGTGCCGAGAGCAGGGCGCGATCGACGGCGTCGTAACCGGTCATATCGCCCGACGATAGCACCGCTGGGGCCCCCGTAGTTGAGCAACATGCTCAGCCGATCCATCGATGCTTGAGCGGTGTGACCGATCGACGTATGCTCGCGGTATCCGGCAGAGCGGCCGGTGCGGGCTGCCCACGAAGCGGGCCCGCCGAAAGCGAGGATCGACGATGACCCCATCCGACCGAGACGCCACGGGGCTTTTGACCCGCCCCGATCCGTTCGTCCAGCTGATCACCCCGGCGGGCGAGCGCGTGCGCGACGACGCCTACGACCCGTGGGTGCGCGACATCGACCTCGATGTGCTCGCGCGGCTGTACCGCGACATGGTCGTCGTACGCCGACTCGACACCGAGGCCACCGCGCTCCAGCGACAGGGCGAGCTCGGCCTGTGGCCGCCGCTCGCCGGCCAGGAGGCCGCCCAGATCGGTTCGGCGCGAGCCCTCCGCGACGACGACTTCGTCTTCTCCAGCTATCGCGAGCACGCCGTCGCCTGGGTGCGCGACGTGCAGCCCGCCCAACTCCTGAGCGTGTGGCGCGGCACCGCCGCGAGCGGCTGGAACCCGTTCGAGCACAACATGGCCGTGCCGCAGATCATCATCGGCGCGCAGGCGCTCCACGCGACGGGTTACGCCATGGGCGCCCGCTGGGAGGGCAGCGACACCGCGGCGATCGCGTACTTCGGCGACGGCGCGACGAGCGAGGGCGACGTCAACGAGGCTCTCGTGTTCGCCGCGAGCTTCGACGCCCCCGTCGTGTTCTTCTGCCAGAACAACCAGTGGGCGATCTCCGAGCCCGTCGGCCTGCAGTCGAAGCAGCCGCTCGCCCGTCGGGCGGACGGCTTCGGCATGCCCGGCATCCGCGTCGACGGCAACGACGTGCTCGCCGTCCTCGCGGCGACCCGCATCGCCCTCGACCGCGCCCGCCGCGGTGAGGGGCCCACGTTCATCGAGGCCGTCACCTACCGGCTCGGACCGCACACCACCGCCGACGACCCGACGCGCTACCGCGCCGAACCCGAGCTCGCCGAGTGGCGCGAGCGCGACCCGATCGCGCGCGTCCTGGCGTTCCTCGAGGCCTCGGGCGTCGACGCCGAAGGCCTGCAGCGCGACGCGCAGGCCGAAGCCGACCGCGTCGCCGCCGAACTGCGCGCCGCGATCACGACCCTCGCCGACCCTGCGCCGCTGACGGTGTTCGACCACGTCTACGCCGAGCCGAACAGCCACCTCGATCGCCAGCGCGACCGGTACGCGCGCTACCTCGCGATGTTCGACGAGGCCGGCACCGAGGCATCCGGTCGCGAAGGAGGCGTGCGATGACCCAGCTGACCCTGGCGAAGGCCCTGAACGCCGGGCTCCGCCGCGCCCTCGCCGACGACGACAAGGTCGTGCTCATGGGCGAGGACATCGGCACGCTCGGCGGCGTGTTCCGCGTCACCGACGGCCTGAAGGCCGAGTTCGGCGCGCATCGCGTCGTCGACTCGCCCCTGTCGGAAGCGGGCATCGTCGGTACCGCGGTCGGGCTCGCGTACCGCGGGTTCCGCCCCGTCGTGGAGATCCAGTTCGACGGCTTCATCTACCCCGGCTTCGACCAGATCGTCGCCCAGGTCGCGAAGCTGCACTACCGCTCGCGCGGCACGGTGAAGATGCCGATCACGATCCGCGTGCCCTTCGGCGGCGGCATCGGCGCGGCCGAGCACCACTCCGAGTCGCCCGAGGCGTACTTCGCGCACACCGCCGGCCTTCGCGTCGTCGCCTGCTCGAACCCGGCCGACGCGCACCTCATGATCCGCCAGGCGATCGCCAGCGACGACCCGGTGCTCTTCTTCGAGCCGAAGCGCCGCTATCACGTCAAGGGCGAGGTCGACCTCGACGCGAGCCTCGCCGACGCGCCGCCGATGGGGGTCGCGTCGACGATCGCACGGGGCGACGACGTCACCCTCGTCACGTACGGCGCGCTCGTGCAGACCGCCCGCGACGCGGCGATCGCCGCCGCGGAGGACGGCATCTCGATCGAGGTGATCGACCTGCGCTCGCTCGCACCGATCGACTACGCCCCGGTCGAGGCGTCGGTGCGCCGCACGGGCCGGCTCGTGATCGCGCACGAGGCGGGCCAGCAGGGCGGCATGGGCGCCGAGATCGTCGCGTCGATCACCGAGCGCTGCTTCGAGTTCCTCGAGGCCGCGCCCGTGCGCGTGACCGGCCACGACATCCCGTACCCGCCCGCGAAGCTCGAGAAGCACCACCTCCCCGACCTCGACCGCATCCTCGACGGCGTCGACCGGGTGCTGGGGCGTCCCAACTCGCTGAGCGGAGTGGAGGCATGACGACGATGATCCGCGACTTCCCCCTGCCCGACCTCGGCGAGGGCCTCACCGAGAGCGAGATCGTCGCCTGGCGCGTCGCCGTCGGCGACCGGGTCGAGCTCAACCAGATCGTCGCCGACGTCGAGACCGCGAAGGCGGTCGTCGAGCTGCCGACGCCCTACGCGGGCGTCATCACCGCGCTGCACGCGGCCGAGGGCGAGACGGTCAACGTCGGCGATCCGCTCTTCTCGTGCGACACGGGCGAGCCGGTCGAGGGCGGCGAGCCGGCCGACGGCGAACCGGCCGGCACGGATGCCTCGGCGCCGAGCACCTCGACCGCCGATGCCCCCGAGCCCACGCTCGTCGGCTACGGCGCGCGCGACGAGGGCGGCCCGAAGCGGCGCGCACGTCGTGCGCCCGGAGCCGCGGCGCCCGCGGCCGCCGCGGCAGCGGTCGACGAACCCGCGCCGACCGCTGCGGAGCCGGTGGGCACGGCTACCGGCGGTTCCCCGCTCGGCGAGCGCCCCGAGCGTCCCCGCTCGACGCCGCCCGTGCGCAAGCTCGCGCGCGACCTCGGCGTCGACCTCGAGCGGGTCGCGGGCACCGGCCCGCGCGGGCTCATCACCCGCGACGACGTCGAGCACGCGGCATCCTCGCTCACGGCGCCGGCGACCGCCGCACCCCAGGCGGGGCAGACCCGGGGGGAGCCGGTCGGGGGCGCCCGCGCCGGGCAGCCGGCCGAGACGCGAGTCCCGATCCGCGGCGTGCGCAAGCACACGGCCGCGGCGATGGTGCGCAGCGCCTTCACCGCCCCGCACGTCACCGAGTTCCTCACCGTCGACGTCACGGAGACGATGGAGCTCGTGCGCGGCCTGCGCGACGATCGTGCGCTCGCCGCCCACCGGGTCACGCCGCTCGCCGTGGTCGCGAAGGCACTCTGCATCGCCGCCCGTCGCACGCCCGACGTCAACGCCCGATGGGACGAAGAGGCCCAGGAGATCGTGCAGTTCGGCGGCGTCAACCTCGGCATCGCCGCGGCGACCGAGCGCGGTCTCGTGGTGCCGAACATCAAGGGCGCCGACGGGCTCACGCTGCTGGGCCTCGCCGACGCGATCACCGCGCTCGCCGAGACGGCCCGCGCGGGGCGCACGAGCCCCGCCGACCTCGCGGGCGGCACGATCTCGATCACCAACATCGGCGTCTTCGGCATCGATGCGGGTACGCCGATCCTCAACCCGGGCGAGGCCGCGATCCTCGCGATGGGGGCCGTGCGCCGGCAGC
Organism: Agromyces solani; assembly: GCF_058349925.1. Taxonomy (NCBI): domain Bacteria; kingdom Bacillati; phylum Actinomycetota; class Actinomycetes; order Micrococcales; family Microbacteriaceae; genus Agromyces; species Agromyces solani. The sequence goes on from NZ_JBYRER010000002.1 coordinate 949,695, forward strand.
CGTGGGAGCACCGCGGCGAGATCGCACTGCGCGAGGTGATGACGCTCAGCCTGTCGTTCGACCACCGGCTCGTCGACGGCGAGCAGGGTTCGCGGTTCCTCGCCGACATCGGGGCGATCCTGCGGGAGCCGGGGCGTGCGCTGACGATGATGTGACCCCCGGGCCGCGGTAGCCGCCCGATCGAGTGGGCAGAGATCGTCCGGTGATGACCGATTCCGGACGACCACTGCCCACTCGATTCCGCGTGCGCGTCACGTCGGTGGACCCGTACCCTTTCCGCGTGACACGGCCCGGAGGATGATGGCGGTATGAACGACCCGCGCCGCATCCTCACCCCTGCCGAGACGGCCGACGACCTGGCGGGCACGGCGTTCGTGCACACCGGCGATCGGCTCGACGGCGCCTACCGCACCGACGACTTCGCGAGCGCCGTCGACCTCCTCGACGAGGTGGCGGCCGTCGCCGACGCCCTCAACCACCATCCCGACGTGCGGCTCGGCTGGGGCCGCATCGACTTCGAGCTGAGCTCGCACGACGTCGGGGGCGTCACCTCCCGCGACGTCGAACTCGCCCGGCGCATCGACGCGCTCGCCGACGGGCAGGGTGCGCGGCCCGGCAACTGATCGCGAGCGGGCGCACCGCGGCACGCCGGACGGGCCCGCGCACGACGGCGCGCGGGCGAGGCATCCGCCGGCTCAACCGAGCTGGTAGACGCGCTCCTCGACCTCGGTGCCGCGCGCGTTCGCGAACCCCGTCTCGGTGCCCACCTGCTCGAAGCCGAGCTTCTCGAGCACCGCGATCGAGCCGGCGTTGTCGGCGGCGACGCGGGCCCGCACAGGGCGTTCGCCGAGCGTGTCGAGGAAGAGCCGCATCGCGCGCGTCGCGATGCCGCGTCCCCAGTAGGCGCGGTCGATCCAGTAGGTGATCTCGGGCGTGCCCTCGTCGAACCAGCGGGCGACGCTGCCCACGATGTCGCCGTCGGCCCGGACGGTGCGGGCGTCGACGCCCGGGTCGTCGAAGAGCCGTCGCCAGTGGGCGTCGAACATCGCCCGGTCGCCCGGATCGGGCGGGGTGAACGCGGCCATCTCGACCGCGACGGGGTCTTGCTCGATCAGGAACAGTGCATCGAGATCGCCGACGCGGGTCGCGCGCAGCGTCACGACATGAGGCTCGCCCATGCCATCTCCTCCAGGATGCCGCGGACGGTGCCCTCGGCAGGTCGGCGCCCCGGGATGCGGGCGCTGTGCGGAGTGGAGTTCAGGAGGCCGAAGGCGGCGTGTGCCCGGACCCTGAGCTCCGCCTCGGCCCGATCGGGCCGGAGTCTGGAGAGGACGTCGACCCAGTTCTCGACGTACCGGCGCTGGAGCAGGCGCACCTCGTGCCGCGCGCCGCGATCGAGCTGCTCGAGTTCGCGGTCCTGCACGAGGATGACGTCGGCGTCGCCCAGCGCGAAGTCGACATGGTGCGCGATGAGGGCGCGCAGCGCCTCGTCGGGGGCCGATGCCTCGTCGAGGACCCGTTCGGCCCCGTCGAGCAGGGCTCGGCTCGCGCCCTCGAGGATCGCCGCCAGCACGGCGGCCTTGCCCGGGAAATGCCGGTACACGGCGGGGCCGGAGACGCCGACGGCCGTGCCCAGGTCTTCGATCGTGACCCCCGCGTAGCCTCGCTCGGCGAAGAGCGTGGCCGCGGCGGCGAGGATGGCGGCGCGGCGGTCGGCCTTCTGGCGGCCGCGCTCCGTGAGCACGGCCGGTGCCTCGGGCACGGGGGCGGGGCTGCTTGCCATCTCGGTTAACGCTCGCTAACATCGGGAATCGAGTTAGTGCACACTAACCGAAATCACGTGCCGTCCACAAGGGGGCGCGCCGCCGCCGGCGAGGGCGCCGACGACGGACCGAGCGAGACGGGGCGAAATGGTCACGCTGCACACGCACATCGACGCCGAGGGCGAAGCGGGGCGCGCGAACGCCGCCGCGCACGCCGAACTCGTGGGAGAGCTGCGCGAGCGGCTCGCCGCCGCCGCGCTCGGCGGGCCCGAGTCATCCCGCGAACGCCACGTCGCCCGCGGCAAGCTGCTGCCCCGCGACCGAGTCGACCGCCTGCTCGACGAGGGCAGCCCGTTCCTCGAGGTCGCGCCGCTCGCCGCCGACGGGCTCTACGACGGCGATTCGCCGGGCGCAGGCATCATCACGGGCATCGGCCTCGTGCACGGCCGCCCGGTCATGGTCGTCTGCAACGACGCGACCGTGAAGGGCGGCACCTATTACCCGATGACGGTCAAGAAGCACCTGCGTGCACAGGAGATCGCGAAGGAGCAGCGCCTGCCGTGCGTCTACCTCGTCGACTCGGGCGGCGCGTTCCTGCCGCTGCAGGACGAGGTCTTCCCCGACCGCGAGCACTTCGGCCGCATCTTCTACAACCAGGCGCAGCTCTCCTCGATGCGCATCCCGCAGCTCGCGGCCGTGCTCGGCTCGTGCACGGCGGGCGGAGCCTACGTGCCCGCGATGAGCGACGAGACCGTCATCGTCCGGGGCCAGGGCACGATCTTCCTCGGCGGCCCGCCGCTCGTGAAGGCCGCGATCGGCGAGGTCGTCACGCCCGAAGAACTCGGCGGCGGCGAGCTGCACTCGCGCGTCTCCGGTGTCACCGACCACCTCGCGGAGGACGACGAGCACGCCCTCGAGCTCGTGCGCGACATGGTGGCGACGCTGCCCGCCCAGCCGGCGCGCGCCTGGGCCGTGCGCGAGCCCCGGCCGCCGGCCGTCGACCCGGCGGGCCTCACCGCGGCCGTGCCGGTCGACGTGCAGCAGCCCTACGACGTGCGCGAGGTGATCGCGCGGCTCGTCGACGGCAGCGAGTTCAGCGAGTTCAAGCCCGAGTACGGCGACACGCTCGTCACGGGGTTCGCCCACATCGACGGCCATCCCGTCGGCATCGTCGCGAACAACGGCGTGCTCTTCAGCGAGTCGGCGATGAAGGGCGCGCACTTCATCGAGCTGTGCGACCAGCGCGGCATCCCGCTCGTGTTCCTGCAGAACATCTCGGGCTTCATGGTCGGCCGCGACGCCGAGTCGGGCGGCATCGCGAAGCACGGAGCCAAGATGGTGACGGCCGTCGCGACGACGCGCGTGCCGAAGTTCACGGTCGTGATCGGCGGCTCGTTCGGTGCCGGCAACTACTCGATGTGCGGCCGCGCGTACTCGCCCAGGTTCCTCTGGATGTGGCCGAATGCGCGCATCTCGGTGATGGGCGGCGAGCAGGCCGCCTCGGTGCTCGCGACGGTCAAGCGCGACCAGCTCGCGGTCAGGGGCGAGACCTGGTCGGATGACGCGGAGGAGGCGTTCCGCGCACCGATCCGCGCCCAGTACGAGGACCAGGGCAGCCCGTACCACTCGACCGCGCGGCTCTGGGACGACGGCATCATCGCGCCCGAGGACACGCGAACGGTGCTCGCCCTCGCGCTCGAGCTCGCGAGCCGGACCCCGCTGCCCGAGCCGGCTTTCGGCCTCTTCCGCATGTAGCGGCACCGCAGCGGGCGATGGTCGTCCGGAGATCGCGCAGATCGGACGACCGTCGCCCGCTCGACCCGTGCGGCGTTCAGCGACCGGATGCCTCGGCGGCGCGCTCGATCGCGGCGACGATCGCCGGCACCCCCTCGTGCCACGGCGTGCCGTGCCCGGGCAGCACCCAGCTCGCCTCGATGCCGTCGAGCCGGTGCAGGGAGGCGAGCGCCTCGGCGGGGTCGTCGGTGAAGGGCGCGGGCCGAGGGCCGTGCTCGCCCGTGAGCACGTGGCGAGTGGTGAGCGCGTCGCCGACGAACACCGCGTCGACGGCGGGCACGTGGATCGCGACGCTGCCGGCCGAATGCCCCGGCAGGCCGATGATCCGCGGCTCGCCCGGCAGGTCGAGCACGTCGCCGTCGTGCATGGGCACGACCTCGGTGAGGTGCGTCGTGCGCAGGCCGCCCTTGCGCGCCGCGTACCAGAGGAACTTCGCGGTCGCGCCGAGCCGGACGTGTCCCCACTCGGGCTTCGTCGACTCCTCGCCGCGCGCCCGGGCCGCGTCGGCCTCGTGCACGTGCACCGGCACGCCGTGGTCGCGCCGCAGGCGTTCGGCGAATCCGATGTGGTCGGTGTCGCCGTGGGTCAGCACGACGCCGCGGATGTCGTCGATCGAGCGGCCCATCGCGGAGAGCTCGGCGACGAGCTCGGGCCATTGGCCGGAGAGGCCGGCGTCGATCACGGTCACGCCCTCGGGGGCGTCGACGAGGTAGACCGCGACGAGGTCGTTGCCGATGCGGTGGAGGGAAGGGGCGAGTTGCATGATCGGCGTCCTCGGGTCGTTGGCGGAATCGGTGATGGCTATGCTACATAGCCATCATGGCTATGCGCAATAGCCTAGAATCTGAACCAACGCAGGAGGGAGTCAAGATGCCCGCACCCGATCGCACCTCGCTCGAGGAGATCGTCGCCGCAGGTCGATCGATCGTCGAGTCCGCCGGGCTCGACGGACTGACCATGCAGGCCGTCGCAGGCCGCGTCGGCGTGCGCGCGCCGTCGCTCTACAAGCGCGTGCGCAATCGCGGCGCGCTCGTCGCGCTCGTCGCCGAGGCGACCGTGCGCGATCTCGCCGCTCGGCTCGATGCCGCGGTGGCATCGGTCGACGATCCGCGTCGCGGTCTCGTCGAGCTCGCCCATGGGCTGCGGGCGTTCGCGCACGAGCGCCCCGTCGCCTTCGGGCTCGTGTTCGCGCCCGCCGGCGGGGGAGTGTCGCAGTCGGTGCTCGCCGAGGCGAGTGCTCCCGTCCTGCGCGTCGCGCGGGCGCTCGTCGGCGAGGCCGATGCGCTGAACGCGGCCCGCACGGTCACCGCCTGGGCGAACGGGTTCGTCACGATGGAACTGTCCGGCGCGTTCCGGCTGGGCGGCGACGTCGACCGCGCCTTCGAGTACGGCGTCGACCGCCTCGCGGACGCCCTCTCGGCTTCCGCGTCGGAGGCGGCCCGGGGAGAGCTGCGATTCTGAGGAGATCTGCGATTCCGAGGAAGCCTGTGCTCGACGCGATCCTCGGATTCACAGATCTCCTCACGTCGCTGCCCGCCGCGCACCGGGCGCACTCGTCCTCCCCAGGGGGCGGCGGCCACCGTGCGTCCCCCGATGCCGGCCCGGTACCCGGCGAATCGGTCGGCGTCCGCGAGGCTCGTCGGGTGAACAGCGTCGACCTCGTCCGGCTCGGGTCTGCGCACGGACTCGAACCCGCCGCCGAGGACGTTGGCGCGCCCCCGTCCGTCGCCGCGACGGTCGCGGCTGCCGGCGGAGTCGCGCGGACCCGGCGGCTGATCCTGGCGGGCCGCAGTCGGCACGACATCGCCCGTGCGCTCGCGATCGGACAGGTCGTGCGCGTGCGCAAAGGTTGGGTTGCGCTGCCCGGTGCCGACCCCTACCTCGTCGCCGCGGCGCGGGCCGGGGTCGTCATCTCCTGCATCACGCAAGCGAAACGGCTCGGGCTCTGGGTCTTGGAAGAGGACCGGCCGCATGTCGCCGCACCTCCGCACTCCGGCTCCGCATCGCCCCGTCGAGCCACGGTGCACTGGGCCAGGCCGCTGGTGCCGCGGCATCCTGATGAACTCGTCGACCCGATCGAGAACGTGCTCACGATCGTCGCGGCCTGTCAACCGTTCGAATCCGCCCTCGCGGTGTGGGAGTCGGCGCTTCGGCGGGGGCTCGTCGATCGCGGTTCCCTCGAACGGATGCCGCTGCCGTCGTCAGCGCGGACGGTGCTCGAGTCCGCCGTGCCGTTCTCGGACTCGGGGCTCGAGTCGTTCGTCGTGCCGCGGTTGTCGTGGTTGCGTCTGGCGATCGTGCCGCAAGTCTGGATCGCTGGGCATCACGTCGACTTCCTGATCGGCGATCGACTGGTTCTGCAGATCGACGGCGGGCACCACGTCGGCTCCCAACGCGAGTCCGACGTCGAGCATGATGGGGCGCTGATGCTGCTCGGGTACCACGTGATCCGGATCGGCTACCACCAGGTCGTCGACGGCTGGCACGGCGTGCACGCCCTCATCGCTCGCGCCGTCGCCCAAGGGCTCCACCTCGCGGCCTGAAGGTTGCCGCCGTGGCGCGGGGGAGACCGTGCTGAGACGAGGAGTTCTGCTATATCGAGGAGCGAATCATATGCAGGCTTCTCGGAATCGCCGAACTCCTCGGAATCGCGGCGGGACTGTGCCCGGCACGCTTGCCATTTCAGTTAGCGAGCACTAACATCGAATCCAGTTAGTGCGCGCTAACTGGACGGCGCGCTGCAGTGTTGCAGAGGGGCGCGAATGGTCACGTTCGAGGGCTGGTCCGGCGATGCCGGGTCCCGACTTCCCGCCGATCCCCGCCCGTTCGAGCGCGTGCTCGTCGCGAACCGGGGTGAGATCGCCTTCCGCGTCATCCGAACCCTCCGGCGGCTCGGCATCCACTCGATCGCGGTGTTCTCCGACGCCGACGCCGACGCCCCGCACGTCCGGCTCGCCGACGACGCCGTGCGCATCGGTCCGGCCGCCGCCGGGGAGAGCTACCTCGACCCCGATCGACTCATCGCGGCCGCGCTCGCGACCGGTGCTCAGGCCGTCCATCCCGGCTACGGGTTCCTCTCAGAGGACGCAGGCTTCGCGGCCGCGTGCGCTGAGGCGGGCATCGTCTTCGTCGGCCCCGGATCGCGGGCGCTCGAGATCATGGGCGACAAGATCCGGGCCAAGCGGCACGTCGCCGCATCCGGGGTGCCGACCGTGCCCGGCATCGCCGATCCCGACCTCGACGACGCGGCGCTTTCGGAGGCGGCGCCCGGCGTCGGCTTCCCGCTGCTCGTCAAGCCGTCCGCGGGCGGCGGCGGCAAGGGCATGCAGGTCGCTCGCGACGCCGACGAGCTCGCGGCGGCCCTGCCGGCTGCCCGCCGCATCGCCAGAGCGGCGTTCGGCGACGACACCCTCCTGCTCGAACGGCTCATCGAGCGCCCCCGGCACATCGAGGTGCAGGTGCTCGCCGACGCGCACGGCCACGTCATCCACCTCGGCGAACGCGAGTGCTCGCTGCAGCGCCGTCACCAGAAGGTCATCGAAGAGGCGCCGTCGCCCCTGCTCGACCCGGCGACCCGCGCCCGCATCGGCGAGGCGGCATGCGACGCGGCGCGCAGCGTCGACTACCGCGGCGCCGGCACGGTCGAGTTCCTCGTGTCCGACGCGGCGCCCGAGGAGTTCTTCTTCATCGAGATGAACACCCGCCTGCAGGTCGAGCACCCGGTCACCGAGCTCGTCACGGGCATCGACCTCGTCGAGCAGCAGTTGCGCATCGCGGCCGGTCAACCGCTCGCCGTGCGACAGGACGACGTCGAACTGACCGGCCACGCGATCGAGGCGCGCGTCTACGCGGAGAGCCCCGAACGCGGCTTCCTGCCGTCGACCGGTGAACTGCTCGCCTGGCGCGAGCCGAACGGCGCCGGGGTCCGCGTCGACGGCGGCATCCGCTCGGGCCAACGCATCACCGCCGACTACGACCCGATGCTTGCGAAGGTCATCGCGCACGGCGCCGACCGCGCCGAGGCCCTCGCCCGCCTCGACGGCGCACTCGCCGACACGGTCGTGCTCGGCGTCGACACGAACGTCGCATTCCTCCGGCGGCTCATCGCCGAACCGGCGGTGCAGCGGGGCGATCTCGACACCGGCCTCATCGACCGCATGCCCGATCCCGAGTCCGACGGCGCACCCGCGGAGGTGCTCGCCGCCGCTCGCGCGGTGCGTACCGCCGAAGCGGTCGACGCCGCGCGCGAGGCCGGCGGCCGGGCCTGGCAGCTCGCCCGGGACTGGCGACTCGGCCGCACGGGCGGCAGTGTCTCAGCCGGGGCCGCGCCCACCCCGGGCGGCGTCGTGTCGACCGCCGTGGACGCCGACGTCGTCGCGACCGCTCCCGACGGTGCGATCTGGCTGCACACGCGCCAGGGCACCTGGCGCGTGGCCGCGACCGACCGCCGCGCCGCACTCGACGCGAGGCTCGCCATGATCGAGCGCGGCGGTGCCACCGACCCCGAGCTCCGGGCACCCATGCCCGGCACCGTCACCGCCGTGCTCGTCGCCGACGGCGACCGGGTCGAGCCGGGCGATGCCGTGGTCGCGATCGAGGCGATGAAGATGGAGCACCGCGTGACCGCCGCCGTCGGCGGAATCGTGACACTGTCGGTCGCCACTGGCGAGCAGGTCTCGCGCGACCAGGCCGTCGCCCGCGTGCACGTCGAGTCCGAGCCGTCCGCAGATCTCGAAGGCGAGGTCGACCGTCGGCCGGTCGGCGTCGCCTCGACCCCCGACGCCGCATCGTCGGGCGCATCCCACGAGGGTGCGCACCCGAGAACACCCCACGAGGAATGAGGAGCACGACGTGAGCACCGAGCTGAGCCCGGAAGAACAGCAGCTGTACGACATGGTCTGCGAGTTCGCCGACACCGTCGTCGCACCGCAGTCGTACGAAGCCGACCGCACCCACACGCTCTCGATGGACGTCGTCGCGCAGATGGGCGACCTCGGGCTGTTCGGCCTGCCGTTCCCCGAAGAGGTCGGCGGCCAGGGCGGCAACTATCTCGCGCTGTGCCTCGCGATCGAGGCGCTCGCCCGCGTCGACCAGTCCATCGCGATCACGCTCGAGGCCGCGGTCGGCCTCGGGGCGATGCCGATCTTCCGGCACGGCACCGACGAGCAGAAGGCCGAGCTGCTGCCCGACCTCGTCGCCGGTCGCGCGCTCGCCGGGTTCGGCCTGACCGAGCCCGAGGCCGGGTCCGACGCCGGCGCGACGCGCACGACGGCCGTGCTCGACGGCGACGAGTGGGTGATCAACGGCTCGAAGCAGTTCATCACCAACTCGGGCACGCCCATCACGAGATTCGTCACCATCACGGCGGTGACCGGTGAGCGCACCCGCCCCGACGGTTCGGTCTCGAAGGAGCTCTCGACGATCATCGTGCCGAACGGCACGCCCGGCTTCACGGTCGCCCCCGGCTATGACAAGGTGGGCTGGCGCGCGAGCGACACGCACCCCCTCACGTTCGACGACGTGCGCGTGCCCGCGGCGAACCTGCTCGGCGAGCGGGGCCGCGGCTTCGCGAACTTCCTGCAGACGCTCGACGAGGGCCGCATCGCGATCGCCGCGCTCTCGACCGGCGCCGCGCAGGGCTGCCTCGACGAGGCGATCGCCTACGCGAAGACCCGCAACGTGTTCGGCGTGCCGATCGCCTCGCACCAGTACATCGCGTTCACGATCGCCCAGATGCAGGCCCGCGTGCACACCGCGCGCCTCGCCTGGCACGACGCGGCCCGCCGTGCCGACGCCGGCCTGCCGTTCAAGAAGGAGGCCGCGATCGCGAAGCTCGTCTCGAGCGACGCCGCCATGGCGAACTCGCGCGACGCGACGCAGATCTTCGGCGGCATGGGCTTCATGAACGAGACCCTCGTGGCCCGGCACTACCGCGACTCGAAGATCCTCGAGATCGGCGAGGGCACCAACGAGGTGCAGTTCATGGTCATCGCGCGCGAGCTCGGTCTCGCGGGGTAGCGTTCGAACCGAGAGGGATGCCGCGGGTCGACCCGCGGCGGGAGGGAGCGGGCGATGCCCGGCGAATCGACCGAACTGCCCGAGGTGCACCGCGAGGTGCTGCAGCGCGGCCTCTGGTTCGACGAGTTCGAACCGGGCACCCGTTACCTGCACCGCCCGGGCCGCACCGTGACCGAGGCCGACAACGTGCTGTTCACGACCCTGACGATGAACACGCAGTCGCTGCATCTCGACGCGGCCTGGGCCGAGGGGCAGCCGTTCGGTGAGCGGCTCGTGAACTCGATGTTCACGCTCGCGACGATCGTCGGCGCCTCGGTCGCCCAGCTCACGCAGGGCACGATCGTCGCGAACCTCGGGTTCACCGAGGTCGCGTTCCCGGCGCCGATGTACCACGGCGACACGCTCTACAGCGAGACGCTCGTCGTCGCGACTCGCGAGTCGGCCTCGCGGCCGGGCCAGGGCATCGTGACGCTGCACCACGTCGGGCGCAACCAGCACGGGGCAGAGGTCGCGCGCGCGACCCGCTCGGTGCTCATGTGGATGCGCGAGGCGGGGGAGCGGCAGCCCGCCGAGGCCGCCGGCCGCGTGCGCGAGGCCGCCGCCGGCGAGGAGGAATGATGACCGATCGCCCCGCCTTCCGGTTCGGCCCCGCGATCCTGTTCTGCCCGGCCGACCGGCCCGAACGCTACGCGAAGGCGCTCGACCGCGCCGACGCCGTGATCCTCGACCTCGAAGACGCGGTCGCGCCGGCCGCCAAGGCCGCGGCCCGCGTCGCCCTCGTCGAGACCCCGCTCGACCCCGAGCGGGTGATCGTGCGGGTGAACCCCGCGGGCACCGACGACTTCGCGTCGGACCTCGCGGCGCTCGCCGAGACCGGCTACCGCACCGTGATGCTCGCCAAGTGCGAGGGTACCGCCGACCTCGTCGATCTCGCCGAGGTCGAGGTGATCGCGCTCTGCGAGACGGCGCGCGGGGTGATGGCCGCCGCCGAGATCGCGGCGATCCCGAACGTCTCGGCGCTCATGTGGGGCGCCGAGGACCTGGTCGCCTCGCTCGGCGGCTCCTCGAGCCGCGGGCCCGCCGGCGAGTACCGCGAGGTGGCGCGTCACGCCAGGTCCCAAGTGCTGCTCGCCTCCGGCGCGCACGGCGCCGCGGCGATCGATGCGGTGCACCTCGATATCGCCGACCTCGACGGCCTGCGCCTCGAGGCGGAGGATGCGGCGGCGGTCGGGTTCGCCGCGACCGCGTGCATCCACCCCTCGCAGGCCGCCGTCGTGCGGGCGGCGTACCGGCCCGACCCCGAGCGGGTCGAGTGGGCTCGGGAGGTGCTCGCGGCCGCCGAGGGCGAGCACGGCGTGTTCGCGTTCCGGGGGACGATGGTCGACGCGCCGCTGCTCGCGCAAGCCGAGGCCGTGCTCCGACGCGCTCGTGACTGACGCATCGCGGTCGTTCCTGAGGCCGGCTCGAGATCCCCGCGAACGGGGGACAGCGAGGGGCCCGCAGCAAACGATTCGATAACGGTTCACCCGATCTCCATCGATTCGGCGCCGAATGGGCCATCGATCTGCCTATTCTCGGAGCCAATCCTGGGGAGGAGGAGACGAGTGGCACGACACGTCTACCGCGGTGATGCGGTGAGCGCTGCGGGGGCGGCGGTCGCCGAGATCGACGACGTCCTCGAGCGGGCAACGCCCGACCAGGCCCGCGCCCGCGTCGAGACGATCTCGTCCAATCCGCTCTCCGGACCCATCACCGTGCCCGCCCGTGTCGCCATCGGCGACACCGGCATCGACGCGCAGCCGTTCGCGCTCGGGGCCTCGACGTTCGGCTGGACGCTCGGCGCCGACGACGCGTTCGCCGTGCTCGACCGCTTCGCCGGCATCGGCGGCTCCCTCATCGACACCGCCGACAGCTACGCCGCAGGGCGCAGCGAATCGATCATCGGCATGTGGCTCGCGTCGCGTCGGACGCACGGGCGCATGTCCGTCATGACGAAGATCGGTCAGCACCCCGATCACCCGGGCCTCGCGCCGAAGCGGATCAACGCCGCCGTCGACGCTTCGCTCTCGCGGCTGGGCGTCGAGCGGCTCGAGCTCGTGCACTTCCACGGGGAGGACCCCGAGGTGCCGCTCGAAGAGAGCCTCGGTGCCGTCGACGCGCTCATCGCCGCCGGCAAGGTCGGCGCCATCGGCGCGAGCGACTTCGGACCCGATCGCCTCATCGAGGCCCGCGTGCTCGCGGCCAACGGGCTTCCGCGGTTCGAGACCTTCACGACCCGGTACAACCTCATGGAGCGTCGGCCCTACGAGGGCGCGCCCGAACTCGTCGCCCACGCGCAGGGCCTCGCCGTGCTGCCGTACTTCGCGCTCGCGAACGGATTCCTCGGCGGGCAGGTCCGCCGGCGCGCCGACGTGCGGCACGATGCGCGCGGGGCGCGCCAGGCCCGGCACCTCGGGCGACGCGGGCATCGCGTGCTCGCGGCCGTCGACGCGGTCGCCTTCGCCCACGGCGTGCAGCCGGCGACCGTGGCGCTCGCCTGGCTGCTCGCCAAGCCCACGGTCGCCGCACCCGTCGCGAGCGCGACGCGACCCGACCAGGTCGACGCGCTCCTCGCCGCCGCCGCGGTCGAGCTGAGCCGCTCCGAGCTCGTCGAACTCGATCGCGCCTCGGCCTGAACCGAGCAGCGCCGCACCCGACCTGCTTTCCGTGCGCGGTTGGCATAGGCTGTTCGGGATGAACGGCGCCGTCGACCTCCCACTCGGCCAGGCCGAGCTCTCGTTCGAGGCGACGGGCGGCTCGCGCGTGCGGCGTTCGGTGCTCCCCTCCGGCGTCCGCGTGCTGAGCGAGCAGGTCCCCGGCAGTCGCAGCGTGACGGTGGGCTTCTGGGTCGCGGTCGGCTCGCGCGACGAGCAGGGGGCGGATGCCTCGCGGCCGGCGAGCCTCGGGTCCACCCACTTCCTCGAGCACCTGCTGTTCAAGGGCACCGCGAGGCGCACGGCCCTCGACATCGCGATCTCGTTCGACTCGGTCGGCGGCGAGCACAATGCGCTCACCGCGAAGGAGTACACCTGCTACTACGCCAAGGTGCAGGATCGCGACCTCCCGATGGCCGTCGAGGTGCTCGCCGACATGTTCACGTCGTCGCTCCTCGACCCGGGCGAGTTCGAGACCGAACGCGGCGTCATCCTCGAAGAGCTGTCGATGGCGGGCGACGACCCCGCCGACGTCGCCAATGAACGATTCTTCAGCACGGTGCTCGGCGACCACCCGCTCGGGCGCCCGATCGGCGGCGACCCCGCGACGATCCGCGCCGCCACCCGGTCGGCCGTGCACGAGCACTATCGCGCCAACTACCGTCCGCAGGACCTGGTCGTCTCGGTCGCGGGCGCGGTCGACCACGACGTGCTCGTCGCCGACCTCGCACGTGCGCTCGGCGATGCGGGCTGGCGCCTCGACGAGGCCGGCGACCCCGTCGCGCGCCGCTCGACCGACCCGGCGGTGCTCGCCACGGGGCATCCGCTCACGGTCGTCGAGCGGCCCACCGAGCAGGTGAACCTGCTCGTGGGCGTGCCCGGCCTCGTCGCGACCGACGAGCGTCGCTCGACGATGAGCATGCTCAACGCGATCTTCGGTTCGGGCATGTCGTCGAGGCTGTTCCAGCAGGTGCGCGAGCGCCGCGGGCTCGCGTACGCCGTGTACTCGTTCGCGCCGGCCTACTCCGACGCCGGACTGTTCGGCATGTACGCGGGCTGCGCCCCGTCGAAGGCCGGCACGGTCGCCGAGCTCATGCGCGACGAGCTCGAGCGGCTCGCCCGCGACGGGGTCACCGCCGAGGAGCTGCGGCGCGCGGCCGGTCAGCTCGCCGGCGCCTCCGCGCTCGCACTCGAAGACTCCGACACCCGCATGAGCCGGCTCGGCCGGGCCGAGCTGACGCTCGGCGAATTCGCAGACCTCGACGAGGCGCTCCGTCGCATCGCACGCGTCACCGTCGACGACGTGCGCGCGCTCGCCGCCGACCTCGTCTCCCGGCCGTTCTCGCTGGTCGCCGTCGGGGCGATCGACGAGTCGGCGTTCAGCGGCGTGATCGACCAGGTCGCGCCGAGCACCGACGTCGCCTGACGCGACCCTACGAGCAGTACAGGAACGAAACCTTGGCACACCACCTCTATCTCGTGCGGCACGGCGAGCAGCTCGACGCCGAGCACGGCCTGCCCGACGGCCCGCTCTCACCGAGGGGACGCCGGCAGGCGGAGCTCCTCGCCGAGCGGCTCGGCGGCATTCCGTTCGACCACGCCTGGCACTCGCCCCTGCAGCGAGCCGCCGAGACCGCCGAGATCATCGCCGCGAAGATGCCGGCGTTGAACCCCGAGCCGTCGCCGCTCCTGTTCGACTGCATCCCGTCGGGCCCCGCACCCGAGACGCCGAAGTTCTACGATCCGTTCTTCGGGTCCGTGACCGAGGACGAGATCGAGGCCGGCAGCGCGCAGATGGCCGACGCGGTCGCCGAGTTCCTGCGTTCGCACCGCGACGACCGCCACGAGCTGCTCATCACGCACAACTTCGTCATCGGCTGGTTCGTGCGCGAGGTGCTCGGCGCCCCCGACTGGCGCTGGGTCTCGATCAACCAGGCGAACGCCGGCCTCACCGTGCTCACCCAGAAGCCCGGCCGGCCGTGGAGCCTCGTCGTGCACAACGACCTCTCGCACCTGCCGCCCGAGCTGCGCACCGGCCTGCCCGAGCCGTTCGCGATCTGATCGCTCAGACCCGCTTGCCGTACCAGTTCGTCGCGTTCGGGTTGGCGTTGTACGGCTCGATGGGGGAGTAGCCGGCCGAGCGGTAGAGGCCGCCGGCCGCCTCGAGGCTCGCGTTCGTGTCGAGCACGAGCTCCTGCGCGCCGAACTCGATCGCCCGGCGCTCCAGCTCGGTGAGGAGGCGCTTGCCCTCGCCGCGGCCGCGACCGTCGGGGGCGAGCCAGAGGTGCTTGACCTCGAACCGGATCTCGTAGGTCTCGGGGCGCCGCTGGATGCGCCGCACGCCGCCGCAGCCCACCGCTTCGCCGTCGCGCTCGTCGTCGACCGCGAGCAGGAAGACGCCGGCGGGCGGGGTGAACTGCGAGGCGTCCGGCCAGGTCGGCCGATACTCGCCCTGCTCCGCGGGGAAGCCCGCGGCACGTTCGGCGAAGTACGCCTCGAGCATGGCGTGGGCGTCGGGGTCGGTCACGGCGGCCTCGCGGAATCGCAGCATGTGTCGAGCCTAATCGGCGCGCAGGCGACGACGAGGCCCGCTGCCGGCAGTGCTCTCGGGTCACCGGATGCCGCGGCGAAGGCCCGTCGGCGCACCTCGGTAGACTCGACGGGTGACGATCAAGGTCGCCGTGGCCGGAGCCACGGGCAAGATGGGGCAACTGGCGATCCGACTCATCGAGGCGGCCGACGACCTCGAGCTGCACTCGGCGCTCGGCTCGGGGTCGAGCCTCGACGACATGCTCGGCGCCGACGTGGCACTCGACGTCACGCACCCCGCGGCGAGCCCCGCGATCGTCGAGTTCGCCGCAGGCGCAGGCATCCCGATCGTCGTCGGCACCTCGGGCTGGTCGCGCGACCGCATCGCCGAGATCACGACGTTCGTGCGCGGCCACGACGACGCCGGCGCGGTGCTGTTCGTGCCGAACTTCTCGATCGGCAGCGTGCTCGCGACCAGGTTCGCCGCGCTCGCCGCCCCCTACTTCGACTCGATCGAGATCGTCGAGGCGCACCACGCCGGCAAGGTCGACTCGCCGTCGGGCACCGCCGTGCGCACGGCCGAGCTCATCGGCGAGGCCCGCGGCGCCGCCGGCCCGGTGTCGGCGCCGCATGCCGACCAGCGCGCCCGTGGGCAGCTTGTCTCCGGCGTGCCGGTGCACAGCCTCAGAATGGCGGGCACGCTCGCCGAGCAGCGCGTCATCATGGGCGGCGACGGCGAGACGCTGACGTTCACCCACTCGACGCTCTCGCCGAGCTCGTACGAGGCCGGCATCCTGCTCGCGCTCCGGCGCGCGCCCGAGGCATCCGGGGTCAGCGTGGGGCTCGACGCCCTGCTCGACCTCGGCCTGCCGGGCGCCGCACGATGAGTGCTGCCGGCCGTCGCCGCGGGCTCACCGCCAAGACGGGCGCGCTCGTCATGGCGGCGCTGCTCGCGCTGTACCTCGTGCTCATCGGATGGCGCGCCGTGCAGTTCATCGGCACGGGCGAGCCCGTCGCCGTGGTGATGGGCGTCGCGCTCATCGTGCTGCCCGTCATCGCCGTGTGGGCGCTCTGGCGCGAACTCGCGTTCGGCATCCGCTCGCAGGAGCTCATCAGGCGCCTGAACGACGAGGGCGGCACCGACCTCGGGCTGCCGCTGCGCCCGAGCGGGCGCGCCGACCGGGCGGCGGCCGACGCCGAGTTCGGCCGGTTCAAGGCCGAGGTCGAAGCCGACGAGGACTCCTGGCGGGCGTGGCTCCGGCTCGGCCTCGCCTACGACGCGGCGGGCGACCGGCGCCGCGCGCGTCAGGCCGTTCGCACGGCTATCGGGCTCGAGCGGCGGCAGCGCTGACCATCGCGTCGATCGCCGACTCGACGGTCGTGTGCGTGAACCGGTAGCCGTCGTCGATGAGGCGCTGCGGCCGGACCTTCTGGCTCGCGAGCAGCAGCTCGTCGGCGGCGCTGCCGAGTGCGAGCTCGAGTACTTTCTCGGGCACGCCGAAGACGTGGGGGCGCCGCATCCGATCGGCCATCGCCCGCATCACCCGGTCGGCCGTGGCCGGGGTCGGCCCGACGAAGTTGACCGGACCCGACAGCTTCGAATCGAGCAGGTGCACGAGCGCGCCGACCTCGTCGTCGAGCGCGATCCACGGCCAGTGCTGGCCGCCCGTGCCGAGTCGGCTCGACAGCCCGAACTTCGTCAGGGTCGCAACCCGCTGGATCGCCCCGCCGCCCGCGCCGACCACGAGGCCGGTGCGCACGAGCACCGTGCGGGTCTCCTCGGGGGCGAGCGTGGCGGCGGCCTCCCATCGGCCCACGACATCCGAGAGGAATCCGCCGCCCGCGCTCGAGTACTCGGTCAGCAGCTCGCCCGGACGGTCGCCGTAGTAGCCGACCGCCGAGGCGCTGAGGAACACCGCGGGCGGCGTGCGCGCCTTCCGCATCGCGTCGGCGAGCGTCCGCGTCGCGCCGATGCGCGACTCGAGGATCTCGTCGCGGTACCGCTTCGTCCACGGCAGCCGGGCGAGCGACGCGCCCGCGAGGTTCACGACCGCGTCGACGCGGTCCATGACGGTGAAGTCGATGATTCCCGCCGCCGGCGACCACGAGACCTCGTCGGCCTCGTGCGCGCGACGGCGCACGAGACGGACGACCTCGTGGCCGCCGTCGCGAAGCCGGGCCGTGAACGAGGTGCCGATGAAACCCGTGGCACCGGCGATCAGGACCCGCATCGATCAGGCGAGTTCGGCTTCGATCGTGATCGGGATGCCGGCGAGCGCCTGCGAGATCGGGCAGCCGGCCTTCGCGTCGTTCGCGAACGCCTCGAACTCGGCCTCGCTGAGGCCCGGCACGCGTGCGCTCACGAGCAGGTGGCTGCCGAGCACGCCCTTGCCGGGCTCGAACGTGACGGCCGCGGTCGTCTGGATGCTCTCGGCGGGGTTGCCCGCCTCCGCGAGGGCGAGCGAAAGCGCCATCGAGAAGCACGACGAGTGCGCCGCCGCGAGGAGCTCTTCGGGGTTCGTGGTGTTCGCCACGCCCTCGGCGCGCGCCTTCCAGTTGACGGGGAAGCTCGCGAGCCCCGACGAGTCGAGGGCGACGTCGCCCGACCCCTCGAACAGGGTGCCCTTCCAGACGGTGGTCGCTTCACTGGTGAGTGCCATCGGGTTCCTCCACTTCGAGCCGGGCTCCCAGCCTAGCGGGGGAGCGGGGACCGCCGGCAGGCGGTCGTGCGGGGCTGTGGATGCCTGCGGCTCACGCCGTGCGGATGATGCGCGCCCGCACGAGCCGGAGGTACAGCCAGCAGCCCAGGCAGAACCCGAACACCGCGTTGAGGAACGCCGCGAAGAACGCGATCGCGGCCGCGATCGGCACGGCGGCCGGCACTCCGAGGAGTGCGAGCACGACGCCCGCGAGCGTCACGGCGAACCCGACCCCCTGCGCGAAGGTCGGCGGGCGCGGGTCCTCGAGCTCCGCGGGCGGTGCGAGCCGGGGCCGGACGAGGCGCTTGAAGATCAGGCCGAACGGGTGCCTGGCGATGCCCGCGAACGCGCCCCAGGCGAAGAGCGCGGCGATCGCCACGAGCAGCCAGAACGCGGCAGTCTGCGCGCCGGCGACCGCGAGCACGACCGTCAGGAGCAGCAGCACCGCCGTGATGCCGGCGCCGAAGCGCGGGCCGCGCGGGTCGACGCCGCTCGATTCGCGCCCGTCAGTGGATGTCGACATGCTGCCTCCCGAGCACTTCGTCGAGTCGATCGCGCACCACGTCGGCGCGCGGCGCCCCGCCGATGCGCGCTCGAACGATGCCGTCGGCATCGACGACGAGCGTCGTCGGGGTCTGGGTCACCTCGAAGCGGCCCGCGAGGTCGGCACGGTTCGTCAGGTCGATCTCGACGTGCCGGGCGCCCGGCACGTCGTCGGCGATGCCGCCGAGCAGGCGCGCGGCCCCGGGGCAGCGGCTGCAGAACTCGGTCGAGAACTGCACGAGGGTGGCCCGCTCGCCGAACGCATCGGCCGGCAGGCCGAGCTCGGCCGGCCTCACCCGATGGCCCGATCCCGCCACCGCGCGGCCCTGGTTCGCACGCCAGACGAGCCCGACGACGGTCGCCGCGGCGACGAGCGCGGCCCCGGTGGCGAGGGCTGGCAGGAGGTCCATGGTCCGACCGTACGGCGGCCCCGCCGCGCCACGGCGACTGTGACGACGAATGACGCCCGCCACGAGGCATCCGCGGGTTAGCCTTGACGGGATGTCCGAGACGATCGCCACCCCGTACGAAGACCTCCTCCGCGACGTGCTCGAGCACGGCGAGGCGAAGACCGACCGCACCGGAACGGGCACGCGCAGCGTGTTCGGCCGTCAGCTGCGGTTCGACCTCTCGAAGGGCTTCCCGCTCATCACGACGAAGCGCGTGCACTTCAAGTCGATCGCGTACGAGCTCCTGTGGTTCCTGCAGGGGGCGTCGAACGTCGGCTGGCTGCGGGAGCACGGCGTCACCATCTGGGACGAGTGGGCCGACGCCGAGGGCGAGCTAGGCCCCGTCTACGGCGTGCAGTGGCGCTCGTGGCCGACGCCCTCGGGCGAGGTCATCGACCAGATCGCCGACGTCGTCGCGCAGATCCGCGAGAACCCCGACTCGCGCCGGCTGATCGTCTCGGCGTGGAACCCGGCCGACATCCCCTCGATGGCGCTCGCGCCGTGCCACGCGCTGTTCCAGTTCTACGTCGCCGACGGCAGGCTGTCGTGCCAGCTCTACCAGCGCAGCGCCGACCTCTTCCTCGGCGTGCCGTTCAACATCGCCTCGTACGCGCTGCTCACCCACATGGTCGCGGCGCAGACGGGGCTCGAGGTCGGCGACTTCGTGTGGACGGGCGGCGACTGCCACATCTACGACAACCACGTCGAGCAGGTCACCGAGCAGCTCACCCGGGAGCCGTACCCGTACCCGACCCTCCGGCTCGCGCGGGTGCCCGAGTCGATCTTCGACTACGAGTACGACGACTTCGTGGTCGAGGGCTACCAGCACCACCCGGCGATCCGCGCCGCCGTCGCCGTATGAGCGCGGATGCCTCGGCGCCGTCGTTCGACGCCGCTCGTCGGGCGCGTGTCGGACTCGTGTGGGCCCAGGCCGCGGGCGCGGTCATCGGCCGCGACGGCGGCATGCCGTGGCATGTGCCGGAAGACCTGGCGCACTTCAAGGCCGTGACCATGGGCGAGCCGGTCGTGATGGGACGCAAGACCTGGGACTCGCTCGATCCGCGGTACCGGCCGCTGCCGGGGCGGCGCAACGTCGTCGTGACCCGTCAGGCCGACTGGTCGGCCGACGGCGCCGAGCGGGCGGGGTCGCTCGACGACGCCCTCGCCCTCGTCGCCGGCGTCGAGCGCGCGTGGCTGATCGGCGGCGGGCAGCTCTTCCTCGAGGCGCTCGAGCGATCCGACCTCGCCGGCGTCGTCGACCTCGTCGAGGTCACCGAGCTCGTGCATCCCGACGGATTCGCCCCCGAGCCGGGCGACGTGCTCGCCCCGGCGCTGCCGGCCGGCTTCGAGCTCGTCGCCGCCGACCCCGTCGACGGCGCGCACGAGTCGCGCAGCGGCATCCACTACCGGTTCCTCACCTACCGCCGCGCCTGAGCCGGCGCGCTTCGCGGTTCGTCGGGTCGCAGGAGGATCCGCGCGATTCCTCGCCCCACGCGCTTCAACGGCCGATCCGATCCTGCGACTCACGACCGCTCGTGACGTCGTAGCGACGAGCGCCGACCAGTCGCAGGATCAGGCGGGCGTTCCGGCAGCCAACGCGCCCGAATCGGAACAGATCCTCCTGCGACTCGCGGGGACTCCCGCCGTCGAGTGCTCGCGACTCGTCCTCGACAGATGACTCGTGGGGTCGATTCCGCCCGGAGCGCCCATAGGGGCAGTCGAGGGGGCGAACGCGGGCGCAGTCTCGAGGGATGCGCATGCAACCGTTCGATGTCCGCCGCCGGTGCGAGACCGTCGGCGGTGTCGCGCGCACGGCCGAGCTCGCACATCTGGGCGTCGATGCCCACTCCCTGCGTGCAGCCGTGCGATCGGGCGAAGTCCGGCGGGTACGCGAGGGCGTGTATGCGACGCCTGACACTGCGGCCGACATCATCGCCGCGGTCGCCCACGGCGGCACGCTCGGCTGTCGGAATCGGTTGGTGGAAGCGGGCTTGTGGCTGCTCGATCGCGACGACCGGCGGGTGCATGTCTCGATGCCGCGCACGGGCCGTCGTCGCGCTCATGAGAGCTGCGAATGCGTGCTCCACTGGAACGGCGGTCCGGCGTCGGGCGGGCTCGCGCCATTCGTCGAGGCGCTCGCGCAAGTGCTCACATGCTTCGGGCCGGAGGACTTCTTCGTCGCACTCGAGTCGGCGATGCGCAAGCACCTTCTCGCCCCCTCGGCGGTGCAGCGCTTGCGCTCGCTCATCCCGAAGATGCATCGGCATCTTGTCGACCTCGCCCACTGGAACGCCGACAGCGGCCTCGAATCCCTGCTGCGTCTGCGGCTGAACCGCCTCGGCATCGACCTCGAGGCGCAGGTGCCGATTCCCGGGGTCGGGTGGGTCGACTTCACGATCGACGGCTGCATCGTGCTCGAAGTCGACGGCGTTCCCGGCCATGCCGACACGAAGCAGTCGCGTCACAAGGATCTCGTGCGCGACGCCGTCGCATCGACTAGAGGATACGAGGCGTTGCGATTCGACTACGCGCTCGTGGTGCACGACTGGCCGCTCGTCGAGGCGGCGATCCTCGCCGCGCTCGACCGGGCTCGCGCGCGCTCGGTGCGGACGGGCCGGCGTGCAGTGACGAGTCGCAGGACCGAACCGGCTCGCACGCCAGCAGCGAGGGCGATCGGTGCTTCTGCTCCTGCGACTCGCGAAGCGGTCCGGTCCCACCGGCCAGGAGCGACATGACCGCCTGAGTCGCGGCGGCCATGCGGTATCCCGCCGAACCGATACGCTGGTGGGCGTGACTCAAGAGAACCCCTTCGGACAAGTGCTCGTCGCGCTCGTCACGCCGATGACGGCGGACGGCGAGGTCGATTGGCCCGGGGTCGAGAAGCACATCGACGACGTCATCTCGGCGGGCGCCGACGGCATCGTCGTCACGGGCACCACGGGCGAGACGTCGACCCTCACCGACCCCGAGAAGCTGCGGCTCGTCGAGGTCGGCAAAGACGTCGCGGCCGGCCGCGCCAAGATCATCACGGGCGGCGGCTCGAACGAGACCGCGCACGCCATCGAGCTGTACCAGCACAGCGAGAAGGCCGGCGCCGACGGCATCATGATCGTCACGCCGTACTACAACAAGCCGACCCAGGCCGGCATCCTGACGCACTTCAGAATGGTCGCCGACGCGACCGACCTGCCGGTCATCCTCTACGACATCCCCGGTCGCACGGGCGTGCCGATCAAGTACGAGACGATCCTCCGGCTCGCGAAGCACCCGAACATCCTCGCCGTGAAAGACGCCAAGGGCGACTTCTCCGAGGTGAGCCGGGTGCTCAACCAGACCGACCTGATGTACTTCTCTGGCGACGACGCCAACGTGCTGCCGCACCTCGCGATCGGCGCGACCGGGCTCATCGGCGTCACGGCGAACATCGCGCCCGCGCCGTACCGCACGATCGTCGACGCCGTGAACCGCGGCGACCTGAAGGCCGCGACCGACGCGCACCAGCAGCTCGAGCCGCTCGTCCGCGCCACGATGACGCACGTGCCCGGCACCGTCGCGGCGAAGTACATCCTCCACGGTCTCGGCCGCATCTCGAGCCCGCGCGTGCGGCTGCCGCTCGTCGGCCCCGAGGAGTGGGAGGCCGCCCTCATCGAGGACGAGATCGACCTCGTGCGCGGCGTCGACGGCGTCGACTTCCACAACTTCCGGCCCGACCGCAACGCCGCCGCCGGCGGCGCGCTGCCGAAGGTCGCGGGCACGACCCGCTGAGCGGGCGCGCCCACCACGAGACATCCGCGATGCCCGAGCGCATCGCACCGAACTGAACACCGCGAACGTAAGGAGGGCACTGTGCCCGACACCGTCATCGATCCCGCTCCGCTCGAGGCAGGGACGCTCCGCATCATCCCGATCGGCGGCCTGGGGGAGGTCGGCCGCAACATGACGAGCTACGAGATCGACGGCAAGATCCTCATCGTCGACTGCGGCGTGCTCTTCCCCGAAGAGCACCAGCCGGGCGTCGACCTGATCCTGCCCGACTTCGGCTTCCTCCGCGAGCGCCTTGACGACATCGTGGGCGTCGTGCTCACGCACGGCCACGAGGACCACATCGGCGCCGTGCCGTACCTGCTGAAGCTCCGCGGCGACATCCCGCTCATCGGATCGCAGCTCACCCTCGCGCTCGTCGAGGCGAAACTGAAGGAGCACCGCATCGCGCCCTACACCCTCACGGTGAAGGAGGGCCAGCACGAGGAGATCGGCCCGTTCGACCTCGAGTTCATCGCGGTCAACCACTCGATCCCCGACGCGCTCGCCGTCGCCATCATCACCGACGCGGGCACCGTGCTCGCGACCGGCGACTTCAAGATGGACCAGCTGCCGCTCGACGGCCGGCTCACCGACCTGCGCGAGTTCGCGCGGCTCGGCGAGGAGGGCGTCGACCTGTTCATGGTCGACTCCACCAACGCGGATGTCCCGGGGTTCACGCCGCTCGAGCGCGAGATCGGCCCCGTGCTCGACCAGGTGATCTCGCGCGCGTCGAAGAAGGTCGTCGTCGCGAGCTTCTCGAGCCACGTGCACCGCGTGCAGCAGGTGCTCGACGCCGCGCACGCGAACGGGCGCCGCGTGGCCCTCCTCGGCCGCAGCATGGTGCGCAACATGACGATCGCCGCCGATCTCGGCTACCTCAACGTGCCCGAGGGGGTGCTCGTCGACTACAAGAAGGCCGGCGACATCCCCGACGACAAGATCGTCTACATGTCGACCGGCTCGCAGGGCGAGCCCATGGCGGTGCTCAGCCGCATGGCCAACCGCGACCACCAGATCGAGATCGGCGAGGGCGACACGGTGATCCTCGCCTCGAGTCTCATCCCCGGCAACGAGAACGCGGTCTACCGCGTCATCGACGGCCTGACGAAGCTCGGCGCGAACGTCGTCCACAAGGCCAACGCGAAGGTGCACGTCTCCGGCCATGCGGCCGCGGGCGAGCTGCTCTACTGCTACAACATCCTGAAGCCGGCGAACGTGCTGCCGATCCACGGCGAGTACCGTCACCTGCAGGCGAATGCGAAGCTCGCCCGCGACACCGGCATCCCGGCGGAGAACACCTTCATCGGCGAGAACGGCACGGTCTACGACATGACCGACGGCGTCGTGCGCGAGGTCGGCCAGCTCGACCTCGGCTTCGTCTACGTCGACGGGTCGACCGTCGGCGAGATCACCGACGCCGACCTGAAGGACCGTCGCATCCTCGGTGAGGAGGGCTTCATCTCGGTGATCGTCGTCGTGGATGCCACGACGGGGCGCGTCATCTCGGGTCCCGAGATCCACGCCCGCGGCTTCGCCGAGGACGACGCCGTGTTCGAGGACGTCAAGCCGAAGATCGTGGCGGCACTCGCCGACGCCGCGCAGAACGGCGTGCGCGACTCTCACGCCCTGCAGCAGCTCGTGCGCCGCACGCTCGGCACGTGGGTGAACCGTCGCCTGCGCCGCCGCCCGATGCTCGTGCCGCTCGTCATCGAGGCGTAGCCCGGGGGTGCGGCGGCGATTCGGGGTTGTCCCGGATTCGTCCCTGAGAAGGATTCCTTCCGGCGCGCGGACTCCCTAGGGTGGTGGAGATGCCCGCGGCCCTTCACCCGGGCGACCCGACGAAGGAGTGCCGTGGGCGTCTGGCGCAAGTGGATCTTCCCGACCGTTCGCATCGTGTTCGTGGCGGTCATCGCCGTGGCCCTCGCGAAGCTCGCGTTCTTCCCCGATCGGGCCGAACCCGAGGCAGAGGCGCTCATGCCCACCGGCTCGGTCGTCGAACCGCAGGTGGCGGTCGAGCGCGGAGTCATCGCGAACGACGTGCTGCTGACGGGCACGGTCGGGGCGGATGCCTCGGTGCCGGTCAAGGCCGCGGCGACCGGCCCGGTCGACGAGGTGTTCGTGAAGGTCGGCCAGCGCGTCGATGCCGGGCAGAAGCTCTTCGACATCAAGGTCGAGGACGAGATCGATCCGGCCGAGCTCGCCGCACCGGCCGAGCCGCCGGCCGCAGGACAGCCGCAGCCGGCGGCGCCGCAGCCGACGTTCCACTACGAGAAGGTGCTCGCACCGGTCGCCGGGGTGCTCTCGTCGCTCGACGTGATCCCCGGGCAGCCGGTGTCGACGGGCGAGGTGGCGGGGCAGGTCGCGCCGCCGAGCTTCAGCGTCACCGCGACGCTGAGCCCCGAGCAGCAGTACCGACTGACGAGTTCGCCGACGGAGGCGGTCGTGACGATCGCGGGCGGTCCGGCGCCGTTCACCTGCACGGGCCTCAAGATCAGCACGCCCCTCGCCGGGAGTGGGGGCGGGGGCGGTCAGGGCGCCGAGGGCGCCGCAACGTCACCCGAGACCGGGTCGGCGACGACCGTGCGGTGCGCCGTGCCGGGCGATGTGCAGGTCTTCTCGGGGCTCACGGCGCAGGTGAAGATCTCGGCGGGCAGCGCCGAGGACGTGCTGACCGTGCCGACCACCGCGGTCGAAGGCGGCGCCGAGACCGGCGTCGTCTGGCTCGTCGGCGCCGACGGGGAGCCCGTGGAGCAGGAGGTGAAGCTCGGCCTGTCGGACGGCTCGAAGGTCGAGGTCATCGAGGGGCTCGCCGAGGGCGACCAGGTGCTGCAGTTCGTGCCGGGCGGCGCGGCCGGCGGTGAGCAGGCCTGCGTGAGCACGTCGGACGGGGCGATGATGTGCGGGACGCCCGTCCAATGAGCCTCGTCGTGGCGCGCGGCGTCGGCCGCACCGTCGAGCTCCCCGACGGTTCCCCGCTCGAGATCCTCACGGGGGTCGACCTCGAGATCGCCGAGCGCGACCGGGTCTCGATCGTCGGACGCAGCGGCTCGGGCAAGTCGACGCTGCTGAACCTGCTGGGCCTCCTCGACCTGCCGACGGCGGGCGAACTGCACTGCCTCGGCGTCGACGTGCGCCGCACGCGCAGCGGCACCCGCGACCGCCTCCGCGGCGAGGGCATCGGCTTCGTGTTCCAGCAGTTCAACCTGCTGCCGGGGCGCACGGCCCTCGAGAACGTGCAGACGCCGTTGCTCTACTCCGGCGGCCGGACGTTCTGGCGGCGCGAGCGCCTCGCCCGAGAGATGCTGGAGCGCGTCGGCCTCGGCGCACGCCTCGAGGCGAAGCCCGAGCGGCTCTCCGGCGGCGAGCAGCAGCGGGTCGCGATCGCCCGCGCGCTCGTCCGCCGCCCCCGGCTGATCCTCGCCGACGAACCGACGGGGGCGCTCGACCTCGAGACGGGGGCCGAGGTCATGCAGCTGATCGAGTCGGTCGCCGACGAGACCGGCGCCGCGCTCGTGACGATCACGCACGACCCGTCGATCGCGGCCCGGTCGACCCGCCATTTCCGGCTCGTCGGCGGGCGCCTGGAGTCGCGCGACCCCGATCCGTCGGGCGGCGACGCCGCCGACGTCGACCAGCGTCCCGGCGCGCCGTCGCGGGAGGCCGCCGATTCCGGCGCCGAGGTCGAGGCGGCCGCATGAAGCGGGCCGCACTGCGCATCGTCACCTCCGTCGTCGCGACCGTGGTCGAGGCATTCGAGGAACTCCGCGTGCATCGCGGCCGCGTGCTGCTCTCGCTCATCGGGGTCGCGGCCGCGGTCTGCGCACTCGCGACCGTGGTCGGGGCCGGCGCGATCGCCGAGCAGGCGGGTCGTGAGCTGCAGGAGCGCGGCGGCGGTCGACCCGCGACCGTCAGCATCAACGCCTGGAGCGCGACCGGGGCGATCGACACCGCGCAGGCGGGCATCGCCTGGCAGGATGCGCTCGACCGGCACGGCATCGAATACGCGAGCCGCGTCGGCTGGGGCGGACTCACGGTGCCGTTCGCCGACGGGGCGGTGATGGTGCAGGCGCAGGTCGTCGACCCCGACTACGGCATCATCCACCGCATCGCGGTCTCGGCGGGCCGGTGGTTCACCGACCGCGATGCCGATCGCCTCGCGCCGGCGCTCGTCGTGAACGAGGCGTTCTGGTCGAAGCTCGGGCGTCCCGCGCTCGCGAGCCATCCCGTCGTCGAATTGGTCGGCTCCGAACGGGTCGACGCGGTCGTGGTCGGCGTCACGCCGTCGCAGGGGGAGTGGGACACCCAGCCGACGATGTTCGTGCTCACCGACGCGTATCTCGCGCTCCAGCCCGAGACGCCCGACCCGATGATGGGCGAGTACGTGCCCGCCTACGAGATGTGGGTGCCCGACGGCACGTCCGACGAGCTGACCGAGTCGATGCGCGAGGCATTCCGGCACGGACTCGGCGACGGGGCGACGGTCGACGGATGGCGCAGCGACTACGCCGCGATGGGGGAGGACCCGTACCTCCCGCTGAAGCTCACCGTCGCGGGCGTCGCCGTCGTCATCCTGCTGCTCGGTGCGCTCGGGCTCGTCACCGTCTCGCTCGTCACGGTCCGCACGCGCATCCGCGAGATCGGGATCCGCCGTTCGTTCGGCGCCTCCGCCGGGCGGGTCTTCTTCGCGGTGCTCATGGAGTCGGTCGTCGGCACCTTCGTGGCCGGCGTGGTGGGCGTCGGCGTCGCGATCGCGCTCGTCCGCAGCCCGCTCATGGGCATGGCGATCGGCGGCGCGCAGATCGAGGACATGCCGGGCTTCCCCGTCGAGGCCGCGCTCATCGGCATCGCGGCCGCCGTCGCGGTGGGCGCGCTCGCCGGGCTCGTGCCGGCGCTCGCCGCCGTGCGCGTGCGCGTGATCGACGCGATCCGGTTCTGAGCGCCGCCGACCGTCGGGCCGGCGCCGAACGCGCCGCCGACTCCCGGTCGTGCGAAACACCGCCGAAACGGGCCGGTCGTAGCATTCCCGCATGTCGACGTTCACGCTTCGCCCCGCGGCGGGCGCCGACGGCGCCTTCCTCGCCGACATGGTCGTCGAGACCGCGAACTGGAGCGCCGGACCGACCCGCCCGCGGGCGTCGGTGCTCGCCGACCCGGTGTCGCGCGGCTACGTCGCCGGGTGGCAGCGTCCGGCCGATCGGGGAGTCGTCGCGCTCGACGAGGTCGGGCGGCCCATCGGTGCCGCCTGGTACCGGCTCTTCCCCGCCGACCGACCCGCGCACGGCTTCGTCGCGGCGGGCGTTCCCGAGCTCATCATCGGCGTGCGTCCCATCTGGCGAGCCCAGGGCGTCGGACGGGCGCTGCTGCGTTCGCTCGTCGAGGTCGCGGGAGCGGCCGGCTTCGCCCGCCTGGCCTTGAGCGTGGAGCATGGGAACTTCGCCGAGAACCTCTATCGATCGGAGGGGTTCGCAGTGGTCGGAACCGACGGCGACCGTCGGACGATGGTGCGCGTGCTCGGTTGAGCGCGGGGCCCTCGATCGCGAACACCCCCGGCGACCTACCGGCCCGTGTCGGCCCGCGGCCGTAGCCTTGTGGGCATGGCTACGGGCACCAAGTCGAACGGGCGCGCCTCGGGCACCTCGCCCCGCGGCGGTGGCTCGCGCACCGCCGCGTCGAAGACCGCACCCACGAAGAAGCTGCCGGCGCAGTCGACTCGGGGCGCGGCCGCGAAGAAGCCGGCCCAGGCATCGACCGGGCCGAACGTGTTCGTGAAGGCCTGGATGGGACTCGCCCACCTCGCCGGCGGTGCCGCGCGCGCGCTCGGCCCCGAGACCCTGCAGAAGGACGAGCGGCGCGACGGCCTGCCCTTCTTCATCGTCGTGCTCGCGATCACCGGTGCAGTGGTCGAGTGGTTCTTCATCAACGAGCCGGTCGCCCAGACCCTCGACTCGTGGACGTTCGGCGGCCTGTTCGGCCGTGTCGCGTTCGCGCTGCCCGTCATCATGCTGCTGTTCGCGGTGTGGCTCTTCCGCCACCCGAGTTCGGTGCACGACAACACGCGCATCGGCATCGGGCTCGTCCTGCTGCTCCTCAGCGTCTCGGCCCTCTGCCACATCTTCGGCGGCCAGCCCGAGCCGAGCGAGGGCATGGCGGTGCTGGCACGGGCCGGCGGCATCCTCGGCTGGATGCTCGCGACCCCGCTGATCCTCCTGATCACCGAGGTCGGCGCGGCGATCGTCGTGATCCTCCTCGTCGTGCTGTCGGTGCTGATCATCACGAAGACGCCGCCGAATCGGATTCCCGCGAGATTCCGAGAGCTCTACGCCTGGCTGTTCGGTGCCCCCGAGCACGAAGAGCCCGAGACGGATGCCTCGGCGAAGCCCTCGCGGCGTCGCGCGGAGAAGAGCGTCCCGACCGAGCTCGACGGCGTCGACGGAGAGGCCGAGGACGAGGCTCCCGGGCTCGTGCCGTGGTGGCGGCGCAACGCGCAGGGCCGCGAGGAGGACCCCGAGTTCGAGGCCTCTGGCGTCGACGGCCTCACCGAGGTGTTCGGCGCCGGGTCGGCGGCCGGCAGTTTCGACAGCCCCATCGAGGGCGCCGGTGCGGCGGACCCGTACGGCACCGAACTGCTCGGCGACCTCGAGCGCGCGGAGTCGGCCGTCGCGAACTTCGCGGGCGACGGTTCGGCCGCGGGGCTCGGACTGCGCGGCGACGATGCCGGCGCGACCCAGGCGATCCCGCTGTACGACGCCGCCGCCGATTTCGTCGACGATGCCGCGGGCGCCGGCGCCGAGGCATCCCTCGTGCCGGCCGACCCCGATGCCGGCGACCAGCCCGACCGACCCTACTTCCTGCCCTCGGCCGCGACGCTCGCGGCCGGGCCGCCGGCGAAGTCCCGCTCGCAGGCGAACGACGACGTCGTGCGGCAGATCACGGGCGTGCTCGACCAGTTCTCGGTCGACGCGAAGGTCACCGGATTCTCGCGCGGACCGACCGTGACGCAGTACGAGATCGAGCTCGGCCCGGGTGTCAAGGTCGAGCGCGTCACGGCGCTGTCGAAGAACCTCGCCTACGCGGTGGCGTCGAACGAGGTGCGCATCCTCTCGCCGATCCCGGGCAAGAGCGCGATCGGCGTCGAGATCCCGAACGCCGACCGCGAGACGGTGACGCTCGGCGACGTGCTGCGCTCGCACGCGGCGGTGGGCGCCAAGCACCCGATGACGATCGGCGTCGGAAAGGACGTGGGTGGCGGCTACGTGGTCGCGAACCTCGCCAAGATGCCCCACCTGCTCGTCGCGGGTTCGACGGGCTCGGGCAAGTCGAGCTTCGTCAACTCCATGATCACGAGCCTGCTGATGCGCGCGAAGCCGAGCGAGGTGCGCATGGTGCTCATCGACCCGAAGCGCGTCGAACTGGCGCCCTACGCGGGCGTGCCGCACCTGATCACCCCCATCATCACGAACCCGAAGAAGGCGGCCGAGGCGCTGCAGTGGGTCGTGAAGGAGATGGACATGCGGTACGACGACCTCGCGTCGTTCGGATTCCGCCACATCGACGACTTCAACAAGGCCGTCGTGGGCGACGAGATCGTGCTGCCGGCCGGCTCCGAGCGCAAGCTCAAGCCGTACCCGTACCTCCTCGTCGTGGTCGACGAGCTCGCCGACCTCATGATGGTCGCGCCCCGCGACGTCGAGGACTCGATCGTCCGCATCACGCAGCTCGCGCGCGCGTCGGGCATCCACCTGGTGCTCGCGACGCAGCGCCCGTCGGTCGACGTCGTCACCGGCCTCATCAAGGCGAACGTGCCGTCGCGCCTCGCCTTCGCCGTGACGAGCGTCACCGACTCGCGAGTCATCCTCGACCAGCCCGGCGCCGACAAGCTCATCGGCCAGGGCGACGCGCTCTTCCTGCCGATGGGTGCGTCGAAGCCGCTCCGCGTGCAGGGGGCGTGGGTCACCGAGGCCGAGATCGAGAAGGTCGTCACCCACGTCACGCGGCAGGCCAGGCCCGAGTACCGGCAGGATGTCGCGGCGGCGGTGGAGCGCAAGGAGATCGACTCCGACATCGGCGACGACCTCGAGCTCCTGCTCGCCGCAGCCGAACTCGTCGTCTCGACGCAGTTCGGCTCGACCTCGATGCTGCAGCGCAAGCTCCGGGTCGGGTTCGCGAAGGCCGGGCGCCTCATGGACCTCCTCGAGTCGCGCGAGATCGTCGGCCCCTCGGAGGGGTCGAAGGCGCGCGACGTGCTCGTGACCGCCGAGCAGCTGCCGGGCGTGCTCGCGAAGCTGCGCGGCGAGCCGAGCGGTCCGGCGGCGCCGCCGCCGGCGGCACCCGCGGTCGCCGCACCCGCGCCGGGCTCGCACGACGTCGACGACCGGTACGACGACCCGGTGGGGCGCATCCCCGAGGGGCTCGAAGAAGTCGAGGCCGAGGGCGACGAAGACGCCTGGGGGCTCACCGGCCGCGACTGAGCGCCCGGTATCCTTGGCACCATGACCTCCTCCGCCGAAGGGCGCGCCCGATCGGCGAACTGGAACCTGCCGAACGCCATCACGATCGTCCGGATCCTGGCCGCCCCGGTCTTCTTCTGGCTGCTGCTCGCCGACGACGGCGCCGACGGGCCGTTGCGCTGGTGGGCCGCGGCCCTGTTCATCGTCGCGATCGCGACCGACGGCATCGACGGCCACATCGCACGCAGTCGCGGGCTCGTGACCGATCTCGGCAAGATTCTCGACCCGATCGCCGACAAGCTGCTCACGAGCGGTGCGCTCGTCTGCCTGTCGATCCTGGGCGAGCTGTGGTGGTGGGTCACGATCCTCATCGTCGTGCGCGAGGTCGGCATCACGGTGTGGCGGCTCGTGGAGCTCCGGCGCGGCAACGTGGTGCCCGCCTCGTCGGGCGGCAAGCTCAAGACGCTCGTGCAGTCGGTCGCGATCTCACTCGCGCTCCTGCCCCTCTGGACGATCGTCGGAGACTGGATCCTCTGGGTGAACTGGATCGCGATGGGGCTCGCCCTCGTGCTCACGGTCTGGTCCGGCCTCGTCTACGTGCGCGATGCGGTGCGGCTCGCCCGGAGCCGCGCCGCGTGAGCGGGCCGGTGGTCCTCCCGGGCGGCGACGCCGCCCGTCTGATCGCCGAGCTCACCCGCCGCAGCCTGCGCATCGCGGTCGCCGAATCGCTCACCGGGGGACTCGTGACGGCCGAGCTGACGAGCGTGCCCGGCGCGTCGCTCGTCGTGTCGGGCGGCGTCGTCGCCTACGACACCGCCGTCAAGCGTTCGCTGCTCGGGGTCGATGCCGAATTGCTCCGTCGAGAGGGCGCCGTGCACGCCGAGGTCGCGCGGCAGATGGCGGCCGGCGTACGAATCGCGCTCGCGGTCGACGGCCGCCCGGCCGACATCGGCCTCTCGACGACCGGCGTCGCCGGACCCGATCCGCAGGACGGCCGACCGGTCGGGACGGTGCACGTCGGCCTCGCGATCGGCGATCGCCTCGAGGCGATCGACCTCGCCCTCTCCGGCGACCGTGCCGAGATCCGCAGGCGGACGGTCGAGGCCTCGATCGGCGCGCTCCTCGCGCGTCTGCAGGATCGGATCGAACCGGCGGAATAGTCTTCGTGAACACCCTGTTACACGTGGCAGGTTCACACGAAAGCCCCAGTGTGCAACGCTAGATTCGAAGACATGAGCATCAGGTAGACTGACGCTCCCGTTTCCGGCTCCGGCGGAGTCGAGGCAGTGTAGAAGGAGGTTCCCCGATGGTTCTGGTTCGACAGGAGATCGGCGACGTGTTGAGGGACTTCCGCCTGCAGAAGGGGCGTACGCTCCGGCAGGTCGCGTCCAAGGCGAGTGTCGCGCTGGGCTACCTGAGCGAGGTCGAGCGGGGTCAGAAAGAGGCCTCGTCCGAGATCCTCGCCTCGGTCGCCGAGGCGCTCGACACGCCCATCTCGGTGATCATGCACGAGGTCGGCGACCGCATCGCGGTGCTCGAGGGCCTCTCGGTGGTGCCCGACAGCCTGCCCGACGAGCTCGTCGCCGAGTTCGACGCGGACATGATGGTCCGCTGACCCGATCGTTCTTTCCCGTACTCCGGCCGGTCTGATGACCGGCCGGAGCTGTTTCCGGAGGTCCTCGTGAAGCTCAGCGAGTTCCAGTTCGCCGTCGACGCCGAGTTCGGTGCGGGCTACGGCGGCGTCGTCGTGAACGATCTCGTGCTCGCGCAGCTCGGCGGTCGCACCGCCCGTGAGGCGCTCGACGCAGGCGTCCGGCCGCGCGACGTGTGGCTCGCCCTCTGCGAGGCGACCGACGTGCCCGAGTCGCACCGTCACGGTGCGGGGCGCCCCGTCCCCGGCCAGGCCGGGAGCGGCGCGGCCCGCTGACGTCGTCGTCCGGGCGAGCGACCGACCGTACCGAAGAGGTGTTCGACACGCCGCAGGGCGTTCGAACATCAGTTCGGATTCTGCGATACGCTCCTCAACAGCAGGAGGAACGACGGATCCGTCCACATCCGCACCCGTCAGGGCGTCGATGTCGGCGGTCGGCCGTACGGTCGAAGCGTCGGGACACACCGCAACCGCCTTGTCGCGAGACGCCGCGGGTCGGCACCGGTCGACCGGGGCCCGCAGCGAAGAACGACAGCCTAGAGGCAGCCGAACACGAGCATCGAAGGAGCCCACCACCATGGCATCACCCGCAGACCGCGAGAAGTCACTCGAAGCCGCCCTCGCGCAGATCGACCGCCAGTTCGGCAAGGGTTCGGTCATGCGCCTCGGCAGCGAAGAGCGAGCCCCCGTCGAGGTCATCCCCACCGGTTCGATCGCCCTCGACGTCGCACTCGGCGTCGGCGGGCTCCCGCGCGGCCGCATCGTCGAGATCTACGGCCCCGAGTCCTCGGGCAAGACCACGCTCACGCTCCACGCGATCGCCAACGCCCAGCGGGCCGGCGGCATCGCCGCGTTCGTCGACGCCGAGCATGCGCTCGATCCCGAGTACGCGAAGAAGCTCGGCGTCGACATCGACGCACTGCTCGTTTCGCAGCCCGACACCGGCGAGCAGGCGCTCGAGATCGCCGACATGCTCGTGCGTTCGGGGTCGATCGACCTCATCGTCATCGACTCGGTCGCGGCCCTCGTGCCCCGTGCCGAGATCGAGGGCGAGATGGGCGACTCGCACGTCGGCCTCCAGGCCCGCCTCATGTCGCAGGCGCTCCGCAAGCTCACGGGCGGCCTGAACCAGACGAACACCACGATGATCTTCATCAACCAGCTGCGCGAGAAGATCGGCGTGTTCTTCGGCAGCCCCGAGACGACGGCCGGCGGCAAGGCGCTCAAGTTCTACGCGTCGGTCCGCATGGACATCCGCCGGATCGAGACGCTGAAGGACGGCTCCGACGCGGTGGGCAACCGCACCCGCGTCAAAGTCGTCAAGAACAAGATGGCGCCTCCCTTCAAGCAGGCCGAGTTCGACATCCTCTACGGCGTCGGCATCTCGCGCGAGGGCAGCCTCATCGACTACGGCGTCGATCAGGGCATCGTCAAGAAGTCGGGTGCCTGGTACACCTACGACGGCGACCAGCTCGGTCAGGGCAAGGAGAACGCGCGCAACTTCCTGCTGCAGAACCCCGACATCGCCGCCGACATCGAGCAGAAGATCCTCGTGAAGCTCGGCATCGGCGCCGCAGGCGCCGCGGCGCCTGCCAACGTCGAGTCGCTCGACGCGAAGCGCAAGGGCGCCTGAGCGGCCGAGTCCGAGCGAGCGAGATCGAGTGACCGGGGAGGGCAGCATGGGTGACGCATCGGCCGAGCGCCTCGCCCCGGTCACCTACCTTCCGTGGGTGGGCGACGAGTCGACGGACTCGGGCATGCCGTCGTCGGGCGTATCGTCGAGCGAGCCGGAGCCGGGCGAGACGTCGCGCGGCGCCGGCTCGCGATCACGGCGACGGACCCGCACCGGGCCGAGCGAGACCGAACCGGCCGTCGAAGAGACGGGGGTCGAGCGCGATGCGCGCATCGACCGTCTCGTCGTCTCGCGGTTGCGACGGTCAGCGCTGTCGGTGGCCGAGGTGCGGGCGGTCCTCGTCGAGCACGGGCTCGACGAGGTCGAGGTCGAGGAGTGGCTCGAACGCTACGAGCGCTACGGGTACCTCGACGACGCGCGGCTCGCGGAGCAGGTCGTGCACAGCCACGGGGTGCGGCGCGGGCGCGGATCGGGCGCGATCCTGCACGAACTCGGCCGGCGTGGCATCGAGCCGGCGGTCGCGAGGGCGGCCGTCGACGACCTCGATCCCGAGGCCGAGCGCGAGAACGCGACCGTCGTCGCGACGCGGAGGGCGCGACAGCTGTCGGGGCTCGACCGGGCTACCGCGGAGCGTCGGCTGTCCGCGTTCCTGCAGCGACGGGGCTACTCGGGCGAGGTCGTGCGCGAGGCGGTGACGACCGCGCTCTCAGCCGACGACTCGTAGACTGGTGCGATCATGAGCACCATTCACGAGGTCGCCCGCGTCGAGGCGACGGAGCCCGCACCGCGCACCTACGAGGTTCGCACCTTCGGGTGCCAGATGAACGTCCACGACTCCGAACGGCTCTCGGGCTCGCTGGAGGCGGCCGGCTACGTCCCCGCGAACGGCGCCGAGCCCGACGTCGTCGTCATCAACACCTGCGCGGTTCGCGAGAACGCCGACAACAAGCTCTACGGCAACCTCGGCCACCTCGCCGGTGTCAAGCGTCGTCACGCCGGCATGCAGATCGCCGTCGGCGGCTGCCTCGCCCAGAAGGACAAGAACGTCATCCTCGAGAAGGCGCCGTGGGTCGACGTCGTGTTCGGCACGCACAACATGGGCTCGCTGCCGAGCCTGCTCGAGCGGGCCCGCCACAACGACGAGGCGCAGCTCGAGATTCTCGACGCGCTCGAGGTCTTCCCGTCGACGCTGCCGACGAAGCGCGACTCGACGTACAGCGGCTGGGTCTCGATCTCGGTCGGCTGCAACAACACCTGCACGTTCTGCATCGTGCCCGCGCTGCGCGGCAAGGAGAAGGACCGCCGTCCCGGCGAGATCCTCGCCGAGATCCAGGCCCTCGTCGACGACGGCGCCGTCGAGGTGACCCTGCTCGGCCAGAACGTCAACTCCTACGGGGTCGAGTTCGGCGACCGGCAGGCGTTCGGCAAGCTCCTGCGCGCCGCAGGGCAGATCGACGGGCTCGAGCGCATCCGGTTCACGAGCCCCCACCCCGCCGCCTTCACCGACGACGTCATCGACGCGATGGCCGAGACGCCGAGCGTCATGCCGCAGCTGCACATGCCGCTGCAGTCGGGCTCCGACCGCATCCTCAAGGCGATGCGACGTTCGTACCGTTCCGAGAAGTTCCTCGGAATCCTCGACCGCGTTCGCGCGAAGATCCCGAACGCGGCGATCTCGACCGACATCATCGTCGGCTTCCCGGGCGAGACCGAGGAGGACTTCCAGGAGACGATGCGCGTGGTCGAGGCGGCGCGCTTCGCGTCCGCCTTCACGTTCCAGTACTCCATCCGTCCGGGCACGCCGGCCGCGACGATGGAGGACCAGGTGCCGAAGGAGGTCGTGCAGGAGCGCTACGACCGACTCATCGCGCTGCAGGAGCGGATCTCGTGGGAGGAGAACCAGCGGCTCGTCGGCACGACGGTGCACCTCCTCGTCGCGACCGGCGAGGGCAAGAAGGACGCGGAGACCCATCGTCTGAGCGGCCGCGCCGAAGACAGCCGACTCGTCCACTTCGAGGTGCCGGCCGGCTCCGAGCTTCCGCGTCCCGGCGACGTCGTCACGGTCGAGATCACGCAGGCGGCGCCGTTCCACCTGCTCGCCGACTCGATCGACGGCTCGCCGTTGCGCGTGCGTCGCACGCGCGCGGGCGACGCATGGGACCGCGACCAGGCCGAGAGCTGCGGCGTGCCCGCCGCAGGCGGATCGTCGACCCCGGGGCGGGTCTCGCTCGGTCTTCCGGCGTTGCGGGTCGCGAGCGAGCCGCTCGTGTCGCCCGGCGTCGGCACCTTCCCGATCTACGACCCGACCGACGGCCAGCGCTGACGTGACGCTCATCGCCGTCGTCGGCGCGACGGGTACGGGCAAGTCGGCCTTCGCGCTCGACCTCGCCGAAGCGCTCGAACGCACCGGCCGTTCCGCCGAGGTCGTGAACGCCGATGCCATGCAGCTGTACCGGGGCATGGACATCGGCACGGCGAAGCTCGCGCCCGCCGACCGCAGGGGCGTTCCGCACCACCTGCTCGACGTGCTCGAGGTCACCGACGAGGCGTCCGTGGCGGCCTTCCAGGTCGAGGCGAGGGCGCGCGTCGACGAGATCATCGCCCGCGGCGGGGTGGCGCTTCTCGTCGGCGGATCGGGGCTCTACGTGTCGTCGGTCATCCACGACTTCCGGTTCCCCGGCACCGATCCCGAGGTGCGCGCACGACTGGAGGCCGAACTGGCCGAGCAGGGGCCCGGCCTGCTGCACGCGCGACTGCGGGCGATCGACGTCGAGACGGCGGCGAAGGTCGACCCGCTCAACGGACGGAGGGTCGTCCGCGCCCTCGAGGTGATCGAGGTCACCGGCTCGCCGGCCGCAGCGCGGATCCCCGACGAGCCGGTGCCCTGGCGGCCGCACCGCATCGTGCACCTCCGCAGCGACCGCGAGCGGCTCGTCGCGCGGCTCGACGCCCGCGTCGACGACATGTGGGCGGCCGGCCTCGTCGACGAGGTGCGCGCACTCGTCCCCCTCGGCCTCGAGCGCGGGGTCACGGCGCGCAAGGCGATCGGCTACGCCCAGGCGCTCGCCGAGTTGCAGGGGCGGATGCCTCGCGCCGACGCCATCGCCGAGACGCAGCAGCTCACCCGGACGTACGCGAGGCGCCAGGTCGGCTGGTTCAAGCGATACCGCGACGCCGTGCAGCTCGACGCCGACGACGCGGTCGACCGGGGCGCCGAGCTCGCCCGGCAGGCCGCCCTAGACTGATTCGCATGCCGTTCGATCTGCGATTCACCAAGGGCCAGGGCACGGGCAACGACTTCGTGCTCTTCAGCGATCCCGAGGGCGAGAACGAACTCGAGCCCACGCAGATCGCGGCCGTGTGCGACCGCCGGTTCGGGGTCGGCGCCGACGGGCTCATCCGGGCGGTGCGGTCGCAGAACCTCGCCGACGGCGCGGCGGCGCTCGCGGCCGATCCGCGCGCCGTGTGGTTCATGGACTACTGGAACGCCGACGGCACCGTCTCCGAGATGTGCGGGAACGGCATCCGCGTGTTCGTGCGCTACCTGCTCGACCAGGGGCTCGCCGAACTGCACCCGGGTGACGAGATCGCGATCGGCACTCGAGCCGGCGTCCGTACCGTGAGTCGCACCGCGACGGGCTTCCAGGTCGACCTCGGCCCCTGGCGGCTCGCCGGCGGCGAGCCGCTCGTCCGCGCGAAGCAGCTGCCGGTCGCGCGGCCCGGCCTCGGCATCGACGTGGGCAACCCGCACGTCGTCGTCGCCCTCGCCGACGACGACGAGCTCGAGGGGCTCGACCTCGCGTACGCGCCCCTCCTCGACCCCGTCCCCGAGGCGGGCGCGAACGTCGAGTTCGTCGTGCCGGCCGAACCGCTCGTCGAAGACGGCGTGGGCCGGATCCGCATGCGCGTGCACGAGCGGGGCTCCGGCGAGACGCTCTCGTGCGGCACCGGCGCGGTGGCGTCCGCGCTGGCCGTGCGGTACTGGGCCGGAGCCGGCGCGCCGAACGACTGGCGCGTGCAGGTGCCCGGCGGGGTGCTCGGGGTTCGCATGTTCGAGGCGGCCGATGGTGAACACGTCGCCCTCGCCGGCCCGGCCGAGCTCGTCTTCGACGGCGTGCTCACCCTGGCATGAGCCGTTCGGCCGTCGGCCGGCCCGCGGCCTTCCCCTGGTTGCTGCTCGTCGGCATCTCGCTCGTCGCGCTCAACATGCGCGGTCCGCTCGTCGCGATCGCCCCGGTGATCGAGGACATCGAGGCGGCGCTCGGCCTCTCGCCGACCGCGGCCGGCCTGCTCACGAGCCTGCCGGTGCTCTGCTTCGCCCTCGGCACCCCGATCGCCGCGTGGACGATCCGGCTGAGCGGCGCCGAGCGCGCCGTCGCGATCTCGCTCATCGGCACGCTCATCGGCACGATCGTGCGCTCGGGCGGCACGACGTGGGCGGCGTTCGCGGGAACGGTGATCATCGGCCTCGCGATCGCGATCGGCAACGTCGTCGTCCCGGTCGTCATCCGCCGCGACGTGCCGCCCCAGCGGGCGCAGCTCGTGACGGGCGTCTACTCGGCGATGATGAACATCGGCTCGATGCTCACGATCGCGGTGACGGCACCGCTCGCCGAGCGGATCGGCTGGCAGTGGGCGACCGCGATCTGGGGCGTGCTCATCGTCGTGGCGCTCGCCGTCTGGGGCGTGCACCTGCGGCGCGTCACCGCCGAGAGCCGCGAGGCGCGCGAGGCGGAGGCGCTCGCCGTGACGGGGTCGATGGCGGCCGTCACCGGTCCGACGGGTGCGATCGCGCCGGGGGAGTACTCGGCGTGGCGCAACCCCATGACGTGGCTCCTCGCGGCGGCCTTCGCCGCGCAGTCCTTCTCGTACTACGGGCTGAGCGCGTGGTTGCCGAGCCTGTACGCCGACGAGTTCGGCCTCGACCCGATCGCCGCGGGCAACGTCGCGTCCCTCTTCCAGCTCGCGGCCGTCGTGGGCGCCCTCGGCGTGCCGTTCCTCGGACGGCTGCGGCCGGCGTGGGTGCAGCCCGCGATCGTCGGCGTGCTGTGGACGACGCTGCCCCTCGGCCTGCTCCTCGCCCCCGAGGCGTACCTCGTCTGGACGGTCACGGGCGGCATCGCCCAGGGCGGCGGGTTCGTCGTCATCATCGCCACCGTCGTGCGGATCACGCGCACCGACCGCGAGACCACCCAGATGTCGGCGCTCGTGCAGGCCGGCGGCTATCTCCTCGCCGCCACGGCACCCCCGGTGCTCGGAGCCCTGCACCAGTCGACCGGGGCGTGGGCGCTTCCGCTCGTCGCGGTGCTCGTGGCGACGGTCGCGTTCCTCGTCCTCACGA
Source organism: Agromyces solani (assembly GCF_058349925.1). Classification (NCBI taxonomy): domain Bacteria; kingdom Bacillati; phylum Actinomycetota; class Actinomycetes; order Micrococcales; family Microbacteriaceae; genus Agromyces; species Agromyces solani. Next base: position 989,059 of record NZ_JBYRER010000002.1, read on the forward strand.
CCGCCGCGGCCGTGCGTGCCGCACGCCTGACGGCCGGGCGGTAGCGTCGGCCGCGGCGGGCCCGATCGATCGCCGGCGCGTCAGCGACGAACGTCGAGCACGCGGAACCCCTTGGAGTTCGCCGCGCGTTCGACGTCGAGGCCGAGCTCGTCGCCGATCCAGCGCTGCAGCGACTCGGCGCCGAGGTGCTTGGCGACCACGAGCCAGGCCGCAGCGCCTTCTGTGTCGTCGAGGCGGGTCAACCAGCGCGAGAGGAGGTCGTGGAGCTCCTGCTTGCCCACCCGGATGGGCGGGTTCGACCAGATCGTCGCGAAGCGAACGTCGCCGGGAACACCGTCGGGCGTGACGGCGTTGATGTTGTGGAGGCCGAGCCGCGCGGCGTTGCGTCGCGTGAGGTCGAGGGCGCGTTCGTTGACGTCGACCGCCCAGACCGTCGCCTCGGGCGACCGCATCGCGAGGGTCAGCGCGATCGGGCCCCAGCCGGCGCCCAGGTCGAGCAGGTGGCCCGTCGCCGGGGGAGCGGGCACCGCGTCGAGGAGCACGCGGGTGCCCTGGTCGAGGTGCTCGGGGCTGAAGACGCCGCCTGCGGTCACGAGTTCGACCTCGCGTCCGGCGAGCGTCACGCGGATGGTGCGGGTGCGTGCGTCGCTCGACGGCGCGGAGGAGAAGTAGTGGTCGGAACTCATGTAGGGGAACCTATCGCAGCGATCGGAAGTAGGGTTAACACGATGAACGAAGCCGAACAGAACACCGCCGACGACGCGGTCGAGCGAGTGCTGCGGGGCGCCGAGACGAAGGCCGGCGTGACCCGGTTCGGCTCGGGCGAGGCCGAGGCCATGATGGCGCACGGCTCCGACGCGGCCGCCGGTGCCGACACCGACGGCGAGCAGTACGACCGCGAAGAACGCGCGGCGCTGCGTCGCGTCGCGGGCCTCTCGACCGAGCTCGAGGACGTCACCGAGGTCGAGTACCGGCAGCTCCGGCTCGAGAACGTCGTGCTCATCGGCGTGTACTCGCAGGGCTCCCTCGACGACGCCGAGAACTCGCTGCGCGAGCTCTCGGCCCTCGCAGAGACCGCCGGTGCCCGGGTGCTCGACGGCGTGCTGCAGCGCCGCCCGCACCCCGACCCCTCGACCTATCTCGGTCGCGGCAAGGTCGAGGAGCTCCGGCACATCGTCGCCTCCCTCGGCGCCGACACGGTCGTCGCCGACACCGAGCTCGCTCCGAGCCAGCGGCGCGCGCTCGAAGACGCGGTGAAGGTCAAGGTGATCGACCGCACCGCCGTCATCCTCGACATCTTCAGCCAGCACGCGAAGAGCCGCGAGGGCAAGGCCCAGGTCGAGCTCGCCCAGCTCGAGTACCTGCTTCCCCGCCTGCGCGGCTGGGGCGAGTCGATGTCCCGCCAGGCCGGCGGCCAGGTCGGCTCCGGGGGCGCCGGCATGGGCTCGCGCGGCCCGGGTGAGACGAAGATCGAGCTCGACCGCCGACGCATCCACTCGCGCATGGCGAAGCTCCGCAGGCAGATCGCCGGCATGAAACCCGCCCGCGAGGCGAAGCGGGCCAACCGACGCCGCAACGCGGTGCCCTCCGTCGCGATCGCCGGGTACACGAACGCGGGCAAGTCGAGCCTCCTCAACCGCGTGACGGGCGCGGGCGTGCTCGTCGAGAACGCCCTCTTCGCGACGCTCGACGCCACGGTCCGCCGCAACACGACGGCAGACGGACGCGTCTACACGATCGCCGACACCGTGGGCTTCGTGCGCAACCTGCCGCACCAGCTCGTCGAGGCGTTCCGGTCCACGCTCGAAGAGGTCGGAGACGCCGACCTCATCGTGCACGTCGTGGATGCGGCACATCCCGACCCGGCCGGCCAGATCGCAACGGTGCGGGACGTCATCGGCGAGGTCGGCGCCCGCGACATCCCCGAGCTCGTCGTCTTCAACAAGGCCGACCTCGTGTCGCCCGAAGACCGACTGGTGCTGCGCGGCCTCGAGCCCGACGCGGTGTTCGCCTCCGCGCGAACGGGCGAGGGCATCGCCGACGTGCTCGCGGCGATCGGCGAGATGCTGCCCGACCCCGCGATCGAAGTCGAACTGCTCGTGCCGTACGACCGCGGCGACGTCGTCTCGACCCTGCACGAGCAGGCGCGCGTGCTCGAGCTCGACTACGTCGAAGACGGCACGCGCGTGCGCGCACTGGTCTCGCCCGAGCTCGCCGGCCAGTACGCCGAGTTCACCGCGCCCGTCGCGGCCGCGTAGTCCGTCGAACGGCTCGGATGCCTCGGCGCGCGCCGAGGCATCCGAGCCGTTCGTCATCCCGGGTCATATTGACCCGTCCGCCGCACCGACCGCGTATCGTCGCTCATGATCGTCGGCGACGGGCCGGATGCCCGCCGCCTGGAGCGACCGCCGAGCCCGGCACCCGCCCGCGTGACCCATCCGCCGTCCGGCGGCGGCCGCGGCCTGCCGTGCCACCACCGCCGCCGGCATCCCATCGAGGAGTCCGACATGGCCGCGAACGGCGCCGCCGGCACCCGGGAGACGGGCGACTGTACCGGGTGCCCGCCGATCTCCTTCGAGCTCTTCCCGCCGCGCACGGACGCGGCGGCGATCGCCCTCGGGCGGACGATCGACCGGCTCGCCGAGGTCGACCCGGCCTTCATCTCGGTGACGTTCGGGGCGGGCGGGTCGCAGCGCGGGCGTTCGCTCACGGTGCTGCGGTACATCCTCGAGCACACGTCGGTCGAGCCGATGGCGCACCTGACGTGCGTCGGCTCGTCGCACGCGGAGGCCAACCGTCTCGTCCGGGAGTTCCTCGATGCGGGCATCACGAGCTTCCTCGCCCTGCGCGGCGACCCGCCCGAGGGCGATGACCCCGACGCCGGCCTCGGCGACCTGGGCACCGCCGCCGAGCTCGTGCAGCTCATCCACCGGGTGCAGGAGGAGCGCGAGCCGTTCGGCGAGGCGGGGGTGCCCGGGGCGCCGCGCGCCCGACGGATCGACGCCCGGCCACGGCCCGAGCGGGTCGCGGTCGCGGCGTTCCCGACGGGGCACCCGCGATCGCGCGGTCTCTCGCAGGACGTCGACACGCTCCTCGCGAAGGAGGTCGCCGGGGCCACCCTCGCGATCACCCAGCTCTTCTGGCACGCCGACGACTACCTCGGCTTCGTCGAGCGCTCCCGCGCCGCGGGGGTGACCATCCCGATCCTCCCGGGGCTCATGCCGGTGACGAACCCCGCACGACTCGCGCGGCTCACCGAGCTGACCGGGGTCGAGGCGCCGGCGGACCTCGCGATCGCCCTCGAGATCGAGCCCGACATCGAGGCGCGCGCGGAGATCGGCGAACGCCATGCCGCGTCGCTCGCCGACGAGGTGCTGCGGGGCGGAGCGCCGGGCCTGCACCTCTACACCTACAACCGGCACGAGACCGTGCTCTCGGTGCTCGACCGGCTCGGGCTCGGCGCCCGCGCCGGCCGGAGGACCTGACCGCGGCGCACGCCGGTCCGGCGTACCTCACTCCCATCACCACCGGCCCGGGGCCCGATGCCCCGCGGTCGATGTCGACGACCCGCCATCTGCGCGGTGCTTCGGCGTACCCGGAAATCGAAAGGAACGAGTCATGACCGAACCCACCACCGGCTTCCCGACGGGAACCGTGCTCGGCTATCCCCGCATCGGCCGACGCCGCGAGCTCAAGCGCGCGGTCGAGGCGTTCTGGGCCGGCGCGATCGACGAGGCCGAGCTCGAGGAGCGGGCTCGCGCGCTGCGATCGCGGACGCGCGAACGGCTCGCCGAGCTCGGACTCGCCCGCACGGGATCGGCGATCCCGGAGACGTTCTCGTACTACGACCAGGTCCTCGATGCGGCCGTCGCGGTCGGCGCCGTGCCGGCCCGTTTCGCGGACCTGCTCGACGAGCACGGCGGGCTCGACCTCTCGGGCTATTTCACGATCGCGCGCGGCGAGGGCGAGCGGGCTCCGCTCGAGATGACCAAGTGGTTCGACTCGAACTACCACTACCTCGTGCCCGAGATCGGGCCGGAGACCGAGTTCTCGCTGCATGCCGAGCGACTCGTCGCCCAGTTCGCCGAGGCGAGCGCCGAGGGCTTCGTCTCCCGGCCGGTCGTGATCGGCCCGGTCACGTTCCTGTCGCTGGCCAAGGCCGCCGACGGTGCGCCCGACGGGTACCGCCCGATCGATCGGCTCGCCGACCTCCTTCCGGTCTACGCGGCGCTGCTCGCCGAGCTCGCGGACGCAGGTGCCCAGTGGGTGCAGCTCGACGAGCCGGCGCTCGTGTCGGAGGCGATCGACGTGCCGCGCGATCGCGTGCTCGACGCCGCAGCGACCGCGTACGAGGCCCTGGGCGAGCTCGAGCGGCGCCCGGCGATCTTCGTCGCGGCCCCGTACGGCTCGCTCGACGACGCCCTCCCGGTCCTCGCGGCGACGCCGGTCGAGGCGATCGGACTCGACCTCGTGCGCGGCACCGCCCCTTCCGGACTCGACGCCGCGACCGCGGCGGCGCTGCGTACCAAGACGCTCGTCGCGGGCGTCGTCGACGGGCACAACATCTGGCGCGGCGACCTCGCGGCCGCGCTCGACCGCGCCGAGGCCCTGAGGGACCGCTCCGGCGCCGTCGCCGTCTCGACGTCGACCTCGCTGCTGCACGTGCCGCACGACGTCGACGACGAGTCGCGGCTCGACCCGCGGCTCGCGAGGTGGCTCGCGTTCGCCGACCAGAAGGTCGGGCAGGTCGCGACCCTCGCGCTCGGCCTCGCCGAGGGGCGCGAGGCGGTCGCGCCGGCGCTCGCCGAGGCATCCGCCGCCCTGGCCGACCGGGCGGCCGCACCGGGCGTGCGCGTGCCCGCGGTGCGCGAGCGGCTCGCGGGCCTCACCGAGGGCGACTTCCACCGCGGTGCCGAGGCCGACCGGATCGCGGCGCAGGCGAACCTCGGGCTGCCCGAACTGCCGACGACGACGATCGGGTCGTTCCCGCAGACGAGCGACCTCCGCGTCGCCCGCGCACGCCTCGGGCGCGGCGAACTCGACGCCGACGGCTATGCGTCGCTCATGCGCGACGAGATCGAGCGGGTCGTGCGCCTGCAGGAGGAGCTCGGCCTCGACGTCCTCGTGCACGGCGAGCCCGAGCGCAACGACATGGTGCAGTACTTCGCCGAGCTGCTCGACGGCTTCGCCGTGACCGAGCACGGCTGGGTCCAGTCGTACGGTTCGCGCTGCACGCGCCCCTCGATCCTGTGGGGGGATGTCTCGCGCCCGGCGCCGATGACGGTCGAGTGGTCGACGTTCGCGCAGTCGCTCACCGACCGGCACGTCAAGGGCATGCTGACGGGTCCGGTGACGATCCTCGCGTGGTCGTTCGTGCGCGACGACCAGCCGCTCGGCGAGACCGCCCGTCAGGTCGCGCTCGCCCTCCGCGACGAGATCGCCGACCTGGAGGAAGCGGGCATCCGCATCATCCAGGTCGATGAGCCGGCGCTCAGGGAACTGCTGCCGCTGAAGCTCGCCGAACAGCCCGCGTACCTAGAGTGGTCGGTCGGCTCGTTCACCCTCGCGACCGCCGCGGCAGCGCCGGGCACGCAGGTGCACACGCATCTCTGCTACTCCGAATTCGGTGTCGTGATCGAGGCGATCAAGGCGCTCGACGCCGACGTCACGTCGATCGAGGCGGCACGGAGCCGGATGGAGGTCGTCGACGACCTCGCGGCCAACGGCTTCGACCACGGCATCGGACCGGGCGTCTACGACATCCACTCGCCCCGCGTGCCGTCGACGGCGGAGCTGCGGGAACTGCTCGAGCGGGCCGCCGCCGGCATCCCGGCCGGGCGGCTCTGGGTGAACCCCGACTGCGGGCTCAAGACCCGGGGCTACGACGAGACGGTCGCCTCGCTCGCGAACCTCGTGGAGGCGGCGCGCGCGGTCCGCGGCGCGTCGTCGACCGCGGGCGCGGCGGTCTCGGCACCCGTCCGATAGGCGTCGACGGGGCGGATGTCGCGGGCACGCGGCATCCGCCCCGTCGATGTTCGGCGGCCTCGCATCATCCACGGGGCGGATGCACAGGCGGCCGACGTACCGTCGTCGCATGCAACTCGCGGTCCACGAGACGGGCGCCGGATCCCGGACGGCCATCCTCATCCACGGCATCATGTCCGACTCGCGCGCGTGGCACCGCGTCACCGCCGAGCTCGAGGCGCAGGGGTTCCGGGTGCTCGCGGTCGACCTCGCCGGTCACGGGCGCAGCCCGCGCGCTTCACGGTACTCGCCGGCGGCCTGGGCCGACGACGTCGTCGAGACCGTCGCGCCGATGCTCGACGGCCCGCCCGACGTCGTGCTCGGCCATTCGCTGGGCGGCCTCGTGGCGAGTCTCGTCGCCGACCGTCTCGCACCGCGTGCCGCGATCTACGTCGACCCGGCCTTCGCGTTCCCGAAGGGTCCGCTCGGTCTCGCGTACAAGGTCTTCTTCGCGATCGCCCCCCGCCCGCGACGGGGCGCGCTGGTTCGGATGAACCCGAAGTGGAGCGCCGTCGACGTCGACATCGAGCTCGCGACGCTGCGCGACTGGGACAAGCGCACGATCCTCGGCTTCGCCGACACTCGTCCCCTCGTGCCGCCGACGCGTCTGGTGGCGCCGAGCCTCGTGCTGCTCGCCGAGCGGAGCCTGCTCATCACCGACCGGGTGGCGGCCGACCTGCGGCGCCGGGGGATGACCGTCACCACGGTGCCCGGCACGGGACACACGGTCTTCCGCGACGATCACACCGGGTTCATGCACGCGATCGTCGAGTGGCTGCGAGGCCAGGGTCACGCGGTGAGCGCGGCCTGATCGGGCTCAGACCGTCCGGAGCACGGCGACGACCTTGCCGAGGACCTCGGCGTGGTCGCCGAGGATCGGCTCGAACGCGGTGTTGCGCGGCAGCAGCCAGGTGTGGCCGTCGCGCTGGCGGAACACCTTGACGGTCGCCTCGCCGTCGAGCATCGCGGCGACGATCTCGCCGTTCTCGGCGGTGCGCTGCGACCGGACGACGACCCAGTCGCCGTCGCAGATGGCCGCGTCGACCATCGAGTCGCCGACCACCTTGAGGATGAAGAGCTCGCCCTTGCCGACCAGCTGGCGGGGGAGCGGGAAGACCTCGTCGATCTGCTGCTCGGCCGTGATCGGAACGCCGGCGGCGATGCGACCGACGAGCGGCACCATCGCGGCGTCGCCGACCGGTGCGGGCTCGCCCGCCGACGGAGTGCGCTCGTCGAGCCCGGGGAGCTCGATGAGCACCTCGAGCGCGCGGGGCCGATTGGGGTCGCGTCGCAGGTAGCCGGCGAGCTCGAGCTGGTTGAGCTGGTGCGTGACGCTCGACAGCGACGAGAGGCCGACCGCGTCGCCGATCTCCCGCATGCTCGGCGGGTACCCGCGGGTGGCGACCGACCGCTGCACGACCTCGAGGATCGCGATCTGCTTCGCACTCAGGCTCTTGCGGCGGCGTGCCCTGCCGATCTCGCGCACGTCGTTGTCGCTCTTCACGATTCCGCCCCTCGTTGCGATCGCCCTCGCGATCGGATGTCGGTGGTGTCTGGTCCACTGTTCCCAGACATTCGAAACTGTATCCGCCACGGGCGGGCGCGGCAAACATTCGTTCGAGTGTGTCGCCACATCGGTTCGCACGAGTTCCGCCGCCGAATGCTTGCAGTCGAAGATGTTCGAAGATATATTCGGAACAGAGATTCGCATCCGGCCCTCCCGGCCGAGGGCCGGATGCAGTCCACGCAGGAGGGTGACATGAGCGCAGCGATCATGACGAACGAGTACCGTCACGGTGCATCGACGCCCCGTGCGAACCGCGTCGACGGGGCGGCGGGCCCCGGGGTTCGCACGCGGCTGCGGCTGACCCGACGCGGGCGCGTCGTGTTCACGGCCCTCGCCGCGCTGCCGATCGTCATCTGGGCGTTCACCGCCGTGCTGAACACCGGCGGTGCCGCCGCCGACATGGCGGGCGGCGGGTCGCTGCAGTACGTCACGGTCGATGTCGGCGGCTCGCTCTGGGAGATCGCCGAGGCGATCGACCCCTCGGCCGATCCGCGCGACACGATCGCCGAGATCGTCCGGCTCAACGGGCTCGACGGCGCGACGATCGAGCCAGGCCAGCGTCTCGCGGTCCCCGCTTCCGAATGAGCGGTGCGCGCGTCTCAGCCTGCCGCACCGCGGCGCCGGTCGGGGCCTCGGTCACACGGTGACGCACGCGGCGTCGGGCCCGGGCAGCGTGGCTAGCATGGTTCGGTGACGAGTCTCGACGACCTTCCCATCCGTGACGACCTCCGTGGTCGCTCCCCGTACGGCGCTCCGCAGAAGGCCGTGCCGGTCGCCCTCAACGTCAACGAGAACACGCATACCATCCCCGAGGACGTGGCGCACGACATCGTCGCCCGGGTCGCCGCCGCGATCCTCCGACTGAACCGGTATCCCGACCGCGAGTTCACGGAGTTGCGAGAGGCGCTCGCCGGGTACCTCGGCCACGGGCTGGCTCCCGAGCAGATCTGGGCGGCGAACGGTTCGAACGAAGTGCTCCAGCAGGTGCTGCAGGCGTTCGGCGGGCCCGGTCGGTCGGTGCTCGGGTTCACGCCGACCTACTCGATGTACTCCCTGCTCGCCTCCGGCACCGGCACCAGGTGGATCTCCGCGGAGCGCGACGACGACTTCGAGCTGAGCCCGGAGACGGCGGCGGCCGCGGTGCGCGAGCACGACCCCGACCTCGTCTTCCTCTGCACGCCGAACAACCCGACGGGGACCCCGCTCCCGCTCGACACGGTGCGTGCCGTCGCCGACGCGGCGCGCGGCATCGTGGTCGTCGACGAGGCGTATTTCGAGTTCGCCGACCCCGGCACGCCGAGTGCCCTCACCCTCCTCGAGGGGCGGCCGCGCCTCGTCGTCTCGCGCACCATGAGCAAGGCGTTCGCATTCGCGGGCGCGCGCGTCGGCTACCTCGCCGGCGACCCCGCGACCATCGACGCCCTCCGGCTCGTGCGCCTGCCCTACCACCTCTCGGCGCTGACCCAGGCCGCAGCCCTCGGCGCGCTCGCCCACGCCGATGAGATGCTGGCGATGGTCGACGACATCCGCCGTCAGCGCGAACGCATCACGACCGAACTCGCACGGCTGGGTTTCGCTCCGCACCGCAGCGGCTCGAACTTCGTGCTCTTCGGCGGCGTCGACGACCCGCACGCCGTGTTCGAGGGGCTGCTGGCGCGAGGCATCCTGATCAGGGAGCTGGGCATCCCCGGGCACCTTCGGGTGAGTGCGGGCACCGAGGCGGAGACCACCGCGTTCCTCGAGGCGATCGCGGTGTTCGCGCCGGTCGGCTCCACGTCCGGCGAAGCCGGCCCGTCCGCCGAGAATAGGATCGACGCATGACCGCCCAGCCCAAGCCGCGCACGGCGCGCATGCAGCGCGAGACGAGCGAATCGAGCATCGACCTGTCGATCGACCTCGACGGCTCGGGTGCGAGCGACGTCGAGACCGGCGTGCCGTTCTACGACCACCTCCTCACGGCGTTCGCGAAGCACTCGCTGACCGACCTCACGGTCCGCGCGTCGGGCGACCTCCACATCGACGTGCACCACACCGTGGAGGACACGGGGATCGTGCTCGGGCAGGCGATCCGCGAAGCGCTCGGCGACAAGCGCGGCATCTCGCGGTACGGCGATGCGCTCGTGCCGCTCGACGAGGCGCTCGCACAGGCGGTCGTCGACATCTCGGGCCGGCCGTTCCTCGTGCACTCGGGGGAGCCCGAGGGGTTCGAGTACCACCTCATCGGCGGGCACTTCACCGGATCGATGGTGCGCCACGTGTTCGAGGCGATCGCCTTCAACGCGGGGCTCACCGTGCACGTGACGGTGCTCGGCGGGCGCGATCCCCACCACATCGCCGAGGCCGAGTTCAAGGCGTTCGCCCGCGCGTTCCGTCAGGCGAAGGCGCTCGACCCGCTCGTCAGCGGCATCCCGTCGACGAAGGGCGCGCTGTGAGCCGCACCCGCCGCGTCGTCGTGCTCGACTACGGGTCGGGCAACGTGCACTCCGCCGCGAAGGCGCTCGAGCGCGCGGGGGCCGAGGTCGAGGTCACGGCCGATCGTGCGGCGGCGATGGAGGCCGACGGACTCGTCGTGCCCGGCGTCGGCGCGTTCAAGGCCGTGATGGAGCAGCTCCGCGCGGTGCGCGGCGACGAGGTCATCGACCGGCGCCTCGCCGGAGGCCGGCACGTCCTCGGGATCTGCGTCGGCATGCAGGTGCTGTTCGAGCACGGCGTCGAACGCGGCGTCGACACCGAGGGCCTCGGCGAGTGGCCCGGCGCCGTCACCGAGCTCCCCGCCGAGGTGCTGCCGCACATGGGCTGGAACACGGTGACGCCCGACGTGGGATCGGTGCTCTTCGACGGGATCGAGGACGAGCGCTTCTACTTCGTGCACTCGTTCGCCGCGCAGTCGTGGCACCTCGACGTGATGCCCCCGTTCCCGCAACCGAAGCTGACGTGGGCCGAACACGGCGGGCGATTCCTCGCCGCGGTCGAGAACGGCCCGCTGTCCGCGACGCAGTTCCACCCCGAGAAGTCGTCGGATGCCGGCATCCGGCTGCTCTCCAACTGGCTCGGCGCACTCGCCTGAGCCATCCGTCGGTCATGGGGACGTCGCGCGCGCCGCGGGCGACTATGATCCTGTGACTGTGCCGACCGTCGGGTCTCCGACGGTGTACCGCGATCGAGGACAGTAGTGATGAGTGAGTTCAACAAGACCCCCGGCCTCGTGCTGCTGCCGGCCGTCGACGTCGCGGGCGGCAAGGCCGTTCGCCTGACGCAGGGCGAAGCCGGCACCGAGACGAGCTACGGCGACCCGGTCGATGCGGCCGTCGACTGGGCGGACCAGGGCGCGGAGTGGATCCACCTCGTCGACCTCGACGCGGCGTTCGGGCGCGGCTCCAACGGGGGCATCCTGAAGAAGGTCATCCGGCAGGTGCGCGGCGTCAACGTCGAGCTGTCGGGCGGCATCCGCGACGACGAGTCGCTCGAGCACGCCCTCGAGATCGGCGCGAAGCGCATCAACCTCGGAACGGCGGCACTCGAGAACCCCGAGTGGGCCGCCTCGGTCATCGCCCAGTACGGCGAAGCCATCGCCGTCGGCCTCGACGTGCGCGGCACGACGCTCGCCGCGCGGGGGTGGACGAAGGACGGCGGCGACCTGTGGCAGGTCATGGACCGCCTCGAGGAGGCGGGCGCCGCCCGCTACGTCGTGACGGACGTCACGAAGGACGGCACGCTGCAGGGGCCGAACGTCGAGCTGCTGCGCCAGGTCATGGACCGCACGCACCGTCCCGTCGTCGCATCGGGCGGCGTCTCGAGCCTCGACGACCTCGCGACGCTCCGCGAACTCGTCCCGCTCGGCCTCGAGGGGGCGATCGTCGGCAAGGCGCTCTACGCCGGCGCGTTCACGCTCGCCGAGGCGCTCGACGTCGCGAGCAACTGACGACGCCCCGCACATGACCGCAGAGCACGGCGAAACGGCGCACGACGGGGATGCCGCGGGCTCCACGCCCGACGCGTCGAGGCCGTTGCCGGCGCATCTCGCCGACTCGGCGGGCGTCCCGTGGGCGGGCCGCTCGTTCGATGCGAATCCGCACGCGGACGACGACGGCTCGACGCCGGCGGCGCTCGCGGCCGCGCTGAGCGCGTTCCGCGACGGCGACGGCGGTCAGGCCGAGGTGGTCGCGGCGTTCGGCGCGTCCCGGCTGCTGATCCCGCTGCTCGCAGAGCTCGGCGACGGCGGTGCCGAGATCGGGGCGCACGGCCACGCCGTCGACAAGAGCCAGGAGCTCTCGATCGTCACGGTCGACGGACCCGACGGGCGCCGGGTGCTGCCCGTGTTCTCGTCGGTCGACACCATGCGGGCCTGGAACCCGGTCGCGCGCCCGGTGCCGGCGGACGGCGTCAGGGTCGCGCTCGCCGCGGCCGACGACGGCACCGAGCTCGTCGTGCTCGACCCGGCATCGCCAGGGGAGTTCGTGCTGCGTCGGCCGGCCGTCTGGGCGGTGGCCCAGCAGAAGCCGTGGACCCCGCCCTTCGCCGACGAGGTCGTGCGCCGGGCGTTCGAGCGCTCGATCGGCAGCGAGCTGGCCGTGCTCGGCGTCGACCTCGCCGCGGGCGACCCGCTCGCGCGCCTCGCCGGTCCCGAGCTCGTCGTGACGCTGCGCCTCGTCGACGGCCTCACCCGCGAGGAGCTCGACGCCACGACCGCGCGGCTCGCGCGGCGCTGGGCCGAGGACGACGCGATCGCGACGGGCGTCGACTCGCTCGCCGTGCGCCTCGTCGGCGGTCGGCGCAACGGCTGAGCCGTCGGAAGACCGGGCGATCCGCTCCGTCCCGCGGTGGCGGCGGTCGGAACGCGTGAGCACCGCCCGAACTGGGCATTGACCGCGCGGCCGGGCCGGAGCATCATCTGGAACGCGCACGAGTGCGCGGAAGTCAGGTGTGGATCATGACCGAGCGACCGTCGGCCGGAGCACGGCGACCCGAGTACGACCGACCGCTGGAGTTCGCGGCCGCACGCGCCCGGACGTGGATCGACGGGCTCGCCGAACGGCCGATCCCGCCCGAACTCGACGCCGATGCGGTGAAGGACCGGCTCGGTCGATCCCTGCCGACCGCCGGCGAGAGGCCGGAGCGCGCGCTCGAGCGCCTGGCCGACGCCGTCGAGCCCGGACTCCTCGGCGTCAATTCGCCGCGCTTCTACGGATGGGTGATGGGCGGCGCGCAGCCCGTCGCGCTCGGCGCCGACTGGCTCGTCTCCGCGTGGGACCAGAACACGGGCCTGCGGTTCGCGACGCCAGGCGTCGCGGCGGTCGAGGAGCTCGCGGGGGAGTGGATCGTCGACCTGCTCGGTCTGCCCGCCGAATCGGCCGTCGGCTTCACGACGGGCGCTACGATGGCGCATTTCGTCGGGCTCGCGACCGGACACGACGAGCTGCTGCGCCGGGTCGGCTGGGACGCAGCGACCGACGGCGTGTTCGGGGCGCCGCGCGTGCGCTTCGTCGTCGGGGCCGATCGGCACGGCACGGTCGATCTCGCCGGACGCTATCTCGGCCTCGGCGCGCCGATCGAGGCGGCGGCCGACGAGGAGGGCCGGATCCGGGTCGATGCGCTCCGCGAGGTGCTGGGCGCCGGGTCGGGGCCGGCACTCGTCGTGCTGCAGGCCGGCAACATCCACTCCGGGTCGTTCGACGACTTCGCCGCCGCGATCGAGGTCGCGCACGAGGCCGGTGCCTGGGTGCACGTCGACGGGGCGTTCGGGCTCTGGGCGTGCGCGAGCCCGCGCCTCCGGCACCTCGTCGACGGGGTCGGAGCGGCCGACTCGTGGTCGACGGATGCGCACAAGACCCTGAGCGTCCCGTACGACTGCGGCATCTCGATCGTGCGCGACGAGCGGGCGATGCAGCGGGCGCTCAGCATGCACGCGAGCTACCTGCAGGCGAGCGACGCCGTCGCCGACCCGCACGAGCGGGTGCCCGAGCTGTCGCGACGGGCGCGCGGCGTGCCGACGTGGGCGGTGCTGCGTTCGCTCGGTCGCGAGGGCGTCGTCGCCCTCGTCGAACGCCTCGCCGACTCGGCCCGGCGCATCGCCGAGGGCGTGGCCGGGCTGCCCGGCGTCGAGGTGCTCAACGAGGTCGTGTTCACGCAGGTCTGCCTGGCGCTCGCCGATGATGCGGCGACCGAGGCCCTCTCGGCACGACTGTGGGAGGAGGGCGAGGTGCTCGCGATGACCTCGCGGTGGCGCGGCAGGTCGGTGGTGCGGTTCTCGGTGAGCAACTGGGCGACCTCCGCCGCCGAGGCCGATCGCACCGTCGCAGCCGTCGCCCGGGCGCTCGAGGCGGTCGGCGGCGGCCGGGCTTGATCCGCACGGCCGGACCCGTCCCGCGGCCGGCGGCGATGAAGCCGACGCCCGCGGGAAGCGATGTCGGCGGCATCCGCTTGAATGGGAGCCATGACCGACGCGCTCGCGGCCTTCTCCGAGGCGACGCGCACGTGGTTCGCCGAGGCGTTCCGCGCGCCCACCGCCGTGCAGCAGGGCGCCTGGCGGGCCATCGGGGGCGGTGCGCATGCGCTCGTCGTGGCGCCCACCGGCTCGGGCAAGACGCTCTCGGCCTTCCTCTCGGCGATCGACCGGCTCACGACCGAGCCGGCCGCCGCACCCGGCACGCGGGTGCTCTACCTGTCGCCGCTCAAGGCGCTCGGCGTCGACGTCGAGCGAAACCTGCGGGCACCCCTCACCGGCATCGCTCGGGTGGCCGAACGACTCGGGGCCGCCCCACCGCGCGTCACCGTCGGTGTGCGGTCCGGCGACACGCCGGCGAACGAACGTCGGGCGCTGCTGCGCACGCCGCCCGACATCCTGATCACGACGCCCGAGTCGCTGTTCCTCATGCTGACCTCGCAGGCGCGCGACACGCTGCGCTCGGTCGAGACGGTCATCGTCGACGAGATCCACGCGGTCGCCGGCACGAAGCGCGGCGCGCACCTCGCCCTCTCGCTCGAGCGGCTCGACGCCCTGCTCGAGCGGCCCGCACAGCGCATCGGGCTCTCGGCCACGGTGCGCCCGGTCGACGAGGTGGCGCGCTTCCTCTGCGCGAGCGCCCCGGTCGAGGTCGTCGCGCCGCCGGCCGAGAAGCGATTCGACCTGCGCGTGGTCGTGCCGGTCGAGGACATGGCGCGGCTGCCCGCCGACGACGACGCCACGGGCTCGATCTGGCCGCACGTCGAACAGGCGATCCTCGATCGCGTGCTCGAGCACCGATCGTCGATCGTCTTCGCGAACTCCCGCCGGCTCGCCGAGCGTCTGACGGCCCGCCTCAACGAACTGCACCTCGACGAGCTCGAGCGCGCCGAACTGGTCGCCGCGTCGGCGGCAGCCGGGCCGCCCGCGGCGCTCATGGCGCAGTCCGGGCAGACCGCAGGGGCGCCGACCGTCATCGCCCGCGCGCACCACGGGTCGGTCAGCAAAGAACAGCGGGCCGACATCGAAGACGACCTCAAGTCGGGGCGGCTGCGCTGCGTCGTGGCGACGTCGAGCCTCGAGCTCGGCATCGACATGGGCGCGGTCGACCTCGTCGTCCAGGTCGAGTCGCCGCCCTCGGTCGCGAGCGGGCTGCAGCGGCTCGGTCGCGCGGGCCACCAAGTCGGCGAGGTCTCGCGCGGCGTCATGTTCCCGAAGCATCGCGCCGACCTCGTGCACACCGCGGTCGCGGCAGAACGCATGCTCGGCGGGCTCATCGAGACCATGCGGGTGCCGGCGAACCCGCTCGACATCCTCGCCCAGCAGACGATCGCGGCGGCCGCCGTCGACGAACTCGACGTCGAGGGCTGGTTCGCGACGGTGCGCCGAGCCGCCCCGTTCGCCACCCTGCCCCGCTCGGCCTACGAGGCGACGCTCGACCTCCTCGCGGGCCGCTACCCGTCCGACCGGTTCGGCGAGCTCCGCCCGCGCGTCGTCTGGGACCGCGAGGCGGGCGTCGTCACCGGACGACCCGGGGCGCAGCGGCTCGCGGTGACGAGCGGCGGCACGATCCCCGATCGCGGCATGTTCGGCGTCTTCCTCGTCGGCGGCGACGAGACGACGGGACGCCGAGTCGGCGAGCTCGACGAAGAGATGGTCTACGAGTCACGGGTCGGCGACGTCTTCGCGCTCGGAGCGACGAGCTGGCGCATCCAGGAGATCACCTTCGACCGGGTCAACGTGGTGCCCGCGTTCGGGCAGCCCGGCCGGGTCCCCTTCTGGAAGGGCGACGGACTCGGGCGCCCGGTCGAGCTCGGGCGCGCGCTGGGTGCGTTCATGCGCGAGGTCGGGTCGGCGACCGAGGCGGAGGCGCGCTCGCGCATCGCGGCCTCCGGGCTCGACGAGAACGCGACCACCAACCTCATCGCGTTCCTCGCCGACCAGGCGCGGGCGACGGGCGCGGTGCCGAGCGATCGCACCCTCGTCGTCGAGCGCACGCGCGACGAGCTCGGCGATTGGCGCATCATCCTGCACTCGCCGTTCGGAATGCCCGTGCACGCGCCGTGGGCGCTCGCCGTGGCGGCGAGGGTGCGCGAACGGCACGGGGTCGACGGCGCCGCGGTCGCCGCGGACGACGGCATCATCGTCCGAATCCCCGACACGGGCGACGAGCCGCCCGGTGCCGATCTCTTCCGGTTCGAGGCGGCCGAGCTCGAGCAACTGGTCACCGACGAGGTCGGCGGGTCTGCGCTCTTCGCGAGCCGATTCCGCGAGTGCGCCGCGCGCGCACTGTTGCTGCCGCACTATCAGCCGGGCCGGCGGTCGCCGCTCTGGCAGCAGCGGCAGAAGGCCGCGCAACTGCTCGAGGTCGCGAGCGCGTTCCCGACCTTCCCGATCATCCTCGAGACCGTCCGCGAGGTCCTGCAAGACGTGTACGACGTGCCCGGCCTGGTCGAGATCGCGGCCGACCTCGCGGCGCGTCGCGTGCGCCTCGTCGAGACGACCACCGAGTCGCCGAGTCCGTTCGCGAGCACGCTCCTGTTCGGCTACGTCGGCGCGTTCATGTACGAGGGCGACTCGCCGCTCGCCGAGCGTCGTGCCGCCGCCCTCGCGATCGACCAGTCGCTGCTCGGCGAGCTGCTCGGCCGCGTCGAACTGCGGGAGCTCCTCGACCCCGGCGTCATCGAGCAGACGGAGCGCGAACTCCAGCGGCTCGAGCCCGAGCGCCGAGCACGCGGCACGGAGGGCGTCGCCGACCTGCTGATGGCACTCGGGCCGCTCACCGACGACGAACTCGCGGCTCGCGTCGACGACGCGACCGATGCGGCCGCGGCGGTCACCGAGCTCATCGTCGCCCGACGGGCCGTGCGGGTCGGCTTCGCCGGGCGCGAGCACGTCGCCGCCGTCGAAGACGTCGGGCGCCTGCGCGACGCCCTCGGAGTCCCCGTGCCGCCGGGAGTGGCCGTCGCGTTCGGCGAGCAGGTGGTCGATCCGATGGGCGACCTCATCGGTCGATACGCGCGCACGCACGGACCGTTCGCCGTCGACGAGGTGGCCGACCGGTTCGGCATCGGCGTCGCAGTGGCGCGCGCCGCACTCCGGCGCCTCGCCGACGAGCGACGGGTCGTCGAGGGGGAGTTCCGCCCGCACGGCACGTCGACGGAGTGGTGCGACGCCGAGGTGCTGCGCCGGCTCCGTCGGCGCTCCCTCGCGGCGTTGCGGCACGAGATCGAGCCCGTGCCCCAGCGCGCCCTCGCCCGGTTCCTGCCCGCGTGGCAGCAGGTCGGCGGCGGCCTGCGCGGCATCGACGGCGTGGCGAGCACGATCGAGCAGCTCGAGGGCGTGCGCCTGCCGGCGTCGTCGTGGGAATCGCTCGTGCTGCCCTCGCGGGTCGCCGACTACAGTCCCGCGATGCTCGACGAGCTCATGGCGAGCGGCGAGGTGCTCTGGGCCGGCGCGGGCGAGCTCGCCGGCGACGACGGCTGGATCACCCTGCACCTCGCCGAGACGGCCCCGCTCACGCTCGCGACCCCGATCGACGCCGACCTCACGCCGCTCCAGCGCGAGGTGCTCGTCGCGCTCGGTTCCGGCGGGGCGTTCTTCTTCCGGCAGCTCGCCGACGCGGTCGGCGCCTTCGGAGAGCTCGACGCGCCCGTCGACGACGGCGCGCTCGTCGAGGCGCTCTGGGGCCTCGTGTGGGCGGGCCTCGTCACCAACGACACATTCTCCCCGGTGCGCGCGCTCACGAGCGGGGGGCGCAGCGCGCACAAGGCGTCGCGACCGGTGCCGAGGGCGCGGATGCTGCGAGGCAGGTCACTGCCGCGTGCGACGATGCCGAGTCGTAGCGGCCCGCCGTCGGTGGCGGGGCGCTGGTCGATCCTGCCCGTGGCCGACGCCGACGCGACCCGGCGCGCGCACGCGCTCGGCGAGATGATGCTCGACCGCTACGGCGTGGTCACCCGCGGTGCGGCGGTCGCCGAGGGCGTCGTCGGCGGCTTCGCGCTCGTCTACAAGACCCTGAGCGGGTTCGAGGAGTCAGGGCGCGCCCGGCGCGGCTACTTCGTCGAGCGGCTCGGCGCCGCCCAGTTCGCCGCCCCGGGTGCGGTCGACCGGTTGCGCAGCCACGCCGACCTCGACGTGCGCGACGCCGACGCGCCGAGGGCCGTCGCGCTCGCGGCGACCGACCCTGCCAACGCCTACGGGGCCGCACTCCCGTGGCCCGACCCACCCGGCGAGAGCTCGCACCGGGCGGCCCGCAAGGCCGGCGCGATCGTGGTCGTCGCCGACGGCGAGCTCGTGGCCTACGTCGAGCGCGGCGGCAAGACGGTGCTCGTCTACAGCGACGACGACGAGCTGCTCGCGCTCGCGGCGACGGCGGTGGCGGACCTCGTCACGGCGGGGCGGGTCCGGCGACTGGCGGTCGAGTCCGTGAACGGCGCGTTCGTGCTCGGCACCCCGTTCGGCGCCGTGCTGCGAGCTGCGGGATTCGGCGAGACGCCCAGAGGGTTGCGGCTCGATGCCCGAAGGTGATTCCGTCCACCAGCTCGCCGCGAGGCTGCGGCCGGTGCTCGCCGGGCACGAACTCGTGCGGACCGACTTCCGGGTGCCCCGCTATGCGACGGTCGACCTCGCCGGCGAGCGCGTCGACGAGGTCGTGAGCCGCGGCAAGCACCTGCTCGTCCGGACGACCGGGCACACGATCCGGACCCATCTCAAGATGGAGGGCGAATGGCGGGTGTTCGCGCCGGGGGAGCACTGGACGAAGCCGGCCCATCGGGCACGCGTCGTGCTCGTCACGGCTGCGGCCGAAGCGGTCGGATTCGACCTCGGCGAGGTCGAGGTCGTGCCGCGAAGCGGTGAGTCGGCCATGCTCGCCCACCTCGGCCCCGACGTGCTCGACCCGGGATGGGGCCCTCCGCACGCGGCCGAGGCGACCCGGCGTCTCGGCGAGCATCCCGACGTGCCGGTCGCGGTCGCCCTCCTCGACCAGCGGAACCTCGCCGGGCTCGGCAACGTCTACGTCAACGAGCTGTGCTTCCTCCGAGGCATCCGGCCCCAGCGCCGCGTCGGCGAGGTCGACGACCTCGCCGCGGCCGTCGACCTCGGACGGCGCCTGATCGTCGCGAACCGCGACCGTCGGGCGAGGGTCACCACGGGCGTCGATCGGCGCGGGCAGCGGCTCTGGGTCTACGGCCGGGGCGGGGAGGCGTGCCGGCGCTGCCGCACCACGATCATGCGCGACGAGCTCGGGCGCGAACGGGTCGACGCCGTCACCGACCCGCAGGAGCGCGTCGTCTTCTGGTGCCCGAACTGCCAGCGCTGACCGAACTGCCGGCGCTGATCGAACGTCGAGCCTCGGGTCAGCTGACCGGGCCGGTCCACTTCTCGCCGGGCCCCTGGCCGATGGCGTCGGGGATCGGCGAAGCCTCGCGGAAGGCGAGCTGCAGCGATCGCAGGCCGTCGCGCAGCGAGCGGGCGTGCATGTCGCTGATCTCGGGCGCACCCGCCGTGATCAGCCCGGCGAGGGCGTTGATGAGCTTGCGGGCCTCGTCGAGGTCGAGCTGCGAGTCGGGGTCGTCGGCGAGGCCGACCTTGACGGCCGCGGCGCTCATCAGGTGCACGGCCGTGGTCGTGATGACCTCGACGGCCGGCACGTCGGCGATGTCGCGGGTGGCGCCCTCGACCTCACCGGCAACGGCCTCGTCGTACGCGACGCGCTCGGACGCGTGATCGTCGGCGACGGAGCGCTCGGGGCCGGGGGTGGACTCGTCGAAACCCGCGTCGGCGGGCGAATTCCAGGTCACAGACATCCTCTGCTAGACTACTTCGGGCTCCGGGGCTTCTCCCCGGTACGAAAGTGGAGATTCTCCCACCCGCGCATACCGCTTCATCAAGGTTACCGGGTCGATTGCACTCCGCTTCCACGCCCCGATCGCGAGATCGGCGCGGGGGAGTAGACAGGGTGCCGTACGAGCCGCGGTGAGAATCCGCGCGAGTACGTGAGTCTCCTCCTTCGGCGCATGAAACAGCTTGAGTAGAGGAGTACACGCATCAGCGATCCGCGTACCAATGACCGTATCCGCGTTCCCGAGGTCCGCCTCGTGGGTCCTGGCGGAGAGCAGGTCGGCGTCGTGAAGATCGAGGTGGCCCTGCGGCTCGCGCAGGAGGCCGACCTCGACCTCGTCGAGGTCGCCCCGAACTCTCGTCCGCCGGTCGTCAAGATCATGGACTACGGCAAGTACAAGTACGAGGCTGCGCAGAAGGCGAAAGAGGCCCGGCGCAACCAGGCGAACACCATCCTCAAAGAGGTCCGGTTCCGCCTCAAGATCGACAAGCACGACTACGAGACCAAGATGAAGCGCGCCGTCGGCTTCCTGAAGGCCGGCGACAAGGTCAAGGCGATGATCCTCTTCCGCGGGCGCGAGCAGTCGCGTCCCGAGATGGGCGTCCGCCTCCTCCAGCGCTTCGCGGAAGACGTGGCGGAGTTCGGCACGGTCGAGCACAACCCCACGATCGACGGCCGCAACATGGTCATGGTCATCGCGCCCCTCAAGAACAAGTCCGAGGCCAAGGCCGAGGCGAATGCACAGCGTGCTGCGGCGAAGGCCCGGCCGGCGGCTGAGGCCCCGGCGGAGTCCGACTCGCAGACGGCCGAGCCGACCGAGGCGTAGGCCGAACCCCACGTCCGTCACCCGCGTGACGGCAGAACCAAGGAGAAACACGAGATGCCGAAGCAGAAGACCCACTCCGGGTCCAAGAAGCGCTTCAAGATCACCGGCACCGGCAAGGTCAAGAAGCAGCAGGCCGGTATGCGCCACAACCTCGAGGGCAAGTCCTCGGTGCGCACTCGCCGCCTGAACCAGGACAAGGTCGCCTCGGCGCCCGACACCAAGGTCATCAAGAAGCTTCTCGGCCGCTGAGCCGCGAGACCCGCTAAGGAAGAAACAGAGTCATGGCAAGAGTGAAGCGCGCTGTCAATGCGCACAAGAAGCGTCGGGTCATCCTCGAGCGCGCCGAGGGCTACCGCGGTCAGCGGTCGCGCCTCTACCGCAAGGCGAAGGAGCAGGTCACCCACTCCCTCGTCTACTCGTACAACGACCGTCGCAAGAAGAAGGGCGACTTCCGTCGCCTCTGGATCCAGCGGATCAACGCGGCCTCGCGTCAGAACGGCCTCACCTACAACCGCCTCATCCAGGGCCTCGGCCTGGCCGGCGTCGAGGTCGACCGTCGCATCCTCGCCGAGCTCGCGGTGAACGAGCCCGCCACCTTCGCGGCGCTCGTCGAGACCGCCAAGAAGGCGCTGCCCGCCGACACCTCGGCTCCGAAGACCGCCGCGTAAGCGACGACTTCTCCACGAACGGCCCGGCACCCATGTGGGTGCCGGGCCGTTCGCATGCGCGGATGCCTCGGCCGGGGCATCCCGCTGAATAGACTGGAACCATGCTCGAGAACCCCCGCTCGCCGCGCGTCCGTGCCGTCGCGAAGCTCGCCAAGAAGGCGGCGAGAGTCGAGAGCGGGCTGTTCCTGCTCGAGGGGCCGCAGGCGGTCGCCGAGGCCCTCCAGTTCCGACCCGAGCTCCTCGTCGAGCTGTACGCGACGCCGACCGCGCTCGACCGCTATCCCGAGATCGCCGAGGCGGCCGTGCTGGCCGGGCTCACCGCAGAGTACATCACCGAAGAGGTGCTCTCGGCGATGGCCGACACGGTCACCCCGCAGGGGTTCGCCGCCGTGTGCCGGCAGTTCCCGACGGCCGTGAAGGACGTCTTCGCGGCATCCCCGAAGCTCATCGCGATCCTCGAAGAGGTGCGCGACCCCGGCAACGCCGGCACGATCGTGCGCGCCGCCGACGCCGCCGGCGCGGATGCGGTCATCATGACCGGACGCGCCGTCGACCTCTACAACCCGAAGGTCGTGCGCTCCTCGACCGGGTCGATCTTCCACGTGCCGGTGGCGGTCGGCGCCGACCTCGACGACGTGCTCGCGAGGGCGCGTGCGGCCGGACTCACCGTGCTCGCCGCGGACGTCAAGGGCGAAGACCTGCTGGCGGCGCGCAACGACGGCGTGCTCGCGAAGCCGACGGCCTGGCTCTTCGGCAACGAGGCGCGTGGGCTGCCCGACGAGCAGTTGGCGCTCGCCGACCGGGTCGTCACCGTGCCGATCTACGGTCACGCCGAGTCGATGAACCTCGCCACGGCCGCGTCGGTGTGCCTCTACGAGAGCGCGTTCGCGCAGCGCAGCTGATCTTCGAGCCGGCCGCGCTGGTCACGAATCGGTAACCGCGCCGCGAATGCTCTGGTGGCGAGGTACGGAATCTCCCTAGTTTTGGGGGTATGGAACCGAGTGATCAGTCACCGCCGACGTCGAACATCAGCGCGCGGCGTGGTGAGCCGCTCGTCGTGGTCGAGCACGTCGAGAAGCACTACGGCCAGTTCCACGCCCTGAAGGACGTCTCGATGACCGTCCATCGGGGCGAGGTGGTCGTCGTCATCGGCCCCTCCGGCTCCGGCAAGTCGACGCTCTGCCGCACGATCAACCGGCTCGAGACCTTCACGACCGGCTCGATCCGCATCGACGGCGACGAACTGCCGCAGGAGGGCAAGGAGCTCGCGGCGCTCCGTGCCGACGTCGGCATGGTCTTCCAGTCGTTCAACCTGTTCTCGCACCTCACGGTGCTCGACAACGTCACGCTCGGGCCGATCAAGGTGAAGCGGCAGTCGAAGGCCGACGCCGAGCGGGCGGCGAAGGTGCTGCTCGACCGGGTCGGCGTGGGCGAGCAGGCGCAGAAGCTGCCGGCCCAGCTCTCGGGCGGGCAGCAGCAGCGCGTTGCGATCGCCCGCGCGCTGGCCATGAACCCGAAGGTCATGCTCTTCGACGAGCCGACGAGTGCGCTCGACCCCGAGATGATCAACGAGGTGCTCGACGTCATGGTCGGCCTCGCGCAAGACGGCATGACCATGATCGTCGTCACCCACGAGATGGGGTTCGCCCGCAAGGCGGCCGACCGCGTCGTCTTCATGGCCGACGGGCAGATCGTCGAAGAGGCGACACCCGACGAGTTCTTCACGAACGCGCAGAGCGCCCGCGCGAAGGACTTCCTCGCGAAGCTCATCACCCACTAGACGTCCGCGCTCCGCGCGGCGACCGTACCGGATTCGATACCAGGAGGACAAGATGCGCAGGACTACACGAATCGCCGGTGCGCTGGCGGGCATCGCGATCGCGGCGCTCGCGCTCAGTGCGTGCAACAGCGGCAGCCCGGGCGACACCGGCGACGGTGCGACCGACGACGCGGGCGGCGACGCCGCGCTGTGGGAGGTCGCGACCGACGTGCAGCTCGAGGGCAGCCCGACGTTCGACACGATGACCGACCGGGGCAAGGTCGTCATCGGCGTGAAGAACGACCAGCCCGGCCTCGGCTACGAAGACGCGGCGACCGGCGAGCGCAGTGGATTCGACATCGGCATCGCGCAGTGGATCGCGGCCTCGCTCGGCTTCGACGAGAGCCAGATCGAGTACCAGACGATCCCGTCGGCGAACCGCGAGCAGGCGCTCGTGAACGGCGACATCGACTACTACGTCGGCACCTACTCGATCACCGACAAGCGCAAGGAGCAGATCGACTTCGCCGGCCCGTACTTCATCACCGGTCAGGGCCTGCTCGTCGCCGCCGACAACGAGGACATCAACGGCCCCGACGACCTCGAGGGCAAGATCGTCTGCTCGGTGACCGGTTCGACGCCGCTGCAGCGCATCCGCGACGAGTACAACCCCGGCGACACGGTCGAGTACGACACCTACTCGCAGTGCGTCGAGCAGCTGAAGGCCGGCGCGGTCGACGCGATCACGACCGACGAGGCGATCCTCGCCGGCTACGTCGCGCAGGACCCCGACGCCCTGAAGATCGCGGGCGAGCCGTTCAGCGAGGAGCGCTACGGCGTGGGCCTCCAGAAGGGCGACGCCGCCCTGCAGGAGCACATCAACACGCTCTTCACCGAGGGCAACGACGTCTGGCAGGCGCTCTTCGACGAGAACCTCGCACCCGCGGGCATCTCGGGCGAGCAGCCCGAGGTCGACCCGGTCATGTGATCACGGTGCGGGGGCGGTGCGCCGCCCCCGCACCTCCACTCCCGAGGCCGCAGAGCGCGGCCATGCCGAGCAACGTGAAGGAGCGCGATGGGCATCATCACCGATTACCTCGATGTCTGGGGTGTGGCGCTGCTCGGCACGCTCATATTGTTCGTCGGCGGCGGTGTGGTCGCGCTCGTGCTCGGCACCGTCGTCGGGGCGATGCGCGTCTCGCCGGTGCCGATCGCCCGTTCGGTCGGTGCGGTGTATGTGAACACCATCCGCAACACGCCGCTCACGCTCGTGTTCTTCGCGTTCGCGTTCGCCCTGCCTCCGCTGTTCGGGCTCCGATTGACGACCGGCGTCTCGCTCACCCTCGCGATCTTCGCCCTCGGCATCTACACGGCCACCTACGTCGCCGAGACGATCCGCTCGGGCATCAACACCGTGCCCGTCGGTCAGGCCGAAGCTGCACGTGCGCTCGGGCTCACCTTCGGTCAGGTCATGTCGCTCGTCGTGCTGCCACAGGCGTTCCGCTCCGTGATCCCGCCGATGATGAGCGTGTTCATCGCACTCCTCAAGAACACGACGGTCGCAGCGGGCTTCAGCGTGGTCAACCTCGGCACGATTCGCGCCAACATGTCCGAAGACGGCGAGAACCAGTTCGTGGTGATCCTGTGGGTCATGGTGATCTTCGTCGTGCTCGTGCTCCTGCTCTCCTGGGCCCAGCGAGCGTTCGAGAACCGATGGAAGGTGGCGCGATGACGAGCGTCCTCTACGACGTGCCGGGTCCCCGTGCCCGCGCGCGTTACCGCCTGCTCGGCGTCATCACCGTCGTGGTGGTCGTCGGGATCATCGGATTCATCCTGTGGCGGCTGTGGGCGACCGGGCAGTTCACCGCCGAGAAGTGGTCGGCATTCACCTACACGAACGTGTGGGTGCAGATCCTGTTCGCGACCGGCCGCACGCTCGCGGCGTTCGCCACGGCAGCCGTCGGTGCGCTCATCTTCGGGCTCATCCTCGCGCTCGGCCGGCTCTCCGACCATGCATGGCTCCGTCGCCCCGTCGGGGCGGTCGTCGAGGTGCTCCGCGCGATCCCGGTGCTCGTCTTCATGTTCCTGCTGTACTACGGGCTGCCCGTCGTCGGCCTGCGGCTGGACCCCTACTGGGCGGTCGTCATCGCCCTCGTCGCCTACAACGGCTCCGTGCTCGCCGAAGTCTTCCGCGCCGGCGTCGAGTCGCTGCCGCGCGGCCAGTCCGAGGCCGGGTACGCGATCGGGCTGCGCAAGGCGGGGGTCATGCGCCTGATCCTGCTGCCGCAGGCCGTTCGCGCGATGATGCCCGTCATCATCGCCCAGCTCGTGGTGACGCTGAAGGACACCGCGCTCGGCTACATCATCACGTACCCCGAGCTGCTGTTCTATGCGCGCTACATCGGAACGCAATCGACCTATGGTTCACCGATCGTTCCCGCGACGATCGTCGTCGGCACGATCTACATCCTGCTCTGCCTGATCCTGTCCTACATCGCGTACCGGGTCGAACGCCGACTGCGTCGATCCAACAAGGTCGTCGTCACCGCCGACCTGCTCGACGAGAACATCACGACGACGCGCGCGGTCGCGGTGAAGGCCGGACTCGACTCGATCGGCGGCGGCGAAGGGACCGGCGGCGGCCTCCGGGGCTGAACGCGACGCGGCTTCGACGCGACGTCGTCACGAGACGCACGCCACCTACCGTCCCGCGTCGCCGGTAGACTCGTTGACCGTGCCAGAACCCCTCGAAATCACCGAGTCCGCGGTCCAGTCCGCGGTCGACGCGGCCCTCGCGGCCATCGCGTCGGCCGGCGACTCCGCCGCGCTGAAGACCGTTCGCACCGCGCACACCGGCGAGAAGTCGCCGCTCGCGCTCCTGAACGCCGAGCTGCGCAACGTGCCCAACGAGCAGAAGGCCGCCCTCGGCAAGCTCGTCGGCGGCGCCCGCGGCCGCGTCAACCAGGCGTTCGCCGCCCGCGAGGCCGAGATCGTCGAGGCCGAGGCGGCCGCGCAGCTCGTCGCAGAGGCCGTCGACGTCACGGCGCTGCCCTCGCGTTTCGAGGCGGGCGCGCGGCATCCCCTCACCCTCCTGCAGGACCGGGTCTGCGACGTGTTCACCGGCATGGGCTGGGAGATCGCGGAGGGCCCCGAGGTCGAGAGCGAGTGGTTCAACTTCGACGCGCTGAACTTCGACGCCGACCACCCGGCGCGCGCGATGCAGGACACGTTCTTCGTCGACCCGCCCGAGGCGCACCTCGTAATGCGCACGCACACGAGCCCCGTGCAGATCCGCTCGATGCTCGAGCGCGACCTGCCGCTCTACGTGCTCGCACCGGGGCGGGTGTACCGCACCGACGAGTTCGACGCGACCCACCTGCCCGTGTTCATGCAGTTCGAGGGCGTCGCGGTCGACAAGGGCCTCACGATGGCGCACCTCAAGGGCACGCTCGACCACTTCGTGAAGTCGATCTTCGGCGACGAGGCGAAGATCCGCCTGCGCCCGAGCTTCTTCCCGTTCACCGAGCCGAGCGCCGAGCTCGACTTCTGGCACCCCACCTTCAAGGGCGGCGCCAGGTGGATCGAGTGGGGCGGCTGCGGCATGATGCACCCCAACGTGCTGAAGGCCGCCGGCATCGATCCCGAGGTCTACACCGGCTTCGCGTTCGGCATGGGCATCGAGCGCGGCCTGATGCTCCGCAACGACGTGCAGGACATGCGCGAAATGGTCGAGGGAGACGTCCGCTTCTCCCAGCAGTTCGGAATGGTGGTCTAGAACGATGCGAGTACCTCTCAGCTGGCTCGCCGAATACGTCGAGCTCGTCCCGGGCACGACGCCCGAAGACGTGCACGCCGCCCTCGTGAAGGTCGGCCTCGAAGAAGAAGACGTCCACACGTTCGAGCTCGAGGGCCCGATCGTCGTCGGCGAGGTGCTCGAGTTCGTCGAAGAGCCGCAGTCGAACGGCAAGACCATCCGCTGGTGCCAGGTCGACGTCGGCGAGGCGAACGGCGGCGTCCGCGGCATCGTCTGCGGCGCCCGCAACTTCTTCCCGGGCGACAAGGTCGTGGTGACCCTGCCCGGCGCCGTGCTGCCCGGGCCGTTCCCGATCGCGGCGCGCAAGACCTACGGCCACGTCTCCGACGGCATGATCGCATCGGCCCGCGAACTGGGCCTAGGCGACGAGCACGACGGCATCCTCCGGCTGTCGACGCTCGGCATCGACGCGCCCGTCGGCAGCGACGCGATCGCACTGCTGGGCCTCGACGACGCGGCGATCGAGATCAACGTCACCCCCGACCGCGGCTACGCGTTCTCGATCCGCGGCGTCGCCCGCGAGTACGCCCACGCGACGGGTGCGGTCTTCCGCGATCCGGTCGACGAGACGCCGGCGACGGATGCCTCGGCCGACGGCTTCCCGGTCGTCATCGACGACCGCTCGCCGATCCGCGGCAAGATCGCCTCGAGCGCCTTCGCGACGCGGATCGTGCGCGGTGTCGATGCGTCGCGCCCGACGCCGGCGTGGATGGTCGCGCGGCTGAAGCTCGCCGGCATCCGTTCGCTGTCGGTGCTCGTCGACATCACGAACTACGTCATGCTCGAGCTCGGCCAGCCGATCCACGGCTACGACCTCGACACGCTCCGCGGCGGCATCGTCGTGCGTCGCGCCGAGGCGGGGGAGCGGTTCACGACCCTCGACGGCAAGGAGCGCACGCTCCACGCCGAGGACATCGTGGTGACCGACGACCGCGGGCCGATCGGCCTGGCCGGCGTCATGGGCGGTGCCGAGACCGAGATGAGCGACACGACGCAGAACGTCCTCATCGAGGCGGCGGTCTGGGACCCGGTCTCGATCGCCCGCACGGCGCGGCGCCACAAGCTGCCGAGCGAGGCCGCGAAGCGCTACGAGCGCGGCATCGACCCGACGATCGGGGCCGTCGCGGTCGCACGCGTCGCGCAGCTGATGGTCGACCTCGCGGGCGGCATCGCCGACGCGGGCGGTTCGCTCATCCAGACCACGCCCGATCGCGCGGCGATCGAGCTGCCCGACGGCTTCGTCTCGCGCGTCATCGGCGTCGAGTACACGAACGACGAAGTGCACGACGCGCTCGCCGAGATCGGCGGCGTGCTCACCCGCACCGAGGGCGGTTTCTCGGTCGTGCCGCCCGCATGGCGTCCCGACCTCACGGGCCGCGAGGAGCTCGCCGAAGAGGTCGCCCGACTGGTCGGCTACCACCGCATCCCCTCGGTGCTGCCGGTCGCCCCTCCCGGACGCGGGCTCACCCGTTCGCAGCGGCTCCGCCGCCAGACCGCCGATGCGCTCGCCGCGGCCGGATCGGTCGAGGTGCTCACGTTCCCGTTCGCGACGGCCGAAGACAACGCAACCTTCGGCAGCGTCGACGGCTCGCCGGTGGCCTCGGTCCGCCTCGCGAACGCGCTCGACCAGTCGACGCCGTTCCTGCGCCGGTCGCTCCTGCCCGGGCTCATCGCCGCGGCGAGGCGCAACCGTTCGCGCGGGCTGATCGATCTCGACCTCTTCGAGATCGGCCTCGTCTTCCTGCCCGAGCCGGGCCGCGCCTACGGCGTGGCCGAGCTGCCGATCGGCGACGCCAAGCCGAGTGACGAGACTCTCGCGGCGCTCGACGCGGGCATCCCGCCGCAGCCGCGTCACCTCGGCGTGCTGCTCGTGGGCGACCGGGTCGCGAAGCAGCCCGGTGTCGCCGCCGAGCCCTACGGGCTCGCCGATGCGCTCGACGCCGCCCGGCGGGTGGCACTCGCGACGGGCGCCGATCTCGAGGTCGTGCAGGGCTCGCACCACGCGTTCCACCCCGGTCGCACCGCCGAGCTCCGGGTGGGCGGCCGCCCCGTCGGCTTCGCGGGCGAGCTGCTGCCGGCACTCGCCGAGGCGAACGACCTGCCCCGCGTGGTCGCGGTCGCCGAGCTCGATCTCGACGCGGTGATCGCGGCCGCCGACCCGGCGGTCGAAGCGACCCCGATCGGCACGCTGCCGGCGGCGACGCAGGATCTCTCGCTCGTCGTGGGCGCCGAGGTGTCGGCCGCCGAGGTCGCCGCGGCCGTCCGCGAGGGCGCCGGCGAGCTCCTCGAGCACCTCGCGCTCGTCGACGACTACCGCGGCCAGGGCGTGCCCGAAGGCTCGAAGAGCCTCACGTTCGCGCTGCGCTTCCGCGCCGCCGATCGTACGCTCACGGCGGCCGAGGCCAGCGAGGCGAAGCTGGCCGGCGCGGCCCTCGCGGGTGAGCGCACCGGGGCCGCGATCCGCGACTGACGGCGTGGCGCGCGACGGTCCGCCGTCGCGACGTCCGCACGGTGGAGGGCCGGGAAGCTCGAGGCTTCCCGGCCCTTCGCCGGTCTCCGCACCCGCGAGCACGACGGCTCATGCGGCGCGGCGGACGACGTTCGTCGGAGGCTCGGGCCGCTCGGGGACGACATCGGGCGTCACTCGGTTTGCGAGCGGCGGCGGCGCGTCGCTAGGGTCGAACCATGTCCATCATCCGGTTCGCCGCCGCACGCCACGAGCGTGTCGAGATCGTGCGCAGCCGACGCCGTGGCGGGCGCCGAATCTCGGCGACCCCTGCGACGGCCTAGCGGGCTGTCGCGGGGCGTCGCCGGAACATCGCCCCGACCGCACAGACCCTTAAGGTGGATTCCATGACGTACTCCGTCGCCGTCTCCGGCGCGTCCGGCTATGCCGGGGGAGAGATCCTGCGCCTCCTGGCCGATCATCCCGAGCTCCAGGTCCGCACCGTGACCGCCCATTCGAACGCCGGCCAGCCGCTCGCCGCGGTGCAGCCGCACCTGCGCACCTACACGCACCTGACGCTGAAGGAGACGACGGCGGAGACCCTCGCCGGCCACGACGTCGTCTTCCTCGCCCTGCCGCACGGCGCATCGGGGGCGATCGCCGCTGAGCTGTCGCCCGAGACGCTCGTGGTCGACTGCGGTGCCGACCACCGGCTCGAGTCGGCCGCGGATTGGGCCGAGTTCTACGGCGGCGACTTCCACGGGGCGTGGGAGTACGGCGTGCCCGAGCTGCCGCGCCTCAGCGGCACGCAGCGCGACCGGCTCGCGAAGGCGAAGCGCATCGCCGCACCCGGATGCAATGCCTCGACGGTCGCGCTCTCGCTCGCACCCGGCATCCGCGCGGGCGTCATCGAGGACCGCGACCTCGTCTCGGTACTCGCCGTCGGACCGTCGGGCGCAGGCAAGAGCCTGAAGGCGCACCTCCTCGCCGCCGAGATCCTCGGCTCGGCGAACCCGTACTCGGTGGGCGGCGTGCACCGGCACATCCCCGAGGTGCAGCAGGCGCTGCGCTGGGCGGGCGCGGCCGAGCCGACGCTCTCGTTCACCCCGGTGATCGTGCCGATGTCGCGCGGCATCCTCGCGACCTCGACGGCCCGCATCATGCCCGGCACGGATGCCTCGGCGGTCCGCGCCGCCTGGGAGGACGCCTACGCGGGGGAGCGGTTCGTGCAGCTCCTCCCCGAGGGCCAGTTCCCGCGCACGGCCGACGTGCTCGGAGCGAACACGGCACTCATGGGCCTCGCGATCGACGAGCGCGCGGGTCGCGTCGTCGTCGTCACCGCCGTCGACAACCTCGTCAAGGGCACCGCGGGTGCCGCCATCCAGTCGGCGAACCTCGCGCTCGGCCTCACCGAGTCGACCGGCCTGCCCGTGAACGGAGTCGCCCCGTGACCGTCACCGCCCCCTCGGGGTTCGAAGCCGCCGGCATCGCCGCCGGCATCAAGCGCACCGGTGCGCTCGACCTGGCCCTCGTCGTCAATCGCGGACCGTCGCAGCAGGCGGCGGTCGTGTTCACCTCGAACCGCGCGCAGGCCAACCCGATCATCTGGTCGAAGGAGGTCGCGAAGGACGGCGTCGTCTCGGCGATCGTGCTGAACTCGGGCGGCGCGAACTGCTTCACGGGCCCCGAGGGGTTCCAGGTCACGCACCGCACCGCGGAGGCGGCGGCCTCGGCGCTCGGCGTCTCGGCCGGCGACGTGCTGGTCTGCTCGACCGGGCTCATCGGCGACCAGCTCGACGGTGAGATCCTCGAAGAGGGCGTGCTGAGCGCCGCGAACCGGCTCTCAGCCGATGCGGCCTCCGGTGACGACGCGGCACGCGCCATCATGACGACCGACACGAAGCCGAAGACCGTCGTGGTCGACGGCGACGGCTGGCGCATCGGCGGCATGGCGAAGGGCGCGGGCATGCTCGCCCCGGGCCTCGCCACGATGCTCGTCGTCATCACGACCGACGCCGACCTCGAGGCATCCGCGCTCGACCGCGCACTGCGGCAGTCGACCCGGGTGAGCTTCGACCGGCTCGACTCCGACGGCTGCATGTCGACCAACGACCAGGTGACCCTGCTCGCGAGCGGCGCGTCGGGCGTCGTGCCCGACGAGGCCGCGTTCACCGAGGCCCTCACGACGGCCTGCCTCGACCTCGCGGCCCAGCTCCAGGCCGACGCAGAGGGTGCGAGCCACGACATCACGATCGAGGTCCGCGGCGCCGTCACCGAGGACGATGCGGTCGAGGTCGGCCGTTCGGTCGCGCGAAACAACCTGTTCAAGGCCGCGATCTTCGGCAACGACCCGAACTGGGGTCGCGTGCTCGCCGCGATCGGCACGACCCGCGCGCCGTTCGACCCCTACCTGGTCGACGTGTCGATGAACGGAGTGCGGGTCTGCCACGCCGGCCGGCCCGACCGGCCCCGCGACGAGGTCGACCTGGCCCCGCGCGCGACGCACGTCCTCATCGAGCTGCACGCCGGCGAGGCATCCGCGACGATCCTGACGAACGACCTCACGCACGACTACGTGCACGAGAACAGCGCGTACGCGAGTTGATGATGGGCGAGTACGACGAAGCGGATGCCTCCGGCGAGGCCGGAGAAGCGGCCCAGGCCGCCGAGAAGGCACGGGTGCTCATCGAGTCGCTGCCGTGGCTGAAGCGCTTCCACGGCGAGACCATCGTCGTGAAGTTCGGGGGCAACGCCATGGTGAGCCCCGAGCTCCAGCGGGCGTTCGCCGAGGACATGGTGTACCTCCGCTACGCCGGGATCAAGCCCGTCGTCGTGCACGGAGGCGGGCCGCAGATCTCGTCGATGCTCGAGCGCCTCGGCATCGAGAGCGAGTTCCGCGGCGGCTACCGGGTGACGACGCCGGAGGCGATGGACGTCGTGCGGATGGTGCTGTCGGGCCAGGTCAACCGCGAGCTCGTCTCGCTCATCAACGAGCACGGGCCGCTCGCGGCGGGGCTCTCCGGCGAGGACGCCGGCCTGTTCACGGGGCGCCGACGCGGCGCCGTCGTCGACGGCGTCGAGGTCGACCTCGGGCTCGTCGGCGACGTGGTCGCGGTCGACCCCGAGGCGGTCGCGGCCCAGCTCCACGCCGGCCGCATCCCGGTCGTCTCCTCCATCGCACCCGACGGCGACTCGCCCGGTCAGCCGCTCAACGTGAACGCCGACTCGGCGGCGGCCGCGCTGGCCGTGGCCCTCGGCGCGGCGAAGCTCGTCATCCTCACGGATGTCGCCGGGCTCTACCGCGACTGGCCGAACCGCGACTCGCTCGTCTCGGTCATCGACGTGCCCGAGCTCGAGTCGCTGCTGCCGTCGCTCGAGTCCGGCATGATCCCGAAGATGCGGGCGTGCCTCGAGGCCGTCGAGGGAGGGGTGGCGAAGGCCGCGATCATCGACGGCCGCGTGCCGCACTCGATCCTGCTCGAGGTCTTCACCCCGCAGGGCATCGGCACCGAGGTCGTGCCGGCCGGAGGTGCCTCATGACCGAATGGCAGCAGCGCTTCGACACCCGCATCATGCGGTCGATCGGCATGCCGCTCGCGAAGCTCGAACACGGCGAGGGCTGCTGGGTGTGGGACGACACCGGGAAGCGGTACCTCGACTTCCTCGCCGGCATCGCGGTCAACTCGCTCGGCCACGCGCATCCCGTGTTCGTCGAGGCGGTCTCGGCGCAGGCGGCGAAGCTCGCGCACGTGTCGAACTACTTCACGACCGAGCCCGCGCTCGAGCTCGCCGAGCGCATCACGAGGCTCGCGGGCACGGGCGACGAGGGCCGGGCGTGGTTCGGCAACTCAGGTGCCGAGGCGAACGAGGCCGCGTTCAAGCTCGCGCGCCTCAACAACTCGGGCGGCGCGCGGACGCGCGTGCTCGCGCTCGTCGACGGCTTCCACGGCCGGACCATGGGCTCGCTCGCGCTCACCGGCAAGCCGCACATGCGCGACCCGTTCGAGCCGCTGCCCGGCGGCGTCGAGCACATCCCGGCGACCTTCGAGGCGCTCGAGGCCGCGCTCGACGATGCCGTCTCGGCGCTCATCCTCGAGCCGATCCAGGGCGAGGCGGGCGTCGTCGAGTTGCCGCCGGGATTCCTCGAAGCGGCACGCGAACTCACCCATCGCCACGGGGCGCTGCTCATCGTCGACGAGATCCAGACCGGCGCCGGCCGCACCGGGGCCTGGTTCGGGTTCCAGCACGCCGGCATCGCGCCGGATGCGATCACGGTCGCGAAGGGCATCGGCGGCGGCATCCCGATCGGCGGGCTCGTCACCTTCGGTCGTGCCTCCTCGCTGTTCACGAAGGGACAGCACGGGTCGACGTTCGGCGGCAACCCGCTCGCGACCGCGGTCGCGAACGCGGTGCTCGGCGAGATCGAGCGCGCCGACCTCGTCGGCAACGCCGCCCGGCGCGGCGCCCAGCTCCGCGACCGCATCCTCGGGCTCGGCTCGCCGCTCGTCACCGGAGTCCGGGGGCGTGGCCTCCTCGTGGGCGTGGCCCTCGACGAGCCCGTCGCGGGGCGCCTCGTCGCCGCCGCGATGGACGAGGGGCTCATCGTCAACGCGGCCAATGATTCCACCATCCGGATCGCCCCGCCGCTCATCGTCGGCGACGCCGAACTCGACGAGTTCGACGCCCGCTTCGGCCGCGCGCTCGAACGCGTCGCCGCCCGCTGACCTCTTCCTGCTCCTCCGAACCGAACGGACCGCATGACCCGCCACTTCCTCCGCGACGACGACCTCACGCCCGCCGAGCAAGCCGAGGTGCTCGACCTCGCCGCACGGCTCAAGGCCGACCGTTACGCCGCACGCCCGCTCGAGGGCCCGCAGACCGTCGCCGTCGTGTTCGACAAGACCTCGACCCGTACGAGGGTCTCGTTCTCCGTCGGCATCGCGGACCTGGGCGGCGTGCCGCTCGTGATCAACTCGAGCGAGAGCCAGCTCGGCGGCAAGGAGTCGGTCTCCGACACCGCGCGCGTGCTCGAGCGCATGGTCGCCGCGATCGTCTGGCGGACCTTCTCCCATGCGGGTCTCGAAGAGATGGCCGAGGGCACGACCGTTCCGGTCGTCAACGCACTGAGCGACGACTTCCACCCGTGCCAGCTGCTCGCCGACCTGCAGACGATCCGCGAGCGGAAGGGCGGGCTCGCCGGCCTCACGCTGTCGTACTTCGGCGACGGGGCCAACAACATGGCCCACTCGTACCTGCTCGCCGGGGCGACCGCCGGCATGCACGTCCGGATCGCCGCACCGGCGGCGTACGTTCCGCGGGCCGACATCGTCGCCGACGCCCGTCGCATCGCCGAGAGCACCGGTGGTTCCGTGCTCGTGACCGACGACGCGGTCGAGGCCGCCCGGGGCGCGGACGTCGTCGTCACCGACACCTGGGTGTCGATGGGGCAGGAGGCCGAGAAGGCCGAACGCCTCGCCACCTTCGGCGACTACCGCGTGACCGATGCGCTCATGGCCGAGGCCGACGCCGACGCGATCTTCATGCACTGCCTGCCGGCCTATCGCGGCGTGGAGGTGGATGCCGCGGTCATCGACGGCCCGCAATCGGTCGTCTGGGACGAAGCGGAGAACCGCCTGCACGCGCAGAAGGCGCTGCTCACCTGGCTCCTCGACCGGAAGGACGCATGATGACCGAGCACGGCACCAACGAGGGATCGCTCTGGGGCGCCCGTTTCGCGACGGGCCCGTCGCCCGAGCTCGCCCGGCTCTCGAAGTCGACGCACTTCGACTGGCAGCTCGCGGGCTACGACCTCGCGGGCTCGCGGGCCCACGCCCGCGCGCTCGCCGCGGCCGGCTACCTCGACGGCGCCGAGCTGTCGACGATGCTCGCCGGGCTCGACACGCTCGAGGCCAGGGTGCTGTCGGGCGAGCTCGCGGCGGCCGAGGGCGATGAGGACGTGCACGGCGCGCTCGAGGCCGCCCTCATCGACGTCGTCGGCCCCGAGCTCGGCGGAAAGCTGCGCGCCGGCCGCAGTCGCAACGACCAGATCGCGACGCTCGTGCGCCTGTACCTGAAGGACCACGCGGCGACGATCGGGCAGCAGCTCGTCCACCTCATCGACGCGCTCGCCGCGCAGGCCGACGCGCACCGCGATGCGATCATGCCCGGCCGCACCCACCTCCAGCACGCGCAGCCGGTGCTGCTCGCGCATCACCTGCTCGCCCACGCGTGGGCGCTCTCGCGCGACCTCGAGCGGCTCGTCGACTGGACGAAGCGCGCCGACGTCTCACCGTACGGCGGGGGAGCGCTCGCCGGATCGACGCTCGGCCTCGACGCCGCGGCGGTCGCCCGCGACCTCGGGCTCGCCGCGCCCGCCGAGAACTCGATCGACGGCACCGCGAGCCGCGACGTCGTCGCGGAGTTCGCGTTCGTCACCGCGATGATCGGCATCGACCTTTCGCGCATCTCCGAGGAGATCATCCTCTGGAACACGCGCGAGTTCGGCTTCGTCACCCTCGACGACGGGTTCTCGACGGGCTCGTCGATCATGCCGCAGAAGAAGAACCCCGACATCGCCGAACTCGCCCGAGGCAAGTCCGGCCGGCTGATCGGCAACCTCACGGGCCTGCTCGCCACGCTCAAGGCGCTGCCGCTCGCCTACAACCGCGACCTGCAGGAGGACAAGGAGCCCGTCTTCGACTCCGTCGAGACGCTCGAGGTGCTCCTGCCGGCGTTCACGGGCATGGTCGCGACGCTCACCTTCCACACCGACCGCATGGCCCAGCTCGCGCCCGCCGGGTTCTCGCTCGCCACCGACGTCGCCGAGTGGCTCGTGAAGCGGCACGTGCCCTTCCGCGACGCCCACGAGATCACGGGTGCGCTCGTGCGCTACGCCGAGCAGCAGGGGATCGACCTCGACGCCGTCGACGATGCCGCGCTCGCGGCGATCTCGCCGCACCTCACGCCGGACGTGCGGGGGGTGCTGACGATCGAGGGGTCGGTCGCGAGCCGCGACGGCATCGGCGGCACCGCACCGGATCGCGTCGCCGAGCAGTTCGCCAGGCTCGCCGAGCGGGTTCGGCAGCTGATGGCGGGACTGCCCGAGGCGTCGAACTGACCGAGCTCATCACGCCCGACCGGGCGTACTTCGAGCAGGATCCGGTGCAACTCGCGCCGCTCTTGCTCGGGGCGGTGCTCTCGTACCGTGCACCCGACGGCGATGTCGCGATCAGGCTGTCCGAGGTCGAGGCCTACCGCGGTGTCGGAGAGGATCCCGGCTCGCACGCGTTCCGCGGGCGCACGCCGCGCAACGCCGTGATGTTCGGGGAACCGGGGCATCTCTACGCGTACTTCAGCTACGGCATGCACGTCTGCCTCAACATCGTCGTTCGGCCGGCGGGCATGTCCTCGGCCGTGCTGCTGCGTGGCGCCACCGTCGTGGCCGGCCTCGACCACGCCCGCCGACGACGACCCGGCGTGAGCGATCGCGATCTCGCCCGCGGCCCCGGGCGGCTCGCGAAGGCGCTCGGCGTTCCCCTCGAGGCGGACGGCAGCGACCTGCTCGCGGCACCGTTCGGCCTGCGCGTCCCGGAGCGGCCGCTCCACGCCGCGAACGGTCCGCGCACCGGGGTGAACGGCGTGGGCGGCGGCAGCGCCTATCCCTGGCGCTACTGGCTGCCCGGCGACGAGGGCGTTTCGCCGTATCGCCGGCACGCGGGCGCCGTCGACCCGACCGCCTGACGCGTACGGCGGCGGCGGCGGCGTGCGCCTCAGCTGATCGCCAGGTGCACGACGAGCGCCGCGGCGCACGCCCAGATGAGGCTCGCGAAGGTGCCGATGATGAACCGCTCGCGGGCCTCGGGCGCCTCGAGCTCGGTGAAGCGGCCGACGCCCTTCACGGCGACGACGATCGCGAGCGCCTCGGGGAATCCGGCGATGATCGCCCCCGCGGACGCGATCCGCTCGAGCACGCCGATCGTGAGGCCGCCGCGCAGCACCTCGCGACGTCGCTCGACCGGCTGTACGCCGGGGGCGGCGTTCGGGTCGATGCGTCGGTCGGTGACGATGATGCCGCCGTGGAGACCCGGCGCCACCGCGCCGCCCATCGCGAGCTCGAGCGCCGTGCCGGCAGCCGCGCTGCCGCCGAAGACCGCGGTCGCGAGCCCGAGCACGACGACGATCGGCGCGAGCCCGAACGGTGCGGTCGCCGTCGTGGTCGCGGCGGCGGCGAGGGCGATGCCGAGGGTGCCGGTCGCGAACCAGACGTAGGCGCGACGGGGCTTCAGCGACGCGAGCACCGAGAGCACCGTGGCCGCGGCCAGCGAGATGAGCAGGGCCGACCAGGTGATCGTGTCGGCGATGACGATGAGGTTCATGCGCGGGCTTCCGTCGAGGCATCCAGATGCTCAAGCAGCCTAGCGAGCGCCGGGGCCGCGTCGAGCTCCGCCCGGATGTTGCCCGATTTCATGCGCGAGCTGATCGCGGGCGCGCTCACGCCGAGTTCATCCGCGATGTCGGTCTGGCGCGCGCCGGCGACGATGCGGTCGTAGACCTCCCACCCCTGGTCGGACCGCCGTTCGCGCAGCAGCAGGGCCAGGGTGAGGAGTGCCTCGACATCCGCGGCGGTGGGCCCGCTCGTCACCTCGCCGCCGGCCTCGACGGCGATTCGCGGAGCGCTCTTCTTCGCACGCTCGACCGCGTCGCGGGCGGCGAAGAACGCCTCGCCGCTGGCCTCCCGGATGTCGTCCGGCAACGGCTCGCGCACCGGACCGCAGCCGATGCCGACGCTCCAGCCGCCGTCGCGGGTGAGGTCGAAGACGACGTCGACGACGGTGCGGCCGTCGCGGGTGATGAGCTGGATCTCGTCGCCGGCATTGCGGGCGACGGGCAGCAGCAGGGCGTCGCCGTGGGCGCGCTGGATGCGATCTCGTGCGGATCCGGCGAGATCGGCCCTCGTCCGGCTGGCGACCTGGTCGGCGGTGACGACGATCATCTCGGCTCCTTCACCTTGGATCCTTCAGTCGATATGAGATAAGTATACAGCCCTAATCAAGTATTCCTTAGTGATGCAGCCTGATTCGACCCGCTGATACTCTGGCGGGGTGTCAGACCCCGTGATCCTCTCCACCCAGCAGAACGACGCCTCCTTCGAAGACGTCTGGGAGGAACTCGTCTGGCGCGGCCACGTGCACGTGTCGACCGACCGGGCCGCGCTGAAAGAGCTCCTCGCGGGCGAGCCGATCACGTATTACTGCGGGTTCGACCCGACGGCGCCGAGCCTGCACCTCGGCAACCTCGTCCAGCTCATCGTGATGCGGCGACTCCAGCTGGCCGGCCACCGGCCGCTCGGCCTCGTCGGCGGCTCGACGGGCCTCATCGGCGACCCGCGCCCGACCGCCGAGCGCACGCTCAACACGAAGGAGACCGTCGCCGAATGGGTCGGCCGCCTGCAGGGGCAGGTCTCACGGTTCCTCTCCGCCGAGGGCGAGAACCCCGTGCGGCTCGTGAACAACCTCGACTGGACGGCCGGCCTCAGCGCGATCGACTTCCTGCGCGACGTCGGCAAGCACTACCGCGTCGGCACGATGCTCAAGAAGGACGCGGTCGCCTCGCGGCTGAACTCCGACGCCGGCATCAGCTACACCGAGTTCAGCTACCAGCTCCTGCAGGGCTACGACTACCTCGAGCTGTTCCGCCAGTACGGCTGCGTCCTGCAGTCAGGCGGCAGCGACCAGTGGGGCAACCTCACGAGCGGGACCGACCTCATCCACCGCGTCGAAGGTCGCAGCGTGCACGCGATCGGCACGCCGCTCGTGACGAACGCCGACGGCACCAAGTTCGGCAAGAGCGAGGGCAACGCGATCTGGCTCGACGCCGAGATGTGCAGCCCCTACCGCTTCTACCAGTTCTGGCTCAACACCGACGACGCCGACGTGATCGCGCGCCTCAAGGTGTTCTCGTTCCTCAGCCGCGCCCGCATCGAGGAGCTCGAGGCGGCGGTCGAGAACGAGCCCTTCCGGCGCGAGGCCCAGCGCGTGCTCGCCTCCGAGGTCACGACCCTGGTGCACGGTGCGGATGCCACGGCCGCGGTCATCGCGGCGTCGCAGGCGCTGTTCGGCCAGGGCGACCTGGCCTCGCTCGACGAGGCGACGCTCGAGTCGGCGCTCCGCGAACTGCCCAACACGACGACCTCGCCCGACGCGCCGATCGCGCAGGTGCTCGCCGACACCGGGCTCGTCGCGAGTGCGAGCGAGGGCCGACGCGCGATCGCGCAGGGCGGAGTCTCGCTCGACAACGTGCGCGTCGACGACGAGAAGGCGACCCTCGCGGACTTCGTCGCACCGGGAGCGATGGCGGTGCTCCGCCGAGGCAAGAAGACCCTCGCCGGCGTCTTCGTCGAGTGACTCGTCGAAGGTCGGCCCACGGCCCCGCATCGCGAAGGCGATGCGGGGCCGTTCCGCGTTCGGGGGGCGGTGCGGAATCGGGATCCGGCTCCGGGGGCGATCGGGGCCCGGAACCGCGGAAACAAGCGCGACACGCCCGGGATGCACGGCCGAGTTGCGCGAGTGCCGGCTTCTCCGTAAAGTATTCATTCGTTGCCCCACAGGAGCGGAGAGCGGGAAGGCCGAGAGGCCACGCAGATCCTCCTCAAGCGGCACGAAGATTCCAAGCCCCGAAGATGTCTTTTCATCGGCTTGAAGCATTCGGATGCGTCCCATGGGATGACCGGATGGAAACAACGAACAAAGCCCCGAATAATCGATCCCGATCGGATCGTGAAGCGGGTGCGTCCGTTCCTTGAGAACTCAACAGCGTGCACTATGTTCAATGCCAATTTTTTGAACCCCGACCGGCCTTTTGGTTGGTGGGATTCCTTTGATTGATGGACAATTTGATTTTCGAGTCAGTTGTTTCTCTGTCAGTGATTTGA